>JABJIC010000025.1 GCA_018661465.1 Gammaproteobacteria bacterium | reverse complement strand
GCATGTTTTTGGTGAGCAATCTCTCTCACGCGCAAGCCACCCAGATTGGGCTGCTGTGTGTTGCGCCCGGCGAGACTCCTATGATTTTTAAAGCTAACCTCACCAACGAAACCAGCCAATACTTCTCTTTATCACAAGGAACTTGGCAATCCTTTAGGTACACTGAGGTCAGGATAGAAGAATTAATACTGATGCCCCGAACCGACAGTCGCGATAAGACCTATTGGCTCGGCCGAGAACGCGGCATTAATAAAGTTCATGTTAATCGCACCACTTTGGAATGGGAAACACAAGAAACTGTTGATCTAGAGGGGGTTGGACCGACAACAAGGCGAGGCAGTTGCACAGTCCACACTTATGGAGAAATTGACCAAATCGCTACTAGAGAATATAGTCGTCTCAACAACACGAGGGCTTTCTAGATGAAAACGAGCTTAAAATTAGCCATTTCAACTGTCGCTTTTCTCCTTCTTCAGATAAGCAGCAACGCCGCTGACACAACAAACACCTTGCCTGAAAATGCATGGCTTGGGGATAACGGCGCTTGGTATTGCGATGACGGTTTTAAGAAAGCAAACAATGCTTGTGTTGCCATTCAAGTTCCTGAAAACGCCTTTGCGTACGGCAGTGAGTGGTACTGTAAAACCGGTTTTGTTCGCTCACAAAATAAATGCGTTTCCAAAGCAGTAGCATCAAGCATCGCCAATCAGGGAAGCGATACGCCGCTTACTGGATCAATAGCGGCTTCTACAAAAACTTTTACGAGTTCCCAATCTACAGCTCAGCAATCTTCCACCAATTCTAGCTTACAAACTACGCAGCCCTCCTCTAGCTATAGCAGAGCTTGTGCTGAAAATGGCTCCTGCTACGGCGATATTAGCGTTAACACAGGAAGGCCAAAGACCGTGAGAGTCGGTGGCTATTACCGAAGGGATGGCACCTATGTTAGAGGTCATTATAGAAGCAGACCGAGATGACAAAACGCAGGTTACCGGTCATGGATAGTGTGATAATCATTTAATTTTATTTTAGCTAACGCCTTCGCAACATTCTCCACAGCATGTCCACTGCCGTAAGCTTCCCCCGTTCTCCCAGTTAAACGCCCCAAATAATGTTCAGACAATTCATCAGAAATCCCTGCTGCACGGAAAAAATCTTTCATGTTGTGGCGAAACGAATGAAAACTGGTCTTGTTGGTTTTAATACCTACGTTATCTAGATACCGACTAAACCATTTTGAGAAGGTGCTGGAATAAGTGCCGTCACCAGAAAGCACTACGTCAGGAAACAAACGTTCAGCCCCCTTCTCTTCCTGACGTTCTTTAAACACTACTAAACCAATATTCACTAAATCATTATGAATCGGTATAACGCGCTTTGATTGATCTGTTTTTAACTTTTTATCTTCATGAGCCTCATTCAAATCCAACACCCAATGCCCATCAGACTGATAAATATCCGCCACATACAGCTGAAGAATTTCCTGAAGACGCATACCCGTGTAAAACCCAATTAAAGGAACCCAGTATTTAGCAGAATCCTTAAAGAGCTTGTCCCCTGATTTATGGCAACGACTCAAACTTTGACAGCCTGTATACAGAGGTGAAGAAAAAAATGTCGCTAACTGCTCTTTACTGAAAGGATGTCTTTCATCTCTTCTGCTCTTACCACTAATGCGTTTGGCTCTGCCTTTAAAATGATTTTTCCCCTGATAGTCCAGCTCTGCAGCAGCCCAAGAGTAAAGTGTACTCACACATTGAATATAATTATTGATGGAGGTTGTCCCTAATAGCGGGTCACCTGCTTGTCTGGCTGCTTCCACTACTTCTATGACACTGAGATCGGGATACTTTTTTAACGCATTGGAGGGTGTTCCTTGCAACAGTTCTTTATAACGTCTGACATCGTGGGTTGTAACTTGACCGAGTTCAATGTTTTCACCTTTCGCTAATTCGCCTTCACCCATAAAAGCGATAAAGTGATCCAGCTTAGCCTTTTGGCTCAGATAATGTTTGTCAGCCCAATCACGTTTGTTTTCAGCAAGGTACTTTTCAACAGCAATCTTCAGAGTTACTGATTCGCTTTCACTTTGAACACCAGGAACTTCGGAGGATGAAAAGTTAAATTCAGGATTTTCAAAATCCCCTTGAATTATTTTTTCAGAAGTCTCATAAACTTTGTCCAAACCAATAAGCACTGCCCTGCACAATTGATTATAAACAGCGGATTGCTTTTCAAGGATCAAGCCATTGATTTCAATCAAGTGATCTACTTCCGGCTCAACCGATTCATAACTGCTTTTCTTGAGATTACTTTTTACCTCTTGCCTAAACGTCCTTGCATGGAAAGCTTCCCATTCTTCCTCAGCATCACTTCGGTCTTTAAAATCTTCCAGAGCTTCTTTAGTTAAGGCTTCCACTTGCTGTCTATAAAAGTGGGCTGCAACGATTTCAACTTGTTGCGGTTTCAACAAACCCAGACCGTTGGTAATTTCAGCGAAAAGCTTTTCTATGTCTGTTGCCATTGTAATTGCCAACCTCTTGGCGAGGTGTTTTGAAGCTGTTCGTAATGACTTAGTGATTTCTTTACGGCCTAAAAGTGGCTGCAAAGCTTTAGGACAAACCTTTCTGAAATAGTATATGCCATCACGACAAATTAAGTAGGGAGCTGTGTTCAAAATGGATCACCGAATGTAGCAAAACGTGGATTTCTGGCACTATCAGTCGGTGTAAAACAGAGATAACTAATTGTATTTATTAGTCTTGTTGAAAATATGGCGGAAGAGGCAGGAGTCGAACCCACCAAGCCTGTCATTAACAAACTTCACCGGGTTTGAAGTCCGGGCACCCCACCGGGGATGATACTCTTCCACCGTCGAGTCTAGCACAGCCCCTGTTTCAAAAACCAACCTGCCTAAATACCGGCTCAGTCTCCAGAATTTAGATTCCAGTCGTATCGCAGAAAACGAATACGAATTCGATTACTCGCGAGATCAGCGGCGCTAACATTATCCATACCAAGTTCATCGTAGTAGCGCCCGAGAAACTCTTCCAAGGAAATTGAACTCAACCACCCCTTCTCGAAGTCTTCCCGATACCATTTAAAAATGCTTGATACATAGAGTCGGTTATTGGAAAAATAATTCCTTGATCTATCAGACAGAAACAATCTAGTGGCTTCCTCCAGTTGTTGCTCTAATTTATCGCCGAAATAAGCCCTGTTACTCAAAGCAGGACAACCGATGGCAGCACAGTTAACTGCAAAGTGAATTCTAGGCTCGCTATATTTCCCACTACCACGAATTAGTTCATGCTCAATTTCATCGAGACTAAGGGTCCTGCCAAACAATGAAATGAATTCTCTCTTCCAAGGGGAAGTGAAAATAAGTCCAATGTCTTTGATGGAATCCAGATTCGGATATTCCGTCAGGATCAGGGAAACAGTTGCTGCGTTGTAGGTATTTATCAAAAACGCCAATTGCTCAGAATTAGTCCAGCCATCAAATGTGTTCTGCTCTATGTCAGCAATAGTCTGCAAATAACTATCTATCGCTGGTTGATTCTCCATCATTCCGCGGTAGTCAACGCGGGATGCCCGTCCCTCGTCTAACATTTGTACATGACTCTGAAGAAGTTGATCCCAAGGTCTATGATCAAATTCAGCCGCAAACGAAGGATTCCCACAAAAAATGAGGATAGGCAAAAAAAATCCCAACTTCCAAAACATGAGCTGATTTTCCACTATGTAAGACACCCTGTAAGCAATACACTCCGCGCTCCTCTCCCTATCCTGCTATAGCAAAATACAGTATGCTTCTCAGTACTTTTCAGTTGGACAAACTGAGAAACCGGATATGGGAAAATAAAAAGAGACCGGATTGAGTAAAGAATAGGTATTACCGGTCAATATAACAAGAAAGCAATTAAAAACTGCTCAGGTAGCTCCTGTATCAAGCAGTGAATTCAAGCGTTTGGAGATAATGAATGCGGCATGCCCTAATTAGTGGCTGGGGAAAGTGTGTACCACCGGCAATTTTGAGTAACGATGACCTCGCTACTTTTATGGACACTTCCGATGAGTGGATTGCCTCTCGCACCGGAATCAAAGAACGCCGTATCTGCCACTGCAATTTTTCCGACATGGCAGTGGTCGCTGCAAGGCACGCATTAGCTGCCGCCGACATGGACCCTATGGAGCTCGACCTCATACTCCTCGGAAGCCTCACAAATGACAGCCTGTGCCCTAACACCGCCTCTCTCGTAGCCGATGAACTCGGCGCCAGAAATGCGGCTGCTATCGATATCAACTCAGCATGCACAGGGTTTTTATACGGCTTGCACATTGGTACAAATCTGATTCGAACTGGCGCCCACAATAAAGTGTTAGTTATCGGTGGTGAATTTATATCCCATTATATGAATTGGGCTCAAAGAGACGTAGCGGTTCTCTTTGGTGATGCCTGTGGCGCAGCGGTACTCGAACCCAGCGAGGAAAGAACTGGATTGTTAGCCGCGAAAATCGGTTGTGAAGCTGACGCCAAATACGCCATCCAAATTACAAATTTAGGCTCAGCTTATAGCCGTCTTGACGATGACTTTCGTTATATAGACTGGAATTTCGAAGGACAGGAAGTATTTAAGCGCGCCGTAAAAAGCATGGCGCAGGCCTGTGCCGATGTTCTCGAAGAAACAGGAGTGTCTTTGGATGAAGTCAACTTGGTTGTTCCTCATCAAGCAAATAAACGCATATTAGACTCTCTAGCCAAGCGAGTTGGTATTCCTGCAGAAAAAGTGTTTGTTAACGTGCATAAATATGGCAACACCTCAGCTGGAACCATTCCAGTAGCCCTAACTGAAGCAGTTGAAGAAGGCCGAGTGAAATCAGGGGATTATATCCTTACTGCCTCATTCGGTGCCGGGCTTACCTGGGGCGCAGGCCTGATTAAGTGGGGAGATAGAGTTACGCCTCTGAAAGAAAGCGATGCCGAACTTCCTCCATGTAATAAAACTGCTCTAGAAATTCTGGAACCTCAAATCAAGCGCTACCTGGCCCGGGCAGAGTCCAAAGTCTGAAGCCGGAGCTGAGCTTGTTAAGAGTCGCCTACACTTCAGGCAATATCTGCTAACTTCCTTCTGAGAAGAAGGCATAATTGCATTCCTTCTCATATGCTGGTTTTATACTAAACAACTCCTTGGATTATTAAGGGTCGGTTATTCCGCTCCATATTATTGATAATTTTGCCATTCCTGATCTCGATAAAATAAGATTTCCATACTTTGTCACTATCTATACTTTTTTGGGGAATGATTGCAGCCGCAGTAGTTAGCTTCTGGTGGCAGAGTGATCAAGTAAAAGCCATTGCCATGGCGCATATCTATCGTCACTGCAAATCACAAAATCTCCAACTCCTGGATCAGGCTACAGTATTAAAAGGTGTATGGCCGATGCGGGATGAGCGCGGCTCGCTTGTACTCAGGCGCCGCTATGTATTTGAATTTAGCTCAACAGGAGAAACCCGATATAAGGGCAGAGTTGAGTTGTATGGAAATCGACTACAAAAAATGGAACTTGATGCCTATGTCATTCCAGAAGCGGATGAAGCCATCCATTAGTAATTAGCTCTCAATGCCAACGGAAGCCCTCAGCTTTGGGTAGTAGATCAGCAGGGCATCAGCTCGAGCAGCAACATAGATTATCATTGCCCACCAGAGCCCGGTAACACCAAAGCGATCAATTAGAAGCCACCAGGCAATCAGATAGACACTCAGGGACAGCACAGCCGCATTGCGCATCTGTTTAGTAGATGAAGCCCCAATAAATATTCCATCAAGCTGAAACGCCGCGAATGAGAAAAAGATATAAATCGCAGCAAGATATAACATCCCACTAGCTCTGCCTCGAACATCTTCAAGATCTGTAAGCAGGTTTATCAGCATACCTCCCAGAATCCACACCGCTGCGGCCAGAAAAAGCGCGGTAATAGCGGCAAGAATCGTAGACTTCTTCACAGCCACATCAAACAGATCTTGCCTCTTGGCGCCGATAGCCGAACCAACTAGCGCTTCCACAACAAAAGCATAGGCATCTAGGAAGAATGCAGCGAAGGTAACGAACTGAAGCAAAATATGATTGGCAGCTAAGACCACATCACCGAAGCGAGCACTTTGATTGGTGAAGAATGCAAAAGAAAAAACCAATAACAAAGTGCGAATCATAATATCTGCATTGGCAGAAACTGTTCGCAGTAATTTCTGGCGATCGAGTATCCCGCTCCTCGACCAAAAGGCCTCCTCTGGAGTTTTCCTTTTTTTCAATTCCATCACTATAAGAAGAAAAGCAAAACAAACTGTTATCCATTCTGCAATCACGGTGCCAAGAGCAATACCCGCCACACCAAGATTCAGTATTCCCGCAAAGTAGATATCGAGACTTATATTCAATCCATTCAGGAACAGTTGAACAATGAGAAGCTGTTTGCTGTTCCCCAAACCGACCAACAAACCCATAAGAGAAAATGTAAGAAGAGTCGCCGGAGCCCCCCAGATTCGAATATCGAAGTATTCCATCGCCAGGCTTTCCACTGTTACTCCACCCTCGAGCAAGGAAAACGCAAGCGAGCGTATCGGTAATTGTAGAGCAATGATCATCAGGCCAAGAATCACCGCCATGATGACAAAGCGACCAAGCACGGCTCTCACTTCAGCCTCATCACCTGCCCCGTTGGCCTGGGCAGTAAAACCCGTTGCGCCCATTCGAAGAAAACCGAAACTCCAGTAGACAAAGGTAAAAATCAGGGCACCCAGCGCAATAGCACCAAGATCCGTAGTCTCGCCCAAATTACCGATAACAGCCGTATCCACCAGACCCAACAAAGGAACCGACGCATTAGCCAACATGATCGGCCAAGACTTTTTCAGCAGATATCTGTAACTAATGGACTGAGGTGACAACATAGGTTTTAGAGAGATTTCTAATTTAATTGAGCGCGAGCTAACTGTAGCCGATGGCGAATCAACATGCGACTATATGCATCATCACAAAAGGAGTTGGCATGATTTTATTACATCATCTTCGAATTGGCCGTTCTATTTTCACGGTTTGGCAGCTAGAAGAACTGGCTATCGACTACGAGCTCAAAGTCTATCATCGACACCCAGAGACATTTCGCGCGCCAGATGACCTACGACTAGCTCACCCTCTTGGCAAGTCTCCTGTTATTGAAGATGGCGGCTTGGTGCTTTCCGAATCTGGAGCTATCACAAGCTACCTATTGGAAAAATTCGACACTGAAAACCAATTCTCGCCTGCTCGCTCCGACCTTGTTGCTTGGGGAGAGTTTACACAGTGGCTGCATTACCCGGAGGGTTCAGTTTTCGCCCCGCTACTAATCAAAATGTTGCAGATGCGCTCGGGACAAGCTCATGAAGCTCTGGAAAAATTCAGTTCCAATGAGATCAAGCTGCACTTTCAACACATTGCCGAAAAACTCGATGACAGGGAATTCATATTGGGAGGGCGGTTTTCGGCAGCAGATTTTGGAATCACCTATGTAATTTCACTGGCGAAAAGACTGGGACAATTGGATGACTACCCCTCTCTCGAAGCCTACCTAGGCAGAAACCTATCCAGACCGGCGTATGTCAGGGCTCTAGAACGTGGGGTTGAATAATCCAGATCTCCTTGTAATACACGATATTCATCCCTATATATCTATTTACTAAGAAAAAGTATTGCGAAAACAATAAGGGGATATGACATGACTGATTCTGATGCTTTGCAATCCCTGAAAACCGAACCAGCTGGTTATTTCACAACTGCGATCAATATCCTGACCTCTCCTACTGAGGCATTTGATGAGCTAAATCAGCGCCCCACCAAGTTATTCCCACTTGCACTCATCACGATTAGCACCATGATTGTGATGTTCTGGTATTTCTCCATAGTGGATTTTGACTGGTACATCGATGACTCTCTGTCCGGAGCTAATCTTAACGAAGAGCAATTAGAGGCTGGACGGGAAGCCATGCAGTCAATGTCCCAATCCACATTCAAGATGTTTGGAGTTTTTGGAGGTGCTGTCGGGGTATTAGTAATTTATCTACTTCAATCTGGATATTTGAGCATGGCCTCAGCCTTGGCTGGAGACAGATACAAATTCCGACACTGGTTCTCGTTGGTATTATGGGCTGGTCTACCCTCTCTGTTGTCTGTAATTGGAATGGCAGTGAATATTGCTCTCTCACCCAATGGTCAGTTGAGCGCCTATGACCTAAATCCGCTAACGCTGGCAAATCTCGGGATGCAGTCAGATATCGGTAGTCTAACCACGGTTATGAACTCTCTAGATCTGACTATGATATGGAGTATCACATTGGTGGTTATGGCCTATAAGCATTGGCTAGGAGCCAGCATAAGCAAGACTTTGGCTATCGTTTTGGCGCCCTATCTGCTTATTTTCGGCATTCTGGCGTATTTCGCAGTTACTTAGTGTCAATTGTGCTAATTTCGCGCTTCTGAAATGAGGGGCTTCCCAGACCTGTCTCGAATAGCCGAAAAAGCTATCTATTACTTATACTTCACTGGAATATTTACTCAGCAATGAATATCAAAAAGCTCATATTAGTCGTGTTGATCGCAGGCACTGTGATTGCTCTTCCTTTTATAAATCGAACAGTTTTCGGCACTGACTCCAAGGAAGTCAATGTAAGCAACCTATCAAATCGAATAATCAGTCCTTCAATTCTTGCTTCCGGTTTTCTCACCCACGAAGAGGAAGTAATGTTAAGTTCGGAGGTTATTGGTAAGGTTTCCGAATTGTATGTAGAGGAGGGAGACCGAGTTTCCATAGGCCAATTATTACTGCAAGTAGATGACAAGAACTTCATTGCTGGTCTTGAACAATCCGAAGCCGCTGTACGAATCAATTCTATAGATATCGAAAGGCAACAGGTGCGCATTGAGAATCTGCGCAGACAATTTGCGCGAAGCCAGAGCCTGCACGAGAGAAACATGATTGGCGATGATGAGTTCGATAACGTCAGAAACCAATTAGATCTTGCCATAATCGACCTTAAATCTTCAGAAGAGAGATTTACTCAGGCGAATGCCCAGCTGGATCAAGTAAATGATCAGTTGAGCAAAACAAAAATTCTATCGCCCATCGATGGTCTAATTACCAGCCTTGATATTAAAGTTGGAGAGACTGCAATCGCCAGCGCAACTAATATTCCGGGATCGTCTTTGATGACCATTGCGAACCCGGAAAGTATTTACACTGAAGTGCTGGTTGATGAAGCTGATGTGGCAACCGTCGAAATAGGACAGCGGGTTGAAATAGTAGCCATAGCTTATCCGGATCAGCCGATGCAGGGCGTCGTCAGATATATCGCAAATACGGCAAAAATAGCTCCAGGCCGTCAGGGTCTCAGCTTTACAGTGAAGATAGATATTACCGACGCCGGTGATGTTGTCCTCAGGCCCGGAATGTCCTCCAGAGCTGAAATTTTTACTCGCCAGGATCAGGAAGTAGCCGCTGTCCCAATTCAGGCCATTATCTTCGAGGAAGATCGCGCCGAGCTGCGCAGCGAATACTTTATCTTCGTTAACGATGGTGGAATTGCCAGAAAAACCAAAATTGAAGTAGGCATCTCTGATGACGAATATCAGGAACTGGTAAGTAATATCGACGATAACATCGAGATAATAGTCGGCCCCGATCAGGAATTGAGACACTTGCTGGAAGGCGACCGAATCGATACTACGGTCATCGAACTCCAATAGGACGAAGCGGAGGTAGATCAGAACTCCTCCCGGTTAACTACATATGGCTCTTATTGAACTCAGCGGAATTACAAAATACTACGAAATGGGCGACCAGGTCGTAAAGGCACTCGACGGAATCGATATAGCTGTTGAGAAGAACGATTACCTTGCGTTCATTGGCTCCTCCGGATCCGGAAAATCAACCATGCTCAATATTTTGGGCTGTCTCGATAAACCAACTACCGGTGAGTATCATTTAAATAGCAAGAATGTCGAAGCTTTAGATGCTAATGAACTTTCCGAAATTCGAAACCTTGAAATTGGGTTTATTTTTCAGAGCTTCAACCTCCTGCCCAGAGCAACTGCCTTAGGTAATGTGATGCAACCTCTCGTGTATCGCGGAATTGGTCTTAGCAAACGTAAAGAAATGGCGATGGAAGCGCTAAACAGGGTTGGTTTGGGTGATCGCACCGATCATCTTCCGAACCAACTATCTGGCGGGCAACGCCAACGAGTCGCAATCGCAAGAGCTTTGGTTACCAATCCTTCAATTTTGCTGGCAGACGAACCAACGGGTAACCTTGACTCCAAAACTACAATTGAAATCATGCAGCTCTTCGACGAGCTTCATTCCGAAGGACACACTCTAATTGTCGTGACCCATGAGGACGAAATTGCACAGCATTGTCGGCGCATTGTAGAGATGAAGGACGGCAAGGTATTCAATGACAGCACCAGCCATTCCGCAAAGGTGAGCCACTAATGTTTTTTGCTCTAATCGAAAGTTCCCGCTCAGCATTGATATCAATCTATGCACATGGTTTGCGCAGCTTTTTGACTACACTGGGAATTGTAATCGGCGTGGCGAGCGTAATCGCCGTTGTCTCTGTTACTCAGGGAATGAGTTCTTTCATTGGAGATACCTTCGCTACATTGGGCTCGAACAGCCTTACTATCCGATCTTTCACGCCTTTCGAAGACCAGATGAAAGGTATCAGAGCACGCCTTACTCCAGAAGATATGGAATTGATTGAAAAAAGAGGTGAGGGAATAGCCTCCATAACACCGGTGCTATACGCCACAAGGTCATCACAAATCAAATACGGCTCGCAAACTGCATTTAGTCAAATAATGGGTACAACCTACGCCTTCCAGGAAGTTTCACAGTCCTATATCTCGATAGGTCGGTTTCTAGCACAAAGTGACAACGATACCCGAAGGCGAGTAGCCGTAATTGGCGAAAAAGTAAGAGAAAACTTAAACCTTCCTGATAACCCTATTAATGAATATGTTGAAATTGGTGGAGAGTGGTTCAAGATCGTTGGAATGCTGGAACCGAAGGGTGAAATCATGGGCCAGAGTCAGGATGACATGGTACTGACGCCCTACAACACCATGCGAAGTCTTCTAGGTAACCAGACTCGCGCTGATATTTCGATTCAATTGAGCCTTACCGAAACTGCAGATGCGGAGAACGTATCTCAGCAACTTACTACTCTATTAAGAAATGCCCATGATCTCGCAAGCGACGAAGATGATGATTTTGTCATACAAACTGCCGAGCAGCTCATGGAGACCTTCGATACCATCATCAATATGGTAACCATTGTTATTGGTGGAATTGTAAGCATCTCCCTTTTGGTAGGTGGCATAGGTATCATGAACATTATGCTGGTGTCCGTTACCGAGAGAACCCGCGAAATAGGCATTTGTAAAGCAATCGGTGCCAAACGCCACCATATCCTCCTTCAGTTCTTGATCGAGGCCTTACTGCTTTCCCTTTTGGGCGGACTAGTCGGCCTGGGTATAGGCTATGGCTTGGGCACCTTAATATCCAATTCCATTCCATCCTTCCCTCCAGCCAATATTCCTTTATGGTCAGTTGGTCTAGCCCTAGGGTTTTCGGGCTTTGTAGGCGTGCTATTCGGAATCTTGCCGGCTGCTAAAGCGGCGAATCTCGACCCAATCGACGCTCTCCGCTACGAGTAAGACTGCTAGCTAGCCGACGACCCTGATCGTGCTACGAATTGTCACTGCCATGGCTTCACTTTCTATGTTAATCTGCGCCCATCAAAAGACATAGAAAGTTAATTAGTAGTGTTTAAACATTCCGCCGACCGAATCCCCATCCTCTGTATCCTCATTGTGAGTGCGCTGGATTTCTACCTTTTCTTCACAGTAGATAATTACTACGTACTCGGCATTTATTTCTTTTTGATGATTTTGCCTAAATCACAAATCTGCGCTTGGAATCACCATCACCAACACGCCCCTACATTTCGATTTACCGTGCTCAATCGGATAATGGAATTCTTTTATGCCTTGCATACAGGGGTTACTACAAATCTTTGGGTACTTCATCACAACCTAGGTCATCACCAGCACTATCTGGATCAAACTAAGGATGAGAGTCGCTGGACACGCGACGATGGAACAAAGATGGGGGAGATGGAATATAGCCTTATAATTACAATAACTGCTTACTACCGTGGCTATCTCGTCGGCAAGAAACACCCTGAGGAAATGAGAGATTTTCTAATATTCTCAGCAATAACTTTTGCCCTGCTCGGAGTTCTAGTAGCATTAAAACCAGCAGCTGCCCTGCTCCTCTTCGTATTCCCGATGATAACAGGACTATTCATGACGGCTTGGGCAACCTACGAGCATCATGCTGGCTTAAATACTGATGATCTCTATCAGGCTTCGTTTAATAACACCAACCGCTGGTACAACCTCTTTACCGGGAATCTAGGCTACCACACAGCCCATCACTATAAAGGGGGGCTACATTGGTCGAAACTCCCTCAACTCCACGAAAAGATTAAAGACAATATTCCGAAAGAACTGATAAGAGAGACGTGGATCTAACACCCAAAAAAAATCCGGAGCCAGGGGAATGACTCCGGATATTTAGTCTGCAACTAATTCCAGTAAGAACTAATTGGCTACGCTTATAATGTGAATATCGCTATTGGTGGTTTCCAGTTCGATATCATAGCCACCACCATTTATGTCTCCGCTTCCAATAATCTGATCATCTTCTTCCCGAATGGAGAGAGGGAAGTCTGTAAAAATTCTGTAGCTACCTCTTCCGCGACGGGAAGTATTCAGCACAGCATCGATGGTTGCGCCAAGATTAGCTGGTAAGCGTACAGTGATATCGCCACCTGCTGTATCCAGACTTACATCACCTCCCGAACTATCTGTAACTGAAGACAGGTCCAGCTCAATTCTTCCACCGGAAGTATCAGCACTTACTTCGCCCGTCACGTTGCGGATCGTAATGTTTCCACCAGATGTATCTGCCAAAACAGAGCCGCTACCACCTTCAATTGTAATATTTCCACCAGAAGTATCAGCACTTACCCTGCTGGAACCACCAGCCAGGGTAATATTGCCACCGGATGTTTCTGCTGAAAGCGGACCCTCGGCCCAACCCGCACGAATACTGCCGCCCGAAGTATCTAGATCAACAGATCCACCACCCTCGCCAACTTCGATATTGCCACCGGATGTATCGGCACTGATATCACCTGAAACATTGGCGATTAGTATGCGGCCTCCTGAAGTATCAACTTCAACGCTGCCCGTAACATTGCCCACTGTAATATTGCCACCGGAAGTGTCCGCAAAGACGTCCCCATCAACCTGTTCGATAGTTATGGAGCCTCCCGATGTATCTGCATTTACATCACCGCCGGAGACAACTCCGATATCGATGCTACCGCCACTGGTATCAACCTCTACTTCTCCGGATATATCGGAGACAGTTATCTTACCGCCGCCGGTATTCAAATCGACGTTATAACGGACAGGCACCTGAACGGTAAAAGAAATGTTGGAACGACGTAGCCCAAAGAAGCTACCGCGAGAATCGGCCACTACCGTCACATCATTGCCTGACTGATCAAATTCCACTTCGAAACCATCAGGATCATGTACAACTATATGAACCTGATTTTGGCTCCAGGTCTCAACATCTATCTCACCAGCATCGCTTTCTATGGTCAAGGTGCCGTTGGCAGCTACGTCAAATTCTCGTTCAATATCTGCATCAGCAGCCAGCACCGTTGATGACTGAAACGCCAACACCAGTAACATTGATAATATCGATTGTGATAGTTTGTTTCTAAACATGGTCTTCCCCTCTCTTGATTCAGTTTGCTGACGGCAAACCGGAATGAATTTTTTATTCTCTAAATAACATTACTGTCTGAATTTTCGAAAAATGCTTCATCTGACTCTTCCGTTTCTGTGAGACTTTGTAAAACTGCTCTCGACTCGCTGCGGATAAATTCGTTACTGTCTGAGTCCATCTGTCGACGAAATACCTGAAGAGTTTCTTCTTCGGGATAATTCACCAGCGCTTGAAATGCTTCTACTCTTACACCCTGATTGGCATCCTTTACCAAGGCATACCTCAAGGCATCCCTCACCTTTTCTTCATGGGCAAGGCCAGCTAAAGACTGAGCTGCCTGATAGCGCACACCTGGATTTTGATCGTTAGCCAGTACGTGTATCAATGCTTCAAAAACTTGATCTCCTGACGATACCGCCTGAAGGGCATTTATAGTGTCAAGCCTTGAGGCAATACCAATATCGTCTTGTAGAGCAACCGCCATCAAAGAGTGGATCTGCTCATCTGCAACATTTCCACGGATACTTGTTTCGGAAGCGAGGGAAAAGGACAAGTCAATTTCTCCCGTATTGGAATCGTAGTTATTGACCTTCAGTTGATAGATTTCAAAATCATCATCATTAATGAGGTCCAGAGGCGAGGCTTCGGCTACAAGTTGAGGAGCTGAAATTGGAACTTCTATTTGCTCAACAGGATTGGAAGCAACATAGATACCTAGAACAAATGTCATAGCCATCGCACCCGATTGAAATGCTACAGCCAGAGGTCTTTCAGCCAGGTCCGCAAACCATCTCTTTACAGAAATACCGCTACGTTGTTCTTTCTGTAGATTCTGATGCAACAACCAGCGATTTCCTTGAATCCTCTCATCACTGATAACAGGTTGAGAAATTTGAGGGAAGGCACTATCAAATCTTTGCTCATCTTCAAGAATCCGATTTAAAAGCGCATTACTCTGAAGCTCTTCTTCAAAACGAACAACATCGATCTCGCTTAAATCACCATAGAGGTAACTTATAACCAGATGCTGTAATGCTTCTTCACTGTCAGGGAAATTCATTGCTTTTCCTCTATCAATTGCCTTAATGATATTCAGCTAAATATTGCTTCAATTTGTTTCTGGCTCTAAATAACACCACTTTGATGGAGCTTTCTGAGCTAGACATTATTTCCGCCGCTTCTCTTATCTTGTGTCCCTGCTGGTGGCAGAGAACGAATGCCATTCTTTCGGTGTCCGTAAGTCTTGCTATGGCCTTGTTAATCTGAGTATTCAATTCACTATCAATTACTGCGGACTCTGGCGTGTGCTGATCAATGTAAGTCTCTTCATGGCCATACTCATTTTTAAGCGCAGTCATCTTTTGCCAGTGTCGTTTCAATTTCCTTTGCTTCGATAAAGCAGTGTTTACAACAATCTTATGAATCCAGGTACTGAACTTGCTCTCCATCTTAAAATTCGGAAGTGCTCGATAGGCAGCTATCATGGCATCCTGATATATATCGTTTGCATCATCGGGGGTATGGGCAAATCCGGCCGCAACGGCGAGCATTTGCCTTTCAACAAGGCGAACGAGTCTCTCAAAGGCTGCGATATTGCCTGCCTGAGCGGATCTAACCAGTTCGTCTTCTGTTTCCCTTAACAAGGAATACCCCTCGCATGCCCTTGTAATCACTGAATACAGCTTCAATTCAGTATGAGTTCTTATGTGTATTAGAGTGTAATGACTGGGAAAAGGTTAACAAGAAATATCGAAATCGAGAAACCAGGGAAAACGGGGGTTCTGGGGCACAAATAGGGGAGGATTCTGGAATAATAGCAATCACAGGGCTGAAGCCCTGCGATTGCCCTGTGCTTCATACAGGCTATTCAGAAAAGCGAGATGGCTTTGGGCTACTTAGAGATCGCTAGTGGATTGTCTAATTATCAGCGACTCCCTGTGAATCCTGGCTAGAAGATTCGTTATCGGCCTGGATAGATGGCTTTACTCGAGAGCCTCGTGGCCTTCTACTCTGCTCTCCGCGGCGCACCCTGCCTCGTTCCCGAAGCTGTCTTTGCTCGCGAATAGCAGCACGCTGATCATGGCTTAAAGACTCGATCTGACGACGCCTCTCTTCACCTCTTTCACGGCGCTGCTCAGGTGTCATTTTCCTCAATTCTTCTATTCTCTCCAGACGTTCAGCTCTTTGATCTGCTTGATCAACCTCCTGCACTTCCTCAACACCCTCTACCTCCTGAGCCGTAGCTAGGGGAATCATCAATATGCTGCCCGCAATAAAGACTACATAGGGAATTAGTTTGTTCATTTTGAATCTACTCCTTCGATTAATCATGCAGCGCGAAATCGCGACTAAATCTTCTTTGCATAATTTATAGAACGCAGAACAGCAGCGGAGGTTTACTTCAACCAATCTTTAACCAGACTCATCAAATATTCAGGTCTCTCCAAAGGAAGAAGATGACCTGCTTCGTCTATATCTAGAAAATCATGCCGAGGAGACATGCTTTGCCATTTCGTCCATGCAGCAGGGAAAATAGTGTCGGAGTGCGTGCCGCGGATCGCCAGAACTGGAACCGAAACCTGTGGCAGGAGTCGCCACAAATTAAACACCAGGGTATAGCATCGAGCCTCCCACTCTTTACTGTAGGCCAGCCGTACATCTCCTGAATCAGTTTCATGAACGCCATGTTTCACATAGTCCCATAACACTTCATCCGCGATACCCTTGAATACCTTCTTGGGTCTAAAGTGTTCGAACGCCTCATCCCGAGACGACCATTGGTCTACCCGGTTAAGAGTTTTTCGAACCAGGGGAATAGTATCCTTCGAGAATCTTCTAAAGAACCCTAATGCAAAAAGATACTGACGGGGGACGAGCACGGGCTCAATCAAAACCACGGCTCTGAATAATTCCGGCTGCTGAACGGCAGCCATTAAAATGGCCGTCGCCCCCATTGAGTGGCCGACGCTTACCACTGGTTCTCTTTGACTTGAGACTAAGCCTAAGAGATCGTCGCCAAACACTTTCCATGAATCGATTGAATCTGGGTCCACAACATGTTCGGAGTTCCACAACGGTCTATGGACACTGGCAATTACTTCATGACTTTCGGTAAAGGGTTCAAGAAAAGCCCGGTATGCCATAGGAGGAAAACCATTGGCATGGCTGAAATGCAATATCTCACCTTCTCCACCAAGGTGGATGTGCTTATGATTTTTCAACATCGATAGTCAATGAATTGTTGTTTCACTAAAAATAGCTACTTCTGGGCTAAGAATTTTTGAGAAGGCGAGAGTTTGCACGGTTCTAGATCAAAAATCCATATACACTGATTTCAGTGCAATTCTCTGATTACACTGGAAATTCTGAAAAATGCCCCCATATCTATTTACTAAGCAGCAGAAACGGCTCAATATTAAGATTCTTTGAAACAGGAGACAATAATGGAATTTGCTCTTTTGTACTGGCATTGGATTGTTTTCGGCATTGCCCTGATGTTGACGGAAATTTTTCTAGGCTCTTTCTTTATATTCTGGTTTGGCGCGGCTGCGATAATCGTAGGCATTATTCTTGTGCCTTTCCCTGCAGTTTCAGTTGCTGCTCAAATCATCATCTGGACGATCTCATCAGCAGTGTTTGCTATAGGATGGTTCAAAATATTCAAGCCTCTATCAATTGACAGAACCAAGGCAGGTCTTTCCAAAGAAGCTCTGTTAGGAGAAATAGGACAGGTCCTTGCCCCGCCAAATGGAGATAAATTTGGCACCGTCAGATTTCCGGCCCCTTTACTCGGATCAGACGAATGGCTAATTATTTCTCAAGATGATCTAACGCCTGGGGATCGAGTAAGCGTCGTGGATTTATCGGGTAATTCACTGATAGTTCAGAAGGCCTAAACCGCCACCCTGTTGATACTCTGAAGCCAGACTCACTGGCATTCGCAGGGCTCACTAATCAAGCTAACGAGGAGTTCTATAATGGAACCAGGATTTATATTGGCAATTGCCATCATGGTGTTCTTGCTTATTACTGTCGCTCAAGGTGTTAGGCAGGTTCCTCAGGGATACAAATGGGTAGTACAACGCCTGGGAAAATATCATGTGTCTCTTAAACCCGGGCTAAATTTCATCATTCCCTACATCGATGTTGTTTCTCATAAGGTCACCACCAAGGATATTGTTCTAGATATACCCTCTCAGGAAGTAATTACTAAAGACAACGCCGTGTTGGTTACCAATGCTGTTGCCTACATCAATATCGTCTCTCCCGAGAAAGCCGTCTATGGCGTAGAGAATTATGTCATCGCAATTCAGACTCTTGTACAGACTTCATTGCGCTCCATCGTCGGCGAGATGACTCTGGATGCCGCCCTTTCATCACGTGACCACATCAAGGCAAAGCTGAAGGCTGCTATTTCAGATGATATTTCCGATTGGGGTATTACCTTAAAGACTGTAGAGATTCAGGACATTAATCCCTCTGGGACTATGCAATCGGCTATGGAAGAGCAAGCTGCTGCGGAGCGAGCTAGACGAGCTACAGTAACGCGAGCAGACGGAGACAAGCAGGCAGCTATTCTTAAAGCTGAAGGCGCGCTGGAAGCGTCCAAACGCGAAGCTGAAGCGCAGGTTATTTTGGCGGATGCCAGTAAAACAGCAATTACTCTGGTCAGCGAGGCTATTGGAGAAAAGGAAATGCCGGTTGTCTATCTACTGGGGGAGAAATATATAAGCTCACTTCAGGAGCTTGCGGATTCCGACAACTCCAAGTTTGTTGTGTTTCCTGCAGACATCCCTGCCGCACTTAAAGGACTGATGGGACGCTAGACTCGAAATAGAGAGATGAGATAAGAAGCTACGGGGAAGAAATTCAATTCTGGTGAATGAATTTCAATAAAGTGCGCTCTGTAAATACTTTGATTGCACTGCCGTCTCTTTTTAATAGCAGAGCTTTCTCTATCTTTCTGCCATGGCTGGTGTACAACCAATCTCTACTGGCCAATGTGCCAATAACAAGATAATCAGTCTTCTTATTAACGTTGGTCATAGTTTCCGCGCCCATACATCGCAGCATGGTATCTATGGAGTTTCGATCTCCGCTCACGAAATCACCCGTAAGACAAAACATTGACTGTGCAATTTTCAGGGAGTCCATATCGTCTTCCCAAACTTCTGTGGAAGCTTCAATATTAATTCCTGACGGCTCCACTTCAGTACCGACGATCTGATTCACTGTCACCAGAAGGTCTTCCCTCTCTTCATCAGTTACTATTCCATCTTCGAGAATAAGCTCCAATCGATTTGCTACTATCGAAGCAGGCCATACGCCCTTAATCGTATGATTTTTTTCAAGCCATGCTGACATGGCGTCAATCTCCTCATCATTAAGCACGCCATCTGAGGCTATGCCACTGAGAAAACCCACCATTTGATCAATTTTTCGCACGGTTTCTGGAGATTCTGCGGAGTTGGGGTCTTTAGCAGAGAGAATCTGCTGAATCTGAGATTGCATTTTCCCTAATTCAGCCTGGCTAATTTTCCCATCTTCGAAGATATCGCCTACGAGGTTGAGAATATCTAACACATCTTTGTCTTTAGATAGAGTTTGTTGAGACTTCAGCCAGCTATCGAGAAACAATAGTTCCAATTCATTCAATTGCTTGTCTGCTACCACGCCAGCCAGTATGCCCTGTAGCCCATACAGAGCCCTCTCTTTCTCACCAATAAATGCAAATGCACGGTTTAAGGGGGCGCCATCTATTTCTTTTGTTATGTCCAAGTTAAGTACCTGGTTGAGGCTATGTTTGTAGGAATATCATAGGCCTTTCTGGATTCTCTGTCGAAGTATTTGCAGGGATGAATTGAGGTCAATAAAATTGCTCAGATCTGATACAGCGCCTGGCACAGACTCGATGAATGTCGAACCTAATACCCGTGGCCAAATTGAGGTATTCGATACCTATAACCGCTTTGATTCAAGGACAATCCAGCTATGTACTCACTTCTTCAAATTTCTCTATCCTCGCTGACTGCGATACACTTAGCGCTAATCTTGAGCACTAAATACCGGTATTGGGGACTATGACAGAAGCAGGCAATTCTCTTGAAAATGACGGGAATACAGATAACTCATTCCTCTCTCGCGTACTGAGCGGCGGTTACGGTTTAGCCATTACATATTGGGCATTCTATTTCTTGGGCGCCGGACTTTTCTTCGTCTTTGGCTCCAGGGCTGTTGATGACGAAAGGTGGATTCCTTATCTTATTATGGTTGCAGCGCTGCTTGCCTACACAGTAGTGTTGGTAATAGGAGTAAGAGCAGCCTATCGCGGCCCCCAACTTTGGAAAGTCATTTCGAGAACTTCCTCCGTATTCATGATTATCAATATACTAGTTGGAATCACCACCTTGGGATTCGTATACTAATTAGTGGCTTTGATTCGATAGCCACTACCACCTCACTCATCAGAGAACACATTGAAACAAAAGCCTATGAAGAGCTACGCATTAGTAGTCAAGAAAGACTGCCCCACCTGTGCATTGATTGAACCGGTTATCTCCCAACTCTCGGAATTACATGGATCGGATTTACAGGTTTACACTCAGGATGATCCGAGCTTCCCCGAAGGGATCTCTGATGTAAAAGACGATTCACAGTTAGAATTTTCCTATCGCAACAATATTGAAGTTGTCCCTACTCTAATAGAACTGGACGGAGCCGAGGAACACTCAAGAATTTACGGCTGGGATAAGAAGCAGTGGCAGGAATTCACAGGGCTGGAAGAATTGGGAGACGGTCTGGTCGACTTTAAACCTGGCTGCGGCTCGAAAACTCAGGATCCAGGAATGGACGAAATTCTGGCTTTGAGGTTTGGCACTTCGAAACTTCAGGCAAGAGAACTCAGCCTGGCTGAATCCGAAGACATTATGGAAGCCTGCTTCGATCGCGGGTGGAGTGATGGACTTCCTGTTATTCCCCCGACTCCGCTGCGCGTTCTGAAAATGTTAAACGGTTGCGACAGAGAAGCAGATGAGATTATTGGGAATATCCCGCCTGACAACGCTCCCTGTTCAATTGAGAAATTGGCAATTAACGCCGTGATGGCTGGCTGTAAACCAGAATATTTCCCAGTAGTTATCGCTTCCGTCGAAGCCGCACTTCAAGATCGTTTTTGCATGCATGGACTATTGTGCACCACCTACTTTTCATCCCCTGTTCTGATTGTTAATGGCCCCATAGTCAAGCAGATCGGAATGAATAGCGGCATGAATGCCCTAGGACAGGGTAATCGAGCCAACGCAACTATAGGCCGAGCACTGCAGTTGATAATCCGAAATGTGGGTGGAGGAGTCCCCGGTAAGATCGATCGCGCAGCAATGGGCAATCCGGGCAAGTATACTTACTGCTTTGCCGAAGATGAGTCAGATGAAAACTGGAATAGCCTGGCAATGGACCGCGGATTTCAGAGGCAAGAATCAGTAATAAGCCTTTTTGCCGGAGATGGCCTTCAGCCCATATTGGATCAACAGTCCCGCAGCCCTGAATCTCTAGCGAAAAGTATGGCTCAGAGCCTGCGTAGCGTGGCTAATTGCAAACTTTTTGGATTAGCTGATGCAATCCTTGTAGTCTGTCCCGAACATAGACGAGTGTTCATGGAAGGCAATTGGAGTAAAGAGAATCTGAAAGATGCTCTGTATAATGAGCTAATCACGCCAGGTTCAGAAGTAATAAGAGGAGCCGATGGAATCGCCGAAGGGATGCCGGCAAAATTCAGCGACAAGCAGCTCAATAAATTTCGCGATGACGGGCTTCACATCGTCACCGTGGGAGGCACCGCAGGAATGTTCTCAGCAATCATTGGTGGCTGGGTAGCATCCGGGGAACGCGGCAGTCAGATAGTTTCCCAGAAAATATGTTCAGTATGAAATAAGTAATCAATCCACAACTCAAGCGAGGACAAAATGAATAGTCCCACCGTATTGCTCGACCCAACTGCGGAATTGCATGCATCACAACGCCAGATTTTACCCAGGCTCTCTAGTCTGGCCGGCGCCACTGTAGGTCTGCTGGATATTTCAAAGCCTAGAGGCAAAGAGTTTCTCGATGAAGTCGAGAAGCAATTGAGCGAAGCTGGCGCCACTGTAAAAAGGTATATGAAACCTACTTTTACTCGAATCGCTCCAACTGAACTTAATCAGAAAATCAGTGTAGAATGCGACGCCGTAATTGAAGGACTCGCCGACTGAGGCTCATGTACCTCGTGCAGTTTGCATGACATCATGGACTTGGAAAGCAGAGGGCTACCATCAGGATTTGTTGCATCTCGTGAATTTGTCGATGCAGCAGAGGCTCAGGGGAAATCCCTTGGCATAAAACCAGCCAGTGTATTCGTCGCACATCCTATTCAGGACAGAACCGACGAAGAGATGGCGCAGCTAGCTCGTGAATCTATAGAAGCTATAACTGGCTTAATTTGCGAATAATTCGAACAAATAGAACTAATCGACACACTACCGGAGAATTGCATGACCAGAGAAGCCGTAATCGTATCAACAGCCAGAACACCAATCGGTAAAGCCTATCGAGGCGCTTTTAATGATACTGATGCCCCTACCCTTGGCGGCCACGCCATCGCTGAAGCTGTGAAGCGAGCAGGCATTGAAGCTGCTGAAATTGATGACGTAGTTATAGGCTGTGCTATGCAACAGGGTTCCTCAGGCTACAACATAGGAAGGACTGCTGGTGTTGCCGCTGGATTACCCAGCTCAGTATCCGGCATGAGTATGGATCGACAATGTGCATCGGGAATGATGGCGATAGCAACTGCTGCAAAACAGATTATCAGTGACGGTATGCCCATAGTCGTAGGCGGAGGATTGGAATCTATCAGCCTGGTGCAGAACGAACATCGCAACGGCTATCGAGCTCAGGATCCTAATGTTCTGGCGAAGTCTCAACACTCTTACATCTCTATGCTGGAAACTGCAGAAATTGTGGCCAAACGCTATGGTGTATCTAGAGATGCGCAGGATGAATATGGTCTACAGAGCCAGCGCAGAACCGCTGCAGCGCAAGACGCAGGCGCATTCGATGATGAAATCGTCCCGCTTCCCTCCAAGATGCTATTCATGGACAAGGAAACCAAGCAACAGTCTGTTCACGATGTCACTCTAGAGAAAGATGAAGGAAACCGTCCGACTACTACATTGGAAGGTCTTCAGGGGCTTAAGCCAGTGATCGAGGGCGGAGTAATCACCGCCGGCAATGCCAGTCAACTCTCTGATGGCGCATCAGCTTCGGTACTAATGGATAGCAAGCTAGCCGAACAAAAAGGTCTCCAGCCTCTAGGTGCATACCGAGGTATCGCAGTTGCCGGACTGGAACCAGACGAAATGGGTATCGGGCCAGTGTTTGCCATTCCGAAACTGCTGGAGCGTAACAATCTGTCCATGGACGATATTGGTTTGTGGGAACTCAATGAAGCGTTTGCTGTTCAAGTAATCTATTGCCGTGATCAGTTAGGTATTCCAGACGAATTGTTAAATGTTAATGGCGGTGCTATCTCTATTGGTCACCCTTATGGCATGAGTGGTGCCAGAATGGTTGGACACGCTTTAATCGAAGGAAAACGTCGTGGCGCTAAGTACGTTGTATGTACTATGTGTGTAGGCGGAGGCATGGGTGCTGCAGGACTTTTCGAAGTTTACTAGCGCCAGCCTTTGGTTTTAAGAACAAGCGGTATCCGCAAAATTAATCTTGGCTGCCTCATCAAACTCTGATGCTGGCAGCCTTTGGTTACTCACTGCATCAAGCTTAATCACATTGATGTTATCTTTCAGAATACTCCCAAACTGGATTTCAACCTCATCCTGAAAATCTTGATCGATGGATATATATCTATCAAGTCTAGCCGGTAAATCTCTCAAGAAACTAAAAGCCAATTCGCCTCGTTCTTCAATAGTCATTCTGCCATTCTCAGGATCCCGATAAAAACTGCACATGGCGCTATTTGAGCCAAATCCCTGAGTAAACTGATTATAGTATTCATCGAGAAGCAGAATAAAATGTTCTAGATCCGCACCATCAATACCCGGGTTATTCGTCAATCTCCCGGTTGTTCGAAACGCAGTTAATGTATTGGCAATATATTTGAAACTGGATTCTGCACTCGCTGTGCTTGCTACAGTTACTTGAGCCTGCTGAGCAAGGCTCCCAGGCACAACAAGTAATGCGGTAAAGAATACCAATACCAAGGGGGATACCCGTTTAAAGTGCTGCTCTGTCATTGATCTACTTGGTTCCAACCAGGTTATAGGGATTTCCATAGAGGTCGCGAATTATTCCCGATACTCCCCATGGAACTTCTTCAGGCGGCCCAACAATTTCCACTCCCTCTCGCGCTAGTGTGGCCATGTCATCGATACAGTTCGTTGTGCTTAACACCGTCATCAGATTATTGCCGACTCTTGATTCATCCTCCTTACTGTTAGCAAGGACCAAGGCTATTTGAGTAGCAGGATTACCGGCTGGGCAAACTGTTAGCCAGCGCATTCCCGAAACAACTTCATCGTTGTCCATGACAACTTCAAAGCCGAGCTTCTGCTTATACCAGCTTAAGGCAGTCTCCTGGTCTCTAACATACACAGTCAGATGTGATATCCGATTAATTGCCATAGTAGCTATCCGTTAGTCTATTGATCATCAGATGTAACGTTACCTCTTCCTGATTTTTTCTGACCCATCCTTTTCTTTTCCTTCAATCTTCTTTCTTTAGCTCCCCTTCCCGGTTTGGTCGCTATGCGCGCCTTCTTCTTCTTTGTGGCTTTAGCCAACAATTGATTGAGTCGCTCCAATGCATCCTGCTTGTTTTTGTCCTGACTTCGAAAACGCTGCGCCTTGATCGTGACCAATCCATCTTTACTAATTCTGCTATCAGGAAAATTTCTGAGAGTGGTTTTGAATTCATTGCTCAAACGTGAATTATTTATATCGAAACGAAGCTGGACCGCAGTAGATACCTTATTCACATTTTGACCACCAGGACCGCTGGCCCTGATCGCAATAAATTCAATTTCTGACTCAGTAATCTTCAACCGATATATCCGCATTAAGCATGAGGTTTTTCTTTATCCTACAGCATTATCTCCCGACCAAGAACCATGATATCCGCGAGGTTCCTCAATTTTCTTTCAGGCTCTCCATTCCATCAACCCGACCTAAAACTACGCTGATTTCTTGATTCAGACTACTGTCTAGGTTAATGTCGATAGTCCCTTAAGGGCCACGGAATGGCTAAAGAAAAACAATCAAAAAAGAACAAAACCACTTATGAAAAAACATAATTATTCTTTTAAATTCAGTAGCTTACTGTTTATCGGCTTGATAAGCTTCAACTCCTCGCTACAGGCTCAAGAGCCTGTCAGAATCGCCTTTATGGATCCTTTGTCTGGAGCTTTCGCTTCCATTGGCACCAGTGGCTTAAAACAGATCCAGTTTGCCGCAGATTATTTCTATAATTCCAAAGGCGGGATACTCGGTGGTCGACCTATTGAGATTGTTGCACTGGATAACAAACAGAGCCCTACCGAGACGCAAATACAATTTCGACGCGCCGTGAGTGAAGGTCTGCAAATAATTTTTCAGGGGAATAGCTCTGCCGTCGCCAACACTTTGAATACTACAATTTCACGACACAATCGTCGCAACCCGGGTCAGGAAGTTCTACAGATTAACTACTCAGCAGTTGACCCTATACTTACAGAAGATAATTGCAGCTTCTGGCATTTCCGATTTGATGCCCATGCTGTTATGAAGCTAAACGTACTTACCGATTACATTGCTGAAAATCAGGACATTAAGAGCATGTACATTATCGGTCAGGACTATTCATTCGGTCAGGTGGTTTCCGATAATACAATTCGTTTACTGAATGAAAAACGTCCGGATATTGAAATCGTAGGTAACGAATTTCACCCCATTGGACAGGTAAAAGACTTTACCCCTTATGTCACCAAGATCGTCTCCTCTGGCGCTGATGCAGTTATCACCGGTAACTTCGGTGCAGATATGGTTTCATTAGCACGATCGATAATCGACTCTGGCCTGGATGTTCCTATCTACACTTTCTATGCCGCCTATGACGGCATTACAGCAACTATCGGAGCTGATGGTGTGGACAGGCTCAGGCTTGTACACAATGAGACTGCTAATCCTATCCCGACCGAAAGAAGAAAAGAGTACATCCGTGCATTCAAGGCGGCGAATCCTAATAACGATGTGACCCAACCAAGAATAGCGAATGCATTACAAATGCTGGTTGCTGCAATGGAAGAAACTCAGAGCACTGACCCTTACGATATCGCCCTTGCACTGGAAGACATGCGATTTACTTCCCTCAGCGGCGATGAGATTTGGATGAGAGGAGACGATCACCAAGCTTTTCAATCCCTACATATTTCTGTTCATACCGATGAAGGCATTGAATTCGATGCGGATAATTCAGGCTTCGGCTTGTTCAGTGAATATCATGTCGCTGCAGAAGACACTGTAGTTGAAAGCAGTTGCCAGATGAGGCGACCACGCCGTTAATCAAATACATATCGCAGTTTCGCCTGTATAGACAAAGGATTTGCTAGAACCCGAATGTTAGAAGTATTCATTTTCGCCACCTTGAATGGTCTGGTTACCGGACTATTGCTTTTCATGTTGGCCAGCGGCTTAACTCTCATATTCAGCATGATGGGTGTATTAAACTTCGCCCATGCCAGCTTCTATATGTTGGGTGCCTACTTTGCCTATTCCATAAGTCTTCAGTTCGGTTTCTGGCTGGGTCTGATTTTTGCTCCCCTCATAGTTGGCTGTCTGGGTGCTGCCGTGGAACGTTACGGCTTACGCCGCGTTCATGAATCAGGCCATGTAGCGGAGCTGGTATTCACCTTCGGCCTGGCATTTTTGATAGAAGAAGCTATTCAGTTCTTCTGGGGTCCTGATACCAAAAATTATCAATCTCCCGACATACTCGATTTCCCATTGTTCACACTATTCGGACAGGAGTTTTCCGCATATAGAGGGTTCATGATCGGTGTATCGGTGCTGATTTTCATCGGCTTGTTCCGTGTGCTCACCCGTAGCCGCATCGGCATCATCATCCAGGCGGCGATCACTCATCCCAATACCGTAGCGAATCTCGGCCATAACGTGCCGCTTATTTTTATGGGTGTATTTGGAGTTGGAACTGCCCTTGCCGGCCTCGCCGGTGTCATTGCAGGCCCAGTGCTCACTACCTTCCCGGGCATGGCTATCGTGCTGGGTAGCATAGTGTTCGTTATCGTTGTAATTGGCGGCCTTGGATCATTAGCTGGCGCATTTATAGCTTCACTGCTTATTGGCCTGCTGCAATCTTATGCTATTGCCTCCGATGTCGGCATGCCTGACTTATTGAACTTCCTCGGGGTATCGTTTGAACGCGATCATCCATTGAATGATTTGTGGACAATGACGCTACCTCAGATCGCTCCCATACTGCCCTTCCTACTCCTGGTGTTGGTTTTAATCTTCAGACCAACCGGGCTCATGGGTAATAGGGAAGAATAATGGCAATGATAAAAAAACTTAGCGTCTGGATAGCCTTCCTGCTTGTAATGCTCGCGCTTCCACAGTTTTCGGATTCTATTCTTTCTGTTTCTATTTATAACCAGATGGCCATCGCCATTATCTTTGCCCTTAGTTACAACATGCTATTGGGACAAGGAGGTATGCTGTCGTTTGGCCATGCAGTGTATTTCGGACTGGGTGGGTTTTTGGCAGTCCATACCTTAATCATGATGGAGTTCGAAACCGTCTACTTCTCTATTATATGGATTCCGTTGGTTGGTGGATTGTTTGGCTTACTCGCAGCAATATTTATAGGAAGTTTCTCTACTCACAAAGCAGGTACTGTATTTGCCATGATCTCCCTTGGTATCGGAGAACTAATTGCTGCATCTTCCCTAATCTTCGTCGGGTTTTTTGGTGGTGAAGCAGGTGTTAGTGGTGATAGAACTTTTGGACCTCCCCTTTTTGGAGTGGAGTTTTTCCAGGATGTAGAGATCTATTATGTAGCTGCTGTCTGGGTCTTCATTGCGACTGTATTTATGTATCTCTTTACCCAGACCCCAGCTGGACGCATGGCCAACGCCGTGAGAGACAATCCCGAACGCGCTGAATTTATTGGTTACAGTGCCCGCAGGGTTCGATTCATTTCATTCTGCGCCTCAGGACTCTTCGCCGGTATCGCTGGCGGTCTGTTTGCTCTGAATTATGAATTCATAACTGAAGAGAACCTCAATGCGGCGACTTCAGGGCGGGTTCTGTTGATGGCATATATAGGCGGTCTTGGTTATTTCATCGGGCCAATACTGGGCGCGGTAATACTTACCCTGATGAATTCTTTGCTAAGTAATTACTCTGACTTGTGGATGCTCTATCTGGGGATAATGTTTTTACTCACAGTACTTTTCCTGCCCAGAGGATTCGCCGGGTTTATCATGATGCACCAGGTAGCGTGGCTCAAAGGCTCGTTAAAAAACCTGGCGTTACCCTATTTAATTACCTGTATTCCAGCAATCCTGTTCTTAGTGGGCGCCATAGGTATGCTGGAGATGAGCCACAGTGAAGATGCTATCTTCCACTTCCTCGGCATGGAACTGGATACCTCCTCAACCATTACCTGGCTTGCCGCGATCATATTTACTCTCGGCTCTCTGTTTGCTACCAGCAAGTCTCTGCCCCAGCTTAGGGACGCTTGGGAAGAAGCAAACACAATACCTGAAGTTGTAAAAGAGGACGAGTCATGAGCATCCTCAGCCTCAACAATGTTTCCAAGAGTTTCGGTGAAACGAAAATAATCAAAGCAGTCTCCCTTGATATTGAACAAGGGGAGAAACATGCCATTATCGGACCCAATGGTGCAGGAAAATCTACTTTGTTCCATTTGATTAGTGGCCGGCATAATGTGACAGATGGCACTATTAAATTCAAAGACAATGAAATTCAGAATAAGCCTCCCTATGAAATAGCTCGTTTGGGGCTTGCTCGAAGTTTTCA
The DNA here is from genome assembly GCA_018661465.1 of Gammaproteobacteria bacterium. Lineage (GTDB taxonomy): Bacteria > Pseudomonadota > Gammaproteobacteria > Pseudomonadales > Pseudohongiellaceae > UBA9145. The sequence continues at coordinate 109,924 of JABJIC010000025.1, read as the reverse complement.
GGTAACAAACATCTTTCATCGAATGAATGTATTTGAAAACGTACGTTGCGCCTTATTGTGGTCAAGCAACTACCGATATTCTTTCTGGCATCTTTTGGGGCGTCAGGGTGAACTCAACGACCAAGCCATGCACGTGTTGGATCAAATAGGATTAAAGGACAAAGCCCTATACCCATCGGGCGAACTAGCCTACGCACAGCAACGAGCGCTGGAGCTTGGTATTGCCATAGCCAGCGGAGCCGAACTAATCATGCTCGACGAACCCGTTGCTGGCATGAGCCACAGTGAAGCAGAAAATGCAGTTGAGCTTATCAATAGAATTACCGAAGGCAAGACACTGATAATGGTAGAACATGATATGAATATCGTCTTCGATATGGCAGATCGAATTTCCGTTCTGGTTTACGGAGAAATTATCGCAACAGATAAACCCGAAAATGTTCGAGGAAATGCGCGGGTCCAGGAAGCTTATCTTGGGGAGGTTGCCACTAGTGCTTGAAGTTAAAGATCTCCACGCCTATTACGGCAAGAGCCACATATTGCAGGGTGTGAACTTCAATGTTCAACAAGGCGAGATTGTAAGTTTACTGGGTCGAAACGGTGTAGGTCGTTCAACTACCGTAAAGACTATTATGGGTGAAGTTGCACCCGAAGGGTCGATCAAATTTAAGGGCGAGGAAATAGCTGGCAAAAAAAGCTTCGAAATCGCACATCTTGGCCTCGGTTACGTACCTGAGAATCGAGATATTTTCCCTACCCTGACAGTGCGTCAAAATCTGGTCTTGGGGATGAAATCAACCAAGTCTGAAGGACGCTGGAATATCGAAGAAATGTTCAAGATGTTTCCTAATCTCGGTGAAAGAGCCGACGTTCACGGTGGAGTACTTAGTGGTGGTGAACAGCAGATGTTATGTATGTGTCGTACCCTGATGGGCGATCCCGACATGATCATGATCGACGAACCCACTGAAGGTCTCGCTCCCAAGATAGTCGAACAAGTCGCCTTATTGTTGCAGGAGATTGCCAAGCGAGGTGTTGCTATTCTACTAGTAGAGCAAAAACTCTCCATAGCACTTAAGATATCTCATCGTCTCTATGTTATGGGGCATGGAAAAATAGTATACGAAGGAACGCCGGATAGTTTGTTGAAGGCAAATGAAATTCGCTCAGAGTGGCTCGAGGTATAAGTCGAGGACCCAAACCGAGAGCCCAGACCAAGAACTCTAATCGAGAGTATTCACTCCATGAGAAAACTGATAATTCTTCCGCTGGCTTTCTTAATCCAGCTATTGATCTACCCAGTCTTCGCTTGGGACGCAGTGGGTCATCGAATCACAGCTTCTATCGCTTTTCATTTCCTCAATGAAGAATCGAAAACCAAGCTTATTCAGATTATCGAAAACCACCCACGCTATATTGAAGATTTTAGGGATGCGATGCCTGCATCTGTACGCCGCAGCTCTGAACAGCAACAACTAAACTGGTTGCTGGGCCAGGCAGCTTATTGGCCAGATCTAGCTCGCGGACTTCCTGCGGCAGACAGAGAAAAATATAATAGACCGAATTGGCATTACACAGATGGAGCCTGGAATAGAGGGCTTGCTCAAATGCAGGGAAATCAATATATAGACATCAATCCGTTTCCCGATATTGGCGGTGAAACCCCATCGTCCATAACAGAATCAGATGACGCCCATAATGTCAGCACTGCACTGGACTACAATACCAACTTGCTCGCCAATCCTGATTCCGACCCAGCTGAAAGAGCCATCGCTCTCTGTTGGGTATTGCATCTAATGGGTGATATACACCAGCCCTTGCATACAGGATCGCTGTATTCGGAAAATCTATTTTCTACTGGCGATCGTGGAGGCAACGGAATTTCTACTAACAGAGGAAACCTACACAGCACCTGGGACTCTGCCTTGAGAGAAGACGGTATCCAATCCAGTGTAGAGGAAATCTTGCAACTTCAGGAAGTATCATCTACTGCTTTGGCTGAAGCACAAAATTCGGATTGGGATCTTTGGTTGAGCGAGAGCCGGCAGCTTCTCCTGTCACAGGTATACAGTGAGGAAATGATTGAGGCTATTAGCAACGCCGACAGGGGAAATTCGCGATTAAGAAATTTCGATCTTTCCTCAGAGTACATTGAACAGATGAAACAAAGTGCTAGACAACGGCTTGGCCTTGCTGGAGTGAGACTGGCACTGTGGTTCAACACTGAACTTCCTTAAAACAGTTCTCCCTTTCCTATACTCGCTTTATCAATTCTCACTTCAAAATACCTTTCTCAATCACCCCGTCATAAGAAATATTTCCAGATTATAATTCGCGGGCAAGCCTCAATTCATTGGTAGCCCTGACCACATTTCTTATAATTTGAAATCCAGCCTGTGATTCGAGACTCATGATTGACTCCGGGTGAAACTGCACGGCATTCAGTGGCAGAGTTTTATGCTCAACCGCCATCACTTTTCCATCTCCGGTTGATGCTGTTACACGCAAACACTCAGGCACGTTCTTCGCTACCAGTGAATGATATCTGCCAGCTGAAAAAACCTCGGGGACTCCGTTAAACATAGCAGTTCCTGTATGACTCACTTCTGACTGCTTGCCATGCATCGGATAATCCAGTTGCACCAATTCACCACCAAAATATTCAACAATTCCCTGCAAACCTAGACAGACCCCAAAAAGAGGAATGTTTTTCTGCATGGCTATTTCAATAGTGGAATTCATCTCGAAATGAGCTGGAGCGGACGGTCCAGGAGAAAGAATTACCAGATCCACGGAATTCTCCTGCAAATACTCACGAGCAGCCGCAGACCGAAGTGTATGCAAGTCCACACCGCACTGTCTGAAATAGGCAGCCAGGTTGTGAACAAAGGAATCTTGATGATCTACCATAAGCACCTTCAAGCCTTCGCCATCACGGCATGAAAAATTTTCTCTCTGTGATGCGGAGGAAGAAGAGTACTTACCTCTAACAGCATCAATCAATGCTGAGGCTTTTAGTCTGGTTTCCCTCTCTTCATCTTCAGGATCAGAATCGATTAATAAAGTAGCACCTGCCCGAATCTGAGCGACTCCGTCTTTGATTCTAACTGTTCTCAATGTGAGACCAGTATTCATATTTCCATCGAATCCTATCTGGCCAATTGCGCCACCATACCAATGGCGAGGCGACTTCTCGTGCTCTTCAATATATTGCATGGCCGAAAGTTTCGGAGCACCTGTAACTGTTACCGCCCAGGTGTGTGCCAAAAAGCCATCAAGTGCGTCAAATTCTGGTTTCAACACTCCTTTCACGTGATCGACCGTATGAATCAACCGGGAATACATTTCAATCTGGCGACGCCCCACCACACGTACCGAACCAGGCTCGCAAACTCTGGACTTATCGTTTCTATCAACATCGGTACACATCGAGAGCTCTGACTCGTCCTTCTCGGAATTCAGCAAAGTCTTTATTTGAATCGCGTCACCGATAGCGTCTTCACCTCTCTTGATTGTCCCCGAAATTGGACATGTCTCAATCTGTTTTCCGTCCACCCTAACAAACATCTCAGGGGAGGCGGCGACAAGGTATTCCTGCTCCCCAAGGTTCATCAGAGCACCATATGGCGACGGGTTATTTTCCTTCAACCTCTTGAAGATGTCTGAGGGCTTATCGACACAGGGCTCGAAGAATGTCTGTCCTGGTACAACCTCGAACAAATCCCCTCTGCGGAAATATTCCTTCGCCCGCCTCACCTGCTCTGCATACTCACCTTCTTCATGATCACAAGACTGCACGCAAGCATCAGCAGAAACATAGGGCTCAACCTGTCCCGTGCGACGGAAGCCGCCAGTGGTTTCGGTAAATTTTTCTGAGTTCCAGGCACGACAAACAAACTCGTAGCTATAGCAATAGGTCTTCTCAATCCGGTGATCTGCAACAATAATTTGATCGGGAAGATACAGGACTAGATCCCGATCACCTTCCTGTCTCTGCTGAAAGCGCTCCACATCCTCGAACTGGAAGGTAAGGTCATAACCAAACGCGCCATATAAGCCGAGATAGCTGTCGCTTTGATTTGAAAAGCAGGATATTAATTCCCTCAAAATGGAGAACAGGCTTGGCTTTCTGCTTCGCTGTTCTTCACTAAAAGTATCATTAGATGTTGCCACTTTGATGATCAGTTCAAATTGCTCGACCGATAATTCTTCCACAGCTTTGCAATGCTGAATGGCACGATATATTTCAGGTAATAGAATCTCGCCCCTCACATTGAGTGCACTGATCTTCAACTCATCACGGCGTCCTACTATTTTTAGAGGAGGGTTAACAAAGCCAATATCCCAACGAGTATAGCGACCAGGAAATTCGAAGCTGGAAGCCAGCAGCACGCCCGGAGATTCATCAAGCGATGAAGCTAATTGATCGATAGCTCCAGCATAGTCAAGCTGCGCCACAGAGCGACGCACCTGAATTCCACTGGCACAACGATATTGAGTCTGGTTTTGTATTTGCATTGCCAATTCCTCTATATCCGAATGGCCGGAGAGGGCTTTGGCGAGAATGGACTTTTTGGGAACAATAGACCGCCACAACCCGGGGCGGCCAACGAAGAAAACTAGAAGTGTTTCTCCTGGCGACCCGATTGATCAAGCCACCAGAAATATGTTTGAGTATTCATAGTGGCCGGATATTGCTCCCATCACCTGTTCAAGTCAACAAGTTTTTCTCTTCTCAGCTTCCCTCAAACTATACAGAGGGGGATAGCCTGTAGTAAAAATAGGGTTCCATAGGTATACCAATAAGAAGAGAGAACACCATGACTTCATTCCGCACCCTGAAAACCCTTAGCCTGTGCTTACTTATAGGGCTCAGCGGCAGCCTAACTGCCGCAGAACTCTCCAGCTCTCGCCCCGAGCGGCAAGGCATGTCATCCGAGCGCTTGGCTCAGCTAGATGCAGTACTAAACTCATATGTTGAAGATGGATTAATAGCGGGGCAAGTAGTTCTGGTATTACGTAAAGGCCGTATTACATTTTCTGCCACAAATGGAATGCGCAATATAGAAGCCGGGCTACCAATGACCGAAGACACACTTTTTCGTATTGCTTCCCAGACTAAAGCAATCGTCTCTACAGGGATCATGATTCTCCATGAACGGGGAGATTTGGACATTAGCCATCCACTCTCCCGCTACTTCCCACAATGGACTGACATGGAAGTGGCTGTAGCAAGTGGTAATGGATCCTATAATTTGGAGACTGCCCGACGTGCTATCACCATCAGAAACCTACTGACCCATACAGGTGGAATGAGTTATGGCAGTGGTCCCGCTTCTCGGGAATGGGAAGCCGCAGGTTTTCAAGGCTGGTACTTTGCTGACAAGAATGTACCTATCGGTGAGTCCATTGCTCAGATGGGCGCACTACCCCTCGACGCCCATCCGGGCGAACAATGGATATACGGCTACAACACTGACATCTTGGGCGCAGTAATCGAGAAAGCCAGCGGCAAGAGCCTCTCTGAATTTCTCACAGAAGAAATATTCGAACCCCTGGGCATGGATGACACACAATTCTATGTTTCCGACGCGGAAGCTGAACGGCTAGCCACGGTCTATCAGCCTGATGGCAATGGCGGTATCGAGGCAATTCCCGCAACAAACGGAATGAGAAGCCAGGGACTCTATATTGATGGACCGAATATCAGCTTTTCCGGTGGTGCAGGCCTTACTTCTACTGCTAATGACTACGCCAGATTCCTGCAGATGACACTAAATGGCGGACAATTGGATGGAGAGCGAATCCTCTCACGAAAAACTATTGAGCTGATGACTACCAACCATCTCGGTAATATTCCTTTCCGCGCCGGTCAAGGCTTTGGCCTTGGCTTCTACGTGGTAACCGATCTCGGTTTGCGGGGTAGTTTGGGCTCAGTTGGAGAGTATGGCTGGGGCGGCGCTTATCACTCCACCTACTGGGTAGATCCAGAGGAAGAACTCGTCGTGGTGTATCTAACGCAAATCATCCCGGCAACTGGGTTGGATGATTACGCGAAACTACGCAGCGGAATCTATCAGGCAATTATAGATTAGGTTTTCCACTCTCTATCCACAACGCACGCATAAAAAAACGGCGATGATTTCTCATCGCCGTTTTTTTGATTACTGAAACTAGTCAGTAGTTCAGGAACTTAGAAGCTCCATAACGCTCTTGCGTACCAACGCGCCCCTCTTCCATCGTATACAGTCTGGTCAAAAGTATTACGTCGATATAGAGGTACGTCTGCACTAGTCAGATCGATAACACCAAGGGAGAATCTCGTCGCACCCAAATTGCTATTATCCCACTGATGGTTGTACGTGTATTGCAAATCCCACGTATCGTAGCTGTCCACCTTGGACTTGGCATAGAGGAGGTCCTCCGCAGTACGCTGGTCTTCCGCTATGTATGCGCGGTGGCCCAGAACCTGGTACGAACCAACGTGGCGATTGAAAAGCGACACGGAATGGTTGTCACGAGCCCAACTGAAACTAAGGGTTCCCTTATTATCCGGTACTTCACGAACAATAAGCCCTTCGCCATCACCACCGGCTGCATCAAACTTTCCAGTTTGCTGCAGACCTAATTCCAACCCTGGTATACCGCTAACTGAGTATTCATCAATATGAGTGAAACTCAAGCCAACATTGAAACGGCCCCAGTCGGATTCCCAGTTGTAAGCCGCCTTGAAATCAATACCTTGAACGTCAATATTACCGGCATTAACCGCAGGTAGTGCGAGAGTAATCAAAGCACCATTGTCGTCAGTCAGGTTACGTTGGACACTTTGAGATCCGTCCGCGTTAAATATCTGATACGCAAGCGGGTTTACCACACAGTTGCGACGCTCTTCTGAATCTCTACCGAATGTGGCCTCCAAAGCATTGGGATCACAGGAAATAGAGTTTCCATCGGCATCTCGAGCATCAGCCGCTATAGTATTGTTAAGGACATAGACAGAAGGATCGTTAACAACCGAGTTGAACTTCGCTAACTCCGGCTCAATTGCGTCACGAGCAACTTGTGGCAATACACGATCTTGAACTTCAAAACGCCAGACATCGGCACCAACAGTCAGCCCATCAAGATCTCCGGATGGAGTCCACTGAAAGCCAACGTTGAAAGTATCTGCTTCCTCGTTCCCCAGATTCGGGTTTGGTTGACCCACTGTAAACGAGAAATTGTTTTGCCCATTTTCGTTAGTGGCGGGCAACAAACCTGCTCTAACATCCTGGTTACGTAACGGATCGAGGAAGGTTGTGCCGCTAGCCTCAAAGGCTTGATTCACCACACCGATATTCGGTGCTCTAAATGACTGTGAATAAGAGGCTCGTAACAACAGAGACTCGATAGGTCGCCAGCTTAGCGCCACCTTCGGTGAAACATTATCGCCGAGGTCACCGTAATCTTCATAGCGTAAGGCAATCTGCGTCTCTACATTTTCCATAAATGGCAGAGATAACTCGAGGAATAGAGCATCAATTGAACGCTCATCTGAGAAGTTGAAGATACAGTTTGCACATTCCAGATTATTGGTGATATTTGAGAGATAGGCATTAGGCGAGCCAAGATCAAAAGCACTAGTAGGACTACTATAACTCTTGATCGGGTTGATACCCGGCTGATTTATTTCCGGCGCTTTACCTGTTGCCTTGCGCGACCTGTGTTGGTAGCCCGCCGCGAATTGCGCTGTGCCTCCAGTCATTTCAAACAACTCGCCTGACACTACAGCATCGAATACCTCAAGCGTATTTTGCTTGTCAGCGCGAAAGTAATCTCTTTCTGTGATCCATTCTATCATTGCCGGATCGTTAGCCAGCGCTGGATCGGTTAGAGCCGTCAGGTAAGGATTAAAGAAATGACAATCACCCTGCCCCTGATTGGTGCTGGTCAAGGCCTGGGAAAAAGTGTCTCGCGTATTTAGAACATAGTTGGGGAAAACCTCATCAAATGCGAAGCCAAGGAAACCAAACCCTGCCGCTCCAAAGTTAAAATCAGTTGATCCATTCGGTACGCAGCTTTCACCCCCAAGTCCATAGAGAGCCAACTCGGTGCGATCTCTTACCAGTGCATTGGCCTGAGACTCAATACTGGATTGGCTAGCAGAGTACGACACGTCGAAGTTATAGACTTTATCGGCAAGCTCAAACTCACCACGCAATCCAGCCTGTATGCCTGCTGTCCTGTTATCCGTGATACGGTTATCTTGCTCGCGAGGCCATCCAGTCTGGATAGCATTTCCTACGGTCAAATAGCCCTCGCCAAAACCGCCGTTGGACGCAAGAGTTGGGTTATTAAGAATAGGCCCAACAGGAGCATTGCCTACATAGGGAGCAAGAACTCCTAGCCAACCTGGAGCGGGAATAACATGAAGTGATCTCGAAAAACCAATTTCGTTACCTTCTCGGCGGGTCTGTGTATCTGAGTGCTGGAAAAACGAATAGAATTCTACAGAATCGCTAAAAGTATGTTCAAAAGAACCGGCCACTGACGTGCGTTCTGTGCCTATAGCGATGTATTGCTCGCTGAGTGTGTCTTCCACGCAGTTGCCATTACGTCTACCGACACCTGAAAAACGGTTGTCGATAAAGAAATCACCATAGTTCCCTGACAAACTTTCACACAGTGGATCAGCAAAGACTAAACCACGTGTGCCGCTGACATTTTCACCTAATCCCATTTTCTCAATAGTTTGCTGCTGTGAGAGTGCAGGGTGAATGTAAGCTGGGTTAATATTTCCACCTAATGGTGAATTGATTCCGAATGCGCCAACTCTACCTGTGGAAGTTACCCGTGACGGGTCAAAATAGCTGGCATCTGTTAGCGGAACTGGGTCGCGCTCAAAAAATTCACCAGAAATAACAAAGTTGGTGTCGCCGTCAGAGCTACCCCAGCCCCAGATAGCGCTCACTGTTTCTTCGTAAGTGCCACCAGATTCTTGGATACCCTGGGTGTCAGCATAGATTTCCAAGCCTTCGAAGTCGGTACGCATGATTACGTTGACCACACCTGCGACAGCATCAGAACCGTAGAGGGCCGACCCACCATCAGTCAACACCTCAATCCGATCTGTCATAACCAGTGGAATGCTGTTCAGATCCACCATTTCCTGACCTGAAGAGGAAACCGCAGCTGCTGGCGTAAAGCGTTTGCCGTTAATCAATGTCAACGTGGAGTTGCCACCTAGGTTTCGCAGACTAACCGATGCGGTACCAGCCAGCGAGTCACCACGGCCTCCCCCATTAACATTGGTTTCTGAACCCTGGTTAACCTCCATGTTACGGACAACATCCCAAATAGCTGATGCACCCTGTGATTCGATATTAGCTCGATCAATCACCTGAACCGGTGAAGGCGCATCAAGAGCGGAACCACGGATAAAAGAGCCAGTAACTAAGACCTCTTCAATATCATCTTGTGCAACGACCGGAAATGATAGGCCAGCGAGAATAACCCCGATGGTAATCGCTCTTCGTTTGCTAGGAAATTTATTGCGCATACTTCGTTCTCCCATTAATTATTACTATTTTTTTAATTTCATTTTCGGCCCGATAAAAATCAAACCTTTGTTATCGTTTGGTAAAACAGCAGCCATAGTGTGGAGTCATGACAAGTCCGAATACTAATTCTTGATTCCTATTTTGGAAAACGGCTAGTTAGCTACTTTTTTATTACTCTCTCTGATCTTTGCTCAGATCGCTCGACCAACATCAGAACTAATTCTATACTTCCCGTTATTGGCGAACTAACTTGCCAGAGTCAAAATGCCAGAGAAAGAATTTCGCCCTTTCATATAATTATCAATGCTGAGCAAAAAGAGAGGAGTGTTTGATGGTTTGATGATTTGATGGAAATCACTTCTTATGGATAGAGCCCACTTCTCAAATCGAGCAACTTTGCATTATATAGACCAAATCCCCTCATGCAAACCCTATCGAACGTCTGTTCGAAAATCCCCCGAGCGCTCCAAATTCGGGCATTGAGATCAGAGCCAAGGGATAAGAAAAATCACGATATTCGTGATATTTCTCAAAATGGCAAACTACGCCTTGCATGGGGCGACGGTGGCCTGATAACTTGCTCAAAGGGCATAGGTATAAGACCTATGCAGCGCTGAAATTCTTTCAAAAATTCGTGAGTGCACGCTGACTTCGAACACTATTTGGTGGGATATCGATCTCTGAACTGTCGAAGATGAAGAAATATGACTAATTCACAAAATTCTCAGAAAAAAGATGGCCTCCGAGTCCTCTTCCCGACACTCATCTACGAGGCTTGGATTCCGGGCTTCGATGCCGAACAGCAGAATCTGATCTCTTTCGTCAGGAACCTTCGGGATAATGATCAGGAAGGCCAACGTCTGTCGGCTCTTGAGTATCCAAGTGGCTACACGTCTTATTTTACCCAGAGCCGGTTATTCACGGATGCTGCTCTTGAATCGATTGTGAACTTCATCCATCAAACAGCCGAAAATTATGCCCAACTGCATCATTGGGATATTCAAAATTATCAACCAGTGATAAATGCCCTGTTTGCAAACATCAATCCGAAATTCAGCTTCCACCCTGAGCACTTGCATCCCTACTCCCACATCAGTGGAGTGTTTTATGTGAAGATTGGCCCTGATAGTCCTGCTATCAGTTTCAAAGACCCACGTATGGCACGCTGGATGATGCCACCGGCTGCAGATGGCTCGAGACCCGAGAATGCTTTTCATGCACCGGTAAAACCTGAGGCAGGCAAGCTACTGATGTTTCCTTCTTGGCTGGAGCATAGCGTTCCCCAAAATAAATCCGAAGAAGATCGCATCAGCATGTCTTTTAACTTCGAGATGCGGCCCAGAAAATAGCCTGCCAGACTCCATAGCATTCGCTTAGCAGAATCAATTCCAAAGCCTCCCAAGTACTTTCCTCCGCACATAAAAAAAGGCGATGATTTCTCATCGCCTTTTTCACTAGCTTTATCTATCAGCTAGTTGAACTGCCACAATGCTCGGGCATAGAGTCTTCGACCACGGGGATCGAATACTGACGCATCGTAGTTAAGACCACCTGATTCACGATAGGGAATGTCCTCGTCGAACATGTCGAGAACACCAAACGTGAAGACAGTATTACCCAGATTGCTGTTACCCCAATCGTGGGAATAGCGATATTGCAGATCCCAGGTAGAGTAACTATCGATGGATTTCTGTACCAGAGATCTCACCAGATCGTTGCCATTCTCATATGTAAGATCATAAGACAGGTCATCGTATGAGCCGATATGACGATTGATCAGAGTCATACCATGCTGATCGCGCTGCCAGGTAAAGGTTAGGTTACCCTTGTTATCTGGCAGGGAGCGAACATGCAGGTTATTACCTGAAGTACCAGCGGCATCAAACTTGCCGGTATCTTTCAGGCCCAATTCCAGACCAGGTATGTCGATCAACTTGTACTGACGTACATGAGTGAAGTCCATACTGACGCGGAACCTGCCCCAATCGTTATCCCAGTTATAACCCATCTTCATATCAACACCGTCCGCCTCGATTCGACCGGCATTAATTGCCGCCAGAGTCAGGGTAATCAGGCTAGCACTTTCGCTTCTGAATAAGCGACTGATGCCAACCCCTTGAGTTGTGTCAGTATAAAGAGCGGGGTTAACCACACAATTCAAACGCTCGTCGGAGTCGACTCCGAAGCTCGCTGCAAGTGCATTAGGATCACAAGGAACATCTATTACAGGTGAATCTGTGGAGATGGAATCATTCAGGATGTAGTTATTGGGATCTCCTACAACCGCCAGGAATCTATCGATCTCCGGCTGCACCGCCTTAATCGCAGGTTCAGGCAATACGCGGTCAGTCACCTCAAAGCGCCAGGCGTCTGCCTGTATGCTGAGTCCATCCAGCGCACCACCAGGGGTCCAGATAAATCCGGCACTGTAGGTGTCGGCATATTCGTTGCCCACGTTCGGAGCAGGGCCGCCCAGAGTATAGGTAAATTCGCCCTCGCCATTTTCCGGTGTCGGAGGAACTAAGCCTGCTCTAACTGCCTGGTTCGAAATAGGATCGTTAAACACTACACTGCTCGCTTCCAGTCCTTCCTCGACGATACCGATATTCGGTGCGCGAAATGACTGAGAGTAGGAGCCTCTAATCAGGAGCTCATCTGTAGGTCGCCAACTCATTGCAATCTTAGGCGAAACATCACTGCCTATATTGCCACCGTAGTCCTCATAGCGAACTGCAATCTGTGTTTCTACATTCTCCATGAACGGTAAAGCCAGCTCGAAGAACATTGCGTTGGTGGTGCGCTCATTCTCGAAGTTGAAAATACAGTTTGCACATTCGTAGTTGTTATCTACCTTATGGAATTCATTAGGCACACCGTTGTCGTCATAACCAAGAATCGCATTCGGGATTCCAGGGAAGTTGAGTGCAGGCGCTCTAGACGTAGCATCTCTCTGACGATACTGGGCGCCAAAAGCGATCGCCGCAGGGCCACCGGCCATGTCGAACAATTCACCACCGACAACAGCATCAAAGACAGCCAGAGTATTACGCTTGTCCGCTCTTAGCACAGTCTCATTAAGCCAGCCCATCAACTCATCCGAGTTGGCAAGGTTGGGATCAGTAAACTGAGTAAGGTAAGGATTATAGAACTCACATCCTCCCTGACCCTGGTTACTACTGGTCAGCCCTAAAGAAATACTCTCGCGAGTTGTTAACACGTAATTCGGGAAGAATGTCTGTGTGTAGCCATTGCCGTAGTAATCCCAGGCTGTGGGTATCGCGCCGCCAAAAGGTCCTAGCTGGCCTTGCCAATCAAAATCTGACCTACCGTTTGGCGTACAGTTCGGGCCACCCAAACCAACAGCAGCTAACTCCGTCCGTTCACGATTAAAAGTCTGATAGGTCTGCTCGTTAGCGGATTGACTCCATGAAATACCTACATCATAGCTCCAAGGTCGGTCCTGATAATCGAAGTCGCCGCGCAATCCGGCCTGAACTATCGATGATTCAGACGTATTGTAGTTGGAACGAACACCGTCTCTGGGGATTCCATCCCGTGGATTAATAATGGTGGTTATGTTCGGGCCGCCATTAGCCAGAGAATTTGGATTATTTGGAATATCCGCTGCTGTTGGCCGAGTATTTCCGGCAGCGGCAGCATAATATCCCAGCTCTGTAGGCATGCCGATCGCATATCCGCCCCACGCTGGATTACCAATATAGGAACCAGGAGTAGCCATCTGCACTGTAGGTCCACGGGTTCTGCTGGAACCACCAGTATTGTTCAGGCCACCACCTTCGAGAATGATCTCATTCTCCATATAGTTGGCGAAGGAATAAAACTCCGCCGCTTCGCTGAAGGTATGATCGAATGCCATAGCAAAGCTGGTTCGCTCAGTATCTCTGGAAAGGAAATTAAATCGAGACACGTCCTCATAGCAGGTGCCACCACGTTCGCCGCGCTGCTCTCTTAAACTACCTGTATAGAATGATCTACCCAGATTGTCGTTAAGGGTTTCGCACAACGGATCGCCAAGGACAAGACCACCATCGCCACCCTGAGAAAGGTTAAAGGCCATAATATCCGCACGAACATAGTCAGGATTTATATTAGACCCGAATGAAGGGCTAGCTATACCGGAGCCGCTTACTGAAGATACAGCACCATTGAACTGACTATTTTCATCGATGTGATTACCATCGAGAACATTCACTGCATCCCGTTCGAAACGCTCCGCGGAAAGAACTAAGTGAGTATCTCCGTCGTCGCTGGCCCAGCCCCAGATACCGCTTAGAGTAGTATCATAGGCATCACCTGCCGCCTCAACACCCTGAACGTCACCATAGAGTTCCAGACCTTCGAAATCGGTACGCATGATAACGTTCACCACACCGGCTACCGCATCTGATCCATATAGCGCAGAACCACCATCAGTGAGGACTTCGACACGGTCGGTCATCACCAGAGGTATTGCGTTAATATCAACAAATTCGCCGCCGCCATTAGTGATAGCCGCGTACGGTGCAACTCGTTTACCATTGATCAATGTCAGCGTTGAGTTCTCACCCAAGTTACGCAAATTGATTTGAGCGGTACCCTCAACCTGTGAACGCTCGCCTGAACCCGAGTTGGTAAATGAACCTGAGTTCACCTCGAGGTTCTTAATTACGTCCCAGATAATTGCAGCGCCCTGTGCCTCAATGCTATCCCTGTCAACAACCTGAACAGGTGATGGAGCATCAATAGCAGAGCCACGGATAAAAGAACCCGTGACTACTACTTCTTCGATATCATCATCTTGAGCAACGACCGGAAACGACAGACCAGCGAGAATAACTCCGATGGTAATCGCTCTTCGTTTGCTAGGAAATTTCTTGCGCATGCTTCTTTCTCCCCTTCGATTTTTATTATAGGCCTGATAGATATCAAACCATTTACTTACTTTCGGAAACTGCAGTCATGACTGCTTACTATGACTATTCCGAGTATTAATTCTTGATTCTTATTTCGGAAAATTACTGTCTAATTATTTTCTTCAGTGACCTTCTTTAACTAGCTCCTTTTAGCTGTTCAGATTGCTTCATTTTGTTCTGAAAAAACTCAACTATACTTCTTACGGAAGAGCTAATTTTGGCGTGCAGAATTAGTCCTTTCTGGCTTGATTATTACAGGCAATTATATAATACACCAGTAGATAATTAGTACTTTTAAATCCTGTGTTACCATACTACTCAAACTGCTATATCATTATCTAAAACTGCTTCAATTTAGAGCACTAGAGACAGGGAAACTGCCTGAATATGACCAAATCCATTCCGCTCTCCGTGCTCGACCAGTCACCAATTCGAAGCGGAAGTACCGCGTTTGATGCACTGCAGGAAACAGTTGAGTTGGCACGCCTGAGCGAAGATCTTGGTTACCATCGATTTTGGGTCGCTGAACACCATGCATCCGATGCTTTGGCGGGCTGTTCCCCGGAAGTTCTGCTGGGAAGATTGGGCGCTGAAACTTCGACAATCAGGCTTGGTTCCGGCGGAGTAATGCTTCCCCATTACAGCCCTTACAAGGTGGCAGAAAATTTCAAACTATTGCAAACCCTCTATCCGGGTCGCATGGATCTGGGGGTTGGCCGAGCACCCGGAACAGACCCATTTACTGCTGCGGCAATTCGTTATGGCTCGCGAGTCGGCCCTGAGCACTTCCCCAATATGGTAGCCGATCTTCAGGCACTTCTTAACGATACCGACCCCCATACTCAAGGCATGGAAAACGCGCGTGCTTTTCCCAAGGTAGATATTCCACCTGACATGTGGATGTTGGGCTCCAGTGAAGATAGCGCCATGTTAGCCGGTCTCTCTGGCTTACCTTATAATTTCGCCTATTTTATCAATCCCAATATAGGCTCAGATATTTTTAAGCAATATCGACAACGATTCAAACCTGGACCAAATTGGGAGCAACCCCATTGCGCACTCACCGTTTTCGCTATCGCCGCTGATACCGAAGAAGAAGCTGTACGCTTATCAAAAAGTCGTGACCTCTGGTTTATTCGCCTGCTAAGAGGAAATCCGGGACCCTTCCCATCAGTTGCAGAAGCCGAAGAATATCCATTCTCTGAGGGTGAATTAGCCGCTATCGAAGAAAACCGAGGCAAGCGAGCGGTTGGAACTGCTCAGCAAGTTAAAGAGAAACTTTTGGAGTTGGCGGATCATTTTAAAGTGGATGAGATTATGTTGGTCACAATCACACATGACCCACAAGCGAGACGTCGCTCTTATGAACTCATCTCTTCGATCTGGAATCAGTAGCCCCGGACATCATACTTGGACTTTTTGCCTGCCTTCCTGTTTGACGGCTTAAACCTTGACTTAATAATAATGGTTTAACAATCGTCTCCTAAGAACAATAGACTAGAGGGAACCAAGTCACTATGCTTGGGACCATCATCTTGAGAATTTCTTTTGGAGAATAATAATGAAAACAATCCCAACCCTCGCAACTTCTTTTCTATTGCTACTACTTTCTTCACCTGCTTTGGCTCAACTAGCAGTTCCCAATGAGTCAGGCCTGACCTACGGCCATGTCCATCTGAATGTTTCCGACATGGATCTCCACAAAAAAATCTGGGTCGACCATTTCCAGGGGGTAGTTGTTCAAAAAGGCTTTCTTACCGCTGTACGCTTGCCGAACATGCTGGTAGCACTATCAGACACAGCTCCCACCATGGGAAGCCAGGCTACTGTAATGGATCACTTCGGGTTCAAGGTTAGAAACATGGAAACCTTTCTCGCCAAGTGGCGTGCCGATGGTTATGAAGTAGGTCGAGAATTTCTTGGCGCTGAAGGCCAGAAGAATGCCTACATTACCCTGCCCGACGATGTCTACGTAGAGCTTCAGGAAGATCAGCAACTGTCCACGGAAATCAGTGGTTATCACATCCACTTCTTCACTGCACAGGCAGAAGAATTGCTAGCTTGGTACACCGACATCTTTGGCCTTGAAGTTCGCCCCCGCGGTAGCATCGCCACTACGACAAATGCTCCTGGCATGAATATGAGCTTTGCCAATACCGGTCAGGAAAGATTGCCCACTCGAGGTTCATCCCTCGACCACATTGGGTTCGAGTTCGAAGACCTGGAAGCTTTCTGCAAGGAACTTGAAGCCAAGGGTATTGAATTTCAGGTACCCTATCGTGACATTCCAGCAATTGGCTTGAAGATCGCTTTCATTACCGACCCAGCCGGAACTTATATCGAACTCACCCAGGGTTATGATGAGTATTAAAGGATTCACACTATGAAACGTCGTCAATTCATCAGCAAAGCCAGCTCCCTTTCTCTTGGCTCCTTGGTAGCGGGCAGCTCCAGCTTTCTTAATTCGGCATTAGCACAGAGCGACAGGCCGCGAATAACAGATATCCGAGTGCACCGAATGAAGACCCTCGGTGAGACCGGAATGATGGAATCAGCCTGGGCTCCAGGGCGGCCTTATATGCGTAGAATAGGCGGCGGCACGGTTACTGAAATTATTACCGATCAGGGTATTAGCGGAATCGCACCGGGAATGAATCAAGCGAATATCGATCGCATGAAGGCACTGCTGGTAGGACAGGACCCTTTCGATAATGAAACCCTTGGTCATCAAATGCGATATACCAATGGCGCCGCGAATAACTGGAGAGATGTTGGCTGTATTGAAATAGCTCTCTGGGACATCGTCGGTAAGGTGACGGGTCAACCTCTTTATAAACTATGGGGCGCACAAAAAGACAAAGTGCCCGCATATGCCAGCATGATTCAGCTTTCCACTCCTGAAGAAAGAGCGGAAACTGCTATACGAATTAAAGAACAGGGATGGCAGGGAATGAAGATTCGCCTCCACCATTTGGAGATGAAAGAAGACATTCGAACAATTGAACTAGTTCGTAATGCTGTCGGTGATGATTTCACAATAATGACCGATGCCAATCAAGCTCAGTCCAGCGGCATCTGGCAACCTGGAGTTCAATGGGACTACAAGAGAGCGCTGGATACTGCCCGCGCGCTGAACGAAATGGATGTTTATTGGTTGGAAGAACCACTTCGACGTTATGACTATGACGGCTTGGCTGAGCTTAACCGTGCCACCGATATAACCCTGGCAGGCGGCGAGAATAACCAGGGCGTTCAGGAATTCAAAGACATCATCGACAAGGGTATCTATGACATTCTTCAACCGGAAATTTTGGTTACTGAAGGGGTTCAGGGACTTCGTGCTGTGGCTGCGTTGGCCCTAGCTAATCACAAGATGGTGATCCCTCACCATGGTGGAGGTCAACTGGGAACTATTGCTCAATTACACATGATAGGAACCTGGCCTCACTGCCCCTGGATCGAGATAATGAATGATCCACCCATTTCGCCCTACACCAACGGCTTTGCTATTTTTGAAAACCCACCGGTAGTAGACAGCGAAGGGTTCATGGCTATGCCACAGGGACCTGGCCTAGGAATTGAAATCGATAGAAGCTTGATCCAGAGTTAGGTCAAGCGCTCAGCCTTCTATTTTGTATCTTTTTGATTTTCTTGTTCTTGCTTCGAGGCTTCTTGAGCGGGAGCTTCTTGATTCGTTTGTTCTAGCGTCGGTGCTGATTGTTTAATCGTCTGCTGTCTCAGAACTTGTTGTTTTGATAACTTGCGCTTAGATGCTTCTATCTTAGAATCAATGTCTATCTGTGGCAGTGAAGCAAATAGTTTGTTCAGCCATTGGCCTATAGGTATTTCTTCACCTCGTTTGGCAAGCTCGACACCACACCAGTAACCCATATAGGCAACCAGAAAATACACCAAGATCGAGCCATCGTCTGACCAATAAACAAACCAGATAAAGGCATTGATAATATTTCCCAGCTGACCAAGGGCCAAAGCGACTAGAAAATTGAATAAGCCCTCACCGAAGAGAGATTCAAAGCCGGGAAAATTGAAAAGGAAGCTGAAGAACTGAGAAATCTCGACAATAATAAATGTCCACAGTGCCGCAAGCCCATAAAATCCACTTCCGAACCACATCCACTTATCATATACGTAGTTCGTTTTTTGCTTATCTTTGCTTTTAAAGGAAGTCTTCATCTGCTTTACGTTAGCAGCTATATCTTTTCGACCAGCCTGTCGATCCAGTTTTCCGTCACGATAAAGCCAGGAAAAAATGAGCCAGCTAAGTACCACCATGGGGATGCCCAGTTTAATTGCAGCCTCAATTATGTCGAGTATTCCCATAGCTTATTTGCCTGAACCTGGCTTTGGCAGACTGACTACTCGTACTGACCTTCGACTCTGATCAGAGCCGCCTTGATAGTTCGTCCCCAAATGTCATTGCCCTTGTCATTGAGATGCAAATCATCATCCACAAAAATATCAGTCATTACTGTCCCATCCGCTTTAAGGAATGGAGTAGCAACATCAACATAATGAACTAGAGGGTCAGACTCTGCGATACCCTTGAAACGAGCACTAACTTGTTGTGCAGCAGGCCAAACATCCAACCGAGATACACTAGGCTTCACAGAGAGAACATAGATTCTGGCTTCCGGAAGGCTGTCATGAATACGTTCAACAATATTTTCAAATTGGCCGACAATTGTTTCTTCAGGCAGTTCGTATGAAGTATCGTTATCGCCTTCATAAATCAAGATTGCGCGCGGCTTGTAGGCAAGAGCTACACGATCAAGATAATGAAGCACATCACCCATTACACTGCCGCCGAAGCCTCTAGGGATAACCGAAAGAGGTGCTAAAGCTTCCGCGGCCTGGTCGTTCCATCGGGCAATACTAGAACTCCCAGTTAACAGGATAGCTCCCTGAGGTGGCATGGCAGACTTATCCTGCTCTTCAAACGCCCTAATAGTATCTTCGTAACGAGTCGGATCTAGATTCTGCGCTGCAGCAAACGAGCTGACTACGCTAAGAAGCAATGAGCCAAGGAGTAAATTTAAACCAAGGGTTCTGGAAAAGAATTGCAGTGCTGTTTTCATAACATGATCCTCATTTTGGATTCTTATTGATTTTATTCTGTGCAGCATACCATTTTGATAAATTTTGTGGATATGCGCTGATTCAACTGCTAAATCACGCGCCCATATTTAGGAGAACTAAGCTCCACTTCCTCTACAGGAGTGGTGCCTGGAGCCTGGTATATTTTCTCCCTGAACCAAAGATTGCAGGCCCATTTCTCACCTGCTTCAACCGGCAAGCCACCGTGCAGGCTTTCAGCATGGCGTACAATCGAATTAGGATGGCAATTATGAAATAGCAGCATCCGCCCCTTCTTTGCTCGCACTTCCATATCTAGCTTGGGAAAGGATGTACCTCCTCCCTTCTCCACATCATTGAGATAAAGCAGGCAGGTAATCAGACGCTGACCACCTTTTGCCATACAGCGTTGACCACGTTCAGTTGTCGAGTCCCAGGCATCGAAGTGCGGGGCGTATTCCTCACCAGAGTTGTAGTGTATGGCTTGCAGAGATTCGGCGTGCTCCAGAGAAACACCAACGACTTCTGCGATCCGCAAGCAGAGGTCAGCTATGACCCTATTGTGACTATGGGAAATCCAGCAGTTGCTGCCAGTGCGGCCATCACTCTCCACACCTGATTCAGCCGAACTTACCAGAGCCTGCTGCAATTTAGGTTTGGCGGCTGCTAGCAATTGCTCAACTTCATTTTCGGACAAAAAATTCTCAAAGACAGACACCAAAGGATCCTCATTGACCTTTGCACCAGTCTCATAAAATTTTCTAAGCTTTACCGACAAGCAAGTTCTCCCGAGCACCATTCGATTAAAAAACTATTCAATTCGAATATAGTACTACGCTTTCAAAAGCCATTTAGCGTAGCGTAGCGATCTCGATGAAAAACCGAGTCGCCTAAAAATTGCTGTGCCACTCTGGCACGTTTTATGTAAAAACCAATATCGAATTCATCGGTCATACCGATACCGCCATGCATTTGCACGCCTTCATTGCTTACCAGAAAGAAAACTTCTGATAGCTTTGATTTTGCAATGCTGGCTAGCTCTGCTATTTCTGACTCGGAGCTTTCTTGATTATCCAAAGCAGATAGCGCAGCTCTTACGGATGATTTACACAATTCGATTTCACTATACATCGTTGCTGCTCGATGCTGTAAGCCTTGAAAGGAGCCAATAAGCACACCGAATTGCTCCCGCTGCTTTAAGAAGTCGAGGATTAAGTCGAACACTTGCTGAATGCTACCCAGCATCTCCGCCGCAATTCCTATTCGCGCAATATCCAAGGTCTTATTCAAACCCGCGAATGCTTCATCACACGAACCAAGTAAAGCTAGCTCAGAAAGTTGTACCTTGTTGAATTCGATATTACCGGCATTGCGACAATCTACCATTGAAGTTCTGCTGATATTCACACCTTCACTCTTGGCATCTACAATAAACAGGCTTATGCCATTCTCGCTGTCTCTGCTTCCTGAAGTTCGAGCGACTACAATTAGCTTGTCAGCCACATGTGCATCAAGAACAAAGGTTTTTTTACCATCGAGAACGTATCCGCTATCCGACTTCACAGCAGTAGTTTCAATTCGACTGGGGGCATGCGTTGTGTGCTCGTCTATCGCTAGTGAGAACAATAATTCTCCTGCAACAATCCGGGGTAGGAACTCTTGCTTCTGTTCTTCGCTACCCAACTCATTAATAGCAGTTGCGGACAGCAATACAGTAGCTATCAAGGGGGAACTAACTAATGTCTTGCCAGTTTCCTCCAGTACAACGCCGAGTCCACCATAACCAAAATCGAAACCGCCATAAGCCTCTGGAACAGCCATCCCGGCCCAGCCCAGCTCAACCATCTGATTCCAAACATCTCTACTAAAGCCGTCTTTGTCGCCGCTATCTCGCAGAGACCTGAGCACACTCACAGGAGCACTCTGCTCACAAAAATTCTTTGCTGAGTCTTTTAATAATTGTTGATCTTCGGATAATACTAATGCCATATCTTTTCTCTCTTCCCTGTTCTCTCTAACTTATAACTTCTAACTTCTCATTTCTTACTCATGCTCAGTATGTCGGGAAGACCTAACACACGCTTTGCTATTACATTAAGCTGAACTTCAGAAGTCCCTCCTTCTATGGAATTAGCCTTGGATCTTAACCATTCCCGGGTTACCTGAAGCTCATCTGCTTCAAAGCCTTCCCCTTCCCAGCCCAGAGACTGGCTGCCCATGGCCTGCAACAGGAGTTCATAGCGTCTCTTGTTGAGCTCACAACCATAATTTTTCAACATCGAGGAAGTAGCATTGGGCCCCTGGCCTTGCTTCGATTCTTCAATTGATCTTTGCGATGTCGAGGCAAAGGCTGCGCTGTCAATTTTGAACTGTGCGATCTGATCTCTTAGTACGGGATCAGAAAGTTTTTCTGTATCACCCCGATAATGCATCGCGGCTCCTTCCACGCTAGCAACCGTGGAAGTGGTTCCTCCTCGGTCTGATTGCCCACTAGCCAAACCGAAACTGGAGATCATTGTGCGCTCATGTTGCAAAAGTCTTTTGGCAATAGTCCAACCATCGTTTAGTCGACCAACTAGATTTGCAGCCGGAACCTTAACATCATCAAAAAACGTTTCGCAGAAAGGAGATTGACCACTAATTAACTGAATAGGCTTTGTAGATACACCTTCACTGGCCATATCGAACAGAATAAAACTAATACCCGCGTGCTTAGGCACTTCGAAGTCGGTGCGCACCAGGCAAAAAATCCAGTCCGCCTTGTCCGCGTAGGAAGTCCATACCTTAGAACCGTTCAGAGTATAGGTATCCCCGAAAAGCTCCGCCTTTGTTTTTAGACTTGCGAGATCTGACCCTGAGCCGGGTTCGGAATATCCCTGACACCAGCGAATTTCGCCTCGAATGATTTTCGGAATATGCTCAGCCTTTTGTTCATGACTCCCGTATTCCAGTAAAACAGGACCCAGCATGCTAATACCAAAGCTGGTTATTGCCGGTCGCGCATTAATTCTTGCCAGTTCCCTGGAGAGAACAATTGCTTCTTCCTTAGATAGCCCACCACCACCGTATTCAGCAGGCCAGGTAGGGCAAGTCCAACCTTTTTCAGCCATTCGCTCTAACCAGATCTCACTATCCGGATTCTGGAATTCCGCATTGCGGCCGCCCCAAACCACTTCTTCCTGCACCATCGCTGTGCGCATGGAAACGGGACAATTCTCTTCCAACCAGGCACGAGTGCTTGATTGAAAATTCTCAATATCTTGCAAAGTAGATCTCCTGAATAGTGCTTTTTCCTAAACTCTTAGCCCTAATTATTATTTGAACTTCCAGCTTAGGCTCGTAATTCTATTTGCGGTTACCAGATTCTGGTTGTTAGGCATTGACCAAGACTTGCCGGCCGCGGATCTTTCCACCTTTCAAGTCAGCCAAGGCATCACTAGCTTCACTGAGCGGTCTTTCATGAATTTCAATGGGAGAGATTTTTCCGGCACGAACAAGCTCCATCAAGTCCGACATGTCCTGCAGTGTACCCACATAGGAGCCCTGTATTATTCTTGCATTCATGGGTAAGAAAGGGATAGGTATGGTCAGTGCTCCGCCATAGAGCCCCACGATGATCAGCATTCCACCTTTGCGAAGACAGCCAAGTCCGTAGTTCACGGTTGCCTCGGCTCCGACAAAATCCAGTACTGCATAAGCACCACCTGTCGCTTTGCGGATTTCTCTGGAGGTTTGCGGATCTGATGAATCGAAAGTACGACTCACTCCAATATCTCGGGCTGACTGTAACTTAGCCTCGTCAATATCTACCACGATCGGATCGATGCCCTGTGCTCTGGCGATCTGAATAGCCATCATGCCCACACCACCAGCACCGATGATAACGATTTCGTCGCCTTCCCCTAGCTCTCCTGCTTTCTTCAATGCACCAAAAGCTGTTAAACCGGAGCAGGCATAAGTAGCGGCAAGAGAATCATTGGTATCACCCTTATCGAAGAGATAACGGGAGTGGGGAACCAGCACATGATCGGCATAACCACCTGCTTTCACAATTCCCAGCGCTCTACCGGGAGTGCACAATTGCTCCTCACCCCGTTTACAACTGGCGCATTCACCACACCCAATCCAGGGGAAGACAACACGCCGATCACCGACATTTACATTCTCGGCTTCCGAGCCTACAGCAACAACTTCACCGAAAATTTCATGACCTAGAACCAAGCCTTCCTGACCTACATCCAATTGTTTCCCACCGCCCAGCTCGAAAACACCATCGTGCATATGAATGTCTGAATGACAAACTCCACAGGCGAGCATTTTTACCAAGACCTCACTTCCTTGGGGTTGTGGTGTTTCTGATTCAACTCGTGCCAGTGGTCCACCTGGAGTAGTTGTTTGATATGAAATCATTATTAGTCCTCTGCTCTCTTACTATGATGTGGCCGCGACGAATCGTAGTAGATTAACTGGCTTCTTGTTCGCGGCCCCACTGTGCAAATGTTTTACCTTCTTTTGCCAGTTTTTCTAATAAGGGAGCCGGCTGCCAATACTGTTCGCCATCACGGTCACGGTATTCACATATCTTGTCATAGACATTTTTCAAACCTACCTGATCGGCATAATGCATAGGCCCACCTTTCGCAACCGGAAAGGCATAGCCAAATACATAGACTACATCGATATCACTCGGGCGTTGAGCTATACCTTCTTCCAGGATCTTTGCCCCTTCGTTTATTAGCGGGTAGAGACATCTTGCAATAATTTCTTCATCTGAAATCTCACGCTGCTCTACCCCAATCTTGGCCGCTTCATCTTTAATCATAGCTTCCACTTCAGGATCAGACATGCGTCGACGGGTTTCCGGATCATATTGATAAAAGCCCGAGCCAGTCTTCTGACCATGACGCCCCATTTCCACCAGCACTGTTCCCATGCGATACAACTTGGGATCATCTGGAAGGTCTGTTCTTGCTTGCCGAGCCTTATACCCTACATCTAGACCTGCCAGATCGCCCATGGCCAGAGGTCCCATCGCCATACCGAACTTCTCCAGAGCAGAATCCACTTGAACCGGCGTACACCCGTCCATTAACAGCATCTGAGATTCCCGTCCGTAACCACCCAGCATGCGGTTTCCGATAAATCCATAACAAACTCGGGAAAGCGCACATACCTTTCCGATTTTCTTTCCAATCTTCATCGCAGTTGCTATTACATCGTCAGCTGTTTTCTCGCCACGTACGTTCTCCAACAGCTTCATAACATTTGCCGGGCTAAAGAAATGCATTCCAACAACATCCTGAGGACGAGAAGTTGCTGCAGCAATCTGATCGATGTCTTGATAAGAAGTGTTGCTCGCCAAAATAGCGCCCTGCTTGCATACACCATCGAGCTTGGCAAAAATTTCCTTCTTCAGTTCCAGGTTTTCGAAAACCGCCTCAATCACTAGATCAACATCATTTAGCTCTTCATAATTAGTAGTGCCATTGATCAGTGCAATTCTACTGGCCATCTGATCTTCAGGTAGCTTGCCTTTCTGCACGGTAATCTTGTAATTTTTCTCGATGATTCCCATGCCTCGTGCGAGAGCTTCATCATTGATTTCCAGCATAGTGACTGGAATACCGACGTTGGCGAAACACATCGCAATACCACCGCCCATGGTTCCGCCGCCAATAATGGCCACCTTATTAATTTCTCTGGTAGGAGTATCTTTCGGTAGGTCCTTGATCTTCGTGGCCAATCTTTCTGCAAAGAAAATATGTCGCATGGCTGCCGATTCAGGAGAAGTCACCAACTCTACGAACAATTCTCTTTCACGTTCCAAGCCTTGATCCATAGGTAGTTCAACTGCGGCTTCGATACAGGACACTATTTTGTCCTGCGCTATCTGTCCGCGCGCTCTTCTCGCCAATTGTTTTCTGGCTGCCTCGAAATAGCCCTCTTCAACAGTTGATGGGTCGATAGTAATGTCACGTATTCTCCTAAGCGGGGCATCTGCTCCAACTAATTCCTTGGCATATTGCAAAGCGCCTGCTTTCAAATCTGAGCCATCAATAACTTTATCAATCAATCCCATTTCCAGAGCCTTACTAGCACCGACAGGATTACCACTGGTAATCATATCGAGAGCTGCTTTAACTCCAGCAATACGAGGGGCTCTTTGAGTGCCTCCTGCTCCTGGCAACAACCCTAGCTTTACCTCGGGCAAGCCTACTTTTGCTGAGGGAATAGCGCAGCGATAGTGACAGGCCAGTGACACTTCGAAACCACCGCCTAGGGCTGTTCCGTGTATTGCTGCAATCACCGCTTTGCTGGAGTTTTCTATAGCGCCTAGAACAACCGGCAGACCAGGTTCTTGAGGTGGTTTTCCGAATTCAGTTATATCAGCACCTGCTATAAAAGTTCGACCTTCACAATACAAAACAATAGCTTCTGATTCGTCCTGCTGAGCAGACTGAATGGCTGTATGAATACCTTCTCTTACGACCTGGGCCAGGGCATTAACCGGTGGGTTATTTACGCTTATGACGCCTATATTATCTATCAACTCATAGCTAACGACTTCTGACATGATTCTTCCTTCCATTTAGTGATTCTGTTTAGTGTTTATTTTTAAACGCGTTCGATGACCGCCGCAACTCCCTGCCCAATTCCTATGCAGAGACTGATGACAGCGTAACGACCATTCATTCTTTCCAACTGACGTGTTGTGGTTATCGCAATTCGCGCGCCAGAGGCGCCAAGGGGGTGACCGATAGCAATTGCACCACCATTAGGATTAACTCGCGAGTCATTAAGATCTACATCGAGCATACTCAAGCAACCCAACACCTGAGTAGCAAATGCTTCATTGATTTCAATGATGTCCATGTCAGCAAGCGTCAAGCCCGCTCTGTCCAAGGCTTTACGAATAGCGAACACGGGACCAAGCCCCATTACTCTGGGCTCTACTCCGGCAACTGCTCCAGCAACTATTCGTGCTCGCGGACTTGCACCGAATTTTTCACCAATAGCTTTACTACCAACAATCAATGCTGCTGCCCCGTCATTTATTCCCGAAGCATTTCCAGCGGTAACAACACCACCTTCAAAAAGTGGTCGTAATCCACTCAGCGCGTCCATGTTAGAGGTCGGGCGTGGATGCTCATCAGCACTCACCATTATTGACGGCTTCTTTCTGCCTTGAGGAACCTCAACGGAAATTATTTCCTCATCGAAGAATCCATCTACGCGAGCCGCCTCATATTTCGATTGTGAAGCAGCCGCAAAAATATCACTCTGTTCACGACTGATTCCAATGTCCGCTGCAATATTGTCAGCGGTCTGTGGCATGGTGTCATTTCCGTATGCCGACGCATATGCAGGATTTGTGAAACGCGCCCCCAATGTACTGTCGGCTATCGTCTGACCTCGATCAAAAGCACTCTGCGCCTTCGACATAACAATTGGTGCACGGCTCATCGACTCAACACCACCGGCAAGAAATAATTCACCCTCTCCAGATTTTACTGCTCGCGCCGCATCCAGAGTCGCTGCCAATCCGGAACCGCATAATCTATTTACCGTAAGACCGGCAACTGAAGTCGGCATGCCTGCGCGCAAAAGAGAAAATCGAGCTACGTTACGGCAGTCTTCACCGGCTCCATTAGTATTCCCCATAATCACATCTTCGTAGGCATCCGCCGCAAAGGGATTACGCTCAACAACTGCCTTTATAGTATGACCAAGAAGATCGTCTGGCCTAATTGGTGATAGGGCTCCTGCATGGCGTCCGAAGGCAGTTCGTCCACCATCATATATATAGGCGTCACTTAATATTTTGTCTGACATGTAGCTCTCTCTTTGCGATTTAGTGGAAATTGATGATCTTCTTATTTTCAGCCTGATCCATCAGCCGGAAGCATAAGGGCGATCATTCTAGCATAGGCACTTCAGTGGTGGAATTGAGCTAAAAGCCAGTGTTTTAGCCGCTTTCAGTCGCACTTTCAAAAGGCTTGTGATAGCTTATCGGCTCGCTTTTTGCCAACAATCAAGAGAGATAAAGATGATACGGGATCAGGAAACACTCAATCAGCTAGTAGATTTAATAGAGCGCTTCGTTCGTGAAAAGCTGGTTCCCGCCGAAGAGCAAATGGCTGAAGAGGCCAGGCTGCCAGATGATATTTTGCAGGAAATGAAGGCGCTTGGGCTATTTGGCCTAACTATTCCCGAAGAATACGGCGGTCTCGGGCTGACAATGGAAGAAGAAATTCTTGTATCCATAGCCCTGGGCAGAACTTCGCCAGCTTTTCGTTCCATTATGGGGACTAATAACGGCATCGGGTCCGCAGCAGTTGTGTTTAGTGGCACTGAGGAGCAAAAACAGAAATACCTACCCAAATACGCCAGTGGAGAGTGGATTAGCTGTTTCTGTCTAACTGAACCGGACGCAGGGTCTGATGCTGCATCGCTCAAGACAACAGCAATTCGAGATGGTGATAACTACATTCTAAATGGCAGCAAGCGCTTCATTACCAATGCCGCAGTCGCTGACACATTCAATGTAATGGCAAGAACCAATCCAGAGATCAAAGGTGCGCGAGGCATTTCTTCGTTCATCGTTGAAAAGGGAACTCCCGGCATCACCTTAGGCCCTATCGATAAAAAAATGGGCCAATCAGGCTCGCTTACGTGCGATGTGATCTTTGAAGATTGCCCAGTGCCTGCTGAAAATATTATTGGAACTGAAGGTGAGGGTTTCATCACCGCAATGAGGGTTCTCGATCGCGGGCGACTACATATTTCCGGAGTAAGTATCGGTGCTGCCGAAAGACTTATTTCTGACGCTCTGGATTATGCCATGCAAAGAAAACAGTTTGGTAAACCCATCGCGGAGCAGCAACTAATTCAGGCCATGTTGGCTGACTCACAAACGGATACCTATGCCGCCAAATGCATGACCTTGGAAACGGCTCGTAAAAGGGATAATGGAGAAAGCGTCAGCACTGAATCATCAGCATGTAAATTATTCTCAACTGAAATGGTCGGCAAGGTAGCGGATCGCGCTGTTCAAATTCACGGTGGCGCAGGATACATGTCTGAATATGCAGTTGAGAGATTTTATCGAGATGTACGCCTATTTAGATTGTACGAAGGTACCAGCCAAATTCAGCAGCTAATCATCGCCAGAAACATGATTAAAGACGCAAGCTAGGAAAACATCCTCACTCAGTGAGGATGAGTAAACCCTTCGGTAGGGCTGGATGGCTTGTACTGTTGATGGCAGCCTTCACAGGACTCCACCAGAATATCTCCAGCTCTGCTTAGTCCCGCCATGTTTTCGCCTCTCGCCGACGTCAGCGCCAATACTGCTCCATCATTCATCATATTTACATATTCACGCCAGGAGGTTTGCGCTATCCACATTGCATCGTTAACTCCCGTGCCACCCATGCTTATAGCACTACGACTGGAAATAAGCTGAATGGCGTGGTGTTCCACTTCCTCCCAATCTATATCTGCAGCACTGTTATCAGGATTTGCCGCATCCCAGATAAAATGGGAGGCGTGATCGATCTGAGCAACCATCACTTCATTAATACTAATATCCGGAACGAAGGGAACATTCATCCGGTTCGCTGACACTCCGCCTTGCTGTGGCGCATTCCCACATGAAGCCAACAAGAACAGCAAGGCCGCGCCAAAAATTACTCTCATTTCTTTTCCCCTTCGTCGGTCCACTTGAATCAAACCCGGACCGTAAATAATAGAACACTAATAGGTCATGAATAATAGACCTTCTATCAATACTACACCATCCCAGTATCGAACAAGCTACGAACCGCATTATTGATTCTGGTCAGCGAATTACAAACCCTCAGCAATAGCATCAAGCCTTATTGACCTGGATCAACAAGGCTAGCAACCGAAGATTTATAACAAGGCTTTGCTAGTGAAATAGCACTTTGAATCCCTGGGTCATTCCAAGGATGGACAAAATATTGTAGGAGATGATGTTGCATAAGTCATAAACCGTCAAGAAACGAACCCTCACAATGGAGCTTTGAACGTGGATTTACGATAGAGCAAGTAAAGTGGTCGCGCTGAGCTTCAAGCTTCTGCTGCCTCCGCTCGAGATTGACCAACAACACTATATTTTTTGCAATTAAGTGCTATTCTTTCTCTACCTAGAGCACATACATTGAAAACTGGGAACGTGGAATTCGTCTCTGAGAGGAAATCATGAAAACCATTGAGCATTTGTTAGTTGTGGTAGACCCAACCGTTGAAAGGGATTTTGTTGTGGATAGGGCAAAGATGGTTGCCAAGGTCACAAACGCCAAGGTCACATTGTTTATTAACAATGAAAACACACTAACTGATCGATCATATCTCTATGAAGGAATCGACGGAGAGTTCTTCGAGACACAGCGGCAACTGTTCGAAGATCATTACAGGAAACTGCTTTCCGATCTCGCAATTGAATTCAGTGAGGAAAATATCGATACCACCACACTGTTTTCTGAACACCATCATCTGGGTGAAGCGATCATTGATAAAGCCCAAGAAATTAAACCCGACGTACTCCTCAAGAGCACCCATCACCATGCCATGATGGAACGATCTGTGGTAAGTAATACTGATTGGCGACTAATTCGAAAGTGCAGCTGCCCTGTCTTGCTGGTAAAACCTAATGATTGGAAGGCGAACGGTAGCGTAGTTGTCGCTGTCGATCCATTCCATCGCAAATCAGAGCAGACCGACCTGGATCACAGACTATTGAACTACGCAGAACTGGCAGCAAACCTGCTAGAGCAGACTCCTCATGTTTTTCATTCATTCTTTCCATTTGTCAGCACAATGTTTCCTCTGGGTTCTGAGGCTAGCGATGGCTTGGAGAGCATGAAAAAAGAACATTGGGAAAAACTCAAAGATGTTCTCGAAAGTCACAATATCGAAAAGGAAAACGTACATCTCAGCGCAGGCGAAATAGTCCCACACCTTACCAAGTATCTGGATTCTGTAGATGCAAATATATTGGTAGTAGGCGCCCTTTCAAGAAATTTTATTGAACGAGCCATTGTCGGAAATACAGCGGAAAAAATCCTCGAAGACAGCCCATGCGATCTGCTGGTGATTAAGCCATCCGCCGGTGAGCAAGAGTAATTTTGCTCACATTGCTAATTGGAAATTGAATGTCATTTAGGCAAAAAGTGTACGATGTGATTTTCGGTTACGAATCTCGTGCTGGAAAGCTATTCGACCTCGCTCTAATCATCCTAATCATCACCAGCGTGACAGCGGTCTTGTTGGACTCTGTTGAATCATTTCATCAGAGCTACGGAGAAGCTCTTTATTTTCTGGAATGGTCTTTCACTATATTGTTCACCATTGAGTATGTCCTCCGGCTTTATAGTAGTGAAGAAAAACGCCGCTATATCTTCAGCTTCTACGGGCTCATTGATCTAATATCAATTCTTCCTACCTATATCGCATTTCTTTTCCCATCGGCAGCCTATCTCGCAGTAGTTCGTATCATGCGGGTGTTGCGGATATTCCGAATTCTGAAACTCTTCCGATATATGGGTGAGGCAAATCTTCTCTATTCAGCATTGGTCCATGCCAGGCGAAAAATAGTTGTCTTTTTATTTTCCGTAATAGCTCTAGTAATCATATTCGGTGCCATCATGTTCATCATCGAAGGCCCAGAGCATGGGTTTGATAGCATTCCTAAATCTATATACTGGGCTATCGTTACAATAACCACGGTAGGCTATGGTGATGTTTCTCCACAGACAGGTTTGGGTCAATTCGTTGCAGCCATTGCCATGATTTCCGGTTACGCAATAATCGCGGTACCTACTGGGATTATTGGAGCCGAACTTATGCAAGAAGTGCAGCGCCGAATAGACGGCAAATCAGCTGACAAGGCACACTTAACTGCGAATGACGCTCTAGAGTGTTCAAACTGCGAAGCGAAGGGCCATGACATGGACGCTCTTCACTGCAAATATTGCGGAAGCCTGATTGACAAACAAGCTTGAAACTATGGTTTTGAAACTCTCGCTTTGAACCCCAGACCTCAAAATCTATTTTTGAAACCCCGGTTTCGGAAGCAAAAAAAGGCCTGATTAATCAGGCCTTTTTGATTTCTATAACTACTCAATTGCCATTAACAACTAACTAGATGGCTTGATGACCAAGATATCAGTTTTGACGAAATCCAAAACTTCCTCCGCCGTGCTTCCAATCAGAGCCTCGGCCAGTCTGGAGCGAGAGATAGCGCCCATTACAATCATGTCGGAATCAAGGGTTTCACTATAGTCCTTCAACGCAAAAACCGGAGTCTCATCGATGAGGTGCAGCTTATCTTCATTCACATTGTAGCCAGACATAAAATCATTGAATGCCTTAGTGTGTTCTTCTTTGATCTTACCTGCCGGGGTAAATGGTCGCGCTGATTCAGCATAGGCGTGAACTACATGGTATTCCCCGCCAAGCTGACCGCTGACAGAAGTCACTGCATCAATAATTTGCCCATCTAACTGAACGGGCTTGTGGTGACTATTCATCGGATCCACTGCTGCCATCAGTACCACAGAGTCGCCCCACTCTTCATCCTTAACCAACAACAGAGGCAGAGGACAGTGCTTAACCAGCTGCCAACTATCATGAGTAAGATGTATATGTTTTATCTTGGCGAAGGCTCGACAATGCTGAACCAGCAAATCAGCACCAAATTCCTGTGCTTCTTTAACAATCGCTTCATATCGAGGGTGGGCCCAACCAACCTGGCTACTGATGTTAAATCCATCAGCCGACAGTTTGTCCACCATACCCTGCATGCTCTCGGTCAGGCGATCACAGTATTCCTTACGCATCGCTGCGTAATCTGCAGTGATGGTTTGAAAACTGTGTCCAAGGTACTTTTCGTAGCCGACACTTAGAAGTTTAATTTCAGCTGCCTTCTTATCACTAACGAAGCGCAGAGCCTTTCTCAGCTCAATTGGCAGGCCATCAGGCGCAGAAGAATAGTCTTCATTTGCGTCTATCACTACCATTATGCGTTCAATTTTCTTCATTCGTGTTGCTCCTTTTCTTGTTCGACTCTCGTCCACATCCATCAAAAAATCTCGTAAGCCCCATTATGGCAAGGCCTCGCCTAGGTATCAATATTTCAAGGTGATGGATGTTCGATATGGTTCTGGGATAGAACGGGTTCTAGCTGGCACACTTAATGCAGTGGTCCGTGTAGGGTATGGCATGTAGGCGTTCCTCACCTATATCTTCACCGCAAGCTGCACAATTAAGATAGTCGCCATCTTCGATTCGCTTCAGTGCTGTATTCACTTGCGCCAGCTCCTCCACTCCTTCTGCTTCGAGAGCCATAACTAGGGCATCATTCTCTGTTTCCTTCACCTGTTCGTTGAAATTAGGGCTAACAGGTTGCTCCTTCTGATAGGTATGCTTGTGAGTCCGCTCATTACGAGACTCCAATTCTTCCTTTCGGACTTTCAACTCATTTGTAATACTCTGCAGATCCATCCTGAACCTCACTGATCTAATGTTTTATTGATACAGATGAATGTACATTGTCGCTAATTTCGGCATCTTGACGCAGGTCAAGGCTTCCAACGCTACGGATGCGCAAAGGATGGGCTAGGGATAAAGGGAATTGATGAGAGATTTCAAATTACTGACGCTAAATATCCATAAGGGTTTCTCTGCAGGAAATCGACAATTCACTCTGCAAAAAATTCGCCAATGTCTTCGCGAAAGCGGAGCCAATCTCGTATTCCTTCAAGAAGTTATTGGTGAGCATGAAAAGCACCAGGAGAACATTTCCGAATGGCCCAAAAACAATCAATTCGAATATCTGGCTGATTCAGTCTGGCATCATTTTGCCTACGGCAAGAACGCTATCTATCAACATGGTCATCATGGTAACGCCATCCTCAGCGAGCTACCGCTTAAAGACTGGAATAACGTAGACGTCTCCACTCTCAGCTTTTCTCAAAGAGGTATTCTCCATGGCGTCCTGGAAAATGGTATCCACCTACTCTGCGTACACTTTGGATTATTCGAAGCGGAACGGAAGCAGCAAGTTCAACAGCTAATTGAAACTATAGAAAACGATATCCCGCACTCAGCTGCACTAATTCTTGCTGGTGATTTTAATGACTGGCGAGGCAAAGCCCATGCGCAAATCTGTTCACAGACAGATTTGACTGAAGTACATGTGAGCAAAAAAAATCACAGAGCGAAAACCTTTCCCGCCTTTTTCCCACTGCTGGCAATGGACAGAATATATACAAGAGGATTCTCCATCGGAAATGTAGATGTGATGACTGATTCCACCTGGAAGTCACTTTCAGATCATTGTGCTATTGTTGCAGATGTACAGTTGATTTCGGCCTCTCCGGAAGATACAGAAGCTGAGGATACAGAGAGAATGCCATGCTAACTCTACTAGTCAGCATTGCGCTGTTGGTAATTTCTATTACCGCCGCGCTACACGCTCTTCTCACTAAGCGCGATTCCAAATCGGCACTGGCGTGGGTCAGTTTCTGCCTGATCATTCCTCTTTTCGGACCACTGATTTACCTGATATTTGGGATAAATCGAATTACCACCAAGGCTCAGAAGCTTTTCCTCACCCAGTCTCAAGAAGACAATTCAGAAACCATTCGAGAGCCGGAAGGAACGTCATTCAGACCTCTTTCACTTGTAGGCGAGAGCCTTACTAATCTGGGACTTCGATCGTGCAATGAGCTGGAAATTCTGGAAAACGGCGAGGCACTCTATCCACAAATGTTGGAGTGTATTAATTCTGCCAAGCATCGCGTCTACCTCTGCACCTATTTGTTTCAAAATGACCACACCGGAGATCAATTTGTTAAAGCCTTGCTAGCCGCGCAGCTGAGAGGAGTCGATGTAAGAGTTATTGTCGACGGGCTTGGTGAGTTTGCCTACCCTCCCCGAATTGGGAAAAAACTGCGAAAGAACAAGATTAATTTCCAATTGTTTAACCCCATACGATTCGTTCCTCCTTCCCTACATCTCAATATGAGAAATCACCGAAAGATTATGCTGGTAGACGGTGAAACCGCATTCACTGGAGGTCAGAACATAGGTGACCGTCATCTGATTACTAAGATCGAAAACACCATCCCTACAGTGGATTTGCATTTCAGACTAAGCGGCAAAATTGTTGATGATTTCGAAAGAGCATTTCTGAAAGATTGGCACCAATGCTCCGGAGTTGCCGAAAAGTCTGTGTTCGAGGTAAGCAATAACAATGATCCAGGTTCCGATATTTGGACACGATTAATACTGGACGGCCCAAATGAAAATCTTGATAAACTCAATGAATTGTTAACAGGAGTATTATCCTCCGCTCATTCTCGTATTTGGATAATGACGCCCTATTTTCTTCCCGGAGCAGATTTGCTGGGAGCACTGCTTGGCGCAAAACTCAGAGGCGTTGATGTTCGCATCCTGTTACCAGAAAGAACCAATATTCATTTGGCTCACTGGGCCGCACAGCACAATCTTCGACATATCCTGGCGAAGGGCCTCAGGGTATACTCACAACCCGCTCCTTTCATACACACTAAAGCCATAATAATTGATGACACATACTCATTAATTGGCTCGGCAAATCTCGATGCCAGAAGTCTTCGCTTAAATTTTGAACTCGGGCTTGAAATTTTCAGCACCGACGTCAACCGACAACTAAGTGAATATTTTGAGCGCAGACTAAATACTGCGATCGAAATAAATGATAGACAACTGCGAAAACGACCCGGATGGATGCGCCTTCGAGATGCCTGCGCCTGGTTATTCAGCCCTTATTTGTAGTAATTAGTTGTTTAAGAAGATAGTTTAGAGAAAGCGCACCGCACTTTAGTCTCTAATAATGGACTCAAGCGAGACAGAAACCGAAACCGTCATTGATGTAAGTCAAACGCCACGCGCGACTAAGGGGTTTCAATAGAGGTGTGGGGTTTATGCCTACACAGTTTATGGAACAGAACTGGAGAAAGGATTATGTACAAGAAAATACTGGTAGCGCTCGATCTCTCGAATGACTCCAACAAGGTAGTGGATACGGCCATACACATGGCCGGCAATGATGCCAGCAAGCTACATCTGGTTCACGTGGTTGAGCCTGTAGCTGCGGCTTACAGCATGGATATTTATGCTGTAAATATCAACGAGCTCCAGCAGGAGGCAATATCACTGGCAGAAAAAAGATTGGAGAAATTGGGAGCTGAAAAAGGTGTTAGCTCCGATAAGATCCACACCCTACTGGGAGCACCCGCTCCGGAGATCAGGAGCCTGGCTGATGAAGTCGGTGCCGATGCCATTGTTATAGGCAGTCACGGACATGCCGGCTGGAAAATTTTATTAGGCTCAACAGCAATTAAGGTGCTTCACGGATCAACCTGTGATGTATTGACTGTTCACGTGCCTTCGGAATAAAAAACCGATTCGCAGATTCAATAGAGCGAGACACAAAAAAGGCCTGTGAGTAGTTTCTCATGGGCCTTTTTAATTTCGAGGGTTTACATATCAACGATCAGCCAAGCCGGCTCTATGACTATTCTTAAAGTAAAACCTTGGCGGGTGGAGGCATTTCATCGGGCTTTATCACTAAAACATCACACTCCAGTTTATCGAGAATTTTTTCTGCCGTATTACCTATCAAAACACGGTCGAGCCGTGATCGGGATACTGCGCCAATAACTACAGCACTGGCATTCAATTCCTCAACTTTGTCGGGTAAGGCATGGAGGATATCTTGTACAGACCAATGGGCCGAACTCTGACAGAGACCATTGTCTTCCGCTAGTTTTGTCAGTTTTCTCCCTTCTTCTTCCTCATCTGTCTTCACTGGATAGACACCTGATAAAGGAGGCATCCAGGCAGAGTGAAATAGATGAACATCTCCACCTGAAATTGAAGCCAGGGATTGTGCGCTTGCAATAAGTTTATTATCCAACGCTGCTGGTTTGTCATTCGCATGATCCGGATCAACCGACGCAATAAAAACCGGGCTGGTTTCCCAGAGATGGGTTTTCACTAACAATAAGGGAGCAGAACAATAACGTATGAGCTCCCAATCTTCGTTCGATAACACTAATCTCGCCAGCTTGTTGTGATGCCTCGTACTCTTTATCACTATCGAGGGTTTAGTTTCATTTACTCTTCTTACTACTTCTTCATAGGGTGGGTTACCCCAGGCTGTAGTAACGGTAATAGTAAGCCCCTGCTTTCGAAGTGGCTCAGCAAGTGCTTCCATTTCCGCGATATGAGTTTCACCGTGCTCATAACGCATCTTCTGCGCCTGAACTGGGTCAAAGTAGTAGCCGTCTTCCAAATACGCGTTGTAATCAGAGATCATTAATTCCAGCTCTGAGTCAGCATATTTCGCCAACTGAACCGCTTTCTCCAGCGCAGGCTGAGATTCCTCACCTGGTTCTATAATTACCAAAATACGATCTAGTTCAAGCATGGGAACTGCCCTTAAATTTATGCAAAGTTGTGACTAATTGTAAGTTTTTCGATGAAAGCTAATTTAATCTAAATCAACAATCAAAGCCATGGAAACGGAGATATAGTCCGTCAGGTACCGATATTGCTGCATTTCGGTGCATTTTTTGTCGAAATATCATCAAAATTCGAGACTTAGATGGAATATCCGCCGAGAATGAGAGACCATTCCAAAATTGTGCAAATACTCATTTGATGGCACAATTTCGCCATACCAATTCAGGCACGATATTGGCAATACAAAGGACGTAAAAATGGGCTCAGCAAATCTCCGAGGAAGCACACAAACAGCTGAAGGAAGTAAGATTCCTTTGCAGCAAAACGCGACTCCAGCTAAAGTTTGTCCCCATAATTCGAATATATCCTGCGCAAGCTGCCGCCTAAATGAATTATGCCTTCCCATCGCCCTCAATAAGTCTGAAATCCATCAATTGGATGAGATTGTAGAGAGAAACCGCCCCTATAAAAAAGGAGATCATCTCTATCGTCAGAGCGATGATTTTAAATCGGTTTATGCAGTACGTTCTGGAAGCTTCAAATCCTACGTTCTTAGCGACAATGGTCAGGGGCGAGTAACAAGCTTTTTCCTGCCAGGTGAGATTATCGGCATGGACGGCATCGCAAGTAAGCAGTACGCGAACTCAACAATCGCTCTTGAGCATTCCTCCATATGCGAGATACCTTTTTCTCAGCTGGAAAAATTAAGCCATCAACTACCCAGCCTTCAGCATCATTTCTTCGCGATCATGGGAAATGAGATTGCCAAAGATCAACAGATTCATACTCTTCTGAGCAGCTATACCGCCGAAGAACGCACGGCATCCTTTCTTCTGGGTCTCTCCAGTCGATATGCACATGTCTCTCTTTCACCCTCTCGGTTTCTGTTACCAATGACTCGCAGTGATATCGGTGAGTATCTGGGCCTTACTGTTGAAACCGTAAGTAGAATTTTCACCGGGCTTCAGAGAAAGGAACTAATCCAGGTTAATAATCGAGAAATCGAATTGCTGGACATCGCTGCTCTCAGAGCTATCATCAGCTCGTCGTAACAACCACCTTACTTTAAGAGATGCTTTTTAACTATGACTAGTAGTACGGCTCACCCCTACCCGCAATTATTAAACCCCCTCGACCTTGGATTCACTACACTTAAAAATAGAGTTCTTATGGGCTCTATGCATACCGGTCTCGAGGATATTCCCGGCAGTCATGAGCGTATGGCAGCTTTTTATGGAGAAAGAGCAAGAGGTGGCGTTGGTCTAATTGTTACCGGCGGCTTCATGGCTAGCCAACATTGCCTGCCTGAAGGCGCTGTGCCTGCATTCGAGCAAGATGGAGAGGCAGACAAGCACAAACTAATCACCGATGCAGTACATGATGAGGGCAGTAAGATCTGTCTTCAAATACTCCACACTGGGCGATATTCAAGAACCGAAAATCTCATCGCTCCCTCCCCCGTTCAAGCTCCTATCAATCGTTATGTGCCTCATGAGGCTACTGCTGAACAAATAGAAAGTGAAATCGAAGACTTCGTGGAGTTTTCTGCTTTCTGTCAGCGAGCAGGATATGACGGAGTGGAAATCATGGGTTCCGAAGGCTACTTCATCAATGAATTTATTGTTGAGCGTACTAATCGGCGCAGCGATCAATGGGGTGGAAGTTATGAGAATAGAATTCGCCTTCCACTTGAAATCGTTCGTCGAGTCAGAGCCAGGGTAGGAAATGAATTCATTATCATCTTCCGCCTATCGATGTTGGATCTAGTGGAAGGAGGCAGCAGTTACGAAGAGATATTGCAATTGGGCTTGGCACTTTGCGAGGCCGGAGTAAGCATCATGAATACGGGAATCGGCTGGCACGAAGCGCAGATTCCCACCATAGCCACAAAAGTGCCGAGGGCAGCATTTACTTGGGTTACAGCGAAGTTTAGAGACCAATTGCCGGTTCCTGTCGTTACCTCGAATCGAATAAATACCCCCGAAGTCGCCGAGGACATACTCAGCCGAGGAGATGCCGACATGGTCTCTATGGCGAGACCCTTGCTTGCCGATGCCGAATTCGTTATCAAAGCTGAGCAGAATCGTGCTGATGAAATAAACACCTGTATCGCATGCAATCAAGCCTGCCTGGATCATGTTTTTAATGGTCAGCTAACCAGTTGCCTGGTTAATCCTCGCGCCTGCTATGAATTGGATTTG
Source organism: Gammaproteobacteria bacterium (assembly GCA_018661465.1). Lineage (GTDB taxonomy): Bacteria > Pseudomonadota > Gammaproteobacteria > Pseudomonadales > Pseudohongiellaceae > UBA9145. The sequence goes on along the minus strand of JABJIC010000025.1, from coordinate 70,639 downwards.
AATATCGAAGTCAGTGAAACTAAAAAAAATATCGCAGTAATTGGAGCAGGACCTGCAGGACTGGCTGCTGCAGTAACTGCAGCTCAACGCGGTCACAATGTTAGTCTGTTCGATTCTGCGGAAACCATTGGCGGTCAATTTAATCTCGCCAAAAGAATCCCTGGCAAAGAGGAATTCAATGAAACTATTCGATACTTTCAGCGTCAGCTGGAAATACACAATATTGATGTAAAACTAGGCCAACGAGTCACTACTCAACAACTCAATGAATCCAACTTCGACGAAGTCATGATTGCAACGGGCATCGCACCTCGGACTCCCGAAATTGATGGCATCGATCATCCCTCGGTGGTCAGCTACATCGATGTTATTAGCGGCAAGATCGAGTTGGGTAAAAAAGTTGCCGTTATCGGTGCTGGTGGAATCGGCTTCGACGTTGCGGAATACCTTTCCCATGCTGGTGAAGCCAGTAGCCAGAACATTCCAGCATTTATGAAAGAATGGGGAATAGACATGACCATGGAGTCACGAGGTGGCATCGAAGGAATAGAGGCGGAAGTGAAACCGTCTCCTCGTGATATATACCTTCTGCAGAGAAAGGCCGAAAAGCTAGGTAAGAATCTTGGCAAAACCACTGGCTGGATCCATCGTCTAGGCCTGATGAAGCGAGGCATTAAGATGATCTCGGGTTGTGAGTACCAGTTGATCGATGACCGCGGACTTCAACTAATGGCAGGCAATGAACCAAAAACCCTGGAAGTAGATCATATTGTTATTTGTGCAGGACAAGAGCCCTTGCGTGAACTCTGCGAAGGGTTGGAAAAACCTTTTCACCTGATTGGAGGTGCAGATGTTGCTTCCGAGCTGGATGCAAAACGAGCAATCGATCAGGGCACTCGACTTACAGCAACACTGTAAAAGCAAAAAGCCGGAAACTAATCCGGCTTCTCTTGCTCAATGAAACAACATCACATTAGATGTTTTTTGAACCACTCCAGCCTTGCCGCATTTGCTGTGGTCGCGTTGCTTCCTCTGAAACCGTGCTGGCCACCGGGAATAACAATAAAATCAGATTCGATGTTTTGATTCTTAAATTCCGCAAACATGATCTCTGAATTGCTGATATCAACCAGCTCATCTGCATCCCCATGAATTAACAAGGTGGGAGGGTCACTGGGATCGGCGTGAAGGATCGGAGAGATTGCAGCTGCTGCATCCTGAGGAAAGTCCAAAGCAGGAAACCTGTCATTGGGTCCAGTAATTTCGCGAAGATCCACCGGAGGAAAATAAGCCACGACAGCAGCAACTTGATTGGAGATTCGCTCCACTTCGTCTTGAGCACTTGCTTTTCCAGCATCAGAATTCAAACCCAGCATTAGGGAAAGGTGACCACCTGCACTTCCGCCGGTAACCCCGATTCGATCAGCATCGATACCATGGCTTTCGGCACTAAGTTTAATATGTCGGAGCGCTCGGCTGACATCCGCATAAGCATCGGGAACATGATAACGAGGGGCACTTCCATGGTGAACAGGGATTACAGTAAATCCCACATCAAGCATATCGGAAAATTGTTCTGCTCTGGCTTCAGGTGGCGCCCATCGAGAATACCAGCCACCACTTACCATAAATACAATTGCTGCACCGTTGGAATTTTCCGGCTGGATTACATCGTATACAAGCGCCATCCCATCTTTGTGGCCATAAACTACATCCGCTTTAATTTGTACTCCAGCCTGACTGAAAGAACTAAATAGTGCGATCAGAGTCAGGCAGGTAAAGCCAAATATGTTTTTGGAAATAATGGGTCTGTTCATTTTACTATCCCTATTTTATGAATGATTAGCTTATATTTATCTTATTAAAAACAAATAGTTATCAGTTTTCTCTCAGTAAATTTGCTGGCGCATATTGATCCGTCAGAACTCTTCTGCTCATATCCCAATCCACTCTTGTGGACAATTTATTTGGGTATTCGAGAAGTGGAACTCCGTATTTTTCGAGGCTGGGGGCTATTTGTTGCGCCGCACTGGCCAAGGTTCCTCTCGGCGGTAGTGGACCCAGTTGAGTCATGATAATTCTATTTCCAGAACTAGGAAGTTTGAAATTGAAAAACTCATTAAAAACTTGCTGGTAGGTTACCGATTCATGATCATAAAATCGACTGGTAGAAAATGTGTTCGCAACCAATACCGCGTCAGGAGACATTATCAACTTAACTTCTTCAAGAAATTCCTGAGTTAGTAAGTGCTCCGGTATATAGTCTCCACCGAAAGCATCCAAGATGATGTAATCATATTTCTTACCCAATATTCCTGCTCGTTTTACAAATACCCGCGCATCATTTATCGAGACCTTCATCTTCTCGTTTTCTTCAAAAAAGAAATAATCTTTTGCCACATTTACTACGGCTTGATCGATTTCGACTATATCAATAGTTGCATCAGGAAATAGTTCATTCATCGCCATGGGAATAGTTCCACCACCCAGACCCGCGACAAGAATGTTTTTTGGTGAGGGGGTAAGCAACAAACCCGCAAAACTCATTTTGGTGTAGGTAAAAACCAAGCGATCTTTATCATTCATGTCGAGACAGGTTTGGTTCCTATCTCCACGGAGTACGTTGAAAACCAGGCACCGACGATTGCCATTCTGAGCTACGGTGATATCTCTGTAGACAGATCGCTCTTCATGCAAGACCTGCGCATTAACTAGTACGGGAAATATCAAAGCAGTAAGAACTGCAGTAACGACAGAAAAGGAAAGTAATTTGTTTTCGCTTCTCATCACTATCATCCTCATTTTGCCGTGGCCTTTGCGGAGCCCTGGGGTGCCGACTTTTCAAGCATGTAACTGGCGAGTAATACAACACATCCTGCTGCGAGTAGAGCCGCAACAGAGCCCCATAGAATCTGATTCACTTCGAACCAGAGTACGAAATAGAAACTGGTTCCCAGAGTACCCGCTGCACTACCCATAGTGGAAATGAAAAACAGCATGCCTGCCATATGGCCACTGTGCTCCTGAGTTTGTACCAGCAAGCGAATGGAATAAGGCGAAATCATACCAAGGATACTGGTAGGCACCAGATACAATAAGATCGAAGCCAACAGTGAGCCATAACGCGGATCCTCTATCGCCATGAAGATCGGGCGCATGATGTTATCGGCGAATAATATTATGGGAAGGGAAAATATTGCTGCCGCAATAAAAAACATCCCATAGGTCACCGGGCTGGGATTTCGAGTTGAGAGTTTTCCTCCCAAGAGATAGCCGATAGAGAGAGCGACCATGAAAATAGTGATGATACTGCCCCATACAGAGAGGCTGCCGCCGAAATAAGGAGCCATAATTCGGGCTCCCAACATCTCAATGGTCATAATGCAAAAGCCGCTAACGAAGGCTACACAGATTACTAGGGAGTTGGGTAATCTTTTCTTATTCAGAGCTGTCACGTGTTTCTATACCTGAAGCTTAATCGGGAGAGGAAAAATAGCATGAATCTGCTCTCAATCCCTAGTGACTTCACGACGGAAGGCCCTATAAAAAGGTCTAATCCTGACGAGCACCAAGATGCCTGCCGCCATCAAGAGCAATAACCTGCCCTGTCATATACTTGGTTGCTGCTGAAGCGAGATAAAGGGCTAAACCCGCCATATCCTCTGAATTGCCTATTCGGCCGAGGGGATTCTCCTGCTCTATCTTCTCTTGAAAGTTTTTCAGCGTGTGCTCCATCATCTTGCTTTCAAAGGGGCCCGGAGCAATAGCGTTTACCGTGAGTCCCTTGGGAGCCAATCTTACAGCGAGATTCTTGGTGAGGAAATGTACAGCCGCCTTGCTTGCACCATAGGCAAAATTATCAGTAGTAGATACTCGAAGCCCATCGATTGAACCAATATTTATAACTCTGGAAGGGTTCTCTGTGCTGGCATCCTTGGTCAGCAATGGCATCAAGTCTCGTGTCAGCATGAATATCGCACGAACATTTATGTCCATTACCTTGTCGTATCCCTCATCAGGGTATTCTTCAAACGATGCGCCCCATGCTGCTCCGGCATTATTCACCAGAATATCAATTTTACTTTCCTTCTCTCTGACCTGGCCCACGAACGCATTTCGCCCCTCGTCAGAAGACAAATCAGCAGGTATTGCGATACAGGTTCCGTGCTCCGACAATTCCGTCGCAGTAGCCTCACAAGCGTCTGCCTTACGAGCAGTGATATAGGTTTTGACGCCATTAGCGACAAATCCCTGGGCAATCATCTTGCCTATTCCACGGGACCCTCCGGTAACGATTGCAGTCTTGCCTGTGACAGAGAATAGTTCGTTGATATTAAATGACATGAAAAACTCCTAAAGCTACTGCTGATTTCAGCTTTCGATTTTACCGCTGATAATCAGCTCGCACATTTGATGCAGAACGTGGGACTTCTTTATGAAGCCAGCAAAACGTTCATCCTTTGTGAGGCCATGGTAATAACGGTAGTAAATTTGTTGACCGATAACAGCCAACCTGAATAGGCCAAAGCAAAAATAGAATGGGAAGTTGTCTACCGCTATTCCTGTTTGCTGTTGAAATCTGGATATGATTTCGGCGCGGGTTGGAGCGCCAGGTATATCGCTGGGCATGGTTCTGGATTCTCGGAAAAAATCCGGATCACTAATTTGTGTCCAATATCCGAGGGTGCAACCGAGATCCATAAGAGGATCGCCTACGGTGGACATTTCCCAGTCCAATACTCCGATCACCTTAAGAGGGTCGTCGAGGGAAAAAATCACATTATCCATTTTGTAATCATTATGGATTACACTCGCCTTACCACTTTCCGCAGGCATATTATCCTGCAGCCACTTGATAATGTTGTCACAGTTCACAGTATCCGGTGTAACCGCATCTTCCCATCGACGACACCAACCATCCATTTGCCTCTTGACGTATCCTTCAGGTCTGCCAAAAGTGTCCAGCCCTGCTTCTACAAGATCCACCGAATGAAGTTCACTTAACACATCGAAAAAATTAAATAGCTGTTGACGAATTTGCTCTGGGGATAAGACCAGGTCCTTAGGATAATCTCTACGAATCACCAGCCCTTCTATGTAGCTCATTAAATAGAAATCGCAGCCAATGACATCGTGGTCATCACAAAAATGGCTTGGTACCGGACTATAAGGATAGACATCCTTCAGAGCAGAAAGAATCTTGTATTCCCGCGACATGTCATGCGCCGACTTGACCGTACTACCAAACGGCGGACGACGCAGCACCCACTGTTCATCACCACTATTCAACAGATAGGTGAGATTTGAGTGGCCACCTGGGAATTGCCGAACCTGAAGATCACTGACTTTCGCGCCGAGTACAGGCTCTAGATGTTGTCGCAGACGATCCAGGTCGAGCTCTTCTCCCTCTCGGATATTGCCTGCTTTATCTACCAGATTGTTATTAGTCAAAATCTCTTCCCTGTTCTTCGTGTCGTTCGTGTTGTTCTCTATTGGTCTCGAGAGCTATTCTCTATTCGCTAAACGGAGACCACGATGGTGTTTGTATATAGACTATCTATAAGTTATCAGGTGTTGCAAATCGGGTCGCTCTAAATGAGCGAGGTTATTGAACTGTGTAAGAGAGATCTTCCCCCTCCCATACTTCACCCTCGTCACTGAACTATTGCGAACCATCCAATTGGTAGTTATCACCTGTTCGTCAGGGAATTGTAATACTCTCTGCATAGCCATGGCTATGACGCCACCTGAAGTAGAGATTAGCACGCGGCTACCATCATTATGGTTTTCCATAATCTTGTCGATTGCGCTATGCACTCGGCGCTGAAAATCATGCCAATACTCAAATTCAGTATCATCACTATGCGGTACTAATTCATTGCGAATCCATTTGGATGTAGCAGGTTCAAACATCTTCTGAAAAAGGCGCTCATCCCTGATTGGCCATTCTGGGACAACATTACCATCCGCTGCACAATGATCGCGCAGATATATCCTGATCAGAGGATCACCGTTATATTCATTAAAGGAGGGGTCTTCTAGAGATTGCTCGGGCTGGTGCTTTACTAGAGAAAGCAATTCATTGGCAGTTTCTCTCTGCCGCAATAGGTTGCCACTATAAACGGCATCGAACTCTTCACCATTTTGTTGCCAGTGGCGCGCGAGGATGCGAACTTGTTCCACACCCTGCTCACTTAGCTTGTCGTAGGATTCCTTGCCGAAGGATGCCTGTCCATGGCGGACGAATATTAATTCACTCATTATTGCCTAAAACAGTAGCCTGGATTGATTGCCTGAATTCAGCCTGCAGGAAGCACGCGAAGCTTTTGCTTGCCCCCCGGAATGCTTCACCTTTATAGAGAAGCAAACCGTTCAGTATGATAGTCGGCATTACCGAACATTACATCCAAAGCCGTAACTCGCTTGAATAAATGACCTACATCCAGCTCTTCGGTCATTCCGATACCGCCGTGGATCTGAATTGCCTCTTGGCCAACCTTGCGAATCGCCTTCCCTACTCGACTCTTGGCCGCGGAAACTGAACGTGCTTTCTCAACATCACTTGCCGTGCTATCCAATTCCATAGCAGCTCGAATAACAATTGATCGAGCCAACTGACACTCGATGAACATATCCGCCATTCGATGTTGCAAAGCCTGGAATGTTCCAATAGATGTGCCGAATTGCTTCCGGGTTTTGCTGTACTCCACTGTCTTCTGTAGCAAGGATTCAAGAGCACCCACTGCTTCAGCACTGATGCCTATGGTGGCACGATCAATAACTTCCTCCAATGCAGAGATAGCAGAGCCTGTCGCGCCCAACCTCTGGGACTCGGGGACTGTCACTGAATCCAGAGTAATCTCAGCCGCCTTCTTGCCGTCGATATTCGCATAAGCTGACCGGCTTACACCGTCGGCATCACCATCAATAATGAATATCGAAATACCGTCGCGGTCAGACTCAGCTCCAGACTCTCTTGCGACGACCAATAATTTTCCTGCATTGGAACCATTAATAACGGCAATCTTTTTGCCACTTATTTTGGCAGAGCCACCTTCAACAACAGCTTTGGCTTCGACGCTAGCCAGATTGTAACGACTTCCTGATTCCGCATAGGCACAAGCCAGTTGCAGACTTCCATCCAAGATCTGGGGTATTAATTCTGCTTTTTGTTCATCACTGCCAAGAGCACTAATCAAACCACCGCAAATCACCGTAGTAGAAGTGAATGGCTCAACCAGCATAGCTTTGCCGAATTCTTCCATCATCACGATCAGATCCACTGCAGAACCTCCGAAGCCACCATCCTCTTCTTTAAATGGCACGGTTAACCAGCCCAGCTCAGCAAACAGCTGCCAATTTTCTTCGCTGAATCCTGTCTCGCTGGCGATAATCTTGTTACGGGTATCAAATTCGTAACTCTTTTGAACAAATTTTTGCACGCTTTCCTGCAACATTTGCTGTTCTTCAGTATAAGAAAAATCCACTGTTAATCCTCTTGCTCTATGTCTGTTTGTCGTTGGCTCACACTCGGTCTAGATTGATCTTTCACACGATCGACCCTAGAGACCAAGCACTGCTTTCGAAATAATGTTTCTCTGAACTTCGTTGGAGCCGCCAAAGATAGACAACTTACGATTGTTGAAATAGGTAAGTGCTGAAGCCGCCGAGTTACCTGGACCCATGGACTCGCCCTCGAAGCCTTCCTCAAATTGCTCAGGAACAAATGGAAGGCAATGGTAACCAGCAAGCTCAACGAATAACTCATCCATCCGTTGCGCTAACTCGGTGCCTACAATTTTTAAGATTGATGACTCGGGGCCAGGAGCCTTGCCAACACTCAGTGCCGCCAAAGTTCGCAGTTCAGAATACTCCAGGGCCTGAAGATCGATCTCCGCCTCTGCGAGCTTTTTACGAAAGGCAGCATTGTGCAACATATAAGATCCATTGCCATCGCTTGTGTCAGCGGCAATTCGCTTAAGCGCCTTTAGTCTTCTCTTTCCTCTTGGGACTCCGGAGATATTGGTTCTTTCGTGAGTTAACAATACCTTCGCATAGGTCCAACCCTTATTCTCTTCGCCGATAAGATTATTTGCAGGCACCCTGACATCATCGAAAAACACTTCGTTTACTTCAGCATGTCCATCCAACAAAACGATTGGCTTCAGAGTAATACCTGGACTCTTCATATCAATTAGCAAGAAACTAATGCCCTCTTGCTTTTTCACCGTGTTATCGGTGCGTACCAGACAAAAAATCCAGTCCGCATATTGACCATAGGTATTCCATGTCTTGCTGCCATTGACCACATATTCATCACCATCGAGAACTGCACTGGTTTTGAGAGACGCAAGATCAGATCCGGCATTGGGTTCCGAATATCCCTGACACCACCAGACATTACTCTCGAGAATATCTGGTAGAAAACGCTGTTTTTGCTCCTCGCTGCCATAGGCCATTATCACTGGAGCGACCATCTTCATGCCGAAGGGCACCGGCTCTGGCGCGCCAATTAAGCCCATTTCTGTGGCAAAAATGTACTTTTGGGTTGGAGTCCAGCCAGTACCACCATTTTCAACGGGCCAATTCGGAGCTGCCCAGCCCTTTTTGTAGAGAATTTTCTGCCAATGGACGAGTTCATCCTTGCTCAGCCGAATACCTGCATCGACTTTACTGCGTAGATTCGCTGGAAACTCACTGTCCAGGAATTCCCTTACTTCTTGTTCAAAGGCTAGCTCTTCGGTCGTAAAATCGGCATTCACTCTGCTTCTCCTGAGTCTTCCGGCTCTTTGCCGGATGTCTAACCCCCTATTCCATTGATCTGTAGAGGTATCAGTATAATTTTTTGATCTGAATCGACTGCGAAGATTATCATTTAATGTGAACGGTGATAAGTATAAAACGAACGATTGTTCGGTAGTTTTTTAGAACATCTGTCTAAACAAGGAGATCAAGACTCATATCATGATTTGAATCACGAAATATTGCTGCTCTCGTTGGAAATGCGGCTGAATTTAAGTTATCCTTCGCAAACTTTTTAAGACACTGTATTTTCGAAATATTTTCTCCAGATCAAATTTGCGGGAGCTCGCATGAAAACCAATCAAATAGCCAAAATGGCATTCCTATTAATTACCCTCTTCACTATTGCAGCTTGTAGCTCAACTAGCGAAGAAGCAGTCAGCACTGAAACTGCTGGTGGTGAGTCCGGAATCGATGCCACTACTCGCAGAACTCAGGAATTGGCAGCTGAAGCCGCCGCTCGTGCAGCCGCAGCAGAAGAAAGAGTAAGAAGTGCTGCTCTGGGAACTACCGTATTCTACTTCGATTTTGACGTTTCTGAATTTCGCGCTGCAGATCGTGATGTACTAAACTTTCACGCAAGAGATCTGGCGGCCAATTCGAACAAGAGCATTCGTCTTGAAGGACATGCTGACGAACGCGGTACTCGGGAATACAACATCGCTCTAGGTGAACGCCGAGCCGAAGCTATTCAGAATTATCTGATCGTAAATGGTGCAGCGAGAAGGCAGATTGAAACAGTAAGCTATGGTGAAGAACAACCTGCTGAACAGGGATCTTCCGAACGAGCTTACCAGGCGAATCGCCGAGTACAAATCGTCACTGAGTAATTGTTTACAGACACAAAAAAGGCCGATCATTGATCGGCCTTTTTTTATGAATAAATATTAGTGAAAACAAAAAACACTTCACTATTTTCTGATCAAGATTCCCTGTGAGCAGAATCCTTAGTTCAAGACAGAACTTTTTTTAACTCCCTACCCATTTCTTCCAATGCTTCCATACCAGCGGGTATTCCTCCTGCAAATGACACGAAGCCATGGATCATGTCCGTATAGCAGACATGACGAGTCTGTACGCCATACTCAGACAGGCGGTCGGCAAATGCCTTGCCCTCATCTCGCAATGGATCGAATCCAGCTGTAATAACAAAGGATTCTGGTAATCCGGAGACATCAGCCAACATAGCGGAAACTATAGGGTCTTCTGCACGAGAATCATTTTCCAGAAAATGATTACGAAACCATTTCTTGCCGGCTTTGGTAAGAAAATATCCTTCAGCAAACTCATCGATAGATGGATAGCTCATACGGTAATCAGTAGCCGGATAAATTAGTAACTGAAAGGCAGGCATATCCACATTCGCTTCCTTGCACATCAAGCAAACGGCAATAGTCAAGTTCGCACCGGCGCTGTCTCCGCCAATGGCGATACGACTGCTATCGATTCCCAATATTTCTGCACTACTGAAGACCCATCGCAGAGCATCGAATCCATCTTGATAAATGCCTCGAGACTTTGTTTCCGGCGCCAGCCTATATTCAACAGAGACAACAATGCAATTGCCTTGGAAAGCCAATTGCTGGGCAAACGTATCGTACTGCTCAACATTGCCAACTACGTGACCGCCCCCGTGAAAGAAAACAAGTGCGGGCTTCAAACCTTCATCAGTAAACTTGGGGACATACTTCCGTGCCGCCAGCTTCCCGCCAGAGCTTGGGATTTCCACGTCACTTATTTCGGCTAGTTCGCAGGCTACCGGCGCAAAAGGGTTGCCTCGCTCCTCTCTGACGGCCCGTGCTTCCTCAGGAGTACATTGTTCCAAGGGTTTCAGTCGTGCCGAGGATTGAGCAACCTTCTCAGCCATTGGATGTAGAGCAGACGCCCTCTCTGCATTCTCACTCGTAAAAACACTCATATCACTGACCTGGTTCGATGTTTTAGAAAAATACGGTTTTCGGCTTGGCCGGCTCAAATCCTACTATCCAGACAAGAATTGTAAAAAGCGCAAACCCCGGTACCACACTGGTGGCAATTGGAAGAATCGACTGACTTGAAAGCTCGAAGAATGCTAACGCTGCGTACACGGCCATTCCCAATAGATGAGCGATCATGTAGTAGTTTAGAAACGGAGTACTGTTATTGGTCAGAGGCCAGGGTTTACAGAAAAACAACCAACGCAATGCGACGAGTAAGCCAAAAATATCCGTTGGCCAAAACAACAACAGATTAATATTGTGATGCAAATCCAGATGATCCGATACGAACCAGCTAGCCAGCATCAGTACGCCGTACACCCCGCTGAAGGTCGCAGTAATTAAACCAAGTAAGCCAAGGATTCGAAAATTCAGACCAGCCATTTTTAAACCAATTCTCGAATGAGTAGCAAAGTAAGACATCGGTATTTTTTTCATCATCAAAAACATCAGAAGAACGGGCGCAAGCAATGTAATCGAGGCTAGTTTATTGGGATCTGCCTCAACGTTTGGCGGCGAAAATTCCATGATGATCTGAGAATCCGAAAGCAGTTTTTGTCTCTCGCCGTTAATCGCTACATCTGAATCCAGTTCGAGCAGGTTTTGACGCAGGCTCAATGGCAGAAACATTTCCTCCCACTCGCTTACGTTTCTATCAAGATTGCTATTCATCAAAATATCGAGTGAAAAATCCACAAGAGCTACTGACTCATAATGTTCCTGCACCTGCTGTCTAAATGTTTTGTCGGTTATTCCAGCATTGCTTGCCGCCAATTTCCCAGCAAGGGCTTCATTAAGATAGTCTCTGACTTTGGTGGTGCAGTTATCAGAGAAATACTGATAGGGGTAGACGATATTTTCCGGTTGCTGATTCCATTGAAGACGCCGGTAGAGAATTTCTTTTTGCGGATTACTGAGATTGATCTTGTCCTGCCAGAGAGTTCTCTGCTGGGAGCGATACATGTTGAATTCTTGAGCTGGCGTATGAATTCCAAGGCTGTAATTCATGATGCCTTTAAAGAAATTGAAGGAAAACTGAACTACTCCCTCACTAGCATCAAAAACTCCCCAATTGTAAACAAGGTCTGAACCCGTATTCTCGTCGTAAATTCGCAAAGCGGTATGACCGAAGTTATCCCATACCATATCTCCAACATCGACTGTAATCAGATAAAAATGCACGGAGCTCAAATCAGCAGGCACAGAATATTGATCAGGATTAACGATTGACTCAAGGGCAAACGATCTCCAAGAGACCAGGACCAGTATCAACAAAGTCACAAAGACAGAGCACAGGCGGGCAGCTTTACTTGCTGGATTTCGATTCAATGAACTATTTCCGCAGAGACGACAAATTTTGCCAATCTTATCAAAGATTTACTTTTGATCAAGGAAGCAATGTTCAGGAAGGGGTGTAGAGAAAGGAAAAGAATAATCCTCACTCACTATCCGCCATAGTATGAGTGAGGATTTGCGGTAATATAATTGAGAATGGGGGCTGGGGTGTTGTGGGTATTGCGAGGGGTGCCCTGTATCTCAGTGTTCCGCGAACGGTAGAGAGCATACTAAAAGCTGCCTGAACAGAATCTGAACGCAACTGTATATTGAAAAATAGGCTAAATAATCCTGGCAACGCGCAACTGAGAATACAAAGGTAGATTATGAGAGAGAGAAAACTGGGAGAATTGACGGTGTCGGCCCTGGGTCTCGGATGTATGAGTATGTCTCAGTCCTATGGCGAAGCTCGAAGGGAAGAGTCAGAACGGGCGCTGCATCGTGCTCTGGACCTGGGTTACACATTTCTTGATACCGCCAGCCTATATGGACTGGGACACAATGAATCTCTTATTGGAGAGGTGCTTTCCTCACGTCGTGATGAATATATTCTAGCCAGCAAATGCGGAATTGGCAGTCGAGATGGTAAACGGGTCGTAGACTGCCGGCCTGAAAGCGTTAAGAAAACTTGTGAAGATAGCCTTCGCCGCTTGAATACTGACGTTATCGATCTCTATTATCTGCATCGTCGTGATTTTAATGTGCCCATTGAAGAGAGCATAGGCGCGCTGGCGGATTTGGTAGATGCTGGGAAAATTCGCTATATCGGATTGTCCGAATGCTCATCTACCACTATTCGTAAGGCACACAAAGAACACCCAATATGTGCTGTTCAATCTGAATATTCCTTATGGACCCGCGACCCGGAGAATAAAGTCCTCGATTGCTGCGCTGAGCTAGGAATCGGATTCGTTCCATTCAGCCCTCTAGGTCGGGCTTTCCTCACTGGCGATATAGACGATATGGCGGCTTTGAGCGAAGACGATATGCGGCAAACCATGCCAAGATTTATAGGTGAAGATTTTACACATAATTTGCAATTACTCGAACAACTCAAGCCCATAGCCAAAGACAATAGCTGTACTCTGGCCCAATTGGCCCTGGCATGGGTATTAGCGAGGGATGAAAACTTCGTGCCGATTCCTGGCACCAAACATGTGAAATATGTTGAAGAAAATGCCGCGGCGGCTGACTTAACAATAAGTGACGCGGACTTAAGCAAGGCTGGTGAGATATTCGCGAGCAATAAGGTTCATGGCGAGCGTTACGCAAAATCCCATATGATCTCTCTCGACCCCGAGGATTAAATCCCTTCCCAAAAGCGTTTCTGACCATCAACAAAAAAGGCCAGCATTGCTGGCCTTTTTTGTTCTACTGAATTCAAAAACAAATCTGAATCGAACTATTGCCCACCCTCAGCTGCTCGCTGCTCTTCCATACGAGCACCGCGAAGAGTATTCATCATTCCGTAGTTACCCTCATGACAGGCATACTCATACATTAGCCCATCCACCTTGGCCATTGGCACCATGGCAACAATCTTGTCCCTGAAAGTACTAGGGTCATCGATCGTGAATTCATAATTGACTGTAAACTCATCCACCCGGGTAAAGCGCTCCGTTAGAAATTTGTCCTTGGCGCTACCGTAAACACTAAAGCTCTGAGTCAGATCGTTGAAATTGCGAGTCTCCACAACGAGAGTGTCTCCATCCCAGTATCCCCGTGAATCTCCAGTCCATTGACGGATATCCTCGTCGATATGTTCACCCTTATCCAGAGACACGATACGCGCATCGTGAATCATTTCAGTCATGATCACTACAGTATCTCTGTGCTGGATAATCTGAACATTATTGTTATACAGGTTCGGAGTGAATGGAGGTCCTGAATTAAAACCTACAATACATCGCTCAGAGATGCCGCGGTCTTCCGGGCCATCTTTTGCTATACCACCAACCACCATACGCGTTGGCCGTACACCAGGCTCATCTGGGCCCAGTCCTCCAACCTGAATAGGCACGCCTTCTACTGTTTCAGGAAGTCTGCCATTCAATGGGTAAGTAATAAGCGAAGTTCTATTATCTTTGTCTCCACCCATTTCCGTCCAGAAGGTATTGTAGCCACCGACGCCAATGTTATTGATTGCCTGAAGCCCAGCTTCAGTTTGGGCAGCTAGTGCAGCAATCTCTTCATCTGTAAGGAACTGCTTGTCTCCAAAGAAGGCAGGCCGCTCCATCGGAATAAAGGAGCTAAAATTCCACACACCCTCTAAATCGGGCTGGCCATAATCTGTTCTCTGTACAACAAAGTCATCGTCCTGCGCCTGCACACTTGCGCTCAGAGCAAGCGCCAGTGAAGCAGTTAAACCTATCAGTCGAATTTTCATATATCCCCCATAAACGAAGTATAAAACCGAGTACTAAAATAGTGATCCCATATTGCCGACTAGTTTACACCTTTCAAATGCGGAAGTGGATAGATCTACAAGGTCAGCAAATCCAGGCCCATATTGCCAAGATGCTATTTCTTTTTGGTTTTCGCCTGCTTTTTAGCAGCCGCCCGAAGAGCCGCCGAGAAGCCTTTATTTGCCCACTCAGACATTATTTCCCCATCCTCCATAGCTTCTTCTGGAGCTTGGAAATAAGACAGGCTCATGGTTTTTCCCTTCTTGGAATAACTAAACGGCAGCAAACCCTGGTCGAGAAAGTCATTGCGACTCTCATCATCAGCTTTTATGTAAAGTACATTTCCTGCAACTAAACCAAACATCAAACCATCAAGAAATATACCGAAGCCACCAAACATCCTCTTTGACTCAACCGGCCCTACCATCTGCATCAAGTCAACCACATAGGCAGCAAATTCCTTCTCCTCCGCTGTAATTGCCATTAGTCTTTATTTCCTTTGATGCTATGATAACCAGCGTTGTGATTCTGCGGAATCCATTTCGATAATTTGCAAGGAACATTACCATGAATGGTGCTACTGCGCTGATAAAAACCCTGGCCGACTGTGGCGTTGAATACTGTATTGCCAACCCGGGAACATCTGAAATGCATCTGGTTCAAGCACTGGATGCTGTACCTGAGATCAAGTCAGTTCTCGCCCTCTACGAAGGAGTTTGCACAGGAGCCGCCGATGGCATTGGAAGAATGACAGGCAAACCTGCGGCAACACTTCTCCACCTCGGGCCAGGACTGGCAAATGGCATCGCTAATCTACACAATGCACGGCGCGCCAACTCACCAATAATAAACATCGTCGGTAACCACCCAAATTTCCATGTGGGTTTTGATGCCCCCCTAACATCTGATATAGATACACTCGCTAATAATTTCTCCCATTGGACAAAATCTTGCAGCACGAACGGGACTCTGGCCCAAGATGGTGCCGACGCCTATACCGCCACCCTCAGGCAAAGCACAGGATCAGCCGGACAGATCTCTACACTTATAATGGGAGCAGACGCCGCATGGGGAGAATCCAGCGGCCCAGTTACCCCCAATGCCATACCGCAGCGCAGCAAAGTCGGCGAATCAGCAATAGAACAAGTAGCAAGCGCCATCAATGGCGGAGGCAAGACCATTTTACTGCTGGAGCACCAAGCATCTGAACAGGCTGCGATGCAGCTTGCCAGCAAGATAGCGAGCAAGACCGGATGCAGGCTATTCAATGGAACATTTCCAGGCAGAGTCGACGGCGGACCGGGAAGAGTCGCTGTAGAGCGTCTCCCCTATTTCCCCGAACAGCTTCTTGCGACCTTGGATGGAACAGAAAACCTTATTCTTGTTGGCGGCGAAATTCCTGCCAGTTTTTTCGCCTACCAAGGCATTCCCGGACAACTGATCCCTGAAGGATGCAAAGTCACCCGACTCACTTCCATCGAAGAAGATGCAGTAGATGCACTTGAAAGGTTAGCAGAGAGACTAGGAGCAGAAAACGAAGAGATACGAAACTACGAGAAAACAGAAATCAGCAAGCCTACCGGCAAGTTGAACACCAAAGGTATTGCCCAGTCCATCGCTGCAACGCTACCCGAAGACGTAATTGTTTGTACAGACTCGGGAGGAGGCAATGCTGCCTATCCCTTCTGCCGAAACAGAGTAAGACACTCCTGGCTAAGCCTCACAGGCGGATCCATAGGCCAAGGCGGCCCATGTGCCACCGGAGCAGCCCTAGCCTGCCCAGATCGCCCAGTTCTCGCGCTATTAGGAGACGGCGGCGCTGCCTATACCAACCAAAGCTTCTGGACACAGGCCCGTGAAGGCTTGAATGTAACCACAGTAATATTCGCCAATAGATCCTACAAAATTCTAAATGTTGAATATGCCCGCCTGGGTGTAACCGACGTTGGTGAAATTGCAGCCAGTCTATTTGATATTGGCAATCCTGATATCAATTGGGTAGACATGGCAAAGGCTTTTGGGGTCCCCGGTGCAGAAGCCAACACCGCAGAAGAACTTTGCACGCTATTAGAAAATAGTTTTCAGACACCTGGCCCCTTTCTTATTCAGGCGAATAACTAATTGCCGCGATAAGAAAAACCAAGTGAAAGATGAGCTCATCCAGCAGTATATCTAAGGCTCTTTGCGGGCGCGGTCCGTAGCGGGAACTGCTCCCGCAAAGGGCCGTAATATCGAAAAGAATCAAAGATCTAATTTAAAAAGTGGCAACAACTTAAGCCCACTTAAAATTCTTCTGAATCCTACCCAGCCTGGTATAGAACTCATCAGATTGCTCCGAGTCATCTTCCTTATTCGGAAACAGAATAGTGATCAACGGAATTACAAACACCGGCAACAACAGAGTAAGGAAAGAAGGATCTCTCCATTCACCCAAGAACTGACAGAGCTCATACCAGTACTGAGGAAAACCACCAACGTCGGCATTTTCAACACCAGCAAATGAGCGATTCAACAGCCACATTGTCAAGCCACTAACAAAGCCAATAAGAATTCCCCAAAAAGCAGCCTTCTCAGTAGTCTTCTTCCAATAAAAAACATAAGTTACCGCAATCGCTGGCGGAACAACCATCGCGAAACCGAGAAGCAGGAATTGCAAAACAGAACCGAAATTAAAGTAGTAGGCACAGAACGCAGCTCCCCCACCATATAACGCAGTGACGGTTTTGTAGGCTATAAGTTTCTTTTCGCTAGAGTAATCCTTCGAAGCAGGAATCCAGTCATTTACCAACATCGTGGCACTACTTAACAGAATCGGAGCCCCGGACGAAATTACCGCTGCTAATACTGCAGCCAGCGCAATACCTCCAAGCAAAGGACCAGTGTCGATAGCAAGTTGAGCGATATTCAAGTAGCCAGATAATCCAGCCTCCGAGCCATAACTTACCATGGTGAGAATACCTATAAAGCCAGCTACCAGTGGCATTAGCGCCGCTATACAACCCGCCAGGAAGAAACCCGGAATCAGGTAATCCTCTTTAGCTGCCGAACTTGCATAGTTTGCATAAACTGACGCAGCCGGCGTGTGAATTGTGGCAGAGATAAACAGAGCGATGATGGTGGCCCAGCCGATTCCAGTAAAGCTCCACCAGGAAGGTATGTCTTTGTCTGAGGCTGCCAACATCACTTCGGATTGTGCGACTACCTCACCCCAACCACCGAGGTTTTGCATAGCAACATAGCCTACTAAACCAAGGCCAAAGATGATCACGGTGCAGTGAACAACGTTAGTTACAGCAGTACCTTTTAAGCCACCCATGATTGTAAAACCAACAATCACCGCTCCACCGATAATAACGCACCAACCAAAAGGCCAGCCGGTTACACCACTGACAATAGTCGCAATAACATAGGGCTCAATAATATTTACAACTAGATACTCGGCCTGGACACAGAGACTAGTGAGGGACTGACAACGACGAGAACCAAAACGCTGATCGAATACTTCACCAACTGTTGATAGCTTTAGTCGACGATAAGGAATTGCAAAAAATAGACCGACAAGAAAAAGTGCGAAGAATGAATTTACGCCATACCATAGATGACCGATGCCTTCGGTAATTACATCTCCTGCCACGCCATAGGTTCCAGCTCCACCGATACGAGTACCTGCTACTCCAGCTGCGAGCATCGCCACACCTAAAGTGCCACCACCGATCGCCCAGTCAGACGAACTCTTGTTTCTACTGTTGATATAAATTCCAACAGCAATAAAAAAGAGGAGATATCCCAGAATTACGTATGCCGCCAAGCTCATGTACTACTCCTG
This sequence comes from Gammaproteobacteria bacterium, assembly GCA_018661465.1. Taxonomy (GTDB): domain Bacteria; phylum Pseudomonadota; class Gammaproteobacteria; order Pseudomonadales; family Pseudohongiellaceae; genus UBA9145. Next base: position 52,295 of record JABJIC010000025.1, on the reverse strand, counting down.
CTAGGTCACGGTTCTTATTGTCATCGGCTGCATGTCGATTTGAATCTTGCAGCTTGTGGAAGTTCTGACTTGTATCAAAATTTTCCAGAACGATCTGGGCATACTACACCATGATCGAAAAAATGCACTAACCACCTGCCGTGCGCTCAAGTCCACTGGGCTATTCACATTTTCCATGGTCGGTGGTAGCTTAAATCACGGACAGCCAAGAGTACGAAAAATGACAGCACTAGAGCCTGGTTCAGATTCCTGGTTAGACCAGGTAAAAGAAGACATCATCGATCCGGAACGGCCGATCATTGATCCTCATCACCATATCTGGAGAAAGCGATTCAATACTGATTATGTTCTCGAACAATACTGGAACGACACTAATTCAGGGCACAATATCGTCAAGACTCTGTTTATGGAATGTCGCGCATTCTATGATAAAGACGCTGAAGAACATCTGCAGTCTGTGGGCGAAACCAAGTACATCGCGGATTTAGCGAAACAGAGTAAAGCCGATATGCAAAACCAGGCTTACATCGCGGCGATTGTTGCTCATACAGATTTAACCCGAGCCGGGGATTCGGAAGAATTGTTGTTAGAAGCTATTGAACAACACAAGCTAAGTAGCAATGGCTTGCTACGAGGCTTTCGCCAGTCAGCTGCCCGAGACAAGAGACCAGAAGATTTGTTTATCGTTGGCTCTGCTCCTCCCTATCTTCATGGCAAAGAATCATTCAGGAAGGGTCTGCGAATAATCGCTGAACAGGGTCTAAGTTATGACTCCTGGCACTATCATCACCAAAATCTGGATTTTCTCGACCTTGCTCGTGACGTACCCGAGTGCACGATGATCCTCGATCATTTTGGCACTCCTCTCGGAGTTGGTATTTATCGAAGCTGCAAAGATGAAATTTTCCAACAATGGAAAGAGGACATAACAGAAATTGCCAAGTGTGAAAACGTCTATGCCAAACTTGGTGGCCTTGCGATGCCAGACAACGGCTTCGGCTGGCACAAGGCTGAACGCCCTCCCACTTCGGATGAGTTTGTCAAGCAACAGCAAAGATACTATATGCACACTATCGAATGCTTCGGGCCTGAACGCTGTATGTTTGAGAGCAACTTCCCCGTAGACAAACTCTCAATTAATTACCATGTACTATGGAATGCGTACAAGAAGATGGCTCAGGATTTTAGCGAAGCTGAGAAGCAGGCGATGTTCTACGGCACGGCGGAAAAAGTGTATTCAATGCGAGACTAGTTTTTGAGGACGCTCTTTTGAAGGACGTAACTGAAAACCGCTACGTTCCATTCGTTTTCCTGATTCGCTTTATAACCGCGCTGGCAATCAAAATAATTTGATCGTTAGCTATCAGCTGACATCGCGCAAACACCATAGAGCCACCACGGCGAATTACTTCGCCTTTTCCATGAACCAGATCATCTTTAAAAGCTGGCGCCACAAACTCACTGTTGCAGCTGACGGTTACAACACTTTCAGTTTCGCCACCATTGGCACAGAGGCAGAGCGTGTAGTCCGCGAACGTCATTAACACACCACCGTGAACTGAATCATGGGCGTTGCAGTGACGGTCCTCCACCCTGAAGGCAGAACTGGGTTGATCACCATCCATATGGAAGAAGAATGGGCCAATATAGTCTTCCGCCTTATCTCCTACCCAATGGCGGTAGTGAGGGGGGATATCAAAATCTTCAGGCTTTAAAGTCATTACACTATTCTCGTATTCTTGATAATTGAACTCTTTCTTAGCTCAGCGGCTTAGTCTTCATCGTCTGGCACCGCCAGATCAACAGCTGCACCAACTACCTTGAATGGGACCTTTGCCACTTCAATAGTAGTGTCCACTGCTACGCCAACGATTGTTCCTACACAGGAACCTGAGGCCAGGCATAGCAATGATATAAATACTATTCGAATTTGTTGTTTCATTCTCTGTCCAAAATTATGTTCCTAGAGAAGCTGTGCCAGTATCCCACATCGATATATTCATCAAACTTGAAACCAACTTCTGTGAATGATCCAAGTCCTGTGAAGCCCAGGCTTTCCTGCAGGGCTACACTGGCATCGGCGGGCAAGGCATCCCAGCAATTAGTACATGTATCGGCGTCTTGCGCATATCATCAACCAGATATTGCATTAGCCTAATGCCCCTTTCTCCACGGTGAAAACCCTTACTCATCACTTAAGCCTTTCTTCGAAAGGAAGCACGTCTTCAAGACCCTTACCTGTTTCAACCAGCTCAGCGAAGTCCTCTGCAAGGCTATTGCTTGCGGCCAAAACTTCTTGCCAGTACTGCAGACGATCTTCAGTAGAAAGTTTTTCAAAGTCATTACGATCGGAGATCTTTCCATAGGGAAGCTTGGAAACGAATTCTCTCGAAGGGGTAACTAGTACAACATTCTGAAAATTCTGCAAATGAACTTTACGCCAGGGTATATGTTTATCAAACCAGCCTGGTATTACAGCAGAAGAAAAATGAGGGTACAGAACCAGATCTTCTCCACTGTGGAATGGCATATCGAAATGATAGTCGGTAATTCCTCCATCCAGATAGAGCCCGGGTTTACTGCCGCTTATATCGCGAACACCATTGAGCACAAAAGGAATGGATCCGGTCGCTAGCATCGCATCCCTGGCATTTTCCATACTCATGGAAACAATGGACGTTTTCAGGTCTGTCGCGCCCTGCCACGGACAATGCTGCCCCATGGTGGAAAAGATTGTACGTTCAAAATAGAGAGAAAGTGAGCGGCGACTCAACAGATTCGATGCCGCGCTGAGACCCAGAACTGTCATCTGTATTTTCTTGTTTGTCGAAGATCCAAATCCTCTACAGCGATCGGCGATAATATTTGTCTTGAAAATCTCATTGCGAAGTATTTCATCGACACCGTTCTCACCCAAGGTCCCGGTAAGCATTTCCACAGCCTTAGCCGTTATCTCATCAGTATCTGGTTGTTCCGAATAGGATTCATTACTGTAGAGACCTGCCAGACGCTCAATAGCTGCCACTGGGTTTGCGGTGGCTAAACAGCACATGCGCCAAGCCCCTGCCGAGGAGCCGAGAGTAATCAGTTCAGATTCGCGATTGGCGAAAAACTCGCCAAACAGATAACGATCGAGCCCATAAAGCACAAACCACTTAGGGCCCCCGGACGCGCCTACCAGTACTTTAAATTGCTTCTGATTCAGGCCTTCGCTTCGAATTCGCTTCAGAGCGGCGGGTCCTGCAAAAATAGACAGAGATGACATAGGGACGAGATGATATAATTCATACCCTCTTCATTCTACTACCAAGATCAATCGCCAAGAGATTTAATGGTAGTCGTTCTCGTTGAAAAGCAGATGACACTCACACCGATTAAAAACAAAAAAACACTTCTTTACTTATTAGCCATAGGTAATACGGTAGCCTTTGCCACCTGGCAGGTGATGTTGAACAATTTTGTCGTGGAAGAAGCCGCTTTTACCGGTGAAGAAATCGGCATATTACAAAGCCTGAGAGAAGTGCCAGGGTTTTTGGCTTTTACGGCAATACTGGTAATGATTTTTATCCGCCAACAGTCATTTGCAATAATCTCCTTACTCACTCTAGGCATTGGCACCGCCATTACCGCCTATTACCCCTCAGCTTTGTGGCTATATTTCGCCACTGTGATCATGTCCATTGGGTTTCACTATCTGGAAACCCTGCACAACTCTCTCAGCCTTCAATGGCTTAGTCAGGACGAGGCACCGAGAGTGCTGGGGCAATTGATGAGTGCCCGAGCTTTCTGCAATTTCATTATTCTAGGCTCGATCTATATTTACCTGATATTTTTTGCCGTAAATTACATGCTCATCTACACCCTTGCTGGCGGCATAGCCGTGGCAATTGGTATTTATTGCTGGACTGCCTTCCCTCACTTCGAAGATGGAGTTACCCAGAAGAAAGAACTCTTTCTTCGCAAACGCTATTGGCTATATTACGTTCTTACCTTTCTGTCTGGCGCAAGAAGGCAAATATTTGTGGTTTTTGCCGGGTTCTTGCTGGTTGAGAAGTTTCAGTTCCCGGTGGAAAACGTTGTCTTACTCACACTGGTAAATGCCGCCCTCACCTTCTGGTTGGCACCAAAAATTGGCGGCCTTATTAGCTATATCGGTGAGCGCAAAGTGCTGACCCTGGAGTACGTGGGGCTGATTCTGGTATTTGTTGGCTATGCCTTTGTGGACAGTGTCGCCATAGCAATCGGTTTGTATCTACTGGACCACCTATTCTTTGCCATGGCCATCTCCCTAAAAACCTACTTTCAAAAAATTGCTGCACCGGAAGATATCGCGGCTACCTCGAGCATCAGTTTCACAATCAATCACATCGCCGCTGTCATTCTCCCTGCCCTATTGGGAATCGTCTGGGTATTCAACTACAGCGCCGTGTTTCTAATCGGCGCCGCCATCGCATCAGCCTCTCTGGCCCTGGCTCAATTCATTCCCGACAAACCAAAGCCCAGCTTCGAAACCAGGCTAGCAAAACCTCAGTAACACGCTGTATTTGTTAATATATTTCCTCTCCTTAACGTTTCTTAACCTAGCTTCACTTATCTGACCGCCTCGATTTTCGTATGGTTCTGTCTCATTTCCTGCGTCGCACCTTTGCCAGCAGTAAAAAAGGAGACACTACTTGCTAAACCGCAAATCCCTGACCACTCTACTCGGCGTTAGCTTGAGTGGGTTTGCAGTCTTATTCTCGGGAGCCTCAATTGCTCAAGCGGATGACCGAGTCGAAGAAGTACAGGTTTGGGGCAGATCACTTCAACTGCTGGGAACCGCCGATTCAGCCTCTAAAGGGGTAGTCGGTTATAGCGACTTCTCCACCCGCCCAATGTCTCGGGTGGCTGAACTGGTTGAGCTAATTCCTGGCATGATAGCCACTCAGCACAGCGGCCCAGGAAAGGCTAATCAATACTTCATGCGGGGTTTCAACCTCGATCACGGCTCAGATTTCTCTACTTATTTTGACGGTATGCCAGTCAACTGGCGTACTCACGGCCATGCTCAGGGATATATGGATTTGAACTTCATAATTCCGGAAATAATCGAGCGTGTAGATTTCCAGAAAGGTCCCTATTTTGCCGACACCGGTGATTTTTCTTTGGCCGGATCTAATTCGATGAAGACATACGATGTTCTTGAAGAGGATTTTTCAGAACTAACTCTGGGCTCTGAAGATGAAATTCGATTCGTTACTGCCAATTCCATCTTGCTTGGCGACGGCAACTTACTCTATGCATTCGAACATCAACAGACCAACGGACATTTCGACCTTGATCAAGATGTTAGAAAATTCAATGGTCTACTAAAATACACCGGAGACATCGGCGACATCCCAAGCCGCATTACTTTCTCCGCCTATGATTCACAATGGTCATCTACCAACCAGGTTCCTCAGCGGGCTGTAGATGCAGGCCAAATCTCACGCTTTGGGTTCGTCGATCCTGACCTAGGCGGTGAATCTTCCAGATATTCTATTACGGGAAATTTTGAGCTTAATAATTGGGACCTGAATCTCTATGCCAGTTCCTACTACATGAGCCTGATTAACAATCCTACCTATATCCTCAATGATCCAGTAAACGGAGATGAATTCGAACAGGAAGACAAACGCATGCTGTTCGGTGGCGCACTGCGTCATGAAATCGAAACAGATATATTCGGATTTAGCACCAGAAGGACTTTTGGTGTCGACGTTCGATATGACGATGTTCAGGAGCTAAACCTATTTAATACCAGCGGCACTCGACGCACTGGCAGTATCCGCGAGGACGAAGCCGAGGAACTGAGTGTGGGTACATTTGCAGAATTGCAATTCTCACTCACTGATCAATTGAGGCTAACCACCGGGCTGCGGCTTGATTATTACGAATTTGATGTCGATGCACTCAGGCCGGGAAATTCCGGAAGCGACAGTGACTCTCTATTGCAGCCCAACGTAGGCCTTGCCTATCGATGGAGTGACAATCTTGAGTTCTATGCTAATTACGGTCATGGCTTTCACTCCAATGACGCTCGGGCGGCTGTGAATACCATCGACCCGGTCACCGGCGGCCCTGCAGAAGCACAGGATGTTTTGGTTGAAGGCAAAGGCAGTGAAGTTGGTTTTCGATTCGACACTCTAAATGGCTTCAATATCTCCATCGCCGCCTTCGAGTTGGAGACAGATTCAGAACTTGTCTTCGTTGGCGATGCCGGAACCACCGAACCCAGTGATCCCACTCAGCGCAGCGGATTTGAAGTAAATACATTCTGGGAGCTAGATAACAATCTTGTTTTTGACCTCAGCGCAGCCAAGACCAATGGGCACTTCAAGGGACTACCATCCAATGCCAACAGCATTACGGATGCTCATGAGGAAGTCATCGGCGCCGGTCTCACCTATGTCGGAGATCAGGGCCTAACTGCCAGTTTACGTGTCAGATATTTCGACGATGCGGCACTCACTGAAGACGAATCTGTACGCAAGGATGGCTCAACTCTAGTTCATGCCGGAGTTTCTTACGAACTCGATAAATGGGAAATTGGTTTGGATGTATTGAACCTTCTCGATGCCGAAGATGATGACATCGCCTATTTCTTTGAATCTCGCCTTCCTGGTGAAACTGCGGGTGTAGAAGATATTCATTTCCATCCTTCAAATCCTCGCACGGTACGGGTCTTATTGCGATACCGTTTCTAAAAGCAGGATCCCTCTCTCAAAATAATTCTGTGTGCCGCTACGGATAGTGGTTACAATCAGTGGTTCGGCCAGTTCGACATGCTGCCCGATTCTCAGCTGCCACAAACAGTTGCGCTAAACAATTGCCAGAACAAGACACGGAAATGAAAAACCAGAATATCAGCCCAGAAGTAAAACACCTTGTCTTGATTGGAGGAGGTCACAGTCACCTCTTTGTACTAAAGCAACTCGGCATGAATCCGGTTCCGGGCCTGAGAACCACTCTCATCAGTCGTGATATCAACACTCCCTATTCAGGATCGCTCCCTGGTCACATAAGTGGCCTTTATGAATACGATGATATCCATATAGACTTGAGACCGCTGGCACAGTTCGCCGGAGTATCTCTGATTCAAGAACAGATCTCTGATATTGACTTGTCCACGAAAACTATTCGTTGCAACAACAGGCCAGATATTGAATTTGACTTCATATCACTCAACATTGGATCGAGGCCTGATGCAGTAAAAATACCTGGGGCAGCGGAACATGCCATTGGCATCAAACCTATCGACAAGTTTCTGCAAGAATGGAATCGAATCTCCACCGACGCAATATCCAGAATCGAAAGTCGATCAGATTATTCTATGCTTATTGTAGGTGGCGGGCCTGCCAGTGTGGAATTCGCTCTGGCCGCGCAACAGAAAATTCACAAAGAACTCAAGATTAAAAAATATCAGGATTCGCCATTTAGAATTCGAATCGTTAGTGCCGACAGCAAACTACTAAGCACTCACAACTCACGAGTGCAGGAATATATTGCCGCGGAGTTAAGCAGAAGAGCCATAGAAGTAAAACTGAATTTCCGGGTAGAGAAATTCGAAGCAGGAACAGCCATAAGTGAAAACGAAAGCCGGATGGATGCAGACTCCATGATTTTTGCAACTGGTGCGAGCATTCCTGAATGGCCAGCCAACTGCGGCTTGGACATGAGTGATGACGGATTCATCAAAGTAAATGACTTTCTGCAATCCACTAGTCACGAGTTTGTATTCGCCGCTGGCGATGCGGCAACTATTCACAAGGAGCCAAGGCCAAAATCCGGAGTCTATGCCGTGCGGCAAGGCAAACCCTTGGCAGAAAATTTGATTCGATATGCTACTTCTAAAAAGCTGAAGCCCTTTACCCCCCAGAAGCACGCATTAGCCTTAATCAACATGGGCAACAAGACAGCTATAGCCTCCAGAAACAAATTGTTCTTTCAAGGCCGCTCCGCCTGGCATTTAAAAGACTCAATCGATAGCAGGTTTCTTAAAAATTTTAGCCAATTCCCAGAAATGAATTCTGTTCTGAATGTCGCGGAAGGCTTGATGGACAAAGAAAGTAAAGATGAATTGCAGCAACACGCTATGCGCTGCGCGGGCTGCGGTGCTAAGGTTTCCGGTTCCATACTTGACGAAACTCTGGACCTGCTGCCGAAAACAGACAGTGCGGATATCCTGAGCAGCGGATCGCGGATTGAAGATGCTGCAGTAATCAGTCTGGAGAAAAACCGGGTATTGTTACAGAGCGTGGACCAAATAAAAGCGTTCATAAATGACCCATGGCTATTCGCAAGAATAGCCACCAATCACTGCCTCAGTGACATTTATGCAATGGGTGCGGAGGCACATTCTGCTTTGGCTGTTGTGGGCGTACCCCTGGCAAGCAAGAAATTGATTCGATCTCAATTAAGCGAATTAATGCTGGGCTGTGCTGAGGCCCTGAAAGAAAACGAGTGCAGCCTGATAGGTGGTCATTCTTCAGAGACCTCCGAATTACAATTCGGCCTGAGTGTAAATGGCTTCGCCGAAAAAGATGGGCTACTCAGCAAGGAAGGAATGAACATCGGCGATGTATTAATCCTTACCAAGGCCCTGGGAACAGGCACTCTGTTCGCGGCAGATATGCGCTATAAGGCCAAACACGTCTGGATCAATAATGCGCTTGAGCAAATGTTGATCTCCAACAGACTTTCATCTCAATGTTTCGTTCAGCACAAAGCCACTTCATGCACTGATGTTACGGGATTTGGATTAGCTGGCCATCTCTTCGAAATGTTAGAAACTAGAAGCATCGAAGTCGAAATGAACCTTAGTGAGATTCCTGCATTAAGTGGGGCACTTGACACCTTACAGCAAGGAATAATTAGTTCTTTACATAAGGACAACAGCGTCTTGGCCCGCGACATATACAATAGTGAGGCTTTTCTAAAAGATCCTAAATTTGATTTATTGTTCGATCCACAAACCTCAGGTGGTCTATTGGCAAGTGTTCCAATAGAAGAAGCTGAAAACTGCCTGAAAAAATTACACAGCCTCGGTCTAGCCGATGCAACCATCATAGGTAGGGTTTCCAAAGTTAATGCTGCATTACCCGCCATTATTCTTAGATAACCAAGCCTAACTATTTGTTATATATAGTATTAGTGTTGATATCATCAGCGCCCCATTTAATTTTCCTGATGAAACCTCGCCTGGTGGAAGTCAGGGAAATGCTGAGTTATAGTCTCTTCTTTCAAAAAAAGCACTGGAATAGATTCCGAATGAATTTTCTTAAGGCCCTTGCCTACATAAGCATCGCTCCCCTGCTCTCACTGAGTATTTACAGTTACAGCCAGAACGATGGAGCCGCTAGCGTGCTGGAACGATACGGCAACCTGGATATCGAACGCACAGGACCAACCATCGATGCCGATTTGGCGCAGAAATATTATAGAAGGGGCAATACCTATAGCAATCTACAACGGCACGAGGAAGCTGTTGAGGAATATCGAAAAGCTATTAGTGCTGATCCCAGTTTTTCGGAAGCCATTCGCAGCCTGGCAAATACCTATTTCTATCTCGAACGTTTTGACGAGGCAAAGCCCCTATTAGCTCGGTTTATCGCATTACAGAATCAGCCAAGCGCTGCACTCATAGCATCCGTCTCCACACTGGGTAAGCTGGAGAGAGAAGCTGGCAACTATGAGATATCAATTAGCTACGACCTCAGAGCCATTGAGCTTGACCCTCTGAATGACTCCCAAGTCCATATTATGGCCAACACCTATAACAATGCTGGTGAAGCAGACAAGGCCATCGCTGTTTACAGAGCGGGAACGGATGTAATGCCAGGGAATGCATTCTTCGACAGAAGCCTTGGAAGAATACTCGAGCAGGAAAACCGAACCGAGGAAGCATTGCTTGCCTACGAAGCAGCTGCATCAAAGGATCCCGACTCTGATTTCTACGCTAATCTGGTTGAAGCGACGCGAAACAGACTGAATCGCTAGATTTGAGGCAGCAGAGTTACACGATCTTCTTCACTCAATTCGGAGATGCGCTGAACTTCTGCATAAAACTGCTGAAGGTCACCCCCTGACTGAACTAACAAGTCGTTGAAGAATGGGACGAGTTGGTTATAAGAACTAACAGTTGATAGCTGGGCATTGTTCAAGGACTGATTAAACCAATTGTCATAACCGGCATATCCGTCCCATTGCTGCTTTAACGATTGATACTCTTCACGTAACTCTGCCTGCAAACTACCTTTCTGCCTGCGCATTTCAGATTCTACTGTGCCTTGAGAAAACAATTCTTCAAACTTACTTTGATAGATTTCTATCAGCTCAACAAACTGCTCCTGCCTTTCGCTATCAAGACGAGCCATTTCCATGAGTTGTTGTTCACCACTACCCTGTAGCCAACGTCTCAAGCCTTCACGTTCAACCGCTGTAGCGAAACTTTCATTAAAACGGGTATCCCCTGGCAAATAAGTGAGCTGGTGAGCAAGCTCGTGAAAAATCAGCGCTGCCAATTGATGATTGGGCCTCGTGAGTACCGAACTGAGCAGTGGATCTTCAAACCATCCCAATGTGGAATATGCATCCACACCACCTGTATATACATCATAGCCATCGTTCTTTAATTTCTCCGCATATTGTATGGCAGCCGATTCTGAAAAATATCCCCGGTAGGAAACACAGCCTGCTATTGGAAAGCACCAGTTGATCGGATCAACGGAAAACTCTGGTGCAGCAAATACATTCCATACAACATGCTCCCGGTTCAAATCCACGTAGTTGCTATAATTGTCATTTACCGGCAGCAGCAGTTGTTGTTCTGCAAATTGCCTGACTTCCAACACCAGAGTGAATTTTTCCTGTAAGTTCTGTGGCAGTTCATCACTGTCGAGAAGGTTTTGAATATCCTCTCTGCCAAGAACTATAGCTGCTTGTCCCCTGGCTGCCTGACTGTAATAGGAAACGGTCTCGCAGGAGATTAGCAAGATAGACACTATGAGCAACAAGAGAAATCTGGGGAGCAATGACTTATATAGCTTGAAAGGCTTGGAAGATGGGGCGGTTGGCGGCAAAGCTACTCTCCCTGCATGCTTGCTAAAATTATTCGTGGCCCACCGTGGTTACGATGCTCACCCAGATATATGCCTTGCCATATGCCGAGTTGGAACGAGCCATTGGATATTGGAAGCGTTATTTCCACGCCTAGCAAACCCGACTTTATATGAGCTGGCATATCATCTGCCCCTTCATAGACGTGCTCGTAGTATTCCGCATTTTCAGGTGCCAGTTGATTGAAGTGTGATTCCATATCGCGACGTACGGAGTCATCGGCATTTTCATTAATACTGAGTGAGGCAGATGTATGCTGAAGGAAAAGATGAACAATGCCTGTTTTTACTGAAGCCAGTTCTGGCAAAGCAGAAAAAACTTCGTCAGTTATCAGGTGGAAGCCCCGAGGCTTTGCTGCAAGCTGAATCTTCTTTTGTAGCCACATAAAGTCAGTTAGCTCTTCTCTTTAGCTCTAAGCTCTAAGCTCTAAGCTCTAAGCTCTATCCCTAGGATTTTAAGCTCAAGCCTTTAACACTTATTCCTTAGTCGAAAACAACGGAGACTAATTCAAGGGGAAACCAATTCAATTTCAAACAGGTTCGACCAATGTTTTCCAGTAACGAATAATCTTTCCTGCTCAGCATCCCAGGCAATGCCGTTAAGAACCGCTTCAGAACTTCCGAGGCTAGTTCTCTCAGACAAACCCGTTAGATCCACTATGGAATTCACCACACCTGTTTCCGGATCGATTCGTAGTATGAAATCCGTCTGCCAAACATTGGCCCAGACCTCACCATTGATATATTCAAGTTCATTGAGTTGATGTATCTCGTTACCATCCAGTGTGACTGTGACTTTATGCAGTGGAGCGAATGATTCGGTGTCCATGAATTGCAGAGTAGCCGAACCGTCGCTAAGGATTAACTCCTGACCGTTGTAAGCAAGGCCCCAGCCTTGAGAGGCATTGTAGTGTGAAGCGATGGGCTCGAAGCTTTCTTTGTCATAGACGAGAACCATATTGGACTGCCAGGTAAGCTGAAATATTTTATCACCTACTACTTCTATACCTTCTCCAAAATAGCGGCGGGACAATTTGCGACTGTTTAGCACCTCTGCAGTTTCAAGCTCTATTTTACTAAGAGCCGAAAGACCATACTTGCCCGAACCTTCGTAGAGAAATCCCTGGTGATAGATCAGGCCCTGAGTGAATGAAGAGATGTCGTGGGGATAAGTATTCAGAACATTGTAGGTATAGCGCTGCAGCTGTACTTCCTGCGCCTGAACTGATCGCACAAATGTCGAATCTCCAAGCAGGAGAGTGGCCGCAATCAGCAAGCAGAAGATTGCCGTTCCCACTTCATTCTTAAAATATTTCATGTGCCTCCGGCATCTCGATGCTTACTAACAGCTAGACTGAGCTTGATTGCTACCCAGATCGCAGCGATACAATGGAATTCGCCTTTGTAATAGAATACGCTAATTACTTGAATACAAGCTGAATAACAGATTGCTGGAGTGAACTATGTCCAATCAAGCGTCAAATGAACAGTCCGCTGACTGCCTCTTTTGCAAAATTATCGCAGGGGATATTCCCTCGAACAAGGTTTATTCTGACGATGACGTTTATGCTTTTCACGATATCAACCCAGCAGCCCCGCAACATGTGCTGATAATCCCCAAAAAACACCTGACAGATGTGAGATCGGCGAACGAGGAAGATCAAGCTTTAATGGGTAAACTATTACTCAAGGCCAATGATTTAGCCAAGGAACTGGGCCTCGATGAGAAGGGTTTTCGCTATGTAATCAATACCGGCGAATATGGAGGTCAGACAGTATTTCATCTCCATCTGCACATTTTAGGCGGTCGAGCTCTGGGCTGGCCACCGGGCTAACTATTCTCACCTTACCCAGGCATGCAAACCTAGACTCGCAGGGTAGAAATTTCCTCAGCATTCGCATGGACGACTGCTTTCTCAGTAATGATCGCGCTAATTAGTCGGGCCGGCGTTACATCGAAACCGAAATTGCTGATTTTGTGCCCATCCCCGGTAAGCTGAACAGTGTGTAGTCGCCCCTGTGCATCTTTACCTTCGATATGTGTCACTTCTTCTGTTTCACGTTCTTCTATGGGTATTTCTTTCAAGCCATCGCTTATGGAAAAATCTATAGTCGAAACAGGTAATGCCGCATAGAACGGAATTTCATTATCAAATGCGGCGAGTGCTTTGAGGTAGGTGCCAATCTTATTGCACACATCACCATTTAATGTGGTTCGATCGCTGCCGACTACACAACAGTCAACCTGACCATGCTGCATTAGATGACCGCCGGCGTTATCGACGATCAGAGTGTGATTTATTCCATGCTCCGCAAGCTCCCAGCAAGTAAGTGCAGCGCCTTGGTTCCTCGGTCGGGTTTCGTCTACCCAGACATGAATCGGTATTCCCTTCTCCACTGCTTTGTAGACCACAGAGAGGGCCGTTCCCCAGTCGACTGTCGCCAGAGCACCAGCATTGCAATGGGTCAGCACATTAAGATAGCCACTCTTGTCTTGCTTGCTATCCCACAATTGCTGAAGTAGCTCGGCACCATTTTCACCAATGGATTCGCATATAGCGATATCTTCCTGTTCCATTTCTCTCGCCAGTTGAAGCGCTGCATCAGCACGACCCGCTTCCTCAATTTCTTCGAGAACAGCAAGCGCTCTATCGAGAGCCCATTTCAAATTTATTGCGGTGGGTCGAGTAGACAATAAGGCTTCATAAGCTTCAGTCAAGCGGCTCGGGTTTTCACGCATAGCCAGATAAATTCCATAGGCGGCGGTCACTCCAATAAGAGGAGCCCCTCGAACCTGCATAGAAGAAATCGCAACACAACTTTGCTCAAGGGTATGTAAATCAAGAATTTCAAAATCGTGGGGCAGTCGAGTTTGATCGATGATCTTTACACACTGCAGATCATTATCAAACCAGATACTCTGTTCATGTCTGCCATTGAGTTTCACGATCGATGAGTTTCCTCTGCGGGAAATATATTAGATAACTCGATCATTTCCACCATCCACAGCTAGCTGAGCGCCAGTAGTTTTGCTCAATTGCGTACCCGCCAAGAGCCTAACGCTTGTTGCCACGTCTTCAGAACGAACTTCAGTGCCAAGTACGTTCGATGTCTTATATTCTTCAACCGTCATTTCATAATGAGCAGCGCGGCTAGCAAGCACCTCATCGGTCCAGATCGCCGTATCATAAACGGCATTTGGATGAATCGTATTCACTCGAATACCATCGCCCCCTAACTCCAGAGCCGCCACTCTGGCTAGCTGAGTCAATGCCGCCTTGGCGGAGGAATAGGCCGCTGCCCCGGGGCCTGGTGCAGGAACATTCTTTGAAGCAATAACTACAATCGCAGGATCGAAGCCATTCTTTAGATAGGGCACACTAGCCTGAATCAGCTTCAGATGAGAGTTCAAATTCAAATCTATAGATTTATCCCAGGTCTCTTCGCTAATGCTTTCGATTGATTGGCTGGGAGGAAAGTTCCCAGCATTACTCACCAGGATATCGATACCACCGAAACGAGTAACCGCCTTCTCCAGCGCCAATTCAATTTCCTTCTTGTCGGTTACGTCGCAATGCAATGCCAATGCAGCTGGGTGAGCAAGGCTTTGCTCAAACCCCTCCGCAATATCCAGCGCAATTACAACCGCTCCGTTTGCCAGCAAATTTTCGACACAGCTACTACCTATTCCTGAAGCGGCGCCAGTGATGACTACTATCTTGCCCTCAAATTCAGCACGCTGAGCAGATGATTTAAGCTTCGCCTGTTCCAATTCCCAATACTCTACGTCAAACAGGTCTTGGCGCGGCAAAGCCTCCCACTCCCCCAAGGCCTCAGCATACTGAATCGCCTGAATGGTGTGCTGACTTATATCCTCTACTATTTGTAAACGCTTGTGATTAGCCGCAAGATAAATCATGCCTCTGTCTCGCCAAACAGCATATCGCGGCATTGCATCCAGCATCTTATGGTGAGGAGAGGCGAACTCCTCAAAATAGGCTTTGTAGTTTTCAACAAATGCCTCAAAGCCTGGCTTGGTGTCACTATCCAGTAAAGCGGCGAAGGCCTTGGCATGAATTGTATGATCCGGTGTCAGAGGTCCGCGACCGAGTAAATCACCGCAGTTTTCGAGACAGGCAAAGCCAGTGGATTCGGCTGAATTATCCAGACGCACAAGAACCGGATTGCCAAGAAGACTCCCTGCCTGATGGCGTAGTCTTGAGAGTTCGAGGCAGTCCGCTGTTTCAGCAGTGAATTCTGACCGAGCGATTGCCGCCTCACCACAGAATTTCTGCAAGTGATTTTCTGCCTTAGTCACCAACTCAATCATATTGTCATAGCTGGTCTTTGCATCATCTGAAAAAGTGAAGATGCCATGGTGTAATAAAACAATCCCTCGTAGAGAAGACCAATCTACACCCCTACAAGCCTCTGCAACTTGCTTGGCCAAAATGAACCCCGGCATAGTGTACGGAAGAACCAAAACCTCATCGCCATAAAGCCGAGCAATGGCTTCTTCTCCATTTGGGGTATTACTAATAGTCACCACGGCATCGGCATGGCTATGATCAACAAAGCGGAATGGAATCAGAGCATGGAGAATAGCCTCAACCGAGGGAGTGGGCGCTGCAGGATCGAGCAAGGCGAGACGAAGCTGCTTCATCATCTCGGTGTCACTCAAATCTGGCAAATCCCCTAACTTGAGTAGATAGTCTTGACGCACGGGAGGGAATCCCGCTGCTTCGATGGTACGCAAGTCCCAACCAGAACCCTTTACGAATAGAACTTCTTCCTGCTCATCGAAAATATTCGCCATCGAGCCTTTGACTGAAGTGTTGCCACCACCATGGAGGACAAGATCCGCATCCTGCCCTAGCAACTGAGAGCTATATACACGCAGGTCTAGTAAGTCCTTTTGATTCTCGCCCGTTGATTCTTGTCTATTCCATCGATTCTTCATTTTTTGAACTCTAAACTGTTACTCGTAATTGCGTTATCTAGCAGCATCAATACTCAAGCTTGAAGCCGGCAGCCACTCCTAAAAATATATTCTAAGTGATTGCAATGAGTTTTACACAAGACAGAAACAAAAAACGCACCATCTTTCGATGATGCGTTCAGGTATTTCTCGATTCTGAAAAAGAATCTGGCCGACTCAGAGTCGACCTTAGGAGTTTCTAATTTGACGGCTCAACAATCGATATATTAGTCATACCAGCCTGACGAGCTGCATCCATAACCATAACCAAGGTAGCTACATCAGAGCTTACATTTGGCTGAATGATTACTGAGGCTGCTGGATTCTCGGCCTTAAGTTGGTCAATATTAGAACGAATCTGGGTCGCAATAATGGGGCGTGGATTGCCATTGAGAATAAGCTCGTTATTCGCGCCTATTTCGAAAAGAATGTTTTTCTTCTCATCATCAGGTGGCGGCTGATCACTATTGTTATTGTCACTACTTGCAGCAGAAATCGACGTCTCTGAAAGGAATGTCGCTGTAACTACGAAGAATATCAATAGGATAAAGACCACATCAAGCATGGGCGTAAGATCGATCTTAGTGTCGTCAGCCTTTCTCTTACCGGCTATTTTTTTCATTTACTTGTCCTGGAGCATTAAATCTGAGTTTCAACCGCTGAGTATAACAATCATTTTGCTAGAAGCAAAAGCCGATTATTGGGCTTTTGGAGGCATTTTCACGGGATTTCCTCCGAACCCGCTTTCCGTGCCCACAAAAAAGGGAGGCTATGCCTCCCTTCTCCAATATTCGCCTTTTCTTCCTCTTAAAGTTAAAGAAGAGTAAAAATCAGCGGAAATGTTCGCACCCCGCCATTCCTGGGCTTCGGCTACTTTTTCAGTGAAGCCACAGCGAATTTCAGCATATCGTTCAATTGCTTGCTGTTCTTGCCATCTCTGGAGTTTACTCGAATACCATGAAGAGTATTCATCAGCACGTCAGCTGCAAATTCTGCACTAATGCCTTTCTTCATCTTCTTATTCTTATGTGCCTCTTTAAGACGGGCGAGCAATGGTTTGCGAATGGATGCCAATGAGCCGCGAACTACCTTTCTCATTTCTTTGTCGTAGTTAATGCTCTCACATATAGAGTTCACTAATAGACAACCCATGCTGCGATGCTTATTACTAACAGCGGTAACTGACTCGTCGAAATATGCCTGAATCGCATCCCAGGCATTGAGCTTGTCATTCTTCAATGAAGCAGCAATTTGCTTATCTACCATTTTATTGTACTGATCAACACATGATTTAAAGAATGTGTCCTTATCACCAAAAGAATTATAGAGAGTGCCTCGGTTAATGCCCGTGCAGTCTAATAATTTTTGAACGGAACTGGCTTCGTAGCCTTCTTTCCAAAATTGTTCCATTGCATTTGTTAATACTTTGTTTTCGTCGAACTCAACTGGTCGTGCCATATTTATTTACTCGGTAAGCTAAATCTAGTGTTTAAAAAACAAAAAGCTCACTAAAAGAAAATGAACATTTTGGCCTGAATTTGAGAGCGCGCTATTGTATTACAGTGGATTTTTTATTACAGCAAAGATATCGAGAAATTTGCAGGTTTTTCCTAGCTATGTGCTATAGATCAATTTCTTTGGTGAGAATCGAATAAAACGCGGCGTATTACGGGGATTTTCGAATGGGAAAATAGAATGTAGGGTCAATTAACTCGAATTCACGCATGTCAAAACTTCGTAATAGGGGAATCACAAACAAAAGACCCAATTACCTACTTCGAATAACGCTCTCTACTATTGGGATTTACTACAGCGCGCTCAGCAGTGTAACGGTCAAACCTATGATTCCACCAAAAACCGCTCCCCAAACCACAAGCCAACCGAGGTGTTTACGGATCATCTGTTGAATGATCTGTTTCACCATCTCGGGGGTCATCTGATTGAGTCTTTCATCGATCATTTCTTCAAGTTTACTGCGGATGGTATCGTCATCCAATGCAGAACTAAGCGCATCCTGAATCTGGCTCTTCAACCCGGCTTCAGCAAACTGATCTTCAAAGTATTCCTTCATTTTGTCTACGAATGGTGTCTTAAGAGGATCTAACGCATCTCTTCCACCTAGCATGCCAAGCATTCCTCCAAAGGATGAAGCCATAATCACATCGAGCAGAGATTCAAATGCAGCTTCAAGATCCAGCTCCTGAATCGCTTCTTTAAGTTTATGAGCTACCTTATCTGAGGTATCCCCACTACCATGAAAGAAGGCCTCAAGATCGGCTTTATCAAAAAATTGCTCCATGATCAGTTCGCGGATACCTATCTTGAACTCTTCAAACCTGAGAGGAATTACACCTGAACCGTAGAACCCTGGCACTCGCTCAAAAAGCATATGTACGGCGAGCCAATTAGTGAGACCACCAGATAGCGCAAAGAGGCCTGTATTTAGAACATAGACTTTTGCAGGCCCGCTTAGATAGATCCCGATAATTACCAGAATCAGGGCGATGCCGTTACTTGCTAAACTTTTATTCATGATATTTGAGGCTGACATTTTGTAAATGGGCAGAATTGAACTGAGCGCATCTTATATGAAGTTAATGGAACTGAGCAACGCGTCATTCGCTTTTGAGCTGGATATGATCCGCTATTGGCATGCGCATGCGAACGTCTCGCAGGAAATCCAGATCAATCTCAGCGATAGCCACACCTTCTCCATCTGGGATCATGGCGAGGACACTACCCCAAGGATCGATGATCATCGAGTGGCCCCAGGTTTCCCGATTCTCGGAATGTTTTCCACCCTGCCCTGCGGCAAGGATATAGCATTGATTCTCAATCGCTCGGGCTCTGAGGATACTCTCCCAGTGAGCTTCACCGGTTACCCGAGTAAATGCGGCCGGCACCGTAATTAACTCAGCACCTTTGTTGAATAGACGGCGATAAAGCTCTGGAAATCGCATGTCATAACAAATGCTCAAACCGAGGTGGACGATATCTGTCTCAACGCTCACTACTTCATCACCGGCCTCGTAACTAAGTGATTCAGAGTACTCCGATTGCTTATCATCAACCATCACATCAAACAGATGAATCTTGTCATATCGTGCTATCTGCTTGCCCTGCTGGTTATATACAAGACACGCTGGACGTACCCGACCATCATCGAGCACACCGCCCGACTCACCTCCGGGCTTACCGGGCCGGCTGAGCAAGGGAATAGTTCCACCTATGAGAATAAGCTGGTTTTCTTTGGCTTGAGAAGCGAGGAACTCCTGAATGGGGCCATGACCTTCGAGCTCAGCAAACTCTGCCATGGGGCCGCCCTCGAGCACTGCAAAAACCTCGGGAAGCAATACCAGTTGAGCACCTTGTTCGGCCGCTAATTTTATTAGGCGTGAAGCAGAATCTAGATTTTCTTGAAGATCGGGGGTGCTCACCATTTGAATGGCGGCAATCTTATGGCTCACAGTAAGCCCTCGGAAGTATCGCTACCAGGAAACCCAGTCGTTGGCATCACCCTCGCGACAGGTGCCCGGCACGAATTGCGCATTGGTAGATACGCTGTTGATAGTGCAACGAAAATCTAGCTCAGTGTCACTAGTGGCTCTAATTTGAAGATGGAGCCCTATGTCTGAATTATTCCACTCCTCTTTTCGGTGAGCCCGAAGCACAAGAAGTCGATGTGGCCCTCTAGGCTGATATTCTACACTTTCCCACATAGTGTGAGTGGTACCAAATAGAGCTTCATAAGAGTAGTAAGGTCCGCCAAACTTCTGCCCGGTCGGGGGAGGAGAGGAAGGGATATCTGTAGTTAAGACACTTCTGCGATTGAAATCGACCTCGACCCGCCTGCGCAGCTCATCGAGCAACATAACTCCCTCAACAGCCTTGGCTTGTACCGAATAGTTCTGGTACATCGGCAGGGCTACGCTCGCTAATACACCAATGAGCGCCGTAACTACCATTAGCTCCATTAGGGTGAAGCCTTTGCTGCTTCTGTATTTAATTCTGCTAGTCATCATCATTGCTACAATACAAACATGGGCACGGGATTGCTGGAGGCAATATATATTTCCGTGTATCCATGAAGGTCCGGGTGAGGGTGAGTAATAATAACTTCATCGCCATTGCGAGTAATGATATTTGGATCGTTAGTTTCCGTGCAGGACATGGATTCATCAGGAACTCTGCCGGCATTCAATTCGGCGGCTATATTCCAAAAGACACCAACGCAGTTATTCAGCTGTTCGATGGCTACTTCTTGGGCGTTGATTTGCTGCTGATTGAGAAGCGCATTAGATCCGAGAGAGGTTGCCACACGAAACCCAATAAAGATGACACTGCAGATGACGATTCCCATATGCAGTTTCTCTCGTTTCTCGATACTTGCTTCAAGGTTCGCTTTTTTGGGTTCTTGAATATTGTGTATATCTTCATCAAGCATTTGCCCATATTTATCACTAGATCCGCCCTGAGCTCGACTCTTGGCTTCCACAGCCTTAGCTATTTCGCCCGCGTCAAGACAGCGATCGCATAATTCGCCATCATCAGTAAAATTCGCGCAGATACCGCACATCGGCAAACTACAAGATTTACACTCAGCAACTGCTTCTACACTGGGGTGATACTCACATTTCAAGCGGGTCTTCTCCGGGCCAGGTCTGCCTACATCGGCCCCAAAAACTGAATTAAGGTAGGATAATTGGGTATTCCTACAAATTATCGCCGAATAATGCCATGTAATTCATTAATGTTCACCTATTCAGTCAATTTCAAGTTACAAATTGTGAGATTAGTCTCTTATTGAAACATCTTTATGCAAATATCCTCTTGTGACTGCCCTATGAGTACGCGCAGAGCTGTTTTCGCACAGTCCCAATGCCCTTTCAATACTCAGAATCAGAGCGCATGAAAAGAGTGCATTAAAAGAGTGCATTCACAGATACCCCAAGCTTGAATCCTCAGCAAAATAACCCTCAAAAAAGACGGCATGAAACAAAATACAGGGTAGAGCACTTATTCCTACTTTGACGGTTCAGTGCCTTGGCTCAGCGAGGCTCAGAACACTGTAGGATTCGGCATGATCTGTCCGTCAAACAGCTGTAACACAATTTCTGGGGCTGCTTGCTATCTTGTCGGATTTCATTAGCATTTAGCATTCGTTAAAAGGCCTTACCACAAGAGGATTTACAGATGGAATGCCCGAAATGCAAAGGCGAGCTTGAAGCAAAACACCATGCTGACAAAATCACCGTCGATCGATGCCGGAATTGCTATGGAATTCTGGTTGAAGAACATATGCTTGCCGAAATGTTAGCCGAGTGGATGTCAGATACCATTCTTGATACCGGGCCTGCTTCTCTTGGCAAGAAATACGACAAGATTGATGATATTGACTGTCCTGTTTGCCATATCAAAATGGACAAAGTGGTCGATCCAGTGCAAACCCACATCTGGATGGAGTCTTGCCCATCCTGTTTTCGAATATTTCTCGATGCAGGCGAATTTAGCGACCTGAAGTACGAGACTTTTTCAGATAAATTCAAGAACCTGCTTAAAGGAAAGCGTACCTAGCAGTCCAGCGAGTTATGGCTTGAATTTGAAGTCGATACGAAAGCCTGAGCCGGGGTCAGAGAAGAAACCCCTGTAGGAACTAAAGAGAACTAAAGTGAAACCAAAGTCACTATCCGGACAGCTTAGACAACTCCTTCCGTGATCGCCCGTACAGGATTACACCCAGGATTATCCACATCAAGACGATACCCCATTCCTGCGGCCACAGCAGCCCTGACGGACTTCCAGGCATATATAAGAGCCCTAATCCTATAGACAGTAACAGGGCAAGAACCCCGACAGCATTTCCGTAGGGAACCTTGTAGGGCCTCTCCAGTTCTGGCTCTTTCTTACGCAGAACCAGAAAAGACCAAGCCACCATTGCATAAGCGATTACAATACCCAAACCCCCAGCATCCACCAGCCACACCAGTACCGGACGTCCGAAGAAGGGCCCAAGAATTGAGAGGCCTCCAATTAACAAGATAGCATTGTGGGGAGTACGGAATCGGGGATGAAGTGCAGCCAGAAAACCTGGAAGAAGACCAGATTTCGCCAGGGCGTAAATAGCCCTACTCCCACCAATAATAAACGCGTTCCAACTGGTAATGATTCCGGCGAGCCCGGCAATCAGCAGTAGCATTCGACCCGGCGCGCCATAGATTGCAGCGCCTGCTTCGGCGGTGACTACGTCAGAATCCGAGAGAGATTGCGGATCCAACACCAAGCCCACCGCAAGAACGATCAATCCATACCAGACTATTGCCATTACTACAGAGACCATCAAAACTTTTCCGATATCTCGGTAAGGCAGGTCAATCTCTTCAGCCGCCTGAGGGATTGTATCGAAACCCACGAACATGAAAGGCACCATAACCAAAACCAGACTGATACCAGACATGCCGTCTGTAAGCAGCGGCTGCATATTACTCAACTCTCCGGTAAACACCGCCCCGCTAACAAAAATGACACCTGCGATAAGAATTGCCAGAACCACCACCGACTGCACTATTGCGGTCATGCGAACACCGACGATGTTTAGCGCTGTCATAATTATCGCACCGGCAACGCCGGTTAATACCCAGGTGAGGTAGACATCCCAGCCAGCTATCTGCCAAAGGTAGATCTTATCCAGACCAGGAATCAGGGAATCCAGCACCGTCGGCAGTGCCACAGCCTCGAAGGTAACTACAGACACGTATCCAAGAATAATTGACCAGGTACAGATAAAAGAGGCGCCTGGGCCCAGTGCGCGGTGACTATATACATGTTCTCCACCAGCAAATGGTAATGCAGAAGCTAACTCCGCATAGGTCAATCCGATTACGATTATCACCAAGCCGCCGAAGAAGAACGCAAGAATAGCGCCCAATGTTCCCGCCGAGCTAATCCAGGTACCGGAAAGAACTACCCAGCTCCACCCCACCATGGCTCCGAAGGCCAAAGCGAGAACCTCGCGGCGTCCGAGTACTCGTAGAAAATCTGATTTGTTTTCGGTTTTTGACATAAGTCTATCGCAGCTCTTCAGTTAATTTTATTCTGCAAAGGAGAATCTAGGGTATGAACAAAAGCGAAGCTTGTCCAGATTGGGAAACTAAAGTCACCTCGTGTTTGAGACTGAGTACTCGAGACTGTGTACTTAAATCTAAGAATTCAGAGACTTATTGCTGGGGAGCAACGCTTTGATCCCGACTGTCAGGAGAACCAAACGCCTGTTTGAAATTTGGCTCCAACCCCTCCCAGGGGCCATCGAGGGTGTAAACAGCACTAGTAAGGCTATTAACCTGACTACCAAAAATTCTGTCGAACAGATACGCACCTACAGCAAGTGGAATATTTGCTGTCAGTAAACCTAGCCAGGGAATGTTTTCACTTACAGGCAACGTAAGGAACATCTCACCGAGTATGGTTTCTTCTTTTAGATCCAACTCCCCGGTAATTTGATAGAGACTGGAGGGACCTGAAATCACCACCCGATCATTAATAAGCACATGCCCGTTGTCGAGAGTAAGATCGGCCGAAATTTCTTCGTAGGCCAGTCCGCTTCGTAGTAAATCATCGCTAAATCGCAGTCGGCGCATGATTGCATCAAAATTCAAAATGCTAATGAGTTTTAAAGCACCGGCTGCACCCGCTCCGCCCTGAAGAAATCGACCATCATCAATTTCAAGTTCAATCTCGCCGCTAAGATTTTCGGCACTAAAAAATGCAGGAGTCCCTGGCCAGTTAAGCCTGGCAATAAAAATGGCATCGTCACTCTCCAGGCTGGCTGCATATCCATTCGCCGTCAAAACATTCGCCATGTCGTCTGCGTAAAGAATTCCGTTTAGAGCACTGCGGTGATCTTGCCCATCGTAGCTCCAACTAAATGCCGGAGGCAATCCAAGCTCCTCCGCCTCTTCGAAGCCTTCCATGCCCAGTCTCAAGCCGCGAAAATCGAAGACCAGATCAGTAAATTCAGCGCCACCTGCGTGAGGGTCCAAAGTAAATTTCCAACTACCAAAGGGTCGATCACCGATTCGAAACTCGTCAGTAGTAAACTTCATCCGCGGCAAGGTTCTTGGATCTATATTAGCCAGAGTATCAACAGCTTCAACATCTTCCTCTTCCGGGCTTCGCTGCTGTTGCGGGCCGATTCTATCTACTTCACTACCCGCTAATCGAAGATAGTCCAGATCGAGCTCAACATATTCATCTACCGAGAATGGCAATTTAACTTGCCCCGCAATCGACTCACTTGCGAGATCAATCGCCCAGATATTCTCCACGGCCTCCGGTTCAATGCGCATGTTTACATCATGAAATTCCTGGTCATAGAGCTCCAGAGTTCCCAGTTCAAGATCGAGGAAATCCAATGTAGTAGCAAAACCCTCCGAGGCTTCGCCAGCAACATTCAACTCACCGAGAAATCCACTCCATGGCTCGAATTGAAATCTGTCCACGTATCCAATAACAGCCAAACCCGATGATGAATTGTCCATCAAATTACTGAAATTGGATTGGTTCTCCCCAACGTACACCAACCCATCACGAATAGAGCCTTCTTCCACCTCAAGAGCAAAGCTCAATTCTGGTCCGAGCTCACCTTGAATATCTTGGCTATCTCCCAAAAATTCAATATCAAGAGAAAGAGGTAGTTCAATCTCGACAGGTTTGGTGAACGGATAAGGAAGCGACATGGAGGCACCAGCAAGTGTCGAATCGATATGAAGAGTGTTCTTCACATCACTGGCTGAATTTTGATTGATACTCAACTGGCTGGTATAGGCTATCTGCCCATCCATCCGCTGTAACAGTTCTCGCACAAAGTTACTCTGCAAAGGCCAGTCAATTAGTGCCTGCGGTGTAGCTAGGCCTGCTCCATCAATCAGAACTGAATCAAGCTCACCATTAATTTGAACCGATGAAAGCTTAAGATTTACAAACTGATCAAACAGTCTCCCTCTCAGAGCAGTTTCTTCCACTCCTGTTCTGGTATCAAAAATTACGGGACCATCCAATTCTCGTACTGCAATTTCATATTCTGGTATATAGAGAGAATTACTATTCAACAGGATATCCAGGCGAACATCAGTATCATTGTCTGGATTATTGAAAGGTACTTCTACTTCGATATCTGAAGTGAAACCGCCTTCTGACTGCCAACCAAGAAAGGCGTTTTTTAATCCCTGACCCACCGGCGCGCTCTGTAAATAATCTAAACCATCTGCCGTAATACCGGACGCTTCACCTTTTAAACTAAGCCAAATATCGCCTTCTTCGTTTTGACGAATCTCCCCTTGTACAGCTCGCGCATCGACATTCATACTCGTAGCGGAAACCACTTCGATATCAATATTGTTGTCATCTGTATCTACGAATGCAGAAACTTCAGAAAGATTTGGCCACTCCTGACTGAAGTCAATTTCGCCCTGATCAACAAGATAGAAACTCTGAAAGGTCTTGGTAGCTGCAATTGCTCCCGGTAGAGTTGAACCTCGATAAAGAGCACCGCTATTGCGTAATTCACCATCAAGAATAGCGTCCTCCAGCCACTCCATTGTGTTACGCAGACCGTCTTCGATATTCGGGCCGTCCAGAAGATAGAGAGATTTTTGCTCTGCATCTAGCTCCAAGGCGCCTACCAACAGCTCTAATTCACCTACCCTCTCACCTTCGTCTGGACGATTCATAGTCGAAGTGAATTGAATACGGCCATTTACTACTTCGGATTCGGCAACAATCACACTGCTTACCATTTTCACTAACTGGCCCGCAGAAAGGTCTACACTAAAACCCAGGCTGCCGTTGACGTAGTCATGATCCCAGGTCGAAGTGAACACAGTGGGAATGTTTATTCTGAAATTATCGGATTCAACTTCTGCAAGACCTACAGCCGTTTGACTAAGGGGATCAAAATCTATCTCCAGGTAGCCATTTATCCCCCACATTTTTGGAGACCCACCTACGGAGCCTATTTCCATATCATTAAGATTTGTCTTTAGGGTCAAGTGTTCCTCATTGTTTTCCCCGAGCGGCAGATCAACAGCGAGGTTCTCCAGCGCTCCTCGGGGAGCATATAGATTAAGCTGCTCCTGAGCTGAGGCATCAAGTAATCCACTTCCTGCAACGAACTGAGCCAACAAGGAAACATCAATGAAATCTGCCTCGATACTGAAATTTTGATCAGGGAGATATGAAGCATGGACATTGAACGGCGACCAACTCATTTCTTGCCAAGCTAGAGACATATCAGAAAAAGAAACCTCCAAAGATCCTTCACCCAACATTCGTCGCAGGAAGACCTTGCCACCTATGTTAGCGAGAGAAATAGGCTCGAGCTGATTTGCAGTCAGAGTGACAGCATCAATCTCAATATTGGAGGTTAGATCACTAACTTCACCAGAAGAAAAATTTAACCAGAAACCGCCGCCACCATGTAGTTGAGCAACCTTCATCTCTCCAATATCGAAGCTGCTGAATAATGCAGAGTAATCAGCCTCCGGCACATCGAGATGTAGCCTGCCATCGATTTCGGATAATTGGCTCCCCTCTACTTCGAACGACAGTGAAAGATTTTCGTTGTTTTCTTGCAGATTAGCATCCACGTGAAGAAAGTGAGTATTGGCTCTATTTTGAAACGAAACAGAACCATTTATGAAGCTAATGGTTTCATTTTCAAGCGTGTGCAAATTGATAGTGACATTCCGCAAACTTAGTTGGGCCAACTGCAGAAACGTACTGTAGAGATTGTCTATGTCTACGCCGGCATCACTTGAACTACTCACTCCTCGTAATTCCCAGTCACCTTCGTCAGTTTGTTCGAAATCCAGACTCAGAGATTCAACCACAAAATCCTTCACGACCCACTGCCGCTGCCAGACACTTCGAGGCATATCTACGATAATTGTTGCGCTATCAAATACCAACGCAGAATCCTGATCTTCTCCTACCAACAGACTCAATTCGTTGACTTGAAGAGTGGGATTGAACCCTTGAAAGCTTCCTGTAAGAGAACCAATGGTTACCGGGGATCCGGTTAGTTCGAATATTTGTTCCTCGAAAAATGCTACATAACGAGAAACCGCCGGCATGAATTGCCGCCCAAGACTCACATATGCCGCCAGCAGCACCAAGGCCACGGCACACAAAAGCACCAGTTGGCGGCGTATTTTCTTGAGGATTAAGACAAACATGCTAGTGATCGAGTTCTCTGGCACAGCTATTAATATCGAATTGCGTAGCGAGTATTAGTAGGCGAACCTCTGATAGATTAAGACGATACTGCAGAGAATATATAACGCAGTAATCCTGAACAGGAACTGAAAGCCCCAAAGTCTTTAATGTAAGAGGCCCCAACAACACTAAAACACAGCTAATAAAGCACAACGTCAAATTGTTCTTGAGTATACATGGGTTCTACTTCGAATTTGACCGTCTTGGAGACTAATTCTTGCAGTTCGGACAGGGTACTGGACTCCTCGTCTAGCAGCCTGTCCACAACAAGCTGAGACGCTATTACCAGGAGCACGTCATTTTCATAAGCCCGGGTCACTCGTATTATTTCGCGGAAGATTTCGTAGCAAACAGTCTCAGGGGATTTTTGAGTACCTCTACCTTCACAAACCGGACATTTATTAGACAGTGTCTGCCCAAGACCTTCACGAGTCCGCTTTCGAGTCATTTCTATTAATCCCAATTGGGAAATATCGGTGACCGAAGTTTTTGCATGATCCTTTTCTAAAGCTTTTCCCAGTGTGCGCTCAACCTGCCGCTGATGCTCCACATCTTGCATATCAATAAAATCTAGAATGATGATTCCACCAAGATTTCTCACCCTTAACTGGCGGGCAATAGCAGTGGCCGCCTCGAGATTGGTTTTAAAAATTGTCTCAGCGTGATTTCGACTACCCAGATAAGCCCCGGTATTAACATCTATTGTAGTCATCGCCTCAGTTTGATCGATGATGAGATCGCCGCCGGATTTCAACTTTACCTGCCGCCCAAGTGCCTTGTTGATTTCATCCTCTATTCCGTAGAGATCGAATATAGGTCTGTCGCCTGTATAAAGTTCAACCGAGGTGCTGGAGTCGGGGACGAATTCCTCCAGGAATTGCTTTATCTCTGCCAGAGAATTGGAATTATCCACTCTGATCTTTTCAACATTGGAAGTAATCAGATCGCGAACGGTTCGCATATAGAGCGCTTTTTCGCCGTACACCGAACACACTTGCTCAGCACGGCCAATTCGCTCATCTACTTTTGTCCACAACCTCTTCAGGTAGCGAACATCTTCCACAAATTCTTCCGGGCCGGCCCCTTCTGCTGCGGTGCGAATAATAAATCCGCCGCGGCCTTGCCATGACTCCTCTTCGAGAACTGAATTGAGCTGATCAAGCAGTCGCGTGCGTTCTTCTTCGCTTTCCAGACGCTGAGAAATACCTACATGCTTACTGCGTGGCAGATAAACCAGATTGCGCGAAGGCAAGGTCAGATGAGTGGTAAGTCTGGCACCTTTGGTACTAATAGCGTCCTTGGCTACCTGTACTATGAGGTATTGCCCTTCACGAAGCAGTTCCTGAATAGTCTTCGGCGAATCGCTCTTTAATTCAAAACCTTCGTTGTCAATTTCTTCGATATCCGAAGCATGGATAAACGCGGCCTTGTCCAGACCGATGTCCACGAAAGCAGCTTCCATGCCAGGCATAACCCTGACAACTTTCCCGCGAAAAATATCACCCACGTGCCCACGATGATTATTTCTTTCGATGAAGATTTCCTGAAGTAGCCCGTTTTCAATAAGGGCTACTCGCGTCTCCATAGCTGTCACGTTGATCAGTATTTCTTCGCTCAAGATTTCGCTCTCAGGTTTGTTATACAGTTAATACCAAATTTGCCAAGCAGCAGCGCTGTTTCGTACAGCGGCAAACCCATTACTCCACTGTAGCTTCCCACGAGATTTTGCACAAAGACTGCCCCAATTCCCTGAATAGCATAAGATCCAGCTTTTCCAGCTGGCTCACCGCTTTGCCAATAGGCTATCGCTTCCTGTTGACTGATATCTCGAAAAGTAACCAGAGACTGGGAAACCGCTGATTCACTTCGCTTGGTAGTGGCAAGACTGATTGCGGACAATACCCGATGATCCCTGCCTGAAAGCTTTGCCAACATGCTTGCAGATTGCTTCTGATCTAGCGGCTTACCCATAATTATGTCGTCACACACCACCACGGTATCTGCCGCTAGTACGAGGAAGGGGCTATCTGCTTCCAGCTTGGCCAAGGCAGACTGTGCTTTTTCCTTAGCCATACGACACACGTAATCGAGAGCTTCTTCATCAGCCCGCAGCGATTCATCGATGTCCTGTGATTTTACCTGGAACTCCACGCCAACCTGATTCAGCAACTCCTGTCTTCGAGGTGATGCAGAGGCTAGAATTAGATTGTAGTCAGACATTTCTCAAACAACTCTTATCAAACGTAACTATTCTCAACTAAATACGAGCATTTAAAATCACGTCACTCTGAAACCTCTGCGGATCTGCCTCAGCAATTGAAAAAGTGATGGCCAGATTATGGCGCTGGTGAGTGCTGCCATTAGATACATCAGATTCGCGGGAACAGATTGACCGGTAACGATTAGCAACCAATGGCAAACCATTAAATTCAGGCCGACCAGAGCAAGCACCAATCCGCTCTGCTGAAGTGTAGAGAACATTCTCATACGCTGATGAAGCGAGATAGTGACGTAGGCAATTATGACCAGCGAGATAGCATTAATACCTAGAATTGAACCTTCCAGAATATCCAGCACAAGCCCTACTGCCCATGCCCACCCTATTCCTACACGGTAAGGAAGCGCCATAGCCCAGTAGATTAGAACCATTGGAACCCACTCTGGCCGATAGTTCATTGCCCAATCAGGAAATGGAACGATAGCCAATAAGTAGGCTATAAAAAGTGTGAGCAGGATCACCCAGGTTGCGTGTGCTCGTTTTTGCATAGTGCTTCCTACTGATCCTGATCTTGGGGCTGGGGTTGAGTCTGGGTTGGGGCCTGGATTGGAGTAGGAGCATCGTCTTCAGACTCAAGTCGAAGGATCTGGCCGTCTGCTACCACTTCAACCTGAGAATCGAGACCGACATCTTCGCCGAGATTCAAATCTTCTTCGAGATTAGAGGCGTCGGTTTCTTCATTTTGGAAAACCAACATAACGTGACGAGTGCTAGCGAGCTCCGCCAGTGGTCGGGCAATTATCGTGGCAAAGTCCTGACCGGGGTCAGAATAGACACTTACGATTGTAGCCACGGGATAATTCTTTGGATATACCTGACCCATTCCTGAGCTCACAAGCAAATCCCCTGCTTTCATATCCTGGGTCTGGGTTACGAACTCAAGATCCAACTCCATTGACGTAGACCTCGATCCCCTGGCAAAGGCACGCTCCCCGTTTCTGTTTACCTCTACCGGAGTTACGTGATGAGAATCTGTTATTAACAAAACCCAGCTATTGAAAGGAAGAACCTCGACAACCTGGCCCATCAATCCATTAGCATCTAACAGAGCCTGACCTACAAACACTCCATCACTTGAACCTTTGTTAATGAGGACTCGTTTGGAAAAGGGGTCAGGTGAAATATTTATTATCTCTGCAGGAAGGACTTCACCAGCCACAATTTCAGCTGCCTCATTAAGCGCTCGCAAACGATTATTCTCACTGGCCAAACTCTCAAGCAGCTGCAATTCTCGCTGGGCTATAAGCAGGTTTTCTCTTAGCTGGGTGTTTTCTTCTAATAAGTCGGTGCGGGAAACGAAGACGTCGTCAATCCAGAGGGAGACCCGGGTAGGAATGTCTGCAACCCAATAAACCGGTGTGGTGACATATCCCAGGCCAAAGCGAATCCGCTCCGCATAACCGAAGCGGCTATCGGCAAACAAGATACAGATAGAAAGGAGGACAAAAGCAAGTGCCCTGTATTCGAGGGCAACACCTTTTGTAAACAGGGTCTTGTCGATGGCTGAACTACCTCTTTAGTGCTCTGTAGTAGACAAAAAAAGTATAACAGCCCCGGCTAAGAACCACGACCAGAGTAGGGTTACTCCAGGGTCAGAAGGTCAATATCGTGCGTATCCATCAACTCCATGGCCTTTCCACCGCCTCGAGCTACACATGACAAGGGGTCTTCGGCAACAATCACCGGCAAACCTGTCTCCTCAGACAATAATTTGTCCAGATCTCTCAACAGAGCACCACCACCGGTTAAAACCAGACCGCTTTCGGCAATATCCGATGCCAATTCAGGAGGTGATTGCTCAAGTGCAGATTTCACAGCCTGAACGATGGCAGATAATGGTTCCTGCAATGCTTCCAGAATTTCGTCGCTGTTAAGGGTAAAGCTTCTTGGCACACCTTCCGCCAGATTCCGGCCTCTTACATCAATTTCGCGAATTTCATTAGAAGCACCAACATAGGCACAGCCAATTTCTTTCTTGATTCGTTCCGCTGTTGCTTCACCAATAAGGCTTCCATAATTGCGACGCACATGGGTCGTAATAGCTTCATCGAAGCGATCACCACCGACACGAACTGATTCGGAATAAACCACACCATTGAGAGAGATAATTGCAATCTCGGTGGTTCCACCGCCGATATCCACCACCATGGATCCACTGGCTTGCTCAACCGGAAGTCCCGCTCCAATTGCGGCGGCCATCGGCTCTTCGATCAATCTAACGTCTCTTGCACCGGCACTGGCTACTGATTCCCTGATCGCCCTTCGCTCAACCTGAGTCGACTTACAGGGCACACATACCAGTACTCTTGGGCTGGGAGGGAAGAAGCTGTTTTCATGCACCTTATTAATGAAGTGCTGAAGCATTTTCTCGGTAACCTGGAAATCCGCGATTACACCATCCTTTAGGGGGCGAATCGCAGTAATGTTGCCAGGAGTACGACCGAGCATTCGTTTTGCATCAGAGCCGACTGCGGTAACAGTTTTCTGACCATTGTGTGTGCGTATAGCGACAACAGATGGCTCGTTTAACACGATGCCTTCTTCTCGCACATAAACAAGCGTATTGGCCGTGCCTAAATCAATAGACAGGTCATTGGAGAACATTCCCCGGATTTTTTTGAACATGGACTTTCGTATACCTCAGTTAAAGATTCCAATTCTTGCATGCATTCTTATTTAAGCGGCATATCTGCCTAATGATTTAGCAGATTGACTGCTTTTATTTCAATGCGAGAAACGGATTTGGGATTAAATGGAATCTCCTGGAACAGATCCGTGAAAATAGCCGTTGTTCCGGTTTGACTAAAACTGACTAAATTCAAGTATAATCACGCCTTCTTGTCGTTGGCGAGTAGGACGCACTCTAGCAACGGCAAGGGGTTAGAGCAAGGGCGGTTATGTAATTAATTGATTCACCGCACACTGCGCAATATAAATTGTACAAGCACGACAATCTGGAGATTTTTGATGGCTTTGGACAGGTCAGAGGTAGAGAAAATTGCCCATTTAGCGAGGCTACACGTTAGTGATGCCGAAGCCGAAGAGGTGACAACTAGAATTACCGACATTTTGGCACTGATTGATCAGATGCAATCTGTAAATACGGATAATGTCGAACCACTCGCACATCCCACCGATGCGGTCCAGCGACTGCGTGAAGACAAGGTCACTGCCGAAATTAATCGTGACGAGCTACAAAAGCTCGCCCCGAAAAGCCAGGACGGCCTCTATCTGGTACCGAAGGTCATGGATTGATCGCCAGCTCCCATATGCCCACAGCACCCTTTAAATATAAGAAGCTTATCTGGCTCTGATAGCCAGATCTGACAGGAATATCGAAATGATTGAAAAAACCGTCGCCGAATTATCCGCCGCTCTTGCCGCGGGCGACATATCCAGCGTGGAGCTTACCCAGACCTATCTCAATAGAATTGGCCAGCTCAATAGCGAACTCAATGCCTTTATTACTGTGTGTGAAGACTCTGCAATGCAGCAGGCGAATGCCGCTGACACTGCCAGGGCCGGGGGCGATTCCGGTGCTCTTCTGGGCATACC
Source organism: Gammaproteobacteria bacterium (assembly GCA_018661465.1). Lineage (GTDB taxonomy): Bacteria > Pseudomonadota > Gammaproteobacteria > Pseudomonadales > Pseudohongiellaceae > UBA9145. Next base: position 19,081 of record JABJIC010000025.1, on the reverse strand, counting down.
TATTGCTCACAAGGATATTTTCTGCACAGAAGGCGTTCTAACCACCTGCGGCTCTCGCATGTTACATAACTTCGTATCTCCCTATAACGCCACTGTAGTAGAGAGATTAAATAGTGCCGGAGTGGTTACTCTGGGCAAGACCAATATGGATGAATTCGCCATGGGCTCATCCAATGAGACCAGCTTCTTTGGTGATGTTCGCAATCCCTGGGACACGAAACGAGTGCCCGGCGGCTCTTCCGGCGGGTCCGCGGCGGCAGTTGCTGCTGATCTATGCGCGATGGCGACCGGAACAGATACCGGTGGGTCTATCCGACAACCGGCTGCATTCTGTGGCATAACCGGCTTCAAGCCCAGTTATGGTCGTGTTTCCCGTTGGGGCATGGTGGCATTTGCCTCTAGCCTGGATCAGGCAGGGCCGCTTACCAAGAGTGCCGAAGACGCAGCTCTCATGCTTAACGCCATAGCGGGGCTGGACGAGAAAGATTCCACTAGCATCGACACGCCAACAGATGATTACACCGCCGGGCTAAACAATTCATTGGAAGGATTGAAGATTGGCATTCCAAGACAGCATTTCGCTGAAGGCCTGAACAGCGAAGTAGAGCAATCAATTCGAGATGCCCTGAAGGAATACGAAAAACTAGGTGCAACTATTAAGGAAATCGATCTTCCTAACAATCATCTCTCGGTGTCTGCCTACTATGTAGTAGCGCCGGCAGAGGCATCTGCAAACCTTTCACGCTTCGACGGCGTTCGTTATGGATATCGTTGTGAAGATCCTGTGGATCTGGAAGATATGTACAAAAGAAGCCGTAGCGAAGGATTTGGTGATGAAGTAAAGAGGCGGATCCTTGTGGGCACCTATGCCCTTTCAGCCGGTTTTTACGATGCCTACTACCGCAAGGCTCAGAAAATTCGACGTCTTATCAAGAATGATTTCGACGAGGCATTTAAGGAAGTCGATGTCATCATCGGCCCAACCTCTCCCCATACTGCTTTTGAATTGGGATCAAAGAGCGACCCGGTTGCCATGTATCTGGAAGATATTTACACCATTGCAGTGAACCTGGCTGGACTGCCTGGCATCTCCGTGCCAGCAGGTCTGGTTGATGGCTTACCTATCGGTATGCATATGGTCACCAACGACTTCGAAGAATCGAAGCTATTAAATATCGCCCACAAATTTCAACAAAGCACTGACTGGCATACCCGCAAGCCAGCTATCAAGACAGAGGAGGCCTGATCATGGAATGGGAAACAGTAATCGGCCTTGAAGTTCATGTCTCTTTGTCCACGCAGTCTAAATTATTTTCAGGAAGCTCCACCAAATTCGGTGCCGAACCAAATACCCAGGCCAATATCTTTGATGCGGCACTACCTGGCACTCTCCCAGTGTTTAATAAAGATGCATTGAGAATGGCTGTTCGATTTGGTGTCGGCATTGGCGCTGAAATTGGTAAACGCTCTGTGTTTGACAGGAAAAACTATTTTTATCCCGACCTTCCGAAAGGCTATCAGGTCACGCAGCTCGACTACCCCACGGTTGGCAAAGGCTCCTTAACAGTAGTCTTAAGTGATGGACGAGAAAAAGAAATCGGTGTTACCCGGGCGCACATCGAAGAAAATGCCGGAAAATCACTTCATGAAGATTATCACGGCATGTCGGGAATCGATTTGAATCGTGCTGGCGAACCGCTTTTGGAAATTGTGTCCGAACCTGAAATAAGTAATGCCGAAGAAGCCGTCGCTTACTTGAAAAAACTGCATACCATTATTCGATACCTGGATATCTCCGACGCCATAATGGCTCAAGGTTCAATGCGCTGCGATGTGAATGTATCCATTCGGCGCGTGGGGGATACCGAACTGGGCACCCGAACCGAGATCAAAAATATTAACTCATTCCGCTTCGTGGAAAAGGCCATCCATTCTGAAGTACAAAGACAGCAGGAACTAATCGAGGACGGCGGGCGAGTAATCCAGGAAACCAGAAGATACAATGCCGACCGCGATGAAACCACGCCGATGCGCAGCAAAGAAGTAGCCAATGACTATCGCTACTTCCCGGAACCTGACCTGCTGCCTATTGTTATCGACGATGCTTACATTGAGGCTATTCGAGCGGACCTTCCTGAACTTCCCGATGCCAAGAAACAACGTTTCGTGGAAGAATTTAAACTTAGTGACTATGATGCCGGCGTTCTCGCAAGTAGCCGTGAGCTTGCCGAATACTTCGAGCTTGTAGCCAAGCAAACCGGCGATGCAAAGCTCGCGGCCAATTGGGTAAGCGGAGACCTGCAAGCCTTATTAAACAAGAACAGCTGGGAAGTAGCGGACTGCCCAATTCAAGCTGAACGGCTTGCAAGCCTTATTAGCCGAATTAAAGATGACACTATATCGGGCAAAATCGCCAAGACAGTTTTTGAAACAATGATTGAAGACGCCTCCAGTGTGGACGACATCATCGAAGCTAAAGGGCTTAAGCAGGTTACTGACAGCGGCGAAATTGAAAAACTAGTGGATGATGTCATTGCCAACAATCCTGACCAGGTACAACAATTCAAGGAAGGCAAGGAACAGGTAATCGGCTTTCTAGTTGGCCAGGCAATGCAACTTTCCAAGGGTAAGGCCAATCCTGGTCAGGTCAACGCCCTGCTAAAAGACAAAATGAAATAGGTCGAAGAAATCGATGAAAGAAGGTAAAAAAACAGGAGCAGATCGCACTCAAATAGCCACTCGAGATGAAGACTGGAGTGACGAACGACTCAAATCCTTTCTTGAGGTTGAGCCGCCAGAGGGAGTGCCAGCCGATTACAATATTCTACTTCGGGCCTACCGCGGAATGACCGCAGAATTATTCCAGCGCTTTATTGTGTTTTATATCGAAGCGGGGCATGACATTAACGTCAAGCTTGAAGACGGCAGCACATTTTCCGACCACGTTACACGTCATCGAAAATCTGGCGAGTACAGTGAAATCCTGAAACAGTCAGGCGGTCAGTGCATAGCTGCTAGCTAGCGACGGCGACCTTGGCTGTGACTCTTGGAGCGAGATCCGCCACGACTTGGTTCGACAGCCTTCTTGAAATGAGTGCTTCGTGAAAAAGCAGGAGCCTTTTCCAACAAGCGCTCTTCGGGATGAGTACAATCCAGCTTCATTTCCAGCTTCTCTTCAATATCCGGCAACAGGAATGAATCTTCTTCACAGGCGAAGCTGATAGAGGTACCTAAGGCGCCCGCTCTACCTGTACGCCCGATTCGGTGAACATAATCGTCCGCCTCTTCCGGCAGAGAATAGTTAACCACATGAGTCACATCGTCAATGTGCAGTCCTCGACCAGCTACGTCAGTTGCAACCAGCACCTTGATCTTGCCACTCTTGAAATCTTCAAGTGTTCTAATGCGTTTATTCTGAGCAACTTCACCGGACAACATGCCACATTCAATGCCATTACGATAAAGATTGTCCGCCAGTTTTCTAACCTGGTCTCGTCGATTATTGAAAACGATAATCTTCTCAGCGCCAGGCTCTGATATCAGATTGAATAGAAGATTGTATTTATCCGCCATGGTAACCAGATAGACGATCTGATCAATATCATCAGCGGCGACCTTCTGAGATTCAACCTCCACCATGATTGGATCCATCGCCCAACGATCAGCCAGTTCTACAATTTCCGGCGTGTAGGTTGCGCTGAATAGAAGAGTTTGTCGGCAGTCTTTGCGAGGCGTACGAGAAACCACTTGCCTTACTTGTGGAATAAAACCCATATCAAGCATTCTATCTGCTTCATCTAATACCAGAATTTCGATCAATCCTAGATGCAGATTATCGTTCGAAGCAAAATCCAGCAATCGACCAGGAGTGGCAACCACGATATCTACCGGTTTTTTATCAAGAGCACGATTCTGTTTCTGGTAATCTTCACCACCTACCAGAGTTACGGTATGCAGCCCGGTACCTTGAGTAAGCAATGCGGAATCACTGGCAATCTGAATAGCGAGCTCTCGAGTTGGAGCCACAATCAGCGCTCTCGGTTCAGCGAGAAACCTTTCTTCTATAGGGTTAGACAGCAAATCATTAATAATAGTAATCAGAAATGCTGCTGTTTTGCCGGTACCCGTCTGAGCTTTACCGGTGACATCATGTCCCTTAAGAGTATGTATCAGGCTCTGCGCCTGAATCGGCGTGCAGGTTTCGAAACCGATCTTTCTGATGGCCTCTCGTAGAGGCTCCTGCAAATTGAAGCTGTCGAACGAGACTGCTTGTGATTCTTCAGTTGAATCCATGTTTATCCGTTTTTCATATTTCGGTGATGTTGCTGGTTATTCGTGTTCGGTATTAGTGCTCAGTGACTTTAGCTGGTAACAAGACAGTGAGGCCGATCGAGCAGAGAAGCAGCTAAGGAAAAGAGTAGAACGCCACATAATTGCTTGGAGCGCCGCATAATAGCGGTATGCACCATACACTTCAAACATTCTTATTCGATTTACTACTCTGAGCAGGCTTTGCAGCTGCTATCGCGAGGAAGCTTCATCTCTCTCCATTGCATAGATGTAGCATCTAATAGCAGCAGTCTGCCTGTAAGAGGCTTACCGATTTCGCTAATAATTTTGATTGTTTCCATTGCCTGAACTGAACCGATTATTCCAACCAATGGCGCCATTACTCCATTGGTAGAGCAGCTCATGTCGTCATCGTCACCCTGCTCGTAGAGACATTGATAGCAAGGGCTATCCGGATTTCTACTATCAAAAACAGCCACCTGCCCTTCCATGCGAATTGCCGCACCAGAAACCAGGGGCTTTTTGTGCTTCAAACAACTGCGATTGATGGCAAATCGAGTGGAGAAATTATCACAGGCGTCTACCACCACATCGACCTTGGCTATCTCCTCGTCCAGGCTTTCACCTTGCAGGCGCTTATTGATAGCAATCACCTCTACGTCAGGATTCAAACCTTTCAATGTTGTTTCCACCGATGCCACTTTGGAAACACCGATATCATCTTGACTGTGAGCTATCTGCCTCTGCAGGTTCGTCAGTTCAACACTGTCATCGTCCGCAAGCGTAAGCTTGCCCACTCCCGCGGCAGCCAAATACATTGCAGCAGGACAGCCAAGCCCGCCCAAGCCAATAATTAGCACAGAGGCATCGATCAGCTTTTGCTGACCCTGAACATCCATCTCAGGTAGCATAATCTGTCGACTAAATCTTAGTAGCTGTTGATCTTCCATAGTAAATCGATCCGGCCGTTGGTCTTAAAAATCCTGTCTCTGTTGTGATTTAAATCTGGTTTAGAACGACGATCCACCCCATTGGGCAAAGCTCAATCTATCCACACCACTCAAGTCTTTCCTGCACTGAATATTGAAATAGCCTGCCCGTTCCAACATTTCGGCTACTGCTTGCTTCTGATCATAGCCATGTTCAAGAAGGAGCCAGGAGCCTTTTTTTAATTTCTCTCTACACTGCAATGCGATGGTGTGTAGATCCCCCAAACCATTTTCTGTCGCCACCAAAGCAAGGCTTGGCTCAAAGAGTAGGTCACCTTCCAACAGATGAGCATCGCCTTCAGCTACATAAGGTGGGTTGGAAACGATCATATCGAAATCATTATCTTGCAATCCATCACACCATGAAGCCTGAATGAATTCAATATTCGAAATTCCGAGATTGCTGGCGTTGGATTTGGCCACATTGAGCGCATCCTCACTAAAATCGACTGCAATCACCGAGCTGGAACTACAAGACTTAGCCAAGGCAAGAGCTATAGCTCCGCTGCCTGTTCCCAGGTCAGCTATTTTTGCCGCCGTCTTTCTACTCTCACTCAACAGTTCAATAGCTGTCTCAACCAGAATTTCTGTTTCCGGTCGTGGTATCAGAACAGAAGAATTAACTTCCAGCTCGAAATCCCAGAAGCCTCTCTTTCCTAAAATATAGGCAATGGGCTCACCGTCTTTTCGACGTGACAGGAGTTGTTGAAATTCTTCTATCTGCCGGAGTTGCAGCTCTTGTTCAGGCCAGGTGAACAAATATTCCCGGGGCTTGTTTAAAACTCTAGCGAGCAGAAGTTCTGTATCCAGTTGCCAGCTTTCACTCTGAGGCCTGAGAGCTTCACCGCGAGATAGTACCTGTCTAATATTTTCCGCCATTGACTCGAGTTAGTCTTCGGCTGCCAGGCCTGCCAACAAGTCAGCCTGATACTCGTTAATCAGCGGCTGAATAACAGACGCCAGATCACCGGACATGATTTCAGGGAGATTGTAGAGGGTCAGTTTAATTCGGTGATCTGTCACTCTACCCTGAGGGTAATTATAGGTACGAATCTTCTCTGATCGATCACCACTACCTACCAATTTGCGACGTGCATCAGATTCTTCTTGCTGCTGCGCTTGTTGCGCCTGATCAAGCAGCCTGGCCTGAAGCAGAGACATAGCCCGCGCCTTATTCTTGTGTTGGGAGCGCTCATCCTGACACTCCACAACCAGTCCAGATGGCAGGTGTGTAATGCGTATAGCAGAATCAGTCTTGTTAACGTGCTGGCCACCTGCGCCACTGGCACGAAAAGTGTCGATTCGTAGATCCGCCTTATTGATATCTATTTCATCTACATCATCTATTTCCGGCATGATGGCCACAGTGCAGGCTGATGTGTGAATACGCCCTTGAGTCTCAGTCTCAGGAACTCTTTGTACTCGATGAGCTCCAGATTCAAACTTCAATTTTTCATAGACGTTCTTGCCTTCTATGCGAACGATCAACTCTTTAAAGCCACCGTGTTCACCCTGACGCTCGGTGATTATTTCCGATTTCCATTTTTGCAGTTCAGCGAAACGTGAATACATTCGATACAGGTCTCCGGAAAAAATCGCCGCCTCATCGCCTCCGGTTCCTGCTCTTATTTCGAGAAAAACATTACAGCTATCTTTGCTGTCTTTGGGTAGCAATAATTTTTGCAGACCCAGTTCAAGCTCTTCCAGCTCCGCACTATTAGTTTTAAATTCCTCATCCGCCATCTCGCGAATATCCGGATCAGAGTCCTTCTGCATTTCTTTGGCTTGTTGCAATTCATCACTTACACTGAGGAAGCGATCGAAACTCTTCACCACCTCTTCAATTTCCGCATACTCTTTGGAGAGATCCCTGAATCGATTTTGATCAGAAATAACTTCTGCATCGCTAAGCAGAGCTTCAAGCTCATCAAATCGATCCTTGAGGTTATCAAGTTTATGTCTAATGGATTCTTTCATATCTATGTATTAAGGGTCTCGCCGCAGCCTGTTTCCGGGCTTATACAACATCCTCGTCACTGTCCTCGTCTGTATCTATCCATAAATCTAATTCATACAATTCCTTGGTAAGAGACAGCACTTCATCTCTTCCTTCAGAACTCGCCTTTTTCATTTGCACACTGGGAGAATGAATCAGCTTATTGGTTAATCCCCGAGCTAGCGTATTGAGGACATCTTCTGCAGTTCCCCCTTTCTCCAAAGCCTGTAGTGCTTTTTGTAATTCCTGCTCTCTAATTGAATCTGCTTTTTCACGGAATGCTCTAAGAGTGGAGATAGCATTAAGAGAGCGTAGGTGTTTTAAAAATTCTTCTACACCTCTTGCTATAATTGACTCTGCCTGGGCCGCCGCCTCGGCACGGCTCTTTACGCTGTCTTCAATTACTTCACTAATATCATCCACACTGTAGAGATAGGCATCAGCAACTTCCGCAACCTCAGCTTCAATATCCCGTGGAACTGCAAGGTCAACCAATAGCATCGGTTTGTGTTTGCGCTGTTTTAGGGCCCTCTCTACTGCTCCCTTGCCCAGCAAAGGCAGTTGACTATTGGTAGAAGAAACTACTATATCCGCCGCCACCAATAATTCGGGTATTTCTGATAACAAAGCGCCATGAGCATCAAATTGATCTGCTATTTTCATCGCATTTCCGAGAGTACGATTAGCCACGACTATTTCGGTCACTCCCTTCTCCGCCAAGTGTTTAACTACCAACTCGATAGTTCGACCAGCACCAATAAGCAACACATTCAAACTGGAAAGATTGGAGAAAATTCTTTCAGCTAGAGTCACCGCCGCATAGGCAACCGACACGGGATTTTCTCCAATAGCGGTGTCGGTTCTCACTTCCTTGGCAATGGAAAAGGCTTCCTGAAACGCTAGACCGAGAGTCGGACCCAACGCTTCCTTGTCCTTTGATACAGCATAAGCAGATTTAATCTGACCAAGTATCTGAGGCTCACCCAAAACCATGGAATCCAGGCCGCAGGAAACACGCATTAAATGTTTGACTACTTCTTGTTCAGCGAAGGAATAATTGCAGTCCTGCAAATCATCTACACTCACTGAGTGATAAGCGGCCAACCAAATCAATAAGCTTTGTTTACGTTCAGCAAACAAAGAACTGTTTGAAGCAGTAACATCCAGCTGTCTTGCATCAGAGGATGACTCGTAAGCAACATAAATTTCAGTTCTATTACAGGTAGAGACAATCACGGCGCCATCAACAGATTCGCCGGCCATCAACTGTGTCAATGCTTCATCAACAAGTTCCGGTGGGAATGCCACCTTCTCTCGCAGATCTACATTGGCGGTGTTGTGATTTATGCCTATCAGTACCAAAGCCATTTGCTATGAAACACCTGGAAAGTCGAATAAAAATCGGGGTTTATGCCCATCGAAAAGGCTGGCTATGTTACTAAATATCGGACACAGTTCCCATTAGAGACTGTCGTCAGCGATGTGGCGCCACTTGATCAAGCTGCTACAATGCCCCGTAAATACGTAACTTACAGCCAATCAACGAAAACATGAACAAAATCAAAGAATTAAGACCAGAGCTAACCGCCCTGTTAACCGCACTCTTGCTCGCTTCCTGCGCCGGATCCTCTGCCCCATCAGCCGAAACAGGTGCCGAGGCGCCGGTTCCAGTAGCAGAAACGACGTCGGAGCCCGCTGTCGTTGCGCCTCCTGAAGAAGATATCGACTACGGCAGCTTTACCGAAGAGCAGCTCTATCAGGCCATAGTTTCTGAGCTGGGAGCCCAGCGAGGCCAGCTGGAAGATGCGGGAGAGTCCTATTTTGATCTCGCCATAGAGACGCGGGATTTGAATATCATCCAGCGAGCAGTTCAGTTTGCTGCAGCTAATAATGACACCAATGCACTATTACAATTGGGGCTTTTGTGGGCCGAAGTTACTCCTCTGGATACTCAGCCTCACTTGATGCTCAGCATTCAATTTCTGGAAACTGGGAATTTTGATCAAGCGCTTTCGCACATGGCTAGCGTTATCGACCTCGGAGGAAGTATGGATTTCTCCACGCTTTCCTCTCGCACAGCCAGAATGACTGCAGAAGCCAGAGCAGGCTTAATCTCCAATCTAAAACAGCTCAGCATCGATTACAGTGAACAGCAATCCATTCGAATCGCACTGGTTCAAATGCTCGCCCAGAGTGGTGAGTACGAACAAGCCCTTGAGGAATTGAAGGCATTTACTGAAGTTACCGACAATAATCCTTCACTCGTCCTGCTTGAGGCTCAGTTGCTGCAAAATCTGGATCAATTGGAAGATGCCATGGACGTACTCCGAAATGGTATTCGCGAATTTGAAGACGACAGAAGCCTACGCTCAAATTTCGCTCGTCTATATATACAAGACGAAGACTTCGAGAACGCTCGCGCGCAGTATGAGTACTTGTTTGAGACCGATCCTCAGGATTGGGAGGCTCTCTACTCAATGGCATTACTCGATCTGGAACTGGAGAACTTCGAGCGAGCAATTACTTCCCTTTCCAGACTGATCGATGTGGATCAAAGAAAAGACGAGAGCCAGTATTACACCGGATATAGCTATGACCAAATGGGTGACCTGGAAAATGCTATCGAAAACTACCGCCTGGTAGAGATAGGCACAAATAATTTCTTGCCGGCACAGAATCAGGCAACCATCTTCTCCATTCAGCTTGGGCAATTAGAAGATGCCCATGCCTGGCTGAGCCGATTGTCCCGAGGCCAGCCTCGCCTGGAGGTACTCTTTACTACCATGGAATCCGCAGCACTGATTCAGGCCGGATATGGTGATGAGGCCGGACAGTTATTAGATAACGCTCTCAATAAATACCCCAACGAAGTAGATCTTTTGTTTGCCCGAGTCCTCTACAACGACTCGGTGAACAATAAAGAAGGCTCCGAAGCCGACCTTCATCAAATAATTTTGATGCAACCGGATGACTCTCGCGCACTGAACCACCTGGGATATATGCTGGCGGATCAAACCACTCGCTACGAAGAAGCGCTGGAATTAATTGAGCGCGCAATCATTATTTCCCCAACAGACCCTGCCATTTTAGACAGCCTGGCTTGGGCACTGTACAAGCTCGGCCGTTATGAAGAAGCACTGGAAAATTTACGCCGAGCCTTTGCTGACTTTCCCGACGATGAGGTGGCTTCCCATTTAGGTGAAGTGTTGTGGGCAATGGGAAGACAAGAGGAAGCACTGCAAGTATGGCAGGATGCCCTTGAAGAAGAACCCGACAGCGAACTTATAAAAGAAGCAATGGATAGACTGCAAGCTTCCTAATGCACAATCCAAAAATCCCATGAACACGACTTTTCCTTTGTTTTATACAAAGCACATCTCAAAGACTCGACGACTGGCACCGCTGTTCGTCGCCATCGCTTTTCTCAATGGTTGCGCAATTGCTCCCCCGGCAGTGGAGAACGCTGACTGGTCGCGACATAAAGATCAACTGGAGCAGCTAAGCTCCTGGCAAATGCGGGGGCGAGTGAATGTACGTTACGACAACGAGGCTCATACACCGCGAATTCAATGGCAGCAGAATGAGGCTCAGTACAACATTCGGCTATGGGGCACATTTAATGTGGGTAGCACCACCATTGAGGGCAGGCCTGGATTCGTTACCCTGGAACAAGATGGCGAAGAACTAAGTGCCGCCAGCCCCGAAGAGTTAATTCTTCAACAGTTAGGTTATGAGCTGCCAGTCTCTTCTCTCGAACACTGGATCAAAGGTATTCCTGCCCCCGAATCCACTGCTGAACTGCAATTTAGTGAATTCAATCAACTCACACAATTGGTACAAGATGGCTGGACAGTTATTTTTGATGATTTACGACAGTATGGCGAATTCTCACTGCCTCGCCGGGTGGAATTGACCCGGCCGAAAAATGATATCCGCTTACGATTCATAGGTATCAGCTGGACGATCCCGACCGAGCCATCTACAAACTGAATGATCATCTGAGACTAAAATCCTTCAAAACCATGTTCTCTAAGCCAATGTCCTCTAATAAACAGCCCATTGAATCAATTCAACTACTGGCACCCGCCAAACTGAATCTGTTCCTCCATATCACGGGAAGAAGAGAGGATGGCTATCACCAGATCCAGACTGTCTTCCAAATGCTTAACTATGGCGATCAGATGAAGTTTGAGATGGCTCCCGCTGGCAATATTTCCTTGCACGTCGAGCAGCACCAGGATTTCCATAGCGCTGAAGCAGTGCCTTTGCACAATAATCTGGTGATTCAGGCAGCCGATGCGCTTGCGGCACGCCTAGCTGAGGGCTCTCTTTCCGCTAAAGGTTCCCCGGGCGCGAGGATTACTCTGCAGAAGCGAATTCCAATGGGCGCGGGCCTGGGCGGTGGCAGTTCCGATGCCGCAATCACTCTGGTAGCCCTCAACAAGCTTTGGTCCATGAATTTGGGTCTGGACGAGCTCTGTGAAATAGGCGGAAAACTGGGAGCTGATGTGCCTGTTTTCATTCGAGGAAAATCAGCTTGGGGGGAAGGTATTGGTGATCAGCTGCAGCCTCTAGAACTGGGGCATTGCTGGTATTTAGTGATTACTCCTCCATGCGCAGTGGCCACATCCAAAATTTTTTCCAACGAACATTTGACAAGGAACTCTCCAGCCATCAAAATTGCCGCCTTTCTGGCAGCTGGAACCCGAAATGACTGTGAATCAGTCACTCGAAAACTGTATCCAGAGGTAGATGAGGCCCTGAATTGGCTGGGCCAGATCACCGAAGCCAGAATGACCGGAACCGGCTCAAGTATATTTGCCCGATTTGCCGAAAAGGCAGAAGCTGAGAAAGTACTAAGTAATTTGCCGACAAATCTGAAAGGGTTTGTAGCAGAAGGCATAGACTCACTGGAACACAGTTCCTGGCCAGCATAAAATGAATGATATACGAGTACGGTATTCAGAAGAGTTCGTTGGGGTGTCGCCAAGTGGTAAGGCACAAGGTTTTGATCCTTGCATGCGTTGGTTCGAATCCAGCCACCCCAGCCATTTTCCACTGTTTCCAAGATGAACAGGAATATAAGCGTGGCTAATAATTTGATGGTTTTTACTGGTAATGCCAATCCGGCATTAGCAGACAGTATTGCCAAGAACATCGGTGTTCCTCTGGGCTATGCAAGCACTACCAAATTTAGCGACGGTGAGGTCTCCGTTGAGCTGAATGAAAACGTTCGGGGTAAGGACGTATTTATCATTCAACCAACCTGTGCACCTACTAATGACAGCATCATGGAATTATTGCTGATGGCGGATGCACTGCACCGTGCGTCTGCAAACAGAATCACGGCAGTTATCCCCTATTTTGGATATGCCAGACAGGACAGACGAGTAAGATCAGCCCGTGTTGCCATTAGTGCCAAGGTTATAGCAGACATGATCGGTGCGGTTGGTGTTAACCGCGTACTCACAGTAGATTTACATGCAGAACAGATTCAGGGGTTTTTTAGTATCCCGGTGGACAATGTCTACGGATCACCAGTGCTTACCGATGACATCGAAAGACAGAAATATGACGACCTGATTGTAGTTTCACCGGATGTCGGTGGTGTGGTACGAGCAAGAGCTGTGGCCAAGCAACTAAATGTAGACCTGGCGATCATCGATAAACGACGCCCGTCTGCCAATGTAGCCCAAGTCATGCACATCATTGGTGATGTTAAAGGTCGCAGCTGTCTCATCGTCGATGACATGGTCGATACAGCGGGCACGCTTTGTAAGGCTGCCGACGCATTGAAAGAGCATGGCGCGTCTAAGGTTGTTGCCTATTGTACGCATCCGGTTTTATCCGGCCCTGCTATTGAGAATTTAAATGCATCGAGTCTGGATTCACTAGTAGTGACAGACACGATTCCGCTGAACGAAGAGGCACAGAACTGCTCGAAGATTCGACAACTCTCCATGGCCAGATTATTGGCTGAGTCTATTCGAAGAGTAAGCAACGAAGAATCCATTAGCGCGATGTTTGACAATACCTGATCCAGTATCAGCTAGAAATCGACATCTCGCGGATAAACCCGGGGCAGTTGTTCAAAAGAACTACTGCCCCATTTTATTAATCCTGCACTAACTGGTCGCAAGTTGGTGCAGTTAAATCGGAGAAGACTTATGTCTGCTGATGAATTTGAATTAAATTGTTCGACTCGGACGGATCTGGGGAAAGGTGCGAGCCGCCGCCTACGCCGTCTGAATAACGACATACCCGCGGTACTATATGGTTCCGGAAAGGACCCTGTATCATTAACTATTGCCCATAAAGATATTTTTAAGGCAACGGAAAATGAAGCTTTCTTTTCCCACATTATTACCCTCAACGTTGATAACAAGAAAGAAAAGGCTGTTATAAAAGCCCTGCAGCGTCATCCTGCCAAGCATTTAATCATGCATGCTGACTTTCTTCGCGTTAGTGACAAGCAAGCTATTACTGTGAAAGTACCTCTTCACTTCCTCAACGAAGAGAAGTGTGTGGGCGTTAAGATCGGAGGAGGAAATATCCTCAAGACACTTAACGAGATCGACGTTAGTTGTCTGCCTGGCGATCTACCAGAGTACATCGAAGTTGATATGATTGAAGTAGATTTGGGCGATACTGTTCATCTCTCGGATATCACTCTTCCAAAAGGTGTTACCAGCGTTGCACTTTCCCACGGTGAAGAAAGCGACCATTCAGTTGTTACTGTTGCTGCACCTAAAGCTGAAGTTGAAGAACCAACTGATGCACCTGAAGCGCCTGAAGGCGAGAGTGAAGCACCAGCAGCTGGTGAAGACTCAGAAGAAGAAAGCGAAGACTGATAAAGTCTTGAAACAGGTGCTGGAGTCTTCCGACACCTGTTTCAGTTTTTCTTTGAATCTGACTAAAGGCTTAATTCAAAGCCAGAATACACGTAGCAATATCTACCCTTCTCTATTCGCCACTAGGTAAAACCTATGCCAGGCAATTCAGTGAAACTCATAGTAGGTCTTGGTAATCCCGGTCCAAAATATGACTCTAACCGTCACAATGCGGGAGTCATTTTTCTTCATCACCTGTGTAAAAGCTATTCCGGCGCACTTCGCGGTGAAAGTAAGTTCTTTGGCGAGTTCGGTACTATCAATATTGCAGGGCAAGATATAAAACTACTGTTCCCCACTACATTCATGAATCACAGCGGGAAATCGGTAGCGGCAGTTTGCAACTTTTACAAAATCGAGCCAGAAAATATGCTGGTAGCCTATGACGAAATTGATTTTGATCCGGGCCAAACTAAATTCAAGGAAGGTGGCGGCCACGGCGGTCACAACGGCATTAGAGACATTATTAGTGCCTTGGGTAATAAGAAAGATTTTTACAGATTACGCATAGGTGTTGGACATCCAGGACACAAGTCTATGGTGGCAAACTATGTGCTCGGCGATCCTTCCCGTTCTGAGGCCGACCTTATAATGCGAGACATCGAAGATGCGATTCGCGTGATGCCTCTGGCAATAAAAGGCGACTGGGAAGACGCCATGAAACAATTACACACAGGATAGAATCAGGAATGGCTGTTAAATGTGGAATCGTTGGCTTACCCAACGTAGGAAAATCAACTCTCTTCAATGCTTTGACCAAGGCTGGAATTGCCGCGGAAAATTTCCCGTTCTGCACCATCGAGCCTAACTCGGGAATTGTTTCCATACCCGATACAAGACTGGATAAGCTGGCGGCAATCGTGGAGCCGCAGAAAGTTATCCCAACCACCATGGAGTTTACCGACATTGCCGGTCTGGTAGCCGGGGCCTCCAAGGGTGAAGGTCTGGGCAATCAGTTTCTGGCCAATATTCGTGAGACCGATGCAATTGCACATGTTGTTCGCTGTTTTGAAGACAGCAATGTCACCCATGTATCAGACAAAATTGATCCCGCATCGGATATCGAAACCATTAATACTGAACTCGCACTCTCCGACCTGGAAAGTGTAGACAAGTTTTTAGATAAGGTTTCGAGAGTTGCAAAGAGCGGTGACAAAGACGCACAACGCCAGGTAATCGTGCTGGAAAAAGTAAAAGCCCATCTCGATGAGGCCAAGCAGGTGCGTTCACTGGATTTAAGCAAAGAAGAGTTAGAGGACTTATATAGTCTTCACCTTCTAACAATCAAGCCGGTTATGTATATCGCCAACGTGGACGAAGATGGGTTCGAGAACAACCCTTATCTGGACACAGTAAGAACAATCGCCGAATCAGAAGGTGCGGTGGTAGTCGCTATCTGCAACAAGTTGGAAGCAGAGATCGCTGAGTTGGAAGACGATGAGAAACTGGAATTCCTGCAGGACCTGGGTATGGAAGAAGCCGGGCTGGACAGAGTAATCAGGGCGGGATACACCCTGCTCGGTCTACAAACCTATTTCACCGCCGGCGTAAAAGAAGTACGCGCCTGGACAGTAAAGGAAGGCGCGACCGCGCCACAGGCCGCAGCCGTGATCCATACTGACTTCGAAAAAGGCTTTATCCGCGCCGAAATCGTCTCCTATCAGGATTTCGTCGACAACAACGGTGAGAATGGCGCCAAAGACGCCGGCAAATGGCGCTTGGAGGGCAAGGAATATATCGTCCAGAACGGCGATGTAATTCATTTCAGATTCAACGTCTGACTTGACAAATTACCCCGAAATAGCCAAAATTCGCGGCCTTTCGGGATGATGGATGCCAGAAACAAGGGAATCCATCACTAAAGAGAGGGTTTCGAGGGTGCGTTAGCTGGGAGTTTAATTTCCTATTTCACGCACAGGTGTATTTGTCATACATCGAGCATGAAATAGGAAATTACTATTCAGATGACGTGCGATCGGAAGCCGAAAAAGTTTCAAGGCAATGTAGCTCAGCTGGTTAGAGCACAGCATTCATAATGCTGGGGTCGGTGGTTCAAGTCCACCCATTGCTACCATATAAATCAATGGGTTAGGAGATTTCCAGCCCTTTGATCACTTCTTTTAATTTACTTATCCAGCACATACACAGCGCAAGATGCAATTTCAGCTCTATGATAGCCATTTTGTATGACTGAAAGGTGTCTAGTAAAGCGATAGCGATTCAATTCATTATTTAACTCTCACACTCTAGGCAAAACTACATAGCTTTACTGCTACTTCCCTGAAACCCATACGCCCCTGTGGCGCTGGTGATTATTCGGCTGTTGGCACAGCCGCGTCGCCAACCACGAGCCACTTACCATCCTGCTTTTGAAAAACGTGCATGCTCGCATGGGGGTCTGACCCGGCGGTTGTATGTACCATCACAGCAATGTCTGTACTGAGAAATTTCACCTGGTATCCTTCGACAACGTATTCTTCTTCAGACGCGATTGTGGCGGCCTGTCTTACCTCGGCAATCCCAGTAATTCCTGCGATGCCTATACCAATAACGTCTTCAGAGACAAAGCCGTCGGGTCCACCGGCGCTTCCCCATTGCTTATCTAGATCAATCAGCATGGCCGTATCATCAGCAAATACCAGCCCAGAAAATATTGCTATTGATGTCACTAATAAAATTTTAGTAAGTCGCATAATAAAGTTTTCCTATAGTTATAAAATAAATAAATAAAAAGCCACTAGTATATATACAGAGGGGGGGGAGTTGGCATCTTACGCATTCCGGCCCTCTGTATAGATTTCAATCTTGTCTTTTATGAGAGGACATATACATCCATAATCATAGTTCTCTTGATTGGGTCGATGACAATTTTTCCAAGATTTTGTGTACCATCATTTATATTGATGAGTTCATCCATATGAATCAAAGCTCCCTCTCTTCGCCAAACACCTACACCTCCGCCAGACGCTATAGTATCGTAATCTATGAAGCCTCTTCCTTGAGCTGTATAGGTTCCACCACTGCGATCTGCGTTATAGCTTAGATGGTAGCTGGCGTAAACTCGGCCATACTCGCCCATATTTCCTTCAGCTGTTATAACAGCGTCTGATTCGCCATAATCTGCTGAAGTTATTTCCATATCTGTTCTGGGTTGCCTTTCTTCTAAAGTGAGTGACATCTCTATCTCCTGTTTTGTAAGATTGTTATTAATGAAATTTAAAATCGCTCTGCTCTCATCCAACTCACATGTGGTTGAACAACAGAACAATATCAGGTTCCAACACATCAAGGAAATGTGGCAGAAGTGAAGTTGTCGAATGCTCTAGCTTCTTGTTTTCTCACCGATACTTAACGAACTCCGCATATGTTCAAAGGCTAACAATAGTTTGTTTTATGTGAGATTCAGGGTCAACGTAAACACAGACACAGACAGCCGAGTTGCCGGTGTCATAAGACGGCGGCATATGCCAAGCCTTCGCGCTGGCGCTTATTACTTTCTAGTCGGTAGGCAAGATACAACGATATATTGAGTGGATCGTTGAAAATTGCTTGGATAAATTCGGTCAGCCACTAACGACACAACTTGTCCTTTTTACGGACATGGTTTCGTCATCTCCAAGCTCATTAAGAGCATCAACATAATCTGGGTGGTTTTTAAAAGACATCGCTTTTTCAAATGTCTCAAACTCGGCTACCGCTGCGAATTGCATATCTTTTGCGCCTATTTGAGTTTTTGCGACACGACCTATAGCAATCATTTTAAATTCGCCACGCTCAATAAGAGCATTCACTTTCGCGACGTATCTATCAAAGGCTCCTTGATCGATAATTTCTTCAACATGATTAATCCAATAACCCTTAGGCATTTTCTTAGTCCTCTCTAGTTTTATATTCAAAAGATACTCTGTTTAGTGCTAGAAAACATCTCAAAATACCTAATAGAAAGGCCACAATAGTATGTATAGGGGTGAGATGGAACCATTCTGACTTGTCGGGGTGTACCCCCTAGGGTGGGGTGCTGGCTGGACGGTTTGTGGAAATAGGGGTGGGTGGTGTTAATATCTTGTAAGAGGATGAGGTGACAAAACTATTTGGGGGTACTTCTGGGGGTATTGACCAGAAAGTACGTGGCGCTCGAAACGACACGCCACGTCTCATCAAATCTTAATTCAGCTAGACTCGGTAGCTTGCTCCCTTGAACGTGAGTTCTGCGAGACTGATCTCACCTTCTAAGCGGATATTTCCATCTAAGCTATCCCAGCCTTCCAGAGATACTTTCCAAATATTTCCTCCTAATGCTTCCCAAGTGCCCTCATGGGCTCCCATCAAGCGGTCTCCACTAGGCAGAAAACATTCGCCTTGCCAACTACAAGTACCGCTCTTCGCATTCGGATCATTCATATCTTGCTCTATTATCATTGTTCCAAAACCAGCTCCATAGTGTTCTATATCTCCATCCGTCTTCCAATTTGAGACTGCTCTCATGCTTCTCTCTGCTGTGCGTTCGTATGAAGTATTCACATGATGCAAGGTCCAATCAGCTATTTTTTCACTCATAATTGTTCTCCTGTAAGTTAGTTTCAAACATAACATATCACTCCCAAAAAATTGTACATAGAACTTTATCAAATCAGCTTTTTGTTAATCGCATATTGCTGTTTAAAAAGTCCACAAATCAAATCATTCAACCACAATAGTATGTATAGGGGCGAGATGGAACCATTCTGACTTATCGGGGTGTGCCCCTAGGGTGGGGTGCTGGCAGGGTGGTTAGTAGGGAAAAAGGTGTGGGTGCAGCTATCTAAGTCTGAAGAGCCAGTGGATAGGCATTGGACTGTGGAGGTTGTGGGGGCTGATTAAGCTTTTGCCGAATTAAAGTGGCCTTCGAACAGTGGGCTTCAGCTGAGGGTTGGTGC
>JABJIC010000006.1 GCA_018661465.1 Gammaproteobacteria bacterium | reverse complement strand
TGGTGCGGACGGGGAGACTTGAACTCCCACACCTTGCGATACTAGAACCTAAATCTAGCGCGTCTACCAATTCCGCCACGTCCGCATTAATCGAGGCTTTTCTCATTGAGAGGGCGCGTATTATACCTGAACTCAATGTTTTGCCAAGATCAGATACTGAGCTATATTCTTGAGCTGAAAACAAGCGTTATACTGCCTCTTGAAATACTAAAACAGTCAGAGAAAAAGGACCTCCACATGTCTCACCTAGAAGTTTCCCATGATAACGGCATAGCAACCCTCACCATGAACCGACCGGAAGCCCGCAATGCGCTTAGCATGGAGATGCGTAGCGAATTATGCTCTGTGCTACATGATATCGAACGCGATGCTTCGGTGCGCTGCGTGGTTTTAAAAGGAGCTGGAGATCACTTCATGGCTGGAGGCGATGTTAAGGGTATGGGAGAGTCCATCAAGAAGCCCCCGGAGGAAATCCGAAAGGAATTCATGCTCAGAATTCATGATCTCCATCCCATTATGTTTGCCATGCGCAGGATGCCGAAGCCAATAATTGCAAGCTGTCAGGGTGCTGCTGCAGGTGCCGGAGTGAGTATGGCATTGGCTTGCGATCTGGTAATCGCATCGGAAGATGCCTTTTTCACCCTGGCATATTGCAAGATAGGAACCAGCCCTGATGGCTCTTCCTCATTCCATCTACCCAGAGCCGTCGGTATTAAGAAGGCTATGGAAATCGCACTACTAGGTGATCGCTTTGATGCTCAGGCAGCTAAGGATATGGGAATGATCAATTTCGTGGTGAAAACGGAAGATCTGGTAGACGAAACCAAGAAGCTGGCTACACGATTAGCCAATGGCCCTACCCATGTCTATGGCAACACCAAGGCATTGTTCTACAGATCACTTGAGAGTGAATTCGAATCTCAGCTTCAAGCTGAGGCCGAATATTTTTCCGATTGTGCATCGCGGAATGATTTCAAGGAAGGTGTTAATGCATTTATCGAGAAACGAACGCCAAATTTCACAGGTAGTTAGTTCACAAATAGTAGCTCACAAGGGAATGTCCTGCGCTACTGAGCAGTTGCGCCTGTTGCGAGTTGCAGAGCTTCGATATTTTCCTGAAGCCTGAACAGACTCTCGTTCACCTGCAGGCGATGGGCATTTATTGACTCCATGGATTGCTCCATATACTCGAGCCTCCCAACCAAGCCCAATACCGTACTATCACCACTGCTAAGAGCTTGACGAATAGCCTCGAGATCTCCCTGCATTTCAGTCAAGTTTTGAACTCCTGCGTTGAGATCGAACACGGAATCGACGATTCCCTGCATTTCTCCGGTCAGAGCATTCAATCTTGTTTCACTGGCCTGTAGTGTTTGATTAGTAGAAGCTATCAGCTGACTATTATTAGCCGTAGTTTCATCCTGACCTTCATTGGTCAGTGACAATTTGGCGATCTCAGACTGAACATCTTCCAGATTTTGGTTTATCACACGTCGCGCAGCCCACAACTTATCAATTTCGGTGAAATTGAAGTCCAGGCGATCAATTAGATTCAGTGTTGATTCTTCGGCACTGTCACCAACCAGAGCAAGTCTGCCCTCCAGGTCGCTAATACGTAATTCCGCCTGACGCATCGTAGTCTCGTATTCGCCATACATATAATAGGCGCCATACCCAGCTCCACCCATTACCAGCACGATCAGCGTAAGCATAATGCGTACAGGCCAGGTGCTAACCTTAACCTTCTCGGCATAGTAGCTAGGGCGAACGATCTCTTGCCCCTGAGATTTGCGATTGGACAGGTGCGAGTCCACGTCATCCCTGTCTGGGACCATCGGTGGAATATTATGTAATTCTTCGTTATCAGTCATGGGGCGGTATTATCCTAGAAATTCACTGATGGCGCCATCCCTGGTGTCATAGCCTGTGAGCCAGACCGGTGATAAGATGGAAACAGTACCTGGAAAATGGAATGTCCATGCAGGCGGGTATACAAAATAATAATCAAAAATTCTGGGAGCCAGACTATGGAATTAGAAAATCTCGTCTCATACCTCTTTCGCTGGATACATTTCTTCGCAGGGATCACCTGGGTTGGAATCCTCTACTATTTTAACTTTGTACAGACTGAATTTTTTAAGGAAACCGATGCCGGTACTAAATCTGCGGCAATCGCTAAACTAGTGCCCAGAGCCCTCTGGTGGTTCCGTTGGGGCGCCATGGCTACCTTCCTCTCCGGCCTGGCTTTAGCCGGATTCATGGGCGGCGCGATCAATTTCTATATAACAATTGCCATGTTAATGGGCACTATAATGTTCCTCAACGTCTGGCTCATTATCTGGCCGAATCAGCAAGTGGTCATTGCATCAGCAGAGCAGGTTATTGGCGGTGGTGAGGCTTTGCCTGAAGCAGCAGGAGCCTTAGCTAAAGCGGGTCTGGCTTCTCGTACGAACACTCTATTTTCATTACCTATGTTGTTTTTCATGGGAGCATCTTCCCACCTCGCAAGTTTAGGGCAAGTACCAATGTCCTCAGTAGGTGGAGTGAGCGAATTAGCGATGGGTCTGTGTCTGCTCATTGTTCTGGCATTGGAGACAAATGCAATTAAGGGGAAAACGGGCCCAATGACCAGTGTGGTAGGAGTGATTCACTGCGGAATTGCGCTTGGCGTCGTGATGCTACTAATCATGGAACTACTCTAACACCCAGAGCATGAAACCTTTCTCTCGCAGCCCTCTTTTACCAGAGGGCTGCATCCCTCCCCGGTCATTTTCATTACAATATTTTCTGATAGAATAGGCGCCGCATTGCGATGATAGTATTTCATCTTGCCAAAAATACTCACATTTTTAGTAAGGTAATTTCATCGCCCAAAAATTTCAATTGTGTTGAAAGTAGCACCTGAAATAGTGTTGAAACCAATTTTTTGAGGAAACTATGAGTCTACAACTACCCGAACTTCCATTTGCTAAAGATGCACTGGAACCACACATGTCTGCAAATACACTGGACTTCCACCATGGCAAACACCACAACGCCTATGTTGGAAAAGGAAATGAGCTGCTTGCAGATGCTAATCTGGATGCAACAAACCTTGAAGATCTTGTGAAAGAATCAGCCAAGATTGGCGGCGCCCTATTTAACAATGTAGGACAACACTATAACCACAGCTTCTTCTGGAATAGCCTTAGCCCAAACGGTGGCGGTGCTGCCACAGGTGATATCGCAGCAAAGATCGACGCAGATTTTGGTAGCTTCGACAACTTCAAGAGTGAATTTGTTGCTGGCGGTATGGGCCAGTTTGGTAGCGGGTGGGTTTGGTTGGTATCTGATGGCGGAACCCTAAAAATAGTGAAGTCAGCAAATGCTGAAACTCCACTTACAGATGGCATGAAACCAATCCTGGTTTGCGATGTTTGGGAACATGCATACTATCTAGATTTCCAAAATCGTCGTCCGGATTTTCTGGCATCATTCCTGGACAATCTGGTGAACTGGGATTTTGCTAACGCTAATTTGAGTGACTAAATGGCCCTCATCTTTAATCAGGGAGCTAGTCTTAGCTCCCTGATTTTTCTCTTCGCTTCGCTTCTCATACATTCTTCGAATTGCTTTTATTGCCATTAATAGTCACCACTATATTTCATTTGATCCAAGCCAACTCTAGGCAAACGAAAACCCCGCCCAATAAAAAAGGCAGAGCTAAAAGCCCTGCCTTTCTCTATAAAGAATCCGCTAATTGCGAATCCTCAAAATCGATTGCCAGAGAGAGGATTGATCCTTCCTGGCAAGGCAGCTTGAAGACCCGACGCGCAGTGTATAGATCATACTCGAGCATCGGAAGATTCAAACTGTCGCTGCTAATTCAAAATCGCGCCCAGAAGGAGGATTAGCGGCCTATAACGAGAAAGCCCTCTCTTTTCGAGCGCAGTGTATAAATCATACATGAGCATCGAAAAGAGAGGGCTTTCAGATAGATCTTAGAGTTCTACCAGTCTTTAAAATCGGTTGCCAGAGAGAGGATTGGTTCTTCCTGGCAAGGCAGCTTGAAGACCCGACGCGCAGTGTATAGATCATACTCGAGCATCGGAAGATTCAAGCTAACGCCGCCAGGGAGGAACAAGACCTCTCTGGCGACCGATTTTTACATCATGCCTGGCATTCCGCCCATTCCACCCATATCAGGCATAGCCGGCGCACCGCCGCCTTCCTGAGGAGCATCAGTAACCATAGCCTCAGTAGTAATCATCAGTCCCGCAACAGAACCCGCTGCCTGAATAGCAGTACGAGTTACTTTAGCCGGATCAAGAATACCCATCTCAAGCATGTCACCGTATTCGCCAGTGGCCGCATTGAAACCGAAGTTACCTTCACCTGCAGCAACCTTGTCCAGTACAACAGAACCTTCTTCACCAGCATTACCTACAATCTGACGCAGAGGAGCTGTAACTGCCTTAAGCAACAAGCCAATACCAACATTCTGATCTTCGTTGTCACCCTTAAGGCCTTCAACTTTCTGAAGAGCTCGTACCAGAGCAACACCGCCACCAGGTACAACACCTTCTTCAACAGCTGCACGAGTCGAATGTAGAGCATCCTCTACGCGAGCTTTCTTTTCTTTCATTTCGATTTCAGTGCTAGCGCCTACTTTAATTACTGCAACACCGCCTGCCAGCTTGGCAACACGTTCCTGCAGTTTTTCACGATCATAGTCTGAAGAAGTTTCTTCGATCTGAGCACGAATCTGGCTAACTCGTCCTTCGATGTTAGCGCCTTCGCCAGCACCATCAATAATAGTAGTGTTTTCCTTGCTAATTTGAACACGCTTAGCTGAACCCAGGTCTTCAATGGTCGCGCCTTCAAGGCTTAGACCAACTTCTTCGGAGATTACAGTACCACCCGTAAGAGTAGCGATGTCTTCCAACATAGCCTTACGACGATCGCCAAATCCTGGAGCCTTAACCGCAGCAACTTTTACGATACCGCGCATATTGTTAACTACCAGAGTTGCAAGCGCTTCACCTTCAACATCTTCAGCAATAACCAGTAGAGGTCGGCCAGCTTTAGCTACGCCTTCCAATAAACCCAGCATGTCGCGAATATTTGAAATTTTCTTGTCTACTAATAGAATTAGAGGGCTCTCAAGATCAGCACTCATGCTGTCCTGATTGTTGATGAAATATGCAGAAAGGTAGCCGCGATCGAACTGCATACCTTCCACAACGTCCAGCTCATTCTCCAAGCCAGAACCATCTTCAACTGTGATAACACCTTCTTTGCCAACTTTGTCCATTGCTTCCGCAATGATCGCTCCAACTTGCTCGTCAGAGTTAGCAGAGATCGTTCCGACTTGAGCAATAGCTTTCGAGTCAGTACAAGGGGTAGCCAAGTCGCTTACTTCGGAAACCATTGCCACTACCGCTTTATCGATTCCGCGCTTGAGATCCATCGGGTTCATGCCTGCCGCAACTGACTTCAAGCCTTCGTTAAGAATAGATTGAGCCAAAACTGTTGCAGTAGTTGTTCCGTCACCGGCTACATCAGATGTCTGGGAAGCAACTTCCTTCACCATCTGTGCGCCCATGTTTTCAAACTTGTCTTCCAGTTCGATTTCTTTAGCAACTGATACGCCATCCTTAGTTACAGTCGGCGCGCCAAATGATTTATCTAAAACAACGTTACGCCCCTTGGGACCCAGAGTTACTTTAACTGCGTCAGCAAGAACATTTACACCGTGTAAAAGTTTTTGGCGTGCTGCGTCGCCGAATAATACGTCTTTAGCCATTTTCCTAAATTCCTGTCTTATCTAAAGGTTATTTCTTTAAAGTGTGGAGTCGATTTTAAAATCTTAGGACTCGATAACACCGAATATTTCACTTTCATTTAAAATCAGCAATTCTTCGTCACCAATTTTTACTGTATTGCTGGAATACTTACCAAATACAACAACATCTCCAACATTGACGTCTACAGGCTGAGTCTCACCATTCTCATGACGTTTGCCTGGACCTACAGCTATAACTTCACCTTGAGCCGGTTTTTCTGTGGCCGAACCTGGCAGAACGATTCCGCCCGCACTGGTTGTTTCTTCTTCCATGCGTCGTACCACGACACGATCTTGTAAAGGCCGGATATTCATTAACATCACTCCTAAAAACACATTTCTATTAACAGAACTTAAAACAAAACAATCGCATTGCTGATCACAGCATTGAGCTTGTCCTCTTATACCAATCTGTGGCTAAGGCCCCGAAACACGGAGTCCTCAAGCAACACGCGGATGACTCCTAAATGGGGTTAGAGCGGGGAATTTCAATGCTTGGAAAGTAATTCCACAAAGAAAAATTGCAGAATGTCTCTATCTTATTGATATTAAAGTATTATTTTTTATCGTGAATTATGAGAATCATCATCATTTTCTTGAAGATTTTGCTCCAGAGCTCCAGATTCTTCGGAATAATCACCCTCGAAGACATTGGCAGAGTCATCTGAGCCATTGCCTGGGCTTTCATTTCCATAACGCTGTGTACTGGAGTAGAAGCTAAAAGAGCTCCCTCCTCCTCTCCCCGCGCCAGATCCCATGCCTGCACCCATAGATTTCACAACGCCCGACTTGATGATCTTGCGAGCTAGGGGCCGCCGGAGAGGACCGGTTAGAAATACGAAGCCTATGGTATCGGTAATAAATCCAGGGGTAAGTAACAGCGCTCCCGCTCCGGCCAGCATCATGCCCTCTACGATTTCCTGTGCCGGCAGCTCTCCCGACTGCAGGCGCTGATTTGCGCGGGTGAGAGTTGCCAGGCCCTGACTCTTTAGTATCTGTACACCAATTACTGCAGTAGCAACCACCAGGCTCAATGTGACCAAGCCCCCGATTCGATCGGCTACTTCAAAAAGTATCAACATCTCCGTTAAGGGAATGATGATGAAGAAAATCATTAGGAAACGCACATCTCTCTCCCGATATCGCTTTATAATCGAACTGTATCATGTTCGAACTGGATTGTTCGATCAGGCTTGATCGTTTTCAGAACAAGAATTTACAGGGATTGAAAGTGAACAACAAAGAGAAAATCTGGCAAGTCGTGCATCAGATACCGAAGGGTAAGGTGGCCAGCTATGGTCAAGTGGCAAAGATGGCTGATCTGCCAGGATATGCTCGATATGTAGGTTATGTATTAAAGAACCTCCCCGAGGACAGCAAGTTGCCGTGGTTCAGGGTGGTCAATTCTCAGGGAAAAATATCTTTTCCTATTGGAACGCGACAACATCTAGCACAAAAATCTCGCCTCGAAGAAGAAGGAATCGTTTTCGTAAGTGGTAAATTCTCAATGAAGATGTATCAGTGGTAGTTCAAGGATAAGTGCAGAAGTAAGTATAGGGGGAAAGTGCAGGAAATTATTTGCCAGAACTTTCCAGATTCTCCTCATTTCCAGCAGCTTCCTCTTCAAACAACTGTTGATCCCCATTCCACGGAGCTACTTTAAAGAGAAGTAGCATGCCAGGAATAGCGAGCGCCATACAGAGATAGAAAAAACTGGTATAGCCGATTTCTTCGACGATGAACCCCGAACTGGCACTGGCAAAGGTACGAGGCAATACGCTGATGGCAGTAAGCAAAGACAATTGAGTCGCCGCATATACCGGAGTAGTTGAGCGGGCAATAAACGCTACGAATGCCGCTGTTCCCAAACCAACTCCTACATATTCCATCGACAATACAATGGCCAAGACAAGGGTATTGTTTCCTGCCTCCGACAACACAGAGAATCCAAATATAGTCGAAATCTGAACCAGTCCAAAAATCCATAGCGCTTTGTTGATTCCCAGTTTTATCATCCAGATTCCGCCGAGAATTCCTCCAAAAACTGCCCCCCAAAGACCTGCGTTTTTTGCCACCAAACCTATGGTAGTTAAACTGAAACCAAGATCGATGAGGAAAGGAGTCTGCAGAGCGACTGCCATATTGTCACCCAACTTATAGAAAAACATAAACGCCAAAATGAGAGCCGCCCCGCTCCAATTATTGCGGCTTATGAATTCCGAAAAGGGCTGAATCACCGCCTCCCGTAAAGTCTTTGGTGCTGAAACCAGATTGTTTTCTACGAAATTAAATGTGGCCACGATTCCAATAATCATGAAGGCACCGATGATCATGAACACAATATTCCAATCCAGACTGTCCGCCAGAATCAGTCCTAGAGCTCCTGGTATCAAACCTGAGATGCGGTAGGCCTGCACGTGGATAGTATTTCCCAAACCCAATTCGTTCTCTTTAAGCAATTCTCTACGATAAGCATCAAGAACTATATCCTGGCTTGCGCTAAAGAAGGCAACGACAACACAGACGGAAGCAATTAGTCCGATGGAAGTTTCTGGGTTAAGGAATCCCATAAAGGCGATAGTGAAAAGCAGAAATATTTGGGTAACCAGCATCCACCCAGTTCGCCGGCCGAGCAATGGCGGCATGTATCGATCCATAAAGGGAGCCCAGGCAAACTTCCAGTTATACGGAAGAAGAATAAGCGAGAACAAACCAATGGTAGCCAAATCCACTCCTTCAGTTCTCAACCACGCGGGCACCAACTGAAAGAGAACGTAAAGAGGAAAGCCGGATGATAATCCGGTAAATATACAGGTGAGCATCTTCGGACTGAAGATGCTTTGAATCAGGCTAGGCTCATCACCTTTGGGTTCCTGCATGGATAAGGTCTCGTGGAAACTGCTGGCAATCAGTCCCTAAAATTTTCATATTGAAGCGGGATATCCAGCTTCGAGTCTTTTAGCAGAGCGATAACTTGCTGTAGATCATCCCGCTTCTTTCCATTAACCCGAAGCTTCTCTCCTTGTATCGCCGTTTGAACCTTTATCTTTGATTCTTTAATCATCTTAACGATTTTTCGGGCAATTTCTGACTCAATTCCCTGTTGGACCTTTACATCCATATGGGCTTTTTGTCCGGTCATTTCCACATCGCCTTCCTCAAGGCTTTTTATATCCACACCACGCTTTACTAATTTTGCACGAAGAATTTCCATCATCTGCCTTATCTGAAAATCAACTTCAGCACTGACAACTATCACAGTATCTTCAGACAGCTCAAACTTGGCATCGATGCCTTTAAAATCAAAACGAGTGCCCACTTCTCGATTAGCTTGATCTAGAGCATTATTAATCTCATGCATATCCACTTCAGATACGATATCAAACGATGGCATTGTTATTTTCTCCCATGAATCCATTGCATACTTTTCGCCAGTCTATCACTCTGCAATAGTGAAATTGAAGCCATCAATGTTAAGATTCCTTTTCACAGACTTGCCGAGGCCTCCTCTCTTGCGGCTACTATTGCTGAGATTTGAGACCAGAGATACAGCTTGATAAACAAACATCAAATTTTGCTCATCCCTTCGTTATTGCTATTCAGTTTGGCGAGCCTGTTAATTTCTCTGACTAGCGGTAGTGTCGATATATCTGCCATGCAAATGATCGGCGAGTTATTTACAGCTAACGAGAGTCTATCGAACCAGATTCTGTGGGATATACGAATTCCTCGTTCTGCATCCGCTTTTATCACAGGGGCACTCCTCGCCATGTCGGGAGTAATAATGCAGGTACTACTGAGAAATCCCTTAGCTGACCCTTATATATTGGGAATATCAGGCGGAGCTGCCGTAGGCGCCTTATCTGCAATCCTGCTGGGTCTTGGTGGACTATGGCTCACCAATGCCGCATTTGCAGGTGCGCTCTTTTCCATACTTCTTGTCTTTGGTATCGCAAATAAATTTGGCAAGTGGTCAGTAACTCGTTTACTTCTTACCGGAGTTGTAGTTTCTGCTGGCTGGGGAGCAGTTATCAATATACTGCTAACCACTACTTCCACTAACAATGTGCAAAGCATGCTTTTTTGGTTAATGGGCGATCTCTCACAGAGTCAGGTTGGAAATGCTCATTTCCTGTTATTAACTGCCGCCCTGCTTGGCGGCCTATTTGTGAGCCGATCTCTAAATGTTCTTGTTCGTGGCGAGCTTGTTGCCTCCGCGCTAGGTATCAATGTGCCTTCTCTTCGTCTGCTACTTTATTTTTCAGCGTCCATACTCACAGCAACAGCCGTTACTGTTGCGGGATCCGTGGGATTTGTTGGATTGGTAATTCCACACGCTCTGCGACTACTGGGAGCGCGAGATCATCGATTGTTAATTCCTGGTTCACTTCTGCTGGGTGGCAGCTTTCTATTGCTAGCCGACACTATCGCTAGAACTGTTATTGCTCCTCAACAACTACCAGTAGGAGTTGTTACTGCCGTTATAGGAGTTCCCGCTTTCATACTTATACTGCGGAGGTCGATGAAGGATTGACATGGCGCTTCTTGAATTGAAATCTTTGAGTCTGCAAATTGCCGGCAAGCAACTATGCAATAGACTCGACCTAAGCATAGAAAGAAATGAATGCTGGGGACTGTTGGGGAAGAATGGTGTTGGTAAAACCACTCTTCTCCATACCATTCTTGGGCTTCAGCCTGCGCAAGAGGGAGAGATTCTTATAGATGGCCAGAATACTTCCTTGCTGAATCGACAAGAACTAGCGAGAACAATGGGAATCCTGTTTCAGCAAGGGATAGATGAATTACCGGCAACAGTTATGGAGACCGTCATGCTCGGTCGATACCCCCATCTGCAAACTCTAATACGGGATAACCCAGCCGATAGGGAAATCGCAGAAGAAGCTCTAGATGCTTTTGAGTTAGGGGCGCTGAGTAACCGAGAAATCACTACACTATCCGGCGGTGAAAGGCAGCGATTAGCTCTCGCAACGCTTCTTACTCAGGCTCCGGATCTATTCCTGCTGGATGAGCCAAGCAATCATCTCGACGTGGCTTTCCAGATCAAACTGCTCAAGATATTGACCGATAAAATCAGTAGCGCATCAGCAAGCTTTCTAATGGCCAGTCATGACATCAATCTCACGGCACGATTCTGCGACAAGATTTTGCTACTGATTGATGGCAATAATTATTTAGCAGGCGACAGCGAAGAGATACTGAATGAGGAAAACTTAAGTAGGGCATATGACTGCCCTATCAAATCAATTAGCCAAGATGGAATACAACTCTTTTACCCGCAATAGAATAGTCATTCGACTACTGACAACTACTACAGAGCTAAATGGCGAACATCAGCTAATAACTTGGAAAGAAGCGTCACAAACTGTCCGCCATCAACACCATTCACAGCTCGGTGGTCATATGAAAGCGTATACGGAAGCATCTTCCTGGGAACGAAGGCGCCATCTGAATAGACAGGTTTAATTTCAGTCTTTCCCACTCCAAGAATAGCCACTTCCGGCGCATTGATAATAGGAATAAACCCCGTACCGCCTATAGCGCCAAGGCTGGATATGGAGAAACAGGCTCCCTGCATATCTTGTGGTTTTAGCTTACGATTCTTGGCTTTATTCGACAGCTCTATAACTTCCGCCGCCAATTGCCAGATAGTTTTTTGATCCACATCTCTAATCACCGGAACTACCAGTCCCGCTTCTGTAGCAACAGCTATACCGATATGGATGTATTTTTTCTGAATAAGGTGTTCGTCTGACGAATGAAGCGAGACATTAAACTGAGGAAGCTCCGCAAGAACTTTTGCACAGGCCTTAAGCAAGAAAGGCATGAAAGTTAACTTGGTTCCTTTGCGCTCTGCTGCCGGCTTCAACTCAGCTCTGAATTCTTCCAGGTCTGTAACATCCGCCTCATTGAACTGAGCGACATGGGGAACCGATGACCAATTCCGGTGCATATTGACCGCAGTCAATTTGTGCAACTTGGTTCTTGGAACTTCCTCTATCTCACCAAACTGACTGAAGTCAATATCCGGGATTGCAGAAACAGCGGATCCAGAAACAGCGCCGCCATTGATTCGACTCTTTACAAATGCATGAATGTCTTCTTTTAAGATTCTAGACTTAGCACCGCTGCTTGGAACCAGAGACAAGTCTACGCCCAACTCTCTCGCCAGTTTTCTGACAGCCGGGCCAGCATAGACTTTGCCACTATTAGTAGTAGGCGCAGCTGCTGCCTGGGGTTGGCTCGCGGCTTGCTGTGCAGGGGCAGTAACCGGCTCTTTAGTTGGTGCAGCTTTGGTTTCTGGTGCGGGGCTTAGTGCCACCGGTGATGCCGCTACTTGTCCCAAGATCTGCGCGAAAGGCGTTCCGGTCTTAACCTTATCACCAATTGCAATCGACACGGATTCGATCACACCAGCTATTGGTGAAGGAACATCCATTGCGGCCTTATCCGACTCAAGGGTTATCAAGGAGTCGTCTGCTGCGACACTATCGCCTGCCTTTACATGAATTTCGATTACTTCAACTTCGTCATCTGTTCCCAAATCTGGAACTTCAATCAAGTTGCTTTTACTTTCTGTCTCAGCAGAAACGGATTCCGTTGCTTGTTGTTCGACTTCCTGCTTTTCAGCAACTGGTTTTTCTGCTTCTGTTTTTGCAACTTCGGCTTTATCAACTTCGGCTTTATCAACAACAGGAGCCTTTTCGGAATTCTCGCTGGCTTCGACTTCCAGGCTGAGAATTTCACTGCCGGAAGTAACTTGATCCCCTAGATTAACTGATATGCTTTTTACAATCCCCGCAACCGGGGCAGGAATTTCCATGGCTGCTTTGTCGCTTTCGAGAACTAACAAAGAGTCGTTCTCTTCCACGCTTTGACCAACCGATACCAGCAATTCAATTACTTCCACTTCTCCGGCATCGCCGAGATCTGGAACTTGTATGTTTTCAATTGACAATGTTGCCAACTCCCGAGCTAATTAATTCTTATTGAGAAACAGGATTAGCTTTGTTTTTGCTAATTCCGCTTTTCTTCATGAAATCAGTGATTTCTTTTGCTGTTATAGCACCCTGTTCTTTTAGCTCAGTCAAGGCTGCCAGCACAACAAACTTGGCATCAACCTCAAAGAAATGTCGTAATTTTTCTCGACTATCACTGCGGCCAAATCCATCGGTTCCCAATACTCGATATGTATCTGGAACGAACTCTCTTATCTGATCTGCATAAGACTTCATGTAGTCTGTTGTAGCGATCACTGGACCTTTCTGCTTTCCAAGCTGCTCGGTTACAAACGAAGCAGTTGGTTTCTTTTCTGGGTGTAACATATTTTCTCGATCTACAGCGAGTGCATCTTTTCGCAACTCATTGAAACTGGTTACACTCCAGACATCCGTGACAACTCCAAAATCTTTCCTTAAGGTTTCAGCAGCTTTTCTAACTTCGCGTAATATAGTGCCACTACCAAGAAGCCTCAAACGTTGGCCACTTGTCCCTTTTCTGGGTTTTGCCACTTTATTCTCTTTGCTTTCACCATCTTCCAGCAAATACATGCCTTTGATAATGCCGGCTTCACTACCTTTTGGCATCTCAGGCTGAGTGTAATTTTCATTCATGGTAGTGATGTAGAAAAAGACCGACTCCATCTCCTTGTACATTCTTCTTAAGCCATCTTGAACGATTACAGCAAGCTCATAAGCGTAAGTAGGATCATAACTTACACAATTTGGCACAGTTGATGAAAGGATATGGCTATGACCATCCTGATGTTGCAATCCTTCCCCATTAAGAGTCGTCCTACCCGCTGTAGCACCAATTAAAAACCCTCGGGCCTGACAATCACCAGCTGCCCAACACAGATCTCCTACGCGCTGAAAACCGAACATAGAGTAGTAAATATAAAAAGGGATAAGAGGGTAATTGCTGACACTGTAAGATGTCGCTGCTGCGAGCCACGCTGAGAAGGCTCCAGCCTCGCTGATACCTTCTTCCAGCATTTGGCCTTCTTTATCTTCTCGATAGAACATGACCTGATTGGAATCTGCTGGATCATACAATTGACCGACCGAAGAATAGATTCCCATTTGGCGAAACATGCCCTCCATACCGAAAGTGCGAGCCTCATCTGGAACAATTGGAACTACTCTTTGGCCCAGTTCCTTATCCTTGCAAAGAGTACTCAACAACCTGACAAAAGCCATGGTAGTAGATATTTCTCTAGTGCCACTGGACTTCGTCTGGGTCTCAAATGCAGATAGGTCTGGAACTGACAGAGCTGTAGTAGCTGATCTGCGCTGAGGAACTGGCTTACCCAGTGGCTCTCTGATCTTGCGCATATACTTTAACTCGAGACTCTTCTCGGGAGGACGGTAATAAGGCACGTCTTTCAGCTTATCGTCTTTAATAGGTATACCGAAACGGTCGCGAAATTTCTTTAACGCTTCTATATCTAGCTTCTTAACCGAGTGAGTAGCATTCTGCCCTTCAGCTGTATCTCCAAATGCATAACCTTTTACAGTCTTGGCAAGAATAACCGTAGGCTTGCCATTAGCTTTAGTTGCCTGTGCATAGGCTGCGTATACCTTATAAGGATCGTGACCACCTCGATTCAACGCCATGATGTCATCATCAGATAGATGTTCTACCATCTTCAAGAGTTCTGGACTCTTGCCAAAGAAATTTTCTCGGGTATAGGCGCCGCCGCGACTCACATAATTTTGGTACTCACCATCTACCACTTCATCCATTCGCGCTTGAAGTATGCCTTCCTTGTCGGCTTGAAGAAGATCATCCCAATGTCTTCCCCAGACCACTTTAATTACATTCCAGCCTGCGCCTCTGAATACGCCTTCCAGCTCCTGGATTATCTTGCCGTTGCCGCGAACGGGTCCGTCGAGTCTCTGCAAATTACAATTAACAACAAAAATAAGGTTGTCGAGCTTCTCCCTTCCGGCCTTGCTAATAGCGCCGAGCGATTCCGGCTCATCAGTTTCGCCATCTCCCAGAAATGCCCAGATTTTCCTGTTCGAGTTATCTAATAATCCTCGACTGGTTTGATACTTCATTACATGAGCTTGATAAATAGCTGTGATCGGACCTAGGCCCATGGACACAGTTGGGAATTGCCAGTAATCGGGCATAAGCCAGGGGTGAGGGTAAGAAGAGAGGCCATTGCCATCAACTTCTTGCCTAAAATTGTCTAATTGTTCTTCGCTTATTCTCCCTTCAAGATAGGAGCGAGCATAGATGCCTGGTGACGAATGCCCCTGGAAATAAACTAAGTCGCCTTCATCTTGATCATTGGGACCACGAAAAAAATAATTGAAGCCAACATCATAAAGAGTTGCGGCTGAAGAAAATGTTGATATATGTCCACCGAGATCGGGGTTGTGTTTATTGGCACGCATCACCATCGCCAAAGCATTCCACCGAATGATCCCGCGGATCTGTCTCTCCATGAACATATCGCCGGGCATACGTTCTTCGTTCAATGGAGAAATGGTGTTTCTATAGGAAGTGTTTACTGTTGAACTCGGTGTGTAGCCACCGCTTCTGGTCGCTTTTTCGGATAGACGACCGAGGATGTAGTGCGCGCGTTCGATGCCCTCTACTTCAATGACTGAATTTAATGCGTCCAGCCACTCTCTAGTTTCTTCCGGGTTTCCATCGTTTCGCTGTGTCATTTAATACCCTTTCATTCCCACTGATACTTCCGCCTTAGTATTTCCAAACCTGCTTCAAAGGGAGAAAGTGTTTCTTAACTCTTTAATATACTAATTGCTTTACTATTTTTGTAAATAAATTACAAAGTAAGAGTATTTTACTGCAAATGAGCTCCTTTTCCCATTCCAATATTGCCGATTATGTAGTAATACTACAAAATGGCGGAGCATCTGGAAAAAAGACAAATTTACATTATTCTTTTATTTTTCAGTGTATTGAGATCGAAAAATCTCACTACCCTGCTCGATAATTGAGCTGTATGCCTTCAAAAAACCAGAAATACTACAATTCTCAGTTCAGCGCTCAGGTATTTCTGTACTCTATATCGACAGCTGAGCTAAATATTGAGAACAACTACCAAGGGCTTAGTCCAAAAATGGTAATCAGTGCTAATACACTCAACCAAATTGCCTGAGACCGCTCCAGAAGACCCTGAAGCGCAGCAATTTCCAGCACTGCATCTGAACGACTATTGTCTGCCGGAGTTTCGCTGTCAGCGCTCCCCTCGCCGTTATCTTCGGCACCGGATCCTGCTTCATCCAACTGCGGGTCAATCAAGCCGGAAAGCGCACAACTCGCATAACCATATAGCAAATCTGCATTATCTGTTTCTCGTCCGGAAAGCCAAAATGAGCGCTTGAGATTTTCAAAGCAGCGAACAAAATTTCCAGCAAGTGAAAATGTCAAAGCCAGCAATCGTAAGGGAAGCCACTCGAGAACCATCAAGGTGTTCCTTACCAAATCCAGTTGCTGCTGCGCCTGTTCATCTTTGTGGCTATCGCGCATTTGATATGAAATATAACAAAATAAAATACCTATCGGTCCAGTGATCATGTACCAGAAAAACATGACAAACATTTTTTCAAAACAGCGGTATATTAGCTGTTTGCTGAAATAGCTGCTCAAGGATTTCTCGTCTGTAACCTCTAGCGGATCGACTACTGACAATTCCTCCTGCAAGTAAAGAACGCAGGCTTCCATATTCCCTTCTTTCCATTTTGTTACGAAATCACTAGCAAGCTTTCCTGGTTGAGTTCTATCAAAGGCTATTAACAACACCAGTATGTGAATCAACATAGTTAAAAGCCCATACACTGCCCCTTCAGCTAGCAATAAGAGCAAGGTGAGAAATAATATGGGGACAAGGTAGATGATAGCCGCACTCAACAGCCAAGCCTGTGATATTTTCTCCATAGAATCTGAAGTAAAGGAATCTATCTTACAGCGAAATCGGAAAAACCATCCGTCGTCGAAACGGTCGAAATCTTTCAACCAGAGATAATTGATGGTTAAGCAAATAAGAATAACGAGAAATTTCATTTTTTATCCAGTGTCGTCAATAATCTTCAGGCTGTAGAAGCCAATTCCTGCTCAAGTAATTGCTTGTATCTATCCCATTGAAAAAAAGGTCCTGGGTCGGTCTTTCGCTCAGGAGCAACATCACTATGTCCAACAATCCGATCCAGCCCAATATCTGGAAATTCGCTTAGAAGCGCAATTGACAGAGTAACTAGACTACCATACTGGGCATCGGTAAATGGCTCATGATCTGTTCCTTCAAGTTCCACACCGATTGAAAAGTCATTACAGTTCAATCTTCCGTCGAAGGTAGATTCTCCCGCATGCCAGGCTTTCATATTAAGGGGAACGTATTGGGTAATCGAGCCGAGTCGGTTTATCAGAAAATGTGAAGAAACCTTTAAATCTGCAATAGTTTCAAAATAGGGGTGAGCATTTTTGTCGAGGCAATTACAAAATAACTGATCTATACAGCCTGTATTGTATTCACCCGGAGGTAGGCTAATGTTGTGGAGAATCAGCAGATCAACAACACTCTCTGCTGGCCTCTCACTCTGATTTGGAGAATCGACTTGATGTGCCCCAATCAATTTATTTTCAGCTATGGATATTCCCATTGCGACAGACAAACCCCTTGGAATCAATGGGGCTAATAGTAGCACAATTTAATGGGGTGCTGGCAGGAAGGGCTATGGCGAACCGGCTAAAACAGCTAAACAACTAGTCCTTGTAGGCCGGTTGAAATTCGGTCACCTGATCAGGCTTTTCGTTCGATTCGGGTGATGGAAGACGAACTTCCCCATCCCGCAGACAGATAGCGAGCCCAAGTTTACTTCGCGAGATCGAAAACCGTCTTCGCACGGACTTTATTTGATAGGAGGCAGGTTCTTCGAACCCTTTACTCAATTCACATTCCACAAATTGGTCCCCCAGTTTGTATTCGATCTGGCAGGGGCAACTGAGCGTGTCAATACGACCAAGGAAGTCTGCGATGGGGCTCCGAAAATTTTCGGTAACACTGCTTGAGCTTCCATCATTTATAAGGTTCGATATCTCCTTCAAATCTTCCTGATCCAAAACCCTCTTGCCGAATGGACTGATGGATGATTCTTCAACGGAGGTATTTCCCTCGAATTTTCCTGCGCTAAGAGGTTCTTCTTTTTGACTGGGTAGTAATCCTACCAAGCGATCAATTAATTCATCTTGCTCTGAAGCATCCAATTGAATCAGGGAAAGCCCTTGGCGCAATTTAATCAGAAACCCTTTCATTTCTGACTCGGGTGCTGCAACACCCTTATCGAAATAG
Organism: Gammaproteobacteria bacterium; assembly: GCA_018661465.1. Classification (GTDB taxonomy): domain Bacteria; phylum Pseudomonadota; class Gammaproteobacteria; order Pseudomonadales; family Pseudohongiellaceae; genus UBA9145. Next base: position 129,886 of record JABJIC010000006.1, on the reverse strand, counting down.
TTAAGAAGAAGGGAGAGAGTATGGCTTGCTTCCTGCCATTCAATACTGTTGTGGCTTTTATTCAAACCAATGAGAAATAGAACTGCTTTCCACTTTGTTCGGATAAAGCTTTCAACAAATGGTGGCAAGTCCACCAAGTCACAACTTTGCTTAACTAATTGACTGACTCTATCCTCCAGTGAAACTTCATCACTCTCCTTTCCATGGAGTTGAGAGTTGTCATCGTTCAATTGTGATTGTGCGCCTCGCTCTTCACTCCCAAATGCCGAAGAAGACAAGAATAAGCGGTCAACAAAGTCACCATTTTCTACATTAGTGAGAATGCTAATGATATCCAGATAGAGCTTCTCCATCTTTAGAACGAAATGCTGTTCGAAAAGTTTCATAAAGATTAGCCGAACATCCAGGCTAATAGAGAACGAATACTGCGCTTTAGTGAAAGCCAGCATTGTTTGCTCAATCAGAAAACTGCTCTGAATAACTGGTTCCCTATATGCAATATTTAGTTTGCTATTCAGACTATCGATTTGCTTGATAAAAGGAGAATAAACTTTTACTGCTTTTCGTTGCATAGCTTTTAGTGCGAGGTCAGTTTCAACTTTCTCGTAAATTCCGTCTGAGCCAGAAGAGCTACCATTAGCGATAAAGGAAGTCTTATCAACGACGGTCGAATTACTTCCTTCCATATTTTCAAACATGCTTGAGAGCAGGATTTTTTCGAACAAAGCTTGCTTAGCCCGAAATTCTCGCATAGCCTTTAAATAGACTCTGTCTTCAGAGAGTTGGCCTTGCTGTCCATTGCTGAACAGGAAATCGTCCAACTCATCAAAGAAGCTACCATTGAGCCTGACTATCTGTTTTCGCAGACGCTGAAGAATCGACCAACGCACTCGAGCCGCCAACTTCTCGTCTAGCGGTCGGCGCCCTTCGGTTCTTCCTCTAAATCCTGCGACTGCCATTATGCTATCCATTGAAATACTGAAATCCCGTGTGTTTAGTGCAATTCGAGAGCGTAGTGTGATTTATATCACTCCGATTTCTCTGATAACTTGAATTCGCTCACAATCACAGGATATTTTGCTCCTAAACGCTTATAAATACTGGGCTTTAAGCCAAATTTCTAGAGCTGCGTCACAACTTTCTATTGTAGTCGCCATGGGACATACTTTGCCCTATGCCCAAACAACTAAATAACAAGCACAACGCAGCCGGTCGAAATCTGGGACAGGGAATGCTTATTGCCAGTTTTGTAATTGCCCTACTCGGCATGACATTCTTCTTCGATTCCCAGCTTATGAATCAAATCAATCCCAACAGCAATCCTGAAAGCTCAGAATCTTCTGCAGGTGTAAGGGAAGTAATTCTGCAGAGAAATCGCCAAGGCCACTACGTCACATCAGGCTCGATAAATGATGTGGAAGTTATATTTCTATTGGATACGGGGGCTACTGACGTGGCGATCTCCCCCGAGTTGGCAGCAAAGGCCGGATTGCAGCCAGGCAATGCTACTCAAGCGTCAACTGCTAACGGTATAATTACGGTCTATTCGACAAATATCGACAGCCTATCAATCTCGAGCATCTCTCTAGAGAATGTAAATGGCAGTATTAATCCAGGAATGAGTGGCGAGACGATCCTTCTAGGAATGAGCGTACTAAAGGAAATCGAATTTAGTCAAAGAGGATCTATTCTTACTCTAAGGCAATACCCTGAAACATGAGCGCTGAAACATGAGTCCTGAAACCTAAATCCAGAAACATAAGATCAATGACAAAAAGCGAAACGCAAAAAGTGAAACTCAAGAATACAAATATTCCTAATGACATTGCCGCCGTAGTTAAATTTGCACTGCAGGAAGACATTGGAAGTGGTGATATTACCGCCGAGCTAATCCCGATTGAAAAGCAGATTACGGCGAGAATAATTAGCAGAGACGAAGCGATTATTTGCGGTATTCCCTGGGTTAAGGAAGTTTTTAGACAAGTGGATGAAAGTATAATCCTCGACTGGCATGTAGCTGACGGCGATGCAGTTAATATCAATCAGCTACTTGCCACTGCGATTGGGCCAGCTCGCAGCATAATGACTGCGGAGAGAGCTGCACTAAATTATCTACAAACGCTCTCCGCTACAGCAAGCCAAAGCAAATACTACAGCTCGCTAGTAGCGCATACTAAAGCAACTCTGTTAGACACAAGGAAAACTATTCCAGGCTTGAGAACAGCACAGAAATACGCTGTTAGAATTGGCGGATGTCAAAATCATCGCATGGGTCTTTATGATGCATTTCTAATCAAAGAAAATCATATAAGTGCCTGTGGAGGCATCTCTGAGGCTATAGCTAAAGCAAGAGAATTACACCCCCAAAGCCCTGTTGAAATTGAAGTTCAGGACCTAACGGAACTGGACACCGCTATATGCAATGAGGCTGACATTGTTATGTTGGATAATTTCAGTCTCGAAGACACAATAAAAGCCGTTGAAGTAACTAAGAGTCGATGTAAACTGGAGGCGTCTGGCGGAATAGAGACAGATGACCTGGTGAGAGTTGCCGAGACTGGCGTTGACTATATCTCTATTGGAGCCTTAACCAAGCATTGCACGGCTGTAGACTTGTCCATGCTAGTCGACTAAAAACGACCACCTAAACTATTACCTAATGAACGGCAAAAAGGAGTAATACCGATGAAGCGAACCCCGTCCGAGCTGTTCGTCTATGTACTACTACTAATACTTCCATCTTTTGCCTTCGGCCATGCTGGCAATATAGACCGTAATGGAGGCCACTATTATGGACGTTCATATCATTGCCACCTGGGTGGCTGCGAAATGCCCGACACCTTCGATATCGGAAGAACCAATAGAGACAGCCTGTTAACAGACTACCGTAGAAGAGAAAAATTTTTCAATACGGATGACTGGAGCTTCGAAGAGGACTTTGATGAAGACTGCCAATCCACCCGTCAAGAGATGTTGGTACTCACCAGCAGAACAGAAGTTAGATTCACCAACCCACGGAACTGCGTGGCTCGAACCGGAGAATGGCTGGATGAATACACAGGAAAAATATTCAAGGTTGCCGTGCAGGTAGATTTGGACCACGTCATTCCCCTTCTCTATGCTCACACCCACGGAGGAGATCGCTGGTCTGCACAAGTGAAGCTTCAATTTGCCAACGACCCGATGAATCTCATGCTGGTTGAAAAACGGGAAATACGACGCAAGTCAGAGCGGGGGCCAGAAGGATATCTCCCTCGAGATGAATTCCAGTGTGAGTATGTTCGATTATGGGAGGCGATAGCAGATAGATATGACCTGCAATTGGGAACTCGGGATCGCAACCAAATAGAACGTACGCTACGCGACTGCGCGCCTGAGTAGAGTATTTTCTCAGAGCAAAAAAATGCCGAATCAAGATTCGGCATTTTTCGTGTCTCAGAATTAATTCTAAAGACTTACATTTATGGAGAAACTATATTAATAGTATCCATTCCAGCGTCAGGATCCAATTTCGTGTCACCTGTTGGAAATCCGTTCTCTGAAAGAATATAAGCAATTACATCAGTGTATTCATCCAGCATCAGTGAACCAGGATTATCCGCTGGCATTGTTCCCATTATCGATTCCCACAACCACAAAAGGGGTTGGTTATCCCAGGACTTCAGCGTATCTCGATAGAAGCGCATATCGTGGCAAGCGGCACATGTAGAATCGTAGACAACTTTTCCTGTCTCCACTTGCGCAGCAGTAAAAACTCCGTCATTTACTGTTTTATCCTGAGCGAGAGCCGAAGGGCCCGCAACCAGAGTAATCAGCAAAAACACACTGCTTATGACCATTTTCACCGAATTTTTCATTTTTACCTTCCTCTGCAGATAAGCGTTTGCTCCTGCATTGCTGTGTTGTACCGATCAAGCGCCAATTTGAAATCGGCGTAAACATAAACTACATCGCCTTTATTATCAAGAGCGTCACTAGCGACCCCAAGTTGGAGGGTCTGTTTAATCCTTTGATAATCAGTATGATACCTGATGCGAGCCATATTAAGCTAAAGTAAATGAATCCTGGCTGAATGGAGAATCACAAAGGACAGAGCTATTCTAAAGTGTGGCCTCTTTCACACCTTACTCTGCAGCCTTTTGATCCATTACTGCACAAAAATTGTCTTTGTGCTTTTGGTATTACTGAAGGGAATAATATGCTTCTTTTTCAAGTCTTAGTCTCTCTTCCTGAAAATCGCCTGTGTAACTGCAATCTCAACTTCTTCTGCAAAGATACGAAGCTCCTGATCAGTAGGGCCCCTATGTATTTCTTGCTTCATTAACTACTGTTGAGAACTAGGCTAAGAATAGAATCCTGTAGTGAGATGCGCCGACCTCAAAGTGGCGCTTAGTGAAAATGGATTGATCGATAAACTCTTGTGGCTGTCTTCTGGCAGTGCAGGGAAATTGTGGGGATGCAGGAAAGGTTCCCACAACACAATAGTCGCGAACTGACAAAAAGTGTCAGTTCGCGACTATTGTGATGCGAAAGAACAAGCTTCTTCCAGCTTTAAATAACAAAGATAAATTTTTTTTATCTTATTTATCAATAAGTTAAAGGATTTCCTTAAAGTTGGCATAGTATGTGTATATATCTTTGTAACCGTTGGGAAATCTAACGGATTAGATTTCTTAAACAGATTGTTCGGCTTTTCCTAACTGGAGATAGAAAAATGAAGAAAGTACAAAAAGGTTTTACACTAATCGAATTGATGATCGTTGTTGCGATTATCGGAATCCTGGCTGCTGTAGCACTACCTGCATACCAGAATTACTCTAACCGAGCTGCATTCTCAGAACTGGTTCTTGCTATCACACCTCGCAAGACTGCTGTAGAACTGGCTATTCAGACTCGCTCACCTGCTAACTTAGCAGCAATACTGCCCTCAGTTATGGGCATACCTGCTAACGTAACTGCAACCTCACTCGTTCACGGTGCTGCTGTTGCTTCTGGCGTAATCACTATGACTTGGAAGGCGGATACTACTTCTGACCTGGCTGGTACTACTTACAGCTTGACTCCAGATGGTGTTACTCCTCCAGTTCAGTGGACTGAAGGCGGCTCATGCCTGACTGCTGGCTTCTGCTAGAGTCTAGCCTAAGTCCGATACCTGGCAGCATTTCAGTTCATCGAATTGCGAATGCTGCCAAGGCATCATCCCACTGCACATCACTACCCTCGCAACACCCTGTAGTTAAAACCTGCAGTTAAACCTCAGCACCAAACTTAGAAGTAGAAATTGAATTTACCGGAGAACCAATCCGGACGGTCAAGTCTTGACACTTTTTCAGCCAATGTAGCTATTCGAGTAGCCAAGCCGAATGAAAGAATAAGCAAACAGTTTCTTACAAAGCAGTGACGCAAGATGGGTTATAGATCTCTAAGAGGACTGGATAGTGAAGAAAAGAAAACAGTCAGGTTTCACCCTCATCGAACTGATGATCGTTACCGCAATTATCGGCATCCTCGTAGCCGTTGCACTACCTGCATATGACTTGTACAGAAACCGAGCACGCTTCTCTGAAGCCATCCTTGCCATCGGATTTAATCGTGCAGCAATTCTCACGCAGGCCCACTCAAATCGTTTTGCGGCGCTTGCCGATGTGGATTCCGGCACCAATGGTATACCCCCATCTCAAGCGCAAGCACCCACCGCACACGGTATATCGGTGCAAGATGGAGTGATCATCATTACCTGGATGGCGGATGGTTCTGATCTGGAGGGCGTTACCTATACGCTGGCCGCTCAGGGTGTAACTCCGCCAATAGAATGGGTAAATGGCGGCACTTGTGTCGTCGGTGGGTATTGTTAGTTCAAACTCAGAGATTTAAATCTCTGCTTGCGGGTATTCATTTCCATAAAAATCAGTAAGAAGTTCTTCATTACTCCCATAGCAGACGAAGCCCGAGTTTTTAGTAGATACAAATTTAGAGAAACGGCATTCTTCCCTCAGCTGTCCGAGCAATTCATCTGATACAGATTCTCTGACTGAATCTTCTCTGCGAAAAATCCCATCGAGACTCTCGGCATTCCCCTGTAGTGGGCGATACTTATCCGTCTGCATGTACAGTGGGTCACCTATAAACTGACTGCGCATGTTGGCAACATCAGCACTGAATTCATTTTCAGGTAGTTCTACATAGATCAGCTTGGGATAGGAACCGGGTATGCCTTCTAATACCGATATGTCCTTACCGTTGTCCTCAAATTCCTGAGCTGAAAGACTAAAGAAAGTGTCGTAAGCTAAAACCAGTGCCAATGGTCGTTCGTTATACACAATCCACATACCGGCTGCCATGCTGCTAATCTGGAAAATGGCAATACAGCTAAGATCGAATTTCAAACCAGGCTTCCCGGCCTTAAATACAACCAGGGTTAACAGAGGACCTAATACCAGATCAACTCCTATGACGATGCGCAAACCGGACCAGCCTCCATCAATACTAAAGAGAATTCCAGGAAACCAGACTAGCAAAATTATAGAAAGTAACAGTAGAAATACCGCAAGACTTATGGAAAAGTGAATTGCACCGGCCTTCCATCTACTCATTAACACCACTCCAAAACTTACAATCACTCGAGTTTAACAGGAAAAAGCTTGAGAATTCGCCGCCCAAGCAAAACCTATTCTATACTGATTTTATCGATCAATTCTGAGAGATGATGAGACACGAACCCTAATTTTTTTCTAATCTATAAAATGCTGCCACGCTGGTTGGAGCTGAATTAGTATGCCCTCTCCCACACTCGACCTGGATTGTGTAGATCTACCTCAATGCCCGCCCTCGTTAGTCAAATCGACGTTAATTCGACAACACAGAGTCCTGCCGCTATTAAAACAAGCTGGCAAGCTTTATCTGGCAACAGGTGATGACTTATCGGACTCATCATTAAAAGAAATTTGCTTTCATACCGGGCTTAAAATCCAATCGTTTCTCGTAGACAAAACAAAATTACAGCGTTGTATCGAGAAACTTCTAGATCGAGAGAGCAAGAAAAAAGCGATTGAAAATGCTCTTGATGATATAAGCCGAGAATGCTCCCCTCTCTATACGCCGAATTCACCTAACAGCTATTTGTCTTCTGCTGAGGATGCACCTCTTGTAAAACTAATTAACGGTTTGCTACTGGATGCGATCGATGCAGCTGCTTCAGATATCCATTTCGAACCCTATGAAAATGTATACCGTGTCCGTTTCAGAATTGATGGCCTGCTTCATCAAATCATCGAGCCATCCATCAAGCTGGCTGGGCGACTGGCCTCTCGACTCAAGGTCATGGCACAAATGGATATCTCCGAGAGACGACTGCCTCAAGATGGTCGTATCAAACTAAGGTTATCTTCTTCTCGCTTCATAGAATTCAGGGTTAACACACTGCCAACTCTTTGGGGTGAAAAAGTCGTTCTCCGAATTATGGATCCACTAAATACTTTATTAGGAATCGACGCACTGGGTTTCGAAGGCTCGCAGAAAAAACTCTACCTCAATGCCCTCGACAAGCAACAGGGGCTTATTCTGGTAACAGGACCTACAGGCAGCGGGAAAACCATATCTCTGTACAGTGCCCTGCAAATTCTGAATACGAATCAACGCAATATATCTACGGCAGAAGACCCTGTGGAAATCAATTTTCAAGGTATCAATCAGGTCTCGGTTAGCCCCAAGATAGGATTGGACTTTGCCAATGCTATGAGAGCATTCCTGCGTCAGGATCCAGATATAATCATGGTGGGAGAGATTAGAGACCCCAAAACAGCCGAGATCGCTATCAGGGCCGCACAGACAGGTCATCTTGTGCTTTCAACTCTTCACACAAACAGCGCAGCCGCAAGCATTACACGTCTGCGTAGCATGGGCGTGCCTGCTTTTAACATTGCCAACTCCATCAGCCTAATAATCGCACAACGGCTGGCTCGCAGACTCTGTAATAGTTGTAAAGAAAGTACAGAAATACCCGAAAAAGTACTAATAGCCGAAGGGTTCTCCAGCTCTCAGATAAAGAATATCCGACTTTTCAGCGCTAGAGGCTGCGAAAAATGCAGAGATGGATACAGCGGCAGAATCGGTTTTTATGAAGTAGTTCCTATTACTTCAGCACTAACCCGGATTATTATGGATGATGGTGATGCCATCAGCCTAGCGGATCAGGCTCGCAGCGAAGGATGCCTTAGTTTGCGCGAATCAGTGTTATTGAAAGTCGCCAAGGGCGTTACCAGTCTTGAAGAAGCTAACAGACTGACTTAATTCATAATTATGTACATTCATGGTATAGTTCAACGCAGTAAATCTGCGAATCCAATGGCCGAGGTGACTCATGGCAACTGAAGCAGCACAATCCCTATACACTTGGCAGGGTACCGATAAAGCCGGTAACAAGACCAAGGGCGAAATTCAAGGCAGTTCACAGGCGCTGGTTAAGGCGCAACTCCGTAAGCAGGGTGTAAACCCAACGCGAGTCAGGCGCAAAGGAAAAGATCTCTTCGGTCCTAAGAAGCAAGCGATCAAGCCTCAGGATATAGCCGTATTTACCCGCCAATTAGCGACCATGATGAAGTCAGGTATTCCTCTGGTTCAATCGTTCGAGATTGTTGGAGAAACTCTTGAGAACCCATCCATGCGTCAGCTAGTTTTAGCCATTCGCGACGATATAGCTGCAGGTAACAATTTCGCTGACTGTATACGCAAACACCCTCGATATTTCGACGATCTTTTTTGTAACTTGGTTGATGCTGGCGAGCAATCAGGCGCCCTGGAAACGATGCTGGACCGCTTGGCAACTTACAAAGAGAAATCAGAAGCACTAAAATCCAAAATTAAAAAAGCTATGAATTATCCGATTGGCGTTGTTTGCGTTGCAATTGTGGTTACAGGAATATTACTGGTGAAAGTGGTCCCCCAGTTCGCTGTAACATTCTCCAGCTTTGGCGCTGAACTTCCTGCATTTACTCTTTTGGTGCTAAATTTATCAGACATAGCTATTGCTCATTGGTGGAAGGTTATAATCGGTATTGGTGTCTTTGGATATACCTTTAAGGAACTAAAATTCCGCTCTAAAGCAGTTGCCGATGCTGTTGACAGAATATCTCTGAAAATACCCATAGTAGGTCCTATTTTGAACACTTCCTGTTATGCGCGATTTACCCGAACTTTATCTACAACATTTTCTGCAGGTGTTCCCTTGGTTGACGCTTTGGAATCAGTTGCTGGGGCAACAGGTAACATTGTTTATTCAAGTGCAACCAGAAAAATCAGAGATGATGTAACTACTGGGCAACAACTGAATTTCGCCATTAAAAACACAACTCTATTTCCGGTGATGATTACCCAGATGGTGGGCATCGGCGAGGAATCTGGCGCTCTGGATTCCATGTTGGACAAGTGTGCTGTTTATTATGAAGCAGAAGTGGACAATGCTGTTGACGGACTAACGGCGCTCATGGAGCCTATGATTATGGCTGTGTTGGCCGTTTTGGTGGGCGGATTAATGATTGCGATGTATCTGCCTATTTTCCAACTCGGCGCGGTAATGTAAGCAGCCTCGAGCTAGCGGAATACGACCCTTATGGAAATTATTTCGCTGCTCGAAGCCAGCCCTCCTTTACTAATTGTTATATGCACGGTACTCGGCTTGCTGGTGGGCAGCTTTCTCAATGTAGTAGTCTATCGCCTTCCAATTATGTTGCAACGAGACTGGAAGGAACAGTGTTGCGAGTATCTGGAAATAGAAAACACTGTGCCCGACAGCAATGAATCTTCGGCAAAGTTCAAAGTATTCAATTTACAAAAACCTGATTCTCACTGTCCTCTTTGCAATCACAAGATTCGCCCCTGGGAAAATATTCCAGTATTCAGCTACCTCTTTCTCGGCGGCAAATGCTCTAGCTGTAAGAGCAAAATCTCCCTTCGATATCCTTCAGTAGAATTTGTTAGCGGTGTGATGTCTGGCCTGGTGGCATTCAGCTTCGGTGCCAGCCTTCTCACACTTGCATTGCTGCTCTTCACCTGGAGCTTGATAGCTCTTACCCTAATCGACTTTGACCATCAGCTACTACCAGACAATATAACTCTGCCCCTTCTGTGGCTTGGCGTCCTGGTGAACACACTAGATCTCGGCTTCGGTGTAAGCCTGCGAGACTCTGTGATTGGGGTTATTGCCGGTTATCTCGTCCTCTGGAGCTTCTATTGGCTGTTTAAGCTTGCTACGGGGAAGGAAGGCATGGGGTATGGCGACTTTAAACTATTGGCTGCCCTCGGTGCCTGGATGGGCTGGCAAGCACTGCTTCCAATTGTAATTCTTTCGTCACTGGTGGGCGCCGTTTTTGGTTTAGGAATGATTGTATTAATGGGCAGAGATAAATCCATACCTATGCCCTTTGGTCCTTTTCTGGCGGGCGCAGGATTTATTATGCTGATCTGGGGGCCCCAGATTAATACTCTTTATATGAGCACCTTCGTATACTGATCACACAAGTTATTGAGGATTACTGTGTTCGTAGTTGGACTTACTGGCGGAATCGGGAGTGGCAAGTCCACTGTTGATTCTTGCTTTCAAAATTTGGGCGTGAATATTGTCGATGCCGATGAGCTTTCGAGAGAAGTTGTCAGCAGCGGAGCGCCTGCGCTGAATAAAATCGCAGAGCATTTCGGTTCTGATATCTTGACCAGTAACGGAACCCTAGATAGAGAAAAGCTGCGAGGTATTGTTTTTTCGGATGCTGACGCGAGGTCCTGGCTTGAAAATTTGTTACATCCGCTTATTGCACAATTAATACAAGAGCGAATAGCAGCGACTGAGTCAGACTACTGCATTCTTACATCACCTCTCCTACTTGAAACCGAGCAATATAAGCTGGCTGATCGAGTTCTGGTAATTGATGTTTCAGAACAAACACAACTGAGCAGAACCCTGCAACGAGATGGTAGTTCGGAAGAGACCATCAAGTCCATTATCGCTTCGCAAATGAAGCGAGAGAAGCGATTGCAAAAAGCAGATGATGTACTCGATAATGAGGGAAACCTTGATTCGATTGAATCAAGAGTGAAAAGCTTGCACACAAACTATCTCGAATATTCAAAGAAGTGTTTATGACGACTATTAAAAAAGTTAACTGTCCCAGCTGCAGTAAAGAACTGGAATGGAAAGAGTCCAACGAATACAGACCATTTTGTAGTGAGCGCTGCAAATTAGTAGATTTTGGTGATTGGGCTATGGAACGCCATAGCATTCCTGGAGAAGAAATTTACCCGGTAGATTCTCAGGACCAAGATCAATAGCCCATTGCGATAAACTTCTTAAGGCTAACATCCTGTCAGCCCGATTCAATATTCAACCCACCTAAATAATGCTACTTAGGGAAGTGGTGTACCCTGAACATCTGGCATAGGCATCCAGTAAAATTTACTGTTTTCGGCGTGTGTTTCATTCTCGAGAAATAGAAGCAGAAGATCTCCATCCCGTGAAACTCTAATCTTCCTAATCTTCTCTTCTTCTAAAAGACCTAATTCAAAATCTTCCAAAATCAAGTGAGTAACAACATCGAATACATATAATTTGTCATTGTCGGTTGCTATTAACAGAGTCCCTGTACTATCGAAAGCAGCACTCACTGGTGAACTACCTAGAAACCATTCCCCATCTGCATCGAAATATGCCTCTGGGTCCATATCCACAATACTGAAATTGGTACCATTACGGTTGCCATTGGGGCAGGAATAAGCGAGGCGAGTTCCATCCGGAGAAACACTAAAATCTGTACAGCCATTGCCCACAGCAAGGTCCGTTCCAGGTACAAAATCCATTACGTTAGTAAGCGGATTAAAGTTGAAAGTAGCTAGATTGGACTCTGTCGCCAGGAACACATGGTCTAGAACCGGATCATATTCGATTCTAATTGGACTCTCGAGAGGTAGGCTATCTGTTAAGAAATTCGCACTTGGATCCATCAACCCCAACCACAAACCAGTTTCAGTATAAGGAATAGCATTCTCGGGATCGATTTGAATATTGTCATACATAATCGCAAACACATTCCCAGCCTCGCCGAGAGCGATATCTCTCAGCGACCAGTTATAGGTATGATCAAAGCCGCCAGCGCTGAGAACTTGTTCAATACGATTAGATGTAAATGCGCCTGTATTCAAATCCAATCTGTAGAGCCTTTCGGTTTCTGGGTGTACAGTCATATAGACTGCACCATTTGCATCATCCAAGGTAAATTGGTCTGGAACAGTATTGAAAGCGTAGGTGTTTCCAGTCTCTCCGGAAATCAGATTTCTCTCCACTACTCTGTTACGTATGGAATCCCCGATAAGTACCCAACCGTGACACAGAGGAACAAAGTCTTGGCTTGGCTCAACTATCAAACCACCGCCAAGAGCGGAAATTGTTGCCTGGGAAGGTCCTGCCTGAACTTCTCCTATAGACAAGGTTTCAAACATCCAGGGATCAGTACCTTCAATATGTTCAAGCCTTAGGGCAACTTGCTCATCATCAAAGTTAACGCTTGGGATATCGAGGATTTCGGAGTTGACCGAATAGGTAGAAGTTCCGGCAGCGACCGTCACTGCCGTAGGTGCCGTAAATGCGGAACAGTTAAATAACTCGATGCCTGATAGTGGAGGCGCGCCAACGCCCGTGCCAGTGATTTCTGCAGCTGTTAATTGAAATCTTAGTTCGTTGACGTCAACCAAGCGTAATTGAACCGCGGCCTCGCCTGTTCCTGGCACCTCTATATTTGGCACTTCGAGTGTGTAACCGTCGAAGCGAGCTACATCATTTGCAACTGCCGGAGCTGCGCCAGGGGTAAATTCCAAACTCGGATTATCTGTGAATTTCGCACCAGTCCATGAAGGGCTGAGTGTACTTAGCACAGCCGCTGGAGCTATGGTGCTACTGATTCAAAAGGCAACGTATTGGCCGGTACCAAGTGCAGCATTCACTGCCCCGGTTACGTCTATTTCTATTTCTGTGAGTAAAGCGACATCAAGCTCCGCTATGGAGTTAACGAAGCCAATGGAATAATCCGTATATTCAATAAATCCATTATCTGAGAAGACAAAAATTTCTAGCGGGACTGAGTCATTTTGCGGATACACTTCCTCGATAGGAAGAGTCAGAGTTGCCTGAGCCACAGTAGGGTTAATGCCAAAGTCAAATACCACTACGTTGGCATCGATAAATTCCGTGCCGGTTACCGCCCACCCTCCAGAGCTTACATAGGATGCATCATTTGCTTGGCCTATTACGGGTTGCTCCTCGAGCTCTTCATCCTCTACCAGAGGAGCTACTTCGGGGTTTTTTTCAACCAACACGGCCTGATCGACCAGAATAGCAAAATCCGCAAACACTGGTCCTGAAAATGCCAACAGGAGGAAAGCCAACACAAGTCGCTTCCTCGACATTTTAACTAAGAATAATTCTCTCATAACACCCGCCGATCTCTCGCTATTTATTCCTACAGTTTCAACTAGTTAGAAATAATCGCAGTGAACCCGATCACATCCGCAGCCGATAGTTTGCCACAGGCGAAATCCCTGCATATCACCTCTCCAGTTCTGTGTATCTGCTCCTAGGCTAAATACTTTATCACAATTAACCAGATTTTCTCCCAGATTCAAGCATGCTAATTCTATTTATATCAGTAACTTGCTGGCCCAATTGGAGTTTTTCCCTAAGTAGGGATTCTTATCCAATTAAGCCATAAGGCAATTCATGTGGTAATTACCGGCCCAAGAAAGCTGAGATTCCGGCAATACCATAACCGCCACAGTTCCACGCCTGTTCCAATTCCTGCCTATTTAGGCCTCCCAGAGCATAGACCGGAAGACTAGCCGACTCTTGAGCCTGGAAAATTGTTTCTGTCTTAGCTACACCTTTTGGATTTTGTTATCTAACAAGCAACGAGTAATTGTCAATTATTTATCGAGAGTAGAAACATCAGACATGATTGTTAGTTCTTCAGGTAACTGCAATGTCTTGATAATCTCCGCATTGGCTGCGGGAAAATCCGATTTTGCCAAGCTATCCAGGGGTTGCCATTTTATCGCCTGCCCTTCCAATCCCATCGCCTCGCCTGTAAAACTGGCCACCAGATAAACATCAAGCAAAACACTTTTGTCATGGTATTCATGGGTGATTTTTTGAAGAGGGAAGGCTGTGAGAATTTCGAGACCGAGCTCTTCTTTGATTTCTCTACTTAACGCGCGCTCTACAGTTTCACCCACTTCTACCTTGCCACCGGGAAATTCCCAATACCCACCTTGATGGCTGTCGATATGTCGTTTGGACACCAAAACCCGTCGATCTAAATCAAGGATTACCCCAACTGCCACATGAACTGGAGATTGTTTCGATTTTGACACGATAGGCAACCTGAACTGGTCTTGTTATAGGTAGGAATTAGGGCTGAAGTTTCAGCTTCTATATTCGGCGTTAATTCGGACATATTCATGGGACAAATCGGAGGTCCATACTGTCTCCTGGGCATCTCCTCGTGCCAAACCAATATCAATAAGAATTTCTTCTTTATTCATTTCACTCTGGCCTAATTCTTCCGTGTAGCTGGAATCGATGGCACCACCGCTTACTAGGCACACATTACCGAGGGATATTGAAACCTTCCCTATATCCAATGAGTTCAGCCCTGCGCGACCAATCGCTGCAAGTATTCGCCCCCAGTTAGGATCTGACGCAAATAGTGCGGTCTTTACCAGCGGAGATTCGGCTACAGTGTAAGCCACGGCGAGACACTCATCGGCGTTTGCCCCTCCACTGACCTTAATAGTCACAAATTTTGTAGCTCCCTCAGCATCCTTTATCAGCCCTTTGGCTAAATCAATAAAAAGCGCGTCCAATGCCAACGAAAATTCTACAGCCTGCGAGGTATCAGCCTCAATCTTACTAGCTGAGTTTTCTCCAGTGGCTACCAGCATGCAGCAATCATTAGTGGAGGTATCACCATCTACTGTCAGTCTATTGAATGACTTCTCAACCGCTGAATTAAGAAACGAGTTCAGAGTTTGCTTCTCTATATTTGCATCGGTGAATACATAAGCCAGCATGGTCGCCATATTCGGCTTGATCATTCCCGAGCCTTTAGCAATACCCGTAATGTTAATCCGCTCTCCGTTGATTTCAATTTGAGTCGATGCGATTTTTGGTCGAGTATCAGTTGTTAGTATTCCTGTGGCAGCATCAGACCAATTATTTTCATTAAGACTGTTGAAAGCCTGTGGTATTGCAGCCTGAATCTTTTCTACCGCTAAAGCCTCCCCAATGACACCTGTGGAAAACGGCAATACTTGTTGGAGTTCTACGTCGCTTGTATCAGCCACTGTTTGACAACAATCTCTTGCCGCCAACTCCCCCTCTTTTCCAGTACCTGCATTGGCATTACCTGTATTGATTAGAAAGTACCGGCTGTCCATTTGCAGCAGGTGCTTCTTGGAAACATTTACTGGTGCCGCACAAAAAGCATTCTGAGTAAACACTCCAGAAACTCGGGAACCCTCTTTTATTTCTATCAATACTAGGTCGAGCCTATCGGCATAGCGAATATTGGCAGCCACAGCCGACAAGCGCACGCCTGCTACTGGATAGATAGTAGATACTGATTGCTCGGTTATCGCCATTTTCGTTAACTCTTCAAGCTTTAATTCTTAAACACAAAATACTAAGAAATTTTTCCGTGGCAGGCTTTGAATTTCTTACCTGAACCACAAGGACAAGGATCATTTCTGCCAACTTTTGCCATTCCCCGCACGAATGGAGATTGCTTCTCTTCATTGCCACCAGCAGTAGCACCACCGCCAGGACTATCAGCATTGGCTCCTTCACTTGCCGCAGCGTCGCTCAAGGCTGAAACCTCTTGATGCTGAAAGTTCACTTGAGCCCGGGCTCGCTCTTCTGCTCTTTGTCGCTCAATTGCATCGGCCTCGTCTTCTTGCCTGATTTTTACGTGACTCAAGACCTTCACAACTTCCTGTTGAAGATTGGTCATCAAATCCTGAAATAAGGCGAATGCTTCTCGCTTGTATTCTTGCCTCGGATTCTTGCCGCCATAACTACGAAGGAAAATTCCTTGTCTTAAGTGATCCATGGTAGCCAAATGGTCTTTCCAAAGACCATCGAGAATCTGCAAAGTGATTTGCTTCTCGAAGCCGCGCATTTTTTCACCTATCGCGGTACATTTATCCACGTATTCTTCAGTCAGATTGACATTGATACGTTGCTTCAACTGGTCTTCGTATAACTGATCATCCTCATCCAACCACTGCTGAACTGGCTGTTGTGAAGAAAATTCTGCATCGATACTCGTCTCCAGACCTTCAACATCCCATTGCTCAGGAACACTTTGAGGAGGAATGTGGTCATCAACAAGTTGGGAAACCACATCATCACGCATATCATCCAGCAGTTCGGTGATATCCTCGCTGGCCATTAATTCGTTTCGTTGACGATAAATAATCGTTCGTTGATCATTAGCCACGTTATCGTATTCAAGCAGCTGCTTTCTGATATCAAAGTTTCTACCTTCAACTTTTCGCTGCGCTTTCTCAATGGAGCGCGTTACCATTCCATGCTCAATCGCTTCTCCTCGCTCCATTCCCAAACGCCGCATGAAGTTCTTAACACCATCTGTGGCGAATATTCTTAACAGATTATCTTCCATCGAAAGGTAAAATCTCGAATAACCTGGATCACCCTGACGGCCAGAACGTCCCCTGAGCTGATTGTCTATGCGTCTAGATTCATGGCGCTCAGTACCGATAATGTGTAGGCCGCCAGCTTTAATAACTGTGTCGTGACGCTTTTGCCATTCAGTCTTGATATTGCTGATTTGTTCTTCAGTTGGATTTTCAAGCTCGGCGATCTCTGCTTCCCACTTACCACCGAGAACTATATCTGTTCCTCGGCCAGCCATATTAGTAGCAATAGTTACGACTCCGGGCCTACCGGCCTCAGCAATAATCTGTGCTTCCCTCTGGTGAAATTTCGCATTGAGCACTTCATGCTCAATCTTATTCTCAGTCAAGTATTTGGAAATGATTTCTGAAGTATCGATGGATGCAGTTCCAACCAGAACCGGGGCACCGGCTTTGCTGATCTCGGAGATATCCTCAACGATAGCTTCGAGCTTCTCATCCATAGTCAGGTAGATAAGGTCGTTAGCATCGTCTCTGACCATCGGCATATTGGTTGGAATAACAACGACGTTTAGACCATAAATTTGACTGAATTCGAATGCCTCGGTGTCTGCAGTACCCGTCATTCCGGAAAGGGTGTTATAGAGGCGGAAATAGTTCTGGAAAGTGGTAGAGGCCAGAGTCTGGCTCTCACTTTGAATTTCCAGTTTTTCCTTGGCTTCCAACGCTTGATGCATACCCTCAGACAGCCTTCGCCCTTCCATTGTTCTACCCGTGTGCTCATCGATTAGAACGATTCGTTTTTCTTGAACTATGTATTCTATATCTCGATGAAAGAGATGATGGGCCTTAAGAGCAGCATGTACGTGGTGTAATAAGGAAAGATTTGTTGCTGCATAGAGAGACTCTCCCTCGTCTAGAAGTTTCTTCTTGATAAGAAGATCTTCTACAAACTCATGCCCTGTCTCTGTCAATTCTACTTGTCGACTTTTTTCGTCGACAGAAAAATGACCTGATTCTTCAGGAACAAAATTCTTGTCCATCATCTCCATCTTGGACTTTTCAACTTTTTCACCCATTTCCAATTTAGGTATTAGTTGATTGATTGCTACATAAAGCTCTGAGCTATTCTCTGCTGCGCCAGAGATAATGAGAGGTGTTCTAGCCTCATCGATGAGAATCGAATCGACTTCGTCCACTACTGCAAAATTTAATTCCCTCTGCATCTTATCGTCAAGACGAAATGCCATATTGTCGCGAAGATAGTCGAATCCGAATTCGTTATTAGTGCCGTATGTAATTGAAGAATCGTAAGCAGCCTTCTTGTCCTCTGGATTTTGACCAGAAGCGATTATTCCAACGCTAAGTCCAAGAAACTCGTAAAGAGGACGCATCCAGTTTGCGTCACGTTCTGCAAGGTATTCATTAACCGTGACAATATGAACACCTTTACCAGTTAGGCCATTGAGATATGCGGGAAGCGTAGCCATTAGCGTCTTGCCTTCACCAGTTCTCATCTCAGATATGCTGCCTTCATTGAGTACGACTCCCCCAATCATTTGCACATCAAAGTGTCTCATTCCCATAACGCGCACACCGGCCTCACGGACTACCGCGAAAGCTTCAGGAAGCAGAGCTTCCAAGGACTCACCACCGTCGAATCGCTGCTTGAATTCTTCAGTCTTTTGCTTAAGTGCGTCATCAGAAAGAGCTTTGATAGATTCTTCATGACTATTAATTACAGTGACAATGCGACTTAGCTTTTTCAGCTTACGTGAATTGCTACTGCCAAATATTTTGTTAAGTATGCTCATAATGTTTTTTCTGGAATATTAGTTAATTTAGTCTAGCTTGAAGCATCCAGACTATATGGAATCAAAAGCCTGAGGCTTTTAGAGACATACGCTGGAGTATATTGAGGTGGTGGGGATTATCTGGCTGTTCTATGAATATAGGCAGCTGGGTCAACGATTCTTCCGTTCTTATAAACTTCGAAATGTACATGAGGACCAGTACTTCTTCCGGTGGATCCTACAAGGGCAATATTTTGTCCCTTCTTTACAATATCACCGACTTCAACCAGGACTTTCTCTGAATGGGCATATCTAGTAGTGAACCCATTGCCGTGATTCACTTCAACCATCAAACCGTAATCAGTGCGAGGCCCCGACCAGGTTATAACTCCTGCAGCTACCGTATTGATTTCTGCGCCAGCTTTACCAGTAGTGAAATCTACCCCGCCATGAAAGGCGAGCTGTCCGGTAATCGGATCTAGTCGTTGACCAAATCGTGAAGCTATCCATCCATTATTTACAGGTCTGCCGGCCAGGAAAACATCGGACTGGATTTTCCGGTCGGTCATCAGGCTTTCCAAGATTTGCAGCTGTTGCTGGCGATCTTCGAGTTGCCTTTCCAACAGATAGACCGAATCCATGAGTTCATTCGACGTTGGCGCTCGCGTATCACCGAGAAGTGGCCCCCCCAGAGCAACAGGTTCGCTGAAGTTAAATTCTCCAGTGTCCAAGTTCGCTATTGAAGTAACTCGCTCGCCTACAGCATCGAGTCGAACCAAACGGGCTTGCAACATTGCCAATCGCAGAGTCAACGCTTCCAACTGTTCTTCAGATTCTTGTTTTATTTCTGTTAACTGTTCAGCTTGAAACCTGATTTGCTGTTCCCAATTACGAGCGGACTCCTCGGTGAAGATTCCGGAATTTTGTGAAACAGCGAATTGATAACCAAAGTATCCCAGAGCGACGGGAGTACCGAGCAGGCATAAAGAAAGCAGGCCTTTCAGCCAGCCTTTGAGGACAATAGTTTTTGTGTGACCGTGGCGCTGGTCAACTAATATTACTTTCATTCAGGCGTTATTCTCAGAATTTCGGCTAATACACTACATTTGGGGTTGATAAGAAATATTTCAACACCGTTAAATATAGTGTTATAAATCAGTAGGTTACTTACTACGCAGCGAGTACCGGCTTCATATATGAAATCGGTACATTTGATTCCGTGTCGAAACTGACGATTTCCCATGCATCCTGATTTACTTCGAGCATTCTTAATAAAGCATTATTCAGGGCATGTCCAGATTTATATCCCTTGAACTCACCTATCAAGCTGTTCCCAAGGAGGTACAAATCGCCAATAGAATCGAGGATTTTGTGTTTTACAAATTCGTCTTCGTATCGAAGTCCGTCTTCATTCAAGACTTTGTAATCACCAACGGCAATTGCATTATCCATGCTGGCACCTAATGCCAGATTTCGGTTTCGCAGTTCTTCAAATTCGTGCATGAATCCGAATGTACGTGCTCGACTGACTTCTTTTACAAAAGACGTACTTGAGAAGTCGATGGTGGCGCTCGTGGTGTGATTTTTATAAACGGGGTGATCGTAAAGAAGTGTGTAACTAACTTTGAATCCGTCAAATGGCTCTAGGCTTACAGCCTTGTCCCCATGTTCTAACGTTAATGGCTTGAGTATCTTAATGAATTTCTTCGCTGCCGGTTGTTCTTCGATACCGGCAGATTGAATCAAGAATACAAATGGTCCAGCGCTGCCATCCATTATTGGAACTTCAGCTGCGCTCACATCCACATAAGCATTATCAATGCCGAGACCGGACATCGCTGACATCAAGTGTTCGATTGTAGAAATCCTGACGTCATCTTTCACCAGGCAGGTAGACAAGGTTGTGTCTCCGACATTCGCAGCTATGGCTTCAATTTGCACGGGAACTTCGAGATCAACTCGAGTGAAAACTATTCCGGTATTAACCGGAGCGGGACGTAGTGTGAGATAAACTTTTTCACCGGTGTGCAGGCCGACACCGGTTGCTCGAATCACATTTTTGAGTGTTCTTTGTTTTAGCATAGGTCTTCTGCGGTGCCTTTGCTGTATAGACCAGCAAAATTCGGGTTCGTTCCCTTTTTCGTCTAAGAAATCGGACTGTTACAAAGCTGACGCATAGTATCAAACTCCACGCCAGAACCCAATATATGGGAAGATATCTCCGAACCGCAAATCCTTACTCTTCTAGCTTACATTGTTACTAAAGAGCAGGAGGGACAGGAAAATCTTTCAATTCCCCGGAAAAAGGCAGCTTAATCAGCCTGCCTTCTTAAGAAAGCCGGAATATCCAGATAATCCATATCAGTCTCTGCACCTGCAGCTTGTGCCATTACTGGCGCTGGCTCCGCTGATTCCCTATTGCGAAGAATCGCTGGTCGGTCCAGGTTTCTGTAGTCTGTGGAAGTTTCTTTCTGAGTGTTATCCACGACCTTCGTGGGAATTGCATATTCAGAATTAAGACCAGTGGCAACAACCGTTACCCTCATCTCACTATCCAGGCTTGGATCAATGACAGTTCCAACAACTACCGTTGCATCTTCAGAAGCAAACTCTTCAATTGTATCGCCAACTTCAGAGAATTCGCCCAAGGAGAGGTTCTCACCAGCAGTAATATTAACCAGTATGCCCCTAGCGCCCTGAAGATTTACGTCTTCCAGCAGCGGGCTCCGAATAGCGGCCTCTGCAGCGAGTCTTGCCCTATCTTCGCCAACGGCAGTCCCCGTTCCCATCATCGCCATGCCCATTTCAGACATAACAGTTTTTACATCGGCAAAATCCACGTTGATCATGCCCTTATTCATGATTAAGTCAGCGATTCCTTTTACTGCACCGAGTAATACATCATTTGCTGCTTTGAATGCTTCCAACAAGGAAGCTTCTTTACCAAGAACATCCATCAATTTTTCATTTGGAATGGTAATTAAAGAATCTACCTGCTCAGATAATTGACGTATCCCCTCATCTGCAATTGCGGAACGCTTCTTACCTTCAAAGGAAAATGGCCGGGTTACAACAGCAACAGTTAATATGCCAAGTTCTCTCGCTACTTCAGCAACGATTGGAGCAGCACCTGTTCCGGTACCTCCCCCCATGCCGGCAGTAATAAATACCATGTCAGCGCCAGCAAGAATCTCTGCAATTTCATCACGGTCTTCAAGGGCGGCTTGCCGACCTCTCTCCGGGTCTGCACCAGCACCCAAACCTTTTGTGATATTGCTTCCCATCTGCAAGATGGTTTTAGCCTTGAGATTACTTAGAGCTTGCGAGTCAGTGTTTGCACAAATGAACTCAACTCCATCAACCTCATTATTGATCATGTGATGGACTGCGTTTCCGCCACCACCACCTACACCGATAACTTTGATCTCGGCGCTTTGCGTGAGATTTTCGACTAATTCGAACATATAGCCCCCTTATTATTTATAAAATTCTTTAACTTGTGTTGGTTAAAATTACTAATTAAAAATTACCCTGGAACCAATTTTTCACTCGATCCACCATCTGAATCTGTGGTTCCTGCTTGGAATCAATTCCGCCTCGTTCCTGATACTGCTTTAGCCCATAGAGTAATAACCCAACACCAGTAGAATAAATCGGGTTTCTTACAATATCGGCTAATCCATTGACATTATTAGGTTTTCCTATCCTAACTGGCGCATGAAATATTTCTTCTGCCAATTCAACTACACCTTCCATTTTGCTGGTTCCACCAGTTAGGACTACACCCGCCGCAAGCAAGTTTTCAAAACCACTTCGCTGCAGCTCAGCCTGTACCAAGGTGAATAATTCGTCATATCGAGGCTCGACAACTTCCGCCAAAGCCTGTCTCGAAAGTTCCCGTGGAGGACGATCACCGACACTTGGAACTTTAATCGTGTCATTAGCGCTGGCTAGTTGAGTCAAAGCACAGGCGTACTTTATTTTGATATCTTCTGCATTCTCTGTAGGTGTTCTGAGCGCCATGGCGATGTCATTAGTCACCTGATCTCCCGCTATGGGAATTACACCGGTATGACGAATTGCCCCTTCGGTGAAAATTGCGATGTCAGTAGTACCGCCACCGATATCAACTAGACATACACCCAATTCTTTTTCATCTTCGGTTAATACGGCATAGGCTGAAGCCAGCTGTTCCAAAATAATTTCATCAGTATCTAGCCCGCATCGCTTGATACATTTTTCAATGTTTTGAACAGCATTTATTGCACAGGTTACTAGATGTACTTTAGCTTCCAATCGAACACCCGACATTCCTAGAGGCTCTTTAACACCTTCCTGGGAATCAATGATGTATTCCTGGGGAAGTATGTGGAGAACTTTTTGGTCCGCCGGAATAGCAACAGCCTGAGCAGCATCAATCACTCTCTCAATGTCTGCTCTCATTACCTCGCCATCTCTTATGGCAACTATTCCGTGGGAATTCATACTTCTGATATGACTCCCAGCGATACCTGCATAGACAGAATGAATTTGACACCCCGCCATTAATTCAGCTTCCTCAATGGCTCGCTGAATAGATTCAACAGTGGACTCGATATTGACTACCGTTCCCTTTTTCAAACCTCGGGACTGGTGACTACCAATGCCAACAATGTCCAGGCCACCGCTATCGTTTATTTCACCAACAATAGCGACGACCTTCGATGTACCGATATCGAGTCCGACTATCATATTTTCGTTTACTGATTCATTCATAAATGGTTTCTCCAGGTAGCTGAGCGCTATTGATTCCTGGTTTATTATTTACCTTGCTGCAATTTCTGTTAAATCTGGCTCTGCATTTTGTACTGCAATTCCATTGCTATATCGTAAGTCTACTGATTCGATCAGTGCTATTTGTTCGTTGTTCTGAACATTGTGAAAGTCTACAAATCTTTGAGTCCTTTCGAGTACATCTACCCTTCCAACAATTACTCCCAACCTGTCATTCAATTCAAGCTCCCAACTACCCCTTTTGCTCAAATAAAGCCCGGACAACCTGAGCGCAGAGGGAAAAAGGAGCTGACTAAGCTTCTGATACTGCTCCATCACTTCGAATTGACTGTTTTCCGGTCCTGTAAGCACAGGTAAATTAGCTTGCGTTGTTACGTTTTCCGGTTCAAAAATCTCACCATACTGATTAAGAAGTTGACGTTCTCCCCAGCGGGCTATAGCGACTTGTTCGTTGATCTGTAGTGAAAGTGTGTCAGGCCATACACGTTTCGCCGAAACTGATGAAACCCAGGAATGACTCTCTAGCTCAGATTTAACTCCCTCTACATCAAAATCAAAAAAGCCTTCACCCATATAATTTGAAAGTCGCTGACGGATTTCTGACTCACCAATATGTTGCCAGCTGTTCTCCATTCTTACCTTGCTCACGGGGCGGTTCATAAACAGGGAAATTTCCTGATTATATTGCGTCACTAAAAGTCCCAGGCTTAAACCAAATGCAGTTAACAAAACAAGATTTCGCTTAGGCGAATACTTCAGCTTAAGTGGCTGCCTGTTTTGAAGTGGAATACGTTTGGTTGCACGCATGCCACTCTTTGTATGTCTCGGTGCACTCATTTTGAATTCAACGCCAATTCAGCGTCCAGGATTTTCAGGAGTAATTCATCAAAACTAATACCTGTTTCTTTAGCAGACATTGGAACAAAGCTATGTTCGGTCATTCCCGGAATGGTATTTAGCTCCAGTAGATAAAAGTCGCCATTTGAATCCTGCATTACGTCTACCCTTGCTAACCCTTTACACCCTAAACTTTGAAATGCAGCAAGCACTAGCTCATTGAGCTCTTGCTGCTTGTTTCCTTCAAACTTAGGAGGACAAATAATCTTCGTGTCCTCATCAACATACTTTGCTTCGAAGTCAAAAAATTGTTTTCTCGTTTCCATCTGGACTGTTGGAAATACTTGGTCCTGTATTACCGGAACTGAAAACTCCAAACCTTCAATAAACTGTTCAGCCATTACTCTCGAATCCAACTCTCTTGCAATGTAATATTGCTTCTTTAGAGAATCTGCATCTTCAACAATTGCTATGCCGATACTGGAACCACCATTTACCGGCTTTACAATAAGCTTTCCCAATTTATCGATGACTGACTGCCAATCTGTGCCTGTACCGAGCTCAATAAAATCAGCAGTTCTCAATCCATGTTGTCGCCAAATCAATTTGCTCTGGATCTTGTCCATCGCCAGAGCAGAAGCGAGAACTCCACTCCCTGTGTATGGCAGCCCCAGGGTTTCAAGAAACCCCTGAATCACTCCATCTTCGCCACCTTGACCATGGAGCATATTGAGAACGAGGTCTGGCTTCGCCCTTTCAAGCTCTTGGGCAATATCAGCATCAACATCTAGCAAGGACGAATTCACCCCCAAACGCTGCAATCCATTAAAAACTGCGCGCCCACTTATTAGGGAGATTTCCCGCTCTGCTGACAGCCCGCCATTGAGGACAACTACATGCCCCAATTTTGCTACTAATTCATCTCTATTTATCGTTCTCATATCACTATTTCTTGACTTAAAATCGTTAAATTCTTCTATAAAAATCAATTAATTATGCTTTAAAGCCCGTTTCTGCCAATTGCTTGGCCAAAGTACCCACTGAACCGGCTCCCTGAGTCAAAACGATGTCTCCTGGCAGCAAAAGACCCTGCAAAATTTCATGAACATCAGGCTCGTTTTGTACGTACACAGGATCCACTTTTCCACGTAATCGGATACTTCTGCAGAGACTCCTTGAATCGGCTCCGGGTATCTTTTTCTCACCTGCAGAATAAACTTCGAGCAGAAGTAAAACGTCGGTCTCGCACAGTACATCCACGAAGTCTTCATACAAGTCTTTGGTTCGACTATATCTATGGGGCTGATAAATCATTACCAGGCGGTTGTCAGGCCAGCCATCGCGCAAAGCTGTGATCGTTGCGGCAACCTCGGTTGGATGATGGCCATAATCATCTATTAACAGCACCGAGCCGCCTTCAATTTCAAACTCTCCCTGCACATCAAATCGTCGTCCCACTCCGGAAAAATTCTTGATGCCATTTTGAATGTCTTTGTCTTCAATCCCCTCGTCACAGGCGATTACTACAGCTGCGGTAGCATTCAATGCATTGTGTTTACCCGGCATCCCCAGAGAAATTGAGAGGTGATCCTGCTTATCTTTTCTAAAGACATCAAATTCCGTAATTCTTTCATGCTGCCTTAAGTTTTCGATCCTGAAATCAGCATCTTCCGAGAAGCCATAAGTGAGCTTTGGCTTGGAAACTCGCGGAAGTATCTCGCGGACCGTTGGGTCATCGATGCAAAGAACAACCAGCCCATAAAAAGGTAGATTATGAAGAAATTCGATAAAGTACTTCTTTAGGTTTTCGAAGTCCCCACCATAAGTACTCATGTGATCAGCTTCGATATTAGTTACAACTGCAACCATCGGCTGTAAGTGCATAAAGGAAGCATCGCTCTCGTCCGCCTCTGCAACAAGATAACGACTCTCTCCTAGTCTCGCATTGGTCCCGGCACTATTTAAGAGGCCCCCTATTACAAACGTGGGGTCGAAACCCGCCTCTGCGAGAATAGAAGCGACAATACTCGTTGTCGTAGTCTTGCCATGGGTTCCCGCGATCGCAATTGAATGCCTATAGCGCATTAGCTCAGCAAGCATTTCAGCTCGTGCGATTAGTGGCTTGGCTTTAGACACAGCAGCATTTAGTTCTGGGTTCTTGGTATCAATCGCACTTGAATACACGACAACATCTGCACTTTCTACGTTGGCAGCATCATGACCGATATATATTTTTGCCCCCATAGAAGCCAACCTTTCGGTATTCGCTGACTCCTTAATGTCTGAACCAGTAATTGAATAGCCTTGGTTCAGCAGCACTTCGGCAATGCCACACATTCCGGCACCGCCGACACCTACAAAGTGAATTGTCTTTATGCGGCGCATTTCTGGAACAATATGTACGTTATTATAATCAGCCATTGGCAAGCTCCAGGCATTGTTCGGAAATCAATTCGCTTGCATTACAAACAGCTAATGACTTTGCCTTCGCGCTCATCTCTACTAATTCTGAACGATTAGCCTGAAGCCGGGATAATATTTTGCTGAGGGATTCTCTGCTTAACTCTGATTGCTCCAACAGATAGGCTGCTCCCGCGCCCGATAGCCATTTTGCATTGTGACTCTGCTGCTTATCACTATGATGGGGATAAGGTATGAGCACAGAAGGCAGACCCACAGCTGCTAGTTCACTGACCGTGCTAGCTCCAGAACGACAAATGACCAGATCCGCCCACATATATACGTCAGCCATGTCCTCAATAAACGCCTGAACTTTTATACTGTTGCCTAGCTCGATTCCTGCCGATTCGTAAAATTCTTTAGTTCGTTCCAGCGTTGCCTTTCCCGATTGGTGAATTAGAGTCGGCCTGCTATTTGAATCCCATTGTTCTATTATTTGAGGAACAATTTCGTTAATAGCTAAAGCACCCTGACTTCCGCCAAGCACCAGAATGCGAAGAGGCTCATTTTCAGGAGAGAATGTTCTTTCAAGTTGATGCAAGGCAGCTATATCTTCCCTTATGGGATTCCCGGTAAACATAACTTTCTGACTGCTCTTGAAAGTTCGAGGAAATGCTTCAAACACTTTATTCGATATTCTTGCCAACATTCGATTGGTAAATCCCGGCACGGCGTTCTGCTCATGAATAAGCAACGGTTTACCGAGCAATTTCGTAGCTAGACCACCAGGACCTGATACAAAGCCTCCCATTCCTAACACGCAATTCGGCTTCACTCTTGCAATCACACGCATCGACTGAACTAAGGCAACAAGCATCATAAACGGAGCCAACAGCAATCTCACTATGCCCTTTCCCTTTAATCCCTTTACAGAAACGGGATGAATCTTAATGCCGGAATTCTCCAGCAAATTATTTTCCATACCGTGACGAGTACCTAACCACTCTGTTATCACACCCTGGTCTCTCAAACATTGAGCGATAGAAAGCGCAGGAAATACATGGCCGCCTGTTCCTGCAGCCATTATCAAAACTTTTGTGTTTTGAGTATTCACTCTTTAGCTTTCCTCGATGTACTGGCCGGCTTCAAATACTCAGTCTCATATTGAATTCTCACTAACAAAGCAATCATGAAACAGCTAACAATAAGGCTGGCTCCGCCCTGGCTAAGAAACGGTAGTGTTAAGCCCTTGGTAGGTAGTAAGCCAATATTCACTCCAATGTTAATGAGAGCCTGACCTGCAAATAACAATCCGAGGCCGTAAGCAAAAAATGCCTCAAACAGGCATCCCCTGAGGTGAGCTATTTTTCCAATTGAGAAAGCTTTATATACGAGCAAGGTAAACAACAGAATGACAACGCCAACCCCAAACAACCCTAGCTCTTCACCGATTATCGCCAAGACAAAATCAGTATGCGCCTCAGGTAGGAAATAGAGTTTCTGAATACTGTTCCCCAAACCTACTCCCAGCCATTCTCCCCTTCCAAATGCGATAAGAGCCTGAGTTAATTGATAGCCTCCGCCATAAACATTTTCAGCCGCCCAGGGATTGAGATAGGAAGAGAATCTTACAAGGACGTACGGCTTTGTAATTGCGATGGCAACTACCGCACCACTACAAATAACTAGCATAAAAAGAAAACGATAGAACTTTGCACCGGCGAGAAAAATCATGCAAAAAGCGGTAAGCAACAAGATCACCATAGCTCCATGATCAGGCTCAAAGTGAAGTAACACCACGGCTGCTGATATAACACCTAGCGGCTTAATAAATCCGGACCAGCTTTCCTGCACTTCCGGCAGGTGTCTTTCCAAGAAGGATGCGAGATAGATAATTATAAAAACCTTGGCAAGCTCAGATGGCTGAAGGTTAATAATTCCTAGATCGATCCACCTCGCCGAACCATTGACAACTTTTCCCACGCCGGGAACAAGAACCAGTAGCAATAGTGCGTAGGAAGCCATCAATAGAAACCAACTAAATTTCTTCCACAAATAGAGTGGAATATTAAGGGTTACAAACATCACCACAATACCAACTGCAGCAAAAATTCCCTGGCGTTTTAGGTGATAAAAAGGATCACCATACCGAGAGCTCGCGATTTCTACAGAGGCCGATGTCATCATCAACAATCCGCTAGTCAAGAGCATCAGAGTAAGAAATAACACAAGATTTAAGGACTTTTCCTCTTCAATCTTGTTAAACCGAGGCGGTCTGTTTGCCGTTCTAGCCATTGTCATTGCAATGTCTCCACGGACTGAACAAAGGAACTTCCCCTGTGTTGAAAATTATCAAACATGTCGAAGCTTGCGCATGCTGGGGACAACAACACAGCATCACCCGCTCTCGCATGCTTTAATGCGACTTCTACGGCATCTTGCATATCATTCGCAAAATAGGTATTAATTTCCGAGTCGAAGTGCGCTGCCATCTCTACTGCATCCTGACCGATTAGGACGAGCTCTTTACCCCACTTATTGATGGCAGGAACCAAGGTTGCGAAATCCGCCCCTTTACCAACACCTCCGGCGATAAGAATAATGTGGCCAGAAATTCTCTGTCCCAGACCTTCAACCGCAGCAACAGTAGCGCCAACGTTCGTACCCTTGGAGTCATTGTAAAATTCGACACCGGATATATTCCGAACCCATTGACAACGATGGGGTAGCCCAGTGAATTCTGTTATAGCTTTCTTGATCGGCTTAATATCTATGCCAACGGACATTGCGAGAGCAATAGCTGCGAGAACATTCGATATGTTGTGCTGACCGAATACTTTCAACTCGTTCACTGATACGATTTTGTCAAAATGATAGGCTAAGTACTGTTCTCCACCATCTTCCAAGAGACCGAAGCCATTTATACCAGGCCTGCTGAAACCGAAGTCCCACTTGGGAACCTCTAGCTCACTAGCTGGATTGCTATAGCTGTCGTCTCGATTAATCACTATTTGCTTACACCCTTTAAAAATTCTTTGCTTAGCCTGATGGTATTCTTCAAGACTGCTATATCGATCCATATGATCTTCGCTAAGATTCAGTAACACAGCGACCTCAGCATTCAAGCTCTCTGTTGTCTCTAGCTGAAAGCTGGACAACTCCAAAATGTAAAAATCTTTTTTGTCTTCGTCTAGCAGGTCCAATGCTGGCTTAAAGTTTGCCCCATCCAAATTTCCGCCCAAGGCATATCGCTTTCCTGCTTTACGAAATATTTCAGCCAACAAAGCCACAACCGTGCTTTTTCCATTTGACCCAGTCACTCCAATAATTGGAGCATCTACCACTTTCGAAAATATATCGATGTCACCGGTTATAGGCACGCCAGCTAATCTTGCCGCTACTATTTGCTCTGTCTTTAAACTAACACCCGGGCTGACAACGAGTTGCTTGGCCTTTAGAAAAGTTTCCTCTGAGAAACTTCCAAGTTCCAGCTCGATGTCCGGAAGTATTTTTTTCAACTCCTCAAGACCTGGCGGATTCTCCCGGTCATCAACAACCTTGAACGCCTCCCCTTGTGACGCAAAATATTTTGCGCAGGAAAGACCCGTACTTCCCAAACCAACAATAACAATCAGGCGGTCATTCGACTCTGTTGTCATTCCTTTCGGTCTCCGAGGTCTACTAACGTAGCTTTAATGTAGCCAGGCCAAATAGAACCAGCATTACAGTGATTATCCAGAAACGAACAATAACCCTGGGCTCAGGCCAGCCCTTTAATTCAAAGTGATGATGTAGGGGAGCCATCTTAAACACTCGCTTTCCAGTCATCTTGAATGAAGCTACCTGTATAATTACAGACGCAGTCTCCACTACAAAAACCCCGCCCATTATGAAAAGTATTATTTCATGACGAGAGATAATCGCCATTACTCCAAGAGCAGCCCCGAGGGCTAAGGCTCCCACATCTCCCATGAATATTTGCGCCGGATAAGTATTGAACCAGAGAAAACCAAGACCAGCTCCTGCCAGCGCTCCGGCAAAAATGACAATTTCTCCCGAGCCTACAACGTAAGGAATATTCAGATAAGTCGAGAACTCTGTGTTTCCCGCCAGATAAGCAATGATTCCCAATGCTCCGCCTACCATTACTGTTGGCAGAATCGCCAATCCGTCCAAGCCATCCGTCAGATTAACTGCATTGCTGAATCCAACAATCATGAAATAGCTGATCACGATATAGAAGACACCTAAATCAATGGCGACATCTTTAAAGAAAGGAATAATGTACTCAACTTCAACAGCTCCAAATGCCGTGTAATAGAGAACGATAGCTGCCGCCAATCCAATCACAGATTGCCAGAAATATTTCCAGCGAGCTGACAGCCCTTTGGAGTTTTGCTCGAACACCTTACGATAATCGTCAACCCAGCCTACTGCCCCAAATAGCATCGTTACCATCAGCAAAATCCACACATAGTGATTACTCAGGTCCGACCACAATAGCGTGCTCATCGCGATGCTCACCAAAATCAAAGCGCCACCCATCGTAGGTGTCCCGGCCTTGGAAAGGTGAGACTCGGGCCCGTCGTCCCGCACCACTTGTCCAATTTGATGATAGTTCAGGCGGCGAATCATAGTTGGACCGATAATCAGCGACACAAATAACGCAGTCAAAATACTGAAGATGCCTCGTACAGTTATGTACTGGAGCACGGCAAAACTACTATCGAATTGTATTAAGTAATCTGAAAGCCATACCAACATTAGAGTTCACCACCCATTATTATTTTTCACGCAATTCATTTACAACAAGATCCATTCTCGCGCCGCGGGAACCTTTAATTAGAAAAGAGACATCTGCTGCAGCAATATTTTTGCAGGCATTCAAAAGCTCATCTTGATTCGTAAATAATCTCGCCCTACTGCCGAATGCCTTTGTCATTGGCAAGCATGACTCACTGCTTGCCCAGAGTTCTTCTATCCCAGCTTCTGCTGCGTATGATCCAACAAAGCTATGGGCCTTCTCTGACTCATCACCTAATTCTCTCATCTCGCCCGCTACTAAGATTCTTCGTCCCTTACAGTTTTTCAACACATCAATGGCTGCAACAAAAGAGTCCGGGCCAGCGTTGTAACTATCGTCAATGACTCTGCTTCCCGCTATGCCAGCAACGGGACATAGACGCCCTTCGATTGCCTGCAATTTTGAAAGCCCGGCAGAAACATCATCTAGTGTAGCGCCCGCTTCCATGGCGACCGCTGCAGCCGATACTGCATTCATTACATTATGTTCTCCGAGAAGAAACATTGAGGTTACTTTGCTTCCCTCTGGTGTATTCAGATTAAATTTAACAGCACCGTCCTCAGCCATCTCAATTTCAGAGGCAAAATATTCAGCAGATCCTGCTTCATTGATATAGCTGAAGAACACCTTTTTCCTATTCGCTGCTCGATCAATCCACTGCACGCAATTCTCGTCGTCAGCATTCAGAACCACTGTCCCTTCGTCGGACAGGCCGTCAATGATTTCTCCCTTGGCCTCTACTATCCCCTGCAAACTACCAAACCCTTCAATGTGTGCAGCATTGGCATTGGTGATTAAGGCGATATCTGGTTTTGCAGCATTGACGCTGAACGCTATCTCACCAGGACTGTTAGCTCCCATCTCCAAAACAACTCTTGTGTGCTCAGATGAAATTTGCAGCATCGTCAATGGCACACCAATTGTGTTATTCAAATTTGCTTCTGTGATCAAGGCGTTTTCACCTAAGCCAAAAATGGAACCGATCATCTCTTTAACTGTTGTCTTCCCTTGACTACCTGTAAGAGCTACTACTTTCGAATCACTTCTCAATCTGTTCAGGGAAGCAATTTTTCCCAAAGCCTCATGGGTATCCTGCACCACTAATACCGAACCGCCATCAGGCAAGCCAACTGCTTCAGTGGAAATAGCACCACAGGCTCCTTTCCTTATGGCATCCACTACAAATTTGTTGCCGTCGAAATTCTCTCCGCACAGAGCTAAATAGAGATCACCCTTCTGTAGCACTCTGGTATCAGTTGATACTGTTGAGAATTCCACATCAGGGCCATGGAGCTCACCGCCTATTTCATTTTTCAATTGCGATAGCGTCATGGACCCAATCAATCTCTTCTATTCCCTCTAGTTCGCACTTCTTTCTTGCAAAGCCAGTCTCACATGATTGGCGTCACTGAAAATCAACTTGGTGCCTGCGACGTCTTGATATGTTTCATGTCCTTTGCCCGCCACAAGAACTACGTCTCCATGTTTGGCATTGGCGATAGCGTAGGAGATAGCTTCCGCTCTATCTCGAATTACCAGAACCTTGTCCGGCTCATTTATGCCGCTCAAGATATGCTGAACAATTTTGTCGCCTGCTTCTTTTCTTGGATTGTCATCGGATATAAGTAGCTTATTTGCATTTTGCTCAGCCACTTCACCCATCAAAGGACGTTTGCCTTTATCTCGATTGCCACCACAGCCAAACACGCACCAGATATCTCCATCGAAATGATCCCGCAAGCCCAGCAGCGCAGAGCGCAGACCGTCTGGTGTGTGGGCATAATCAACAACTACAGTGATATCATCGGAGTCGCCGATAATTTCCATTCTTCCATCTACGGGCTTTAGGTTGGAAATCTCACTACACAGCCTCTCGACATCCAACCCTTCTCGCTGATTGTAATAACTAATAAGGGTGGTAATTACCGCTAGCAAATTACTAAAATTAAAATAGCCAAGCAGGCAACCTTCGATATTTCCTTGACCTATAGGAGTTGAAATGCGCGCCTCAAACCCTGTTCTGGTCATCTTTAGTTCTTCAGCGTAGACCGCAGCCATTTTATTTTTGATACTGTAAGTAGAAATTTCTACGCATTTCGGAATGCTATTAATTACAGAAAGTGCGTAGGGATCGTCGAGATTTACAATTGCCTGCCTCAAACCTTGAGATTGAAATAGTTTTTTCTTGTTCTTCCCGTAATCTTCCATACTCTCGTGATAATCGAGATGATCACGACTTAAATTGGTAAAAACCGCTGTATCAAAATGAACTGCTTTAACACGACGCTGATGTAGTCCGACAGACGAAACTTCCATCACTACAGGATCAATTCCATCCTCGACCATTTCTGCGAGTGCCATTTGTGTAAATACAGCATCGGGTGTAGTTAATTGCGTTTCTTTAAGATCTCCATAGACTCCGTAACCCAGCGTGCCAATAGTTCCGCATTGAAGACCCATCGAACTAAGTGCTTGTGCAATAAATTGACAGCAACTGGTTTTCCCATTGGTGCCGGTTATTCCAATCACATTTAGCTTCTGACTTGGATGGGAATAGAATCGACTTGCAACTTCACTAATCTTTGAGAAAAGGTTGTCAATCGCCAACACCGGCACATTCTCAACAAACCTGATACCAGTCCACTCACCGCAAGATTCCGCCAGAACCGCAGCGGCACCCTGCCCCACAGCTTGGTTTATATAATCACGAGCATCGTGATTTCTGCCAAAACAAGCTATAAACAAATCACCTTGCTTTAACAGACGACTATCCATCTGCACTCCGCTCACAGTGACATTCAACTCAGAGCTTACGGCTTCAGGAATGCCAGTCAGGCCTTCCACTAGTTCCAGCAATGATATTGTTGTGTTTAATTGTTTCGCAGTATTCATTTTAGAGTGATGTCAACTCCATCGATTGGTTGTCGGGCACGTCATCAGGAGCAATGTTTAATATTCGCATCGCGCCAGAGGCGACTCTGGAAAATACAGGTGCTGCCACCTGACCTCCATAGTGCTCATCTCCCTTGGGTTCATTCACTATTATTACTACAACGAGCTTGGGATCAGATGCCGGAATCAAGCCAACAAATAGTGAATTATGAAGATTTTCTTCATAACCAAATTCACCGACGACGTGAGCCGTGCCAGTTTTTCCAGCCACTTGATAAAAAGGGACTCTGGCCTCTACTGCGCTGCCACCGCGTTTCCGATCAACAACAGTCTCCAGCATCTCGGTAATTTGTTCCGTTATAACCTGGCTCAATACTCTTTCGCGAGGCAATGCATCAACAGCCGCTTGGTCAAGCTTGACCAAAGAGACTGGTTTTTTAATTCCGCCATCAGCAATCACTGAGTAGGCATGAGCGAGCTGAAGAGCCGAAGTGGTCAAACCATAACCATAAGAGAGAGTAGCTATTTCTATATTGCTCCATCTATTTGGGCTAGGTAAAATTCCACCCCTTTCGCCGGGGAATCCAGTGCCCGTTACTTCTCCCACCCCTGCCCTTTCAAGGACATCTCTAATGGGTTCGGGGCCAATATTGAGAGCGATCTTACTAGACCCGATGTTGCTGGATTTAGTAATCACCGTAGATAAAGTCAGAGTGCCATAATCAAAAAGATCCTTTACTTCATCCCTGCCAACCATCATCCATCCAGGACTAGTTTCGATCACTGTATCTGGGGTATAGACTCCAGACTCTAGCGCAGCGGCTATAGTGAAAGCCTTTATAGTAGAACCCGGCTCAAACATATCGGTAATAGCTCGATTTCGCAGAACACTAAAATCGGTCATATTAGATTTGTTATGAGGATTGTACGAAGGCTGATTGGCCATCGCCAGAACTTCACCCGTATCAACATCGAGAACTACGATAGATGCTGACTTTGCTCGCCGAGTCACAAATTCTTCTTTAAGCTCTTTATAGGCAAGGCTCTGTAAACGAAAATCGATACTTAACTCGAGGTTCTTTCCAGGCTGAGCCGTCTGAATTGTATTCAGCTCTTCGATAATATGCCCACGCCTATCCTTGATCACCTGTCTTCTGCCGGGAACACCTCTCAACCACTCGTCATAAGTAAGCTCAAGACCTTCCTGACCGATATCATCTACATTACTAAAGCCAACGATGTGAGCCGCTACTTCACCCTGCGGGTAGAATCTTTGATATTCCTGCTGACCGTAAACTCCATTGATGCGACGCTCCAAAATTCGATCAGCTTCAGCGGGAGGAAGTCGTCGCTTCACATATAGGAATTCCTTACTACTATTATTCTCAATATTATTTGCCAGCACATCTGCATTGAGTTCCAGCTCCGCAGCCAAGGTCGCAATCGCCTCGAAATCTTCGTTAATTTCCTGAGGGTTTATCCAAATTGATTTAACAGGTGTGCTTACAGCCAGAGGCTCTCCGTTTCTATCCGTAATCAAGCCACGGTTAGCAACCAGAGGTACTGTACGGATGGTACGGGCATCACCTTGTCGCTGAAGAAAATCTCGCTCGACGATATGCAGAGCACTTACTTTCCAAGCAATGGCAGCAACACAGAGCACCATGCCAAGAAGCACGAAATATAGTCGCCATTGCTGAAAGCCTTTGACAGAGTAGCTGTTCATTCGCCCACCATAACAATGCTATCAATTTCGGGAACCCGCATCTCCAACTGATCAAGCGCTTTCTGCTCTATTCTGCCTTCGATGCCAAATGTACTCTGCTCAATAAGCAGTTGGCCCCATTCAACATCAAGCTGATTGGCCTGATCCTTTAATTCTTGTAATTCATTAAATGCAAATCGGTTTTGATGTGTTGTCTTCACTACGGAAAGACCGGAGGTCAAAATAGAGCCGAGCAGTATCAACAATACAATTGTGGAGGGGCGAGAAACTCCTGCCCATTGAAGAATGGACATCTTGTTTCCTGGGCGAACCTGGGAAGCTATTGTTTTTTTACCCATACTCATAGTGGCGGTCACCAGCCTATTCTTGAAATTACGCTATTTTTTCTGCTATCCGCATAACTGCGCTTCTTGCCCGCGGATTATTTCCGATTTCCTGCTTACTTGCCTTTATGGCTTTTCCAATTGGCTTAAGTCTGGGATTCAACATCTCCTGAGAAACCGGAAGGTCTCTCGGAAAATTATCTCCCTTAGCCTCTTTTGCTATAAACTGTTTAACTATTCTGTCTTCAAGCGAGTGAAAGCTAATTACCACCAGCCTCCCGCCTACTTTCAATAACTCTAGAGATTGACCTAGAGCGCTTTCTATTTCTTCCAGCTCACTATTGATATAAATGCGAATCCCCTGAAATGCTCGAGTCGCTGGATGTTTGTCTCTTTCCCAGGAAGGGTTAGCTTCCTTGATAAACTCTGCCAATTCCCCGGTTCGGGTAATGGGCTTCTTTAGTCTCTCTTCGACAATTCGCCTCGCCATTCTTCGCGAATGTCGCTCCTCACCATATTTGTAGAGGACATCGGCAATCTCGTTCTCGGCCGCCGTATTAATCCATTCGCTAGCACTAAGCCCGCTCGTTGGATCCATTCGCATATCGAGAGGACCATCTCTTAGGAAACTGAACCCTCGCCCTGCCTCATCGAGCTGAGGCGAGGAAACACCAAGGTCAAACAAAATTCCATCCAGATCACCCGACCAAGCTTGAGCACTTATGTATTTTTCCAACTGGCTGAAAGGAGCATGTGCCACTTTTAACCTTGAATCTGCTAGTTGCATCGCCTCTGCGACTTCTATCGCTTCCGGATCTCTATCAAATCCCAGAAGCTCGCCTTGATCTGAAAGCTTCTCGAGAATCAGCCTGCTATGTCCTCCACGACCAAAAGTCGCATCGACATATTTTCCGGATGTATCACCCACCAATGCCTCAACGGCTTCGTGAAACAACACCGTCTCATGGGCTTGATCAGATGCCATGATCATTCAACCCTACAGCGCCAGCGATCTTAGTTTTTCCGGTAACTCTCCCTCAGTTGAGGATTCCGTAAGCCACTGCTCTCTTTGCTGATTCCAAATATCCTGGCTCCAGATTTCCAGCTTCTTGCCCTGACCGATCAGGCAGACATGTTTCTCGAGCTGAGCATATTGTCTTAATTCCTGAGGCAGAAGAATTCTCCCGCTGCCATCCAGCTCGAGATCATTGGCATGACCTATAAGCAGATGCTTAACTCTCTGAGACATTGGATCGAAACTGGAAAGGGATTCTATTTGCCGCTCAATCTGTTCCCATTCTGCAAGGGGATAGAGCAACAGACAACGATGGTTGGTGTCGATAGTAACAACGAGATGACCCGAGCAATGAGTAGTCAATTGCTCACGGTATCGGGCGGGCATAGCCATGCGGCCCTTCGCATCGAGATTGATAGTATTGATGCCGCGAAACATCGTTGTCCCCATTTATTATTGGAAAATCAGTCGAGGAATCGGAATCCTTCCTTTCCCACAATTTGACAGTATTTTCCACTTTTCGCCACTAAGACACACTATAGGGACAGATTTCCCACTGCGCAAGCACTATTTAGGGGATTTACTTCAAGAAAATACGCGATCATGCCGCTAAAAGTAGGGAATATGGTGTTATCTTGCTATTTTTCCTAAAGAGAATTCTAGGGTTTTCAGCGTAATAGCAAGCTTAATTAATGTAGTTTATTAAGTTGCCGGTGGCTTAAACCTATTCTTAGGAGAACTTAGGGGGAGAAAAAAAGAAGAGTCAGCCTATAAGCCGGGTTCTGTCGAGGACAATTATTCATCTTCAATCTGCGTCGCCACAGATTTCTAGCGGCCTACCCGGATCCGATACGAGCCGCATCATTAGATCCCTATTTGGCCTTGCTCCGGAGTGGGGTTTACATTGCCACGAACTGTTACCAGTCGCGCGGTGCGCTCTTACCGCACCATTTCACCCTTACCTGATACTCGAAAGTAATCTGGCGGTTTATTTTCTGCTGCACTAGCCGTGGGTTCTCACCCCCCAGGCGTTACCTGGCACTCTGCTCTATGGAGCCCGGACTTTCCTCTATAAATTTCCTCATCTAACGCTATGCGATAAACGAAGAGCTATCTACAGCAATTGCCCAGCTGACTCTGGGGCGGATAATAATTGATCTTTCAAATGCTTACAATCTTTCATCCCGCTCATTTGCTATCGGAATCCAGCTCTTCCAAAGCCTTGCTATAGAGTAAATTTTTCCTGGTGCCAGTAATCTCGCTGGCGAGCGCCACCGCTTTTTTCATTGAAAGCTCTTTGCCAAGGGACTGCACGATGGTCATCGCCTGCTTCAGCTTCAAGTCCTCATCTTTGGCGTCATCATTGCCTGCAACAACAACAACAAACTCCCCCTTCTGGTTGTTTCCGTCAGAGCGCACCCAGTGCACACATTCCTGCAAACTCCCTAGAAAATGACTCTCGAATTTTTTGGTCAGTTCACGCCCAATAAACGCTTTGCGAGAATCTCCGAAGACTGAATTCATATCCGAGAGCGATACCAGAATCCTGTGGGGAGACTCATAGAACACCAGAGTACGAGAATCGACCTCCAGTAGTTGAAGCCTCTTAACGCGTGCCACCTGTTTGGCAGGAAGAAAACCTTCGAACGAAAATCTATCTGTAGGCAAACCGCTGACGCTTAATGCAGCAGTCAATGCACTGGCTCCTGGTATGGGCAAAACCGGTATACCCTTCGATCTAGCCTCAGTAACCAATCGATAACCAGGGTCAGAAATCAAAGGTGTACCCGCATCCGAAATCAGGGCAATTGATTTTCCGGCCTCGAGTAATTCAATGAGCTTTAAGGTCTCACTGAGGTCAGAGTGGTCATGATAGGAAATGAGTGAGGTATCAATCTGATAGTGTTGAAGCAACCTCTTACTATGACGCGTATCCTCTGCGGCTACCAAATCAACAGCCTTCAGAACCTCAATAGCTCTGAAGGAAAAATCATCAAGATTACCTATAGGAGTGGCCACAATGAAAAGTTTAGCTTGTGTTGACATATTCCAAACCAGATCGAGCGAAGTGAATAACAGCAATAAATTGCCGTCCTTTCATTACTGTATTAATCTTTATTAGTGATCAAGCAGCTGATCATGAGATCATGTGTCACTTGGTAACGCCAGATAACTATCAATAAACCCAGACAATTCCGACAAACTATCAGACAATCCTGCATACACAAAGATGATTTTATACAGCACTCATAGCAAGAGATTTTTGGCAGCCTTTATTCTCATTGGCCTGGTTAGCTGCGGATCCAGCCCAACTCCCACCGCTGTCGAGATGCCCGCCGATTCTCCTGTTGATAGCCGAATAGTATTGCTTCTTGAAGACGCAAGAAACTCATCCGGAAATGAGTCAATAGAACTTAAACTGTCTGCCATCGATGCGATGGTGGATGACAGACAACTAAATCGTGCACAGCGCCAGATTAGTCAACTCCAGTCAGAAGATCAGCTATCTGCCACTCAACAGGTTCGCGCTATTACCAGTCTTGCGAAAATCTCTCTGCTATTGGGTAATGCCGATACAGCTATTGATCATTTGAGCGAGATAAGTGAACAGAGCATTCAGGCACTCCCTGCTTCCGATGACGAAATCCGCAACTACTTTAGAATATCCGGAGACGCCTATTCTTCCACGAACCAGCTCGCAGAGGCGGTCACTAATTATTCGCGATCTACCAACAATATAAATCCTGACCCTGAGGTTCATCAGATCATTTGGGAGATTCTAAACCAGTTCAGCGATCAAGAATTAATGAATTTTGCGACTTCAGCAAACAATTACCAAACCAGGGGATGGGTAGAGCTTGTTCGAATAATCAGGTCCGACCAATTCTCGGTAAAGGCACAATTGGACTCCGTAACTACTTGGCGTCGAACCTGGAGTCAGCACGCTGCCACACAATTATTGCCGCCAGCCATAAGCGAACTGAATGAAATTTGGGAACAGCGACCACGACATATCGCTCTAATCCTTCCCTTGCAACTCAGTGCTGGTAACGCCATTCAGGAAGGATTCTTAAGTGCCTACTATCAAGACCTCGCAGTGACTCGAGAGGTTCCACAAATTTCTGTCTATGATTCCAGCAACGCGCTATCAATAATCCCGATTTACAATCAAGCAATCGCTGACGGTGCAGACCTGGTGATAGGACCATTA
This sequence comes from Gammaproteobacteria bacterium, assembly GCA_018661465.1. Lineage (GTDB taxonomy): Bacteria > Pseudomonadota > Gammaproteobacteria > Pseudomonadales > Pseudohongiellaceae > UBA9145. The sequence continues at coordinate 89,423 of JABJIC010000006.1, read as the reverse complement.
GACAAGTCTCTGGTTACGGAGCTCTCAGAGCTGGACGAATTGCCGGTTCGGACGCTTGCTTTGAATTATACCGAAGAAGATCGCATAGAATTCCCTCCAGGCTTGATTCAGTTTGGACTCGCTCCCGAAGACGAAATCGAACAAGCCGCAGATCTTGCCTGGGCATCAGGATTCAGAAATGCCGCTATTATCACTCCCGACTCTGAAGACTATTTACGTTTGCAATCAATCTTTCAGACTCTCTGGACAGAAAAAGGAGGGGAGCTTGTCTCGCTAACAAGTTACAACGGCAGCGCAGACTATGCGGCAGTAATAAAACGGCTTATGGCCATTGATTCCAGCGAGGCAAGAGCCGCTCAATTATTGGATATCCTGCCAAGAAACAATATGGAATTCACTCCAAGACGCAGACAAGATATCGATTTTATATTTATGATTGCAAACCCAAGGCAAGGACGACAGATTAAACCCACTCTGGCTTTCTATTTTGCCGGTGACATACCTGTTTACTCTCTCCCCTCTGTATATGATGGGCTTGAAAATCCCAGCGCCGATCAAGACCTAAATGGAATAGTGTTTACAGATGCGCCCTGGATATTGAGCAATGAGGACGCCTTGAAAGCAGACGTTGAATCCATCCTGCGACCGGTCCCAGGCCCTCTTCGCAGACTGAGAGCTCTCGGCATCGATAGCTACCGGCTCTATACTCATCTAGAGCGGCTTGATGATCACGCAATAGATAGCTTGGACGGAGTCACCGGAAGCCTGAGCATCACGGATAGCGGCAGAATCCGTCGCAGTCTGGCTGTCGCCCACTTCGAGAATGGATTGGCGGTGTTTTCAAAGGATGAAAACCCAGAATCAGACTAGGCCCTGATTAACTTTTACTGAAGTGCTCACAAGGATGTGCGCCTCATGTCTTTCATTGGCAAGTCTCGAAGCCTATTGAATAAACGGCTACTTGGCAGCAGTCATGAGGCCAGAGCCTGCAAATTCCTGAAACGGCAAGGCCTTAGACTTATTAAATCCAATTTCCACTGTCGTCGTGGCGAAATCGATTTAATAATGCAGGATTCGGATAACACACTGGTTTTCATCGAAGTCAGATTCAGACAAAACTCTTGTTATGGTAACGCTGCCGAAACAGTCGGCAGGAAGAAGCAAGAAAGAATCAGAACGAGCGCTTCCCTGTTCCTACATGCAAACCCTGGATATCGTAAACTTTCGTGTAGGTTTGATGTGGTAGGCATCTCTCCCCGGCCTTCTTTAGAGGCATCCAGTGAAGAATTTGAAATAAACTGGATTCGAAATGCATTTTTTTGAAACTTTCCGGTCTCTTTGTAAGTCTCAGTATCAGTATCAGTATCAGACTGAATTCATCATAAAGAGCAAATCTCTTATAAATATTGAATGCTTAGCGGCCGATATAAACGAATACCTTTTGCCTTTTTACAAAGGCACAGACTAGCGGAATCAGGAAACCATGGATTTACGAGATCAAATTAGCCAGCATTTCATCGATAGCATCGAAACCAAGAAAAGGTCGATGGACGAGCTGGTAGATCCCATACAGCTTGCAGGAACAACGATGGTGAATTGCCTGCTCAATGGCGGCAAGATTCTTTGCTGTGGCAACGGAGGCTCCGCCGGAGATGCTCAACACTTTTCCGCAGAGCTACTGAACCGCTTCGAAAAAGAGCGACCACCACTCCCAGCAATCGCATTAACTACTGACACTTCAACAATTACGGCGATAGCCAACGACTATAGCTATGACGAAATCTATTCGAAACAGATTAGCGCCCTCGGCAATGAAGGAGATATCCTGCTGGCTATCTCTACCAGTGGTAATTCAGCTAATGTCATCACAGCTATTCAAGCCGCTCATGAAAGGCAAATGTCTGTGGTCTCCTTTACAGGAAATGCAGGCGGGAAAATGGAGAGCTTAATGACAGAGAAAGATGTAGAGATTCGCGTCCCGTCAAATAGGACGGCAAGAATTCAGGAAGTACATCTAGTGCTTATTCATTGCCTCTGCGATTTTATTGATACTCAATTATTTGGAGAAGATCAGGTATGAAGCTTCGACACTTTTTACTTATCACACTCATGCTCGTTACCACGTCATGTACTTCTATTTTGGTTCGGACAACTGGCGGTCAAGGGATAGAGGAAGATCCTACCGAAAGAACTGCTGGCGCCGTAGTAGAAGACCAATCTATTGAAACCAAGATAGCGGTAAACTTGCGCTCTTTTGAACCGGATTTCAGACAGGCCAATGTACAGGTAGTAAGCCACAACGGTGTGGTATTACTAATCGGGCAGGTGGGGTCTGAAAACTTAAAATCGAGAGCCACCGAGATCTCCGCTGAAGCGAGCACAAAAATAAAGCGGATTCATAATGAGTTGGAAGTAGCTGGCCAAACCAGTCTGATTTCGCGAAGTAACGACACCTGGATCGCAACAAAGGTTCGCACTCTGATGTTGGCTAATAGTGAGATTCCCTCATCTCAAGTCCGGGTAATTGCCGAGAACGGTGCAATTTTCTTGATGGGTTTGATCAATCAAGCAGAAGGCGACAATGCAGCAAATCTTGCACGAAACGTCTCCGGTGTCACCAAGGTAGTGAAGGTATTCGAGTACGTTAACTGAGTTTATTGAAAGAGCTTCTTGTAATAAATTACTTTACGACTCTCAAAGAAGGCTTCTTCTTCTCGCCGTCTATAGGCGAAACACTCGGCTTACCTGGGTCGTCGCTTCCGGTCGGAGGTTGCGGATTGATTCCGTCGGCTTCAAAGATCATACCCTGCCCGTTTTCCTTTGCGTAAATACCCATTACTGCTGTGATGGGTACATATACGCGTTTCGGAATTCCAGCAAAACGGCCATCGAAATCGACAGACTCATTTCGAATAAAAATATCTTGAACTGCAGAGGGGGAAATATTTAGGACTATCTGTCCGTCCTTAACATGTTCCTGTGGGACTTCAACGCCATCAGCATAGGCGTTGACTAGAATATAGGGAGTGCAATCATTTTCGAGAATCCAGTCATAGAGCGCCCTGACCAAAAAAGGCCGACTTGAAGTCATGGTCATAATGGGGCCCCTGACGAATTAGTGAATCAGACCATCTCTTTTTCTTGCTCGGAAAAACTAGCCAGTATTGACTCTCTTTCGAAAAGGCGATCTCTGTATTCGAGAAGAGGTTTAACGGCCTTATTTTTGGGAAGGTCGATACCCATATATGGGAGCCTCCACAAAATTGGCGTTACACAGCAATCAACTATGGTGAACTCATCGCTCATAAAGAAAGGTTTCTCCCCGAATATTGGTGCAATGGAGATAATGCTTTCTCTTAGCTCTTTTCGTGCCTTATCGAGCTGTGTTGGAGTTCCTTTACCGGCCATCAAAAAATCTACCTTGTCGCACCAGTCTTGCTTGATGCGATATATCCAAAGACGACTTTGGGCTCTAGCTACAGGATAGACGGGGAACAAAGGTGGATGGGGAAATCTTTCGTCAAGATATTCCATCATGATGTCGGCTTCATACAAAACTAAATCACGGTCTACTAGAGTAGGCAGTGTATTGTATGGATTCAATGAGGCCAGATCTTCTGGCTTCTCCGCAGGATCGACATCTATCGTCTCAACTGTTACGCCCTTTTCGGCTAATACTATTCGAACTCTGTGACTGTAGTGACTGGTGCCATCTGAGTAGAATGTCATCGAAGATCTTTTTGCAACCACGCCCATACTTTTCCCTTTAATCCAGTTTTTCTAGCTTAATGTTTACTTTAAATGAAGTGCAGAGGCTTTAAGACATGGTCTTAAAGCCTCGAATTGAAAGCTTAGTGGTAATCCTTTCCAAATTCTCTAGCTACCAACACAGTGAGTACATAGAAGAAGGCAAGGAATATAAGAACCCATATCCCAATCTCTTGACGACGAGATCGAATCGGCTCTCCTATGTAGTAGAGAAAGTTAACTAGCTCGGCAACCGTGGTGTCGAACTCAGCAACACCCATAGCGCCAGTTCCATCAACATGATGTAACTCACAATGCCCATCATGCATCTCACACTCTACGTTACCTTGAAGCTCGTGTAACACATTTGGCATGGCGACATTGGCAAATACCGTGTTGTTCGTTCCAAAAGGACGAGTCTCATCGTCATAGAATGATTTGAGATAGGTATACAACCAATCTGCACTGCGCACCCGTCCGATCAAAGTCAGGTCTGGTGGAACTGTAGAAAACCAGGCCAAGGCATCTTCTTCGGAAAGATTATTTACGATCAGTCCGCCTATTAGAGAATCATCGAATATCAGATTCTCCAGCGCGAGATCATGAGGTATCTCCAAATCGTCTGCTGTTCGCTCATAGCGAGCGTAGCCAAGTGCGTGACAACTTACGCAGTAATTCATATAAGTCTTGAATCCGCGCTGCAGTGAACCTTTGTCTTCAAAACTGGTTTCTACATGCTCAAGATCGATATTGGCTTCAGCCGCTTCCGCCGATTCCGAAACCAGCATCAGTGGCAGCACCACCAGGAATGCGATCAGTAAAATGCTACCGATAAGCTGAGGAATGCTGATAAACCGTCCAGTGACCCTTTCTGGAGGCTGAGAAGTCGTTTCCTTGCGCGTATACCAAGGCATAGCGAAGAAAAACGCGAAGTAAATCAGGGTCATAATCTGAGCTAGCAATGTCTTTGCCGGGCTAACAGATTGTGTACCCAGTACACCCAGAACGAGAAAGCTCACTACAAAGAGTAGAAGTGCTATTCGGCTATACCAACCCTTGTAACGCATTGACCTTACCGGACTCTTATCCAACCAAGGCAGTACGAACAGGATAGCGATAGCGCCAGCCATCACTATCATTCCCCAAAATTTAGCATCGATGCCAAACAAGGGATAAGTAACCGCACGCAGCATGGAATAAAATGGCGTGTAGTACCAAACCGGAGGAACATGCTCAGGAGTCTTTAATGAATCAGCTTCCTGGAAATTTGCTACCTCGAGGAAATAGCCTCCCATCTCTGGCGCAAAAAATACAATGGCACAGAATATGAACAGGAATACGACTATGGCAGGCAAGTCATGATACATGGTGTAGTAAGGGTGGAATGGAACGCCATCAATTGGATTGCCATCTGGCCCTTTGTTTTTCTTGATATCGATTCCGTCAGGATTGTTTGAACCAACTTCGTGAAGTGCAAGAAAGTGCAGAACAACAAGAGCTAACAATACGATTGGTAGAGCCACAACGTGCAATGCAAAGAATCTGTTAAGAGTGGCACCAGAGATCAAATAATCTCCTCTCACCCAAACCAACAGGTCTTCACCAACAATAGGAATCGCGCCTGCCAGGGAAACAATCACGTTAGCACCCCAGTAAGACATCTGACCCCAAGGCAGTACATAGCCCATGAAACCTTCTGCCATCAGCACCAGGTAAATGGCCATTCCGAAAATCCAGATCAATTCACGGGGCTTCTTATAGGAGCCATACATCAAGCCGCGAAACATATGTATATAGACGACGAAGAAGAATGCCGACGCTCCTGTGGAATGCAGGTATCTTAGTAACCAACCCCACTCAACATCTCGCATAATGTATTCGACTGAAGCAAAAGCAGCTTCCGCACTCGCGGTATAGTTCATCGTCAACCAGATACCGGTAAGTAACTGCAACACCAGGACAACTGTTGAAAGAATTCCGAAGAAATACCAAAAGTTAAAATTCTTGGGAGCGTAATACCCGCTCATGTGGGTCTTCCAGGCCTTCATAATCGGCAACCTGGCATCGGTCCAGTCACGTAAACCAATTAGAGAAGAAACAACAATCCCTGGTTTTGTATTATTCATATCGTTTTCTACTTCGCTCATGCCGCAGTCTCCTCGTCAATGCCTATAACAAGGATGCCGTCGCCCTCAAGAGAATGAGGCGGAACTTCCATATTTCGTGAAGAAGGAGAACCACTATAAACACGGCCGGCAAGATCAAATCGCGAACCGTGACAAGGACAAAAGAAACCACCACGCCATTCTGAGTCAAAAGACTGGGGAACTAATTCAATATGTGGAGTTGGTGAACAAAACAGGTGAGGACATAATCCAACCAATACCAGCAACTCTGGCGAACGAGAACGGGTCTCGTTCTGCGCGTAGCTGGGCTGTTCCAGTTCTTCTGAATCTGGGTCTGTTAAGCGACCCGGGTCTTCATTTAGCGCACTAAGAACCGCTGCTGAGCGCTTAACAATAAAAATCGGCTTTCCACGCCAAGCCGGAATTGGTCCGAGCATTTCACCATCCTGCAGACGGCTAATATCGATTCGGACGGGTGCGCCAGCGGCTCGCGCCTTCGCACTAGGGCTCCAAGAGCCAACAAAGGGGACAGCTGCCCCTACAACTCCAACAGCTCCCACTGCGGAAGTTGAACCCACTAAAAACCGTCTACGGCCAGCATTAGTACTGTCGTCAGTCACCGTAAATTTCTCCTTGAGAACAAGCTTGTCAATTGAAATACCCCGAAATAATTCGGAATAAGCGATCAGAAATCGCTGATTTGGGCCGAGCTGACGTTTACGGTCAACAAAGCGCGCGAATTGTAGTCAATTTTGCAGATTTATTCAAGTGGGGCGCGGGTCAAATATTGATCTATCGCATTGAAAATAAAGAGGAATAATTTATTTTCGAGCACAAAAAAAACGCTGATTTCGAAGCTCGAATCAGCGTTTTTTGTACTGCCAGTGTTAAAACGTAAAGATTAACGCTTGGAAAACTGCGGCTTCTTTCTAGCCTTGCGTAAACCAACCTTCTTTCGCTCCACTTCACGGGCATCACGAGTAACAAAACCTGCTTTTCTAAGCGTAGGCCTGAGCTCGCCATCATACTGCATCAGGGCTCGGGTAATACCGTGGCGAATAGCGCCAGCCTGACCGAAACTACCACCACCGCGAACAGTGACTTTAATATCGAATTTTTCAACCATTTCAACAAGCTCAAGTGGCTGCTTAACGATCATGCGGGCAACTTCTCGTCCAAAATAACCATCCAGAGTTCGGCTATTGACGGTAATGCTGCCGCTGCCGCTGGTCAAATAGACTCTTGCTGTCGAAGTCTTACGTCGGCCGGTGCCATAGTATTGCGTGCTAGACATTAGGACTTAATAACCTCTTTATAATTTAACTGACTGGGGCTGCTGGGCACTATGTGGGTGCTCAGTACCAGCGTAGACTTTAAGCTTCTTCAGCATAGCCCTACCAAGTGGAGTTCTTGGAAGCATGCCTTTGACAGCTCGGTGAATAATTTTTTCCGGGGCTTTTGCCTGCAATTTCTCAAAGGAAATGGACTTAAGTCCACCTGGAAATCCGGAGTGTGAGTGATAAATCTTATCAGTCGCCTTCTTGCCAGTAACCTGCACCTTATCGGCATTGATTACTACAACGAAATCTCCAGTATCTACATGAGAGGTATACTCGGCCTTGTGCTTGCCACGCAGTCGCGTTGCAATTTCAGTAGCCATACGGCCTAGAGTTTGCCCTTCGGCATCCACTAAAAGCCAGTTGTGTTCTACCTCTTGGGGTTTTGCGCTATATGTCTTCATGTTCGGTCAATGTGCTTTACATTAGGGAGCGCGAATACTACCGGAGCAAATAGCAATATTCAAGCGAAATTCAGCTGTATAATCAGATTTCTCGGGGACTTTGAGACATTTGCCAGTTCCTGGCTGAATCCAGTGAAAATCAGTGGGTTCAAGGCCTGTTCCTGTCCCGAAATGCGACTCTCTCAAGCTCGATGCTGATGGGACAAATATTGCTCAGACTGCATCTCAAGAAGGCGCGATTGTGTCCTCTCGAATTCAAAACCCAGAGCATTACCCTGGTACAAGGAATCAATCGCCACATCAGCCGAAATAATCAGTTTTACCCGGCGATCATATATCTCGTCTACGAGGCTAATGAAACGCTTGGCCTGATCCCTTCTCTCGTCGTCAAGGCGAGGAACTCCACTGAGAATCAAGGCATGAAATAATTTTGAGAGTTCAACATAGTCGAAAGCACTACGGGGGCCGCCGCAAAGCTGATGGAAATCGAACCAGACCACGTCATCTCCACAGTAGCGAGAGCGAATTTCCCTGCCGAGCAACTCTACGTCCTCGTCAGCAACAATTTCTGATTTATCCGGTGCAAGCTCATTGAAATATTGAAGAAGCGTAGCATCTGTAGCTGAGGTAATTGGACAGTGATAGAGCTGCGCTTGGCTCAGGCTACGTAATCTATAGTCAATACCTGCTCCAATTTCGATCACTTCGGTATGTTTTTCAATTAAATCGATGGCTGGCAGAAACCTTTCTCTTTGCAACCCGTTCTCATAAAGTCCATCTGGCCGAATGTTGGATGTAGCGACCAAAATCACATTTCGTTCGAAAAGCGCTTTCATTAGACCACCCAAAATCATGGCATCGCCAATATCCTGGACAAAGAACTCATCAAAGCAGAGGACGTCAATGTCTCTGGCAATGTGTTCTGCAATTTTCTCCAAGGGATTCTTCTGCCCCTGCAGACTGTTCAAGTCTTGGTGGATTTTCTGCATAAATCGATGAAAATGAGTTCGCTGCTTTCTCTCGCCCTGTAGACAGTCGAAAAATATATCCATCAGATAAGTCTTTCCCCGACCAACACCGCCCCATAGATACAAGCCCTTTAAACTGACCTCCTCACGTTCCTTCTTCTTCCACATTCTGAAAACAGAAGAAGCTCTTCTCTTGTTATTTTCATGGGATTGAACACGAATAAATAGCCGCTGCAGTTCATCAACTATCGCTGCCTGACTTGGATCAGGCATGGAAAGCTTCTTCTGCAGGTCTTGCGTATATCTTTGTAATGGATTCAAGGCTAATTTCGCTGTGGAGTGTTTCTCTTGTCTGTGCATGCCTATTCTAGAGTATCTAAGGAGAATACAGCTACTCTCTTCTTTTGTTCTTTCTTAAGGGCATCCTAAATCATCCTGTCTATATGAGATGAGCAGGCTGAAATTTAGCAACATAACTACTCTTCAAGAAATGCCACAAACTGAGGTATACTGTGGCCATTCCTGCGCAGAAAGCAGGATTTTACTACTCGCTGCCAAATTATTAGCTGTTGTTATCAAATACAGTTACTAAATATAGCTGCCAAACAGAGGCTTCAGAAAAAATGACTTGGTTAATTGCAGTTGCCTGCCTGGCTGTTGGAATCGTAATCGGTGTTGTATTTTCCAGCCGCTTAAATTCCAGTCCGTCACGGGTACAGGAATTGGAAAACCAGATCCGAGATCTGAAAGAATCTCATAGTGGTTATCGAGAAAATGTCAGCGATCACTTCAGCATGACTGCTGACTTGGTTCAGCATATGACAGAGAGCTATAGAGAAGTTTACCAACATCTTGCCAGCGGTGCTCAAGACCTATGCTCGAATGAAGTCGCTGGAAAATTACTTCCTGCAGGTAGTGATGCGGTTTTTGAGAATAGCGAAGAAATAGAAACAAGCAGTGGACTTATACCTCCCAGAGACTACGCAGCAAAGCAAAACCCCGATCAGGTAGGCGCGCTGTCAGAAGAGTTTGGTCTGGACAAGTCCAGAGCAATAACTGACGAAGAGCTAGCACCAACCACAAACAATAAATAACATCCGCATTCCTGGCTAGTTAGATTCCTGAGCTTTAGGCATTTCTCACTACAGCCACCTGCGATTAACACGAAGAGCGATCATGTCTGAGTACAATCTTACTCATTTAAAACAGCTGGAAGCTGAGAGCATTCACATCATTCGCGAAGTTGCGGCTGAGTTTGATAAGCCAGTGATGCTTTACTCTGTTGGCAAAGACTCTGCCGTGATGTTGCATCTGGCTCTTAAAGCTTTTTATCCAGGCAAGCCCCCGTTTCCACTAATGCATGTGGACACTACCTGGAAGTTTAAAGAGATGATCGAGTTTCGAGATCGTCATATAGCAAAGCTGGGGCTGGATTTGATTGTTCACACTAATCAGGAAGGCGTAGACGCAGGCGTCGGTCCCTTTACCCATGGCAGCGAGAAGCACACCGATGTCATGAAAACACAGGGTTTGAAACAGGCACTTAATAAATACAAATTTGATGCCGCCTTTGGCGGAGCAAGAAGAGATGAAGAAAAATCTCGAGCTAAAGAAAGGGTGTTTTCATTTAGAGACAAGAATCATGTCTGGGATCCTAAGAATCAACGCCCTGAACTATGGAATATTTACAACGGCAAGGTAAATAAAGGCGAATCGATTCGGGTTTTCCCTCTGTCAAACTGGACTGAGCTGGATATTTGGCAATACATCTACCTTAACAATATCGACATAGTCCCTCTCTACTTCGCGAAACCTCGACCAGTCGTTCATATGGATGGAGTAGATATCCTTGTTGATGATGACCGCATGCCAATCGAAGAAGGCCAGAAAGTTGAAATCAAAACTGTTCGATTTCGCACACTGGGCTGCTATCCATTGACCGGAGCCGTAGAATCAACGGCAACTACACTGCCTGAAATCATTCAGGAAATGCTGCTTACTACAAGTTCGGAACGTCAGGGGCGATTGATCGACTCTGACAAAGCCGGATCAATGGAAGAGAAAAAAAGAAAAGGATACTTCTAGGAAACACTACGAAGAATTTTTACCTCGCAACTGACTCAAACCATTTCACAAGCACCATCATGAGAAACACCTAATGTCACATCAGTCGGAACTAATTAGCACAGATATTAATGCGTATCTTGCTCAGCATGAGCGTAAGGAGCTTTTGCGACTGATAACTTGTGGAAGCGTCGATGACGGCAAGAGCACCCTCATTGGCAGACTCCTGCATGATTCAAAAATGATCTATGAAGATCAGTTGGCTGCTATCGAGACCGACAGCGTCAAGTCCGGAACAACCGGAGGCAAGCTGGATCTTGCCTTACTGGTAGACGGTCTGCAGGCTGAGCGAGAACAAGGTATTACTATAGATGTCGCATACCGTTATTTTTCAACGGCGAAGCGGAAATTTATCATAGCCGACACCCCTGGCCATGAGCAGTACACTCGCAATATGGCCACCGGCGCCTCTACCTGTGATCTGGCAATCATTCTTATTGATGCACGGCATGGCGTTCAGGTACAAACCAGACGCCATAGTTTTATAGCATCACTGCTAGGTATAAAACACATAATCGTTGCTATAAACAAGATGGATTTGGTGGACTATCAACAGAGCGTCTTTGAAGACATCCGCAAGGAATACAAAGCATTTTCAAGCAATCTTGCACCAGCAGATTTTCAATTTATCCCACTCTCTGCACTGAATGGCGATAACGTAGTAAACAATAGTGAGCATATGCCCTGGTATGAAGGTGAAGCCTTAATGCCAATATTGGAGACTGTGGAAATATCAGGGGATCGCAATTACACGGATTTCCGATTCCCGGTTCAATATGTAAATCGTCCCAACCTGAACTTTCGCGGTTTTTGCGGAACTGTAGCATCGGGCGTTGTACGTAAAGGAGACGAGATAACAGTTCTGCCGTCCAAAAAAACCAGCCGAGTAAAATCCATTGTTACCTTCGATGAAGAACTGGAACTCGCCCATGCTGAAATGGCTATCACTCTCACACTCGAAGATGAAATCGATGTCAGTCGTGGAGATATTCTTGCACACCCGGATAACATCCCTGTTATTAGAGACAGTTTCGAAGCGACAGTAGTTTGGATGACAGAGTCGGCCCTATTACCAGGTGCCCAGTACGACTTTAAACTGGGTTCAAAATCTGTGGGAGGCCGAATCAAAAGTATTCGAAATCGCATTGATGTAAATACCCTGGAGCATAGCCCCGCCCCTTCCCTGGAATTAAATGAGATAGGTATTGCAGAGCTTAGCCTCGATGAGCCAGTTTGTTTCGATGCCTATAAGGACAATAGATTAACTGGAAGTTTTATCGTCATCGATAAAATGACTAACGTAACCGTTGCCGCCGGAATGATCGACTGCGAACAAAATATCCAGACTCCGAGAATTGAATCCGCAAATATTCATGTCAGTAAAGAAGAGCGATCCGCTCGTTATGGACAAATACCCGCAACCATTATGTTTATTGGAATTTCTGGTTCCGGAAAATCCACACTCGCCCACGGCCTTGAGAGAAAGCTATTTGATATGGGACGAGTGAGTACCGTTTTAGATGGAAAAACAATGCGACTGGGGATCAGTAAAGATCTTTCCCATGATGCTGAGGGGCGCGCAGAAAACCTTAGACGCAGCGCTCATATTGCTCGGTTCCTGAATGATTCCGGCGTCATTTGCTGCGCTTCTTTTGTGGCGCCGAATAGTGACTCAAGAGAGCACGCCGTCAGCGTCATAGGCAAGGACAATTGCTATCTGATCTATCTAAATCCGCCGATTGAGACCTGCATTCAGCGAGACCCCAGTGGTTTATATACTTCGGCAGAAGGATCAGACTCTGTCGACATCCCGGGGCTGTCTTTTCCCTATACTCCACCGGAGGATGTTCGCCTTGAATTGGACACCGCGACACTTTCAGTCGAACAATGCCTGACTCAGGTGATTAAACTAATGAAGGCAGAAGATATTATCTAGCAAGAAGACAGGTTATTTCTCGTCTAGACAGGGTTATCGATATCAATGAATTGGTGCTCGATTCCAAATTTTTCTGCCAGATATTCCCCTACTGCCTGAACGCCATATCTTTCCGTTGCATGATGTCCTGCAGAAAAGAAATGAATCCCTGACTCCCTTGCCATGTGAAAAGTGGATTCCGATACTTCCCCGGTAATATATGCATCAATACCCTTATCGATAGCAAGTTGGATATAGTCCTGTGCAGCACCTGTGCACCAAGCCACCGAAGTTATCTTCTCCGCAGTTCCGGCAACAACCAAAGGGTCACGACCCAACTTGTCCCTGAGCAAGTTTGTTAACGCTTCACAAGACAGTGGTTCCGCTAATTCTCCTGTCAGCCCCATGGGATGATTGTTACGTTTTCCTAATTCACCGGTAGTTTTAAAGCCGAGCAATTTGCCAAGTTGTGAGTTGTTACCTAGATCCTGATGAACATCCAATGGTAAGTGATAGGCCAATAGGCTCAGTTTTGATTCAAGCAGCTTCTCTATACGCCCCTTCTTCAGACCGGTAATTGTCTGATCTTCGCCTTTCCAGAAATATCCATGATGAACTAGCAAGACATCAGCATCATTGTCCTGAGCAGCTTCGATCAGCGCTCGACAAGCTGTAACCCCTGACACTATTTTACTGACTTCTTTCCGCCCTTCTACCTGCATACCATTTGGGCAATAGTCATTAAATTGCTCTGGTCTTAGCAGTGTTTTTAACTCGCTTTCAAGTTCATTTAGGCTGATAGGCATTGGTAAGCACCCTTGCAAGGCTGTATATTGTTGAAGACCCCATTTTTTGGGTCTGATTCACAAGAGTCGAATATTAGCATAGCAATTGGATTCTGAATCAAAGCTAGAACCAAAAAGAAAAGAAGAAGAGCTGGAAAATGATAGATCGTTTCCTTAAAGCCCTGCAGTTTTTAGCGTGGCCTGTAGCCACAGGCATTCTGCTGTCTGTCGTAGTACTCCAATATCAACAGCTTCAACAATTGAGCGAACGAACACCCTTGCCGGTAGCAAGAGAAACCCCATCTACTGGTTTGAATTCTTTTTCAGAAGCTATTAAGCGAGCCTCCCCTTCCGTGGTTAGCATCAATGCCACCAGCGTCAATATTGAATCCATAGAACGAGCTGCCGAGGACAGAGTAAATTTGTATCTCGGCGAGCGCGCCAGTCTGGGCTCAGGAGTTATCGTCAGCGATAAAGGTTATATCCTCACTAACCTTCATGTAGTCGATACCCTATTCGATGCTTTCGATACCGAGGTCACTCTGAACGATGGAAGGAAAAAGCCGGCGACGGTTATTGCCTGGGACGAAGATAACGATCTAGCTATTCTTCATATTAATATGGATAACCTGACTCCTATTTCAATTGGAGATGAAACCGCAATGGAAGTAGGAGATATCGTCTTTGCAATTGGGTATCCAAGAAACATCGGGCAGTCGGTATCTCAAGGAATCATAAGCGCATTGAATAATTCTCCTGATTCATCATCGGCAATTATTCAAACCGATGCTGCAATCAATCCCGGAAATTCTGGAGGAGCCCTCATCGACGCCGAAGGAAAACTAATAGGAATTAACTCTTCCATTTTTTCTGAGTCAGGAAACTTCGAAGGAATTGGCTTTGCGACGCCCGTCAGTCTCGCCGTTGCCGTACTTGATGAAATGGTAGAACAAGCCATCGAGGCTAATTCAGGCTACCTGGGAGTCATTACTGGCGAAGCTCTGAACGCGCAGTCCAGCCAATTATTCTTTGGAGCGGATCATATTCGTGGCATGTTGGTGGAGAACGTGGATAACGGTGGTGCAGCTCAGCGAGCTGGCATACAACCAGGAGATGTTATTACTAAAGTTGAAGATACTACAGTGGTTGATGCTCAGAATATTATGCTGGAGATTCGAAACAAGAAACCTGGCGATACCATAAATATAGAGATATATCGCGCTGGGCAAACCCTCAGCTTGCCAACTGTGCTCGGGTTTGGTCAGGCCATTATTATTGAACCCTAGGATCGAATCTTAGAATCGAACCTTACACCATTCTAGCGACTAACAATTATTTCGACTTATCGATTCTGTATTCAGCCGAAAGTGCATGGGCTTGCAAGTATTCATTGCGTGCCAATTCTGCCGCAGTTGTTGCAAGTTTGTCTGCAGCTTCGGCAGAGCAATTGATAATTGAACTTCGTTTTTGAAAGTCATAGACCCCCAAAGCTGAAAAGAATCTGGCAGTTCCAGAAGTAGGAAGTACGTGGCTTGGCCCTGCGCAATAATCACCCAGAGCCTCTGCACTATACCTGCCCATAAATATGGCACCGGCATTGTCTATATATTGAAGTAGATCATCCGGGTCTGCTACAGATAACTCAAGATGCTCGGGGGCTATAAAGTTGCTGACTTGGGCAGCAGCCTCCATATCGTCCACCAGGATTAATATTCCCCGATTCTCCAGAGAAGTTTTTATAATATCTTTGCGGTCCATCTCCGGAAGCAATTTCTCGATACTGTTTTGAACCTTATCGATAAAATCGGAATCAGTAGAAATCAAAATAGACTGAGCTTGCTCATCGTGTTCAGCTTGTGAAAATAGATCCATAGCGATCCAGTCAGGATCAGTATCGCCATCGCAGATAATAGTCAGCTCCGAAGGTCCTGCAACCATGTCGATACCTACTTCACCAAACACCATTTTCTTGGCAACGGTTACATAGACATTTCCCGGTCCTGTGATTTTATCCACTTTGGGTATGCTTTCGGTCCCATAGGCCAATGCACCAATCGCCTGAGCTCCACCTATGGTTATAACCCTACTCACCCCTGCCAATGAAGCAGCGGCAAATATCAGTTTAGCCTCTTCGCCATAGGAGCTGGGTACCGTAGCAACAATCTCTTTCACGCCTGCCACCTGAGCAGGTATAGCAAGCATCAACATGGATGAAGGGTAATTGGCTTTGCCTCCAGGCACATAAATACCGACTCGTTCCAGCGGGCTTATTTTTTGACCATATACTGAACCGTCAGCTTCTTCGTAGTGCCAAGAATTCTGTTTCTGTTTCTCATGGTATTTACGTATACGTTCAGCAGCATGTACCAAAGCTTCCCGTTGATTATCACTGAGCGATTCCAGAGACTCTGCCATCTGTTCAGGACCGACAGATAAGTCTTCGATCGAGGCTGCATCGAAGCCATCAAACTTCTTGGTGTAGTTCAGTACTGCTCTATCACCATCCCGTCTAACATCCTTGAGAATTTCAGCTACCGTCGACGTCAGATCTTCTGCGACTATCATTTCACGATGCAATAGCTCGCCTAGCCTTTTATCAAAGCCAGTGTCAGTAATATTGAGTCTGTTTATTGAAACGGGTGAATATGACATCTTTAGGTGTTGCTTCTATGTGGTGGTTTACTGTGGGTGAGCTTTTCAGCTAGTGGCTAGCTATTTTCAACAGCAGCTCTTAGCTTCCCGAGAACATCTCGAATAATACTGTTCTTAATCTTCATAGATGCCTTGTTTACAATAACTCTTGAACTAACATGAGCTATTAGCTCTCTGGGTTCAAGACCATTGGCCGTCAAGGTCTTCCCAGTATCAACTATATCTACAATAGCATCAGCAAGACCCATGGAGGGAGCCAATTCCAGTGCACCGTTAAGTTTTATCAATTCGATCTGCTGACCCTGCTCGGCAAAATATTTTTTCGCGATATTAGTGAACTTGGTCGCGACCTTCAAGCGCCCAGAGACTTCCTTCGCATTAACCGGCTCTGCGGTCATCAACCTGCACTCAGCAAGCTTCAAGTCCAACGGCTCATAGAATTCTTCGCTACCGTGCTCCAACAATAAATCCTTACCTACAACTCCCATGTCTGCACTTCCGAACTCAACATAAGTAGGCACGTCAGAGCCTCGAATAACCATAAGTTTCACATTAGGCAAGCTGGTGTCGAAAATCAGCTTCCGGCTTTTTGATATATCTTCCGCCGGGATAATATTTGCCTGCTCAAACAAAGGAAGAACTTCGTCGAGAATCCTCCCTTTAGTGAGTGCGATAACGAGTTGTGTAGGTTTCATTTTGGAGATTCTCAATACAGCCGGAAATCTGGAATAGTCGCCAGTTTAAGCAGGTAATCGTCTTATCTGAGCGCCCAGCGATTGCAGCTTCTCTTCGATACATTCATAACCGCGGTCTATATGATAAATACGGTCCACGGTAGTTTCGTTCTCGCCCACCAATCCTGCAATAATCAGGCTTGCTGAAGCACGCAAATCAGTAGCCATAACTGGCGCACCCTTTAGATTATCAACCCCGTCAACTATAACGGTGTTTCCTTCTACGCGGATGGCTGCCCCCATGCGGTTCATTTCATGTACGTGCATAAATCGATTTTCAAAAACAGTCTCGGTAATTGAGCCTGTTCCTTCAGCGACAGAATTCAATGCAGTAAATTGTGCCTGCATATCGGTGGGAAATGCAGGATAAGGTGCGGTTCGAACCGAGACCGATTTGGGTCGCTTTCCATGCATATCCAGCTCAATCCAATTGTCCCCAACCTTGATATCGGCTCCTGCCTGCTCAAGCTTGCTGAGAACTGACTCTAGAATATCCGGGCGCGTATCCTTTACCTTAATGTGACCTCGAGTAGCAGCGGCAGCGATTAGGTAGGTTCCAGTTTCAATACGATCAGGCATTACCGAGTAGCTGCAGCCTTTTAGTTCTTTAACACCCTCTATTACGATGGTGTCTGTTCCCTGGCCTGTGATCTTCGCACCCATTTCAATTAGACAAAGAGCGAGATCTACAACCTCGGGCTCTCGCGCTGCATTTTCAATCGTGGTCACACCATCAGCCAGCGTTGCCGCCATCATCACATTCTCGGTTCCCGTTACGGTAACCATGTCCATGAAAATCGAAGCACCTTTGAGACGACCATCAACCGATGCCTTGATATAGCCATCCTCTACAACGATGTCTGCTCCCATAGCCTGCAACGCGCTAATGTGAAGGTTGACCGGTCGACTACCAATGGCACAGCCACCGGGCAGTGCGACTTCGGCTTCACCGTAGCGAGCAAGCAGAGGACCCAACACCAAAATGGAGGCCCGCATTGTCTTTACTAATTCATAGGGAGCCGAGAAATGAGCAATAGTGCTGCTGTCTATTTCTACATTCAGCTTCTCGTCAATAACCGGCTGCACACCCATACATCCCAATAACTCCAACATAGTAGTTATGTCAAATAGATGGGGAAGATTGCAGACCTGCACTGTCTCATGGGTTAACAGGGTTGCTGCCAGTATCGGAAGCGCCGAATTCTTCGCGCCAGCGATACGAATCTCACCCTGAAGGCGTACGCCTCCCTTAATTAATAACTTGTCCATTTATAAGTCCAACAGAATGGATTGACATTAAGCCGCTTCGCTTTCCTCTACGGTCATCAGATTCATACTGACCGCGTGAATAGCTCCACTACTAATATGCTCATTGAGAATTTTGTAGATGGTTTGCTGTCTCTTAACAGCGTTCAATCCTTCGAAAACTTGACCTATTGCTGTGACCAGGTATTTCCCGTCACCACCTTCTACTGTAATTTCGCAGTCACTTAAGCCTGCCGTAAGTATCTGTTCTATTTGTACGGAATCCAAAAGCTTCTTATCCTATTTCCAATTATTCAAAACCAAATCGATATCATTGTTGTGTTGTGACATAAGAGCGGTAAATTGTGTGTTGTACTGCCTACCAAGGTTAATACCTACCAGGCTCAGGTTCTTTAGCTTCCATTCCTCATCCGCATTGAGAAACATCTGATACTGCAACTTAAGATTAGTATCGGCGCCTCTCAGCTCCATGCTTACTACAGTGTCCGCTCGAGGGTCCGCATTGGGATTTCCGGCCGGAAGAAAGACCAATTCCTCATCGTTGTATGAGACCAGTGCGGCACCATAGAAACGAGTCAGGGTGGTCTTCAGAATATCAGCGAATCGTTGCTTTTGAGCGTCGCTGGCAGAACCGGCATGCCGCGACATCACTACAGCGGCCACCTCATTGAAGTCCACAAATGTATTGAGAACCCCTTCTACATTCGAGAAATACTGATCCCTGTCAGATAAAAACAGGTTTTTAGACTCTGCAACGGTTGCCAGAAGCGTCTCAACTCCCTTCTCAGCTGTTTCAACAGCAGTCATTTGTTGTGCCATAGCAGAAGGCAAAAAACTCGCCATCACAAAAAGTAAGACATATTTCTTCAATAAATTCATCTGCTTATCTCCTATTTGAGTCCGCCAAAAAATCCATATTAAGCGCTAAAAAAATCAATACTACCAAGCTTAGATTGCAAGACCTGAATAAGGACTGAATCCCCCTTATTAAGGATGCGCAGTTTACATCAATTGCCGAGTTCAATAAATTATTACTTGCAAACCATGCCAAAGACACTTCTAATTGTCGGCTTTATTGCTGCAGTAAGAAATCATCGTATA
The DNA here is from genome assembly GCA_018661465.1 of Gammaproteobacteria bacterium. GTDB lineage: Bacteria > Pseudomonadota > Gammaproteobacteria > Pseudomonadales > Pseudohongiellaceae > UBA9145. Next base: position 70,264 of record JABJIC010000006.1, on the reverse strand, counting down.
TGTTCCTTGATACGGCCATTATTGTTCTCGGATTTGTTGGACTAATCTGGGGAGCGGACAAGTTTGTGTTTGGCGCCTCGGCAATGGCTCGTAATTTAGGGGTATCCCCCCTGATGATAGGCCTGACGATCGTAGCCTTCGGCACTTCCGCGCCTGAGATATTCTCCTCCGCTGCTTCTGCACTTAATAACAAACCAGAGCTCGCTATCGGAAATGCCCTTGGATCCAATCTCTTCAATGTAGGTGTGGCTTTGGGTATTGCAGCGATTATAAGCCCGCTCAAACCTCCTGAGTCCCTTATTGGAAAGGAAATCCCCGCCCTTCTTCTGGTTACAGTAATCACCGGTGTTTTATTATTCGATCTGTATCTCGGTTTTTTCGATGCCCTGATACTGATAGCTATAACTGTCTACTTCGGATACAAACTATTCAGGAAAAAGTCTAAGACCGGAGTCGCCCCAGACATCGATGAGGAAAGTCTGGATCACGTAAGTAGTCTTCAAGCGGTAGCTTATTTGATTCTGGGATTGGCACTCTTGATTCTCAGTGCAACAGCTCTGGTAGAGGCCGCCTCTTCGATCGCCGATTCTTTTGGAGTATCAACAGCAATAATTGGTCTCACTATAGTTGCTCTAGGAACGAGCCTTCCTGAACTGGCTGCATCTGTTACCTGCGTATTGAAAGGACATCACGATCTGGCTATTGGAAATATTGTTGGATCGAACATTCTAAATTTGCTTGCGGTGCTGCCTTTTCCCGGCCTATTTAGCCCAGGACTGATCGAGCCAAATCTACTCTACAGAGACTACACATTCGTACTCTTACTAACGGTCATGCTGGCCTACTTCTGTTACACCGGAATAAAAAAGAAGAAGATGATTGGAAGGTTCAGTGGCCTAATGTTTATCTCAATTTACTGCGGCTGGTTTACAGTCATGCTGGTCCAGCTTTCGGCGCAATGAGTCAAAAATTAGATCGCTAGACTGATCTGCCTTAGTTATAATTATTCCTACCAGAAAACTCATCTCATAGTGAGCTATTCACTAAGCTAGGCCAAGGAAATATGACAAGCGACACTTCCTTTAAGAACAGTGCCCTTAGAACAATCGAGATTGAAAAAAATGCGGTAAGCGCACTATCTGATCGCATTGATGAGCAGTTTGAACTTGCCTGCAAAATCATTCTTGAAAGCTCAGGCAGGGTTGTAGTCATCGGTATGGGGAAGTCTGGGCATATAGGCAAGAAAATCGCCGCCACACTGGCCAGCACAGGCACCACCGCAATGTATGTTCATCCTGCTGAAGCAAGTCATGGCGACATAGGCATGATTGCATCTGATGATGTCGTACTTGCGATCTCAAATTCAGGGACAACGGAGGAAATCCTTTCGCTTCTCCCTATTCTCAAGAGAAAAGACATCCCTTTAATTACCCTTACCGGTGATACTGATTCAGAACTCGCCAAAGAAGCATCAGCAAATCTCGACGCTACTGTTAACGAAGAAGCCTGCCCTCTAGGCTTAGCTCCTACATCAAGTACGACAGCAGCACTGGTGCTCGGAGATGCTTTGGCTATGGCCCTCCTGGAAGCCCGCGGCTTCACCCGGGATGACTTTGCTTTTTCTCATCCTGGCGGAAATCTGGGTCGAAGATTGTTGGTTAAAGTCAAAGATTTGATGCATACAGGAAAAGAAATTCCAACCGTTCCTCAAGGGATTGCTTTGGCGGAAGCATTACTAGAGATGAGCCAAAAGGGTTTTGGGCTAACAACAGTTGTAGATAGCAAATCGAACTTAGCCGGGGTATTTACCGATGGAGACCTGCGCAGAACTATCGATTCCGGGCTGAATATTCAGGACACGAAAATCGATGATGTTATGTCAACGAATTTTAAATACGTAAACGCCAATTCCCTGGCAGCGGAAGCTGCACTAATTATGCAAGAAGCAAACGTCTACGTCGTCTTAGCCAAAGACGATGAGGGTCAGGTTGTCGGCATTCTTAAGATGCATGACTTATTACAATCAAATGTGGTTTAACTCGAGCAATGATATTCAATTATGATTTATAACATAGACCAGGACGATGCCGAATCTCGTGCCAAAGAGATCAGCTTACTATTACTCGATGTGGATGGAGTGTTGACTGATGGTCGCCTGTATTTTTCGAACTCAGGAGAAGAATTTAAGGCATTTCATAGCCTCGATGGCCACGGAATAAAGATGTTAAAACAAGCGGGCATCGAAGTAGGCATTATTACAGGGCGTAGCTCGGCCCTTCTGGAGAAACGCGCCGCTGATTTAGGCATTGAATTGCTGTATCAAGGCAGGGAAGACAAATTAAATGTATTAGACGAAATCATTTCATCCAGAGGTATAGCAAAAAGCTCAATTGCCTATGTCGGCGATGACCTTCCCGACCTCCCTGTACTGAACTGTGTCGGCCTCGGCTTTTCTGTTCCGGGAGGCCACCCCACTATCAAAAAATCCGTTCACGCCATTACTGCATATTCTGGAGGCATGGGGGCTGTCCGTGAAGTTACCGATTTTATTTTGACGTCTCAACACAAGATGGAATCTTTTCTCAACTCCTGAGTCAAACAATGCCAGGTGCTCTTAATAGAAGCAGCTCCGCATCTTACTCGCCGAAATTCCAAAACTCCGAATTAATGAAGCATTCATGTTAAGCTCGGTCTAATGGCTTAGCGGAGAGTAACTAAGATTCATTTAGTGTCACTGAGAATCACTGAGAGTACCTATGCAGCGCATTCGCCTTTTGATAATTCCGACATTAGTCGCAGTAACTCTGTTCGTTGGGATTAGTTCATTTAATTCAGAAGTCCCCTTATTGGACTCAGAGGAAAATGAATTATTACTCGACTATAATGCATACTCTGAAGGAATAAACACCGTACTTTACGACGCACAAGGGAATATAAGTTATACCTTGCAAGCAAGTCGCCAAACCACGTTTAAAGACGAGACAACAGAATTGGAAAGCCCATTGATTCGACTCTATGAGGAAGGTGATTCCCGCTGGAATATAGTCGCCAAATCCGGCAAAATTTCAGCAGCATCGGGCAGTGAAACTTCCAGTAATCAAACCATTGAGCTAAGCGGAAATGTTGAAGTGTTCAATCTCGATGCCGCAGGCAATAGAATAACCATGTCTACTGAATTTTTGTCAGTGAACCCGGAGCTGGAAACACTGACTACGGACAATCGAGTTACAGTTGTAACAGAAAACCTGCAACAAACGTCTACAGGGATGATAGCTCGATTAAAAACCGATGAAATAGTCTTCCTTCGGGATATAAGAGGACAATATGCACAGATTGCGAATTAGCAGAATTAGCACAAGATTTGTGATTTTGGCTAGCTTACTCTCCGCTCAAAGCTACGCTCTGGAGACAGATAAATCCCAGGACGTGCAATGGAGTGCAGATGGAAATTCTGTCATGAGCATGAGGGACGGCCTAAGAATTCTCGAAATGTCAGGTAATGTGCAAGTAACTCAGGGAACTCTAATAATAAATGGAGATGATGCAGTTTTCGAAAGGGATGCTACTACCAATGAGCTAAACAAAGTTACCGTACATGGCTCTCCCGTTCGATATCAGCAACAACTGGATGAGGAAGGCGGCATGGTTGTCGGTACTAGTGAAACTCTTTCTTTCTACACCGACCAAATTGATGGCGAAACTATTGTCGAATTATTAGGTGAGGCTAGCATCCAGTCCCCTGATTCAACAATGAAGTGTAAATCAATTACCTACCTCGCTGACCAAGACCTGATTAAGGAAGCAGCGGGCCCTTGCGAAGGCATGTTGAACTCCACAAGCAACTAAAACCATGCTGAAAGCCTCCCACCTAGCCAAAAGTTACAAGAGCCGCGAAGTAGTTCGGGATGTCTCTATTAGCGTGGAGCAAGGAGAAATAGTAGGGCTACTTGGCCCAAACGGAGCTGGAAAAACTACCTGTTTTTATATGATCGTTGGGCTAGTGCAGGCGAATGGCGGCACCGTCGATATATCAGGCAAGGATATTACCTCTTTACCTATTCATAAGAGAGCCGAATATGGCTTGTCATATCTTCCACAAGATTCTTCAATATTCAGAACCCTGACTGTAGAGAATAATATTCTCGCTATTCTTGAGACCCGAAAGGATTTGTCGGCACCGGAGAGATCGAAGAAACTTGAATCCCTTCTTGATGAATTCAATATTCAACATATTCGACACAATAAAGGCATGAGCCTTTCTGGTGGAGAAAGAAGACGAACAGAAATTGCGAGAACACTCGCCACCGATCCAAAATTCATTTTACTGGATGAGCCTTTTGCTGGAGTTGATCCAATTTCTGTGAGTGATATTAAACAAATTATTCAACATTTAAAATCGAGAAACATCGGTATCCTTCTAACCGATCACAACGTCAGAGAAACTCTGGATATTTGTGAGAAAGCTTACATTGTCAGCGAAGGTCATATCATTGCAGAGGGCGATGCCAATGCAATTCTAAGCAATGACAAAGTAAGAGAAGTGTATCTCGGAGAGCAATTCAAAATCTGACAATTTCCTTCCCTTCACCCCCCCATGGCCTCCCCCAACACCCAACAGAAACCTCGAATAAAAAGCCTATGCAATACAGGCACGATTCTTGCTATACTGGCATGGAATCACTGGAAACTTGGGCAAGAAAAGTACTCGAATATTTACCAAGATAATTAGTCACTAAATCCCCCACATAGATGTATCTTCCATGAAATTATCGCTTCAGCTCAAGCTAGGTCAACAACTGACTATGACTCCGCAGCTGCAGCAGGCGATCCGCTTACTACAACTTTCTACTTTGGATTTACAACAAGAGATTCACGAGGCTCTGGAAAGCAATCCAATGTTAGAACTCATTGAAAACAATGAGGAAGAATTGCAGGGAAATAAAACGGCGAATGACCTCAATACCGTCGAAGATCCAATACAAAAAAATGCCGAAATTAATGCTGATGCCAAGGTTTCAACGGAACAAGATACTGCCGAGGATAGCTGGCAAGATCAAATTCCCAACGACTTATCAGTAGATACCAACTGGGACGATATCTACCCTGAAACTTACACGTCATCAGGGTCTTTTGATGGTAACTCCGCAGATTTTGAGTCTCGAGATACAGCTGATGATTCACTGCAGGATCATCTTCACTGGCAACTCAACCTCACACCAATGAGTGATCAGGATAATTCGATTGCACTAGCCATAATTGATGCTATAGACATCAACGGTATGCTTACCGTTGATGTCCCTTCCCTAATCGAAGGCTTTGACCCTGAACTTGAAATTGAAGAAGATGAAGTCCTCGCCGTATTACACCGAATTCAGCAATTTGACCCTGTCGGAGTAGCTTATCGAGACTTGTCAGAATGCCTGACTATTCAGCTAGGACAATATGAAGTTCCCGGACAGGAAAAATTGGTAGAGAATGCAAAGCTTATTATTAGAGATTATATAGATTTATTGGGGCATCGCGATTACGCCCAGCTGATGCGGCGAACCAAACTAAAAGAAGCTGAACTAAGCGAAACTATAAGCATTATTGAGAGCCTTAACCCAAGGCCTGGCTCAGATATAGCACCTCCCGCCACCAGTTATATCGTGCCTGACGTTATTGTAAGCAAAACCCAATCAGGCAAGTGGAAAGTTGAACTCAATCCAGAGACGGCTCCGAAAATCAGAATCAATGATAGTTATGCCTCTCTGGTGAAGCGGGCAGATAGTAGCGAAGAAAATAGTTATCTTCGAGACAATTTGCAGGAAGCAAAATGGTTTATCAAAAGCCTGCAGAGTCGAAACGAAACTTTAATGAAAGTATCTACGCGAATAGTAGAACACCAGAAAGGTTTTCTTGAATACGGTGAAGAGGCTATGAAACCTCTTGTCTTGCACGATATAGCAGAAGCCGTGAGCATGCATGAATCAACCATATCCAGAGTCACTACTCAGAAATATATGCACACACCGAGAGGAATTTTTGAACTCAAATACTTCTTCTCTAGTCACGTTTCTACTAGTGGCGGAGGCGAATGTTCCTCCACAGCTATTCGAGCTATTATCAAGAAATTGGTGGCAGCCGAAAACAGCCGCAAACCTCTTAGTGATAGTAAAATTACGAATTTGCTTGAGGAGAAAGGAATTAATGTCGCCAGACGAACAATTGCCAAATACCGCGAGTCACTCTCTATACCTCCTTCGAATGAAAGAAAACGACTTGCCGGGTAGATAAATTGATATTGGGACTGTTCTTGGAGCCCTTGTTAGAACCGTAATTAGAACCCGTACTAGAATTACAGAAACACGAGAGACTAGAAAAATGCAGCTTGAAGAAATACTTACTCCTGACCGATGTCAATGCAACATGGATGGCGTGAGCAAGAAACGAATACTCAACAATATTAGCGAATTGATTTCAAAGAACATAGATGCTCTTGAAGCACCTGAAGTCTTTAATGCCTTAATGGAAAGAGAAAAACTCGGCACTACAGGTCTCGGAAATGGGATAGCAATTCCACATTGCCGCGTCGCACCTTGTGACAAGATTATAGGCTCCTTGATCAGTCTGGCTGAACCGATTGATTTTGATTCTGTGGACGGAAAACCCGTAGATCTTTTGTTTGCGCTTATTGTTCCAGAGCAAAAAACCGATGAACATGTACAGACACTGGCGGCTCTAGCGACTCTCTTTAACGATGAAGATTTTTGTTTTACATTACGTCATACTAACGACGGTGAAGACTTATACAATGTAGCTGTTACCTATTGAAATGTACTTTTAATTAATATATTTCAACATCTTATATTAGTAATATCTTGCCCAAAAAACAGTAACACAAAATGAAACTTACCATCATTAGCGGCAGATCAGGATCTGGAAAAAGTACTGTTCTTCATATACTTGAAGATCGTGGTTACTACTGCATTGATAATTTGCCTGCGAGTCTGTTGCCAACTCTAGCAAATCGAATATCAACTGATTCGACAGGTATTCCTCATGTAGCTGTTAGTATCGATGCTCGAAATATATCTTCTGACTTGGAGAAAGTGCCCGAATATTTAGTAGATTTGAAAGACAAAAACTTTTCAACCGAAATAGTTTTTCTTGATGCCAATAGCCAAACCCTATTGAAACGTTTTAGTGAAAGCCGAAGGAAACATCCTCTTAGCACAGAAACCATAGGTCTTAGGGAAGCAATAGACAAGGAATCGGAATTATTAGAAGCCATTGCTGTGATGGCTAGCTTATCTATAGATACAAGCACAATGTCTCTGCACCAACTGCGTGACCTTGTAATAAACCGACTCATCGAAAATAGTGAAACCAGCCTCGCTCTTTTGTTTCAATCATTCGGTTACAAGAATGGCATTCCGGTTAAAGCGGATCTTGTCTATGACGTTCGATGCTTGCCAAATCCTTATTGGGACACGGCACTACGCTCTCAAACCGGACTGAACGAAGACGTAATCCAGTTCCTTGAAGCTCAGCAAGAAGCTCAGGAGATGTATGAAGACATTCGGGACTATCTGGAAAAGTGGCTACCGCGCTTCGAAAGTAATAATCGCAGTTACATAACTGTTGGCCTTGGATGCACTGGCGGACAGCATCGATCAGTTTATCTGGTGGAAAAACTGGGTCGACATTTTTCAAACAACATCAGTAACGTACAGGTGAGGCACAGAGAGTTAGGAGTAGAGAGCTAAGAATCAAGAGCTTAACCAATAGAATTCGGATTCACGTATACTGCACAACACTATGATAGAAAACACAACTACAATAATTAACAGAGCTGGCCTTCACGCAAGAGCTGCATCCAAGCTTGTGGAGCTGGCATCCAGTTTTGGGAGTGAAATCAAAATTGGTCACGACAAGATGGTTGACGGAAAGAGTATTCTGTCGCTAATGATGCTTGCCGCTACAAAAGGAACTGAAATTCGAATTCAAATAGACGGTGCCGACGAACAAGAGGCCATGACTGCCATTCTTGCTCTGATTGCGGACTATTTCGAAGAAGGCGAATAGACTCTTCAGCAATAAATCACGTCCTTAAATCCCCAACCAAGCCCAAATACGGCAACTCTCGTTCAATTGTTAGTCAATTGACGGTAGAATTGATGTCTGAATTGCCTTTCTTATATAGATAAGACCTAAGTAGAAGGCAGCACATATCCGTTAGCTATTTTTCTCATCTCACCGATGAACTCAGGGTTCAGTAGCACCATGCCTCAAGTACAGGAATCACAAGCAAAGAAACATCGCTCGCTTGAAGTTAGCCAAGCGATTGATAGCGGATCTTTGTTCCAAGTTCGGCAGATGATTAAAACTCTGCCGAGTGCCGGTATTGCCCACCTACTTGAATCCTCTCCCCCAAAGACGCGGACTGTAATTTGGGAGCTTATTGATAAAGACGCCGAAGGCGAAATTATTCAATACCTCAATGAGGACCTTCAGCAGGAAATTCTGAGTGAACTTGATGCTCAGCAATTGGTTGAGCTCACTGAAGGCCTGGAAACAGATGACATGGCCGATATTCTCCAGCAACTACCTCTGCAGGTTAGCTCTCAGGTGCTGCTGGCTATGGACGAACAAGATCGTCACCGAGTGGAATCAATTCTTTCCTACGATGAGGATACAGCTGGCGGATTGATGAACACGGACACCATTACTGTACGCCCTCGCCACACATTAGAATTAGTGCTTCGATATCTCCGTCGCCACGACAGCATCCCTGAGATGACTGACAATATCCATGTTGTAAACAGGAAAGATGAATTCCTCGGCATTCTTCCATTAAACCGACTACTTATCTCAGACCCGAATACCGATGTAAGAGATGTTATGCGCAAAGACATTGAAGCGATTCATGTCGACATGGAAGCAACAGAAGTTGCACAGTTATTTGAACAACATGATTGGGTTTCGGCTCCTGTAGTTGATAAAAATGGGAAATTGGTAGGCCGTATTACGATCGATGATGTTGTGGATGTAATCCGTGATAGCGCCGAACACTCATTGATGAGCATGGCGGGACTCGATGAAGAAGACGATACATTCGCACCCGTTGTTAAGACTGCTCGAAGAAGAGCGCTTTGGCTCGGCGTCAATTTAATGACAGCTGTACTTGCCTCTGGTGTAATCTACCTTTTCCAAGACACTTTAGATCAAGTAGTCTACCTCGCTGTACTCATGCCGATTGTTGCTAATATGGGAGGTGTTGCCGGAACTCAGACTCTTACATTAGTGATCAGAAGTCTCGCCCTGGGGCATATCAGTCCCTCTAACAGTCGATGGTTACTTATTCGAGAACTAGGAGTTGCGCTAATAAATGGCGTACTCTGGGCTTTCGTTGTATCAGTGATCGCATATGCTTGGTATCGGGATTTGCCGCTCAGTTATATCCTTGGCGCTGCGATGATGATCAATCTGGTAGTTGCTGCTTTCGCCGGCGCCTATCTTCCTCTCTTTCTAAAACGAATTAATATCGACCCAGCGCTGGCAGGTTCTGTAGCACTAACTACAGTGACAGACTCAATAGGCTTCTTTACATTTCTCGGGCTCGCCCAAATGTTCTATCTGTAAGCTGTTCATAGACAATAAAACCAGAGACGAGATTATGGGAACACCTGATATGAATACCACAGCCAATAAAAAATCCGAAGTTGAATTGGAAGATGAGCCCCCGAGTAAAACCCAACTAAAAGAAGAAGCAAATAAACTTCAAAAACTGGGAGTAGAGCTAACTACTCTTAAACCCACAATTCTTCAGATGCTCTCCTTAAACAGCCGTCTGCTTGCAGCCATAGAGGAATTCAACCGCCTACCCAACAGTCACGGAGCGAGAAGACGTCAGCTTCAATTTATTGGCAAGCTAATGCGCGATTGCGATTACGACGCAATTACCAGGCAGATTGAAAAACTGACAAACCCTCGCCAAGCTTTAGAACCAAATCAGCCGGAAGCAGATAAATGGACCGACAAGATTCTCGAGGCAGGAGACCCTGAAATAAATCAGCTTCTTGAATTACACCCTAGTCTGGAACGACAATTTCTACGTCAGATTTATCGAGAGTTCAGCCGCGCCGATGAGAATGCCAGAGTTCGGCTAAGGAAAAAACTGATCAATCATTTGCATGAGCAGCTCTTATCTAGCTCCTAGACTGCTCAATTCTCCGCTCTCAGCCCTTTAGACTCGCCTATACGCTCCGATTGTTAAGTGATAATATCTTTTCGCTGTTCGAGAACAGCCCACCTCTAAGAGGCCCAAAATCTCTAGAAACAACCCAAAATAACAAGATAAACGAGGATCGGAATGTCTGACGCTAATGCCAACTCCTATTGGAAATCCAATATCAAGTTAGTCCTCAGTCTTATGGCTGTCTGGTTCTTCATTTCATTTGGCTGCGGCATCCTGCTTGTGGATGTTCTGGACAATTTCAGATTCGGTGGCTTTAAGTTGGGCTTCTGGATCGCCCAACAGGGATCTATCTTCGTCTTCGTCGCGCTTATCTATATCTATATCCATCAGATGGACAAGCTGGACAAAAAATACAACACCTCATCTTCCGCTACCGAAAGCTCTGCATCAGCGGAGGAAAGCTCATGAGTGTTCAAATCTGGACTTACGGTTTTGTTTTCCTGACCTTCGGTCTGTATATAGGAATCGCAATCTGGTCTCGCGCCGGGTCCACAAGTGAGTTTTATGTGGCGGGTGGCGGAGTTCATCCTCTAGCCAATGGCATGGCTACCGCTGCAGATTGGATGTCCGCCGCCTCATTTATCTCCATGGCGGGTCTAATTTCCTTTTTGGGAAGAGACGGTACCTTCTATCTCATGGGCTGGACCGGAGGGTACGTTCTCCTGGCATTGCTGCTAGCTCCTTACTTACGCAAATTCGGCAAATTTACTGTGCCCGACTTTATTGGCGACCGATATTACTCGCAATCCGCTCGCCTCATCGCTGTTTTTTGTGCGATTGTTGTTTCATTCGTCTATGTTTGTGGTCAGATGCAAGGTGCAGGGATAGTATTTTCCCGCTTCCTCGAGGTGGATATAACTACCGGTGTCATCATCGGTATGGCTATCGTCTTCTTCTATGCCGTTATGGGCGGAATGAAGGGAATAACCTACACGCAGGTTGCTCAGTACTGCGTGTTGATTTTTGCCTTCATGGTTCCTGCCATATTTATCTCAATCATGATGACTGGGCAGCCTATCCCCCAAATCGGATTCGGCTCGGAGCTCACTGAAGCTTATGGCGGCGGTTATTTGCTGGATAGACTGGATGGAATGAGTGAGGCTCTAGGTTTCGCAACCTACACCGAAGGTCAACGCAGTACTCAGGATGTCTTTTTTATCACCGCTGCTCTGATGTTTGGTACTGCAGGACTGCCCCACGTAATCATCCGCTTCTTTACAGTGCCCAATGTAAGAGATGCCAGAAGATCTGCTGGATATGCACTGATTTTTATCGCCATTCTCTACACCACTGCACCGGCTGTTTCCGCATTTGCCAGAACCAATTTAATTAATACAGTGAGCAATCTGGAATACAGCTCCGCCCCTGAATGGTTTAGCAAGTGGGAAACCACTGGATTAATATCATTTGATGACAAGAATGGCGATGGCCGAATTCAGTATGTTGGTGACCCGGTCGCCAATGAGCTTAACGTCAATCGAGATATCATGGTTCTGGCGAATCCAGAAATAGCCGAGCTTCCTAACTGGGTTGTTGCATTAGTGGCTGCAGGCGCACTTGCTGCTGCCTTATCAACAGCAGCGGGACTATTATTGGTAATTTCAACTTCTGTGGCTCATGACATGTTGAAGTGTACCTTTATGCCTCAAATTACTGAACGGCAAGAATTGCTTTACGCTAGGTTATCGATATTTGTAGCGGTACTCATAGCAGGATACTTTGGCATCAATCCGCCTGCCTATGTGGCACAGGTTGTTGCATTTGCATTTGGATTAGCCGCAGCTTCTTTCTTCCCGGCTATCGTATTGGGAATTTTTAACAAGAAGATGAACAAACAGGGTGCGATTGCCGGCATGATTGCTGGATTCACCTTTACAGCGGGCTACATAATCTATTTCAGATTTATCAATCCAGCGGCAGACAATGCGGACAGTTGGTTATTCGGAATTTCGCCAGAAGGTATAGGCACTATGGGTACGCTGATAAATCTAGCATTCGCTACTGTGTTCGCCAAACTCTATCCTGAACCCCCCGCGGAAGTTCAGGAAATAGTTGAAAACATTAGATTACCTGGTGAAGCTATTCCAAGGTAGGCCTCGCACTTGTTCTTTAAGTGCGGTGCTTGCCATGTTCAGTTTTTTCCCAGTACTCCGTTACTGTCTGCTTCATCTCTTTGTGCATGAACAGAATGCCGATCAAGTTTGGTACTGTCATTAATACGATGGTAATTAGCGCCACATTCCAAACAATCGTTGTATCTGCCAGCGCCGCATAGAAAAACCCCATTACATACACTATTCGATAGGGTAATACGGATTTCGGTCCTGCCAGATAAGTCATTGCACGGTCACCGTAATAAGACCAGGCGATGGCCGTTGAAAATGCGAATAGCATAAGTCCTATAGTGACAATATATTTACCGGCATCTCCAAAGAGGCCCGTGGAAAATGCTTGAGCCGTCAGTGGGACTGAGTGTAGTAAGGACTCTCCTGTAACCACGATAGAGGTATCTTCCAGTTGCCCATCACTTACTACAATATTTCCACTAATACCTTCACCATCCCGCGAATACACCACGTTTTCGGCAATAGACCGAGCACTAATAAGAGTGAAGTCGTCTACATTGAGCACGGCTCCATCACGCAAACTTATTGATCCAGAATATGCACTAGCTGAAGATTCATCACCATTTAGGTAAGCAAACAATTCCGGTACGTCTGCCTCATTGGATTCACTGAAGGAGCCCGCCAGAAAGTTCATGTCTGCACGCTGAAATTCGTTCTCAAATTTCTCCATCCACACACCCGACGAAAGAATTACCAGGCCTGTAATGGTGCAAATCACAATAGTGTCGATGAAGGGCTCGAGTATTGAGACCATTCCCTCATCAGCAGGCTCATCAGTTCGAGCTGCAGCGTGAGCGATAGCAGCTGACCCCTGCCCTGCCTCATTGGAATACAAGCCACGGTTGACACCGCGATCAAATGCATAGGCAAATGTGGCTCCTAAGAATCCACCAGTAGCAGCGGACCCGGTAAAAGCATCGCTGAAGATAGACGCAAATGAAGGAATGATATTGCCCAGATTGGGAATAATTACCGCGAAGGCTCCTATAAGATAAATGAAAGCCATTGAAGGAACGATCGCCGCCGCCACCTTGGCGATACGGGAAATACCCCCAATAATCACTAGGGCCAATAACACAGAAAACACACTGGCGGTAATTAACGGATCTAGGTCAAAGCTGCTTTCCAGCCCCGCTGCTATGCTGTTGATCTGTGGGAGATTGCCGGTGCCGAAGGAGCTGAGTACAGTTGCGATAGCAAATATCACTGCCAGCCATTTAGCGTTCAGGCCTCCCTCCATGTAATACATCGGGCCGCCAGCCATGGAGCCGTCTTCGACCTGAGTACGGTACTTATGAGAGAGCGTAACCTCAACAAATTTGCTGGTCATGCCAAAAAAAGCAGTCATCCACATCCAGAACAAGGCGGCTGGACCCCCAAGGTGTAAGGCCAGTGCAACGCCGCCAATATTGCCTGTACCCACTGTACCCGAGAGTGCGGTTGCTAACGCCTGAAAATGAGAGGTATCGCCCTTGGCGCCTTTTTTATCAAACTTCCCTGTAGTAACACCGATAGCGTGTTTGAAATAGCGAATCTGAGGGAACCCAAGATAGAGTGTAAAAAACACACCTACTGACAGCAATAAAGTTGGAAACCAGATTGCACTGCCTAAAAAGCCATCCAGAAAAATTAGAAAATCATTAACTGCGTCCAATGTAATACCCCATTTTGATTTTTATTCTGATAAAAGAACCCATGCTAGTCTTCTTCAATACTTATCGTGGGCATAGCGTTTGAGTCAGTAACTTCGGCGATCCTGGCCTCTATTCGTTCTGTGATCTCAATATAGGACCTACTCGCTGGATGTTCAGCCATTGATGCTACCACAGGATTACCTCTGTCAGTTGATTCGCAGATTGCAAGATCCAGCGGCAAACGGCCTAGAAGCTGCACACCGTATTCAACAGAAAGACGATCACCGCCCCCGCTGCCAAAAATGGCCTCTTCATGTCCGCAGCTACTGCAGACATGGGTACTCATATTCTCCACAATTCCCAGAATAGGCACATCAACCTTACGGAACAGTTCAATTCCCTTTCGAGCATCAAGCAGGGCTACATCCTGAGGTGTTGTGACGATCACAGCGCCGCTTAGCTTCACTGACTGAGTCAGACTAAGCTGAATATCTCCAGTACCAGGCGGCATATCCACAATCAGATAATCCAGCTCAGACCAGAGGGTGTCGCCTAATATTTGCTTGAATGCCGAATTAATCATGGGGGCCCGCCAAGCCATCGCCGTCTGCGGATCCACAAGAAAGCCCATTGAATTACATTCAACGCCATGGGCTGAGAGTGGAACCATGAACTTTTTGTCTTTGATTTGAGGGCGTGTACCTTCCGCCACTCCCATCATCAAGGGAAGACTCGGTCCATATATATCGGCATCCAAAATACCAACTCGGCGCCCCCTTCTACTCAGAGCCAAGGCCAAATTGACTGCTGTAGTAGACTTACCAACACCGCCCTTTCCGGACGCCACACAGATGATGTGTTTAATATTTTCGAGGGAATTCAATCTATTCTTCTTCCTTGATAAGTTCTTCGATAGTTCCATGATAGCTCATTGGAGCTACCCTAATGAATACAGCAGACTGCTTAAGGTAAGCATCAAAGCACGACCTGCGGGATTATCATTTATTCGATGTAAAAATCCAAGATAAGACTACTCAATTTGCCAATACCTCTCACTAGTCTCGTTCACGGACAAAAATGGGCATGACAGGAGACTGCATAGACCGCTAGAATCAAGGTATCAGCCTAATCGGTTCAGGCTTTAAGTGAGAAACTGGGAAAAGGCACAAAATGAGTAGGGTTTTAAGCGCAGCAATTTTGACTTCGAGCATTTTGCTATCAGTCCCGTCAGTCGCCGAGCATATGGAAGAGACGGACCTCAAGTTTGCATTCTATTCTTCGGCATGGGGAGAAAATACTGATGACGGATTACGACTGGTCGCTTTGAATCGAACTACCAATGATGTTCAGATAAATTCAATAAATTTTCACGGAAGTGACGAAGATAGCAAAGATGTTTATATCGAAATCGGTTTAAAAGTTCCACCAGAAGGCTATGCAGATATAGAGTTCGAATACATTGATCTTCTTGCGGAAGATGAGTGCCTGGATAGAACCTTGGAAGAGAATTGGAAGCTGGTTGAAATTTCCAATTACACACTTAATCCTTCTGTAAGAAACTTGATCATTGAAGACACAGACTCATTCCGAATCTATCAATGCGTAAAGACCATAACAACCAACTGGACTAATCTTAGTGACAATTCAGAAAATGAGTATCAGGAATGGGTGCTTTATCATTTTGAATCTCGAAGAGATCTGTAAGCCTTAGAATATCAATACCTCTTAAGCCTTGCCCGCAGTACTAGCGCTCGAAAATCCTTTCAGCTGTCCGAAAACACAAAGCAAAAAAAAGGGGTCTTAAGACCCCTTTTTTATTCTTAACTGTAAGCTATAAGTCTAGCCCACCAAAACTCCACCATACTGTACAAAGAATGGTGTGAATACCAAGCTAAGAATCGCAGATAGCTTGATCAGGATATTCAGCGAAGGTCCGGATGTATCTTTCATAGGATCTCCTACTGTGTCGCCTACAACCGCTGCTGTATGCACGTCCGAGCCTTTGCCTCCCAGATTTCCAGATTCGATGTATTTCTTGGCATTATCCCAAGCACCACCACTGTTTGAGGAGGAGATAGCAAGCACACCACCAGCAACCAAGGATCCAATCAGCATTCCTGCTACGGCTTCAACACCGAACAGAAAACCGATTACGATCGGTGAGCCCATGATCAATATACCTGGAGCAATCATCTCTTTCAGTGCCGCCTGAGTTGATATAGCCACACATTTTGCGTAGTCAGGCGTACCTGTACCTTCCATGATTCCTGGAATGGATTTGAACTGATGACGGACTTCTTCAATCATTGCGAAAGCTGCAATACCAACTGACTTCATAGTCATGGCTGAAAACAGGAAAGGTAGAACCGCACCTATAAACACAAAGGTAAAAACCAATGGCTCAAGCAAGCTCATAGTGATTGGCTCACCGCTTAACGTTTCCGCAAGAGTAATAAAGGCTGCGAACAGCGCCAGAGACGTTAGTATGGCTGCGCCAATAGCGAAACCTTTACCGATAGCCGCTGTAGTATTACCAGCTGAATCGAGAATATCAGTACGTCGTCTTACTTCTTTATCCAGACCTACCATTTCGGCGATACCACCAGCATTGTCTGCTACCGGGCCATAGGCATCGATAGTCAGAGCAAGTACTAATGTGCCCAACATACCCAGCGAAGCGATTGCAACGCCGTACATGCCGGCTAGCTCCCATGAGACAAAGATACTTACAGCAATGGCAAGGTAAGGCAGAACACTACTCTTATAGCCCAACGCCAGTCCGTAAATGATGTTAGTAGCAACACCAGTTTCGCAAGACTTCGCAACTTCCTGAACCGGACCGTACTTCTCTGAAGTGTAGTAGCCGGTTAATAATCCAACAGTCAGTCCCGAAATGAGACCTGCCAGAAAGCAGAAATAGACACCCAAGCTGGTGTACTCTTCGCCACCCAGATTAAACGTCTCTGGGATCAAGGCTATGGTAAAGAAATACATAACCACTGCCATCAAAGCACTGGAGATAATCAGGAGCTTCATCAAAGCCGGAGCAACATCATCTTCAGTTTTTACGCCAACCAATAATTTAGTCAGCAAACTAATAGGAATACCTATTGCACTGATTAGTATTGGGAATAACAAAGCATCAGGGTTGCCAGCAAAAACAACCGCACTGATCACCATGGCTGCACATGTGCTTTCAGCACAAGAGCCGAAGAGGTCAGCGCCCATACCAGCTACATCACCCACGTTGTCACCAACGTTGTCAGCGATAACCGCTGGGTTACGGGGGTCATCCTCAGGAATGCCCTGCTCAACCTTACCTACCAGGTCAGCGCCAACGTCAGCAGCCTTGGTAAAAATACCACCACCAACGCGAGCAAATAGCGCAATAGTCGAGCCACCCAGACCAAAGCCAGCAATGACTTCCATCAGGATATGGTTATTTTCAGGACCAAGGTCGGACAATAGAAAACTCATCACGACATAAATAATTACCAGACCTAAAGTTGCGAGACCAACCAGGGCGAAACCCATCACTGCGCCAGCATTGATAGCTACATCGAATGCAGCACCAATGTCCTTCTTCGCAGAAACGGTAGTTCGAGCGTTGCCTTGAGTAGCAACTTTCATTCCGATATAGCCAGAAGCGATGGAAATAACACCACCGAACAAAAATGCTATGGCGGTATAAATCCCCTCATGGATATTCGGGGTATGAGTATCATTAATCAGAATCGCAATAATGGCAGCGAAAACCCCCATGAAGATAGTCAGGACTTTATATTCCTGCTTCAAAAAGGCCATCGCGCCGTCTGCAATAGCACCATGAATGAATGTAAGACGCTTTGCTTCGTCTTCTTCCAGTCCTAGATCCAGCGGTACACTCATTACCTTCTTCATATAAAAGAAAGCAATCCCCAAACCTAGCAGTGACAGAACTGTAGTAACTGTAATTGTTATGCCCGACATCTAAAAGTTTCCCCAAATTGGAATGTTTATTTTAAAGGCGCGCACTTTACCATAACCCACGCCGCAAAAAAAGCAGTCAGAGAGCCTGAATATCAGCAATTTAATGCAATTCAGATGAATATTCGAGACCGGCTTTAGAAGCCTTGGAATTAGGCTAATGAACGCTATTTTCTTGAGGTTTTGCCGCGCTTTTTACGGTTCTTACGGGACTGGGCGGGAGAGTCATCTCCCCGGGCCAAGCGAAAGGCTTGTCTAAGAGATTCCACTTTAGCTTCTTTGCGTTTATGCAAGTGCTCTAGCTTACCGGCTTCGAAGTCAACTACCTTGTCTGAACCTTCTTTCTCAGACATCCATTTTCACCAGAAAATACGGCAAATGCGCCGCCCCGGTGATGCCTGGAGAGTGTGGGCTCTTGAGCCTACTGGGCTCTTGCTCTTCTGACCAGATCATCTTTTCGCGCCTGCAACTCAGCGATTAAGTCTTTTTGCAATGGCTCAAGCGTATTACCCTGGGCGTCCGTTTCCTCATACTTGGCCTGCTCTACGCTCAAGACATCCAATAATTCTTCAGCGACGGTAATGGCTTGCTGTAAAATTTCGGCACTGTCGTCATCGCCAACTGAAGTATCGGAGAAAGCAGCAATTTGCTCCTCAAGATCGGCGATGCGATCAACCTTGGCTTGACGCTCAGCCTGAACTGCAGCTATAGCCGCAAGCCTTTCTTGTTCCCTTCGCTCAACGACTTCGCGCCGCTGTCGTTCTTGCTCAGCTCGTGCCGTGGCTTCAGCAGCACGTTGCTCTCGCTGAGCCTGCAGACGGGCTTGTTCTGCTCGCAGCTCTTCTCTCGCACGGTCAGCCTCGGCTGCCTCTGCGGCTTGCTGTTGTTGAGCCATCTGTGCAGCAATTTGTTCTGAAGCCACTCTTACAGCTTCTTCTCGAGCAAGCTCGGCCTCTCGAGCCGATTCAGTTGAGCAAGCCACTAGAAAAGACATGAGCAGAACACCAGCAATGGCTCGCCCTATTGCTGACCTGGTTCGTGAACTGCTTGTTTTGACTGATTTTAACATTCTCATCGCCATCTCCTTTGTGGGGACATTCGATTAATCTGGCTGGTATGCTCTGGAAATATACATCCAAGCTATTGATTATTAAATTATTTTTTAAACTAATTTCGGATTTTGTCGATTTTGTCATACTTTTTAGCGATAAACACCGCATTTGTCAGTAAAATTGTCAGCAATCCGACGGCATCCTTGGCTGTTATCGGCAATATTCACTGAGAATTCATTCGAAGAACCATGACCGGCCAATATCGTTAAGCCCATATGACAGCCCAAACTTCAAACTTACTCCGTCATTTTTTGCGTGCTTTCCTGGTACTGCTTGTTAGTGCCCCCATCGTAATTCTTTTGCTATCTGTTCAAACAGCTCCTTCAGTTTCAATCGAACAATCAATTAGCCCTGCCGAAATTTCGAGGATAGAACGCCTTTTGCTGGAAAATGCACCAGAGTCTCCAGGCAGCGAGCAGCAGCAGGAGATTCATCTAGATTCGGAAGAGCTAAATCTCCTATTAAGATATGCCTTGGAAATCACAAACCAGACGCCACAATGGGCAGCTCAGCTCGCATTAGAGTCTCAGCAGCTGACTGGAGAAATTAGCCTGAACTTATTTGCTTCTTCTCTGCCGCTGTTTCTTAACATAAGAGGCGAATTTGCGAGCACTGATAAGCTGCTGGAATTGCAATCGCTGCAAATAGGAAAATTGACAATACCTCAACGGTTTCTTGACTACACTATCAATCGCCTGAAACAGAACCTGCTCTCTCCAGATTCCGGCTACGGCGATTTCAACGAACTCTTATCCAATGTCAATTCTGTAAAACTCACAGACCAGAGCGTGGATGTTTCCTTGCGCTGGGATCCTGAGTTAGCGACAAGAATTGGGAATCAAGCTCAGCTCTTGTTTATTTCGGAGCAGGATCAGCGAAGAATCAGGAATTACTATCAACAAATATCAGATATAGCAGTTACCATTCCCAGTGACATTCGCGCAGTTTCTATTAGTAGCTTTCTGGTACCGCTGTTTGCAACGGCCGCGGAAAATGCAGCAGCGGGCAGCGACCCAATAGCCGAGAACAGAACCCTATTCCAGACACTGGCTATATATGTCAATCAAGAGTCCATCAGCCAACTGCTTGGCGAGGAACAAGCATCACAGATCAGCCCAGCCAAATTTATTGAAGTAAGACTGCAGAGACGTCAAGACCTGGCTCAGCATTTGATTTCTATTGCCGCCATAACGGCATCAGCAGGAGCAGATCTGGCAGAATTAGTTTCAACCACCAAGGAAGCATACGATGCCCGCTACAGATCAGGCTTCTCATTCTCTGACTTAACTGCAAATAGTGTAGGGGTCGCGATGGCCCGCCTTGCTACCAGTAGTAAGGAAAGTGCCCTACTGATGCAACAGAGGATGAAGGAAATTGAAAGTGAAAACGATTACATGCCAGAGGTTGGAAGCAATCGAGATGGCCTTTCCGAATCTGATTTCAATGCTATTTATGAAGACAGAAACAGCCCGGAATATCAGCAGCGGCTAGCAGAGATCAAACAATTGATTGGGGACCGCCCCCTGTTCAGCGGCTTAACTATTTAACTTAGGCCTTTGAATATGGAAGAGCTGGATACAAAAACTCTGTCGACCTTGAGAAATCTGCTGCTAAAGATGGAAAAAGATTTAGACGAACAACTCTCAATTAGCAAATCGGCTGCAGGAATTGTAACCCTCGATCAGACTTCGGTCGGCAGGGTCTCTCGAATCGATGCCATGCAGCAGCAGAGTATGGCTGTCTCCACCAGAGAAAAGAGCAGAAGACGCTTAAAGAACGTTAAGCAAGCAATAAACAGCATGAACTCCGGAGACTATGGTTATTGCAAAAAGTGCGATGAGCTTATCTCAACTCCTCGACTTATGGCTCAACCCGAAGCAAAGTTCTGCCTGAGTTGCCAGGATCAGAGTGATCGCCAACAGTAGACTATGCTCAAACTCTAGCGAATTATCTATTCAAACTACTTCGACCACGCTCCATTACCTTCCACTACTTCAGTTATTTCCTTTTAAATCAATGATAAACTACCTCTCATTCTTTCAAAAATGACCCTGCTGGTGTATAACACCGCCAACTTAATCAAGCTGAAAATAGAGTCGAGTCACCATCATGAGCAAGAAGGGCTTTAACACCACAAACCTGCACCTGGATCGAAAAGATAATCCAGAACACGGGGTATTGCACAAGGCTATCCATCCGTCTGTGGCTTATGGCTATGAAGACGCGCGGGAATTGGCGGAAGTGTTTCAGGGTAAGCGGCCAGGTTACAACTATGGCAGGCAGCTCAACCCAACCGTTACTGCCTTGCAAAATAAAATCAGCGCCATGGAAGACGGCCTAGCTAGCGCTGCATTCGCTACCGGAATGGGAGCCATTTCTTCAACCATACTGTCTCTACTTAAGCAGGGTGACCATATCGTTTCCAGTGCTTATTTGTTCGGCAACACCAATAGCTTTTTTGGAACAATTCAAAATTTAGGCATAGAAGTTAGCTTTGTGGATGCAACCGATGTAGAGAATGTTGCGGCGGCGATAAAAGATAATACTCGATTAGTTTTTGTCGAAACCATTGCTAACCCGGTTACTCAAATTGCTGACTTACTCCCAATTGGCCAACTGTGCCGAGAGAAAGGCGTGATTTATTGTGTAGACAACACCATGACTTCTCCACATTTATTTACACCAAAATCAGTAGGCGCAAGTTTGGTTGTAAATTCTTTGACCAAATATATTGGAGGACACGGTAATGCACTTGGAGGTGCTATTACTGATACCGGACTTTTCGATTGGGAACAATTTCCGAATATTAGTGACTCCTACAAAGGACAGGACCCTTCCCTCTGGGGGATCACTCAAATAAAGAAGAAAGGTTTGCGTGATATGGGTGCATCTCTAGGACCAGAGGCAGCCCATCATTTAGCAGTGGGCTCTGAAACCCTCTCATTGCGCATGGAAAAGGCTTGCAGAAATGCAAAAGCGATTACAGAATTTTGCGATAAGCACTCCAAGGTTAAAAATGTTTACTACCCAGGATTATCCAGTCACCCTCAGCACAAAAGAGCTGCCGAATTGTTTCGAGGGTTTGGAGCTTTATTTAGTATCGACTTGATAGACGAATTGGATTGTTTCGACTTTCTTAATAAACTTGATAGCGTAGTCTCTTCTAGCAATCTAGGAGACACGCGTACCCTTGCTATTCCCGTTGCTCATACAATCTATTATGAAATGGGTGCTGAGCGACGAGCTTCCATGGGTATAGCAGATTCAATGATTCGTTTTTCAGCAGGCATTGAAGATGTCGAAGATCTTCTTGCTGATTTCGAAAAAGCTCTCGGGTAGTCCCAGAATGCTTACACTAATCTCTGTCGACTCTATTGAAGAAGGAAGCTCCAAGGGAGTGGAGGTTGATAACCTCTATATGTTCGCCGTAAAAAAAGACGAGCAAATCTTCCTCTACTGGAATCGATGTCCACATCTTGGTACTCCACTGGAATGGGAAGAAGACCGGTTTCTCGATGCAGATGGCGCGCTAATTCAGTGCTCTACCCACGGAGCTTTGTTCCAGATTGAAGATGGAAAATGCCTTGCAGGACCCTGTGTGGGTAAGCATCTTCAGGCCGTTCCCTTTATTATCGACAACGGCATGATCACTATTGATGAAACTCGACTAAATCGCTGAGTACGATCCCCGCGCTGGTTTAGAGACAAACTTCAATCTGACCTTGCATTGATACGCTTGAAGTCTCTACATCTACTTCCACGCCATAAGCGAAAATTTCTACCCCACTGGCGGCAGCCAATCTCAACAATCTTCCGTACTCAGGATCAATATCATCAGCTGGGGTAACTCTGTCTATACCCGTGTGTTGCACCGAGAAAAGCAACACTGCCCGGAATCCTTGCTTTCTTACCAGCATTAACTCTTGCAAGTGTTTCTGCCCCCTGGTGGTTACTGAGTCAGGAAAACTAGCTAATCCATCACCTAAGCCAAGACTCACATTTTTGACTTCAACATAGCAGTCGGGCTCTGCCCCATCGTGATTCGAAAGAAAAACATCAATGCGGCTGTTTTGATCTCCGTAGGGCACTTCAGTTTTCAATTTTTGATAGCCTTGCAACTGGGCAATCACATTTTTCTCTAAGGCCTCAACAACCAACTTGTTGGCGAGCCCTGTATTCACTCCGACTAAATGCTGTGTGAGCTTGTCAATTGTCTCTATAAACTGCCAAGTACAAGGATATTTTCGCTTGGGGTTGGCTGAGTCTGTATACCAAATTCTGCTGTCAGGAGTTTGACAGTTTTTCATAGATCCTGTGTTAGGGCAGTGAATAGTGATCTCCGACCCATCCTCCAGACGAATGTCTGCAAGGAACCGTTTATAACGTTTTATTAGTCGTGCGGACTGCAGTGGATTCTCAAATTTCATTTAGAATCTCAGGACTTACCCAATGCTGAACGCAATCGACTCACAGCAAGATGAAGATTTTCCATATCAGTTGTGAATGCAATTCGAACATGTTTTTTTGCTTCAAAATCACCGAAATCCGTGCCCGGAGTGATAGCCAGGCCGTGGTTTTCCAACATGTCATGACAAAATTCCTCGCTATCGTCTGAAAAATTCGAGATATCAGCATAGATATAGAAAGCCCCTTCAATGTTCCTGGATAAACCGAAACCTAGCTCAGACAGGGCCTCCATCAAATAGTCCCTTCGCTGCCTGAAAGAGTCGCGGCGTTCTTCAAATATTTTGCTTGCCTCTTCAGTGAAGGCAGCCAATGCAGCATATTGCGCGATTGAGGAAGCTGAGATGTAAAGATTTTGCGCAAGAATGTTCGCCTGCTCAATAAACTGTTCAGGAACAACGATCCAACCGAGACGCCATCCAGTCATCCCATAGTATTTTGAAAAACTATTAACAATGAAGCATGTCTGATCTATCTCCAGCGCACAGGGAAGATCATCCACGTAATGTAGCCCATGATAAATCTCATCTACTAACACATGAAGTCCATTTGACTTGGCCCAGTTACAAATTGACTCAAGCTCACTCCTTTCCAAAATTGTGCCCGTAGGATTATTGGGAGATGCTAACCAGATTCCTTTGCTAGCAGAATTGCGATGCTGTTTTAGTAATTCCAAATTTGGTTGAAAATTTTCCTCAAGACCAACGGGAACCAATTGCGGCTCAGCAGCCATTAGCTGAATGAAATTTCTCACACAGGGATATGCTGGGTCGCCTATAAGAATTCCATCTCCCGGATTAACCAGCAAGTTAGCGAGCAAGGTTAGTCCTCCACTGGCACCAGGTGTGATTAGAATCCTTTCTCGATCCACATCCACTCCGTATTTCTCTTTATACTGCTTAGACAGACAATCCCGAAGAGCAGTGATGCCTGGCGCAGAAGTATATTGTGTTAGCCCCTTATCAAGAGCAGCCTTCCCTGCATCAATTATGGGTTGCGCAGTGGAGAAATCTGGCTCCCCTACTTCCATGTGAACAATCTTGCGTCCCTGTTGCTCCAGCTCATCTGCTCGTTTCATTACAGTCATTACCCTGAAGGGGCTGACTTTCGATAAAAGAGAACTGGGTTTTAAAAACTGCTGGGACATGGAGATGTCTTCCTTGAATTCGGACTCGGACTAGAATTAAGAGTCATTATAGAGGATGGTTTTTATCCATGAACAGGGATATTTAGGCTCCAACTCCATCCAGCCAGCTCGGGACATTCCTGTTAATTTTTATAGCATCCCCCGAAAGAATCTGGTAGTTTACCGAGCTTTCTGAAAATCGGCCGTTTAACACAGGCTGTTTTTAAGAGAACAACAGACTCATTTTTCGTTCTTGTAGCGATAGAACGAATAGGGAAATATTCAACTAACACTTTGATTTGCGTGACTTGCTAGCTTAATAGCACTCACTTTTGTTCATAATCAAGGATATACAGAGGCATTAGAGTCCATGTCTGATTCTCAAGCGATGGTTTCTGAACCAGTTTTAAAAAATTTCGTTCCGTACAAGCCTAAGAAAGGCGAAGAGTATATGAACGAAAAACAACGAGAGCACTTCAAGCAGATCTTGCTCGATTGGCGAGACCAGTTGATGCAGGAAGTGGACCGTACTGTACATCACATGCAAGACGATGCGGCGAACTATCCGGACCCTGCGGATCGCGCTACCCAGGAAGAAGAGTTCAGCCTCGAACTTCGAACAAGAGATAGAGAGCGAAAGCTCATCAAGAAAATTGATAATACTATCGAATTAATTGCACAGGACGATTACGGCTATTGCGAATCATGTGGTATCGAAGTCGGAATACGTCGTCTCGAAGCGAGACCAACAGCTGACAAATGCATCGACTGTAAAACTCTTGATGAAATTAAGGAAAAGCAATTGGGCAGCTAGCAGCTCCCAATTGTAATACTCCAGCCCTAAACCGACTCCTTGTATTTATCGAAGCTGACATGCCACCCGTGTCAGCTTACTTCTTCTCATCTGCTACAATTCAAGACCCCGAATAGTAGACCTTCAAGATGACTGATCCTGCAACTCATAGCGACCAGCACTCTCTTAACAAGAGCTATATAGGCCGTTTTGCACCTTCTCCCACAGGACCCTTACATTTTGGTTCTCTGATGGCGGCTGTTGCAAGTTTTCTCGACGCAAGATTTCAGCAAGGTCAGTGGCTCATCCGCATGGAAGATCTGGATCCGCCAAGAGAGCCACCGGGAACCGCAGAGCTGATATTGCAACAGCTTCAGGACTTTGGCCTTAAGTGGGATGGAGACGTACTATTTCAAAGTAGCAGACTAGAGAAATATCAAGGCTTATTGGAAAAGCTTCAGCAAGATGGACTGTGCTTTCCCTGTGACTGCACTCGCCCTCAGATCAAAATGATGGGAAATGTTTATGATGGTTCCTGCCTCAGTAGAGCGAGTCCTCCGCTTACTAACTATGGGATTCGAGTTAGAGTCGAAGATAAGCTCATATCTTTTCAAGACTTGATCCAGGGAGAGTATGCTCAAAACCTAAAACAGGACATAGGTGATTTTACGATTCTTCGCAAAGATGGATTGTTTGCCTATCAGTTGGCTGTTGTTGCTGATGATGATTATCAGCAAGTCAGTCACGTCATTAGAGGTATTGATCTTCTTGATTCAACACCTCGGCAAATCCACTTACAAAGTAAATTAGGCTTCCCTGAGCCAATCTATGGTCACATACCTATTGTTGTAAACAGCAGCGGTCAGAAGTTAAGCAAACAACATTTTGCGCCCTCAGTAAATACAGAGGACGCTAATAAGCTGCTGGTAAAGTCTCTACGCTTCCTCGGGCAGAACCCAGCGAAAGAGCTAATGCTGGAATCCCCAGCAACAATCCTTAAATGGGGCATCGAAAACTGGGATATACAGGCCGTACCCAAGTTAGCTACTATCCCTGAAGACATAGCAAAATAGCGATTCTGACGTGTATATACCTCGATCAATACTGACACTAATTATCATAATCTACTTATTGTTTCTGCTAAGCGTAGATTGGATCAACCAGAGTGATGGCACCTGGTATCGACCGTTCCTAGTTGGATTTTTAGTAATCATAGTTGCAGCCTGGTCACATCGTGAACAGGATTCCGATGAGCTTTGAGTTAACTACACTTCTGATTCTGGGTAATTCCTACCTTGCCCTGCTTTTCGGAATAGCATTTGCAACTGACCGCGGTTTGATCCCAGAAAAAATTGTTCGCCACCCGATTGTGTATGTCTTATCTTTGGGAGTCTTCGCTAGCGTTTGGGCTTATTACACCTCTGTTGGAAATGCACTCACCGATGGCTATGGATATCTGGCTCAGTCAATTGGCATATCCATTGTATTTATATTCTCCCCTCTTCTTCTTCGTCCACTACTTGAGCTAACGCGTACCTATCAACTTAGCTCATTGGCAGACTTATTGGCTTTTAGATACCGTTCTCCCTGGGCAGGCACAGCAATAACCCTGGTTACGCTTGTTGCTGTGACTCCGTTAATAGCATTACAGATCAGAGCCGTTGCAGAAACTGCTGACATTCTTTCTCCCCAGACCTCTCAAAATGCACTGGCTTTTGGCTTCTGCATAATCATCACTCTTTTTTCTATCTTGTTTGGCACATCGAAACGAGCAAGACGAAATCAGCACGACGGCCTGATGATGGCAATAGCATTCGAGTCCCTGATTAAACTTCTGGCTTTCTTGTCTGTTGGAATTTTCGCTATTAGTGGAGGATTTGGCGGCTTGGATGGCCTCGATCTCTGGCTTCAGGAACAGCCTCAGTTGCTAGATACCCTGAAGAATACGAACTATTTCAGTTCGTTCCACGTAATGGCATTGATTTTCTTTACTGCCGCGGTTGCCATGCCTCATATGTTCTATGCAATTTTCAATGAGAACAACGGGCGACGCGCTCTCTCCGTTGCCAGCTGGGGATTACCCCTATACTTCCTGTTAATCAGCCTGCCGGTGCTACCTATTTTGTGGGCGGGCTTACAATCAGGGAGCGAAATTCAAGTTGAGTATTTTCCTGTTGCCATCGGCATGGAATATGGATCGCCCGTATTTACCTTAATTGCCTACCTTGGCGGATTGTCTGCAGCCAGCGGCTTAATCATAGTGCTTACGCTGGCACTTTCAAATATGTGTTTGAACCACCTCATTCTTCCGATTTACCAACCCAAACCCAGAGACAATATTTATCGCTGGCTGGCCTGGAAGCGGCGAATACTTATCAGCGCTCTTATTTGGGCGGGTTTTTTATTCTATTTTCTACCTGAGCAACAGATAAGTCTTCATGTAATCGGAACCGTGTCATTCACGGCGTGCCTGCAATTCTTGCCTGGAATTTTGTCAATTTTGTATTGGCCCCAAGCCAATAAGAAAGGTTTTCTTAGCGGGCTACTATTAGGATTTAGTATCTGGTTTGCATTTCTCATGTTGCCCCTAGTTATTGAAACTGCATCGTTAACATTGCTCTCAATTAATTGGCGCGAGATTGCAGTATTTTCATTGATGAGCAACAGCCTGGTTTTTGTTCTGGTCTCTCTAAACACCAAAACCACTGACGAAGAAAGAAGCTCAGCAGATATTTGTACACTCGATACAATTAAACGCCGAAAGCGTAGCGGCCTGGTAGCCAAGACCCCTGACGACTTCATTAAGGGCCTTAGTAAACCGCTGGGAAACAAAACAGCTACGCGAGAAGTTACACAAGCACTGCAAGATCTCAACATCGGCATCGATGATCGACGCCCCCATGCTATGCGGATTCTTCGTGGCCGACTGGAAGCAAATTTGTCCGGTCTTCTGGGCCCATCAATTGCTCGTGAAATTATCGATGGCTATCTACCCTATAGCATCGTTTCACAGCATGGCAGCTCAGACTTGAATGTTATTGAGAATAGAATCGAAGCTTATAGAAGCAACCTATCCGGCATGGCTGCTGACCTCGACAATCTCAGGAGGTATCACAGACAGATTCTTTTGGAATTACCTCTTGGAGTTTGTTCCTTAAGTTTTGACAAGGAAGTGGTCATGTGGAACCGGGCTCTTGCCGACTTTACCGAAATCAATAGTGCCGATGTAGTCGGCTCACAATTAATCGAATTAAAAGAACCTTGGTCCAGTCTAATTCTGAATTTTATAAACGAAGACACCAATCATTCCTATAAACACAATTTTGAGTTTAATGGTCATAAGAAATCCGTAAATCTTCACAAAGCCCTGATTGAGACGA
This sequence comes from Gammaproteobacteria bacterium, assembly GCA_018661465.1. GTDB lineage: Bacteria > Pseudomonadota > Gammaproteobacteria > Pseudomonadales > Pseudohongiellaceae > UBA9145. Next base: position 41,423 of record JABJIC010000006.1, on the reverse strand, counting down.
ATAGTGATCAAGACTCGAGTCACGAAGGCTTGATTATTCTGATTGAAGATATTACTGAAACCGAACTATTGGAAGCTGGACTTACCCACAGTGAAAGACTTGCGTCTATAGGAAGACTAGCCGCCGGAGTTGCTCACGAAATTGGCAATCCTATTACAGGCATTGCCTGTCTTGCTCAGACAATTCGGGATGAATTTCCTAGTGATGAGTTAAACAGCCTTTCAGAACAAATCATCGAACAAACAGACCGGACATCCAAGATTTTGCAATCACTTGTTAATTTCGCCCACGCTGGAACTAACAAAACTCATTACGCAAACGAGGTCGTGTTGATCAGTGACTGCATGGATGAAGCGAAGACTTTTATTTCACTGGATAAGAATCGAAAAGACTTGGAGTTTGATATTGAATGCGATCCAGCTGCGAAGGTTCTTGGAGACTCTCAACGTTTGTTACAGGTACTGGTTAATCTGATTAATAATGCCCGGGATGCAAGTCAGGAGAACAGCAAAATTTTCATGTGTGCGGAAATAGTGAGAAGCAAAGTCAGAATTTCAGTCACTGATGAAGGTATCGGTATTCCCGCCGCAATAAAAGACCGAGTGTTTGACCCATTTTTCACTACCAAAGAAGCGGGAGAGGGGACAGGCTTGGGCCTTTCATTGGTTTTCAGTATTGTGGAGGATTTGGGTGGAGATATTGATATAATTAGCCCGGTCGACCATGAGCGAGGAACAGGGACGCGAGTAATTTTACGCTTTCCCTGCTATGATGAAAGCTCAGAGCACACCACTGATGAGGGTTAAGATAAGATTCGGCTTGAATAAACTTCAGGCGTAAACATGATATCTAGTAGAGAATAGAGTGAACTCAAGCAAGAGTTCTTAAGTTATACTTCATAGAATCCATTGATAAAAATCCATGACAGCATTAACCCAGGTTTTAGTAGTTGAAGACGAGGCGGTAATTCGCACTGCTTTGAAGCGCCTACTCGAACGGCACGAATACCAAGTTAGCGAAGCCGGCTCAGTTAAGGAGTCACTCGATAATTTCAACATGGATGACTTCGACGTAATCATTAGTGATTTACGTCTGCCAGGCGCTCCAGGAACCGACCTTATCAAGGCAACTTCAACTCCCGTTCTAATCATGACTAGCTATTCGAGTATTCGTTCGGCTATTGATTCAATGAAACTTGGTGCCGTCGACTATATTGCTAAACCCTTCGAGCACAACGAAATTATCGAATCGCTTGCAAAAGTAATACGGGAACATGGCAACCGCAAACAAGACATCCCTGCCCCAGCTAATGACTTTGAACCACCTGTTCACGGCATGATTGGCAGTTGCCCTCAGATGATGGAGCTTTTCCGACGAATTAGAAAAGTTGCCCTAACCAATTCAACTGTATTGGTAAATGGTGAGTCGGGTACAGGTAAGGAATTAGTCGCCAGAGCAATTCATAATCTCAGCAATCGAAACAAAGAAGAAATGATCTCAGTGAATTGCGCGGCCATTCCAGAAAACCTGATCGAGTCTGAATTATTCGGGCATGAGAAAGGCGCTTTTACTGGAGCCACAGCTACACGAACTGGCTTAGTTGAAGCCGCCAGCGGCAGCACGCTATTTCTTGATGAAATTGGAGAACTTCCTCTTGAGGCTCAAGCAAGACTCTTGCGAGTACTTCAGGAAAATGAAATTCGAAAAGTTGGCTCTGTGCAATCCAAGAAAGTCGACGTTAGATTGGTTGCTGCCACTCATCGAGACTTAAAACAATTGGTAATCGATGGTCTGTTTCGAGAGGATCTATACTATCGCATCAATGTAATGGCGCTTCTGATTCCACCTCTACGAGAAAGAGGCAATGACATTCTTGAACTGGCGGATGCTATTCTTCTAAGAACTTGTAAAAGACTTAAAACAGCCGTATTGAAATTCAGCAATGAAGCCAGCCTCGCAATCGCGAATTATTCCTGGCCTGGAAATGTGAGAGAGCTCGAAAATGCGATTGAGCGAGCAGTAGTTTTAGCCGAGGAAACAACTATTGCCGCCGAGTTATTGGCGATAGAGAGTGAAGCAGTTACCAGCGTCAGCGACATCTCGGCAAATGATTCTCAAATCTCCCCACCTGAGCCAGTAGAGGAAATGTCTCTTGAAGACTATTTCCAGCACTTCGTTCTCGAGCATCAAGACTCCATGAATGAAACACAGTTGGCCAAAAAATTGGGAATTAGTCGTAAATGCCTCTGGGAGCGCCGCCAGAGATTTGGAATTCCTCGAAAGAAAAAACACGCAATATAAACCGCTCTCAGCTATCACACATAAGCCCTGATCCTCAGCACTTACAGCGATGCCTCATTCAACTAATTCTCAATGATTTTTTGTTACCGCTACGCTTATACCCACACAAAAGGGTATATACGTAACGCTTTTGGGATTTCAGAATTCAGATACTGATTATTAAAATACTAAGTCTTTGTTTTTAATCACATAAACCATATTGGCACGGTAACTGCACTGTTTGTAGGGATAATAATAAAAATAAATAATAATAATAATAAGCTTAATAAAAATAAAAATAGCATTACTGAGTTATACAACTAAGGTTAGTGCATCAAATAATAGAAGGTAGGGTTGGAGCTAAAGCGGCATATTGTCACCAGGCTTCATGTTAACCACCTCATATTAGGGTTTCGGTATCGGAATCCGCTTAATAAAAATAATAAATACTGTTTAAAATAATAATAATTATTACTTCCTAGGGGGGTGGTATCCACCCCCAAAATTTCTCCCCTCTTTCCCTGTCTCTCCTGTAGATTCAATTTGCAGTGGTTCAGTGTATTATGCCGTCTACACGGCGATTCAGATGAAGCACTCATCTGTTCGATTCACTCTGGCAACACACAAAAGAAAAGCTGGTACCTTTATTGAAAATTCTATTCTCCGCTTTTAGAGAATCCAATGCTGTTCATTCAGGTAGCCTGGATCGATGAAACCTCAAAACTCACCTCCTGGCATTGAAAATGCCATTCGCCTGAGCCGCGATGAACATTGCATTTCTCGAAAGAATATTTCTAAAAACGCCGTCAAGGTTTTGTATAAGCTGGGGGAAGAAGGCTTCAATGCCTATCTGGTGGGTGGCGGTGTCCGCGACCTGCTTTTAGGAAATCAACCAAAAGACTTTGATATAGCAACTGATGCTGAGCCAGAAGATATTCGCAGAATATTCCGCAACTCTCGAATAATCGGCAGAAGATTCAAGATTGTTCACATCCGTTTTGGTCGAGAAATTATCGAAGTAACTACATTCAGGGCCCCTCATGAAGCCTTAAATGAAATTGCTGATGATGCTCCGCGGAAGCGAATCAAGGAACTGGACTCAGCCCATTCCAGCTCAGGAATGATACTGAGAGATAATGTCTACGGAAACATCGACGAAGATGCGCTGCGGCGAGATTTCACTGTGAATTCCCTCTACTACACTGTAGATAATTTTGAAATCCTGGATTTCAGCTCCGGGCTGAATGATATACAGTCGAAGCAGATTCGCATGATAGGCGATCCAGAAGAGCGCTATCGGGAAGACCCAGTTAGAATGCTCAGGGCATTACGATTCTCAGCCAAATTGAAATTTGAAATTGAGAAAGAGACACGAGAGCCCATCAATCGCCTGGCACATTTGCTAGAGTCTATCTCCTCTGCTCGATTATTCGACGAGTCAATGAAGCTTCTAACTGGCGGCCAAGCGGTTGATACCTTTGCCCTACTGGCTGAATTTGATCCCGGGAAATATTTGTTCGGCCCTACTATTGAAGCCATTGAAGATGCGGAAGCTCCTGCGAGTAAACTACTTCAACTCGCACTAAAAAATACTGATAGTCGATTGGCTATCGGCAAATCTGTGACACCAGCATTCCTCTATGCGGCCCTGCTCTGGCCTGTGCTCCAGAAAAAAATAAATATGCAACAGAGTGAAGAACAGAACCCAGGCCAGATCTATTCTGAGGCTGTGAGCAGCTGTATTAGTGAACAACTGACCTTTACGTCAATACCAAAAAGGTTTACAGCCGCATCCCGCGAAATTTGGGATCTGCAGAATCGGTTGGAGCGACGCAATCGTCGAAACGTAAATAGCTGCTTCGCCCATCCTCGTTTTCGTGCGGCCTATGATTTTCTGCTTCTTAGAGAGGAGTCAGGAGAAAATCTCGGTGAAGCCGGTCAGTGGTGGACGGATTTTCAAATCGGTGATACAAAGCAAAGAGATGAGATGATTGAAAAACTGAACTCATCAAATAGTCGTCGAAAGCGTCGCCCCCGACGCAAGACCAACAGCGATAGTCACTAATGCCTCAAAACAGCCTTAGTAGAGAATTACCTCAATACATAGCCGTCGAAGGGCCCATTGGTGTTGGTAAAACTACTCTTACCAAGAGGCTGGCTGAAACTTTCAACTACGATCTCTTGCTGGAGAATAGCGAGAATAATCCCTTTCTCGATCGTTTCTATCAAAATCCAAAGCAACACGCTCTCTCAACACAGCTGTTTTTTCTATTTCAACGTACACAGCAGATTCAGGAACTTCGCCAGAACGACTTGTTTCAACCTGTTCGCGTCGCTGACTTTCTAATAGAAAAGGATCAACTGTTTGCACAACAAAACCTTGAGCCCGATGAGTACGAACTCTATCTCAATGTATATCGACACCTGACAATTGACGCTCCCGTACCTGATCTGGTCATTTACCTACAAGCACCTACTGATATCCTCCTAGATAGAATTCAGAGACGTGGTATCGAATCCGAGCAACTCATTGAAGTTGACTACCTGGAAAGTTTAAATCAGTCCTATACAGAGTTTTTTCACTATTTTGATAAGACTTCACTATTGATAGTTAACAGTGCTGAAATCGATCTTGTCGACAACGAAGAAGACTATGAGATGCTGGTTCGCCATATACTGACACGCCCCACTGGCACACAATACTTCAATCCTCGCCCTTCTCTTTTATAGACCTAACTCAAATGTAGACCTAAGGCTCATATAGACCTTAAGCCATTTTTCCGGCATCTTTGCCTTGAATAGCTGTAAACCAACACTTACTATCGCAAGCCTTAATAAAACCGGCAAAATCAAGCAATTATCATTATGAGCAGTCAATCGAACTCCAAGGCAGTAACCCTCACTACTTTACTGGACCTAAAGGCCCGTGGAGAGAAGTTCAGCTGCCTGACAGCCTATGACGCCTGCTTTGCAACAATATTGAGTGAGGCGGGTGTGGAAGTGCTTTTGGTGGGTGATTCGCTAGGAATGGTACTTCAAGGACACGACAGCACCCTTCCAGTAACCATGGCAGACATGATTTACCACACTGAATGTGTAAAACGCGGTAATCGGGGAGCATTAATCATGTCTGACTTGCCCTTCATGAGCTATGCATCGGAAACCCAAACCCTGGAAAATGCAGCGTCCCTAATGAGAGCTGGCGCTCATATGGTCAAATTGGAAGGCGGAGCCTGGATTGCCAATACGACTCGATTACTGGCTGAGAGAGGCATACCAGTTTGTGCCCACATGGGATTGACCCCGCAATCGGTTAACCGAATCGGTGGGTTTCATGTCCAAGGTCGTAACACAGAACAGGCTGAAATGATCATTGAAGAAGCTCAACTACTGCAGGATGCCGGTGCCAGTACCCTCCTGCTGGAATGCGTACCCAGAGCCCTCGGCAAAAAAATCACAGACTCTCTAAATATTCCCGTAATTGGAATTGGTGCAGGACCAGATACTAGTGGCCAAATTATGGTTCTCCACGATGTATTGGGCGTTTCGCCCATTACACCAAAGTTTGTAAAAAACTTTTTGACTGACTCAGATAACGGCATTCCCGGAGCTATCGAAGGCTATGTGAACTCCGTTAAAAACCTGACATTTCCTTCTGATGACCACTGCTTCAATTAAGCGCAGATCTTAAACGAAAATGATTATCTTATCTAAAGTCTCCTCCCTAAGAGACGCTCTTGAAACACACCGAGTCAGCAAGCTAAATATTTCTCTAGTGCCAACAATGGGAAACCTCCATCAAGGCCATCTCAAGTTAGTTCGTGCAGCAAGGAAAAATTCTGACATAGTAGTATGTTCAATCTTCGTAAATCCTCTTCAATTTGGTCCAAATGAAGACCTCGAAAATTACCCGAAGACCCTGGAAGCAGATGAAGACAAATTGAGAGAAGCTGGCTGCGACTTTTTATTCCTGCCGGAAGTTGAAGAGATTTACGGCACATCAATGGAAGAACAAACTCTGATTCGAGTACCAGGTATCACTGATGGATTCTGCGGCACAAGCCGACCCGGACACTTTGACGGCGTTGCCACAATAGTTTGCAAGCTTTTCAATATGGTACAGCCTAACAGCGCCTTCTTTGGATTAAAGGACTACCAGCAGTTTCTAACTATCAAGAAACTAACTCGGGATCTTTCTCTGGATATTTCGATTGAAGGAGTTGAGATTGAAAGGAACTCCGAAGGCCTGGCATTGAGCTCGCGAAATTCCTACCTCACTGCCGAGGAACTGGCATTAGCACCCTTAATCTATGAAAATCTAATGGAAGTTTCTAATCGGGTTCTGCAAGGTGAGCGTGATTTTAGAGATCTTGAAAAGAGCGCTATAGAAATACTCAAGGCAGCTGGATTGCATCCTGAATATTTCTCCATCTGCAATGCCGAAAATCTGAAAGCTGCCCAACAGGAAGATAATCATTTAGTCATCCTCGCAGCGACCAAATTAAGTATCTGTCGTCTTATCGACAATATCCGATTTACACTTCCACAGTAATACCGATCTACATCAAAGACAGCCTTTCTACAGCCTCTGATTTGTTGTGCCTTAAAGTGCTTTGAGGCATACTGCCATTCCCCATTTTTTCCAGTTATCCAACCCGCTAGGTGCTCGAAAACTAAAGGGGATTCCAAATTATTCTTATTAATATCAAATAGATATAGAATGGAGCCAGGAAGAGAAATGTCAGAAGAGAAGGTCTACCCAGTAAGCGAATCCAGTAAAAATCATAGCCACCTGAGCCTTGAAAGCTATCGCGAACTCTATCAACAATCCATTGATTCACCGGAAGAATTTTGGGCCGAACAAGCGGGAAAATTAATTCACTGGCACCAACCATGGCAATCAGTCTGCAGCAGTGACTTTCGAAAAGCCGAAGCAAGCTGGTTTACTGGAGCAAAACTCAATGTCAGTTTCAATTGCATTGACCGCCATCTTGAAAGAAGAGCAGAGCAAACTGCGATCATATGGGAAGGTGATGACCCGGAAGATTCCAAACACATTAGTTATAGAGAACTGCATGAAGCAGTATGTAAATTTTCTAACGCATTAAAAGCGAGAGGTGTAGGCAAGGGAGATCGAGTTTGTATTTACATGCCGATGATTCCGGAAGCTGCATATGCCATGCTTGCCTGCACTCGAATCGGCGCAGTCCACTCTGTTGTCTTCGGAGGTTTTTCACCAGAATCCATAAAAGATCGAATTCTCGATTCTGATTGTCAGACAGTTATTACAGCAGACGAAGGCGTTCGTGGGGGGAGAACCATTCCTCTAAAAGCAAATGTAGATGCAGCTCTTGAGTCCTGCCCGGGTGTTCATTCTGTTTTCGTAGTTCGAAGAACCAATGCACAAGTTCCCTGGCTTGAAGACAGGGATGTTTGCTACCACAAGGCTACCGAAGCCGTCAGCTCAGACTGCGAGCCTGAAATGATGGATGCAGAAGACCCCTTGTTTATTTTGTATACCTCTGGATCAACTGGAAAACCGAAGGGTGTATTGCACACCACTGCCGGATATCTTCTGGGCGCCAGCATCACCCACAAATATGTCTTCGATTATCATGAAGGAGACATTTACTGGTGTACTGCCGATGTAGGCTGGGTAACTGGTCATTCCTATATTGTTTATGGACCCCTCGCTAACGGAGCTATAACGCTTATGTTTGAGGGAGTGCCCAACTATCCAGACGCAAGTCGTTTCTGGCAGGTGATTGACAAACATCAGGTTAATATTTTTTACACGGCACCAACTGCAATCAGGGCCTTAATGGCTGCAGGTGACGATCCAGTAAAGAAAACTTCACGATCTTCACTCAGATTGCTGGGCTCTGTTGGAGAACCTATAAACCCTGAAGCCTGGGAATGGTACTACCATGTTATTGGCGATTCACGATGCCCGATCGTCGACACCTGGTGGCAAACTGAAACGGGCGCGATCATGATTACCCCTCTACCAGGGGTTACAGATCTCAAACCCGGTGCTGCAAGCATGCCATTTTTTGGTGTAAAAGCAGCCTTGCTAGACGCCGATGGAAAGGAACTGGAAGGTGCTGCGACGGGAAATCTGGTACTTAGCCAAAGCTGGCCGAGTCAGCTTCGAAGTGTGTACGGAGATCATCAGCGCTGTATCGATACCTATTTTACAACCTACCCTGGATACTATTTCACAGGAGATAGTGCGCGACGTGACGACGACGGTGACTTCTGGATAACTGGAAGAGTTGACGATGTAATCAATGTCTCTGGGCATCGTCTGGGCACTGCAGAGATTGAGAGCGCTCTGGTACTTCATCACAGCGTTGCGGAGGCGGCAGTTGTTGACTACCCACACGACATCAAGGGTCAGGGCATCTACGCTTATGTAACTCTCATGACAGGGGAAGATGAATCCGAAGAATTGAGAAGTGACCTGGTTCAATTCGTCGCGAAAGAAATTGGCTCATTCGCCAAGCCTGAAATTATTCAGTTTGCACCCAGCCTTCCCAAAACGCGTTCAGGAAAAATCATGCGTCGCATATTGAGGAAAATAGCAGCGAACGAATTGGAAAGCTTGGGAGACACAACCACGCTGGCCGACCCAACAGTAGTCAAGCAGCTTATTGATAACCGAGCTAATAAGTAAACTGGAATATCATGTCAAATTACACAGCAACCATAGAATGGAATCGGAACGGCGAAGACTTTATTAACAATAAGTATTCTCGCGCTCATCAATGGAAATTCGATGGCGGTGCAGAGCTAACGGCAACAGCCTCTCCTCACATTGTACCTGCGCCATGGACCGCGGAAGAGCATATCGATCCAGAAGAGGCATTTGTCGCATCACTTTCATCCTGTCACATGCTCTTCTTCCTCTCGTTTGCATCTAGAGATGGTTTTCAGATCGATTCCTATATCGATAAGCCCTCAGGTCTAATGTCAAAAAACAGCAATGGCAAGACTTCCATGACCCGAGTAGTAATTTCTCCTGAAGTCGTCTATTCAGGAGACAAGCGACCAACGAAAGAAGTAGAAAAATCTCTTCATCATCTTGCCCACGAAAATTGCTTTATCGCCAATTCAGTAAACACTGAAATTGAAATCAACATTTAGTAATTCCACAAGGGCCTCTAGTTGCCGTATTTCCCATGTCAAAACGATTAGCCAGTGAGTAATTCCTCTAATCAGCATATTTTCTTTACCTCAATGCGGACCTTAGTGGGCCTTTTCCCGTTAACCTTGCAGGGAGTTGCGAGCCTGCTGCTTTCTGCTTTTGCGCTCAGCATCTACGGTTATGGCTCAATGGATTTGGTTGTATTTTCACTCGCTATATGTGCATTAGCGATCCTGTTGTTTAGCCTTTTCAGTTGTGTCATAAGCGGAATCTTCATTCAGAGAAAAGTTCGAAATTTTATTGACGAAAACCCTTTAGTAAATACCCTAAATTTGGAAGCCGGTTATCCCAACGAAACGGGTTTCAAAATTAGAGCTCCAATTTATGTTCCTCTGATAAAACTGTCCTGGATTATTGAATACCCCGATTATCTTGAAACGAGAATTCGAACAGATTCAGATGCCAACCTTTGTGAGGAAGTCGTTCCAGAGAAACGCTGTCTGACCCAATCCGTTCAGCGCCGATTTACAGTTTCTGACGTATTAGGCTTTTGCAAATATTCCTGGATGCAGAAACAGGACGCCCAGTGTATGGTTTTACCTAGGGCTAACACGGTCAAGAGCCTGCCCTTTCTTCGCTCTTTGACAGCTGAGGATGGCATACCTAATCCCACCGGTAACCCGGAAGGTGATCGCATGGAAATTCGTCCCTATGTCCCCGGAGATTCAGTTAGAAATATCATGTGGAAGAACTATGCTCGAAACCGCCAGCTCAATGTCCGATTAGCCGAGAAAAGCGTATTTCAAAGTAATCGGACAGTCGCCTACCTTCTAAGCAGCAAGCACGATGAAGCTGCTTCGGCGGTTGCAAGAGCCGCGCTTGAAAGCGGCGCATTGGGGGATGATTGGGTGTTTTCAGCAGATGGATCAGAAGGTGTGTATAGCGATCTAGCTTCCTCTTTATCTGCTATTGCCAAATCGAGGGCTATTCGTGAACCCTACCCATATGGACTGAATGATTTTCTCAGTAAAGCCTCGGCTCAAACCGCTACTCACTGTATAGTATTTGCAGCAGCAGAGTCTGCGCCTTGGTTATTGCCAATCAGGAATACTATTTCCAGCTATTCCGGTCAGTTTACCTTGGTATTGGCTACTGATGGCCTGGAAGAAAAAACAACGCCTGGCATTTGGAGCAGGCTCTTGTTACGAGACGGCACACAAGGCCTTAATCAGGGTCCGGTAAATACGAGCCGTCAGGAACTCATCAAATTATTGACTGAAATTGGTCAACTAGCAGAATCAGCATTACTTGTAGACAGAAAAACCGGAAACAGCTTTGATCATCATTTGCGTAAAATTCAGTAAGGCAAGCACGGCGGCAATACTTCGATGAACCGAATATCAAATTTTCTCCAAGGAACAACAACTAGAAAATGACAGTGCCGAATGACAACATACAGCAGCGCTCTCTTCCGACATTATTACGGGCCGTAATCCTGGCGTGTGCGTATTGGTTTTTGAGTTTGTCATTGACTGTCACCGCTGGTTCCATCGCAGCAATCGCTGGCTGCATATTTGCCTGTTTCTTTATCGACCTGAACATTCGCAAAGATCCTCTTGATAAATTGCGAACTACAGCAATTCTTCTTTTCTCCTTGAGTCTCTTTCTGGCTGCAATTCTAGTCGCTTCACTTGTTGTAAGCACAAATTTGATTTCGACTTTGTTTTCGCCCATCGCTGGGTTTGAACTCGGAGAAGTACTGAAATGGTTTGGAATTAGCCTTTCGTTGACTCTCTCACTAAGAACACTTTCCCATCGAACCAGCTTTGGCTCCATTCTGGAAATTCTATTCGTTGCTATCGCTTTCGTTGTAACTCTGTCGGCACATCGAAATGGAATGATTCACCGACCGTTTTTCATCGGTGATTTTGCTTTAATTCGAGGCATAGATCCTTCTACGATTTTGCTTTCTTTTGGTTGTGCGGCGGTACTCTCTCTAGCTGCTTTATTGATGATCGAAAATAATCAACGTCGGCTGCCTTATCATTTCACTGCGCTTGGCTTGATATGTTTCTCTCTAGTGATCTTCGTGCAGATGTTTGGCCTGCCGACCCCAAGCATGACCGATGACCTCGGTTTAACGGGCCAGGAACAGAACGGAAATGGCAGTCAACGGGAAAATCCTTTTCGGGATGGTGAAAACGATGCCAATGACATGGAGGCACCCGTAGCGGTTGTTGTATTCAGAGATGACTATGAGCCTTTGAATGGTGCTTACTATTTTAGAGAGTCTGCTTATTCCCAATACAGAGGAACCATGCTGGATGTTACCTCGCGAGATGACATGGATAGGGATCTTATCGACCATTTCACTAGTAATCGTTCAGACAGCGGATTATTACCGGGTGCAACTGATGAAAGAATTCCTGTGCGAACCAGCATCGGGATGCTGGTTTCACATAGAAGACCATTTGGCTTGGAAAGCCCTATTGGCTTTGAGAATACTCCGAACCCCAATAATTTGAGATTCAAACGCACCTATGATGCATATTCACTTGCACCAACTTATGATTTTGACTATTTGTTAGGTCGTGAACTTGGTCGAGATGACTGGTCAGACGAAGTTTGGGAAGAGTATCTCCAACTTCCAGATGATCCTCGCTATAAGGAACTGGCAGAAAGCATAATAGGAAATTTAAAGACGGAATATACTGATGATGCCTTCGCCAAAGCATGGTCAATCAAAACTTATCTCGACGAAAATGGAATCTATAGCCTAAAAAATCAACATGCCTACGAGACGGACCCAGCTGCATCATTTCTCTTTGGAGATCTTACGGGTTATTGCATGCACTTTGCCTTTTCCGCTACCTATATGTTTAGAAGCTTGGGAATTCCCGCACGTGTTGGCATCGGGTACTCCGTTCCAGCCGCAAATAGAGCTGGAGGCTCTTCGCTGCTCGTTCAAGCTATTCACGGGCATGCCTGGCCAGAAATTTATTTCAAAGACATTGGCTGGGTAATCGTAGACCCAGCACCACAACAAACACTTGTTGATATGACTACGGATCCACAGGATACCCTTCAGCAACTTCTAGGAGATATGCTTCGAAACGATGCCTCATTCGAGGACTTTCTTCAATCCGAGCAGTCCTCTCTTATAAGCTTGGAGAGACTGTTAACCGTATTTTATATTTTGGTATTGTCTGCCATCGTTACAGCTTATCTCATAAAAATATATCGTCTTTGGATCCCGTCGAGGGCGGCTTTAAAATCACAATATCGATTGAGCTATCGATCTGCTCTCGATCAATTGTCCGCCATTGGAATCTATCGAAAGACTGGAGAGAGCCGGGAACAATTTGCAGCGAGGGCTAGCACCATCGCTCCGACAATGAAGAAGTTGACCCGTCAACATCTGTCGATGACCCTGGGTAGTGAAGATAGAACATCTTGTCAGCGAGTTGAGTGGCTAGCTCTAAACGAATGTGTTAATCAGGAAATCAGGGAAAATGCAGATTCCTGGAAAGTATACCTGGCGATTTTGAATCCTTTTTCATGGGTTCTCAGCAGATAGGTACTAAATAATTTGGTTCTAGGTAATTCAGTTCTAGAAAACTAAATTCTGAACAAAGAGAGTGACACAAAGCAGATTCATAATCTGTCTATTAGTCTCCATTTATTATTCGACAAAGGCACACATAGGGAGAACCAATGAATGCCAGATAGTGTTATTGAAGAGTCGGCTGCAGAGTCGATTACAGAACCAGCAACAGAGCCTGCAACAACGACCGAAGCATTGGCTCAGCTTGAGCCTTCGGCTGCTCAGACCTTGCAAAGCGCAAATGAAGTGCTCAATAGATTAATCTCGGCGGTTAAAAGTCAGGTTATTGGACGCGACGATGTGATTGAACTCGCTGTTATAGCCCTTATTGCCGACGGACATGTTCTGCTGGAAGATTTTCCGGGCTCAGGGAAAACAACTCTAGCCAAATCTCTAGGCGAAGCAATTATCGATCCGAGTGATTCTTCTACCAGCAGCGAACAGATAGTTCCCTTTCGTAGAATTCAATTCACTCCCGACCTAATGCCCTCCGATGTCACTGGCGTCCCCGTTTTTGACGCGAATAGCAGCGCATTCCATTTTCGGCACGGTCCTCTGTTCGCTCATGTTGTTTTGGCAGATGAAATAAATCGAACATCACCAAAAGTCCAGTCTGCAATGCTTGAGGCGATGGGGGAAAAACAGGTGACGGTAGATAATGTGACCTATGCTCTGGATGATTTGTTTTTTGTAATCGCCACACAAAATCCGCTGGATCTGGTAGGCACCTATCCACTACCTACTCCTCAACTGGACAGGTTCCTATTTAAAATTTCGATGGATCATATCGATCGGGAATCGGAGCTGGATGTTCTAAATACTTACAAGGAACGAAAAGACCAAAGCTCCGAAAAAATTACGGTCAGCAGGGAGGAACTCCTGGCGGCCAGAAAAGAAATAGAGGAACGCGTTGATATTGATAGTGCGATTAAGAGTGCCTTGGTGGATATATCAAGAAATCTTCGCGAGGATGACAGGGTCTTACAGGGAAATTCTACTCGGAGCATGGTTCTGATGTTGCCCGCCCTTCAAGTTTCCGCGGCTCTTCGCGGAAGAAGTTTTGTAAGTGCCGAGGACATTGAACTGCTCCTGCCCCGCGTACTAGGTCATAGAATAGAGTTGGCTCCTGGGGTGGCGGATATTAACAAAGTTCTTGGAGATGCCATGCAGGCTCCTATGGAACAACTTGCAAGAAGTACACTGGCTTGAGTTTTTTCAATTCCTGAGGCAAAGAGATTCCTGCATGCAACACTGCAACAAGCTAACAAAGCAAATTCTCCAAGCAGCTGCTCTCCTTGCAATCTCCCTTCTAGGAGCTGCACTTTCTGCGCAGGACGGTACTATTACGTCAATTGATGAGATTGATATTCCACAGTCGCAAAGGCCACTCTGCTTCGGGTTTAGGGATATAAGTGATCTTCGTGCTCTTGCAATATGTGATGCACTCAATGTAAAGCAAAACGTAAAAGCTCGTGAGCTCAGCGAACAATGGATTCGACGTGAGCCTGATTCTCCTGCCGCCCAATTTGCGCTCTCTGAAGTATTACTCACAATTGAAGGAAATATGCCTCGGGCATTATTTCATTTGAACCGAGCCGAGGAATTAACAAACTATCAAACCCTTGAAGATGCATTTGCCTCTGGCAATGTTCAGTGGCACTACCTGACCCTGAGCCAATTATCCTATGTTCATCAGCTTATGGGTGATCAGCTGAGTTCATTGGCCTATCTGGATAAGTTAAACGAAGTTTACGGGCAGGACGTTGAGTCTTTCAGAGGCTGGCCTCTTATAAAACTGAAAGACTATGAAGCAGCCAAAGAAAGTGCTAATCGAGTTCTACAAACCAGTGAAAACGAAAATGAGCGAGCTCGGGCCTGGAACACTCTTTGCGCAGCTGAACTAGCCAATATTCGTGCGAGAGACAATATTGCAGCCTGTGATAAAGCTATCGATGAAGATGAAAATATTTCTGACCCATCGAATGACAACGACACTGTATATCTGAGCAATGCCTCAGAGGTAGCTTTAAGTTTATTGCAGATGGACAAAGCTGAGGAATTTCTGGATCGAGCCACCAGAAATATCAATCCCAACAGCGTAGCAAACCCCTGGATATATAAACTCTACCTAACTTTGAATCAGGGTCGATTCGAGGAAGCAAAAGATGCTCTGGATCGCATGTTGATCTGGAGAGAATCACAGGAACCCATAGTAAATGTCATGAATCGAGCAGAGCATTATCTAGCCAGTGCCAGCTTCCTTTTACTGGCTGGATACGCTGAAGATGCAAACTCATTGAGTATGACAGCACTTAATCAACCAGATCGTAATGGCTCGTACAGTGCCGACGATTCTCAGAAAGACTCAGCAGCTGCATTAATGAATATGGCTGCCAATATGACCGAGTATCAGATTCTAAGTGAAGATATTTCCAGCATGGATTTCCTAGAATCCATTAATGCAAGAATCACTGCCGCTCAGTTTAGGATCGCAGCATGGAGATCAGGAAAAAGAGCCGCTTCTTTATTTGCTGAATTTGATGTGTTGCAGAATAGGCTAAGGCCTTATGCACCACTGGATGTTCATATCCCGGAATGGCTTGAACCCGAAATCGTATCGATACTAGGTACCGGGGTCATGTCTAATGCTTTGGATAGAGCTCGAGCCAATGGTGCATTCTCGCTTAATGAAGGTTATTACTTCTCCTATCGAACAGAAATAGCATCGATACAAGAAGACGATCAATTAATCCTGGAGCTTGGTGCCAGAGCACTTGAATTACTCCCTGCAGAAGAAGCGCTACTTCAAGCGCGCATCTTAGCACGCATGGGCTCCGCATCATTAAGGCTCGACCAGAGTGATGACGCTCTAAACTTCTTCGAGGCTGCTTACCGACAAGACCCCAGCATAGTCAGGCGTCTCGGAATAAGCCTGCCCGTGAAAATCCAAAGAGATGCCAGTGAATTTAGCGCGCTTGTGGAATCTTACCTGGAAGGCTCTCCACGATTTCATAGGGCAGAAACAGGAATGATACTTGAAATCAAAACTGATCCTGACTTATCAACTTGCTTGAAAACACCAGCAGAAGAAATCCTGTCATGTTACACTGCGTCGCTCTCTGAGAACGAAAGCAGTAAATGGAATGCTCAGCATATGAGCAGAACTTTTCACTCCCAAGTATTCGGGTTGGGCTTTGACATAAGCAAGGCACAAAGATCTATCTTGCTTGGCTCGAGTGTAATTCTCAGTTCCCAGACAAATCGCAATATCCAACAGAATAGAGAAACTGTTCTGGAGCGTTAATCTTCGGGTTCTGAAGTAACGCTTTGTCTCTAAACCCTTATCAAAAGCGTCTTCTCGAAATTACCTATGCAAGAACGTTCCTCTCGGCTTTCCAAATCATTGATCGTCATGCTGGCAGCAACATCTGCGCTAGGGCCTGCATCTATGCAGATACTTTTGCCCGCACTACCGGTGATAAAAAGCACTTTTGAAGTCAGCACCGAAGTCGCTCAACTTACACTCAGTTTATCGATGTTGGCTATAGCTCTAGGAACCCTGACCTACGGACCACTCTCAGACAAATTTGGCCGAAGGCCGATAATGCTTATTGGATTGGTTGTCATGCTGATCGGATCGGTCTTTTGTTATTTTGCTAACACTATTGAATTACTCATTGCTGCGCGTTTCGTGCAGGCATTCGGAGCCGCCGTGGGTCTGGTATTAGCGAGAGCAATAGTTCGAGATGTCTATGGTGCCGAAGAGGCCGCCAGGGTTATAGCTACACTTGTAATGGTCATGGTGGTACTGCCAATGATCTCTCCTGCTTTGGGCGGAGAGTTAATGGCCAGGTTCGGATGGGAATCCGTTTTTATTGCTATGGCATTATTCGGCTTTCTTATTTTTCTGGTTTTAGTTATTCGCTTACCCGAGACATTGGAGGAGCCCGTCCCTTTTGAAGGAATCGGCTCAATGTTAGGTACTTTTGCCCTCCTGTTTAAATCGAAGGCATTCAGCGGCTACGCATTCTGTGTTTCCTTCGTGTCTGTCGTATTCTTCAGCTTTATCTCCGCTGCTCCCGAGATCATGATTTCCGTCTTGAAACGACCACCAACTGAATATGGCTACTATTTCATAATGATCCCCTTGGGCTTCATGACTGGGAACTATGTTGCCAGACATTATGGAAAGGTATTCGACATTGACCGAATGATCAGTATAGGAGCGACAATTGGTGTAGGAGGCATATGTCTCGCGATAATTTTACAACTGCTGGGTTTCCACCAGCCACTTGCTTTATTTGCTCCAGTTTCTCTTGCAGTCTTTGGGAATGGAATCACCCTACCCAATGCTCAAGCAGCGGCGATCAACGAATTCCCTCGATACGCAGGAAGCGCTTCAGGGTTGACCGGGTTTCTACAAATGTTCTTTTCCGCCATCGCCGCACAATCAGTAGCCATTATTTTTAATGGAACTGTCTATCCACTTCTCCTATTAATGCTAACTGCCTCAGTTCTATCACTGGTCAGTTTTCGATTGGGTGTTATCAAAAAGTCCTAGATTAGTTTTGACCCTAATCTATAAGCCCTTTAGGTCGAGAAGCTTTACTTGTTCGAGGAATTCCTTAGTGTCTCTAAGGCACCTGAGGTCCAGTAGAAATTTCCCGTCTGAAATCCTTCCTATAATCGGTCTGGGCAAGGATCTGAATCGCGCAGCAAGATTTCTTAATGCCTTGTCAGTTCCGCCATTGGATGAAACAGGAATGATTGAAAGAGCCCGACTCTCCATCAAATCCAGGGGCAGCGCACCGCTCCCAATCTGACTCTTACAATTGCAGACACTTACTTCGGCTAGCCCTGCAAGATGAGATTGCATAAGCGGCAGTATCTCTTTAGACAATGCCTCTATTTCCTTTACTGGCCGGGTGAGATCAGCCAACAACGGAAGCCTTTCATTTATTCTATGAGGGTCTTTATAGAGATAGAGAACCTGTAACAACGCTGCCAGTGTGATTTTATCGATTCGCAATGCCCGCTTTAGCGGATTAGCCTTAATCTTTTCAATGAGATCCCTCCGTCCTACTATAATTCCCGCCTGAGGTCCTCCAAGCAGCTTATCACCACTGAAGGTGACCAGATCGGCCCCGCTAAGGAGAGTTTCTTGAACAGTAGGCTCATCAGGCAAGCCGTATTGAGCAAGGTCCACTAAAGACCCGCTGCCCAGATCGGAGACAAAGGGAATCTCTTTTTTCTTCGCCAATTGAGCAAGGTCACTCTCACCTACCGAGTTTGTAAACCCTCGAATCTCATAATTGCTGGTATGAACTTTCATAAGAAGGCCCGTTTTCTCATTCAGCGCAGACTCATAGTCACGAAGATGAGTTCGGTTAGTCGTGCCAATTTCGCGCAAGATGCTTCCGGCACTCTTCATAACATCAGGAATTCGAAATGCTCCACCGATCTCGACTAACTCACCCCGAGAAATAATTACTTCTTTATTCTGGGCCAATGTATTCAGAACCAATAGAACAGCAGCCGCATTGTTATTCACAACCGTCACTGCCTCTGCTCCGGTAAGTTCGCACAAAACTTTTTCCAAATGACTGTCCCTGTCCCCCCTTTTCCCTGTCTCAAGGTTGTATTCCAGATTGCAGGGATGAGCAGCTGCCTCGGCCATAGCTGCTATAGCCTCTACAGGCAAACTCGCTCTGCCAAGGTTTGTATGGACTACGGTTCCAGTAAGATTAACAACGGATATCATTGAACTGGAAAATTGCTCGAGTACAGCAGCTTTAATGGAGGAAATTAAATCACCAGAAAATGAGGGGGAAGAAAGCTGACTGATTACCGATTCATTGTTTTCCGATACCGAGCTTCTAATATATGACAACTTACGCCTGATCTCATTCTTCACACTTTCATGTCCAACTTCGCCAACTAGTTGGCTGAGCACATCAGTCTTAAGAAGCTTCTCTACAGAAGGCAGAGAACTCAGCTTCGTGTTAATGCTTTCCATGAGGGCTTCCCTGGGTTTATCCATCAGAATAATTATCGTGAATTCAAATGTACGAAAAATTGAGTGTTAGCGCAATGAGAATGGATTAGGAATAGAACCGAAAAATCAAATTAGCTTGCTTGGTGTACGATGTATATAGCTATCTAGCAATCGTTGTTATTCAAGAATATGGAAATACATATACTTAGCTTCATTGTCATACATCATTGAGAAGTTATTTTGAGATAGTCGGGCATCGTTGAGACCTATCTCAGTAAACAGATCCCTATATGAAGGACTCAAAGAGTTATACACAACCTCTTGAACAATAAGTATATGGAAGTCATCCAGCCCAAGTTCGTTGGCATGGTTTTTTAAGATATTCCAAATTACAGGCTGCTTACGCAGCTCCTCGTACTTTGAAGCTTGAATAAGAGCGTCACCAAACAAGTCATAAGAACGTATTCCACCACTTTGGAACGTTCCTTGAACCGAATTATAGGCCAAGCCCATAGCTCCCTTTATAGGACGAGAATAGTTAAACTTCTCAACTTCTACATTGAATGCTTCAAACATCGATAACGCTGTAGCAACAGCACTATCTGCCAGGGATCGAGATTCAATAGGTAAAAAAGGATAACCGATAGTGCTAATAAAACCATCGCCCGTTTCCTTCAATCTAAATGCTCGAGAGCGAAGAGGATTGTGCTCATAACCTTTCATACATATCTGAAGAAAAGATTGAAAGACTCCCAGGAAAAAATCTTGAGTTTTCTCATGCCTAATGTCGCTTGAGCGTTGCACATCAAAAACATTGACTATCGCTTTTCCTTCCTTAAGAGGCATTGTGTTTTCAAGCTCATCGCCCAGCTTTATTCTTTCCAGCTGATGAGGGTATACAAGTTTTGAGAGTTGGTTATAAAGATGCTGTCTGGTGTCTGCGTCTGTTGACCGGAGATAAAACCTAACTCTTATACTTTCAAAAAAAATCCAACCAACCAGGCTTCCAGCAAAAAATCCTTGGATTAGCTGCATAAAATTAATTCCAAAGAATTCTTCGTTTACATAGTAAAGAGAGGCCATCAAGAAAAAAGTATAAACGATATTTCTTCCCAGAGTCGCAACAAAAGATACGTGATATGAAATTGCAATGCTCAGCAAGAGAACAAAATTTGTCTGACCAATTAACGTCATGTAAAGACTTTGCAAATCTTCTGTAGAGTTAGCTCCAGCAAATACGAGCTGTAGGGTTAAGACATATCCAAATAGTGATGAAAGACATAATAAATCTAAGACTAGCGGGCTAAACTTTTCGAGTGAAGACAGCATCATGGAACATATGGGGTAAAGCACCACAATTAGAATAGGAATTACATATGTAAAAAGTGTGTATACTGCATAAGGATTCTCCAATGCAGTATTAGTATAAAATGTATACAATGACGAAGTGCAAAGGAGAATGGCAAGGGTTCTCCCCGGCCACCCCATTAGAGCTGTAGACGCAGTGTCTCGTAATTCATTCGCAAAATCAGCGCTATGCTCTTTGCAATATACTGAATACTTGTTTCGATTCGGGTTTCTATTACTCAAAATTTCAGCCATTCCATCAATTAGAATTATTTACCTGACCAAATGCAGCTATTCGGCCGTCACCACTTGATTGGCGGCATAATATTATCATTCTTTAGAAATCTAACCCATGTATTCCACAAACACTGTCCTTATAATCCTATTTACTGCTATCGTGTTTAGCCTAATTTGGGCTAGATTTAGAGTTTTTACTGTAAGCTCGAAGAAATCGAGATTAGGCGCACTTATTTATGATCCCATTGTCGCAATTCAGATCGGTGCACCTTATTGGTATTGGCTTTTTCCCTCATTCGATTATCAGGGCTACATTGATTCTTATATAGCTGTATTGGTCCTATTGTTTTCGTTGTTGTTGTTTATTTGGTCTCTAAAGACTGCAAAAAACATGAATTTTGCTTTGGGGGAGCCAAAACT
Organism: Gammaproteobacteria bacterium; assembly: GCA_018661465.1. Taxonomy (GTDB): domain Bacteria; phylum Pseudomonadota; class Gammaproteobacteria; order Pseudomonadales; family Pseudohongiellaceae; genus UBA9145. The sequence continues at coordinate 20,393 of JABJIC010000006.1, read as the reverse complement.
TGGAATCATTACTTCAGGGCCATTCGCGATAGTGCGACACCCTTTTTACTTGTCCTACATATTAATTTGGCTCTGCAATACCCTACTGTTCAATTCCTTGATCTTGTGGATTACACTTACTTACCTTATAGCTTTTTATATTTTCTCGGCGAGGAGCGAAGAAAAAGCTATTTTAAAAACTGAATACTCGAGAGAGTATCGAGAATATAGAAATAAAGTTGGTATGTTTCTACCGAGGATAGCAATATGGAAAAGTTAGTATTCAAAGTTATCGACAAAGAAGAAGACCTAAAGATGTTTTTGGGAAAATTCTTCAACTACACTAATGTAAACCTTCCGCTTAATTATGCGCAGGGAGCAAAAGTAATTGGTGTCTATATTGAAGAAGTAATGGTGGCTGGTTATATGCTAGTAACGACACCTAACTTTCGCAGTTTACTCTTTGTTCCTGATAAGCAAAAAAAGTCAAAAAGCTTTTTTAGAAATGACCCTTACGAAATGATGGAAGTTAATGGTCTCTGGATAGGCTCTCAAATCAAGGAACCCCGATTACAATATAGAATCTGGATGCAAATAATTAAGGACATCTTTCTCTCAAAGAAAAAATATCTTCTATTAATGGGAAATTCAAAAAATAGGAATGTCGAATATCTTCATAGCTTAACAAACCCGGAAATACTTTACATGGGATCCCCTGCGTTATTGCCGGGAGATGAGAGCTTCAACACCATTCGAGTTGCATATACAACTCGATGGAAGCTTGTCTCAAACTTGCCGAAATATTGGTTGGAGTATAGAAGTCGAGAGCGTCGAAAAGTGCAATCGCCGAAGTCTAAAACTCTCACACATACCTCTACAATGGCGTAACGCAGACAGGAATTGACAGTCTAATTTCTGTCATTCGTAACTGGTTTCAAATCACCGAATCAATTATCCAGCGCCATCAGGCGCTGGATTTTAGATTTCAACTGATTTATCCTCCCCTACCCGTACCGGGTACCCAAAATCTATGGATTTCCATAATTTTATCGGCGCCTTAATGGCTTCGAACAGCTGAAATTTTCGCGAGCTAACTGCTTATTTTTTCTACGATTTCTTATGTTCAAAGCACCCCATGCAGCGCAGCAGAAGTAGCAGACAGGTTAGTATCGACACATGAAAAAAAGTATTATTCGCAAATCCCCTACTAAGAAATCAACTCGCACACAAAAACAATACGTATATGCATTCGGTACCAAAACCGATGGCAATGCCTCCATGAGGGAGCTGCTCGGCGGCAAGGGTGCAAACCTGGCCGAGATGGCGGCCATAGGACTTCCAGTTCCGCCTGGCTTCACAATTAGCACCGAGGTCTGTAGTTACTACTATGATCACGATAAGAGCTATCCGAAAGCACTATTGAAATCTGTAAACGAAGCCGTAAAACAAATTGAATCGCAACTAAAAAAGAATTTCGGAGCACGCAAAAACCCTCTGTTAGTTTCAGTTCGTTCCGGAGCACGAGACTCGATGCCAGGAATGATGGATACAATACTTAACCTTGGACTTAATGACGAAACTGTAAAAGGTCTTGCCGACGTATCTGGCAATCCTCGGTTTGCCTGGGATTGCTACCGAAGATTCATTCAAATGTACGGCGATGTAGTTATGGGCGTGCAAGCCCGCACTGAAGAAGAGGAAGACCCATTCCATCAGTTGCTCTCTAACTTAAAAAAATCACTACGTATCGAAGCCGATAACGATCTAGGCACTACAGATCTCAAATTACTTGTAAAACAATACAAATCATTAATCAAAAAACGTACTCGCCAAGAATTTCCCCAAGATGTAATGGAACAACTCTGGGGAGCCGTTAGCGCTGTATTTGGTTCATGGAAAAATGAGCGCGCAATACTCTATCGTCAGCAATATGGCATCCCCGCCGAGTGGGGAACCGCGGTCAATATTCAAGCTATGGTCTTCGGGAATGCTGGTGATGATAGCGCCACTGGCGTCGCATTCACCCGTGATCCGGCAAATGGCGAGAAACTGTTCTACGGAGAGTATCTGCTAAACGCACAGGGAGAAGACGTAGTCGCTGGAGTACGCACCCCCAAGGCTATAAGCGAAATGTCTGTTGAATTACCAGTTAGCTTTAAAGATTTAGAGAAAGTACGTACTAAATTGGAAAAACATTTCAAGGATATGCAGGATTTTGAGTTCACCATCGAGAATGGCCGGTTATTCATTCTACAGACCAGAAATGGCAAGAGAACAGGGCTCGCTGCAGTAAGAATTGCCGTGGAAATGCAGAAAGAACGCTTAATGAATCAACAAACTGCTCTATTAAAGATACCTGCTGAATCAATCGACACCTTATTAGTGCCTGTTTTCGACCCTAAAGCCCTGAAAGCCGCAAATGTTATTGGCCAAGGACTGCCTGCCGGTCCTGGCGCTGCAACTGGTCGCATTGCCTTTACAGCAGCCAATGCTGAGCTTGAAACACGCAAAGGTAATAAAGTCGTGCTTTGTCGTACTGAGACCTCTCCAGATGACCTTAAAGGCATGCTCTATTCTCAAGGCATCCTCACGTCTCGTGGAGGTGTTTCGTCTCATGCTGCTCTCGTTGCTCGTCAACTGGGCAAGGTTTGCATCTGCGGGGCAGGAGAAATAAGCATAAATTATGAAAAGAGGACCCTCACGGCTGGAAGAATAACTCTCCAGGAAGGAGACTATATTTCTATCGACGGCAGCACCGGGCTGATCTACCAAGGAATGATCGAGAGTGCTGACTCAGAGGTCAAGCGAGTTTTGGATGGCGGTCTAAAACCATCCAAAAGCTATACCTATGAACTATTCCAGACTGTAATGAAATGGGCAGATCGACATCGCTCCATGAACATCAGAACAAATGCAGATACTCCGTCCATGGCCAAACAGGCAGTTGCGTTCGGAGCTGAAGGGATAGGCTTGTGCAGAACTGAGCATATGTTCTTCGAAGGCGAACGAATTGACTATATGCGGCAGATGATTCTCGCGGTGGATGAAGTTCAACGTCGCTCAGCCTTAAAGAAATTACTGCCATTTCAGAGAAAGGATTTCGTAGGTATTTTCAAGGCGATGAATGGTCGACCCGTCACCATCCGTCTCTTGGACCCTCCGCTACATGAATTTCTTCCCCATGATGATGTTGTTAGACGTCAATTGGCGGAGAAACTAGATGTACCATTCGATTTTGTCATCGAGCGAATTAAGGCTCTTCATGAAGAGAACCCTATGCTTGGCTGTCGAGGGTGTCGACTTGGTATTCTCTACCCTGAGATTACTGAAATGCAGGCACGCGCTATTTTTGAGGCTGCCGCTCAAGTTCTCAAGAGTGGGAAGAAAATCAAGGTACAGCCAGAGATTATGATTCCTCTTGTCGGATTTCGAGAGGAGTTGGCAGACCAGCTGAAAATAGTTCATAAAGTTGCCAAGGAAGTAATGAAAAAACGCAAAGTTCGTATCAACTATCTAGTAGGCACAATGATAGAGGTTCCACGAGCTGCAATCACTGCTGATGAAATTGCAAAAGAAGCGGACTTCTTCAGTTTTGGCACTAATGATTTGACTCAAACTGCACTAGGCTTAAGCCGAGATGATATGGGGCTTTTCTACGATCAGTACCAATCCAAGGAAATCTACAACAAGAATCCTTTCGCAAGCCTCGACCGTCGAGGTGTAGGAAAACTAATCGACTTTGCAGTAGAAAAAGGACGCTCAACAAAGCCCGACATCAAGCTTGGTATCTGTGGGGAGCATGCTGGAGATCCAGATTCCATCGAGTTCTGTTACAAAGCAGGTCTCGATTACGTGAGTTGTTCACCGCCTAGAGTACCTATCGCTCGCTTGGCGGCAGCTCAGGCTAAATTGCGCAACAGCTAAAGTTTGATCGGCGGCATTGGGCAATCCAATGTCGCCGACACCGCTCTTAACAATTCAACTTCTATTGCTGCAAACTTTCCATCCGCGCTGATACAAGCCAGACAAGCTTTTAAAAGAGCGGGTTTTTGGAGTGGCTTTATCAGAGCCAGTTCATCCAAAGCGCTATTGAAATCTTCAAATCCCAAAGTACCTACATTGCGGATATCCAAATTAAGGTCTAATTCCAAGGAGCCTTTTTCGAATGCCTGCTCTGCTGTAATTCCATCCTGCTCAGAAGATTGAACTAAGAGGGAAAATAGTATTGAAACTGAATCGGCACAGCCCCTAATATTTTTCTTTCCGAAAAGCATAGTCGGTGAATGTTTGAATACCTGATCAAGATTATGAAAAATAATTTTCTGCAGAGACCATTCCATTAAACTGATTTTCTTATCTAGCAGAATCAGCTCGTTGAAATTACGCTTGAATAACTCGTACTGGTTTTCAGACAATTGACGCAGGCTAGAGAGTGCAATAGAGATCAAAGGCAATCGAAAATCAGCCTCTAGCACATCCCTCTTTTCTTCTAGCTTAAGCAATTCGTCATAAACACCATCGTCTGCCTGACGACTCAGTAGGTCGAGTTGCTGCTGGCTAGTCGATTCATTTCCGTGTAGTACCAGACAATAAACTAAGGCGCGAGCACCGTGGGGCTCATGAGCCGCTTCCAAAAACGACTTGGGAATTCGACCTAGCACCTCATGGGCATGTTTCAAATGTTGAGCATCAGGGTTACCAACCTGATCAAGCAGGCTCGATCCCGCTAAAATTGATCCGGTCAAAATTGCGCTCATATTATCTTGCACAGTCCCCGAATCTTCCTTCTTCACCGGTTCCTCAGGAGTGAATGACCGGTTTGTTACATACTCGCCATCCCAATTCGGCAGTATCGCACTAATTCGTTTATCTAAAGGTGGGTGAGTAGCATAGAGCCCGCTCAACGGCGACACTCTTCCTTCCTCAAATAAAGCATGGGAAACTTCAGCAGCATTGGGGTTATCTAGATAGGAATGTTGTGAATGGGTAGCTATCTGCATCAACGCGCCACCTATGCCATCAGGGTTGCGTGTAAATTGAACAGCGGAAGCGTCTGCCAGAAATTCCCTCTGTCTGCTTACTGCCGCCTTAATGAGATTCCCGAAAAACGTTCCTACGAAACCAATTGCAACAAGGCCAATTCCGAGAAAAACAATCCCTCCTGATTCCTTTGAGCGGCGACTATAAACCCCGCCTCGGAGCAAATAGTAACCAATCAGGCCCAGGACCATAATTCCGTGAAGCACTCCGATAAGTCGAATATTTATTCGCATGTCACCATGTAAGATGTGACTAAATTCGTGAGCCACTACGCCTTGTAGCTGGTCTCGACTAAGGGTTTTAATAGCGCCACGAGTAATCCCAATTACCGCATCACTTGGAGAAAATCCTGCGGCAAAGGCGTTAATACCTGACTCCTCCATAAGATAAACAGGTGGTACCGGCGTACCGGATGCAAGAGCCATTTCTTCTACAACATTCAGGATTTTTCTTTCCTGCAAATCCTGGGTTCCTTGAACAAGCAGCCGCCCATTCATCATCTCTGCGACTCTCGCCCCTCCTCCAGATAAGGCGCTTATTTTATAAAGACTACCCAGAAGCACAACAGAAGTAACAGCAACACCAACCCACAAAAAAGTTTCCCAATTGAAGGTAATAGCTTGTGTCGTTGAGACGCTATCAATCCCCGAGCCAGCAAAACCGAAAACCACCATAACCAACAAATTGGTCACTATGATTAGAGAGAATATGGCAAGAGAAAACAACAGGATGAGTTTCCCCGTGTTTCGGCGAGCTGTATCTTGCGACTCAAAGAAATTCATATAGTGATAGTCACTTTTTCTCGCTAATTAAAACGAAACTTTTGGCGCTTCCTGAATTTCTGCACTGTCTTCAAATTCCAACAAACTTGCATCAGCCCCATAACCAAAAATTCCAGCAACTGCTACTGGAGGAAACGACTGCTTGTAAGTATTAAATGCCATGACCTGGTCATTAAAAGCTTGTCTGGAGAATGCTACTTTATTTTCAGTGGCTGTAAGCTCTTCGCTGAGCTGCATCATATTCTGATTAGCCTTTAAATCAGGATAGGCTTCCATAACGACGTTAAACTTGCTCATCGCTCCAGCTAAAGCCCCTTCTTGGCCGATCAGCTCAGACATCGCCGCAGCATTGCCTGGATCGGCAGCCGCAGCTGCAAGACCCGCCGCTGCAGAATTTCTAGCAGATATTACAGCCTCGAGTGTTTCCCTCTCGTGCTTCATGTAGCTCTTTGCTGTTTCTACCAGATTGGGAATGAGGTCATAACGCCTCTTTAATTGAACCTCAATCTGTGCGAACGCGTTCTGATATCTATTCTTTAAGCTAACCAGGCGGTTATATATCCCTATTACGTAAAAAAAGAGGGCTGCAATAATCACCAGCACTACGATAGTTGAGATTTCCATAGTCTTTCTCCTAAATAATTACTGAAGAGTTCAATCAGGGAACTCTCTAGGTAGAGAGTCGATGGACCCATTATTCCACTTATATTCGCCTAAGGGGAACCGAATTTCAGTCCATTTCCCAGCTTTGCCCAAATCAGCGAAGGATCATCAGGAATTGGGTTTTTCTGTCAGGAATTTATCTGATAAGCTGAAAGTCCGCTCTCTATTAAAAAAAAGAAGAAAAATTATGAGCAGCAGCGTTCTTGCATTTCTATCCCTACTCCCAATTATCTCGGTTGCAATCTTTCTCGTAGTCCTAAGATGGCCAGCAAGTCGAGCCATGCCCATAGCCTATATAGTGGCCGCAGCACTCGCTCTTTTTGTCTGGCAAGTCCCCGGCAACAAAGTACTTGCGGCAAGCGCAAATGGGCTCTGGGTAGCAGGCACCCTGATTTACATAATTTTTGGAGCGATATTGCTGCTGAACACCTTGCAGCAAAGTGGCGCCATTCGCGCCATTAGACAGGGTTTTTCAGATATAACACCTGACCGTAGAATCCAGGTCATCATCATTGCCTGGTTATTTGGCTCATTTATTGAAGGCTCTGCCGGATTCGGAACTCCAGCAGCCGTTGCTGTGCCTCTTATGGTGGGCTTGGGGTTTCCCGCTATGGCCGCTGTAGTCGCCGGCATGATTATCCAAAGCACACCGGTTTCATTTGGCGCTATGGGTACCCCTATTCTGGTAGGAGTAAATACTGGCCTGTCTGCTGACCCAGCGATGGCTAGTTATGCTTTGAGCCTTGGTTATGCTGAATGGGATGAATTTCTTGGCTTTATCGCTGCTAAGGTTGCATTACTCCATGCTATAGCTGGCACTTTTATTCCCCTTTTCGTCGCCGGAATAATGACCCGCTTCTTCGGCAAGGATCGATCTTTTGCCGACGGCTTCCGAGTCTGGAAGTTCGCACTTTTCGCTGCATTTTCCATGACAATTCCCTACTACTTGGTTGCTCGATTCTTAGGGCCTGAATTCCCTTCAATGTTTGGAGGCATGATAGGTCTCGCAATTGTTGTGAGTACTGCCAAGGCTGGGTTCTTAATTCCAGCTGCTGATGAAGTCTGGAATTTTGAAGACAAGGAAGACTGGGAAGAAGAATGGACAGGAACACTTCAAGGCAATGCAGACCCACAAGACGCAGATAAGCCATTGATGAGCATCGTTAAGGCATGGTCGCCCTATCTGTTTGTTGCTGGCCTTCTTATCATTACAAGACTCCGCGCATTGGATCTGGAGCAGTATTTGCGTCACGCAAATCAATTCATCACTTGGTCTTGGGAAGGAATTTTTGGTAGTGATATCACTGCATCATTTCAACCTCTGTGGTCGCCGGGTACCATATTTATTATTGTTTCACTGATTACAATTCTCCTGCACGGGTTAAAAGGTTCAGAATACAAGTATGCTTTTAAGTCTTCCCTGAAAACACTTATTCCTGCATCTACTGCACTAGTATTCACCGTGCCGATGGTTCAGGTATTTATAAACTCCAGCGGTGGTGCTGCCGGTTATGAACAGATGCCCATAGCACTCGCTGAAGGTGTAGCTAATCTCACCGGATCTGCATGGCCATTCTTCTCCACATTTATTGGCGGCCTGGGCGCATTTGTCGCGGGCAGTAATACAGTAAGCAATATGATGTTTTCATTATTCCAATTTGGTGTCGGTGAACGCATATTGGTTGACCCAACCTGGATAGTTGCACTACAAGCTGTTGGCGGAGCTTCCGGTAACATAATCTGCGTACACAATGTTGTGGCTGCCTCTGCAGTTGTGGGATTGATAGGAAAAGAAGGTGCTGTAATTAGAAAGACCTTGCTGCCTTTCGCCTACTACGCGCTGATTACCGGCTCATTAGGTTACGGGATAGTAAACTTGAGCAGCGGCATGCTGAATGCAGGCTTCTTGATAGCAGGCTTGATTGTCGCAACCATGATTTATTTCATAGTGAAATTCAATCGCAGCAGTGTTCCCTGAGTAAATATCTAAACTAGAGAAGAAAAGAGTAGCCTGCCATATCAATTGGTAGCATTGCCTATGTCTGACATTAATTCCAAATCAAGCCACTCCAGCACGCTGATTATTGCAACGGCTGGACATGTCGATCACGGAAAAACATCCCTCGTCGGCAGACTTACTGGCACCAATACGGACCGACTCGAAGAGGAGAAGAAACGCGGACTTACTATTGTGCCGGGTTACGCCTATCTCCATTTTTCTTCCGAAGATAAGAACAATACTCATACGCTTGGGTTTGTGGATGTGCCCGGCCACACAGACTTTATCAACAATATGCTCGCCGGCGTTGCCGCAGTTGATGCCGCTCTTCTGGTAATAGCAGCAGACGACGGGATCATGCCACAGACAAGAGAACATCTCGCTATTCTGGATTTCCTAAATGTCTCCCGAGCCGCTGTCGCCTTAACAAAAATCGACCGCTGTGATGATTCCAGGGTCTCTACAGTCAAGCAAGAAGTTGAAAACCTGATATCCCATACCATGCTCGTGGACTCACCCGTATTTGAAATTTCCAATACTGAAGGCACCGGAATAGCCGAACTCAAAAGCCACCTCTGCTCCATGATTGTAGAAGAAACCGAACAACTCGATGATTCAGCCTCTAAGCGCTATGGAGAACATTTCAGATTCCTGGTGGATCGAAGTTTCAGCGTTAAAGGCATTGGAACTGTAGTTACTGGCACGGTGAGATCAGGTTCGGCAGCGAAAGAAAGCGAGTTTATCCACAGTGCTACATCTGCCAAGTGCAAAATTCGTGGAATTCGATTGGACGAGAATGATCTGGAAACAGCTGAAAAAGGAACACGGGTTGCGCTAAATATAAATATTGATCACAAACAACTCAGCCGCGGCGACTGGATCTTGGCCGAGGCTATTTTTAACCCCGTCAACAGAATAGATGCAAGACTTAATCTCACAGATAGCGAGGGTAAGCTACGCAGCAACGCTCAGTACCACCTTTTTCTGGGAGCATCACATCATGTTGTCACCATAAGAAAGCTAAGCAAGGATGATGAGAATATTTATCAAATAAAATGCCATGAACCCATGAATACCCTATACGGTGACCGATTCATAATTCGGGACCCGGCTTCTCAAGATACAATCGGCGGTGGAGAAGTAATCGATATCTTCGTACCACGCAAGAGTAGAAGCAGTGAGATGCGTTTAAGGGTTTTGCAGGCCATGGACCAGAATCCACTGGATGCTCTGACATCACTCGTAGAGCTGCAGCCCAACGGAGTGGATTTGGAAAACTTCACCCTTTCCAGAAACCTAATGTCTTCTGCACTGGAAAACCTTGTTCTCAAATTAAAAAACATCGGTATTCAATTTGTAGAGCTGAATTTACAAGATCGGTCTCAATCCATACTACTGCATCAAAATTTCTATCATCAATATTGTCAGGAAATTCTTACTCAGATAGAAGTTTTCCACTCGCAATTCAGTAACCAACAAGGAATTAGTGAACCTGCTCTAAGTAGAGCGGTTGGTTTTTCTGGCCCCCATAAACTCTTTCACAGTTTACTGACAAGATTACAAACAGAGCACTCTGTAAAGCAAACAGGCACCCTGCTTCACCTTCCCGGCCATGCAATCTCTCTTAGCAAAGAAGAAACGGATTTTCTGGAAAAGATTAGACCCATTCTTTTGAAAGCTGGCAATGTCGCGCCCCGCACAAGAGAGCTAGTTGAAAGTACAGGAATTCCCCTCTCTGCTCTAGATCGAATTCTTAGGCAATCAGCCAAGGCAGGCACTCTGATTAAAGTTGCCGATAATAGGTACTATCTTCCTGAGACAATCATGTCCCTCGCAGAATTTACCGAGAAGCTAGCTGCAGAACAGAATGACGAAGACGGGTTTTCAGTTATTGGATTTCGCGACGAGTCTGGAATCGGCCGTAATCTTTGTATCGAAATATTGGAGTATTTTGACAGTATCGGCTTTACCCGAAGAGATGGAAATATCCGATTTCTTAGAACTGAGAAAGAGAATGTTTTCGGAAAATAACTGCTCTCCAATTGTTCTCCATGCCGCTATTGATGTGGGTCAATCACTCTCTCGGAATTAATTGCGCCTTCATAGTTAACGGAGCAGACTGAAGGTGTAAAATTGATTAGGAGCGTGAAAATGTCTATTTGGAACTGTACAAAACTAATTACTATAATGATCAGCACTATTGCTTTGGTAGCATGCAACGAGGCGCCAGAGAATACGGAGGAATTGAGGCTGCCCATCAGTATAAATGAAGTAATGGCATCACTGATTAATCACTCAGCTGATCCTATTTGGATTGCCGCCTGGAACAACCCCACCAATGATCGCGACTGGAGAGAATTGGAACACCTTGCTCGTCAACTACAAGTAGGGGGCTCTCTTCTATCAATACCGGGCACAGGTCCAGCAGACGAAGCCTGGACCCAACGTAACGAATGGCAGGAGTACTCCGAACAACTGTCTGCAGCCGCTGCACGCGCTGTCAACGCGGCCCGCTCCCAAGACATTGAGCTAATTTCCAGGGCTGGCGACGAAATTGTAGATATTTGCGAGTCTTGCCACATTGACTTCAAGCCCGATCTGCCAACCATGAATATCTTCGGTGAACTATCACCTACGGCAGAACGCTAAGAAGCATTCAATTGAAGGCTCTTCGAGCGCGATCAACTCTCTTTACCTGATGAAAACAAAGCTGCTACTCTTGAGAGAAGCAGCTTTGTTTTAGTAGAAAGTTATAGTTTGAATCAGCAGGATGCATTCCATTGCTCACTTGAACCGATTAACAAAACAACAGGCAACTATAAAAGGTCGCTCATATGGGTCTGGAAATCGAAAACACCAGTTTTACTGAACAGGATTTTAGTAACTTCAGTAATCGACTTCGTTCAAACATAAAGGCTCTGGAGTCCTTACTTGCCAGACCAGATTTTGGCGAAGGGGAACTTTCATTTGGTGCTGAGTTAGAGCTATATATTGTAGATCCAGAAGGACGGCCTCTCTATTTGAATCAAGAAATCATTGCTGAGCTCAATGACCCGCAGCTGACTCTTGAACTCAACCGCTACAACCTTGAATACAACTTCAGTCCGGTTCTTTTGAAAGACAGCTGTTTTTCAAAAACCGAAATAGAAGCACAAGCGGCAATTGACAAAGTTAATGCCTGCGCAGCGCAGTGGAATGGAAGCGTCGTTCCTGTAGGCATCCTCCCAACGCTAGAACAATCTGATATCGGGTATCACGCAATGACCAAGCTGGGGAGGTTTGAAGCGCTGACTAAGGAACTGACCGATATTCGCGGAGGACCATTTACAATAGCCATCGAGGGCGATGAAACTTTACAGCTAGCCATGGATGACGTAACGCTAGAAGGGGCAAATACTTCCTTTCAAGTGCATCTCAGAGTCCCACCGAAAGAATTTGCTGATTTTTACAATGCCGTGCAACTGGTTACCCCTCTCGTAGTAGCGATGGCTGCAAATTCACCTACCTTGTTTGGTCATAGGCTTTGGCAAGAAACCCGAATCCCACTGTTCAAACAATCAATCGATTGCCGGCCACAGGATTCCCTTAACCCTATTCCAGCGAGGGTAAATTTTGGAAACAACTGGTTACGAGAGAGTGCGATTGAGCTATTCGAAGAAGCTGCGTTTCTCTATCGCCCAATACTGCCAGATTGCTCAGATGAAGATCCAATGGCAGTTATCCAGAGTGGAGGCATTCCGAAATTACACGAATTACGATTACATCAGGGATCTATTTGGCTCTGGAACCGGCCTGTCTATGACCCAGCCGATGGAGGTCATTTACGAATCGAGCTTCGTTCACTACCTGCAGGACCGAGCATAGTCGACATGCTGGCAAATGCTGCTCTCGCGATTGGCTTAGCCAAACTCATGCAGCCAGGAATTAAAGAATTGTTACCAGCAATACCTTTTACTTACTGTACCGCTAATTTCTATCGAGCAGCGAAAAAAGGCATGGATGCAGAGTTGTTCTGGCCTTCTCGATTTCAAAGTGAACCTCAATACCGGCCTGTTGCTGACATCATACAAGAGCTACTTCCTCAACTGCCGGAGCAATTAGAGTCAATGGGATTTATCCCTTCAGACTTCCAACCTTTACTAAAGGTAATCGAAGAACGACTCTCAACAAAACAAACCGGAGCCCAGTGGCAATTGAACAAACTGCAAGAATTACGAAAAGATATGCATAAGCGAGAAGCATTATTTGAAATGTTTTCTCAGTATCGAACCAATAGCGCCAAAAATATTCCTGTCGCTCAGTGGCGCTAGCAGCGATGACTCACCCGACAATAACAACGAGCAACAACGCTGGCTTAAATCCGCAACTAAATGTCTGGAATAACCCAGCACCGAATGAGGTTGGCGAGAGTAGTGTTGAATTTTTGCATCTACTCTCGGGGCCGACCCACATCAAGATAACTGGAAAAGATCGTAGTCGTAGCCGCGCAGTAGTCACCCTGCTTCATGGTAACGAACCTTCAGGCTTGCACGGTGTTTATGAAATTCTACGGCTGGGCCTGAAGCCCGCTGTCGATATACACATCTATATCGGAAGTGTCGATGCGGCTAAGCAGGCTCCCGGCTTCATATACAGAATGCTTCCCCATCATAAAGATCTAAATCGCTGTTTCAAATCTCCCTTCGGCGAAACCGAACAAGATCATCTGGCGAAAGAAATTATTGAGTCTTTGAAGACCATACATCCAGAGTGTGTTATTGATATCCATAACACATCGGGCTCGAGCCCTTCCTTCGGTGTTACAACCTTCATGGATTCCACTCATGATGCGCTGGTGTCTTTATTCACTCACCGTATGATTGTCACTGATCTCTCTCTGGGAGCTCTAATGGAAATTAGCGAGACCATGATGCCGACCGTTACTATTGAGTGTGGCGGCGTTCAGGATCCTGAATCGAATCTCATGGTCACCGAAGGTCTTGGCAGATACCTAACCTACGATGACGTTCTCTCTGTAGGTCACACAGATATGTCTCTGGAATTCTTCCACAATCCAATTCGCCTCGAACTGAAAGAGGGAAGCGAAATAGCCTATGGAGATCATTGCTTGCTAGAAGATGGTGTAACTCTGCTGCCCGAAATAGAGCATTTCAATTTCGGCTTCGTCACCCCTGATTCCAGATTGGGATTTGTTTACGGAGATATCGAACAAAACCTTACAGCGAAGGATATGGAAGGACGGGAATTGATTGGAGAATATTTCGAATTGAGAGAAGGTGAGCTCTATCCGAAGAAAATTTTAAAGCTGTTTATGGTCACAACAAATCCGGAAATCGCCCGCAAGGATTGCTTGTTCTATTTAACAGTACCCGACGAAGAATAAAAACTCCACTACTCATTTTTTCTCCGTTGAGAGAGTTTTTTCCAAGCCCTCGCATATTGTTTCAAGAATTTGAATTCGAGCAAATAACTTGCTATTCCCCGCCACTATTGTCCAGGGAGTTCTATCGGTACTAGTGTGAGCCACCATATCATTTACGGCCTGCTTATAGTCCTCCCACATTTCTCGATTGCGCCAATCCTCATCAGTAATTTTATGCTGCTTGCGTGGATCTTTCTCTCTCTCCTTGAATCGTCGTAATTGCTCCTCTGGGCTGATATGTATCCAGAATTTAAAGAGCGCCATACCATGATCCACAAGGTGCTCCTCGAAGTCATTTATCTCCTGATAAGAGCGCAACCATTCATGGGGCTTGGCAAATTTTTCAACTCTTTCCACTAACACCCTGCCATACCAAGACCTGTCATAGATGGTCATATAACCGGCACGGGGTATGTGCCGCCAAAATCTCCAGAGATAATGGTGCCCTTTTTCTTCATCGGTCGGGGCTGCAATGGGAATCACCCTATACAATCTGGCATCGATAGCGGAAGTAACCCTGCGAATAGCGCTGCCTTTACCACCAGCGTCCCAACCTTCGAATAGCATCAAGGCGTTTCGTTTCTCTGCATACATCTGCCAAGCCAATTTATGCAATCGAAGCTGCAGTTGGTCGAGCTGCTTATTGTAATCGGACTCTGTGAGTATTTGACTAAGGTCAATGGTATCAAGAACCGTAATTGTGGAGGATTTGCTGGCCAGAGCATTTTTTATAGCGGATGAAGCTTCCACCGTATTGGTTTCAGAAATTTTGGTATTTTCGGGTTCGTTGCTGAGCAGCCCTTCTTGCAGGGCAGAGATAACAATGTTTCCAACTGATATATCTCTATATCTTGCATCACTAGCTTCAATGATATTCCATGGTGCACATCCACTGTCGGTAAGCCGAAGTGCTCTTTCTGAAATCTTGGCGAATTTGTCATAGGATTTAGAAAACTTTTCCAAGAGAGGTGATTTCTTGAACTTACTGATTTTTACATCTTCCTCCAGTCTCTGTTGTTGCACTGCCTTCGATAAGTGAAACCACAGTTTTACAAAGATTGTTCCTCCATCGCTTAATGTTCGCTCTAACTCTGATATTTTTTTCAGTTGTTGATCAAGCTCAGCTTCATCCAGTTTGCCAAACGCTCGATCAACAATGGGTCTGGTATACCAGGAGCCAAACATGACACTAATGGTGCCGCGCATGGGGAGGTTTCGCCAAAACCTCCAATACCTTGGTCTCTGGCTCTCCTCATCAGTTTCGTCCCAATAGGCATGGGTCTGCACATCTCTTGTATCAAACCATCGATTTATCTTGTCTACTACTTCTCCTTTTCCAGCCCCTTCTACGCCAGCGATAATTACTACCAGCGTCTTGTCCGACTCACGAAGACGTCTTTGCAATTGCAAAAAAAGATTATGCACCTCTGGCTCTAGCTGTTTGAAATCTTTTTTACTAAGGGTTCGCCCAACTTCGGCAGCTTCAAACATGAGAATCTCCGGATATCGATACTTCTAATCTATAAACAATATTTTCAGAGAATGACTACAACCCTGAAGCGAGTAATCGTAAAGGACGAGCTTAGCAGGAATTTTACCTCTCAAACATAGCAGTACGAGGCTACTACAGCTTGACCTGTGTCAAACCGTCAGCAATCTGAATTGGAACCTAATGAAGAAGGATTACTCGGGGAGAGCAACAAGAAAGAATGGAAAATGACCTACTTTGGATGAAGCACCACAGGCATCCGTGTATAGCCTTTAACGAAACTGGAATACACTCTCTCGACATCGCCCACAATTTCTACTTTGTGGAAACGTTGCATTATCTCTTCCCAGAGAATGCTCAATTGCATTTCGGCCAATCTATTACCCATACATCGATGCAGACCAAAACCAAAGGAGAGGTGCTGCCGCACATTAGGCCGGTCAATCCAAAAAACATCGGGCCGATCAATTACTTCCTCATCGCGATTTCCCGAGGCATACCACATTACAACTTTATCGCCAGCCTTGATCTGCTTACCCCCAAGTACAGCGTCAGTTTTTGCAGTGCGACGCATATGCGCAAGAGGAGTTTGCCACCGAATGATTTCAGAAATCATATTTTTCACCAAACTTGGGTCTTGCCTTAATTTCTCGTACTCATCGGGAAATTCATTAAGAGCGAGGACTCCACCCGAAATGGAGTTTCGTGTTGTGTCGTTGCCCCCAACAATCAAAAGTATGATATTCCCTAGAAATTCCGTAGGCGGCATATTTCTTGTAGATTCTCCATGGGCAAGCATGGAAACCAGGTCATTGCCTGGCTCTTTGTTTATCCTCTCATTCCACAGTCGGGTGAAGTAAGCAAGACACTCCTCCATAGATTCCCAACGCTCTTCAATTGAATTAATAACACCATGGCCGGGAATAGCAGTGGCCACGTCTGACCAGCGAGTGAGTTTATATCTATCCTCAAAAGGAAAATCAAAAAGAGTAGCCAGCATCTGCGTGGTCAACTCAATAGACACTCTATTTACCCAATCAAATTCTTCTTCAAGCGGCAGGCTATCAAGGATATTGCACACTCGCTGCCGTATCAGCCCTTCGAGATTTTTAAGATTTGCCGGAGCAACCACTCCTTGAACTACTTTTCGCTGCTCATCATGTTTAGGCGGGTCCATGGAGATGAATGCAGGGAAGCTGAATTCTTCGAAAGTATCGACCATACCGATTGTAGGCTCTGAAGAATAAATCTGCGGAGACGTATCCACTTCCATTATGTCTTTGTACTTGGTTACAGACCAATAGGAGCCGACCGCAGAATTCTCACAATAGTGGACAGGGTCTTCCTTGCGTAGCCTCGCCAGGAATGGCAGATACTCGTTAGCCTGCCAGATCCCGGGATGAGACAAGTCAATGTCCTTCAACGGCATAGACGAGGCATCCTTTCCTACCATGCTCCATTTACTGGGCTTCTTCTTTCCCTGAATAATATTTTCTGTCATCTTTCCTAAAACTCATTGGTCAATTCTTCATATCAAACACTTACAAGAATTCAATTATCTGAAGCTCTCTAGCCCTGCACTTTCGGATCCTACGCAGCTTATCTAGAACTGGAATTCCGGAGTTTTTACCACTAGACCATCGAGATTTTCTGCCACTGGAATTTGGCAGGAAAGTCGTGAGGTTTCTTGACGGTCCGTACTGAGGCTTAACATTGCCTCTTCAGTTGGACCAATAGTTTCGAGCTTATCAATCCACTCACTATCGACATAAACGTGGCAAGTAGCGCAGGAACAGGAGCCTCCGCAATCTGCATCAATCCCCGGCACGCCATTGCTAACCGCTGCCTGCATCACCGAGCCTCCAGCTTTAACTTCAACAGGATGTTCTGTTCCATCATGCTCAATGAATAAAATATTTATCATCTCTAACTCACCCTTAGCTACTAGTTCATTTTTCGCAGCCGCAACAATAGCAGCCTTTAAGATCAAGCAAAAGCCGATCAAATCTGTTCAAGCTGCTTTCTCATTCTTCCTGTCACATTATTCAGTATTCTGGTTTTCAGAACAGCAACGGAACAAGGTTATTGAGTATGGCAGTGAGAATGACGGATAGGAGGAGTATAACCGGGGAAGACAATAATTTGGCGGAAGAGGCAGGATCTTCCGTCACTTTTTTACTGCCGTATTCTCTGGCTTACAGCGGTGATAGAACCGCCTAAAACACTCAAAGTGTAGCACAAAATGTAGCAAAAACTTGGGGGTATGCAGGAGGCCATGCCACCCCCTATCTATATATACTAGTGGCTTTACAGTTTTAGAAGTTTTGGAGTGTTAAGTAGTTGGGATCAACCGGTAATCTGACTTTCGGAATAATATGTATACGGGAGCAATGGAACCATTCTGACTTATCGGGGTGTGGCCCCTAGGGTGGGGTGCTGGCTGGTCGGTTACTAGGAAACAGGGGGTGGTCAGAACTGTCTAGTGCTGAAGAGACGGAGGATAGGCATTGGACTGTGGAGGTTGTCGGTTAAGGCTTTATGCTGCTTCCTGCGACCGCTAACACTCTATAAAGCATGTAGAGATTGCTTGTGTGGCCGTCTGTACTGCTTCACAAAACCAAACCTCTGCATTAGCAGCAACAGAAAAGCAGAGTAGTAGGATTGAGAAGAGTAGTTTGTTCATAGCCCTAAGAGTCAGGTTCAAATCATCTATTCCTGAATTCAGCAACAACATCTGGTTCTCTTTGTCTCCCCCAGAGAGGGTCACATCCTTACTCAGGAACTAACTTCTTACTCAGTCTATATATATCAATGATTTACCGAAACCTAGTTCATTGTCAAAGGATTATTCTGGTCTACCGTTTGGTCTACTGTGACTCTAAAGTCTCCGGAAGCCTCTAAAACTCTAGAGATTTTCTGAACCTCTGATTTAAGGGTTAGTCTGACGTCTATCAAGCTTTAGCGTGTCTTGACGGGCTTCTGTAAGGCTCTGAAGGGCCTTCTGGTGGGTACGCAGGAGGTCATGCCACCCCCTATCTATATATACTAGTGGCTTTACAGTTTTAGAGATTTTGGGGTGTTAAGTAGTTGGGGGGGTTCCGTATTGTTTTCATATTAGGAACCTTGTGTGAAGGTACTTAGTAATTAGCGCCGTCCATACCGCCAGATTCTGGACCTCCACCGCCACCACCGAAGAGATGAAATGCGATTAAAATACCGATCAAGATAATAGCCCAAATATTACCTAAAGTCGTGAACCTGTCTATAGGAAAATAAACAATCCACGCTCCGACGTAAAGAGCAAACTCAAACCCAAGCCACCACCACGCTATACCTACCCAGAACGGTATCTGGATTAGTAGCATTATAAAAAATTGGGTATTATCTAAGTCTGAGAACATAAGTTTAGCTCTTATTTTTCTTTTATGTAGAAACTTGTTTCAAAAATCAACCTCTAGGCAAAACCTCATAACTCTTCAGCGCCTCATAAAACTCAAACACAAAAGACTTGTCTTCAATCTCCTCAACCGCCGGAACCTCAACAAACACTGCTTGGTCTGCCCTATACTCGGCTGCCTTTAAGCCTATGAAGGCCACGAAGACGCCTATAAGAACTCCGAAGATAATGCTGGGGACATCAGGAGTCCAAGCGGTACTGTTGGCTTCAGAAGCCCCTGAATCAGGGGTGTCTCTATAACTAGCGAAATCTTGCATGGCTGTCTCTTATTGCTGGTTTAAACGCTCTTACACAGGCTCTCAGGCCGTCTACACGCCCTTATATACTGGCTTCTGACTTGCTCAAAGTACTCCTTAGAACTAACCAGATCAAGGGGGGATTGAGCATCTAGACTTCCTTAAAAGGTCAGGGAACGCATATGAGACTCTCAAATTAGAAGAAGAATATTACTCTTAGTTACCCTTTATTTAATTGGGCTGGGAGTTAATATCCACATCCAATTCACAAGTTGTTTGTCACGATTAGTAAGGACGGATAGAGCCTCCGCTTCCGGTAAAGTCACGCACATCCTCTACTTCCTCGCGAAGAAAGTTATACAACACTCTTTGTAATTCAGGGTGTGTCTTTGAAACAGCAATTGCCATGTCTAAGAATGGCCTATCTTCTAAAATTTGGCCTTTATGAGTTATTACTAAAGTTTCTATGAGCGAAACGTCTCTCGTCTTCTTAGCGATCGCAAAGGCTTGATCAAGTACTGACTCATAAATATCCTTCCATTTCTCACTAGCCACTTTTGTTATTGCGGAGAACAGGCCGCTACGTGGTTTCACCACCCCCGGCCACGTTATTAAGTCCCTTGCCATAAAGATGAATTTTCCTAATGATTCTGGGTTATGTTGGTCCATCGTTTCTGATTCCCGAATAAATATATCCAACACCTGATCAGGGAATTTCCCTTGCACTGAGTTTTCCCATTCATCGAGCAGACCAAGTTCAGCCAAAGTTGCTGATTCTAAAAATGAAGCAAGGTCATTTTGATTTATCAGGTTTGATTTTCTAATGCCTATATCTTGTGTACGGACATTTATATCTCTTACTTGAATAGGAAATTTCCGTTCAATTAATTCTCGCCATTCCCCGAGCAAATCATATTCAGTTAAAGTCGCTGATTCTAAAGTTGATTTAATAATTTCTATATCTTGAGGTCCAAGAACACTAAAAATATGATGCCCATACCCACCGCAAGTTGAGCAAAGCATGTCAGGGCATTTACCAAATCTGGTTTTTAGTGTTTCCAAATCTTTTCGCAATTTAGTTATATCATTCATATTCGTTACCTGTCGAAGTTGGCTAAATTCGGGAGGCATCTCGTAAGCTTTGAGTACCTTTTAAGTCCCTTCACTATGTAAAGGGACTTAAAAGGTACTCAAAGCTTACTGTTTATAATCCTGTACAGTTTAAAATGCTGCTGCACCACCAGTATAAGAACGGTTTATTTACCTTCTTCTAGTTTGGCACTAAGAATATGATTCACTTTCCTTAAATATTTAATCTGCCCACGG
>JABJIC010000008.1 GCA_018661465.1 Gammaproteobacteria bacterium | reverse complement strand
GGTCAACAACCAGCTGGGCTGATTCCAGCTTAAACTCTGGACTGAAATTGGGCCTTTTCTTGCGTGTCATATTGTCACCTAATTGTAGGAAATGCATAATAGCACCTCTATTTAGGTGGCCAAATTAACTATGCCACTACACCTATTCTCTCTGAGTCAGATCGATCAAATCAGTCAGCGAATTGAATACGCAAGAAAAGTGAAGAGTGTGGCCAAGTCTGAGGACTTGGAAGACATATTCAGCGATGGGGGCACATTGAATCTAGATGCTCTAAATTTTGATTAGAAATAACGGAACACTAGTAAACTAGAAACTAGTGGAACGACGTGATCTTCTTAACCAGCACACAGAATGAAGCAATAAGCAGGGGACGGACGCTGCAATATTTGATAAATTACTGTCTTAATTAAGTAAGCCAACTAAGAGGAAGACCCAATGGCAAAAGTAACAATTGACGATAAAGAGTATGAAACCGACGACATGGCCGAAGAGACCCTCGCCCAGTTGCAGTCTCTACAGTTCGTGAATGGCGAGATACCACGGCTTCAGGCCAAGTTGGCCGCAATGCAAACTGCGAGCAATGCCTATAGCAAAGCTTTGGGAGATGCCTTAGCCGCGGAAGACTAACAATTTGACGCAAGAATTGAATGAACCAACAAACCCCGGATCCTCCCGGGGTTGAATTGACGCCTTAGGGTGCTTACCTATTTTCATCGTCAGCTCGCCTTCTGATACACCGCTTTAGTTGCGGAAATATCGTTATCTTATAAATACCTTTAGGGTCGGACCAACGCGAGCCTGTGAATCTTAGCCTATACTTCTAATTATCACGCTCAATTTAGTGCTTAAAGCGTAAAAACCTACGGACAAATTTGTTTTAAGGAAGAAACACAACATGCCACGCGCTAACCGGATTTTTGTTCCCGGGCACCTATGGCACATCAGCCATCGTTGTCATCAACGGCACCACCACTTGAGATTTGCCAGGGATAGGAGCCGTTGGCGTTATTGGCTTTTCCAAGCGAGAAAGCGCTACGGGCTATGCGTTCTAAATTATGTAGTCACCTCAAATCATATCCATCTGCTGGTAAAAGATACGACCGAAGGCGTGATTCCCAGGAGCATGCAACTGATAGCAGGGCGCACCGCTCAGGAATACAATAATCGCAAGCAGCGCAAAGGCGCTTTTTGGGAAGATCGCTACCACGCAACAGCTGTCTAATCTGGTCGGCATCTCGCTCGATGCCTTGTGTATATCGATTTGAATATGGTTCTCGCGGGTGTTGTTTCGCACCCAAAGGATTGGTCGCTTACATGGCCCGGGTGGGTATTACCATCTAATGGCCGAGGTCTCGAGCGTCGGAATATCTCTTACGACGACGTAGTCAAGCGTAATTCTCTTGCTCAGTTCGGCAAAGCTCTCGATCGCTGCGAACTCGAAAACTTGAAGTCTGGGGTGAGGATTGGACTTAAGTTGTTACATTGTTAGTGTCCCGCTATTTCCTGCGCTATTTCCAGCCGTTATGCACTCCCTCCCATTACTACTATCCCCGCCAGAATCAATCCAGCGCCAATAGTTTGATAAACCGAACCCACTTCCAGAAATACAAACCGTCCAATAAGCATAACAAACAGCACAGATAAGCCAGTATAGATGGGATACAAAGTGGAAATCGGGCTGCCCCTCAAGACGAAGATATAGTAAAAAAAGACCAAACCATAGACAGAAAGAGAAACTAGTACATATAGCCAATGCTCGACTAAAAGATCAAAATAATTGTCATGAGCTTGTCCAGATACCCATTTCAAAAGCCCATGGGAGAATGCAAGCAAAGAGGCTAGCAGAATCGAGTGAGCCAATATCATCATAAACTTACTCATTTATAGTCACCTTGATCGCTCTTTATCTGGTCAATTACATATTTGGGACGCTTTTTAACTTCATCGTAGATCTTTCCGACATATACACCGATCAAGCCAATACTAAACATCAGAATACTTCCAATCATGAGAATCAGAAGTATGACGGTCGTGAATCCGTCTACTGCATTACCCGTTAGCTTGTCGAAGAAGGCTTTGCCTCCTATTACAAGGCTGATGAAGAAAGTAATACCTCCCAGAAATGTCACTATCTGTAAGGGGAAAGCAGTAAAAGATGTTACCGAGGACAGGGCATACCCAAATAAATTGCTCACACTCCATGAGGAATCGGGCCTGCTTGAATCTGGAACATTGAAGGGAATTTTCTTGGTTGGATAATTTAGCCAGCTAATAAGGCCGCGAAAAAAACGGTTATTTTCAGTAAGGTCGCAGTAAGCGCTGACTACAGCGGCGTCGAGTAGTTTAAAGTCAGATTCGCCCTCTATGCTAAGCCCTGTAAAAAAGGTGAATATTCGATAATAGCCGCGAACCAGGATATTCCTTAGTAACGATTCATTCCCGCGAGAGTTCTTCACTCCTTCAACTATTTGGAAACCGCTTTGCCAATCTCTAACCATATCTGCGATAAGTGTCGGGGGATGCTGTAAATCACTATCCATTACAATAACGGCATCATAATCTTGTGAATGCTCCAAACCGGCAAGTATCGCAGCCTCTTTTCCGAAGTGTCTGCTAAGGCAGATTAAACTAACTGCGATGTCAGCTTCACTACTTATCTTCCTTACAATTTCAGCTGTGCCGTCCTCTGAGCCATCGTCAATAACCAGGAGGGAGAACTTTGTCGCTTCAATATCTTTAATACAACGATTTATTTCAGAAAGATTATTACCAATAGTGCTGGCTTCATTCCAGGCGGGGATGACTATTGCGATTTCTTTCACGTGTTACTCCCTACGCCATTTTGTCGCTGGTGCATTGTGTCGAATATGTTGCAGCGCGGAATAGCTTATCCAGCCATCAGCAGAGGTGTAACGAAGATAGAATGGCGCGTTATTTGCCAGGCTAACTTGTATTTGACCTTCTCCTGGCGCGGCGATCACGCCGAGAATATCGGAGACCACATGAAACACTCCTTCATCATAAGGACCAAATTTCCATATAAAATACCCGGACTTATATTCGAATTCCAGCTCCAAAGGGGCATCGACATTTAATTTGCCGCGATGGATCGCCAGCATGTCTTGTATATTTAAATCAGTCTCACGCATACAAGCACACTCAGCTGAATAAGCAAGCAAGCTTTCTTGACGCTCACTCAAATAAATTTCGTCTACAACACCTACCGGCGAAGTTTCACCCGAAAACAGGCGACTCTTGAGCGCGCGCAGATCCGTAACAAACCAATATGAAGCCAGGACAGAAGCTGACGGCATGAAGGCAATATTGTTATGATTATTCAGTAAAAACTCCGCCTGTGCATCAAACTCATGGGCGATATCTGAAACTTGTTTTCTTACACTCAAGCTATTTGTAGACCCTGTTGCTAATAAGACCGCTAGGCCAATATACAGAGCTCCAAGCTGTTGATTTTTGCTCTCTCTCTTCAGAATAATCGAAAGTTTTTCACTATAGAAAGCAATTGAGAAGCTCAAGATTAGAGAGATCAAGAAAAGATATCTATCAGCGATTGCTATCCCCGGAAACCGCACCAGAGGAACCAATGGTAATAAGCACAGAGCAAGAACAATAGCGCTTGTAAGCATCCTGGATCGGCAGAAAATGAAATAGGCAACTATCAGCATAAGATACAGAATGGAAGCCAGCCCCCAAAAGGACCCGAACAGCAAAGCAGGAAAATGGGAAAAGCTTGACAAAATATGTCCCAAAAACTGGACATCCATATAGTCGTTAGCGGAGGCATATCCACCAACCATCGAGTCCAACATGTAACTTCGCCAAATCACATAAGCGAGGGCAATCAAAGCAAAAGGTGCAGTGGCCCGCAACCGCATTCGGACGGAACCTTCAGGTAAGAATAGATAAAGAATAAGTAAGGGCACGTATATTTCTTTTGAAATCACAGCAAAAAGGTAAAAGAGAGCACTACATAACAGTAAGTAGTGTTTAGAGGCTCGCAAAAAAAGAACAAAGCAAAAAAGTGATGCCAAACAAAAAATTGCGCCTTCTACGTAGTGCCTGGTCATTAACTGCTGCGCAACCAACAATGCCGGTGTGCTCAAGGTAAAAAACAGCGCTCCAACAAAAGCAAATCTTCTACGAATCCAGAGAGTAAGACACAGATAGAGAGCGGTAGATACTAATGAGAGGGAGACAAGTTGATGCAGATAAAATAGCTCAGGGCGCATGCCGAACAAAATGAGGTCTATTTCGTAAGAAAGGATAAGCCACGGTGTAAGATTAGCAGGCGAAAATTGCTGCCAAATATCCGGGTTTCTGAAATCGTCCAAGATGGAGAACTTGTGAGCATGTAACAGGATTGATGGGTCATCCCAGCGCCAGTTCGCAGATAGCAGCTCGTGATTTACAATTAAGGTTAGCGCAAAGAAAAAAAATGTAATGCCTACGATGACAAGGCTTCGGTGATAGTTATTCTTTGGAAACGCTATAAGCATATAAGGGGGACACTAACACAAACAACTTAATGGCGTAGCCTGAGTTTCTTGACTACAGTAATAAGATGCCAAGGATCGGTCGTTTACATATACCTGAGGGATATTACCACTTAATCGGTCGAGGTCTAGAGCGTCGGGATATCTTTCGTGACGACATAGGCAAGAATGATTTTCTTGATCGCTTGGGTAAAGCGGTCGATAGTTGTGAAATGTAATGTCTTGCCTGGGAGTTGCTGAAGTCGCTCTTTTGTCGAAAGCTCGATCTAATAAGCTATCAATAGCGAAGTCGCTCATTTGCTATTGGGGTACTCAAGAGCTGGGCCTTACTTGCCGGGAAATTGCGACACGCCTGAACATCAGTAAACAAGCAGCTTCCAGCTGGGTTTGGAAGGGAAAAGCGTACTGCGACCGGGAAAACCTGAAGTTTGGGGAGGATCGGGCTTAAGTTGTTTGTAATAGTGCCCCCAAACCAAAATGATGTTTAGCACGACTTATATAAGGCGTTTACAATAGGCGTAGAATCAGGAGATTGATGATGATTTCAAATAGGCTAAATATCAGAGCATCCTTGCTACTACTAATAGCATGGGGACCGCCTGCTATTGCCCAAGACCAGGCGGCGACTCAAAACACTAGTCAGCCTGATAGTTCGGCATCTGGCTTTGCCCTATTCGAAGATATCGAAACCACCGAGAACAGGTCACGCAATTCGACCCGAACCTCGAGGGAGACTCGCGCGACTACCGCCGCTCCAGAATTCACACTTGTAGGCACTTCCAGAATCGGAGGACAGTATTCAGTCATACTGCAGCACCGTTCCGGAGAGAATGTAGTTATCAAAGCCACTACCAATAGAGCCGTTCAGATCCCTGAGCACACTAATTACAGCGTCCAGAATATAGGAGCGGGCTCGGTATCGTTGCGCTATCCGGGAGGAGTTCCCTGTGAGCCTTTCCTGGAACAGGGAGTGAGTTGTGACTCGGCAACGGGCATGGCCACGCTTGAGCTTGCAAATGGAGCACCGTTGGCGTCCGCAAGAACAGAATTGACTGTTACAGATGAGGCTGCTGAAGGTGAGAGTCTAGTTAGCGAAGACAGTAATGCCCCCAGCAATCCATTCGAGGCAATTAGAGAAGCACGAGCTAATGGCAACCCTGCCGCGCAACAGAGCGACCCGCGGCAGAATCGTTTTTCACCTCGCCGTATAGCTCCAGAAGATGTACCTCCAGGCCAGAGAGTGGTGTCTACACCATTCGGTGACCGTCTGGTTGACCAGTAAAAGAAACTGAATTCTGCCGGTGCAAGAAAAATCAAACATCTCTCTTTCAATCGCAGTGGTTTGCTATCACTCGACTTCCGAGGAGCTGTATCAATTATTTGAGTCAGTGCTCTCTTCTGTTGAATGTTTGAGAGAGAAATTCGATTGCGAAACGATTCCCTTCTACCTGATCGATAATTCTGAAACAGATGAGCTGAATCTGGATATGTTCTCTAGTCTTGGAGATGAGGCGACAAGGCTGAACCTGGAACCCAGATTGCTTAAAGGACACGGCAACATCGGCTATGGCAGGGCTCACAATTTACCGCTGAGCAAAATTGAAAGCGAATATCATCTAATTCTGAACCCGGATATTGTTCTAGATACAAACTGTATAGCATCAGGTGTAACATTTTTAAAAGAAACCCCCGACGCTGTACTAGCCACGCCCCAAGCGAGTGATCACAATGGCGACAAACAATATCTTTGTAAGCGCTATCCTTCGGTTCTTACTTTTCTACTAAGAGGATTTTTTCCCAAATTTATTAAAAATTTGTTCTCAACTCGTCTATCGAATTATGAAATGCAAGACCTTGATGAGCAACAAGCAAACAAGGATATTCCCATTGCCAGCGGCTGCTTCATGCTCTGTCGAACCGAAAGCCTCAAGAATATTGAAGGCTTTGATGAAAACTATTTTCTCTACTTCGAGGACTTCGACCTTTCAATGCGGATAGGCAGGCAGGGCAAGATCGCCTACGTGCCATGCATGAAGATAATCCATAGCGGAGGCCATGCGGCGAAGAAGGGCCTCGGTCACATAAAAATGTTTGTCCGCTCAGGTATCCGGTTCTTCAATACTCATGGTTGGCGGTGGATAAAACAGTGAATATGGAGAAGGAGAAGAAAAACCGAAAAATCCTTATTACCGGTGCAACTGGATTCGTAGGACAGGCCTTGTGTCGACAATTATTAGGGCAAGGGTACGATGTGCAGATACTGCTTCGAGACCCTAAAGCATTTAGCAAGATTCCTCTACAGCTTGGAGCAGGATACATATTAGGGTGCCTGGAAGACGAAGCGAGCCTGGAAGCTGCTTGCGCCGGTCGAGAACAAGTCATTCATCTGGCGGGCCATGCCCATGTGGGTAAGGGGCTGGAACAACAAGCCATGGATATCAACCTGGTTGGAACCAGTAATCTTTTGATAGCGGCTATTAATACAGGAGCGAGCCGAATCGTATATCTCAGTAGCACGCTCGCGGAAGCTGCGGCTACTGGGAAAGGCGATATTACTGCCTATGGCGAATCGAAACTTCAGGCCGAACAGCTTCTTGAAAGCGCCGCAAACCAGGACAGGATTTCCTCACTGATTCTGAGAGCGGTAAGTGTTTACGGCCCTGGAATGAAAGGTAATATTAGCCGAATGATCTCCATGATTGAGAGAGGCAGACTTCCGCCCTTGCCGGAGGTGAATAATCAGATCTCCTTGATCTCGGTTGAGGACCTGGCAACAGCAATACGCCTGGCAATGGATGCGCCTGTTTCGAAGCAACAAACCTATACCCTGAGTGACGGCGAAAGCTATTCAATTGCGGAATTGGAAAGGGCTATATATGCCGCCCTTGGCAAGCCATT
This sequence comes from Gammaproteobacteria bacterium, assembly GCA_018661465.1. Taxonomy (GTDB): domain Bacteria; phylum Pseudomonadota; class Gammaproteobacteria; order Pseudomonadales; family Pseudohongiellaceae; genus UBA9145. The sequence goes on along the minus strand of JABJIC010000008.1, from coordinate 138,134 downwards.
CCCACGCTGGCGCACGCCACATATGGTATTATATGGCGCGTCTGTGATAGCTGGACTACTGTCCTCGATTACGGGCAGAGGTGGCGCGATCAGTACCAGAACTTATAGAAATCTGACTTCGGACAATCTGTTTTCAAATGAGAAAGCAGTGTCAGAATTAGGTTTCAAACCGAGCATGACTTTCTTTGAGGAACTGCCGAAAATAGTAGAGTCGATTCGCGAGACTCGCGAAAATTAATTCGCAATGTTCGTATAGACAGTAGAGAGGGCAGAAACAAAGAGTTAGACAGATAGATAGAAAATCCGAATAGAAAATAATGAGAAGAAGCACCAAAAAGAAATCCCGAAAAGAATGTATAAGTAGGAAGAATAAATAGAAACTGAATTAAGACAGCAAATAGACAGCTCGATAACTGAGCCCGATAAGAGAACCCAGATGACAAAAGGAATTATCCTCGCAGGCGGTAGTGGTAGTCGCCTCCATCCCATGACTTTGGCCGTAAGCAAGCAGCTTTTGCCTGTCTACGATAAACCAATGATCTACTATCCCCTTGCAACACTTATGCAGGCAGGAATTCGCGAGATTCTCATCATCACCACGCCCCATGAAGCCGCAGTATTTGAAGCGCTGCTGGGAGATGGTAAACGCTGGGGACTGGAGATCAGTTATGCGCAGCAGCCAAAGCCAGAAGGTCTTGCCCAGGCATTTCTAATTGGTGAAGAATTCATTGGCGATAGTCGAGTCTGTTTGATACTGGGCGACAATATCTTTTACGGCAATCGTATCGAAGACACATTAAAAAGCGCTGTCGAACAAAAAGAAGGCGCCAGCGTGTTCGCCTATTATGTAAACGATCCTGAGCGATATGGTGTTGTAGAGCTTGATGAAAACAACAAGGCAATCGGTCTCGAAGAAAAACCAGCGAACCCGAAATCTCACTATGCGGTAACCGGTCTTTATATGTACGACAACGATGTGGTGGATGTAGCTAAATCTATTAAACCATCGGCTCGTGGAGAGCTGGAGATCACCGATCTTAACAAGGTGTATCTTGAAAGAAGAACGCTACGGGTTGAGTTATTCGATCGTGGTACGGCCTGGCTTGATACTGGCACCATACAATCCTTGTTAGATGCGGCAAATTTTATTCGTGTTCTCGAAGAGAGGCAGGGTCTCAAGATTGGCTGTCCCGAAGAAATTGCTTTTCATCAAAAATTTATCGATGCACAGCAGCTATCAAAATTGGCCGAGCCTCTACGGAATAGTGGCTATGGACAGTACTTACTCGAGCTATTAAGTGACTCTTAAAGAGATTTCTGGAAAAACTCTTAGAAAAATGTCTGGATAGTAGTGTTACCCATGAAAATTATTGAAACCGCAATTCCTGATGTATTGATCCTTGAACCAACGGTTCATGGAGATGATCGCGGTTACTTTATGGAGACATTTAGATCTTCTCTTTTCGAAGACCGGGGCCTTCCCACCAGCTTCGTTCAGGACAATCAAAGCCGATCGGCTCAAGGCACCTTGCGTGGATTGCATTACCAATTGCAGTTTCCCCAGGGAAAACTGGCAAGAATAGTATCCGGTGAAGTATTTGATGTAGCTGTAGATATGCGTAAGAACTCTGAATATTTCGGACAATCTGTCGGCGTAATTCTGTCGGGGGAAAACAAACGTCAGTTATGGATACCGCCTGGTTTCGCTCATGGCTTTTACGTACTCAGCGACACCGCAGAGCTACTCTACAAATGTACTGATTATTACCATCCGGAAGACGACAACTGTCTGCTGTGGAATGATGAAGCCCTGCAGATAGACTGGCCGTTACTGAACGATAGCCCGCTATTATCTGAGAAAGACAGCAAGGGAATAAGCCTGTCCGAGGCTCCTGTATACCCGTGAGTTCATCTCCTTCAAGTTTATTGCCTGTAAACCCATCGTCCAATCACGAAGGGAACGGTCAAGATCAGGATCATACGCAAGTAGTGCTTGTCGGTGCCGATGGCCAGTTGGGAAAAACACTTGCCAAACTCTGGCCAGGCTCTTCCTTGGCTAACTTCTCTACACTAATCTGTCTGGACCGGTCACAGCTGGATATTACAGATACTGCTCAGATAGATGAAAAGCTTAAAGAACTGAACCCCGATATCATCATCAATGCGGCGGCTTACACCCAGGTCGACGGAGCCGAAACCGACAGAGCGGCTGCCTTTGCGGTTAATGAGCAGGGAGTGAGGAATCTTGCACTTTGGGCAAGGAAATCCGGCTCATGGATAATTCATATCTCTACTGATTTCGTATTCGATGGTGCTGCAAGCTCTCCCTATCAGGAAAGACAGGCAACTGCTCCTCTCGGTGTGTATGGCGAGAGTAAGCTGGCAGGGGAGCGGGCATTGCAGGAGATTGTCCCTCAACGAAGCTTGATAATCCGTACCTCCTGGTTGTATTCGGAATACGGGCGCAATTTTCTGAAGATCATGCTGTCTTTAATGGCGGACAGAGAAGAATTGGGTATTGTCTCCGATCAGATAGGCTCGCCAAGCTCAACACACTCACTGAGCAATCTCATCTTTGCTATTATCTCCCAACAGCCCGAATCAGGAATATTTCACTGGTGCGATGGGGCTGCTATTAGCTGGTTTGATTTCGCGGAAGAGATCCAGAAACAGGCATTGAACGTCGGCTTGCTCAGTAGACAAGCAAAGCTTCGCCCAATTGGCACAGAGGAATACCCTACGCCGGCAACGAGACCGGCATATAGCGTTCTCGATCGGTCCAAAGCTCTCGCTGCATTTAGCCCAGCGACCCAAGAGTGGAAACAGGAACTGGCTTTAGTTTTGAAAGAGCTCAAACCTGTTTAACAGAAAACAGAAAACAGAAAACAGAAAACAGAAAACAGAAAACAGAAAACAGAAAACAGAAAACCAGAGTAAGGAATTGATGAAAAAATTATTAGTTACAGGCGCCGCAGGATTCATTGGTGCAAACTTCGTTAAGTACTGGCACCAAAAAAATACCAGTGACGAAATCCTGGTTCTCGATGCCTTAACCTACGCGGGTAACAAGGCAAACCTGAGTTCCCTGGAAGGGCAAGACAGATTCACCTTCGTGAAGGGAGATATCTGCGATCAACAACTAGTAGAGTCTCTATTGAAAAAACACGACATAGATACCGTAGTTCACTTCGCTGCCGAAAGCCATGTCGATAGATCTATCACCGGGCCTGACGCCTTTATCGATACCAATATTGTAGGCACCCATACTCTACTCAAAGCAGCCAAAAAATATTGGCTGGAAGAAAGTGAGAAAGAACAGCATCTGTTTCATCATGTATCAACCGACGAAGTCTATGGCACTCTTTCGGCTGACGACCCGGCATTCAGCGAAACCACGCCTTACGCACCTAACTCTCCTTATGCGGCGAGCAAGGCTTCGTCTGATCATTTGGTGCGGGCTTATCACCATACCTACGGCTTGAAAGTTACTACCAGTAACTGTTCGAATAATTATGGACCACTGCAGTTTCCTGAAAAATTAATTCCTTTGTGTATGCTAAACATACTCAACGGAGATGCCTTGCCAATCTACGGTGACGGCAAACAAATTCGCGACTGGTTATATGTAGACGATCACAGCAGGGGAATCGAGTTGGTGATCAATAGTGGTCATCATGGAGAGACATATAATATCGGTGGCAACAACGAATGGACCAACATCGACGTGGTTACCTTATTGTGTGAATTACTGGATCAGCGATTTGCAAAAGACGAAGCGCTTGTTTCACGTTTTCCTAACTCGCCCTGTGCCAAGGGAGAGCCGGCAAAGTCACTGATCACCTACGTTACCGATCGACCTGGCCACGATACCCGCTACGCCATCGATGCGCGAAAGATAATGGATGGTCTGGGCTACAAGCCTGTTGAGGACTTTGATTCAGGCCTAAACGCTACTGTAGATTGGTACCTGCAGAATGAAGATTGGTGGAGAGCAATTCTGGATGGAAGTTATCGGCAGTAATCAGGCCCACTACTTAATCTAGACTGCTTGATTGCACGGTGCATTAGCTCACCCGAAACATAGCAAGAACTCAACTGGGCAGAAGACTGAATAGGACGAATACAAAATGCAGCATTCGAAAACCCGATCGATCCTCATGCGTTGAAATGTTGATGAAAGATTATTGGTCACAGAAATGAAACTGATTTCTTACAGCCTAATAGTTATCACGCTGCTACTGTCTTTATCATGCAGCAGAATTCTCTACGCCTATGAGATTGATGGCCGCAAGTGGATAGGTGGAACAACGGATTTCTACGTTGATATACAGGGCATCGCGCCTTCCGGTATCACGTGGAACACAGCCTTCATTGCGGCAATGAATGACTGGAGCGAGGAAACACTTTTTGACTTCAACTTGATACAGCAGGCCATAGACCCTTGCCTATCCGATGGCCTGAATGGTGTAGAGTTCACTTCTGATCTTTGCGGCTCAGAATTTGGTGAACGCACGCTTGCCGTAACCTTAAATAAATTCCGGTCTCAAATTCTGGGCTCTCCGGCAATCACTGAGGCCGATATTGTAATTAATCAAAGTAAAGAATTTAATATTTACGATGGCAGACTCATTCAGTCTGGGATACAGGGTTTGGATTTCCGTAGAGTTGCTCTCCATGAGCTTGGACACGTCATCGGTCTCGATCACGAAGACGGGCTTCCTTCCATGATGTCTTCAAGCATTGGAAATATCGATCGCATAACCGAGGACGACATAACAGGGGTTAATGCACTTTATTCCGGCTTGTCCAACTGCAACATCAAACAGCTTCGATTTGGTTCGGTCGCCGATGGCCTGAGTGACGCAGACTGCACGGTGGATGATTTAACCGTAGGCGGAGGAGACACCAGCTACATCGATCTCTATCGCTTTGAATTAAGTAACCCTACGACTGTGAACTTTTCCATGAGTTCAAGCACATTGGACTCCGTGCTGATTCTGTCAGATCAGAACCTTCGTTATCTAGCCTACGACGACAAATCTTCTGAGCTCTGTGATTCCAGCTTGAGCAAATCTTTACCGGCAGGCAGTTATTTTCTGTTGAGTAATACCTACGATGTTCCAGTAAAAGAAACCTGTGGAAACACCGGAGACTATGTGTTGACCGCGTCCTATAGCAGCAATAAGAAAGCGGGTCTGGGAAATAGTGCCAGTCTGAACGGCGGCTTTGCCAATGCAAGCTTTGTTGGTGGCATAAGTGCAGATAACGGGCAAAATTTTGGCAATCATTTTCGTGCCAACCAATCTCTGGATATCTCGGCAACCATCAATGTCGATCCAGCGCATCAGGGCCAGTCAGGGTTTTTGGTGGCCGCTGCCATAGTGGGTGAGCAGATCCTGTTTTTAAATGAAAACGGGGAATTTGTGGATTCTGCGGCCTTTCCAGGAATAATCGTTAAACACCGTAATTTGCTGCTTTCGGCTGAGGAATTGATCACATTGGCCACAAACCTTATCCCTGCAGATCTCGGGATTCAGGAGATAGAAGTGGATTTCTATACTGGCTACGGCCTTGATAGCGACCCTGAAGAGCTCTATTTCAACCAATTACCCATGAATCTCACAGTTAGCCCGCAGTAACAGCTAATTTCCGCCTATTTGTCCCCGAGATGCCCTGAATCACTTATTCCAGCGAGCGGTTTTTAACGGTATAATCCGCCTGCATTTTTTCCGGAGCCCCGCATTTTCCAGTCTTTTTAGCGGAATAGGGCCCAGCGGATCGATACCCCAGAATTCATAAATAGAGGACTCTGTCAGTGTTCACACAGACTGCAAAATTTCGACTTGGTCTAATTGGCCTTGCACAAGCTTCACTACTACTGGTACTGAGCGGCAACGCATCAGCGCAGCAATCAGTAGAGGAAAACATCCGCCCAGTGGCGCAGGTATGCCTGGAAGGTCAGGCATGTGTTGGTACTACCGGTGGCGGTTCTTCTGCATCAGCGCCTGTTCAGCAACAAGCAGCCCAGCAAGTGGTAGAAGAAGTCATAGAAGAAGTTGTGGAGCAGGTAGTCGAAGTAGTAGAAGCTGCTGCAGACGCATTTGACGTCGCCGCTACCTATCAGATGAGCTGCTTTGCCTGTCACGGAACTGGCGCAGCAGGTGCCCCAATGCTGGGAGACGCTGAAGTGTGGACTGCGCGATTGGAAAAAGGCATAGACGGCGTTATGACTAACGTCATCGCCGGTGTAAACGCCATGCCACCAAAAGGATTATGCATGACCTGTAGTGATGAAAATCTCAGGTCGCTTGTAGACTATATGGTCAGCCAATAGGCCAGCAGTAATACCGGGAAAAGAAAGTAGAGTTTCCGGATGCCGCCAAAGTAAGAAAACGAAACGAACTAAACGAACCTAAACTAAAAGTTTTCAGATAAACATTACGTACTAAGGAGCACTAAAGTGTTAAGTATCAAGAAAATAGTTTCACCAATGATCAAATCAGTATTGATAATCTCAGCAACTTTGCTGGCAACTTCAACCTTCGCAGACAACAGCCAGCAGTCAGTTCAGCTAGCTCAGTTGACCGACGGCTTCAATGCCGAGACAACTTATATGATGTCTTGCTTTGCCTGTCACAGCACTGGTGCTGCTGGCGCGCCTAAAGTTGGCCCTGGTAATGCAGAAGCTTGGGGACCACGCATGGAAAAAGGTATGGACGCTGTAATTGCTAACGCAATCAACGGTCTGAACACAATGCCTCCTAAGGGCTTGTGCTTCACATGCACCGATGCTGACCTTGCTGCACTTGTAGAGTATATGGTATCAAGCAGCAATTAATATCTGCTTAAAAAGTAAGAAAGAAAAATGAGCTGCTCGCAGCTCATTTTTTTGTCCATTTTTTGTCTATTTTGCCTAAGATTTAGTCTAAGCACTACCAACTACCAACTACCAACTACCAACTACCAACTACCAACTACCAACTACCAACTACCAACTACCAACTACCAACTACCAACGCCTCTTCCCAATCTCAGCTGATCTCCCCCGAGACATTTTCTCAGAAAAGTTGCAGTTCCTTCTCCAAATGGTCTATTCCTATAGTAGGAAGTAAGCACAATCAAAATAGGGAAAAGAAATGGATAGAAATATATTGAAGCAAAAAGAAATTGGAGCAAAAAGAAATGAAAACTAAAACCTAGAAGCAGAAATCAAAAAAAGCCAGAACTGAAACAATAGAACCCAAGCTCGAATCAGATAATTAGATATGTCCCTTGCAACAATATCATCTCGAGCGTTACTCGGTGTTGAGGCTATAGAAGTGAAAGTTGAGACTCACCTGTCCAACGGACTTCCAGGCTTCGCTATAGTGGGCTTGCCAGAAACAGCAGTCAAAGAAAGCAAGGAGCGAGTCCGCAGCGCAATCATAAACTCCGGTTTGGAATTTCCTGCTCGCCGAATCACCGTAAACCTGGCGCCAGCCGACTTGCCCAAGGCAGGAGGGCGCTATGATCTAGCCATAGCGCTGAGCATCCTACTGGCCAGCGATCAGATCCCAGAAAAGTCTCTCAGTAACACAGAAGTCTTGGGAGAACTGGCTCTGGACGGATCGCTCAGGGAAGTTCACGGCGTAGTGCCCGCCATACTCGCCGCGAAGCAGAATAACAACAAACTGATACTCCCCGCTAAAAATTCCCAGGAGCTAGCATTGGTCAACTATAGCAAAGCCTACTGTATCGAGAGCCTGCTGCAATTAATCAAACATCTTAGCTCCGGCGAAGAACTACCAAGCTGCGACAGCTCAGCAATATACCCCGCAGAAGAAGATAACCACTTCCAATTCGAAGACGAAGTAAAAGGACAAGCCCTGGCCAAGCGTGCAGTACAAATCGCTGCGGCCGCAAGCCACAACTTACTAATGATTGGCCCGCCGGGCAGTGGCAAGACACTCCTAGCCAATACACTTATGCATCTTCTACCTGCAATGAATGAAACCGAATTAATGGAAGTAGCCGCCGTTAAATCAGCCGCAAGAATTGTAATAAACAAAAACAATTTTCATCAACGACCAATCCGCACACCACATCACTCATCTACCAGCGTCGCGTTAGTTGGCGGAGGCAACAAAGCCAGCCCGGGAGAAATTAGTCTAGCTCACCGCGGCGTTCTCTTTCTCGACGAACTTCCGGAATTCAAACCCTCAGTACTCGAAGCATTGAGAGAACCCCTGGAGAGCGGCCAGATAACCATAAGCCGCGCAAACTATCGCGTATGTTTCCCTGCCAACTTTCAACTAATAGCCGCAATGAATCCCTGTCCCTGCGGATACGCCAGCGACCCAAAAAATCAATGTAGATGCAGCGAAGACAAAGTGGATCGATACCTGGGCCGGCTCTCCGGACCACTACTAGACAGACTGGACCTAATAATAGAAGTACCCAGCCTCAGTCAGTCAGAATTACTTGAACACAGCAAAGACAAAACCGATTGGACAGCAATCCGTGAACGCATAAACCATTGCCAACAAACACAACAAAAACGAAACGGAAAATTAAACTCAGAACTAAAAGGAAGAGAGCTGGAAACTATCTGCCCGCTTAACAAAAGTCTTAGACGCACACTGGCAAGCATAATGGAAAAACTAGGAATGTCCGCCAGAGCCACCCATCGAGTAATTAGAGTAGCTCGAACAATCGCAGACTATGAAGAAAAACCGGAGATAAGCAGAACGGACCTACTGGAAGCGATTAGCTACCGCCGCTGTCAATTCATCAAATCAGTAATCAGGTAGAAGACTTCTCAACCTCATCCAAACGCTGACCCAACTCAGCAAGAGTAGCTTCTAATTCCTCAATCCGCTGCTCTGCACGATGCAGACTACCAGCCTGAGCATCAAACTCCTCACGACTAAGAATATCCATAGACTCAAAACTCTTCTTGAGTTGCTGCTCCATTTTGGTGCGAACATCTCCACGAATCTCATCCGCCATCGGCAAAAGCCGAGAAAGCTGTTCACTCAATTCCTCAAGAATATTTCTGTTGCTCATATCCAAATTGTCCACAAAAGTTCAAATAGTCTATTCGTCAATTCTATCACCAATGCTCAAATACATATTAGTCGCTATTGGCCGCAAAAACTTCAAGCGCTACGGCAGCAGGCCCTTCTGGATCGGCATAAAAGCGATGCACTGAGGGACAGAGGAAGACTGTCTTTTTAGGCTTCCGACCGAGTGAGGGGACCCGGGACGGGAGAACCCACTAGACGTGTTACAACCAGGTTAAGAGATTCGCTTCTCTCCCAGGGTCACAAGTCCTTCTGGAGGAATAAAGCAGCCGAGTAAGAAGGACCTGCTGCCGTAGTGCGATCTCCCAGCAATATATAAACCGGGAGTATTGCTTGTCTTAAGCAGTTTCGATCGAGAGAGAGCGCTTGGGAGAGGAGAGCCCTTTGGATATATCAATTTCAAGTAAAGAGACTAATTACTCTTACAGAGCCACACTTCCCTCATTCCTCCAGATGGTTTCGTGACTCCTAATAGGGAAGTGAACCTCTTTACCTGAAATTAGAGCGTCTAGAGGGTTCTGGTTCTAGCACCCATTTGGTGCGCAATCCCACTGCAAGTCTATTTTTGGCACCCCAATCGCACCCAGATAGACCAAATACCCCCTCCCAAACATCAACAAACCCAGAGCATTTAAGCCCGCTTCCTCTAACACATTGAATTTAAACAAGAAAGCAAACATGGCACGACTCCTGCAATTACGCACCTAGAGACAAAGTATGAAAACCACATACAGAAATCTAAACGAGCACCACGCTCAAACAGTTAAGGAGCAAAGCAATGAAGTTAGTCACGGCCATTATCAAGCCATTTAAATTGGATGATGTGCGAGAAGCATTATCTGACATTGGGGTTCAGGGCATCACCGTAACCGAAGTTAAAGGCTTTGGGCGACAGAAGGGGCACACCGAACTGTATCGAGGTGCCGAGTATGTAGTTGATTTTCTACCCAAGGTAAAACTGGAAGTGGCAATTGCATCAGCCATGTTGGACCAGACCCTCGAAGCAATTACCAAAGCAGCCAATACCGGAAAGATCGGCGACGGCAAAATATTCGTAACCGAACTATCACAGATTATCCGAATTCGTACCGGCGAGACCGGCGAAGAGGCTGTTTAAGCTTAAACATTTTTTAAATAAAGATCAGGGTCAAAGACCAGAATCAATTGGAGGCACAAGGTGGAAAACCAAATTTTTGAATTGCAGTATGCAATGGACACATTCTATTTTCTTATATGTGGCGCACTCGTCATGTGGATGGCTGCAGGATTTACCATGCTCGAAGCGGGCCTGGTAAGAAGCAAAAACACCACAGAGATATTAACCAAGAACGTCGCACTTTATGCGATCTCCTGCATTATGTATCTGGTTTGCGGATACATGATCATGTACGACGGCGCATTCATGTTGTCGGGCATTGCTGGAGGAGACGATCTGGTGGCTTCCGCGCTGGCGGCATCGGCAGAAGAAGGCTTCGACGGCGGGTCAGTTTATGCTGACGCTTCAGACTTTTTCTTTCAGGTAGTTTTCGTAGCAACAGCCATGTCCATCGTATCTGGCGCGGTTGCTGAACGCATGAAGCTCTGGTCCTTTCTGGGCTTCGCAGTAATCATGACAGGCTTCATCTATCCAATGGAAGGTTCCTGGACCTGGAACGGTGCTGATGTATTCGGCATGTACAATCTTGGTGACCTTGGTTTCTCAGACTTCGCTGGCTCAGGCATAGTTCATATGGCCGGTGCTGCCGCTGCCATCTCCGGTGTACTTCTGCTTGGAGCGCGTAAAGGCAAATACGGGAAAGACGGTTCCATCCGGGCGATCCCTGGTGCCAACTTGCCAATGGCTGCATTGGGAACATTCATCCTGTGGATGGGTTGGTTCGGTTTCAACGGTGGTTCAGTATTGAAGCTGGGTGATATTGCCAGTTCCAATGCCGTAGCAATGGTTTTCCTCAACACAAACGCTGCCGCAGCCGGTGGTCTGATCGCTGCATTGATTCTCGCTCGAATCATGTTCGGCAAGGCTGACCTGACGATGGCACTTAACGGTGCACTGGCAGGACTAGTTGCGATTACTGCGGAGCCATCTACACCATCTCCAATGTTGGCAACAATCTTCGGTGCCCTCGGTGGTGTGTTGGTAGTACTCAGCATTCTCACTTTGGACAAGCTGAAGCTCGACGATCCTGTCGGCGCGATCTCCGTCCACGGCACATGTGGCTTCCTTGGCTTGATGTTAGTACCACTCACTAACGACGCATCCACTTTCAGTGGACAGCTCATCGGAGCCCTGACTATATTCATCTGGGTATTCGTAACCAGCGGCATCGTTTGGTATGTGATCAAGCTCATCATGGGTCTTCGAGTTAGCGAGCAGGAAGAAGCCGAAGGTGTGGATCTTTCTGAATGCGGAATGGAAGCTTATCCGGAGTTTGTCACCCAGTAAGACTAAGTATTTCTCTCCATTTTGTTAGCTAGGTTTTAGCTGAAAGCGCCTTTGGGTTTCAAAGGCGCTTTTTTTCTGTCTGTATTGCTCCATCCTCCTAGTTTTGTGGATCTGCTCTTACTTTTCTCTCCTCTGATTTGCTCCAAATTGTGAGACTCTTCACAGGAAGATAGTGAAAAACTGGATAGTCTGTGTCAAATGAGTAGAGAACACACAGACAATACCCCTTATTCTTCAGATCACCTGATTGATCTGGACAGCAACGAATTGCTAAAAGGCATGTTTGTCGCGGATATAGACTGTGCCTGGTCGAAGACACCCTTTGAAATGGGTGGGTTTCATATACGCTCAAGCGAAGATATTCAGATACTTCAAAAGTACTGCAGTGTGGTGGTCATTGATCTGAATAAGGGTGTTAAACCACGAAAAGAACGCCTCAATGATCTGACTATATTGAGCAGCGCCCGGCAGGCAGTGCCAGCATCGGCTTCACTTAAAATAAATCGGGAAACCCACGCAGTTACCCACACAATCAAACAGCAAATCGATAAAGCTCATTTGCTTTATGAATCTCTCACAAAAATCCTGAATATAATTGCGCATCAAACCCGATTAGGAGATAGCCCCGACTTCACTGATTTGTCCAGAACGCTAGAGGCTCTCACCGATTGTATTGTTGCTAATCCACAAACCTTGATCTGGATTCTTAATACCGATTCCATTGAATCAAGTGCAACAGTGTATTGTGCAAGGTCAGGGGTATGGGCTGCGATTCTTGCCAGACAAACCGGCATGAGCAAAAATGATATTCAGGCACTCTTTATGGGCACGGTATTGGCCGACATCGGCATGCACCTCCTGCCGGAACGTCTCGTAACAAAGACTGGCCCCTTTCGAAAGAAAGAATTCCTCGCTTACAAAAAGCATGTTGATTTCGGTTTGGAATTACTGGCTCAACATTCAGATCTCGATGATCGTATAGTGAGTATTGTGCGCTGTCACCATGAGCGACACGACGGACTCGGCTTCCCCAGAGGCTTGCGGGGAGAACAGGTTCCACTATTAGCTCGTTATGCGAGCTTGGCTTATAGCTTTGAAAGATTGCTGCGTAAACAATCAAAGGCTCCAACGGTTTCACCGGTGAAAGCGATGGCGAGGCTATACAAGCAAAGAGTTTTGAAATTTCCTGAGCAGCTGGCAGTAGAATTTATTCATGTGATGGGCACTTACCCCATTGGTTCTCTAGTGGAATTATCCAGCGGCGAAGTGGCAATAGTTCTGCAGCAAATTGAAGGCGAAAAGCTAGCACCCCGCGTCGCTGTATTGAGCAATAATGAGAAAAAGAAACTGAAGCAGGCGAAGGAAATAGAACTTTCCTCCTCAAAGTATAGAGATGCAGGGCTTACTATAAAGGGAAGTCTTGGCGGAACAGAGTCGCACAAGCTCAATATTAACGCGTCAGACTATATGATGGAATTTTGTGGAAAGCGAGTTGGCTTTGGTGCTCTTTCTGTACGTGTGTAAGCAATTACAATCACTAAGCCAAGCTAAAAGCTAAACCAAAAGCCGAACAAAAGACTCACATATCTCCGAACAAATGTTGAATGATAGCCAGGCTTGCAACGGGTGCAGTCTCGGTTCGCAAAATTCTCTTACCCAATGAAGTTATAAGAAATCCTGCCTGTTCTGCCCATTGAATTTCCTTGGCAGAAAAACCACCCTCCGGACCGATGATCAGGTTTACGTTTTTCACGGAAGAGTTCTGGCTATTCTGTTGTTGAGGGGAAAGTTGAGGGGAAAGTTGAGGGGAAAGTTCGGGGGAAAGTTCTGGAGAAAGCCCCAGAGAAAGCTTTGAGGAGAGCTCAGCGGAAAGCTGCTGCGAACCACTGGGTTCCAGCATAATATTCAGGCCCACCGGCAAATCTCTGGCCCACTGTTCAAGTCCACAGGGAGCAGTGACTTCTGCAATGTCCAGGCGTCCACTCTGTTCACTGGCACTAACCGCTATCTTGCTCCAATGCCGCAGTTTGTTTTCCACCCGATCTGCTTTCAGCCTCACCTCACCGTATTCGGTGTACAAGGGTGTGATACGTGAAACACCGAGTTCGCTAGATTTCTGAATGCCATAATCCATTCGGTCGCCGCGGGAGATACCAAGCGCAAGATTGATCTGCAGTGTGGCAGCTTCAGCTGCCCTCACCATAGAACCGATATCAACTTCAACGGCACTCTTCTTTACATTAGAAACAGAGGCGAGAAATTCACCATCGGTCTCATTGAATAAGTGAATTTGATCACCGGATTTTAGGCGAAGAACTTTTCCAAGATAATGTGAGATATCGGCAGAAAGAATTGCGGTGGTTTCACTGGCAAGTTTTTCACCAAAATAGATGCGGGAAATTCGCATGGATAAGTTGCCGCTTACTGACGTTCTGAGAGTGAGAGATCATTCCAGATCTGAGTAACGCTGTTGGAGAGATTCATCGAATAGAAATGTAATCCCGGGGCGCCTCCAAGCAGCAATTCTTCACATAATTCACTGGCCACATCTATACCAAAGCGGCGAAGGCCTTCAATATCATCTCCGAATCCATCCAGACGTTTGGCCAACCAGCGTGGAATCTCCGCGCCACAGTTGGTTGAAAATCGCGCCAGGTTGGCATAGTTGGTGATAGGCATAATTCCGGGGTAGATAGGAATAGTTATGCCGGCATCCTGGCAGTAGTCCACGAAACGATAGTAGGCATCAGCATTATAAAAATACTGAGTAATAGCAGAGTTAGCGCCAGCGTCTACCTTGCGCTTAAAAAATTCAACATCCGATGCATAGCTGCTTGATTCGGGGTGAATCTCAGGATAACAGGCAACGTCGATATGAAAATGGTCTCCCGTTTCCTTGCGAATAAACTCAACCAACTCATTGGCGTAACGATGCTGGACAGCTGACCCCATGCCGGAAGGAATATCTCCTCTCAGAGCAACCAAGCTCTTAATGCCAGCAGATTTGTATTCAGCCAGTAGCTGGCGAATATCATCTTCGCCGCTGCCACCAAATGAAAGATGAGGTGCGAGGGTTGATCCTGCTTCGTGATAGCGCAGTACTATCTGACGAGTGCCATCTCTGGTGGACCCACCGGCACCATAAGTAACCGAGAAAAAATCCGGGTTCAGTTTTGCCAGATCTTCATGAACTTTGTCCAGCTTGGCTTCCCCCACCTCTGTGCGAGGCGGGAAAAACTCGATGCTGAATTTCTGTGTTGGTGTTTCCATACTTTATCTCAAAACCATTGTCTTAAAACCACTGTCTCAAAACCGCTTTCTCAAAACCACTATACAAAAACCACTTCCTCAAAAACAGAAGGAGCTTTTGCTCTGTAGCAAACTAGTATTTGTAGCTGTCTGGCTTGTACGGGCCACTAATATCTACATTGATGTAGTTGGCCTGCTGATCAGTCAACTGTGTTAACACACCGCCGAACCCGCCTACCATTAGCGCAGCAACTTCTTCATCCAGATTCTTCGGAAGTACAGTTACAGCCATGCTGGCTTTCTTCTCGTCATCGGATTGATCTGCGAATTTGGCTTCATAAAGAAACATCTGAGCAAGAACCTGATTTGCAAATGAGCCATCCATTATTCTCGAAGGGTGACCAGTAGCATTGCCCAGGTTAATAAGACGGCCTTCGGACAACAGGATCAGGTAATCATCTTTATTGGCAGCGCCATTACGGTAGATCTTGTGTACCTGTGGTTTAACTTCTTCCCACTCCCAGTTCTCGCGCATAAAGGCAGTATCAATTTCATTATCAAAATGACCGATGTTGCAGATAACCGCACCTGGCTTAACTTTTTGCAGCATGAACTTATCGCAGACATCGATATTGCCCGTGGTAGTTACGATCAGGTCCAATTTTGAAAGAATCGCTTCGTCTACACCTTCCAGTGTGCCGGTGTTAACACCATTCACATAGGGAGAAGTAACTTCAAATCCGTCCATGCAAGCTTGCATAGCGCAAATAGGGTCGATTTCCGCAATCTTTACAATCATTCCTTCCTGATTAAGACTCTGAGCAGAACCTTTACCTACATCACCATAACCCACAACAAGAGCTTTCTTGCCGGAGAGCAACATATCGGTGCCGCGCTTAATGCCGTCGTTAAGACTGTGGCGACATCCATACTTATTGTCATTCTTTGATTTAGTAACCGAGTCGTTTACGTTTATTGCAGGAACTTTGAGAGACCCTTCTTCCAACATCTCCACAAGTCGGTGAACGCCGGTTGTAGTTTCTTCGGTAATACCGTGTATGTGCTCGAGTAGCTGAGGATACTTTTCATGAACCATAGCAGTCAGATCACCACCATCATCCAGAATCATATTGGCAGCCCATGGCTCGCCATTCTTCAGAATAGTTTGCTCGATACACCATTCACCTTCTTCTTCGGTCTGACCCTTCCAGGCATAAACCGCAACACCCGCTGCAGCAACGCAAGCAGCTGCATGATCTTGAGTTGAGAAAATATTACAAGATGACCAGCGAACTTCAGCGCCAAGGGCAGTAAGAGTTTCAATCAATACTGCTGTTTGCACAGTCATGTGAATACAGCCAAGAATTTTTGCATCTGCAAGTGGTTTGGACTCTGAGTATCTTGCTCTCAAGGACATTAGCGCAGGCATCTCGGCTTCTGCCAGAGTAACTTCTCTTCGGCCAAAATCAGCCAGACTAATATCGGCTACCTTATAGTCTTGAGCCGTTGTATTTTCTGCTACGGATAAATCGTTCATTGTTCTCTCCAAAAGGAAACCGTCAGCGGTCCCGTATAAATAGTGTTATAGACCAGCTTCGCTTTTCAGTAAGTCCGCCTTATCTGTTTTCTCCCAGCTAAGATCCAAATCTTCTCTTCCGAAGTGACCGTAGGCGGCAGTGTCACGATAGATAGGCTTCTTCAGATCGAGCATGGCAATCAAACCCTTTGGTCTGAGTTCAAAATTATTTCGAATCAGGCTTACGATGCGGTCATTGGAGATCTTGTTTGTGCCAAAAGTATCGACACTGATGGATGTAGGTTCAGCTACTCCGATAGCGTAAGAGAGTTGAATCTCAACACGATCGACGATGCCTGCAGCAACCAAATTCTTTGCAACATAACGTGCGACATAGGCTGCAGAGCGGTCAACTTTTGACGGGTCCTTGCCTGAGAATGCGCCACCACCATGGCGAGCCATGCCGCCGTAGGTGTCTACAATAATCTTACGGCCAGTGAGACCACAGTCGCCGTGAGGGCCGCCGATAACAAAGCGTCCGGTTGGGTTGATGAAATATTTTGTCTCAGGAGTGATCCAGTTTTTAGGTAGAACCGGCTTGATGATTTCTTCCATTACCGCTTCATGCAGATCAGGCTGAGAAATTTCCTCTCGATGTTGCGTAGAAAGAACAACGGCATCGATTGCAACAGGCTTGCCATCTTCATATCGGAAAGTGATCTGGCTTTTAGCATCTGGTTGTAACCAGGGAAGTTTGCCGCTCTTGCGAACTTCGGCTTGACGTTTAACCAATAGGTGAGAATAAGTAATAGGGGCGGGCATAAGAACGTCAGTTTCGTTAGTGGCATAACCGAACATTAAACCCTGGTCGCCGGCGCCTTGTTCATGATCTGCTGAATCATCAACACCCATTGAAATGTCAGCTGACTGTTTGCCTAGCGCATTCAATACAGCACAGGTGTCACCGTGGAAACCGCTCTCAACATTGTCATAGCCGATTTCGTTTACAACTTCCCTGACTAGATTTTCAATATCGACGTAGGCTTCCGTAGTAATTTCACCAGCTACAATTACCATGCCTGTCTTGATCATGGTTTCGCAGGCTACTCGTGAAGCCGCGTCTGTCTCAAGACAAGCGTCGAGTATTGCATCAGAGATCTGATCAGCCATTTTGTCTGGATGACCTTCGGAAACCGACTCCGATGTAAACAATGTTGATTCTGCCATTACATATTCCCCAGTTATTAATTCACTTAGTGATAATTATATAAAATAAAAATTAGGAGCCAGACGTCACATTCTTAAATGTGCACATCTGAATCTGAAAACCATTTCGCAAACCAAGAAAGGAGCTCTGTTGAGTCTCCAGTCCAGCCTTGCTTGCCCAATGTTCGAGATCGCTTTTTTCAAAGCCCAACCAAAGATCACCACAGGACTCTCTAACCCAGTCTTGATCGTGAACACATAGTTCAACAATCAGGGCATAGCCATCTGGGTTGAGCAGGGCGGCTATGTCCTTAAAGGTTCTTGCAGGAGAGGAAATATGATGCAGTACCATATCGAAAATAATCAGGTCTGCATTAACTCCCTGCTTTCTGGCAACAGTGGTGTCGCCAAGAACAAACTCAACATCAGTGAAGCCTGCTTCACTAACGGCTGCTCTCGATTTATCAAGCATGTCTCTTGAGTTATCCAGCGCAGTGAGTTGTTTAAATCTGGAAGCCAGCGCCACCAATAACTGGCCTTCTCCCGGGCCAACCTCCAGAATTCTTGCGTCAGCATCAAGCCCCAGACCAGCAATCAAATCATGCAGACTGCTATGGTACTGATCGTGTTCAACGATGAGGCCCTGCTTTTCTCTAAACTTGTCAGCGTTCTTGTTAAAGAAGCTAAGAGACAGCTGAGATCGCTCCAGCTGAATCTGGTTAATCTTCTTTCTCTGCTCTTCGCCTAATGGCTGAGCATCCATACTTTCGAAGACAGCTCGTTTGATATCGCCAAAGCAGTCTTCCTCGCCGAGAAAGGCACGCCGATAAAAAATCGAATTTCCTTCCCGTCGAGTAGACACCAGGCTTGCCGTAGCCAGCACTTTCAAATGATGACTTAGTGCCGATTGGCGAATATCCAGT
Source organism: Gammaproteobacteria bacterium (assembly GCA_018661465.1). Taxonomy (GTDB): domain Bacteria; phylum Pseudomonadota; class Gammaproteobacteria; order Pseudomonadales; family Pseudohongiellaceae; genus UBA9145. Next base: position 119,735 of record JABJIC010000008.1, on the reverse strand, counting down.
ATTCGACAAATCTCCAATACACCAAAACTCTCGTTCTTGAGCAGTCTCAGTATCTGCAGCCGTAAACCGTCCGCAAGAGCCTTATGCAGCACACTCAGAGCATCCATCGGGCTCAAGGAGCCTTCGTCCTCTTTTCTTAGAGCGGAAATACTCATTTGAGCCAGTTTGTTCCTGCTGCCATCTTGAAAAGCCGCTACATTAGCAGCTATTCAAGGGCCGATCAACCTATATCAAAATATATTGATATAGATATTGAGGCTATTCGGGAGTTGATCGGGAGCCGAATTGACGCAAAACAAGCTAGTCACAATTTAATGCTTACACCGTATGGCATATTGGGTTCAGGTGCGGGAAAATAGCGCCCTTCATTTGAATTACCAACTTTGTTTGAATACCAAAGTTTAGCCGTAAGGAGTTTGATCGATGGCGGATAACGCTGTGTCTCGTAAACAATGTGCCAATGCAATACGTGCCCTGAGCATGGACGCAATTCAAAAGGCGAATTCCGGCCATCCCGGCGCGCCCATGGGAATGGCAGACATAGCGGAAGTGCTGTGGAAGGATTTCTATAAGCATAACCCCAGCAATCCTGGTTGGTTTAACCGTGATCGATTTGTGCTTTCAAATGGTCACGGCTCCATGCTGATCTATTCCTTGTTGCACCTGACAGGTTATGACCTGTCTATCGACGATATTAAGAATTTCCGTCAAATGGATTCCAAGACTCCGGGTCATCCCGAGTATGGATATACTCCTGGAGTAGAAACCACCACCGGCCCACTGGGCCAGGGTCTGGCTAATGCGGTAGGCATGGCGGTTGCGGAAAAAACCCTCGCAGCCCAGTTCAACCGTGAAGGCCATGAAGTAGTCGATCATTTCACCTATGTTTTTGCCGGCGACGGCTGCCTGATGGAAGGCATCTCTCACGAGGTTTGTTCTCTGGCTGGCACGCTTAATCTGGGCAAGCTGGTTGTCTTCTATGACGACAACGGCATTTCCATCGATGGTGAAGTTGACCAATGGTTTTCCGACGACACTTCCAAGCGATTCGAAGCATATGGCTGGCAAGTGATTTCAATCGATGGTCATGATTCAGAAGCCATCAGTCTGGCTATTCAACAGGCACAGGATGTCACCGATCGGCCTACGCTGATTAGCTGTAAAACCATTATTGGTTATGGCTCACCGAACAAACAAGGCACTTCGGCCACCCACGGCGCTCCACTGGGTGATGATGAAATAGCAGCAACCCGCAAGGCACTAGACTGGCCACATGGCGCGTTCATTGTTCCTGAAGACGTGAAACAGGCCTGGGACTGCACCGAGAAAGGTTTTAGCTCTGAATCCGCCTGGAAAGAAAAGCTGGTGATTTACGAGGAAGAGCATCCGGACTTGGCGATGGAGCTGGTAAGGCGACTTAAAGGGCAATTGCCGGGCTATTTCGAAGAGGCGGCCAATGACTACATCAAACAATGTCAGGCAACGGACGAGAGTATTGCCAGTCGGAAGGCTTCACAGAACTGTATCGAAACCTTTGCAGCGATTCTTCCGGAAATAATCGGTGGCTCCGCAGATTTAACAGGGTCTAATCTCACCAACTGGAGTGGAAGTTCGCCGATTAGTGAAAAAGCGGATGGTAACTACATCTACTACGGGGTGAGAGAATTCGGCATGACGGCTATGGCCTCGGGCATGGCGCTGCATGGTGGGTTTATACCCTATACCGCAACTTTCCTGATCTTCATGGAATATGCCCGCAACGCAACCCGTATGGCGGCTCTGATGAAACAGCAGAGCATTTTCGTCTACACCCATGACTCTATCGGTCAGGGCGAAGACGGACCAACTCACCAGCCTATAGAACAGATTTCCAACCTGCGCACGACACCGAATATGTCGGTGTGGCGTCCCTGCGACAATGTGGAAACCGCGGTGGCATGGAAGTCGGCTATTCAGAATCAAGCCGGTCCAACTTCCCTGGTGTTTTCCAGGCAAGGGCTCCCTCACCAGTCTCGTGACGACCTACAGTTAGCAAATGTTGCTAGAGGTGGATATGTTCTTAAAGACTGCAGTGGTGACGCGGAAGTAATTGTTATCGCCACCGGATCGGAAGTGGGCATTAGCCTTGAGGCAGTTAATACACTGCAAGAGCAGGGCATTAATGCACGGCTTGTGTCCATGCCAAGCGTCGATATATTTGAATCTCAAGACGCTGACTACCAGGAATCTGTCTTACCCAACAGTGTACGCAGCCGAATCGCAGTAGAAGCGGCAGCCGCTGAGTACTGGGGCAGGCTAGTGGGTCTGGATGGAAAAGTAATCGGCATGAGATCCTTCGGTGAATCTGCACCGGGCGCGGTTCTAATGGAGCATTTTGGATTCACGGCAGAAAATATAGTCGAAACTGCAAAATCATTTGGTGCTGCTTAAGAGAGAGTTAGGGAGCATGAGAGTTAGAGAGTTTGTGGAATAAACAGCTACTTGGATATCTGAGTAGCTGTACTCCTCAAAACAGGTCTCAAAAACAGCTCTCAACGACTACTCTCCAAGACAATGCAGTCCAATCGGTAGACAACCATGACTTATCGCATCGCTATCAACGGATACGGCCGCATCGGAAGATGCGTGCTGCGCGCATTCTATGAGTCAACAAACTACGCCGACCTCCGAATTGTTGCTATCAATGATTTGGCTGATATTGCTAACCTGGCTCATCTCACTCGCTACGACAGCACACACGGTCGATTTCTCGGCACTGTTGAAGAGGCAGAGTCTGCACTAATCATCAATGGAGACAAAATTAGTGTTAGCAATACCGAAGCAGCGGATGCACAGAGCTGGCGAGAACAACAGGTAGATCTTGTTATGGAGTGCAGCGGAACCTATAGCGATAGAGAAACTGCGCAACTTCATTTGGATAACGGAGCCAAGAGAATTCTTTTTTCACAGCCCGCAGAAAACAATGTCGATGCCACCGTTGTTTATGGAATTAATCATCAAGAACTCTCAAGCAGTTCGCGCATTATCTCCAATGCTTCTTGTACCTCTAATTGTATCGTACCGGTTCTTAGCGCTATTGATGATTCGCTGAAAATCGAATCGGGAGTTATTACGACTATTCACTCTGCGATGAATGATCAGCCGGTCATCGACAGTTATCATCATAATGATCTGCGTAGAAACCGAAGTGCGATGCAGTCAATAATTCCAGTGGAAACCCAGTTAGCAAAGGGTGTAGAAAGAATATTGCCCGGTCTGTCCGGACTCTTGAAAGCGCAAGCAATCAGAGTTCCCACCATGAATGTGTCATTGATGGACCTCACTGTTTCGGTTGGCAAATCTACTAGTGCGGAAGAAGTAAACGAGATCATCAAACAGGCCAGTGAAGCGCTGCCAGTTAATGTACTTGGATATACCGATGAACCACTCGCATCTTGTGATTTTAATCATGACCCGAGATCGGCAGTTGTAGATTTGAATCAGACCAGGGTCGCCAATCAAAATCTGCTTAAGCTACTGGTTTGGTTCGACAACGAATGGGCATACGCAAACCGCATGTTGGACGTTGCGCAATATTTGCACTCGCTTAATGACTGAATGCAGATGAGATACTTAGTAAGAACAAAGATGGAACAGCAATAAATGACTTTCAAACGCATGGACACACTCTCACTCACTGGAAAAAGAGTGTTGATACGAGAAGATTTGAACGTCGCGGTCAAAGACGGCGAGATTCTTAATGACACTCGTATAAGAGCATCATTGCCAACAATTCAGAAAGCACTGAATGAAGGGGCAAAAGTAATTCTTATGTCTCATATGGGAAGACCCACGGAAGGGCTTTCCATAATAGAGCAGCAGCAGTTTAGCCTGGCGCCCGTTGCGGCCAGACTGGCTGAGCTTTTGGGATGCGGCGTAAAACTGGTGAATGATTATCTTGATGATGATTCTGTCGGCGATTCTGCGCTTACTGGTGATGTTCTGCTACTGGAAAACGTTCGAGTCAATGCCGGCGAAAAGAGCAATGACGAAAAGCTTTCTCGTCAATATGCAGCCATGTGCGACATTTTTGTGATGGACGCATTCGGCACGGCCCACCGAGCCCAAGCGAGCACCCATGGTGTGGCCAAATATGCACCGGTAGCTTGCGCAGGGATTCTGCTGGCCAATGAACTGGATGCGCTGGAGCGTTCTCTCAAGAACCCTGAAAAGCCTATGCTCGCCGTAGTAGGCGGGGCAAAGGTTTCCAGCAAGCTGGAAGTGTTGAAGAATCTTTCAGACAAAGTGGATCAGCTAATTGTAGGCGGAGGCATCGCCAATACTTTTCTTAAGGCCAGTGGCTTTAACGTGGGCAAGTCTCTTTATGAGGCAGACCTGGTGGATACTGCTGCCCAATTGATGTCCCAAACCAATATACCGATGCCCAGCGATGTAGTTGTCGCCAAGGAATTTAGCGAGCACGCCGAGGCCACTGTTAAACTAGTGACTGAGGTCGAAGACGACGATATGATTCTAGACATCGGACCGAAAACCGCAGAAGAATATTCAAAGCTTATTGCCAGTATGAAAACTATCATCTGGAATGGGCCGCTTGGGGTTTTTGAATTTGAGCAATTTTCCGGCGGCACTAAACAAGTAGCGAAAGCTATTGCAAAAAATAGCGGATACTCAATTGCAGGCGGTGGCGAAACCATAGCGGCTATAGACAAATTTGAAGTAACTGATGACATATCCTATATCTCCACCGGAGGAGGTGCTTTTCTGGAATATGTACAGGGGGAAGTGCTTCCTGCTGTCGCTGTCCTGGAAGAGAGAGGGGAAGAGAGAGCGTGACACAGGCGAAGTCATCATACACAACACAAACACAGTAAGACTAACTCAGTAAAACACGCAACAGTCGTTTAACAGAACAGACTAGGAAGTAGAGGAATAAGAAAATGGCACTTATCAGTCTAAGACAGCTTTTGGATCATGCCGCGGAACACGGTTATGGCGTCCCGGCATTTAACGTAAACAATCTTGAGCAAGTTCAGGCAATCATGCAAGGGGCTCATCAGACTAATAGTCCGGTAATCCTTCAGGCATCAGCTGGTGCAAGAAAATATGCAGGCTCCAATTTTCTTAAACACCTTATCCAAGGTGCCATAGAAGAATACCCGCATGTACCAATTGTTATGCATCAGGATCATGGCGTATCACCTGCCGTATGTCAGCGATCTATTCAACTGGGCTTTTCTTCAGTAATGATGGATGGTTCCTTAATGGAAGATGGCAAGACGCCAGCTGACTTTGACTACAATGTGTCGGTTACCAAGACTACAGTCGATATGGCTCATGCTTGTGGAGTCTCGGTAGAAGGAGAGATTGGTTGTCTTGGTTCTCTGGAAACTGGAATGGCCGCTGAAGAAGATGGCGTTGGTGCAGAAGGGAAGCTATCAATGTCACAGCTGCTAACTGATCCAGAAGAAGCATCGGATTTTGTCGACGCCACTGGGGTGGATGCATTAGCCATTGCTGTTGGAACCAGTCACGGCGCCTACAAATTTAGTAGACCACCAACCGGTGATATTCTGGCAATCGAACGCATCAAGGAAATTCATAAGCGAATTCCAAACACACATTTAGTAATGCATGGTTCTTCATCGGTTCCGCAGGAATGGTTGGCAATCATCAATGAATTTGGTGGAGAAATCCCTGAGACTTACGGTGTGCCTGTTGAAGAAATTCAGGAAGGAATTAAGCACGGCGTACGCAAGGTGAATATCGATACTGATTTAAGACTAGCGTCCACGGGGGCCGCAAGAAAATTTCTGGCTGAGAACAAGTCAGAATTTGATCCGCGGAAATTCCTGATCCCAACTTTGATTGCCATGCGGGATATTGTAATCGGAAGACTCGAAGCATTCGGTGCTGCCGGACAAATTGATAACATTGGCAAGATCTATACTCTGGAAGAAATGTCAGAGAGATATAGCAGCTAGGGCTTTAGCCCTCAAGGAAGTTAGCCGGACAGTTGATTAGATAAGAGGCATAGATGATGCCTCCTATTTTCCTGCGCATACTCCTCTGCTAGATCTAGAGAGGAGAGCAGGCTTCCAATATCTTAAAAGGCATGCTCTTTAAGACAATATTTGGCCAAACTCATTTTCAATAAAGCTTATGTTTAATAAAGCCCATGTTTGACAAAGAAAGCGCGGACAAACTAAGAGAATCTCTTCCCTCTCTGGACTTCCACGCCGAGGCTGAAAATTCCGAGTTAGTACAATCCTATATAGATTTTTACGGCCTGGATTTTTCATCCTCTAGCCTCGCCGTTCGCCATGTAATTGGTAGTTATGACTGTGGCTCTTTTAAGATTGTCATCCAATACTTCGATGTTCCGCTTTCGGAAAAAAAGGGTACTGCATTCCTGCTCCATGGATATTTTGATCATGCGGGGCTGTATGGGCACCTCATTAAACACTTCCTGAACAATGGCATCGCTGTCGTAATTTTCGATCTACCCGGACACGGCCTGTCTAGCGGACCAGATGCCAGCATCGATTCTTTTCGAGACTATGATAGAGCTCTGCTTGAGTGCCTTAAGCTCGCTGAAGTACAAGAGCTAAGTCAGCCATGGATACTCGCAGGTCAGAGTACTGGAGCGGCGACAATCATAGGGTCAATATTGGAAGACGACCTAGCGGAAAAATTTGAAATCGCTCATTACATTCTGTTGGCGCCACTAGTAAAACCAAGGCACTGGGGCCGGAGTAGATTTTTGTTTCAGATTAGTCGGTGGTTTGTTAACTCCTCCAAGAGAAGCTTTGCTCGAAACAGCCATGATGAAGAATTTCTGCGCTTTCTACAAAATAGTGACGCGATGCAATCAAGATTTCTTAAGCGGGATTGGATTCTTGCCATGATCGACTATCAAAAGCGCTTCAACGCGGCGAAGCCAAGAGGCTTAGTACTGAACATTATTCAGGGCAGTGGAGACGGCACCGTAGCATGGGAATTTAATCTTCCAAGCCTGCTGGATAAATTCCCGAACGGACAAGTGCATATGGTTCCTGGGGCTCGTCATCATCTGGTCAATGAGTCCCCGGAATTCAGAAATAAAGTTTTTGCCCTGATTGATGAAATTCTATCGGAGATAGAATGAGTTCGATAAAAGCTGGCTAGAATAAAACCCTGCAACGAATAGTTCCTTCCACTTCATTTAGCCTTGCCAGAGCCCGCTCGCTGTATTGAACGTCAATATCAACAACGACATAGCCTACCTTTTCGTTGGTTTGTAGAAACTGGGCACTGATGTTTAGACCGGTCTCTGAAAATATTCCATTGATTTCACTGAGTACACCTGGTCTATTCTCATGAATATGAAGAAGGCGATGCTTTCCGGGGTGAGCGGGCAGAGTTACTTCGGGAAAGTTAACTGAAGCAAAGCTGGAGCCGTTGTCACTGTACTTGATGAGCTTTTCCGCCACTTCGATACCAATATTTTCCTGAGCCTCCATGGTTGAGCCGCCTACATGGGGCGTGATAATGCAATTGTCGAACTTCCTCAATGGAGAAATAAATTCTTCATCATTGGATTTTGGCTCAACAGGGAAAACATCCACCGCGGCGCCAGCAATTCTGGAGTTTTCCAAAGCGTCAGCCAGAGCGTCGATGTCTACTACCGACCCTCGGGAAGCATTAATTAGCACCGACTGAGGGTTCATCCATGCTAGTTCTTTGCTTGATATCATTTCTCGTGTGGCTTTTGTTTCCGGCACATGAAGACTTACCACATCACATTCACTCATTAGCTGCTCCAGGGAATGCAGCTGTGTGGCATTACCTAGAGGAAGTTTATTAACTACATCATAGAGGTAAACCTTCATGCCCATAGATTCGGCTAATACGCTCAACTGTGATCCGATATTGCCGTAGCCGATGATGCCCAGCTTTTTGCCGCGGGTTTCAAAAGATCCACGAGCTGCTTTCTGCCAGATTCCTCGGTGCAGAAGCGCATTTTTTTCAGGAATACCCCGCAGCAGAAGGATGGCTTGACCGATAACCAACTCTGCCACAGAACGAGTATTGGAAAATGGAGCATTGAAAACGGGAATGCCCCGAGACATCGCCGCTATTAGATCTACTTGATTGGTTCCAATGCAGAAACAACCAATAGCCTGCAATTTCTTAGCGGCATCAAGCACTTCTTCAGTAAGTTGAGTGCGGGATCGAATTCCGATGAAATGAGCGTCTGCAACGGACTCCAGAAGCTCGTCACCCTCGAGGGAGGTTTTCAGTGAGCTTACATTTTCGTATCCGGATCTCTGCAACGTAAGGCTTGCGCTTTGGTGAACAGCCTCCAATAGAAGAAATTTGATTTTCTGTTTTTCAAGTGAGGTTTCTTGCATTTCGTTAAGGCTTTCGTTGTGTAAGAGGAATGGAATTGAGAGTTCCGATCTTATGAAACTCCCTTTTGATAATGCTTTTCGTAAGCTATCTAATAGTTGGCATGTTGGTCAGCTCAGGTCATGGTAACATAATCCAACTGGCCTACGGGCAGCAGATTCAGAATCCCAAGCAAGGCAACAGGAACAGACATTGGAAAACGAACAGCAAATCACTCAAGTTGAAATTCTTGCCGCTCTACGAGAAATTGTTGGGGATCAATGGGTCAAGGATGATAAGGCTGACCTGGATAGCTTTGGTAAAGACTGGACTAAAGTTTATGAGCCTGCTCCATCATCGATCGTTTTCCCGTCAGATGCTCAGCAAGTGGTTGAGATAGTTAAGCTGGCGAATTTGCACAATATCTCCCTGGTTCCATCCGGTGGTCGAACAGGGCTCAGTGGTGGAGCAGTTGCTGCGAACGGTGAAGTGGTAATCGCATTCGACCGCATGAATAAGATTCTTGATTTCGATGTTGCCGATAGATTGGTGCGTTGTGAACCGGGAGTAATTACTCAGCAACTTCAGCAGTTCGCCACTGATCAGGACTTATTCTATCCCGTGGACTTCGCTTCATCCGGTTCAAGTCAGATTGCTGGAAACGTTGCCACTAATGCTGGTGGCATTAAGGTAATTCGCTACGGCATGACAAGAAACTGGATTGCGGGATTAAAGGTAGTTACTGGCAACGGTGAGTTGCTGGACCTGAATCGTGGACTTAGTAAAAATGCTACCGGATACGATCTACGCCATCTCTTTATTGGTTCGGAAGGCACGCTGGGATTTATCGTCGAGGTGACAGTCAACCTGTGTAATCCTCCTAAAGATCCTACGGTGCTAGTTTTGGGATTGGAAAATATGGCGGCAGCGATGCCTGTATTGAAAGCATTTCAGTCTGGTTTGAATTTAACTGCATATGAATTTTTCTCCCACAAGGCCCTGGTTCATGTAATGGAAGAGAAGGGGCTGCAGAAGCCATTTGAAAGCGATGCTGAATTTTACGCCCTCATCGAATTTGAAAATTTATCTGAAAGTGATACAGAGAAAGCGATGACTCTGTTTGAGGAATGTTTGGAGTCAGCTTGGATTGTAGATGGCACGATCAGTCAAAATGTAGGACAGGCAGAAAATCTTTGGCGACTACGTGAAGACATCTCTGAAACCATTTCAAAATTCACACCCTATAAGAACGATATTTCTGTAAAGGTTTCACAGGTTCCTGCATTCCTGGATGCAGTGGACAACTTGGTAAATGAATCTTACCCTCATTTTGAAATTATTTGGTTTGGTCACATAGGCGATGGCAATGTTCATCTAAATATTTTGAAACCAAATGATATGGATGCGAAAGAATTTTTTGAAAGCTGTGGTAAAGTTTCAAATTGGGTTTTCGAGATTGTTGAAAAATTTGGAGGAAGCGTCTCCGCTGAACACGGCGTTGGGCTTTTGAAAAAGCCATATCTAAATTATTCCCGTTCGCCTTCCGAAATCGAATATATGAAAGCCATAAAACGAGTGTTCGATCCTAACAATATTATAAATCCTGGAAAATTAATTGATTTGTAGTCTGGCATAGTGCCGAATTCCTAAATTTGTCGATAAATTACCCTTCGAGTAAGACAGAACGACCGCAAATTCCAAAATTTCCCCTATTTAGGGGTTTCCTTCAACAATATTATCGGCGTACACTCAGTGTTCGGTCTAAATAGACCGAGGGGTTGCTATTGATAGCAATTCGTTTTTTTTAAATTTTAAAAGCACGAGATTAATATGTCAGATTCAGTTGAGGGTACAGTTAAGTGGTTTAATGACGAGAAAGGTTTTGGATTCATAGAGCAAGAAGGTGGTAAGGATGTATTCGTACATTTCAGCGCCATTAACGGTTCTGGAAGAAGAACTCTTATTGAAGGTCAGAAAGTCACTATGGAAGTTACCCAGGGTGAGAAAGGTCCTCAAGCGGAAAACGTAGTTCCGCTTTGATCCACGAATAGATAGCTAGATAGAGCGGGAATTGTAAGAAGCAGGCAATACAGCTTCCTACGCCTTCGTCTGTAAAGACGGATTTTCTTGTAACCAGGGTTTTACTGGTAATCCAGCTACTCAGGTGTGAGTTCTGCAGCTCAGGCTGGAGAGTCCAGGTTATTGAGATTCAGGGCAGGAGCGTCTTGACGCCTTCGCTTGTGCCCAGCAATAGCCGGTCTGCCGCACGTTCCGCAAAAAGTCCATTTGTCACCACACCCGTTATCTGGTTGATCTGTTGTTCCATTTTACGGGGCTCTAGAATTTCCAGATTAAAGATATCCAGAATCTGGTTTCCGTTGTCAGTAATACATCCCTCGCGATATACCGGGTCTCCACCCAGTTTTACAATTTCCCGTGCCACATAGCTTCGCGCCATGGGGATAACTTCAACAGGTAATGGAAATTCACCGAGCACGCCAACCAGTTTCGATTCGTCAGCGATGCATACAAACTCTTCGGAAGCGGCAGCAATAATTTTTTCCCGCGTAAGAGCAGCACCACCACCCTTGATAAGATGCAGGTGCTTGTTGGCCTCATCAGCACCATCTACATAGACTCTCAAAGTGCCCGCACTGTTGAGATCCATTACGGGTATATTCAATTCCTTCAATCTTCTTGCCGACTCTTCTGAACTAGCAACGGTTCCGTAAATCCTGTGTTTGATTTTCCCCAGTTCCGCTATGAACAGGTTCGCTGTAGAACCCGTGCCTACACCGATGATTGTGTCATCCTCGATCAAGGTTTCTACATATTGAAAAGCGGCTTCGGCAACAGCTTGCTTCAGTTCATCTTGAGTCATCATCAATCCTCTTCATTGTTCTTGTTGTGCAGTGTTTAGCAGTGTTCCAATTTTTTGGCCCATTAGTACTGGAGAGTTGGCTTCCAGCTTCTCGTCCATAGTCACCGAGCCGTGACTGAAAAGAAGTATAGCAGTGGATCCCAATTTAAAGCGTCCCATTTCGGCACCCTTGCCAAGATTAACCGGAGGCATGTTATCGGAATATTCATGTATCAGGATTTCACGCTTTCCTTTCCCCGGGCAAACTTCTCCCGACCAAACAGTATCGATGCCGGCCACGATCATCGCTCCCACCAGTATCACCGCCATTGGCCCGGAGTCGGTTTCGAAAAGACAGACCAGGCGTTCATTGCGCGAAAATAGATTGGGAACTGCCGCGGCAGTAGTTTGATTCACCGAGAATAAATCTCCCGGCACATAGATTGTTTTTCTGAGGGTTCCTGCAAGAGGCATATGTACGCGGTGATAGTCTCGAGGAGACAGATAGACAGTCGCGAAACATCCTTCTTGAAAAAGATCAGCCATGTCGCAGTCACCACCTAGTAAATCCTGGAGGCTGTAATAGCGACCCTTCGCTTGAAGTAAATTGCCATCCTGTATTTCCCCAAGCTGACTTATTGCTCCATCTGCCGGACACAGCACGGCCGATTTTTCACTCGACAAAGTTCTGGCACCTTCGCGTAATTCTCTGGTGAAGAAGGCATTAAAATTTTCAAATTCATCGGGGTCTTGAATAAGCGCTTCACTGAGATCCACGCCATATCTACGTATGAAAAATTTAATAAACGGTTTGCGCAGCATCCTGCTTCGGGCAAGCATACCCACTAAACGGGATAGCAAATGCTGGGGCAGCAAGTATTGGAAAATGATAAAAAGTCGAGACATTCCACTAATTCCAGGATGGGCTTAACTTAAACCGACACAGTATTTCATTCTCCTCGGAAAATGTAATCATCTTGTGACAATTCATTTTATGACATTGAATTCTGCGATAAGTCATTCGTCCGGATTTAGAATGCGGTAATAGCTATCCAGCCGGCATTGTCGAACCTTGCCCTCTTCCACCGCCGCTAGCAATGCGCATCCAGGCTCGCTCTGGTGGGCGCAATCTCGGAATTTACAGAGTCCCTTGAAGGGCGCAAATTCAACGAAGCCATCGAAAACCGACTCCGAGCTCACGAAATCGAGATTGAACTCGCGAATCCCCGGCGAGTCGATCAAGTCGAAATTGGCAAGATGGAATAATTTGGATGTGGTGGTGGTATGGGTGCCTTTATTGCGAGCCTCAGAAAGTCCGCCGACTTCCATCAATTCCTCACCACCGATGTAATTTAGAAGAGAGGATTTACCTACGCCTGATTGACCCACCAGCACAGTGGTCAAGCCCTGTAGTTCGGCCCTCAATTCCGCTATACCCATGCCGGATAGGGCCGAGACCCTATGGGGCTTATAGCCAATTTCTTCATATATTGACAATATATTGTCCAGCTCAGCTTTATTATCCGTTCCAAGCAGGTCAGTTTTATTAAGGATCAACAGGGGCTGTAAATCGAGGTTCTCTATTGCAACAAGATAGCGATCTATAAGGTTTAAATGGGGAATGGGCTCGGAGGCGAAAACTACCAGAACTCGGTCTATATTAGCCGCTGCCGGTTTAAGTACCCCATTGGAATCATGACGACCAAAGGCATTGTTCCTCCGGCCTCTTGCCAGAATCACACCGGCGCCTGAGTCGTCCTCTTCCCAGACCACCAGATCACCGGTTACCAGAGAAGGAAGATTAGCCCTCTGGCTGCAGCGGATTATTCTTCGTGGTGAATCGGGATCCAGTGTCTCAATATCTAGATGCTGACCGTAATGACTCACTACCCGACCATTGCAATTTTCCTTGGCGCTCTGATCTTCACTGCCATCCTCTTTCAGTTCACGGCGCTGATTCTCTTCAATACGGGATTTTTGCTGCTTGCTTAGTTTGCGTTTACTCATTAATGAGGTTCTGCGTAGAGGCCTTGTCGAGTGAGTTGGAAAGTAATTATTGTGATCGTAAACAACATAGCTGGATTATTGCATATTCCACTTGGTGAAGCTTTGCTACAATCACCAGCGAAGGTTTAAAAATTATGAGTGATCTTATGGATAAAAAACAGAATCTCATCTGGCTTGATTTAGAGATGACTGGTCTACGGCCAGAAAGCGATCTGATTATTGAGATCGGAACTCTCGTAACCGACGCCGATCTGAATGTTATTGCAGAAGGTCCGGTGTTGGCTATTAAGCAGCCGGATGCGGCACTAGCTGCAATGGATGATTGGAATCAGAGTCATCATGGAGCGTCGGGCCTGATAGACAAAGTTAAGGCCAGCAAACTTTCGGCGCGAGATGCTGAACAGCAGACTCTCGAGTTCCTTGCCGAATATTCGGAGAAGGGATCCTCGCCTATGTGTGGAAATAGCATATGTCAGGACCGCCGATTTATGGCTAACTACATGTCAGAGCTGGAAGACTATTTCCATTACCGAAACCTAGATGTGAGTTCGGTGAAAGAATTGGCCAGGAGATGGAAGCCAGAAGTTTTCAACGGTCTAATAAAGAAAGGCACACATCAAGTAATGGATGACATAAAGGATTCAATCAACGAGTTAAAACATTACCGTGAGCATTTCTTTAAGTTGTAAGAAATTTGTAAGCTGATACCTTGCGTGATCTTTGTATGGAAATCTTGCCATACTACATCTACAAAACGTTCTAAGCAGAATGTTGTTCAAGTGCCCATTCGATATGTTCACGAACCATTTCTGAAGCAGATTCCTTTCGGGACTCCAAAGACTCAACAATTCCCGGCGTAGATTCAGCATTACCCAATGCAATTGCAATATTACGTAACCAACAGTCATAACCAATCCGACGTATCGCAGACCCTTCTGTCTTGTTGAGGAACTCTTCTTCGGACCAGGCAAAAAGATCCACCAGGTCGGCGTCGTCTAAACCATGTCTCGGTGAAAAATCATTTTCAGAACTAAGTTGAGCAAACTTATTCCATGGGCACACAAGCTGACAATCGTCACAGCCATATATTCTATTTCCCATAGGTTTGCGAAATTCGATGGGAATGGAGTCACGTAATTCGATGGTGAGATAGGAAATGCATCGAGTGGCATCTAAAAGGTTGGGGCTGACAAAGGCCTTGGTAGGGCAAAGATCCATACACGATGTGCAACTACCACAATGGTTCGATTCAGGAGTGTCCACGGGTAGGGGAAGGTCGGTAAACAACTCTCCGAGGAAAAACCAGGAACCGGCCTGTTTGTTTATCAGCATGGTGTTCTTGCCGATCCAGCCCATGCCTGACTTTTCCGCCAAGGCTCTTTCTAATACTGGAGCACTGTCGACGAAGGCGCGATATCCAAAGGGCCCCGCCATTTCTTCGATTCTGGAAGCGAGTTGTTGTAGTCTCTTGCGAATGAGCTTGTGGTAGTCACGTCCGCGTGCGTAGCGAGATACATAGGCTTTATCAGATACATCCATAGGGGCAAGAGAGTTCTCTTTCTCAAGAGCATAGTCTAATCGTGCACACACGACTCTAATCGTTCCGGGTACTAGCTGTTCTGGATGGCAACGCTTCTCATGATTATTAGCCATGTAGTCCATGGCACCGTGATAATTCCGCGAAATCCAGTCTTCCAGATAGGGAGCATATTGGGATAGGTCGATATCGGTAATCGTGAGCTGCTGAAAACCAAGTTCGTGTCCCCAGGCTTTTATATCTCTAGCTACTTGTTCGAAGTCTAGTTCTTGAGTCATATCTGCACCATCTAAAGTGCGCACAAGATTTCGGCAGCCTGCTCAAGAGTTGAGTCATCTTTGCAGAAGCAAAATCTCAAGACTCTTGAATCCGGAGCAGATTCATAAAACGGGGTAAGGGGAATCGCAGCAACTCCTTTTTCCTTTGTCAGATAGAGGTTGAAATCCATGTCACTCTGGTCACTAATTTCACTATAGTCGAGCAATTGAAAATAGGTGCCACCGGAAGGAGTAAACGAAAAACGAGAATCTTGAACAAGGCTGCAAAAATAATCTCGCTTTGCTTGGTAAAACTTAGGCAGTTCCAATGCGTGTTCAGGACACTCCTGCATAAAGTCTGCAATAGCGAACTGAACAAAACTGGAACTGGTAAAAGTGACAAACTGATGCACCTTTCGAAATTCAATGGTCAGATTTTTTGGAGCAACGCAGTATGCCAATTTCCAACCCGTAGCATGATAGGTTTTGCCAAAGGAGAATACAGCAAAACTTTTTTCTCGCAATTCAGGATGAGACAATACGCTCTTGTGCTTCACTCCATCAAACACCATGTGCTCATAAACTTCATCCGATAGCACCAGTATATTCCGGTCACGAATAATTCTGGCTAGGGTATCGAAGTCAGAATCTTGCAGTAAGGAACCACAGGGGTTATGTGGTGAGTTAATAATAATGAGTCTTGTTTTTTCGCTGAGGCTTTGCTCTACCCGATCCCAATCTATACTGTAATCGGGTTGGCTCATCGGGATATGAATTGTCTTAGCTCCCGCCAGTATCACCGCTGGTTCATAGGAATCGTAAGCTGGGTCGAACACGATTACTTCATCACCGGCAGACACAACAGCCTGAATTGCATCGAATAGCGCTTCCGTTGCACCGGAAGTGACGGTGACTTCAGTCTCCGGGTCGGCGTCGTAACCATAGTATTGAGATACTTTTTTAGCGATCTGCTCCCGTAAAGCAGGGATTCCAGTCATCGGCGGATACTGATTACGGCGGTCATTGAGATAGTAGGAAACTAGCTCCTTCAAGCGTTCCGGACAATCAAAGTCGGGGAAGCCCTGAGAAAGGTTAATGGCGTTGTGGTCTTGCGCCATCTTCGACATGACGGTGAATATCGTTGTTCCGACATTCGGTAATTTGCTTTGCATGTCAGAATTTCTCGTGAAAAGTTAATTTGGGAGACTTATGAAAAGGAACAAAAAAAGGTCAGAGTGAATATACCGCAGATTCAACATGAACTGCTCTATATTTACCCTGACCTTTACTCTGATTCAAACTGTGGTTCTAAAACAATTCAAAAATAGTTCTAGAGCAGTTCGATCAATTCAGATTGAGCTTACTGATCAAGCCATTCGTTTAATTCGATAATGTCCTGAGGTGACAGTGTTCCGGAAACTTGCTTCAGCAGCAGGCTATCAAGAACATAGTTGTAACGGGCATCAGCATATTGGCGCAGTGCGCGGTACAAGTTCTCTCTGGCTCGCAGCACTTCAACGATGTTTCTCGTGCCAACCTCGGCACCTAGCTCTGTTGCATCTAGCGCGCTTTGGGCGGAAGTGATGGACTGCTGTCGCTGGGCTATAACCAGTACATCTGTGTTCACTCGACGATAGGCATTTCGAATGTTCTGAGTAAGCTGTCGCTTGGTGAGCTCTAAAGACTCCTGAGCGGCAATTACACCGTATTCAGCAGCGCGACGACGGGAGGAGACTGCGCCACCGGAGTAGATGGGAATGCTCAGATTCAATGCTAATTGAGAGCGGTCACTTGCGCCTCCGCCGATCTGAATACCCTGGCTTGTAATAGGAGCTGTCACAACATGGCCAAATAAGCCCTGAAAATCTAGTGTGGGTAGGTGATCAGACTTTCTAGCCTTTAAAGTCTTGCGTGAAGCATCAAGATTGAACTCGGCAGCCGCTATTGCCAGGCTATTGGAATCTGCCTGATCTTCCCAACTATTCAGATTTCCATCAACATCTACAATAGGAAAATCCTCACGTAGGACGCTTATTTCTGGATGGGGCTGGCCAGTAATGGCTTCGAGGGCTTCATATCTGGACTGCAGAAGGTCTTGTTGCAGAATTGTTGTGTTTCGGGCCAGATCATAGGCGGCCTGACTATCGTATACATCGGTAATGGCAACCAGGCCAACTTCTTCCCGCTGTCGTGTTTGATCGAGAGAGCGCAGAGCGGCTTCCTCTTCCTGAACATTGGTCTCTAAAGTGTCCAGCGCTCGCAGCACATCGAAATAGGCGGCGGAGACACGCATGATCAGGTCTTGTTCCTGAGCAGCCAGATTTACGGCAGCAGCACGATCACTGGCCTTAGCACTTTGAAAGCCATACCAGCTGGATACATTGACAAGACTTTGAGTCAGGCTTACACCCCAGTTGTGATTGTTTACACCGGGGCTAAAACTGTGATCATCTTGGACTCGTGTGCGAACTATGTTTCCGGAAACCGGATCTGGGATATTTACATAGACGGAGTCTGTAGGACCACTGGTCAGTCGACTTGTGCCCGCGCCGAGTCCAAAGCTGGGTAGAAAAGACGACCGGCTCTGAATGACGTTTTCTCTATTGGCGCGATAATTTGCTTCGGCCTGCCTGAGGGTTGGATCATTTTCCAGAGCCAACTGCAGAATAGTCATCAGGTCATCTCCATAGCTGAAAGATGAGCTAAGGCTGCTGACCAATAAAATTCCAATTAACTTCGTAATTCGTCCCATAATCTGTGACCTATTCTTTAACGCTTATTTGTAAAACCATGATGAGCTGTGGCTTGGGTGACACTATAGATAGTATTTCGGCTGGTGATTTAGAAGCACGACGGCATTCTACACAGTGTAACCAAAAGTGACAAACGAAACCCGAGTTTTGCGACAGGTCGCCCCTACTCGACTATTAGTTGAGCTAGTGTCTGTTTCAATTAGACGTTCTATAGCGCCATCTCGTTACAGATTGACCTTACTTATTTAAAGAAACTGTAACTACAGCAAACCACTGTCCAGATAGAGTGACAAAGTATCCAGGCAGGAGTGAGCCAATCGTTTGCTCCTCGCTGGAGACCAGCCAAATTTTTCATCCGGTGTTGCTGCGGTATCCTTAAAAGGCATTTCCAGAGTCATCACCAAACAGCCATGGTTCTGACCAGTCTGCGCCGTACTCATGGTGAGATTCGCCTGACCGGGGCGTTTTGCCGGATACCCTTCTTTGGTTTGAAAATCAGAATTTAGTTCGGCAAGTTTGCCTTTATAAAAATCCAGTTGCTCTTGCCTGTTCTGATTCCAATCTGACAAACCTTCCGCTCCCGCGATAAAACAATAGGGGATGGTTTCGTCTCCGTGTACATCAAGAAAAAAATCTACACCGCATTCGTCCATCGCTCGTTTAACCAGAAAAACTTCAGGGCTAGTCTCTAAACTTGGCTCGGCCCATTCCCGATTCAAGTTTCTCCCGGCAGCATTTGTTCGTAGATGACCTCGGAGGCTGCCATCAGGATTCATATTGGGTACAAGAAATACATTACATTTAGTTAGCAGTGATCTACTTTGCTCATTGCTCTCATCCAGCAGGCGTTCAAGACAACCTTCCATCCACCACTGAGCCATAGTTTCTCCCGGGTGTTGCCGAGCGATCAGCCAGCAATTCTTTTTTTCCACGCTTTCCACACTCTCCATATCCTCTAGACTTCCATCTGTCAGCGATACTTTGAGTAAATCCAAATCCTGTCCATCCAGAGTTTTACCCAATAGTTGATGAGAACATCTCGGTGACTGCAAAGACCTGGCTATCAGATCTGCATGTCGCTCCATGGAGTAGGGAGCAAAATAGGAAAAATAAATTGAATCCTGCTCTGGTGTGAATTTGATGATTAGAATTTCGCCGTCCAGACTCGTTGAGTGGCGCAGCCAATTCTCTCTGTCGTAGGAGTAACAGATGCGATAGTTCTCAAAGCCTCCCGGGTAAGCGGCACCGCCAGCATTGAGAATCTTGATAGTGCACTCGGTATTTTTGGCCCCAGTTAATCGAAAGTAGAACCATTGATAGAATTCTGACTCAAAATCCTTGCGAATCTCCAGCCGAATATCAGAAGCCTGCTCGCAAGCAATTACATCTATATTGCCGCTATCGAATTGTTGACTAATTTGCACTTAATCCCCTTCTACTACGAGTTTGTACGCAGACTGATTTTAGCCGATTAAATTTACGGTTGTCTGCTATCGGGTATCTGGTATCATTGCGGCCCTTTTTTTATAGCGGAAGTAGCACTATGTCGGTCGCAACTGACAACTTAAATATTGCTTCAAATGAAGCCTTAATCACACCAGAGCAATTAAAATCCGAATTGCCTCTGCAAGGCGCTGCGCTGGAATCTGTTCAGCGCGCGCGAAACACTGTTTTCTCTATCCTCGATAGAAAGGACTCCCGTCTCTTTATCGTTGTTGGCCCTTGTTCGATCCACGATACCGATGCAGCCATGGAATATGCCAAGCGACTAAAAGTTTTGGCCGAAGAAGTTCAAGACACATTATATATAGTAATGCGTGTCTATTTCGAGAAACCAAGAACATCAATTGGTTGGAAGGGGCTAGTTAACGATCCTGACATGGATGATTCATTTAGAATTGAGAAGGGTTTGCGAGTAGGCAGAAAGTTACTATTGGATATTGCTGAACTTGGTTTGCCAACTTCGTCTGAGGCACTTGATCCAATTTCACCTCAATATCTTCAGGATGTCATCGCCTGGTCTGCTATCGGCGCGCGCACTACAGAATCTCAAACCCATAGAGAAATGTCTTCCGGTTTATCTTCTCCGGTTGGTTTTAAGAACGGAACAGATGGCGGCTTGATGGTGGCTATCAATGCCATGCAGTCAGTCTCTTCTCCCCATCGTTTTCTTGGAATTAATGGTGAGGGTCAGGTTTCAGTTGTTACTACAAAAGGTAATCCCTATGCGCACGTTGTACTGCGCGGTGGCAGCAATGGACCAAACTACGATTCGGTTCATGTCGCTCAATGTGAAAAAGCTCTGGAAGATGGCGGTGTAAGTAGCAATATCATGATCGATTGCAGTCATGCGAATTCTAATAAGGACCATGACGCTCAGCCACTGGTATTGAAAGACATGAGCCATCAAATTCTCGAAGGTAACAAGTCGATCATCGGAGCAATGCTGGAAAGTAATATCAATGCAGGCAATCAATCAATTCCAAAAGATTTGTCTGATCTGCAATACGGAGTGTCTGTAACTGATGCCTGCATGGATTGGGAGACAACCGAACAGGCAATTCGAGATATGGCTGCTAAAGTGAAGGATGCTTTGCAAGCCCGATAGGCTTGCGTATTGCCCTGTCAGGATTTCAGAACGATGATCCTGGCTGCTTAAGAAACTCTCTCTCTTCTTCAGTCGATTCCCTGCCCAGAATAATATTGCGGTGGGGGTATCGGCCGAACCGATCGATTATCTCCTTGTGTCTCACTTCATAATTAAAGTTATCTTCAAGCCCGGGCTGGTCAAATAGAAACAATGCGATCTCGTGAATCTCTGCTGACTCGCTGTGCATGAATGGCATATAGAGAAATGACTTCTGGGTGGTATTGAGATCAGCATCGAATTTTCGGCGCACGGCCTCTTGAGCCAGTATCAGGGCAAGGGTATCCGATGCAAATGCCGCCGCCTCATCTCGAAACAGGTTTCGAGAAAACTGATCGAGAACGATGATTTCTGCAAGAGCATCTAATGGGTGTTCGCGCCAGGAATAGAGCAGACCCTGATGAGCTTGATTGTGAACTTGGGCGAATTTTGAACGAATCAGCTCATCGAATTCCAAATCCTTGACGAAGCGCTGCTTGGGTTCAATATCATCGAACCAAAATTGAATGACTTCCTTTGCCGACACGTAAACTCCCTAAAATCCTAGGTCTCAGGTAGATTTATCGTCCGCTTGCAGCACTTTTTGAGTCTATTGAGAAGATCGGGTAAGTGGAGTTGAGTAGAGGCGAGGGCAGGAAATAAGAAGGTGGCCCACGACCACCGGATGGCTCCGGTGATCATGGACCTTGGGCATGGTCAGGCGTTGCTGGCGTAGGCTATGGACAGAGCTTCCTGCTCCCTGCGACCCAGCGAGATCCATTTTTGGACAAAAGGATTATCAAGTAAGGTTTGTAAGTAGGCGTTCGCCTCATTGCTGAGCTCTGCACCATAGGTGTCGAGACAAACGGCAGCGGGGGCGAACATACAATCTGCTATCGAGAATCTTCCGTAGAGGTAGTTGCCGTTTTCGCCAAAGCGCCGACGACAACAACTCCAGATTGCATCGATTCTTGCAATCTCGTTGCGCAATTCATCCGATGGTTTCAATTTCCAGGAAGCCTTACAATTCATTGGCCATTCCTCTTTCAATCTTGGAAACTCCGAATGAATCTCGGAACTGGCTGATCTGGCACTTGCTCGTCTTTTTGAACCAACCGGCCAACCAGCCCCGCTAATAAACTCTTCAGAAATAAACTCACAGATCGACAGCGAATCCCAAACGGTAACTTCCTTGTGAAGCAGCACAGGTACTTTTAGAGACGGAGAGTAGGGTCCAAGTTTCTCTGCAGTATTATCCTGATAGAGTGCTATCTGGATTTCTTCGAAGTCCACATCGAACATTTTCAACAAGAGCCAGGGGCATAAAGACCAGGAAGAATAATTCTTGTTACCGATGACTAGCCTGATGTCTTTCATATTATTAACTCCGTCACTATTTCTTAGTACGACCTATTCACCATCCGGAGACTGAGTCAGCATTTGCTTGTTTGCGTCTCTCAATCTAACCATTACACGGCGATCGAAAAAATCTGTTTCCAGGCTCTGAATTTCATTCAATGGATTCGTTTCACCGTAGGCTACAGTTTGAATATTCGAATTTTGAACACCCATTCTATTGAAAAACTGTTTTACTTTTCCTGAGCGATCTCGTGACAATAGAAGGTTCTTGTCATTGTCACCATTGCGATCGGCGTATCCGGTAATTTCAATTCTTGGGTTATCCATTTGCTTCGCAATATTTACCAGACCTTGCATCTGCTCTTCATATTGAGATTCGATTGAGCTGGAGCCGCTTCGAAAATGCAGAGAGATAACAGTATTGTCACAACACGCAGCATTGGAAATTTCGAGATTTGCGGGAATCACTCTGGCGGCACTGCGCATTTCATTCAGCTCTTGTTGAGCCAATTCAAAATTTCTCCGAGTGGATTGAGCTTCTTCTCTAAGTGCGATCAACTCCAATTGATTGGTGTAGAGGTCTGCACGAAGGTCGCCAACATCTTTCTTGGCACGCCAGCCTTCACCAAACAGAACGCCTACGACGCTACCGACAATGAAGCCCGGAGGGCCGCCTGCTAGCCCACCCAAGACGGCGCCACTGAGGGCGCCAGCCGTTTCTTCGGTGGAGGGTGGATTTTGATAGCTGGCCCGTTGCTGATCGGCGAAAGAGCTGCTGGCAGCAAGACTGAATACGAGTAGAAGGGGAATTTTTTTGAACATTTTGTGAATCCTGTTGTAAATTGAATAGTAGATTAAGTAGTAGATTGAATAAATTACCGTCAAATGATGTCTAATCTGAAAAAGCAGAAAACAGATTTGAAGTCTGCCTTCTGTCCTGGTTGATCTTTTCCTGTTTGATCTTTCAGTGAGCTCATTAAACAGCAACTATATTGCTCTACAGGGCGCTGATTAAGGCCATCTGCTGATTAAATATGGCAGAATGATGGCAATCGCATCACTTGGGCTGTGCCGGCTCTGATTCCCCTCATAATTCCGGTATAGTCGCCGTAAATCCAGACAGACAGGGTCTTTGAGCCTCCTACCCCTTTTTCAGATAGGTAGAAAGGTGGATAGACAGATAGATAGAGAGATATGAGTAGAAGAATAGCGATCGTAGAAGATGAAGCGGCAATCCGTGAAAACTATGCCGATGTATTGCGCATGCAGGGCTATGAAGTTCTGACCTATGCGAATAGGAAGGACGCCATGGCGGCGTTTGATATTCGCCTACCGAATTTGGCGATCATCGATATTGGTTTGGAGAATGAGATAGATGGGGGGTTTACTCTATGCCAGGCATTACGCTCCCTGTCTGACACCTTGCCAATTATTTTCCTGACAGCCAGAGACAATGATTTCGACACGGTGAGCGGGCTGCGTATGGGAGCAGATGACTATCTCACCAAGGACATTAGTCTTCCCCATCTGACCGCACGAATAGCGGCGCTATTCAGACGCCTCGATGTAATTGATCAGCCTCCATCGCCGGAGAACATGATACAAAGGGGGAAACTCTCTCTGGACATAGGCCGTCTAACAATTCAATGGGATGGCCAAGCTGTGCCTTTGACTGTCACGGAGTTTTGGATGGTTCATGCTTTGGCAAAATTTCCTGGGCATGTAAAGAGCCGACAAGTGTTGATGCAAGAATCAAAAATATTTGTAGATGGCAGCACCATTACATCTCACGTGAAAAGAATACGTAAAAAATTTATGCAGGCCGATGCCGAATTTGACTGCATTGAAACAGTGTATGGCATGGGTTACCGATGGAACATAATTCCTGAAAGTGATAGCTAATAAATTAAATGAATCTACCATTCAAAAATCCATTTGGAATTCGTTTCAAACTGGTTTTCCTTTCCAGTTTTCTACTGGTTATTCCTTGGTTGGGATATCAATATATTCTGGAGATGGAAGAATATCTGCGTCGAGGTCAAGAACAAACCGTACTCGGTACAGCGCAGGCATTAGCAACCGCACTAAATGAAAGGCCCGAATTATTCAATGAGGGTAGTTACGGACCTGCCCGCCGCTCCCAAGACCTTTATGTTTATCCCGTCTACTCTCCTTTATCCCTAACCGATGGCTCATTGGTAGATTGGGGGGAATATCAGCAATACGAAGTGTCCTACTCTCGAGATGACTATCTCCGCACTGCTATCAATCCTGCACGCTACTACGACAGAGATGACACAATTAGTTTTACTAATATGGTTGGTGAACACGATGGTTCTCTGTTCGCCTATTTTAAAGTCGAAGACGATCAACTGGTGTATAGAAGCCGCGATGCATTGAGTGTTCACCGAAGTGACTTTCTTCAGGTCACTATGCTTTCAAGAGACGGCACTGAAATTAATCGCTATGTTATTGCGCCCCATGAACCAGAGTTTCTTTATCCCTTCCACGTAGAAGAGGATTATTCAAATCCGGTTTACGAAGAACGAATAAGCGGTCAGTGGTACGAGACATCTTCAGGCTATGAAGTTGAGCTGCAGATCCCTATGGATATGTTGGGGGATAGACTGGGCTTTGCCATCTTCGATGTAGACGATGTTGACACTAGACGCCTGAACACTGCTATTGCCACGTACAAAGTAGCCGATGCCCAGCGGCTTGGCTCGCTGCAATTGCCTACGCCTGAAATCGATAGAATCGTCGCTGGCATGGGTCACAATAACTCCAGAATACAGGTAGTAGATAGAAACGGCCGGGTATTGCTGACCGCCGGAGACATCCAGTCTGCTACCGGTTTGACGCTTCCTGAAGAAGAGAGTCAGTTCAGCGGCAACAAATATCTGGCCTATGTACAGGACAATATTCTCGACCCGCTTTATTATCAAATTCTTACCAAGCCAAGTAATGACTTCATTGATGAGCTCTACTCTGACATTACCAGAGAGGGGGCACATATTGACTCGGCGCTTAAGGGCATCGCATTCACACAGTTCCGGACTTTAGATGATACCCAGACTCGTCTGCTGGAAGCTGCTCACCCAATTGTTGCTGAAGGTGAAATTGCTGGGGCCGTGGTTGTGGACCAAAACATGAACGGTCTGCGAACTTTTAGAAATCAAGCGCTGGAAACGCTCTTCAATACTATCCTTGCCGTGATGTTAGTGGTGACCTTCGGGCTGTTCTGGTTTGCGTCTCGAATATCCAATCGTATACGTACATTGAGAAATGAAGCGGAAGGCATCATTGGTGAAACCGGGCGGGTTCAGAACACCATTGTTGCCACCAAAAATTCAGATGAAATTGGCGATCTCTCCCGCAGCTTTTCTAATATTGTCGAGAGGCTTACTCAATATACAAATTATCTGGAGAACATGTCTTCACGGCTATCTCACGAACTACGCACTCCAGTATCAGTTGTCCGCTCATCTCTAGAGAACCTGGGACTCACAGCGAATAACAAGGAGTCCGAGGTCTATATTGAAAGAGCCGAAGAGGGAATCAGCCGATTGAATCTGATCTTGACCAATATGAGTGAGGCGACTCGTCTTGAACAAATGCTACAGACGTCGGAAAAAGAAAAAATCGATCTTAATAAGGCGCTCTCGGGTTGTGTGGAGGGTTACAAACTGGCGTATCCTGATTCACGATTTGAATTGGATATAGGTCAACAGCCAATACTAATAAACGGCGTGCCCGAGTACATTGCCCAGTTATTAGACAAGCTGATTGCCAATGCGGTTGAATTTTCATACCCGGACAAGGCTATAACGATCTACTGCAGAACCTTGCGTGACCATGCTGTTATAAAGGTCGCTAATGCGGGGCCATTTCTTCCAGAAGAGATGAAGGATCGCCTGTTCGATTCAATGATCTCCGTAAGACCTCAGGAAAAGCAGAAACAGCCCCATCTGGGCATGGGGCTGCGTATAGCAAGATTGATAAGCGATTTTCATGGCGGGCAGATAAGAGCGGAAAATCGCACGGACCGAGAGGGCGTGATTATTACCGTAGTGATACCGCTCTTCTACAAGTAAGGGCGGAATTAGTCACCGGTATAGAATTTGGGTGCATTCTCTTCCACAACAGGAGAATCCGAAGACCATGCGTGACAGGTGTTCAATACTCCTGGGCGGCGATCAGATTTTTCAACTTCCGACCCAGCCTGCTTCCTTCTAAGGCTTTGTAGTGGCCAGATAGTCTGCATAGCAACGGTGGCCATAGGGAAGAGTAATTCAGTCAGATGAGTGCAACCCTGCACGCCACCTACACTCTGACGTATCTGCTTACGCCAGCCTCTGCCCATTTGAATTCCAATCAGTTTTGCATAGACAGGTGTAATACTTGGGCACATTTCAAATGGACTGGCTTCGGTAGCTGCGACTACATCTCTTATAGTGAAATTATCGTCGATAGTAATCCGCAGTAACATTTTGTGCAGTGGCTCACCGATTTTTACATCACCACGCCAGTTATTCTTAAATTGATAAGTCTTCGTATCGGTCATTTGGGCTTCAATATCAAACAAGCCGTCTTCTCTTTCATAACCTGTGTATTCGATGGCGCGTGTATGAATGTGCTTTCTTTCAGTGGCTTCCGGCAACGGCATAGCTAGACCTTGATCTAAATCTTTGGGTGTTAAAAAAGTATTTTTTGACTATGAATAGGTGAGTCCATCCGAGGATCACCAATCAATGTTCGAGCCGGCGATTATAACTCAACATGGATTATTTGTGTGACTGAACTTTTTAATGGGGCATAATGGCTTATAGAGCAAAATGCTTCCCCATTCCCCAACAAGGAGATAACCACATGACTATAGCCAGCGCACGACACATACTGGTGGACACAGAAGAAGAATGCATCGCACTGAAAACGCGCATTGATGGAGGAGAGGATTTCGGTGATGTGGCCAGAAGCCATTCCAATTGTCCTTCCAAGGCTCAAGGCGGCGATCTGGGACAATTTGGTCCAGGCATGATGGTAAAGGAATTCGACGAAGTAGTATTTAAAGCCGATGTGAATACTCTTCAAGGCCCAGTAAAAACGCAATTTGGATATCATCTGTTGGAAGTTACCAGCAGAGACTAAAGTCTCTTCGCTTGGGAGCCATGTCCTTTGTACTGGTTTTGGCTCCCTAAATTCCTCTCTAATCTATTACTATCCCCTTCCAAATGAAAAAGCTCATTTCAGGCTTTCAAGATTCCGACATCGAAGTAGTTTCACGTGAGGACTGCCATCAAGGCTTTCTTAGAGTGGAAAAAATTCAGCTGCGTCACCGCCAGCATTCCGGTGAGTGGAGTCAGTTTATGGAGCGGGAGTTGCTACTTAAACCTAAAGCCGTGGGAATTTTGCTTTTTGATCCCCTGAGAGACGAAGTTCTAATGATTCGCCAATTTCGAGCCGGTCTGATTGAGGAGGATACTGATTGCTGGCCACTTGAAATAGTAGCGGGCATGGTGGGTGAAGGGGAAGAACTAGAGGACGTAGCAGTCCGAGAAGCCATGGAAGAGTCAAATTCAAAACCTACAGATTTAATTCTTATTGGCGACTACTATAATAGCCCTGGTGGAAGTAACGAGCACATTAGTCTGTATTGTGGCCGAGTGGACACTAAGGACGCAGAAGGCGTTTATGGGCTGGTGGAGGAGCATGAGGACATCGAACTAGTTCCATTGTCATATGATGAACTCGTTGCGGCGGTTGAATGTGGAATTGTTAATAACGCCATGAGCATTATTGCGGTTCAGTGGTTACAACTCCATAAGCAGGACGTATTGGATCGCTGGCTAACTCGCTAAAGTAAAGGCTCTGTAAGCCTTGAGTTATGGGGTATCAAGCGCCATAAAAATCAATTGCCCTCAAACTCGCATAATTCCTACAAATCATTACAATTGAGCTCTGTACGCTCACTATCAATACAATATTCGATGAATCGGTAGCACTCGGTAAAATGGCAAGAAGAAACTACAGCATAGACTTAATCAAGCAGATGGCAGAATGCGATGCGAATTACATTCGCCTGCTGAAATTGGTGCCTCAGCTGCAAGCCTATCGAGACAGATCATTTGTTGATATTGCGCTTCTGGAAAATTCGGACCCGACAAACGAAATCATAGAACAAATTCAAAATTGCGCTGAGCCTGAAAAATTGTTGGAAGGCTTAAGCACTGAATTTTCTATTTCGGATCAACAATCTGAGAAGGGTGGAGTCACCGTCGAAATAACTATTGTGGAGGCTTTCAAATATACCACCACACTGGAAATAAAACAGAAGCCTCAGTTTAAAGAATGGATGACCAATCCATCGATGCTGGTCCGTGTGTATCATGATGCCAGCACTGCAGAGGTAGTGTCGTATCAAGGGCACAAGAATTTACAAGCACGGTATGAACAACCGAATGCTAAAATGTATCATCGAGATGAGAAGATGCAAGTTAATCAATTTCTCGGAGAATGGTTAACCTATTGTTTGAAGGTTGGAAAAAGTATTAAAGCGCCAGATATAACACTTAATGTGTAAATGGGAAGGCCGCTCCTAGATGAATGGTCTGAAATATAAAAATCAATCTGTATTACAGATTCAATAATAGTATTTGCAATAGCATGCGCCTATGAACGCATTGACCACACAAGATCCTGTAAATATTGTCCAGATCACGGACACTCATCTGTATGGTGGCAACAATGGCACTCTGCTGAAGATGAATACCCGTGAGTCTTATGATCATGTGATCAAGCTAATTCAAACACGAGAAAAAGCCATCGATTGTATTCTGGCAACTGGTGACATTGCACAAGATGCCAGCAAAGAAGCTTATCAGGAATTTCTGGAATCGATTTCCTGTTTTGACACCACTACTCGCTGGATCCCCGGGAATCACGACAATGCAACTACCATGGCGGAAGTTGCATCGGGAACTTCTGCTTGTGAGAAAATAATTCAGATTAACAACTGGATGATCATCCTTCTGGATTCAAGCATTCTTGGGCAGGTTCATGGAACTCTTGCCAGCAGTGAACTTGAGTTTCTCAAGCAGAGTTTGGCTTCAGCGGAAGAAAATGCTGCTGTTGAACATTGCCTGGTATGCCTGCATCACAATCCGGTTCCAGGTAATGCGGGTTGGATGAAGGATATCGGCTTGAATAATGGAGCGGCATTCTTCAAAGTTCTGAAAAAATCTTCCAAAGCAGGCACCGTGCTCTACGGTCATATTCATCAGCAGCTTGATTTTCAACATCAAGGCATTCGTTGTCTATGCTCTCCCTCAAGTTGCATTCAGTTTAAGCCGAATGTTACAAATTTCGCACTGGATAAGCTAAATCCTGGCTATCGCTGGCTCAAGCTCTATACCGATGGTCGAGTGGAAACAGAAGTTGTCCGTGTATCTGGAGAGATCTTCGAGGCGGATTTCAGCAGCCCAGGCTATTAAGGCGGTCAAAGCCCCTGGCATGAGGACCCGCGTTTTGCCCCCCGACGTCTTACTTATCTATCTTCATGGATTTCTAAGCTCACCTGAGTCTGAAAAGGCACAACAAACCCTGACTTTCTGCAAGCAGCAAGGCTTTGAGGATCAAATACTGATTCCTCAGATGCGTCATGGTCCAGCGCAGACCGCTTCGGAGATACAGCAGCTGATCGATGTCCACTCGAATCGCAAAATTGTACTCATGGGTAGTTCTCTGGGCGGGTTCTATAGTAGTTATTTTTCCGAAAAACATGATATCCCAGCTGTGTTGATCAATCCGGCGGTGCGTCCCTTTGATTTATGGGATTCCCATTTGGGAGAGCACAAAAACTATTACACCGATGAGACCCATCTGGTAACTGAAGAACATATCCAGGAGCTATTGGATCTGGATGTATCTCCCATAGAAAAACCGCAGAATTTCATGGTGTTGGTTCAAACCGGGGATGAAACTTTGGACTATCGACAAGCAGTTGAAAAATTCGCTGAATCGAACTGCGTTATCAGGCAGAATGGCAGTCACAGCTATGAGAATTTCGAAGAGGAATTACCACTCATCTTCGAGTTTTTCTTGTCAAGAATTAGTCAATTTGCGCGATAAAATATTATTCACCAGCAGTATTTTTTCAATGCCCGTTTTTTGGGAAAAGAGTAGAGCTAAAAGTTGCTCAAAAAGCATTGAAAAATAGCATCACAGAGAACCTTTAATGAGCAACACTTACAACGCCGACGCGATCGAAGTTCTCACTGGGCTGGACCCAGTGAGAAAACGACCCGGCATGTATACCGATACAACCCGACCTAACCATCTCATCCAGGAAGTCATCGACAATAGCGTAGATGAAGCTTTGGCCGGCTTTGCCAGAAATCTGAACCTTACGCTGAATAAGGACGGTTCGATCGAGGTCAGTGACGATGGTCGCGGCATGCCTGTCGATAAGCACAAGGGAGAAAAGGTCAGCGGCGTTGAGTTGATTCTTACCCGTCTCCATGCCGGCGGTAAATTTTCCAATAAAAACTATCAGTATTCCGGCGGCCTTCATGGCGTAGGGGTATCGGTGGTTAATGCTCTCTCTAAATTTCTGGAAGTAACCGTCAGAAGAGATGGCAAAGTCTATTCCATGACATTTAAGAACGGTAATAAGGCGACGGAATTAAAGCCTACTGGAACCGTTGGAAAGCGAAATACAGGCACTACCGTTACCTTCGTCCCGAATGAAAAGTACTTCGATACCGTTAAAATCTCCATCCCGAAACTAAAGCACGTACTTCGCGCTAAAGCGGTCCTATGCTCAGGCCTTACCGTCAGCTTTGTCGACAATACGGTCGCGGCGGACAAGAGCCAGAGTGAGGAATGGTGCTTTGAAGATGGCTTAATTGATTATCTCCTCCATTCCACTACAGGCTTTGAGACTCTGCCGGTAGAGCCTTTTTATGGGTCCGTGCAGGGTAATGACGAGGCCGTGGATTGGGCAGTTCAATGGTTGCCAGAAGGTGGTGAGATTACCGCTGAGAGCTACGTAAACCTGATTCCTACTCCTCTGGGGGGAACCCACGTTAGTGGCCTGCGAACTGGATTGTTGGATGCTCTGCGGGAGTTCTGTGAGTTTCGAAACCTGTTGCCAAGGGGGCTAAAACTGGCGCCCGATGATGTCTGGGACAAGTGTTGCTTCGTACTGTCTTCAAAACTTCTGGATCCACAGTTTTCAGGTCAAACCAAGGAAAGATTGTCTTCAAGACAATGCGCCGTATTCGTAGCAGGCGTGCTTAAGGATGCCTTCAGTCTCTGGCTAAATCAGCATACCGATGAGGCTGAGGCCATTGCCGAGTTATGTATAAGCAATGCTCAAACCAGGCTCAAGGCCAGCAAGAAGGTTGCACGGAAGAAAATTACTTCGGGCCCGGCATTGCCGGGAAAGCTGGCAGATTGCTCAACTCAGGATGTGATGTCCGGCGAGCTATTTTTAGTGGAAGGAGACTCTGCGGGAGGTTCGGCCAAACAAGCAAGAGACAGAGAGTTTCAAGCCATCTTGCCTCTGAGGGGCAAAATACTAAATACCTGGGAAGTGGACTCCAGTGAGATTTTGGCATCTCAAACGGTTCATGATATTGCCATAGCTTTGGGTGTTGACCCTGGAGTGAGCGACATCGAAGGGCTACGCTATGGCAAGATCTGCATTCTTGCTGATGCTGATTCCGACGGCTTGCATATCGCAACCTTGCTTTGCGCTCTATTTGTAAAACACTTCAGGCCTATCGTGGACGCTGGTCATGTCTATGTCGCTATGCCTCCATTATTCCGAATCGATGTGGCGAAGGATGTTTACTACGCGCTGGATGAGGCGGAGAAAGAAGGAATCCTGGATCGCATCGCAGCTGAAAAGAAGAACGGCAAAGTTAATGTTCAGCGTTTTAAAGGTTTGGGGGAGATGAACCCTCTTCAGCTTCGAGAGACCACCATGGCAACTGATACTCGCAGGCTCGTTCAATTAACTCTTGAAGAGAATCCGACGGCCAAATCAAAGACTTCAACATTCGAAGTCATGGATATGTTATTGGCCAAGAGTCGGTCACCTGACAGAAAAGCCTGGTTGGAGAGCAGTGGGAACAAGGCGGATTACGCCTAACAGATAAGCTCAATTCAGATTTGGATTGTGTTACCAAGAGATAGTTTGCATCTAGACAGTTACGCAGAGACAGTTACGCAATGAATGAAGAAATAACAGTAAACGAAGACGGCGTAGAACAGATTGCCCTGAGGACATATACCCAGCAGGCTTATCTGAACTATTCCATGTACGTAATTAATGATCGTGCGCTCCCCAGTTTGGGTGACGGACTTAAGCCTGTTCAGCGTCGAATCGTCTATGCCATGTCAGAACTCGGTTTGAAAGCCAGCTCCAAGTTCAAGAAATCCGCTCGTACCATTGGTGATGTAATTGGTAAATTTCACCCCCACGGTGATTCAGCCTGTTATGAAGCGATGGTTCTAATGGCGCAGCCCTTTACCTACCGCTATCCATTGGTGGATGGACAAGGGAACTGGGGCTCGCAAGATGACCCAAAATCCTTTGCTGCAATGAGATATACCGAGTCCCGACTACAGGGCTATGCCGACGTATTGCTCGGAGAGTTGGGTCAAGGCACGGTTGACTGGAAACCAAATTTTGATGGCACGCTTGATGAACCTGAGATGTTACCGGCTCGATTACCCAACGTGCTTTTAAATGGCGGCAGTGGTATCGCGGTGGGTATGGCTACGGATATCCCTCCACATAACCTGAGAGAAGTTGCCAAGGCCTGTATTCATCTACTGGATTCACCAAAAGCCAAAGCAACAGACATTTTCAAGATTATCAAAGGGCCTGATTATCCCACTGAAGCAGAGCTGATTACTCCAAAGAATGAAATTCAAGAACTTTACAAAACAGGTCGGGGTTCTTTAAAAGCTCGCGCAACTTATGAAAAAGAAAATGGCGAGATAATAATCACTGCCTTGCCATTTCAGGTATCTGGGACGAAGATCCTTGAACAGATTGCAGCACAGATGCAGAAAAAGAAATTGCCTATGGTTGTTGATCTGAGAGATGAATCAGATCATGAGAATCCTACTCGAATTGTAGTTGTTCCTAAGTCGAATCGCGTAGACATGGACAGTGTAATGTCTCATCTATTTTCAACTACCGATCTGGAAAAAAATTACCGCGTTAATTTCAATATGATCGGCATAGACAAAAAGCCGCAAGTTAAAGACTTGGTTTCTTTGTTGAAAGAGTGGCTGCAATTCAGAACAGAAACCGTAAAACGCAGATTGCAGTTTCGTCTCGATAAAATTCTTGATCGCCTACATATTCTCGATGGTTTGTTGGTTGCTTATCTTAATATCGACGAAGTTATAAAGATTGTACGTACTGAAGATAAGCCGAAGCCTGCTCTTGTCAAGAAATTCAAGATTAGCGAGCGCCAGGCTGACGCCATCCTCGATTTAAAACTGAGACAGCTTGCGAAACTTGAAGAGATAAAAATCAAGGCCGAGCAGAAAGAGCTAAATGACGAGAGGAAAGGGCTTGAGACATTATTGAAATCACAGGCTCGACTGAAAACTTTCATTAAGAATGAAATCAAGGCAGATGCCGAGAAGTTTGGAGACGATAGAAAGACTCCGCTGGTACAAAGAGATGAGGCCAAAGCCTTTAGTGAGACAGAACTAATTTCAACCGAGCCAGTTACCATCGTACTTTCAGAAAGAGGGTGGGTGCGCGCTGCAAAAGGTCATGAAGTTGACCCTACCACGCTCCAATACAAATCCGGAGACGGCTACAAATTGTCGGCCCGAGGCAAGAGTAGTCAGCTTGCAATCTTTGTCGATTCCACAGGTAGGGCTTATTCTCTAGCCGCCCATGGTTTGCCGTCTGCAAGAGGTCAGGGAGAGCCGGTGTCAGGTAAGGTCAACCCACCATCAGGAGCCACCTTCGAAGGTGTATTGATTGGCGAAGACAATCAAGATGTTTTACTTGCCAGTGATGGCGGTTATGGTTTCGTCGGTAAAATTTCTGACCTGATCAGCAAAAACAAATCAGGTAAGGCAGTTATCAGGCCGCCCAAGGGCAGTCAGGTGCTCGCGGCTGTTTCAGTTGCCGACTATAAGAAAAACCTTATCGTCGCCATTACTAATGAAGGCAGAATGTTGATGTTTCCTATCAGCGAATTGCCGAGGCTGGCAAAGGGTAAAGGAAACAAGATTATTAGTATTCCGAGTGCGCGAGTGGCAGAGCGAATAGAGTTTGTTGTCGCTATGGCAGTGCTGAGTGATAAAGATACACTTACCATTCATGCGGGTAGGCGTCATCATAATCTGAAGCCAGCTGATCTCGAGCACTATCAAGGTGAACGTGGGCGTCGTGGAAATAAATTGCCCCGCGGATTTCAGAATGTTGATCGAATAGATGTTTTGCGGAAGGAAGAAGCTGAGTAGTAGTTTCTACTCAGTGCTCGCACTTTTTACCCGACACTATTTATCTGTGAGGGGATCAGTCAGAGTAAAGCGTTACTAGTTGGATGGCTTGTCTTTCAAGTAGCAGTTTATAGTCAGACATTGGATCGCTGCTGATATAAGTGATGATCTGCAATTCATCATCTACGATAGAAAACTCTTCGGCATCAATTCGAGTGCCTGCGCCGGCATGTTGAAAACACGGCTCACTGATCAGCAGGGAATTGTCCGGGCACTCTTTACAAATCTGCCGAGTAATATCCAAAGTCTTTCCGGTTATATTATTCGTCTCTTGCGTAACTGGTGAGTAGAGGCCGCTAACCGCCTTGCCACTATGTACCGCCAGTTTAAATTTTGCAGCTACATGCTGCCCCTCCACATCATTCAGATCGCCAAGCAATTGCAAAAATAATTGTCCGGCACAGGCAGCATAAAATGCCTGTTCCTCTGCAAACTGACCGGAGCTAAAGTTCATTACAATTTCATCTTCAGCACAGTAGCTGACTTGACCACTATAGAGTTGGCTCACTTTGCCGGCGAAGAAGTAGTACTTGTTCAAGAGGCTAACTAACAACTCTTCACTGAGAGTTGAAGACAGATAATGGAAGTTAGCCATTTTTATATTTAGCAGAGTGACATCTTGGGTGCCCGGCTCTATCTTAAAATTCTGTTGATCGGCTGTTGGTTTTCTCTTACCAAAGTTATCCAGAAAAGTGTTCTGAGCAAGAAATTCCGCCGTCGTGTTGAATTGGCGGATAGCTGCACTAATCTCATTGTTATTTTCCGGCTCGGGGCAGGTTTCAATTTCACCTTTACGAATATTACTAATCGAAAAAGCTAACAGGTTTACAGGAAAACTAACCAGGTATTGAAAATAAGTTGAAGTTACTGTGACAGCAACGATGAGCAGCAGTAGAGTTGCCGCTGAAATTAGCATCAGTGTATTCACGATGCCAGTCTCGATATAGCTGGTGTCCAGTCGAACACGCACATATCCTGCAATAGAGTCTTGAATTGAGATTGTTGCGCGAAATTCCGCGGGCACTGTACTGAATGTGACGGGAAGCGGAATCAGGGTTGTACTCTCGTGCACATTGCCATTAGCGGCAGCGATGACCTCGTTATTGACATTGATTACAGCGACTTCAATGATCGAAGACCCGCGAGTTAGGCTGTTAAGGACAACATTCATGCTGATTAGGTCATTGGTCAGCACAAGTTCGGTGAGTTGCAGGGCGACTTGCTGTGCGAGGATCTGCCCGTGACGATCTGCCTGTTGCTTGAGCAAATTTTGCGTATTGTAATTACTAATCAGCCAGAAAACGCACATGGCCAACAGTAAGAGCAGGCAAACGGAGATCGAAAACTTTCGGGAGATCTGTGAATTTTTTCCTGCAGACTTTTGCGCTGTCGCATCAGTGGTTGGATCTTGATGTTGTTCTTCTAGCAATTCTTGCTCTCTTTTGCGGCCCGCGTTCAATACTAATTCCCGGGCCGTCAGATGTCCCGGATGTGCTCGGAGGACTGAAGTAGTTTCTCAGAATTCAATGGCGCTCTTTAAAAGACCAGGGTATCGATAGCCCGGCGGTCTAATGGATAGAATAGCAGGAGAGGGCGCCTTCCCCAATCAGTTTTCTCCCATCGCCTAGTGAATTTGTAGCCGCTCCTCCTGTAGAAATTGATAGCCCATCTCGTCTGATAGGGGAGCGAGACAATTTCCCTGAACAAAATCGACTCCCTCTTGCCATAGCAGGGGAATCAGGGAAAA
Organism: Gammaproteobacteria bacterium; assembly: GCA_018661465.1. Lineage (GTDB taxonomy): Bacteria > Pseudomonadota > Gammaproteobacteria > Pseudomonadales > Pseudohongiellaceae > UBA9145. The sequence continues at coordinate 83,682 of JABJIC010000008.1, read as the reverse complement.
TTCTTCGACCTCGCCAGCAATTACCTTTAAGCCCTTATCGTGAAGTTGTTTTACAACTCCTTGGAACATCAATCGACGCTCTTTGCTTTCGTTTATCCTTTCGAGCAGTGACACATCCAGCTTGACCGAGTGAGCCGTAAGCAGAGATAGATAGCGGAAGGGTTCAAGGGTGGCGCCAAACTGGCAGATCCCGAGCTTTATCTTCAGGCTCTGCAATCGCTCGCAGAATTGAGCAATGTGATGCTGGGCAATCAGCACATCAATTTCCTTAAGCTGGAAGGTCATTCTTCTGGCGATGTTCCCCTCACCATCAATTTCTGACTCGAGCCAGTAATAGAAACTACCCTGAACCAGAGAGTTGTGACTGATATTGACGGTGAGCTGCAAATGCTTGTTTTTATCTTCCCGTAACAGAGTTAGCGCATGGCTTATGCAGAGGCGATCAAGCTCCGGTCCCAAAGCATTCTTCACGGCAGCATCCATCATCAATTTTTCTGGTAGAAATTTTTCGCCACGAATATGGCGGAACCGCAGTTCATAGTGTTGAAGCCCGTCGGTTTGCAGTGCAGCCATTGCTTGATAGCAAATAGTCAGCTGCCCATCTTCTAAGCCTCTTCGAAGACGCTTGAGAGCTTCATCGGGGTTGAGAGTCGGGAATTCAACATGTTGATTAACCTGAGAGATAGAAAGACTGAGATTGTGCCTTGCTCTAGCAAACATAACTTCCGCAGAGGCGATGTCGCTATCAAGTCCTGCCAGACCTACAGCGCAGCGTAATTCCAACTGGGGTGGAATGGAGGCTGATACCGCAGTAAGAAGCGCTTGTTTCACCCGGTCGGTAATCTGGCCTGCATTAACGCTGCAATCCTTGATTAGTAGAATACCGAACTCATAGTGACGGCAGCGGCACAACAATACCTTTTTTGGCAGAGTCTTTTTTAATATTGCAGAAATCTCGCCGAGCAAAAGGTTTGCTTCCGACTTTCCTACCCAGGACCTAATCTCGTAAAAGTTTTCCAGCTGCAAAAGGCCAAGGGTTGCCGCAATATCTTCGCCTTCCCCGCGTCGAAGAGCCTGCTCCAGAGCGAGCGCCAGATAATCTTGCTGATAGAGGCCGGTGAGAGAGTCTCTTTTAGGCAGCGATGGCTGAGCGTATGCATCGTCTATAGGTGCATCAGCGCTTTGAGAGGGCATCATAATCATCCTCTGAATGTGGAGCTCTCGGTATTAATAGCAAATGCACATGTCTAGTGTTCGCTGCCAAGGCCCCTAACCCATGTTTATAAGCAATGTTTATAATCATTGTTAATAGTCATTGTTAATAGTCATTGTTAATAACTACAGACTAGACCATCAGAGTCGAAACGCATTATCAAGAGATCACAGCGCAAGAGTTTCAACAAAAATCACTAAAATCTATAATATAACGCTAACATGCGCATATTTGTCTCTATCTCCCGTTAAAACGGGATTATGCGACCTGTCTGAGCTTGGTGCCTGCCAAAATCACATGATTTGCCTGCATGAGGCCTGATTGAATACTGACCTGGATCCCTTGATTCGAGCACTTTTGAATCCAGCACGATAAGAATGCAGTAATTCCTTTGGATTAGTATGCAGATCGGATAACATCTCTTGCCGTTTTTAGGGCTAAATCCATAAAGTAAGTCGATAGAGAACTAGGCAGTACTTAAAGCAGAGCGAGAGGAAACAATGGCGAGCTATTCCACAAATGAATTCAAATCCGGACTGAAGGTCTTGATAGATAATGAACCTTGTTCCATTACGGAGAACGAAGTAGTTAAGCCCGGGAAAGGACAAGCATTTAATCGGGTTAAGCTTCGTAACCTGATGAATGGTCGAGTCTGGGAAAGAACTTACAAATCAGGAGAGTCAGTCGAATCTGCGGATGTTTTGGAAACTGACATGGAATACCTTTATGAAGACGGCGAATTCTGGCACTTCATGAAGACAGACGACAGTTACGAGCAAGTGGCAGCCGATAGCAATGCTGTTACCGATGCGAAAATTTGGTTGAAAGAGCAAGACGTATATACAGTTATTTTATGGAACGATGCTCCAATTTCTGTAACTCCACCAAACTTTGTTGAACTGGAAGTGACAGATACTGATCCAGGCCTCAAAGGAGATACCGCTCAAGGCGGAACGAAGCCTGCGACTCTTAGTTCCGGAGCAGTTGTTAAGGTGCCTTTGTTTGTAAACATCGGTGATGTACTGAAAGTCGACACTCGAAACGGTGAATATCAGAATCGGGTTAATAAATAATCTTAAGTTAAATTAGGTTAAGCAGTGTGATTCACTGATGACGGATTGGAAACCAAATGCCTCTCTGGAAGTACTGCGACAACGCAGTGAAATGCTTTCGACGATTCGAAAGTTTTTTGCGGAAAGAAATGTTCTCGAAATAGAAACTCCATTGCTATGCCGCAACGCGGCAACGGATGTTTTTATCAAGTCCTTCGAAGTCTCCGTCACCTCAAAAACGACCACAGAAAAACGCTATCTTCAAACCTCCCCCGAGTATGCAATGAAACGCATGCTCGCCGCTGGCAGCGGGCCAATCTTTCAGATCTGTAAATCCTTTCGTGCGGAAGAATCAAGCCGTCTTCACAATTCCGAGTTCACAATGTTGGAATGGTATCGTCCTGCCTTTTCAATGTTCGAATTGATGGACGAAGTTGAGCTACTAGTTAGCTGTCTCTGTGACGCAGGTTCGATTCCGCGGTTTAGTTACAGAGAGCTATTCATCAAGCATCTGCAGTTTGACCCTCACATAATTTCACCAACAGAGTTAAAGAATATTGCCGAGAAGAAGATGGAACTTTCCGGCGAAGGATTCAGTAGTACAGATTATCTGCAATTGCTAATGGATAAATGCGTCGAGCCATTGATGCCGGCAATGTGCTTTGTATTTGATTATCCCGTTGCCCAATGTGCACTTTCGAAGATTGAGGAAGATGATCAGGGTCAGGCAGTAGCCCGTCGTTTTGAATTCTATGGGCAAGGCATGGAAATAGCCAACGGCTATCTTGAACTCACTGATTCGAATGAGCAGCGGAGACGTATTGAAAATGATATTGAGGAACGGAAGCAAAGAGGACTTGCAAGCTACTCGATAGACGAAAGGCTACTGGCGGCGCTGGATAGCGGCCTGCCGACTTGCTCAGGAGTTGCATTAGGGATTGATCGTTTGCTTATGTTGGTGACGGGAAATTCGAGCATCGACCAGGTGCTGAGCTTTACAGATACTACTGCTTGAAACCTAGGCCTCTGACGAGAATCTAAGGCCTGAACCTAAGACTCATATCCACAAGGTAAGTCCAAAACTTAGTCACATAGCTTAAGTCTATAAGCCAATCCCATAATTACAGCGATAGACAAAACCCAATCTAGTTATTCTGTGATTCAGCTTCGGCAATCACTCGTTCCTTATAGCAAGCTCGTAGCTTTCGCGTCAGCACGCCGGGCTCACCACTTCCGATAGATTTCCCATCGATGCTAACCACTGCCAAAGCGAGGGTAGTGGCACTACTGATAAACGCTTCGTCCGCTTCCAGAGCCTCATCGATCGTGAACAGTCTCTCTTCGAACTCAATTCCCTGCTGCCCTGCTATTTCAATCAGTGTTCGGCGACGAATTCCCGGAAGAATTGAATTGGAAAGTGGACGGGTAATAACCTTCCCATCTTTCACTATGTAAGCCGTTGATGTTACACCTTCAGTTACAAATCCATCTTCAATCATCCAGCCTTCCGCCGCACCTTTCGAAACCGCTGCCTGCTTGGCTAATACCTGTGCCAGTAAGTTTATCGATTTAATGTCACGACGTTTCCACCGGAGATCGTCTGTAGTCGCTACGGGGATACCTGTTTCAGCAGCAGGATTGTCCAGTAATTCCATCTCGGCGGTAAAAGCCACAAAGCTGGGTTTAACATTTTCGGGAAAAGGAAAGTCCCGGTCGGAAACTCCGCGAGTAACCTGGGAATAAATAATTCCTTCCTGCAGATTATTTTTGCCAACCAGTTTGGTCATCACCGTAAGATATTCATCTTTGGTGCAGGGCCACTTAATAGAGAGTTCTCCAAGACTGCGATCTAGCCGCTCAAGAAAGTAAGGACGATCAACTACCTTACCGTTTATGACAGGAACTACTTCATAAACTCCGTCGCCGAATATGAATCCACGGTCGAAGATGGAAATCTTCGCATCTTGCTCTGCAAGATATTCTCCATTCACAAATACGATTCTACTCATACTGATGCCTCAAAAAAGAACGGGCTGATTGCTATTTAAATTCAGCTGCGAAACTTGCTAACTCTTCACCATCCAGTCGTTGCACTGTCCAGCCGTCCATAGGGGCAGCACCAATTGAGCGATAGAATTGAATCGATGGTTCATTCCAATCCAATACGGACCATTCAACTCGGGTGAAATTCATATCAACAGCGGTCTTCGCCAGATAGGACAACAGAGATTTTCCAAAACCCATTCCACGCACATGGGGTTGTATATAAATATCTTCGAGATAGATACCTGGGCGCCCAGTAAAAGTTGAGTAGTTATGAAAATACAAAGCGTATCCTACGGGCTTGTCCCGATATTCAGCAATTAGCACCTCGGCATAGGGCTTATCCCCAAAAAGGCTTTCCCTGAGTGTTTCCGGAGTCGCAACAACTTCATGACTTAGCTTTTCATATTCTGCCAATTCTTTAATAAAGCCCAGAATGAGCTCGCAATCTTCTGCAGTACTGCTGCGAATGCTGAATTCCGGAATTGCTGTCGCGATGTTCATTGATCTCTCCTTGTTGTAGCTAATTGTAGCTGTTGGGCGGCTTAGTTCAGAAAGCGCGGGCTATGAAGCCTGCTGGCCCACTATGCTCTCTACGCCATGACTGCTATAATACGCGGCCTTTTTCGCCGGTGGATTGTAAGCAGCAACAGGGCTATCCGGCAATAAATTTCGAATCTAGTTTTACCGTTCTTGATCTTGCTACAAGAAGCGATAATTCGACGATCTAATGTATTAAGCCAAGTGTATAAAGCCAAGGAAAAGTGATGTCAGATAAGAAATCTACAATTATTTACACCGAAACTGATGAGGCTCCTGCTCTCGCGACGTATTCGTTTCTTCCCATAATCAAAGTTTTCACTGACGCCTCAGATGTCGATGTTGAAATCCGTGATATTTCACTTGCTGGGCGCATCATCTCCAATTTTCCGGAATTTCTGAAAGAAGACCAGCGTCAGCCAGATGCATTGGCAGAACTGGGTGAGCTTACTCAGGACCCGATGGCTAACATTATCAAATTACCCAATATCTCCGCCTCGGTGCCACAAATGCATGCGGCAATTAAGGAACTACAGGATAAGGGCTATGCGCTTCCTGAATATCCTGAAGAGGCAGCCAACGAAGAAGAGATAGATATTAAGAACCGCTACGACAAGATTAAAGGCAGTGCAGTGAATCCTGTGCTTAGAGAAGGTAACTCAGATCGTCGAGCGCCAGCTTCAGTAAAATCATATGCAGCTAAAAATCCTCATTCTATGGGAGTCTGGTCTTCTGAAAGCAAGTCTCATGTTTCAAGTATGGATTCAGGTGACTTCTACGGCAGTGAGAAATCTACTACTGTTGATGCGGCGGGCTCCGCAAATATTCAGCACACAGATGAATCGGGCAATGTAACGGTTCTAAAGCAGGGCATTGCACTTCTGGCTGGAGAAGTAATAGATGCTTCGGCCATGAGCAAAAACGCACTAAGAAGCTTCTTGGCCGCCGAGATCGATGATGCCAAGGCGAAGGGTGTTTTGATGTCTCTTCACCTGAAGGCCACCATGATGAAGGTTTCCGACCCAATCATCTTTGGCCACGCGGTTACTGTTTTCTACAAAGATGTATTTGAGAAATATGCTTCGGTTTTTGAAGAGTTGGGAGTAGATCCCAATAACGGAATTGGCGATGTCTATTCCAAGATCCAATCACTTTCAGATGATCAGCGAAGTGAGATAGAAGCCGATCTACAAGCTTGTTATAGCGATCGCCCGGATATGGCGATGGTGGATTCAGATCGAGGAATCACTAATCTGCACGTGCCCAGCGACATCATTATCGATGCGTCCATGCCCGCTGCTTTGCGTACATCGGGTCAGATGTGGAATCCGGAAGGACAGCTGCAGGACATGAAGGCGGTCATTCCTGACCGTTGTTATGCAGGAATTTATCAGGAAGTCATCGATTTTTGTAAAGCCAACGGTGCCCTCAACCCATCAACTATCGGCAGCGTGCCAAATGTTGGTCTGATGGCGCAAAAGGCCGAAGAATACGGCTCCCACGACAAGACATTCGAAGTGCCATCCAATGGCAAGATGAGTGTTGTGGACGCACAAGGCAATGCTCTGCTGGAGCATGATGTTGAAGAAGGCGATATCTGGCGCATGTGTCAGGTGAAAGATGCACCGATTCAGGATTGGGTAAAGCTGGCGGTAAGCCGTGCCAGACTCTCTAATACTCCGGCGGTGTTCTGGCTGGATGCAAACCGAGCTCACGATGCGCAGTTGATCAAGAAGGTAAACGCCTATCTTCCTCAGCACGATACCGATGGCCTGGACATTCAAATCATGGAGCCGGCTGCAGCGACAAAGTTCTCTCTGGAAAGAATCAATCAGGGACTGGATACGATTTCAGTAACTGGAAACGTGTTAAGAGATTATCTGACTGACCTATTTCCAATTCTAGAATTAGGAACCAGCGCCAAGATGCTCTCCATAGTGCCCTTAATGAAAGGCGGCGGATTGTTTGAAACCGGAGCCGGTGGTTCTGCACCCAAGCACGTTCAGCAGTTCGAAAAAGAAAACCACCTGCGATGGGACTCCCTTGGAGAATTTCTTGCTCTGGCGGCGTCTCTGGAACATCTGGCACAAGCAACCGATAACCAAGGCGCGCAGATTCTGGCGGATGCGCTCGATAGTGCAACCGGCAAGTTCCTGGACGAAAACAAGTCTCCATCACGTAAGGTGAATGAGCTGGATAACCGAGGCAGTCATTTCTATCTGGCCATGTACTGGGCGGAGGCGCTTGCAGCACAGGACAAGGATGTGGAGCTAAAAGCAAGATTCGAAAAGCTGGCTAGCGCACTCTCAAGCAACGAAGCGAAGATAGTTGATGAGCTTGGTAGCGCACAGGGTCCGGCTATGGATATCGGTGGTTATTACAAGCCGAATGCAGAGCTAGTTTCCGCTGCCATGAGGCCAAGTGCCACATTTAATGAGATTATGTCCCAGGCTTAGTTTTGAGCTAGAAGATTAGATCTCACCGAAACCTGCTCATTTCAAACCCTGTTTTGAAGACATAAAAAGCTGCAGACACAAAAAAGCCCGGCTTGCGTTAGCAAGCCGGGCTTTTTCTTTGCGTAAAAATAACGCGTATAAAACCTATTCTGATTTTTACTTAAAAATCTTACTTAATAGGTCTAACGTAACGCTTGATGCCACCAACTGGGCCAACTTCAGCGCCGAAGATGTTTCCGTGCTTGTCTGCTACAACACCTTCAGCAGTACATGTGCCACGGCAATCAGGCAATGGATCATTAATCAGGAATTCAACTTCACCAGTAATTGCACTACCGATGCGAATACCGCGAACCCAATCACCATGATCTGGATTTACGGAACCTGATTCAGAATCCGCACCGTAAAGTACGTCATTTTCGTCGATGTAGATGCCACTCAAGCGGCTGAACTGATGCCATACATCAAGTAAGTTACCTTCCTGATCGAAGATCTGGATACGATCATTGCCACGGTCGGCTACGAATAGGCGTCCCTTGGAATCCATGGCCAGGCCATGTGGCTGGCGGAAATTACCCGGCTCAGTGCCCCATTCGCCAAAAGAGAAAAGGTGGTTACCGTCTGCATCAAACTTGTGGACGCGATTGGTAGAACCCTCGGCACTGGAGTGGCCTTCACCGACGAAGATGGAGCCGTCAGGAGCTACATGCACGTCATTCGGCGTATAGAAATACTCGTCGTTTTGACCGCCGCCTTTCTGACCCAGGGACATCAGATGCACGCCAGTAGGGCTGAATTTGTGGACTTGATGGCCATAATGCTCGCCATCGTAGCCTTGAGTCTGTTCTGAGCCACGAGCGTCAGCGACCCATACATTGCCGTCAGGGTCGACATGAATGCCGTGGGGCCAGGTAATATAACCGGCGCCAAAGCTGCGAACCATGCTACCGGCCTTGTCGAATAGCATAATCAGATTGGTATCGGGTCTCTCAACGCAGGCGTTGGCATTGCCGCCGCAGCGTTCTGCAACCCAGACACTCTCGCCATCGGCATCGATTTCAACAGTGCTAGATGAGCCCCAGTCCCGTCCCGCAGGCATCTTAAAGTAGCCAGACTGGGTTTGGTAAGGGTTTTCCAAATCGTTTGTAGGAGGCATATCAGCCTGTGCGAAAACCAACGCTGGTGCCATTAGCAGAGCGATGATTGCTGTAGTTAAACTGTTATTTTTGGTCATTTCTAACAACTCTTCTCGTTTATGAAGGGGGGTACAAGAATAAACTAGGGATTTTTGCAATTCAATTGTATTGTGTGTCAATAGTTTACAGGCCCGTAGCGGTACAGAGATTGAAAAATGCAGATAAAAATCAGTAGCATATTCGTAAATGATCAGCAGCATGCCCTGGATTTTTATACTCGCATACTTGGATTCAGCAAAATAACCGATATCGATTTGGGTCAATTCCGCTGGCTTACCGTTAGTGACAGTGATGAGAATGGTATGGAATTGGTGTTAGAGCCCAATGCTCATCCTGCCGCAAAAATCTACCAACAAACAATTTTCGAAGAAGGAATCCCTGCCATGGTGTTCCACAGCGCGGATATTCATCAGGAATATGAGGAATTATTGAAAAAGGGCGTGAATTTCGAAACAAGCCCAAACAAGAACGGTGATCATTGGACCGTTGTTTTTGATGATACCTGCGGAAATTGGATTCAATTATTGCAGGAAGGCAAAGATATCTGACTAGGTATAAATAAGAAGAAAGAATCTGATAGCAGTCGAATTATTCCGAAAAATATTTTCAAACTCATATTTTTATGATTAGATTGCGCCATGTTTAACAATAACTCTCAAAACAACCAGAATAATTCCACTCTTTTCTATACCTCTATTCCGTAGTTGTAGATTGCGCAGTTCTCGCGCACCCACTTTTTCAATCTAACACAGAATTATTGCTGTGTTTTCTTATTTCATTTACAGGAGCTCATCTCTGATGGTCGCGAATCTCAATTCCGCGTTTTTTAGTTTTATTAAGTCGCCAATAACGATACTGGCCTTGCTTACACTATTTCCAGTGCTGGCTTTTGCTGCGTCTGCCGACCCCTTAAGCACATTCAATCTGACAGACAGTTGGCTGGGTTACTTTGCAATCGCTATCTTTGTCGCTGCATACGCGCTGATTATTCTCGAAGAAAATATTCATCTCAAAAAATCAAAGCCAGCAGTTGTTGCCGCAGGTGTAATCTGGATCCTGGTAGCAATTGCCTATATTCAACAAGGCGACACTCATACCGCCGAAGAATTGGTGAGACATAATCTTCTGGAATTTGTTGAACTCTTTCTATTTCTACTCGCGGCAATGACTTACATAAACACCATGGAAGAAAGAGGTGTTTTTAATCTTCTGCGGGTGAAGCTGGTTTCTCAAGGCTTTACCTTGAAGCAAATATTTTGGATTACCGGCCTATTGGCATTTTTCATGTCGCCCATAGCAGATAACTTGACTACCGCTTTATTGATGGCTGCCGTTGTGATGGCAGTAGGCGGCGACAACACAAAATTCATTTCCGTTGCTTGTATTAACGTAGTGGTTGCTGCAAACGCCGGCGGAGCATTTAGCCCTTTCGGAGACATCACCACCCTAATGGTATGGCAAGCAGGAATTGTCCAGTTCCAGGAATTCTTTGTACTATTTATCCCTTCTTTAGTTAACTGGTTAGTAACAGCCACCATTCTGAGTTTCGCGATAGCGAAAGGAAAGCCGGACGAACAGCATGAAGAAGCCACTGTAAAATTTGGCGCATGGATTGTGGTTGGTCTATTCATCATGACCGTCGCCATGGCCGTATCTTTTCATAACTTTCTTCACCTGCCCCCAGTGCTGGGCATGATGACAGGATTAGGAATGCTGAAGCTTTTTGGCTACTACCTGCAGCGAAGAGATTCGGATTATATGAATTCAGGAACCGTTGATAATCTGGTGAGTGGAGACGCGCAGATGTTCGAAGATTCCATGCTCCCGGACGACATTAGCAAGGACGGCAAGCCTTACGATATCTATAAAAACCTACAGCGAGCAGAGTGGGATACTCTTATTTTTTTCTACGGAATCATACTCTGTGTTGGCGGCTTGGGTGCCTTCGGCTATCTCGCCATGGTGTCGGAGTTTATGTACGGAGATCTGGGGGCCACCACCGCTAACATCATCGTAGGATTCGCTTCCGCGCTGGTGGACAATATTCCGGTAATGTTTGCTGTGCTCGAAATGAGCCCGGAGATGAATCATGGGCAATGGTTATTGGTTACCCTTACCGCTGGTGTCGGTGGGTCCATGTTGTCTATTGGTTCTGCCGCAGGGGTTGCAGTGATGGGCCAGGCTAGAGGTGTGTATACGTTTTTCTCTCACCTTAAGTGGTCATGGGCAATCATGCTGGGCTACTTCGCAAGCATTGGTGCTCACTTCCTTATAAATGGTGCGGCCTTCGCGTAGTTCTTGTTTGGGCGCTGGAATGATTTTCCCGTGCTCAAATATCAGTAACGCTCGCCAGCAATCCCCCGGCTCCGATATATAGACCGCCGCTAATGCCGTGTTGTAATCGATCAACATCATGATGCAGGAGAAAGGTTCGGAGCTTGGCTGCCGCGAGAGCATAGAAGGAATCAGCGACGATCGCCAATAACCAAAAGATCAATGAAAGCACTGCAATTTGTTCGAGGTAGGGCGCGCTCTCATTTGCAAATTGAGGAAGAAAGGCGCTAAAGAACAGAATCGTTTTTGGGTTGGTGAGGGATACCCAAAAACCTCTCTGGAATGAGCCTAATGCAGTATGTCCGGGTCCAGGAGTGCGATGATAAAATTTGTAGAAAGATGTGACTCCCATCCATAATAAATAGGCTACGCCACACCACTTCAACCAGAATAAACCTCGGGCTAGCAGAGAGAGAAGCCAACTTGTGGCAATCGCCGCAATGAGAAGCTGAACAGACATCGCCAGACTGGTGCCTGCTACAGTTTGTAACCCTCGAGCTTGTCCTGCGGTCATGCTGGTGCTAATGATTACCAGAACGTTAGGACCGGGCACGATGATGAACGCAAAAGAAATCAGTGCGAATGTAATCAGTTCGGAACTTCCCATTACGATTTCTCTCTTTTCAAAATTCCAATTCTTGTGTTTTCTAGTCTGTTTCGCTTACTCGAATTCCGAATGGATCTATCTCGATTAGTACTTTAGCAAAATTCGTTACGTCTACAGGTTTCGCTTTTGAGTCATCGTGCTGAGCAAAAACGAAAACCTTTATGGCCTCCGCTCGGCGTTCGGGAAGCGAAGCCATGGTGGAGTCAAAGCCCTGGGGAATGAAAATATTTATTACTTCCACCTTGTCTCCAGCGCTACGGGTATAGTTTCTTTTACCGGAATACCATGCAGTTTTGTCCGCTGGAAAATTAGTGGCAAGTTCTTCATCGTAGACGAAGACAATGTCTGTCTCTGTAATAAGGATGGCATTCGGATCGAGACGCGAAATCACCTGAACCGAATTTACCTCGGCCACTACAAATTCCGACACAAAAAGAGTAGCCAGAAGAACAAGAACCTTACTTGTCTGAATAAATTTCACCATCTCGCGTTGATACTAATTATCTGTCGTTAGCTACAGCTTCGGTTTGACGAATACCAAATTGAAGCCACCCTTTTTCATTTGAATTCTCAGACTGATCTGCAAGACTTTGCAGGGCTTCCAATCTTACGTTCAGGGCAGATTCGTTCTGAGGGTCTGCTTTCAAGGCTATGTCTGCCGCATGTAGAGCTCGTTCAAACTCACTTTGTGAAAAGTATCTTTGAGCCAATTCCGCAACACTCTCTGCGCCACCCGCCAGCGCGACCAAATCAGGATAGACATCCGACGGAGGGGTTGAAAACATTGAAGATGGGTTGCCATCAAACCATCCGATGTAGTTTTCATAAATCCCTCGAACTGTCCAGGCAATGGTGCCATAGCCTTCGCCGATATCCAGATCGGAAGGCAGTTTGATTTCATCCATTAGGGTATAGACGTCCTTTCCCTGATTCATTCCTTTTACCGTTTCGTCGTGAACGTAGAGAATGGCGTCTCGATAGCGGCTTACCGATGTTTCGATATTATTGAATCCGTGAACTGCTTGTCCATGGCTCGGTATAAGAATTTCTGGTTCCAGGGCCAGAATTCTATTCAGGGAATTCACATAGTCTAGTGCCCAGCGTGGCTTGGTTCCTCGTAAGGTGTACATATTTGGGAAAGATGAGTAGTAGTTATCGCCCACGAAAGCGGCTTTATACTCTGGGATCCACACACTGAGATGATCATAGGTTTCACCGGGGGTGTGCATTACTACAAACTCAATACCTCCGAGTTCGAATCGATACTCTTGGTCAAACAATATGGTTGCTTGAATCGTCGCTCCGTAATTGTCTACGCCATCTGGAATTTCTCTGGCTCGAATGCCTGCAGCGAGTCCGGGGAACTGTGCGGCATTACGCTGGCCGAACAAGCCACGAAGACGATACTGATAGTTAACAAACTCAACGTGCTCTTCCTGAGCTATAACTTCAGTGCCTTCCTCCCGCCAAAGGTTGATTCCGCCAGTATGATCCCCGTGGGCATGAGTAATGATAATGTACTTCACTGGCCCGTCATTCTTCGCCTGAAGAAGCTCTTTATGACGAGCTGCATTTGTGACCAAAGAAGTATCAATAATCACATTGCCTGCCGGCGTTGTTACCATGAATGAATTTCCAAAACCGTTGGCTTGGAAAATGACGTCGGTGATTTCAACCGCTTCAGTTTGATTGGCGCCTGCTTGCGTAGGGTCGGCGCCCGTGAGCTGTTGAGCAAAGATTGGGAAGCTGATGCAACTAAGCAGTAGTACAAAATTGAGTTTGATGTTTTTCATTGTGTTCCAGATTTATTCATATAGAAAAAAAGTAGAGAAAACAAAAAGGCCAGAATCGGTTTTATCCTATTCTGGCCTTTTCAGTTCATGCCGGGGTTTGAGCCCCCTGTTGTTTAAACCTTTATGTGTTTAAACCACTATGAAAAGTTTTACTCTTCGGTTTTAACTGTTCCAGTTGCGGATAAAGGAGAGCCGTCACCATTAAAGCCTAGAGACTCGTAGCGTCTCCATCCGGCAAGAATACCGGCAAGGCCATGATTACCTTCGTGGCAGGCATATTCGTATACAGGGTCAGCTGCACGGCGCATTGGCACTTTGCCAGACCAGGACTCATCCCAGGACAAAGGGTCAGTTACTGTGAAGTCATAGTCCAGAGTATTCTCATCCACATAGGCGAAACGCTCTTCGATTATTGCCTGGTCGGAATGGCCGCGCAGATTGTAGTCATGGTAGAAATTCTGAGTATGGATAACCAGCTCGTCGCCTTCCCAATGTGCTATTGAGTCACCTTCCCATTTTAACTGCTTGGTGTGGTGCTCACTGTCCAGACGAATGATCCGCGCAGTGTGAACCATTTCATTCAGAATCATGATGTGATCTTTGGTCTGAACTAGTTGCATATTATTGTTGTAGGAGCCAGGAATCATAGGGGGCCCAGCAACAAATCCAGTCAAGCAGCGGTCAACCGTTGTGCGGCCTTCAGGGCCAGCGCTCTCGAAAACCATCTGTCCGTATACACGGCGACGTTCAGTGCCGGCAGCGTTCACCTGAGGAATTCGACCATTTGGTGGATCGTAGATAAGAGAAGTACGGCGGTCTGCGATAGTTTCAACACCACGTTCGTACCAAAATTCATTGTAAGAGATCACGCCCGGTGGATATCCGGCACCGCCGACGGAGTCGATGATGAGGTCACGATTTTGGCGACGATTCTCGAAAGCTTCCCACTCGGCTGCTTCTTCTGGAGTAAGAGTAGCCTTATCCGCCAATTCTCTAGGCCGATTCAGCGGTGTAAGTGTTCTGAATGTATAGGTGCCCTGCAAATCAGGCTGACCGTACTCAGTGCGTGGAATTTCGCTGGATTGAGCTGAAAGCGCGGGCGCTAAAAGGATTCCGGCGATGGCGATGGCTAGTTTGCCCAAGGCTCTGTGGATCATTTGATTCTCCGATTATTAAATCTTATTTTCTAACTTGACGGTTGATACAGAGTTAACCGTTCAAAACTACCTCTGTTAGAGCCATTTTTCAAGGGTAAAGTCCCTAGCCAGTAGGGCTTCAAATTGAATTGCAGTGGTAGGTAGTTTATTCTTCGGAGCGTAATTCAGCCCCAGAGCAAGACACCATGGCAGCGGCCAGCAGCAAGAAAGAGAACAAGAAGCAAAAACCTCAAATTCCATCGGCAGTGGCACTGGCTTCGCCACTTTCTGCATTCAAATTTCCTTTCGCCATAGCGATTGCGATCCTGCTGGTTTCCCTGCTTCCTCGTGTTCACAGTAATTCGGTGGTGATGTATTCATTCTGGGGGGCTGCAGCGCTACTACTCGCTTGGCAAGGCTATCTCGCTTTTCTCTCCCAGCGCACTGGGGAAATTCACAACTTTAAAGTGGTACTCAGGCCTCAGCACTATATCCAGGCGATGCTCCAGGTCTGTGTCTATAGCTACTGGGGATACTATTGGCGTCCTGTTTATGACCATTTCTGGCTAATAGTCGTTCAACTGTTGTTTGCTTATGGTTTCGACATGCTGCTGTCTTGGTCTCGTCGTCGCGAATACAGCCTCGGTTTTGGGCCATTTCCGATTATTCTCAGTATTAACCTGTTTCTGTGGTTTCGGGACGACTGGTTCTACATGCAGTTCCTGATGATTATGGTTGGGTTCATGGGCAAGGAATATGTACGCTGGCAGAGAGAAGGGCGCAGCACCCATATTTTTAATCCATCGGCTTTTGCCCTCGGCCTGTTCTCACTGGTGCTAATTCTTACCAATACCACCGGCCTGACCTGGGGCCAAGAGATTGCATCGACCCTGACTCTTGCTCCTAATATTTATACCTTCCTGTTTCTTATTGGCCTTGTGGTGATGTATTTCTTCTCCATCACATTGGTGGCGGGGATGTCGGCTATTACTCTGTTTGCCTTGAGTGCACTTTATTCAGCTTCGACGGGGGTGCCCTATTTTCTCGATTCGGAAATACCAGCGGCTGTTTTTCTGGGCCTGCATTTGCTGATCACAGATCCATCTACCTCGCCGAGAACACCACTCGGGAAAACTCTCTTCGGAGTGTTGTACGCCTTCGGTGTATTTGCTTTGTACACGCTATTGGATAATCTGGGATCCCCAACGTTCTATGACAAACTGCTCTGCGTGCCACTATTGAATCTCAGTGTCATCGCCATCGACAGAGCGGTACGTTCAATCAAGTCTGAGTCCATACTTAATGTCTGGCGCAAAGACTGGTTGGGCGGGAAAGCAAATCTCGCACACATGGCTGTGTGGATATTTGTATTTGGCGTGATGACGCTTGCGGGTAAGACAGATGGCAGGCACATCGGTGACAGTCTTCCATTCTGGGAACAGGCCTGTGCCGAAAACCTGCCGAACGCCTGCGGCCGAGTCCTTCTGCTGGAGTCCACCTATTGCGGCGACAATGCAGCATGGGCTTGTAATGAATTGGGCAGACACTATCGACAGGGCGATATCGTAGACGTTGATGAAGAATTGTCTTTCTCCTATTTTGCCCGTGGTTGTGAACTAAAATTTCAGTCCTCATGTTTGAATATGCTTGATACATCTCTAGCGCTGACAGACACGCCATTGGAATTGGATATGCGCTTGATGTTGCGCGAAGGTGGTCTAAATCTGATGCAGTTATCTGCTGCTGATCTAAACGCTAGAGCGTGCGAGCATGGTTGGGAATTTGCCTGTGAATCTCGGAGCAATCTATGAGTTCCGGGAATAATACTGTGGGCAATACAAATTCGGCTCCCGATATTAATAAGGCGCCAGGTCGTACTATTGGTATGACTGTAATGATAGCGATGATTCTGTTCACGGCGTATTGGATGTCGCAGCGGCAATCTGATTCAGTGGAAACAGGCATCGCTTCCAATACTGAAGAACTCTCAGGTTTTCGTAGTGATGCTTGGCAATTACCTGATGATGAGTTACTTGGCTTTGTAAAAATTTCTGCCGGCGCTTTCACTATGGGCAGTAACCCGGCCGCCGATAGAATGGCTTACGAAAACGAGCGCTGGTCGAACCTGCAGAGGCAGGGAAGCGTTGAGTTACCCGACTATTACATTGGCCGTTACGAAGTTACCGTCGCGCAAATTCGAGAATGGGCAGAAGAATCCGGCAATCAAACTAGGGGAATTGTGGTATCGGGAGAAGGCTCATTTCCAGCTACGCAAGTTACATGGCCTCAGGCCTTGGCCTACGCTCGATGGTTAGAGCGACAACTTAAAGATTCAAGCAACACGCCTCCAGAGATACTGCAAATGCTGAATAACGGCGGCAGCGTGACCCTTCCCAGTGAAGCGGAATGGGAGAAGGCGGCACGGGGCATAGATGGGCGTATCTTTCCCTGGGGGTCAAGCCCAAGGCAAGACCGTGCTAATTATTCTGAAAGCAAAGTACTCGCAGTTGGAAGTTTCGGCTGCCCGGAATGTGCAAACGGTCTTTCGGATATGGCAGGCAATGTATGGGAGCTAACACGCAGCCCTATGCAAGAGTACCCTTACAGTTCCGCCGATGATTTCGAGCCTGCGTCTGCTAACCCATTGTGGGTGATGCGCGGTGGCTCATTCAGCGATGCTGCCAATAATGTTCGGGCCGCAGTCCGTGGCGCCGTTGATTCCAGTGTGCGTAATGACACAATTGGTTTCCGGCTTGTGATTACTACTCTCTAGCTTTCTTATCCAAAACTTCTTTACGTTGTCTGGTTTTCTTCATTCTTTCTATACTCGGAACTCTCCATAATCTCTATACCTTCAATACTCTTAATACCTGCTCCTTTGTAGTTTCTATCGATCACTAAGCTTTCAAAGTTTGATTCTGCTTATTCTGCCTCCCTTTCAGAGTTTTGGAAGTAAACCAATCTTCGTCGAGTTCGTTCTATTGATTAAGAACATCATTTTCAGTCAAAAAATGCCTGAATTCCCATTTTGGGAACTAGCATCAACGAAGTTACATGAAGGTGGCCAAAATGAAGAAATATTCAGTACTAATAACCAGCGCATTACTATCTATGCTACTAGCGAGTTGCGCCCAGGCAAGTCATCCAACAAATAAAAGGCACAAACATGTGGCTGTCGATAGACATGTAGTGGTGCGTCCAGCCAGCGTCCGGCCAGTAGCTACCCATGTGATAAATGCTAGGTATGTAAATTTACCGACGATTCATACGCGCGTGATTCATCGGGATTTGACTTACTATTACTCGGACGGAGTTTACTATCTAAGAGAGCCAGCGGGATATGTTATTGCTAATCCGCCACTGGGAATTCGCGTTGCTTCTTTGCCTTCAAGCCATACTCGCATTCGAATTTCGAATGAGTATTTGTACAGGTACAATGGAATAAATTACAGAAAAGTAAATGGATTCTTCATCGTCGTCTAGAATCGCCCACTATCAGTGACGAAAATGAAGAACCCTGTTCGTACTAAGTTCGTTGTAGCTAGTTCTTAGTTTCGATTAGGAAGTGCAAAAGTAAGAATCAGATCGCCACCACGTCGTCCTCGTGATCCACCGCCAGATGCTACAGAAACATATTCCTGGCCATCGATCACATAGATCGACGGTGATGCAAACACGCCGGCACCGGTGTTAAATTTCCACAATTCCTCACCAGTCGATGCATCGTAGGCATAAAAGTAACCAGCAGTATTGCTTCCAGCTCCAACGAAAACCACGCCGCCAGCGGTTACCACGGAACCTGCCTGACCGTAGCCTTCAAAAACCTGTCGCCAAATCAGCTCGCCAGTAGTGGGGTCATAGGCAGAAAAATAGCCCTTGGGATCACGGCCAGAATTGAAAGGCTGGTCGATGGCATTAATATATAAGTAGCCCGTATCCTTGCTGAATGAGATTGGCGCGTAATTGGCACCACCGCCGTAACCAGGTGAGAAGATCTGATTTGGGCCGATAGGTGTGAATTGCTCAACGAGCGTATTTGCTTCCATATGTTGCGCAGGAATGTCCGTTGGGAAAACTGGCGACACAGGTTCCATTCGCTCACCGTTTGCTTTGTGAGGAATCGGTTGAGTTGGGTAGGGCACTTCGCCTTCTACGTCGGTTACTGTCGATACTGGTGTTTCGATAATCGGATGAACAGGCTCGCCAGTTTCACGATTAAGAATATACAGCCAGCTGTTCTTACTCGCCTGAGCCAATGCTTTCACTGGCTCGCCATCAACTTCCATATCAAATAGAACGGGTTGATTGCCTGAGTCATAATCCCAAACGTCGTGATGCACCTGCTGGTAATACCACTCCAGATTTCCATCTTCCAACGATAGGCCAATAAGAGAGTCCGAGAACAAATTCATGCCGTCTCTCTTGGTGCTGTCCCCAAAAGGGTTTCCAACGGCCACATAGACCATGCCGAGCTCAGGATCGATTGCCGGAGTTTCCCAGATACCTCCACCATTACGCTCGCCGCCTACCCAGGTTGGGCCTGCGATCTCCCAGCCCTGATCATTTTCATCTTGAGGGATGGTATTGAAATTCCAAATGCCTTCGCCGGTCTTGGCATCGATTGCCAAAACATAACCACCGGCAATATGGCTCTCGCTGCGTGTAGTTCCAATATAGATGACACCGTCGTAAACCTGCGGAGCCGTAGTAAACCAGTAACCAACAGATATCGCTGTTTCGATCTCTGGATCTTTCTCATGCAGCACATCAAGAATCACCGGCGCCTGACCTTCAACACCGAAGCCTTCCAGTGGCTCGCCTGTTTCGGCATCCAGAGCAAATATGAAAGAACCCGCTGCTGTATAAACCACGCCATCTTCGACTGCGACGCCTCTATGCCTGAAAACATAGCCTTCGCGGCGTCCGCCGCCCAAAAGTCGGGTGACATCGTAAGTCCACAATAGGTGACCGTCTCTCGCATTTAGCGCGTAGACACTGCCACGAGAATCCGTCACATACATAGTGTCGCCGACTACCACTGGCGTAGTTTGATTGCTGACTCCGTCAATTACGCCATGCTGGAAAAGCCAAGTCGGAGTGAGCTCTGCAACATTATCCGGGGTGATTTGATCACTGGGAGAAAAGCGAGACCCAGCCAGGTCCAGGTTATGCAGCCTCCAGTCCATATTTCTAATAGTTGATTGTCGTGGTCCGGCTTGTAATGCCGACTGTTCCACTTCCTGCTCTACCGCACCACCTGTCGAGGAACTGGCAGTTGCCACGCTCACAGTGGTTGTCTCAGAAGCAGGCGAGCAGGCGAGCATTAAGGAGAACAGGGCAGAGGTCCCCAGGATTCTGGCAGAATTGTTGCTTATTGGATTCGACATGGTGGGGCTCCGTATTATTATTTTGTTAGCTGGATGCTTTACTGACTGCTCTCCAGCATGAATTCTACAATCGCTTTCAGTTGCTCATCGCTGCAATCCCTGCAGAGGCCACGGGTTGGCATTACGCCATTGAGGCCGTTGATGGTATTTTGAACCAGAGCATCCAAGCCTTTTTCTGCGCGTATTTCCCATTCGATAACATCGCCCACTTCCGGGGCGTGGGCAGCACCGGTTCCGTGACACGCAAAGCAGCTATTCTGATAGGCAGCGGCGGCGTCGAAGCTTGCCTCTTCTGCAGCAAACGAATAACTACTGAATAAGAGACCCATCATCATAATAGCCGCAACGCGCGCAATTCCGGTTAAATACATTTCCTGTTCCAAAGCAGTAAGGGGATTCAGAGAATAAACCAAGTTGCTGCTCGATCAAAGCCCACAGGGAGTGTTGATTTCTGCAGGAAACGAACTGATTTCAAAACAAGCAATTAATTTGTTCTTGGTGGCAGTTCGTTACCACTCCGATTTCTCTGGGACCTGGGACGTATTCTCCGCCTATTGGGAGGCAAGCAGTCCATAAATGTTGACACCATAGGGCTTGCCGTTATCAAGCCAACGGTCACGTAGAAATCCTTCTTGGGTAAACCCGAGTGACTTCAGTAGCGCCCTGGATGGGAGCCGGTTAGTTTATGGCTTGACCAAAAAGTCCGCTCTCAACCAACATTCGAATCATTGAGATAGCATCCCGATCCATCTGTACATAAGCTGACTTCAAATGTTCTCCAAGCTCCGCGGTGCTGTCGTCATCTTCATCGAGATCTCGTCGGTAGCTGAATCGAACAAAGAGATATCCGCTTTCCGGCTCCTCTATGTCAGTGACGCTACTGGCGTTAATTTGTTCCAGTTCCTCAGTAGTGGAGGTGTGAATGCTTTCATCGGGGTACAGCAATACTCTCTCGTGAAACTGAGCTTCTCCCGAAGATATGGTTCTTAGGAATTCGTTATGATCTACATCCTCGATCTCACATTGTAGAGATTCGTTAAATTTTCCAGGTTGTCGCGCACGAAAGACCAACCCTTCCCATAGCTGATCTTTTGAGATCAGGGCAATGTCATCATCGGTCGGGTCGTTTACTTGTATTATGTGCTCAAATTCCAGCAAGTATGCTCTCCATCAAGTGCTACTAATTCTCAAGCGGTCACTAGTCTACTAAATCCAAATCCCATGACTCTAATGTTTCCAGCATCTGATAATCTGTCCAGTCAAACGTTAAAGGCGTTACCGAAATATACCCGTTTTGATAGGCATAAGTGTCCGAATCACTGTCATTGGATTGAGCGATAATTCGCTCTCGCTCATAGTAGGTGAGCTCGCCGGTTTTTTCGCCCGCATGATATGCCAGGGTTTTTAGATAGGAGTCCCCCATAGGGCGTACTAAAACTCCCTTGAGTTCACCCCGGGGGATGTTAATTGATAGCACTGTATCTGACGGCATTCCCCTTTCTCGAAACTGCTGCACAATGCCAGCGGCAAACTTCGCAGAAGCGCGAGTATCCACACCCTCGGTGTCTTGTGAAACCGCAATTCCAGGAACTCCCTGATAGACAGCTTCCATGGCGGCGCCGACTGTTCCCGAACCGTGGGATACGTCACCAACATTGGCACCGAGGTTAATGCCAGAGACAACCAGATCAAACTTTTCATCTTTGCCCAGCTCAACAATGCCGAAGCGCACGGCATCGGCGGGCCGGCCATGAACGGCATGGCCGAAGAAACTTCCATTGAGGGAATAGCGCTCGACATTCAGTGAGGCTGTTGATGACTGGCTACTTCCAGATTGATTAACATTCGGTGCGGAGACGATGACTTCGACGTCAGGCAAAGCAGCAAGCTCTCTTTGCAACGCGTGAAGAAGAGGAGACTCAATGCCATCATCATTGGACAGCAGAATTCGAAAGTTTTCTTGAGCTACAACGCCAGTATTGAGAAGCAGAAGCACGGTACTCAGGAAAGCCAGAAAAAGCTTGCGTGTCCAATAATGTTTGTAAGAATTCAATTTCATAATTTCCCAGCACTCCAGTTCTTCTACCAAGTATTAAAGAGACAAATATTTACTCTTCTATGCCCTTGAACAATATAGCAAAGGCGGTTCTAAATCCATTTTCAGCACCGCTGTGTTAATCTTTGCATCGACTTTCTTGTGAGCTAAGACAATGACTATTCACGATACAAAATTATACCTACGCAAGCTGCTAGCAATGTGCCTAGTAAGCATGCTGACAGCATGTGCGGGCGGGCCTTCAGAAAATCAGAACAATCTTGCTTTTGCCCTGGCCTGGAAACAAACAGCAGCGGAATATCGCGCACTCTACCACCAGGGATTTAACCTTGCCCGTAGCAGGGTTGAATTGGCATTGCTCCAGCGGGACTCAACATCTAAACCTTTGGCGGTTGTAAGTGATGTCGATGAAACTGTACTTCTGGCCAATGAATATTGGTCCAGATTAGTCGGCCAGCATCAAGACTTTTTCGATGATGGTATCTGGGATGAATTCATTCCTGAAAACAGAGCATTAGTTAGTCCGGGCGCCATGGAATTTTTGGAGTTCTGCCAGCAGAATAATGTAGAAGTATTTTTTGTTACCAACCGTGATCAAGGAGAGAGGACTGCCGAATATGCGCTGTCTAATTTGCAAAGCGCTGGGTTCCCTTTTGCAGACGAAGAGCATCTCACTGTGCTCCGAGGAAGTTCGAATAAGGAACCCACACAACAAGCCATCGCCGAAAATTTTGAAATAGTGGTTTATCTCGGAGACAATCTAAACGATTTTTCCCGTCGTTATTACTCTACTGACATAGAGCAAAGAATGGCGCTAATGGAAGAAGACAGAGAAGAATTTGGCAAACGCTTTATATTATTTCCCAATCCCACAGATGGACATTGGATAAGAGCAATTTTCGGTGACTCAGAACCGCCTCCCAGTAATGAGAACCGAGCAGTTCTGAATCAAGCAGCAATGAAAGCAGTGCCTTAAGTGTGAAGGACGTCATTACGACATGAAGAAACAAAAAATAATTCTAGTTGCACTGGCACTGATTTCAGTCGGAATTGCATACGCTCTGTTTGCTGTGCCGCCAGTATCATCAGAAGTTTCTCTACCAACATCAGAAGAAGCAATCGCTCGTGGGGCTTATCTGGTGAGTGCCGGTGGTTGTATAAGTTGCCACCGCGCTGAAGGCGAAGAGACAGCCGAAACTTTCAGCGGCGGCTTTGCACTGGAAACGGACTTCGGTACATTCTATGCGCCGAACATTACACCGGATGCTGAAACAGGAATCGGTAACTGGACAGCAAGAGATTTTCTTCTTGCACTAAAACACGGCCGAAGCCCTGGTGGAGGTTTTTACTATCCGGCTTTTCCTTACAGAGCCTATGCAGGATTAAGTGATGAAGAAGTTCTCGACATCGGTGCATACCTGATGTCCCTGGATGCTGTCAGCTATCAAGCTCCGGAAGCCGAAACAGCCTCGTGGTTATTCCGATGGACAGTAGCAGGATGGAACTTCATGGCAGACCGGGCTCAGCCAGCAGCAGAAACATTCAATGACGAGCTGGTAGCTCGTGGTGCTTATCTCGCAAACAACCTCGGCCACTGCAGTGAATGTCACACACCAAGAAATAGTTTGGGAATCCTCGACACTAGTCGAGCTTACACAGGTGCAACGCTTGGAGAAGAAACAGTGGAAGCCATCGATGCAGAAGCGCTGGCGGAATGGACCATTAACAACGTTGATCTGTTTCTACTGATTGGCTTAAAGCCCAACGGTGAATTTGTCGGCGGCGATATGAACGACGTAATCGAACACAACACCAGCAAACTCACCGACGAAGATCGCGATGCTCTAGCGGCATATTTCAAACGCGGGAATTAAAGGGCTAGAAACAAAAAAACTATCGAGCCTAAAAATAAACTCGATAGCTTCTTCGGAATTACCTACCAATTACTAGTCGTTATCTACACGATACTCATCATGGCAGTTACCACAAGATCCACCGAAGGCGCGGAAGGCACCTAGAGTTGCACCCATTTCACCAGTAGCTGCTGCGGCAGCAAATGCATTTGCATTGTCTACAAGTGCCTGAGCTTTTGCTGCGATATCGTCCTGGTTATCCCAGATCTTGTCCAAAGCAGTGGTCTCAACATCGAATCCTCGAGTATCGTGAGCCAGAAGTTCTGGAATCATCGGAGCCATCGCTGCGATACGCCTTGCATTACGCTCGGCAATTTCAGCATTAAAAGGCGCACCTTGTGCCATGGCTGCAATCGGGCGGAGATTGTGTATGAACAATTTGAACAAAGATTTTCGAGTGTCTACAGCTGCAGCTGCCTGCTCCTCGGGAGTTGGTGCATCCTGCGCTGATGCAGTAAGCATTGCTCCTGAAATGAGTATGGTGAAAGCGGTTAGTACTGCAATTACACGTTTTGACATATTTCTCTCCATTGTTGATATTCAGACTTTTGTTGCGACGGGGCTAATCCCCTGTAGTGTGCATATATAGTGTTCAATTAAATCGTCTATGCTGATCCAGCAGCAGACTATATTACATGTTTGACCTTGTTTAGAAGGAAAATAGTTCAAGGGAACGTTTAAGCCGTGTAGTTGAAGATTTAGTTGACGGTCTAACTGAAGAGAACAGTCGAAGGAAGTAGTTCAAACAAATACTGTAAGAAATTAGCTCGCAAGCTAAGTTTAGAAGTATTCACTGTACGAATAGCAATACAGAAAAATCTAGTTGGCGACGTCTTTCCATACAAACAGGCGCGTGGCCAGAACAAACGAAATTACAAACCAAACCGCAATACCAATAAGGCTGGGCATAATTTCTAACATTGCCGCGCCATTGTTTGCTATATCACGCATGGCCGTAGAGACAAAACTCAAGGGAAGAACCCTGGCGATAGGTTGAACCAGTTCTGGCATCGACTCAATTGGATAGAAAACTCCAGACAAGAAAATCTGAGGGAAAATCACAATATTTCCAATGGCGCCAACAGCTTGCTGGGTCTTGGCAATGCTGCCGAGACAGAACCCAAGGCACAGAAAAATAAATGTACCGAGCATGATCACAAAATAGAAAGAAGCGAAATTCCCAAGGATTCGTACATCAAGTACAAACGTGGCAAAGGCAATCAGAACGGTGAGCTGAATAAGAACAATAGCCATACGGGCAAGCACGATGGCAGTAATGAAGTCCTTGGGTTGTATCGGCGTGACGAAAAGCCGCTTAAGAATTCCCTTACGGCGATACTCGACAATATTAAATCCACTTCCGGCAATGGCCAGCTGCATCAGCGTAAAAGCCATCAGACCTGGCAATAGAAAGTCGATATAACGTTGAGAGCGAGCCTGGACGTCTTCCAGTTCCAGATTAAACATTGGCTCGATATTTCTGAACTCACGCTCAATTGAAATAAGAGTCTGTTGCAGAAGGGGTACTATTAAACTTAACTGATTTACCTGAGCGGCATCCACTAATAACCTCAGGTTTTCACTCTCGCTCTCTGTGTCGAAACTCGCGGGGAGAACCAGAACCATGGTCTGGTCACCAGCAATCAATTCGTCTCTTAAGCGTTCTTCCTGTCCGATAGTTACTGCAAACACCGGGTTGTCGATGAGAAGCTGAGCGAAGTCAGTAGCAACAATACTGCTGGAATTATTCACAACACCGATATTGATCGCTTCCTGATCTGCATTGTTAATGAATCCAAACACAGTCATAAAGATCACGGGAAAAAATAGACTGAAGAATATGGACTGTCGATCTCGCAGAAAAATTTTCAGAAAAACCTTGGCTAGATGTATTTGTAATTTGCTTAACATTTCAGGTCTATTCCCTTAGTCCGTGCCCGGTAAGAGCAAGAAATACATCCTCGATATTTCCATGTAGCGGCGCTTCAGGTGGTTCCGCCGCATGTTTGAGAATTAGTTGCTGCGGCGTGTCTTCTGCGACAACCTCGCCATGATCCATGATGGCTATTCTCTGACAAAGAGTCTCGGCTTCTTCCATATTATGAGTAGTGAGCACGATGGTCATTCCGGCACCGTTGAGTTCCAATACCAAATCCCAAAGATTGCGTTTTGCCTGAGGGTCTAAGCCTGTAGTCGGTTCGTCCAAAAATAAAACCTTGGGCTCATTGACCAGTGCGCAAGCTATTGAGAAACGCTGTTTCTGGCCGCCGGAAAGATTCGCAGGTTTTGCTTGTGCCTTTTCCTGCAAATGAACTTTCGCCAACAGATCGTTAGGGTCGATAATGCGATCGTAGAGAGCACCAAAAAGAGTAAGAAGTTCCAGCAGGGAGAGGTTGTCGAAATATTCATTGGCCTGCAGCTGAACGCCAATAATTTGTTTTACTTTGAAAGGTTCCTTCGCAACATCGATGCCATCGATAGTGGCAGAGCCACCATCAATATCATTAAGACCTTCCAGCATTTCCAATGTAGTTGTCTTGCCAGCACCATTGGGGCCGAGGATGCCATAAATTTCACCCGCCTCGATTGAGAGGGAGATTCCATTTACGGCAAAAAAGGTTTCGGATTTATTGTCGGGAAGAGGGTATTTCTTCGCCAAGTCCTTTATTTCGATAATCGGCATAAACGCATCCTGCTAATACAGCGATCATAATACCCGAACTCATCTGCTTTAAAAGTGCCGTAATAAAAAAAGGCGAAATGAGAACCCAGGGCTTGGTCACTGAAAGCAGTGCAAGCTGCCTAAAACAGAGTTGCCTATATCGGATTGCCCAACAAGAGCCGTTTAGTAGTAATACTCTTGCTTGGACTTGAGTGGCGCGAGGAAAAAGTAGAACACCCAGGCAAACCATGAAAGAAATACCATGGCGAGAATCCAGGCACATTTCTCCATGCCGGTAGTTTTATCGGATGTGGCAATAATCCAGACAGGTAGAACCCAGATAGCCAGAACAAAGGCGCCGCAGATGAGAGCGAAGCCGAAGGAAATTAACGGCAACAGCGCCAGCAGCCCCAGAATACACAGAAATATACACAACAAGTTTCCTATAGTTCTCATCTCTCTCCTACCTCGGTGGTAATAGCGGTTTCCCACACATTTAACATTGCTTAAGGTTAGTTGCGAATTCCATGCCAACTAAAAAAAAGTAGCAAATACAAAGAGATATAGATAGAGAGCCGAGATATGAATGTCAAAATTCACCAATATTGGCGAAATTAACCACTTGGGAAGATAATGCCCTCTTGGTCCTAAAGTCGTGACCAGGGCGGGATTTTAGGCAATAAGCATCGAGGTTCTGATTCGATATGAGTGAAGAGAAGGCATCAGGTGGTTGCAGCTGCGGCAAGCTGCGATATCAAATAAGCCAGCCACCCAAAGTAGTGGCTATCTGTCATTGCCGTTCCTGCCAGTTAGCCGCTGGTGCCGAGAGTGTTGGCTGGGCAGTCTGTGCTAGCTCCGCATTTACATGGCTGACACCGGAGCCAAAATACTTCAAATCCTCAGAAAATGTGACGCGATCATTCTGTGGTGATTGCGGAACGGCGCTGAGCTATCAGGCCAATGCTGACTATATTGATGTGACACTCGCCAGTTTCGATAAGCCCGAACAATTTCCTCCAAAAAACGAAGTTTGGTTGAAGCATAGGATTTCCTGGAATCCTGCTAATCCGAATCTCAAATCATTTGAAGAGGCAGGTTCCTAGAAAGACACTAAGTAAGCAATCAGAAGCCTTCTATTCCCTTTCTTGCTTGCGAGAAGCTAGTTACCAAATCTTGATTCTGTCTTCCGGCGCAAGATAGAGCTCATCTCCTGGCTGCACATCGAAGGCTTCATACCATTCATCCATATTTCTCACTACGCCATTTGATCGAAATCTAGCTGGAGAGTGGGGGTCTGCAGTGAGTCGTTGAATCAAGGCGTCGTCACGAATTTTACTCTTCCACAATTGTGCATAAGCGAGGAAGAAACGCTGGTCTCCAGTTACCCCGTCAATAACTGGAGCCTCTTCGCCGTTGAGATAAATTTTGTAGGCGCGGTACGCCATGGACAGGCCACCAAGGTCCCCTATGTTTTCCCCAAGTGTGAAATTACCGTCTATGAAATGTCCTTCCACCGGTTCGAACTCATCATACTGAGCGGCTAGAGCGGAAGTGAGCACATCGAAATTGGCTCGGTCTGCATCAGTCCACCAGTTTCGTTGTATGCCATTGAAATCATATTTGGAGCCTTGATCATCGAAGCCATGGCCCATCTCGTGACCAATCACTGAACCGATGCCGCCATAGTTAACAGCAGGGTCAGCCGCCGCATCAAAAAATGGGGCTTGCAGAATTGCTGCAGGAAAAACAACTTCGTTAAACGCGGGATTGTAATAGGCATTCACGGTTTGTGGAGTCATACCCCATTCCTCCCGTCGAGTTGGTTGACCTAAACGACTAAGAGAGTCTTCGTAATTAAATTCTCTAATGTTCTGAACAGTTGCGAATAAATCACCGTCAACAATTTCCAGGCCGGAGAGGTCTGTCCATTCATCGGGATAGGCTATCTTTGGGCGGAAAGAGTTCAGTTTCAGGTTTGCTTCAGCCTTGGTTTCTTCACCCATCCAATCGAGCTCAGCGATACTACGGCCAAGTGCGTCTCGAAGATTCTCAACCAGTTCGCTCATTTGGTCTTTCGCTTCTGGTGGGAAATGTCTTTCTACATATACCTGGCCAAGAACCTCGCCGAGGCTTGATATGGATCCTACGCGGGCTACGCCTCGTTCCCATCGTTCTCTTTGTGCGGGCACGCCCCTCAACACAGTTGAATAGAAACGAAAGGATTCATTGTCGATTTCTTCAGAGAGGAACCTGGCACTATCGTTAACCAGGCGATAAGTCATCAAACTCTTCCAGTCCTCTATTGAAACGTCATTTACTAGATCTATAGTGGGCGACATGGCACTCGGATAAATTACATTCAAATCTTCCAGGTTTTCGACGCCGGCCGATGAGAAAAATCTTTCCCAATCGAAGCCGGGGTACTCCGTAATAAAATCATCGAAGTTCATGGGATTGTAAGTAAGGTCTCGATTTCGACGTTGAGCCCTTGGCCAGGTGAATTCCGCAATTCTGGTTTCCAGGCTGAGAATTGCATCCGCTTTGTCTGCACCATCTTCGATTCCGGCAAGACTCAATATGCGGGCCACATGTTCCACAAACTCCTTTCTGATATTGAGGTTTCTCTCAGAATCAACAAGGTAGTAATCGCGATCAGGTAAAGAAAAGCCGCCTACGGATAAGGAAAGTTGATGCTGGTCAGGATCGGACCTGTCTGTGCTAATGGAAAAGTTTACCGGGCTGGCAGTATTGTCGACTCTCGCTCGGCCGAAAGCAGTGATCAACTCCTGTCTCGAGCTAATACTTTCGATTGCCGCGAGATTAGGCAACAGTGGACTCATTCCCAACTGGTTAAGAGTGTCGACATCCATATAGGTGAGGTAATAGTCGCTGACCTTCCGCTCCAGCGAGCCATCGGCTGGCTCCAAAGAGGTCAGGTCATCAACAATCACCTGAACCCTCTCATTTGATGTATCCCGCAGTGTCTCAGGCGTGCTGTGGCTGCTGCGATCGTCAGGGAGTTCGTAATTATCTACCCACGTGCCATTGGCAAACATGAAAAAGTCATCGCCAGGGCGTATGTCGGTATTTTGATTGGTAAGATCGACGCCAAAGCTGCCAAATTCAGGGCTAGCAGGCTCATCTCTAGTTGTGTTTGAAGAGGCCGGCTCACTGGGGGCCGCTACGATATCGACAGGTTCTTCTGCGCCGCAGGATGCCAAAATGGATAAAAGAGGGAATATGATTAGGAAGAATCGATTACGCAAGTTCATGATTTAACTCGTAGATAATAGTATTTAGTGAAGGAGGCTCGAAATTATGTCTGAGCTTACACCTATTTGAGAGAACACCAAAGTCCAGAAAATGCCGCGCCCTTATAATTCATCAACTATGACGGTAAACTCATTCCATAAAAATAATGATGAGCTAGCGAATTCTCACTCGACATCCATGACTGACAACAAAGTATTCAATTTACCCTTGAGTGGAGTGTTAATCGTAGTCTTCGCGATTCTCTATTTTGCGACTCAGGCCAACGAGTTGCTGCGACAAGTAGTAATAGCTCCGGGATCTGTTGCCGAACAGATATCCGAAGCGGACTGCCGGGCAGACGAGCTTGTAGAGGAAAACCTTTCCCTTGCAGAATGCCAGCTGATGGTGAGTAGCGTACAAATCACACTGGCTTCCAGCCCCTCCTGGTTTCGCTCATTTCAAATAAGCAGTGCAACACTCGCCTGTATCGCAGCGATGCTTTCGTTTCTGATTGGATTCAAACTAATTGGCAGCGCTACTTTATCAGCCAAGCTTGCTCGGTTTAGTTTCTCATCCCTCGCACTAATCGACATTCTCCAGTTTCTGGCTGTACTCAACACTGGACCTCTTTTGCGGGCGCAATATCTTTGGCCGCTACTGATTTGGCTAGCCATACATATTTCTTTCCTGATTATCTTTCTCGCGCTTAATAGTAGCGGTGGGCATGAAAAGGAAATGACGTGACCGGATTGGAAGAATCTCGCGACATGGAAAGAGTTAGTCCAGTTACGGTGGTTCTACACTGCTTGTTAGCTGTCTCCATTTTTTTCCTTTTCATTTCCAGTTGGTGGATGTTGTCACTGCCATTGCCTTCGGAAGTGTTCACATATCGTGAGCTACCGTTTCAGTTACATAAAAACATTGGGCTAACTGTTTTTCTATTTGCGGTGGTGATGATTACTACTGCACTGAGTCGAAAAAGGCAGAGTAAACCTGGCGCGCGAACAAAGCTGGAACGGCTCACAAGTTTTGATCACCTGATAATCTACATCCTAATTTTCGCCTGCTGTATTACAGGGTATCTTTCCTCTTC
Organism: Gammaproteobacteria bacterium; assembly: GCA_018661465.1. GTDB lineage: Bacteria > Pseudomonadota > Gammaproteobacteria > Pseudomonadales > Pseudohongiellaceae > UBA9145. The sequence goes on along the minus strand of JABJIC010000008.1, from coordinate 52,949 downwards.
CTACAGTGGTTGGCAGACGCAGGTTTGGTGGTTATTCAATTTGCCTTCCTGGACGAATGAGAACGATAAGCTGAATATACTTTTTTCAGATGTTCATATTTGGACATGCTGGTCACTGCTCGCAGTGATTAGCGTGCATATTTCAGCTGCCATTTTTCATGCTGCCAAAAATGACGGCATTATAAACAAGATGTTTCGCCTTTAACGAGAGAACTACAAGTAACTGGAAAAGTAAGAAGTAACTAGAACTGCTATTAGAAAAACAATTGGCAACCGGGTTTAGATAAATAGTTGAGTTTCACATACAAAGCTTTGCTTAGTAGAGATAACAGCCAAGGACACAAAGAGAATTCCCTATGCAAGAAATTGAAACGTTCGTAAGCCACCTGGAATGTAGCTATACCGGGAAAATTTATCCCGCTGATCGGCTGCACGGTTTATCAGAGGCAGGAAAGCCTTTGTTGGTCAGATATGACCTCGAAGCGCTCTCCCAAGCGGTAACCAAGGAAGATCTTGCTGATCGTCTCCCGGAGTTCTGGCGCTATCGAGAATTTCTTCCTATTAGACGAGCCGAAAATATTGTTCGTCTGGGAGAATTAATAACTCCTATCTTGCCGGCAGAAAAATTACAGAATCAATATGAATGCGGCGAAATTTTAATCAAGGATGAAGGCAGGCTACCGACAGGCTCTTTCAAGGCTAGGGGGCTGGCTCTGGCTGTTGCCATGGCGAAAGAACTGGGAGTCCAGCGCATGGCAATGCCCACCAACGGCAATGCCGGAGCCGCATTGGCCGCTTACTGTTCTGCCGCAGATATTGAGACCTATGTTTTTTGTCCGGAAGATACGCCCCGAGTAAACATCGAAGAGATAGCCTTCCAGGGGGCGAAGACATTTCTTGCCAACGGTTATATCAATGACTGTGGAAAAATCGTGGGTGAAGGCAAAGAGATAATGAACTGGTTCGATGCTTCTACATTGAAGGAGCCTTATCGTATAGAAGGCAAGAAGACCATGGGTCTGGAACTGGCAGAGCAATTGGATTGGGAGCTTCCCGATGTCATCCTTTATCCAACCGGCGGAGGCACCGGCCTTATCGGCATGTGGAAGGCATTTCAGGAACTGGAAGCGATCGGCTGGATAGGCTCAAAACGACCGCGCATGGTGGCGGTGCAGGCTGAAGGCTGTGCACCAATCGTTAAGGCATTCGATGAAGGAACTCGCCATGCTGAACCATGGAAGGATGCTCATACCATCGCGTCAGGAATCAGAGTGCCAGCCGCTGTGGGTGACTTTCTTATTCTCGATGCGGTTCGTGAGAGTGATGGTTTTGCAGTGGCGGTGAGTGACGAGGACATTGATGCTGCTCATAAAGAGTGTGCCAAGACCGAAGGAATACTTCTCTGTCCTGAGGGTGCGGCTACGTTGGCGGCTCTAAAGCAGGAACTTAAAAGTGGACGAATTAGAGCTGATGAAAATGTGATGTTGTTTAACTGTGCTACAGGCTTGAAATACCCCATGGAGTCCGAGCATCACAACATCGATCTGAATAAGCCTATCGATTACGATTTTATTCGAGATTGTTAGCGGCGCTTTTTTAGTTTCAAGCAATGCAGAGATTCGGTTTGTTAGCCTGTTACTAATGACCGAATAGATCAATGCTTTCTGTAAGAAAATTCCCATAGTATATTTCCTGAAATTCTAAGCTTGTTCTTCTAAGTAAACCAATAGTCAACTTTCTTTAAGAAAGGAGTCTGACTAGTGTCTTCCTATTCTCTTTGAAATTCGCTTTATCCAAAACTGCATCCTACTCTTGAAATATTCCCCATAGAAACCTTCGGGAATTATTCGAATTTATTATTGCAGGCAGTGGAGGCTTGAGATGAGAGAACTTACAAACGAAGAAATAGATGTGGTCAGTGGAGCCGGTACGATTGGTGATTGGGCCGCTGATGGAGCAGGTGTGGGCACCATTGGTGGAGCGATAATAACCGGCGGCATAAGAGGGGCTATGATGGGTGGCGCATATGGCGGCTTGCTTGGTGCTACAGCTGGCGCTGGATATGTCGCTGGAACTTACCTGTATGACGTAATTTCATGATTGCAGAATTCGGCGCGAAGAAAATGAAGCCAGAGACGGCGTCAAGAATTGCATTGGGAATGATGCTTATTTGCGTCATTGTTACAGTGGTCGCAATTTTAAAGGGTGATCTACTAAATGCAGTTATAGGTATGTCATCCGCTCCTGTCTTGTACTACGCGTATAGAAATCCCGAGCTTCTCCTGACGAAAGGCTTTAAAGAGTTTGACAGTAAGTTTGATGCTACCCGTGACAAAAAATATCTATGGGGGTTCCCCGCTTATCAAGTATTTATGCTGGCTGTCATTCTCTATATCTGGTTATTGTAAGATGAGAAACGAAAAGGAATTGAAAAAGGAAAACCAAGAGTAAAGAAGACTGTCACCTCCGCCCTTGGTTTTCCCTTACTTAAAATAATTGCTGTGCTTGAAGATTACTTAACGCAGTACCCGTCCAAGCTGTTCGCGGTGAAAGGCTGAAGTTTCTTCAATATCTCTAACCAGGCGACAGAGCCTGCGCGGAATATTGGATCCTATGGGAGTTTCCTGACGACAGACAATTCTGTCATCAGCTTCCACAGAAGCATTGTATTGTTCCACCTCGGCATCGGTAGGAAGGCGGCGGCCATTGTTCTCAGAGGGATCCACGGCGCAGCTGGCGAGTAGCGTTACACATGCTAATGCCAATAAGACTGAAGAAGTAAAACGGTTGATTGTTTTCAAAAATTCCATAATCATGATTATCATCAATGCCTATTCGTTAACGATTACCGGACCGCCTTCCAGATAAAAAGAATATTCAAATTCAACAGTGGTGCTTGTGAATATCTGCCCGTCTTGAATTAGCGGCCTGAAGTGTAGTCGGGAAACTTCTCTCTCTACTTGAGACTTTGTAAGGTCCCAATCGGGAAAGCTTCGCAGGAACTGAAAATTATTTACTTCCATGCTAGGCTCAAGACTAACCTCACCGGATTCAAGTAGGTCGGGCTGTTGAGTTATTAAGTCGAATCTCACTAAGGCTATGCCGTCACGATTCTGTGCCGAGAGCCCCGGCAGTTCTTTGGCTGGAAGCTCAGTCGCTGGAAAAATGGGGGACCATACAGTGAAGGATAGAATATTTTCTGAACCGTTCTCTGAGCCGGAATCAATTCTCTCATTCAAATCCAGTTGAAGGTTTTGTTCAGGTAATACCTGAACCTGGGAAAATAAATTGTCTAACTCTTGTGCCTCGTATCCTGCAGATTGCAAATTATTGTAGGCGCTGTTGTACATATTCATAGCAGTTCTATTTTTTCCGAATAGCAATTCCCAGTCTGCTTGATAGATTTGGCTTAGAGCGTTTGATTCGACGCTTGCTAATTCCGAATTGCGATAGAGCACTCGAATGCGCTGCAATAATTCCCTGCCTATGCCATAACTTTTTTGAAGCGATTCATTTTTTCCGAGAGCCCAGCCGCTAACTATTTCCGGTGACTCGGTCTTGTAGGTATAACTAGTCAGGCCGCGGCGATTTGAAAGGTCGCTCTGGTAATAGTGTATTAGCACGATGTTGTAAAGCCAGGGAGCCAGACGCAGGCTCTCCTTGCCAAATTTTGATTCGATTGCGCTGACCGCGCGCCAATTTAAGTTCTTTGCAGTAATGAGGTAATGAGCATTGGACTGACTATGAATGTCTGCTGCTGCGGCGAGATAAAGACGACTTAATACTTCAGTCCAACGTAGAAAGACTTCGATATCTTTGTCGTAGTGATTGTCATTTATCCATTCGAAATAGGCGAGTTGCCTATCCAGAGCGATCCAGTTCCCCTGGGCAATTAATGCTTCACCGAGTAAGTTAACAGCCGGTAATTGGAAAGGAGAGTCGAGGCCGTAGTTGATTTTGATATTCTGAACGGCTTCCGAAAGTATTTTTTCCGCATCCATATAGCGACCGTCTTCCAAGAGGTCTCGTCCTTCGTCCATGAGAGTTTCAAACTGGGTCTGAGCGAAATTATTTAGAAAACTGGATTCAGTGCTAGTTTGTGTATTTTGAGCTAGCACAGCGGGGCATAGCAGAAGAGATACTGCAAACACAGGAGCTATAAATACAGAGTCTGCAAAATGAAAGGCAGGCATGTATTTGGAAAGCTTGATGCCCATAAAGAGTCCCACGGGAGTTAACCGGTTCCAAATAGCAGAGCAGGTAACATTGAGAGTGGAATAATCAGAATACGCCCATATTCACAATCTGGCAATTCACTCATTAATCAGCTTCTGCAGCGATAAAATCACGAATAAACGGTTCCGCCTCGCTGTATTCAAAAATGAAATACCATCCCGCGCTTAGGCCCTGACGCTGCATCTTCTCTAGCCTGCGCCGCCCGTCCACCATACGAAATGGTCGATCGCAGGGATTCGGCATATCTCGCACTAGCAAGCCGGGATATTTAGTGTCCGCCATGTCGAAGCGCTTGCCGCTAAAGTCATCTCCACCCAGCCAGTCAGCTGGTTTCCAGCATATCTGGTTAAAATCAACCTTTTGTGGCTTTCGCTCCGGCATATGCTTCTTTGCAAGGTCCAGCAGAGCGAGATAGCTGTATTTGCGCCCTGGCAATGCCCAATCACCGAACATAGAGTGACCGGGTACATCGCCAAACCCTTGCACCTCTAATATTTTATTTCCCATGACCTGCTCGAATCCATTTGCGTTTGCGAGTGTGCTTTAATATGTGACTGAATTTATCTATTTCTTGCAAAAATTGAAAGCGTGAAAATTGAAAGGATGGGAATCGTAAGTGAGTAAAGAAGAATTAAATAAGCCAATTGATCTATATACCTGGTCAACTCCAAATGGGCGCAAGGTATCTATCATGCTTGAGGAAGTAGGGCTGCCTTACAATGTCATCCCGATCGATATCACAAACGGCGATCAACACAGTGATGAATTTGACGTCCTGAGCCCTAATCACAAGATTCCGGCAATAGTGGATCATGAGGCAGGGATACATTTAATGGAGTCAGGTGCAATTCTTATGTATCTGGCCAATAAGACCGGAATGCTGATGGATAGCATGGAAGGCAACTATTGGCAGCAGATGGAATGGCTAATGCTTCAGATGGCCCATGTCGGTCCCATGCTTGGGCAGACTCATCATTTCGTGAAATTCAATCCCGGTAAGTCACCTTACGCAGAGGAAAGATATCGCAATGAGACTGCGCGACTGTATCAGGTATTGGAAGTACGACTAAAAACTCGCGACTATATCTGTGATGAATATTCCATTGTCGACATCGCCACCTGGCCCTGGATTTCCCGCTACGACTTTCAGCAGATGAACCTGCGGCACTATCCGCGACTCATGGATTGGTATTTGCGAATTGCGGAACGGCCAGCGGTACAAAGAGGCTATGGAGTGCCGCAAAAGTTGGAAGTGCCAATACCAGACTGATTTTTCGATTCTGGTATTCGCTGTGTAGGAGCTTGGGTTGCAATGGTCCGCTTCGGAAATCGAAGCGATATGCTCTTCATAATTAGTCAGCACTGCCGTCATTAGTGGTACCGCTTACGACTTTAGGCATCTATCTATACCCTATACCCTGCCAGAGAGCTGATAGCGCTACTCCCCAGAGCGAATCGGCGCACTAAACCAATGCCGTGTTTTGGTGCGCACTTAAACACTGCTCTGTAAAACGCACCAACTTGTAGCGCAGTCTGAAGACCGGTTTTGGGAAAAATGGCTACAGGTCAATAAAAACGGGAACTTCCAAAGGTTGGCGCGGTCTTTGCAATACTCTATATAGCAAGTAACACTTCAGCATTATGTTGAGCTGGCTAATACATACTATTTTTGGAGAAAGAAATGAAAAACGTTATTCACATCGCAGCAGGCCTGGTTTTCGCATCAAGTGGACTATTCGCCACCACAGCATCAGCCGACGTTTCATACAATATTGGATTTGCATCCGAGTATTACTACCGCGGCATCTTGCAGAAAGAATCATCTGCTAGCGCCGGTATCGATTATGAAGAAGGCGGTTTCTATGCGGGTGGTTGGACAGCAGATGTAGGCGATGGCCTGGAAATTGATGGTTATTTTGGTTACGGAGTTGAAACTGATTCTGGCTTCAGCCTTAGTGCCGGTTTTACAGGTTACTACTACACTGGTGAGTTCGATGACACCTACGAAGAAATTAACCTCAATGCAGGCTACGGAATATTCAGCCTTGAGTATTCAATCGGTGAGTGGGCAGGCTTCGGAGCAGAAGCTGACTACGATTTTCTCGCATTGACTGTCGCTGGTGAAAACGGACTATATGCAACTTTCGGTTCATTCGGTGATGAGTTTGACGGTGGCTATTTAGAACTAGGTTGGGGCACAACTATCTCCGACCTGGACTTCGGAGTGGCTGCCATTCTTAGTGGCGACGAGTTATCTGACCAGGTGAGCTCTTCAGGTTCACCAAAAGAGAGTCAGGCATTTGTTTTAACTATCGGAAAATCCTTCTAAGTTAGTTTTCTCTCCAGGATTTACTAATTGCCCGGTGACGAAACTCACCGGGTTTTTTTGTCTGGTTTTCCATCTTTTACTTCATCTACTTTTCCATCTGTTTCTGCCTCTGGAATGGCTTGAATCTTACGTGAGGCTGTCTGGCTGGTGTTGCCAGCTTTGAAACAGAGGAGTAGTCTGGTCGATTATCAATTCAATACCGATACTACCATTTAGTGATCTGTGAAGGAGTGACAATGAAAAAAGCAATAAAAGTAGGCATATTTCTCGTTTCTACGACAGTTTCCTCGTTTATATTTGCTCAGGGAAACTACGTCACGCCTCGAACTGAATGGGGGCAGCCCGATCTGCAAGGTGTCTGGAATTTTTCATCGAACGTTCCACTGCAGCGCGCGCAACGCTTCGGTGATCGTGAGTATATGACTACCGAAGAAGTGGCACAGATGCGTGCCCGACTTCAGGCAGCCGATGAGGCATCCGATCAGGCTGTTGCTCAGAGAGATGGTGGCCCGGGTGGTTACAATGATTTTTGGGTAGAGAGCGCGGGGATAACCGATCGTATTCGAACCTCCCATATCGTCTATCCCACCAATGGGCGTATTCCTTCTTTAGTTGAGGGAGTTGATATCAGCGCCGGCGGTTTAGGAGATGATGTCTCTGGAGATCGGCCGGTTAGATTTGTAGTTGGCGGTATCAGCAAAGATGGGCCGGAAGATCGAGGTCTTTCAGAGAGATGTATTGTGGGATTTAATTCTGGTCCTCCATTCATGCCCAGCCTCTACAATAATAATGTGCAGATTTTTCAGAGCCGGGACACAGCAGTTCTCCTCACTGAAATGATTCACGACGCTCGAGTTGTTCACATCGGTGACCGTCCTGCCCTCGATGAGAACATCGGTCTCTGGACGGGTGATTCACGAGGATATTACGATGGAGATACGCTGGTGGTAGAAACTCGTAATTTCAACGGGCTGACTTCGAGCTTCAGCGCCTTCGGAGATTCAGAAGATAAATTACTTATCGAGAAATTTACCCGTATAGATGATGCCACCGTAGATTACGAATGGACCATCGATGATCCTTCTACCTTCACTGACAAGATCACTGCTATCGTTCCCATGACTAAGGTGGCCGGACAGCTATACGAATATGCCTGCCATGAAGGCAATTATGGTCTGCAGAACACCTTGCGCGGAGCGCGGGTAGCCGAGCAAAGGGAAGCTGAAGCCGGAGCTAACTAGTCCACATCCTTTTTTAATAAACCTCGATAGTCAGTATAGACGGCTCTCTGTGAATAGCAGGGGGCCGTTTCTCGTATACTGCCCTGTATTTTTGTTGATTTGACGCAAGTCAGCCACCCCATTTTCGCCATTTTGCGGCAATCTGAGATAGAATGCCCCGCACTCGTAAAGAGAGGAAAGAGTGTAGAGACATCAAGACTTAGATTAGAGGTTTACTATGAAATTAAGATTATTGATCACGGCGGCAACGTTTTCTGTATTGGGCTTTTCTCTAGCCTCAGCACAGGCGGCTGATGACTACGAAGCTCCACGTACACAATGGGGACATCCGGATATTCAGGGTGTATGGAATTTTGCGTCAAATGTACCGTTGACTCGTCCTCGCCAGTTTGGCGATCGACAATACATGACCGAGGAAGAAGCCGTGATGCTGGGCAAAGCTGCAGAAGCTGGCTTTGAAGCTCTTAACGAGCAAGGCGTTGGCGGTTACAACACTTTCTGGGTTGAGCAGGCCGGTCGTGGTGATAACCTCCGCACCTCTCTTATTACTTACCCCGAGAATGGACAATTTCCTCCTACTGTTGAAGGCATTGTTGTTCAGTTCGGTGGCCTGGGTCCTGATTTCGATGGTCAACGCCCGGTTCTTGTTCCTGTTGGTGGCATCGGTAAAGACGGCCCTGAGGATCGTGGTATCTCCGAGCGTTGCATCGTGGGCTTTAACTCTGGGCCCCCTTTCGTGCCAAGCATGTACAACAATAATGTACAGATTGTTCAGAATAATGATCACGTCGTTATCATGACTGAAATGATTCACGATGCTCGCATTGTTCCTATCGATGGTCGCGGACATATCAATGATGAAATTCGTCAGTGGACTGGCGATTCTCGTGGATACTGGGAAGGTGATACCCTCGTTGTTGAAACTCGTAACTTCAATGATCAAACTCAAAGCTTCGCTGTTTTCGGAGACGCTTACGACAAGGTTCTGACTGAGAAATTCACTCGTGTGAATGACTTCACTGTTGACTACGAATTCACTATCGACGATCCAAGCACGTTCACTGACAAGATCACTGCTCGCGTTCCAATGGCGAAAGTTGATGGTCTCATGTACGAATATGCCTGCCACGAAGGAAACTACGGCATGGTAAATATTCTGCGCGGCGAACGTATTATGGAAGCCCGAGAAGAAGCAGGTGAGCAATAGCCGATCTGGCTTTATCAAGAATATGAAAACGGTCCTTCGGGGCCGTTTTTTTTTGGCTCTTATATAAACACACTTTGGTTCTTTTTGAGCTACTCGGAGCTTTCCGATAGCAGTGTTGGCTACAAGCATTCCTCCAGAAGCATCAGAGAGCTTCGTAGCAAGCAATCGTCTTTACTTGAAGTTGATATGAGTAAAGGGTTCTCCTTTCGCTGAAAAACGCGAAAGTCATTTTCCTGCGTTCGGCGCTGGCTCTTGATAGTAGCCAGCACTGCTACCGAAAAGCTCCCTACGAATACCTATTGGCAATGAGAATTTTTTAGGAATGGATTTTGAATGTTTCACTGCCGCTGAGGGGATGAGCAGGATCAGTTAGCCTCAATGATAAGCGATCCTCTTTACCCAAATTTAAGACGGCGAGTGGGTTCTCAGCGTGTCGCGTAATCTAATGTCCTGCTCAGCACCATTCGCAAACCCAATCCAGCTTGACTTTTCGTTGAATCAAAGTACTGTACATACATACAGTATTTTAGATAGATGTCATTATGGCAAAAAGCCCCCCCGAAAAACCGCTCAAAAAACCAGAGCTGCCCCCCGTTAGTAAATTACCTGCTTACAGCGAGCTTCACTGCATCTCCAATTTCAGTTTTCTGAGGGGCGCATCATTCCCGGAAGAACTGGTGGAGCGGGCAGACGAGCTTGGCTATCAGGCAATTGCCATCACCGACGAGTGTTCTTTCTCGGGTGTGGTTCGTGCACACATGGAGGCGAAGAAGCGCAGTATCAAACTGATCATCGGTAGTGAATTCATGATGGAAGAGGCCTGCTCTTTGGTATTGCTGGCTTGTAATCGCAAAGGCTATGGTCAGCTAAGCCATCTTATTACCTGCGCCCGAAGAGAGGCAGTGAAAGGTAAGTACCGCATTGATCGCGCCATGGTGGAGGCCAATTTGCCAGACCAGTGCATTGCGCTGTGGCGACCGGAGCTTGGTCAGGCGCCGGAACACATTGCCTGTCAGGCGGTGTGGTTGCAGCGTCAGTTTGGAGGCAATTTGTGGATAGCGGTGGAGTTGTTATTACATGGTGATGATCGTCGTAAGCTGAAACGTTTGCAGAGTTTGTCCCGTCAGTTTTCCATTCCTCTGTGTGCCAGCGGCGGAGTGTATATGCATAGCCCGCAACGGAGAATTCTGCAGGACACCGTATCGGCTATTCGTCTGGGTAAGACTCTTGATGAACTGGGCTTCGACGGCGAGAGTAATGGTCAGCGCCATCTGCGTTCTCGGCAGCAGCTATCAAAGCTTTATCCCCGTGAATTACTTCGTGCCACCATGGACATAGCTGCCCGTTGTAATTTCTCTCTGGAAGAACTGCGTTATGAATATCCACGCGAACTGGTGCCAAGTGAATACACCCCCCACGGTTGGTTAAGAGAACTTACCGAAGCCGGTATCAGACGACGCTGGCCCGAAGGTGCTACTGCAAAGGTACGTAATATTATCGAACACGAGCTTACTCTTATTAAGGAGCTTGGCTATGAACACTATTTTCTTACCGTGCATGACATGGTGGCTTTTGCGCGTAGCCAACACATTCTTTGTCAGGGCCGGGGCTCGGCGGCGAACTCGGCGGTTTGTTATTGCCTCGGAATTACGGAAGTCGATCCGGCTCGGGTGGAGGTTTTGTTCGAGCGTTTCATCTCTAAAGAACGTAATGAGCCACCGGATATCGATGTGGATTTCGAGAACGCCCGCCGCGAAGAAGTCATCCAGTACATTTACAACAAGTACGGAAGAAACAGGGCGGCGCTAGCGGCAACCGTTATTACCTATCGTTCCCGCAGTGTCATAAGAGACGTGGGTAAAGTATTGGGCCTGGAAGAAGAGTTGCTGGACCATCTTGCCAAGTCAATTTATTGGTGGGGAGAGAATCTTCAGCAACAGCTTAGCGATGCCAATGTGGACTATGCAGACCCTGACATTCAAAAGCTGGTGTATCTCGCTCAGGCACTGACAGGTTTTCCGAGGCATCTTTCCCAACATGTAGGTGGATTTATTATCAGTCAGGGCTTGCTGTCTCACTTAGTGCCCATAGAGAACGCCGCAATGAATGACCGTACCGTTATTCAATGGGAGAAAGACGACCTTGAATCACTGGGGCTGCTCAAAATAGATGTATTGGCGCTGGGCATGTTAACGGCGGTACAGAAGTGTCTGGATCTGGTGAGTAGTTACAGTCAGAAACCTTTAACTATGCAAAACATTCCTGCGGAAGATCCAAAAGTCTACGAGATGATGGGCAGGGCAGACACCGTGGGTGTGTTTCAAATCGAATCCCGCGCGCAGATGAGTATGCTGCCCCGCCTAAAACCCAAAAACTATTATGACTTGGTAATACAGATAGCAATTGTTAGGCCTGGCCCCATTCAAGGGGACATGGTCCACCCCTATCTGAATCGGCGCAGCGGTAAAGAAAAGGTGAGTTATCCAAGCGAAGAAGTAAGAGCTACTTTGGAGCGAACCATGGGAGTTCCTATCTTTCAGGAGCAGGTAATGCAACTGGCAATGGTGGCAGCGGGCTTCAGTGGTGGCGAGGCGGACCAGTTGCGCAGGGCCATGGCGGCATGGAAGAAGAAGGGAGGCTTGGAGCCCTATCACAAGAAAATGGTAACAGGCATGTTAGATAGAGGGTATGAGCGGGACTTCGCCGAACAATTATTCAGGCAGATAAAAGGCTTCGGTGACTACGGTTTTCCGGAATCCCACTCCGCCAGCTTTGCCTTGATTGCCTATGTGTCCTCCTGGTTTAAGTGTTATCACCCGGCGGCGTTTTGTTGTGGGCTACTGAACAGTCAGCCCATGGGTTTCTATGCCCCGGCGCAATTGATTAAAGATGCACAGCGTCACGGTGTGAAAGTACTGCCGGTAGATGTGAATGAAAGCTTCAACGATTGCACGCTGGAGTTCGACGATGACTACAAAAAATTGGGATCCCCCTGTGAGGCTACCGATGAGCCATTACTGCGAATAGGTTTTAACAGAGTGAAGGGCATGTCCACCGCCGGTGCAGAGGCTTTGGTGGAAGCAAGACAGAGCGGTTCATTCATTTCAATTCAGGATCTGGTTTTTCGCAGCGGTATTAACAAGAAAGATCTGGAGGCACTGGCAGCTGCGGATGCTTTACGTGGATTGAGCGGTGACAGACATCGGGCCTTCTGGCTGGCCTCGGGTGTTGAGGTGCCAGGAGCTGGAACAAAAACCCTAAGCTTCTTCACAGATCCCGGTTTTGCATCCGATGATTTTGCCAACAAGGATTTCGGCATAGACGTATTGCTGCCGGTTGCCAACGAAGGACAAAACATAGTGGGCGACTACGGCTCAACGGGCTTTACTCTGCGCCGTCATCCCGTTGCATTGTTCCGTGAACACCTGAATGCCTATCGGGTATCAGCTGCCAAGGAGCTGCAAGAAATAGAGAACGAGGCCCAGACAAAAGTCACCGGAATAGTGACCTGCCGCCAACGACCGATGACAGCGGCGGGGGTAACCTTTTTAACGCTGGAAGACGAGAGTGGCTATATTAATGTTGTGGTGTGGCCCAGTCTTGGTGAAAAGCTACGGCCCATTGTAAGACAGGCAATGTTGATTGGTGTGGTGGGCCACGTGCAGAAGAGTGATGGGGTTATTCATGTCATTGCGAAGGATTTAGTGGACTTGAGCCACTGGCTGGGGACTATGGAGCTATCGTCTAGGAATTTTACTTAGCATCGAAGCTAATTCTTCTTCTCTGTTTTCATTGCAGATCAAAGGGGTCAGTACTTTGACAGGAATACTTTTGTTCAGCAATCAAATTGCTCTGATCCCTTTTCTTGTTTATTCCATGAATTGGTTATACTGTTCGAGCATTCGATAAAAAGAACAAGGAGGATACACAATGAGCAAAAGTAAGATCGCTGGAGCTACCGTCGGGGTGGCATTAGTAGTCGGAATTCTAGGCTGGATGTTTACAGCCCCCTATCTCGGTAACACGGGACTAGCACGTATGCCCGGAGTATTTCTTGGAGGAACACTTACTGAAGCCCCAAGCGACTTCTCGCCACTTCATGATACTGTCCAAGGCCCTATGATCATGAAGCCGGCTGGTTTTCCTCCTTTTGTTAACTATCTGTCATGGGTGGGTACTCCTGAGGGTGTAATTTCAGCCACTCGCCCAGACGGTGGATATTGGGCCCAGCGCTTGCGGGACCGAGGTGGAGATGGATTCCTACGGATTGGAGACGCAACCTATGAGATGACAGCCACTGAGATTTTCGGTGAAGAGCGCATTGCTATGATGCGGCTGTGGGCAGGCGGTAGATCTATAGATCAACCGGCGTACCCCGGATCAGAACCATTGCGTGACTGGGAAGTCTTCTTCTGGACGCCTAGATAGAAACTAACAAGAGGCAGGAATAACTTAACGGATACTCGCTATTAAGTTATTTCTGTCTCTTCCATTTAGAAATCGAAAAACAGAACTTCCAGATTCACCAATAGTCTTGGTTCTGGCCGCCAGCTCTCATCGCGGGATACTAATATCTGCGGCAGTATTTCCAGAAATAACCAATCGTCTTGTAGTGCTCTTCTGAATTGTGCGCCAACGAAATAATTATCTATTCTTATATTAGGTTTGCTGGAGCCGAGAATTCCAATTTCGTAGCTGTGGGTGTTTAGTTCAGCCGGTGAATGATGCAGCGCAATGGATTGGCTGAATTCGGTTTCCTCTTTGTCCTGTTGATATTTCACTTCCGATGAAATCGACAGAACCCTGTTGGACGACAATTGCCTATTGAAAGAAACGTCGGTGTCGTATCCCCAGCCCTGGCTTTTGTAGTGCCATATTTTTTGACGATAACCCAACGCCCAATCACTATTTAATTGCTTATCGTATTTCGCCTTAAAGCGATAGAACGGGTCTCCCGGTACTCTGGCTCGCAATCCAATAGCGTGGCTTAGTTGCCAGTTATCGTTTTCGAATTGCAGGTAGCTAAATCCGCCGGTAGATTCTCCGGAGCTTTCGTCTCCCAGAACTGAATCTTCCAGTGATTGTAATTCGTCGGTGTCGGATTCAAAAATTAGCTTCCAGCGTTCGGACACCCGTGGCAGGTCCAGACTGCCGCCAATTTTCAAGCGGGAATGGTATCCGCCGAAGGAGCCCAGCTCCTGATTAAATCTAATGCGCAAATAGGATTCATTTTCCGCTCCGCCCACACCTTCTCCGGCCAGCCAGTTATCCAGGTTGCGCCCCAGAGCAGTTACGTTTCTCGATACCTGATTTCGGGGTTCAATCAGCCACTGCCATGGGCTTGATCCATCTGCGGCTATCTCTTGTGCGCTAGTATTGCCTGCCCAAAATATCAGAGAAGGTACTAATGCCATCGTTAAAATCACCGTCAGGCTGCACGTACGCTTACTCCCCAAGCCGGAAACAGGTGGCGATAAATCAGTTGTAGGCGATGGTGTGAACATGTCGGTCAATCTGTGAGTAGTTCGTTCATCACACAGAATAGCAGCGACAGGGCTTTACGAGAATAGCCCGTGTAGATACCAGTTTCGTTCTCCGCGCCTTTCTCTATATATCCACAAGCGACAACCATTGCTCTCCTCGGCGACATAGTAGTCTCGGCGAATGTCCTCGCCCGTCCACCAGCGCGATTCAATGCGTTCAGGACCACTGAGAATAGATATATTGCTGCGGTGATAAAGTCTGCCTTTGTTAACTCTGAGCTGTTGAGGCTGTGCCAGTAGCCACAGAGGTCTGGGGTTGAGGGCAACCTGCTTGCTCATCGCTGTTTTGTTTTGCTGATGATAGTTCTGTCGCTGACTGGCATATTCGGGGCAGTGTTCTGCTACGCTACAAATATTCTTGAGGCGTTCACTCCCTAGCCTGGCCTGCAATTGATCCATGAATTGATCGAGGGCATTGCTGCTTCCGCTATTGCTTCCCGATGGTCGACCTCCAACTAGAAGTGATTCACTCTGGCCGAAAAATGCATCGAACTTTTTTACCTTGAGCTTCACAGCAATTACCGGAGCGGGAATTAACAGCTTACTGAAATGAGTTTCCAGTAATAACATTAGCTGCTCATTGTTACGGCTAGCTATACGTAAGCCCAGATTAATTTCGGTAGCGCTACGTTTTTCATGCAGCAGGGAAAAAACCATATGGCTGGTGCTCAAATCTCTTTGCGTTAAAAAGTCACAGAGCTGTGCAATCAATTCGTCGGCAATGGGAAGCAGACGATCGAGGCTTTCCAGCTCATAAGGGAGTTCATATGAAGTAGTAAATGCTGGTGGTGGTAAATAGTTATGGGTAGGCTCCGGTGCTTTTCCCAAGGCCTTGTTTAATAGATCGACGAAATGACTGCCGAAACGTTTGCGCAGGCTGCTACTTGGAAGGCGCCAGATGTCCCTCAAATGGCGCACACCCATATTATAGAGCCGCCTGTGCTGTTCCTTATTAAGGTCCAGCACTTCGACAGACAGCTCGCCCAATGCCGAGCGTAAATTTTCCTGTCTATATACCAGCCTGTTGTGACCGGACCGGGCTAGTAACAGGCTGCCACTGATAGTAGGGCTGGCGGCATAAGAGAACTGCTCCGGCAATTGCCACTGCTGCAACTTCTCGCTTATGGCTTCAGATAATTTGCGGTGAATATTGTCGATACCTGAAAAATATTTCAGGCTACTTCTTATTTCACAGATCAGTGCCTGGGGGTGGAAGCTGACGGTGGAGCTAACATCTTGCATCAAGCCTGCTAGCTGATTGAGATAGGTTTTTTGCTGTGACTCTGGAAGTTGGTCAAGCTGGGGCAGATAGAGTGCATACCAGAGATTAGGCTTTGCTTTGCTGCGAACTTCATTACCCAGACCGTTTTTGCCAAGCTCATTTCTATCGAGGCCATGCTTGTTGGTAGAGCGATGAGGGTGCCCCAGAGACAGAGGCAACTTAAGTACTTGTGCGCTGGCCTTGCCCTGAATTGAGGGCGAGGGGAGTTGGCCAGTGCTGTCCGGATCTTCCATTGGGAGTTGCCTGCCGGACTAGTCAGGCTGATAGAGTTTGATGCGGGTACTCATGGGGCGGAAGTTACCCCGGGCTTTTACAACAGTGACTTCCGAGCCTTTGAATCGGCTGCTTTCGCCGGGAGAGCCCTTTATTTTCAGCTTCATTATCGATTGTGAGTGCTTACTAACATTGTGTTTGAAAAGCACCCCCAAGGTGTCTCCGCTATCGGCGGCCAGCTGCAGGCGACGTAATACTGTGTCTGGCAACCAGTTCTGCCAGGCCAATACCAGGCCGCAGTTCTCGGTCTGTAATGCCTTCTCCATAGTCCATAAGGCGTCCTTGCAGGAAGTGCCCTGATCCACCAGCAGAACTTGTTCGGTATTAATTCCTGCTTGAGTCAGAGCAGGGGCATAAAGAAGATAAGGAGGGGATATCCAGAGAATCCATTTTCCCTGCTCAATAACTGAACGCATGAGGGGGATCAGTAGTTGTAATTCACCCATTCCCCACTGAGGAGTGATGACCTCCATTAAGCCTTTGTCGGGCCAGCCGCGACCGGGAAGAATATCGTCCAATTGAGCAAAACCAGTGCTGCGGCCGTGGTCACCTTGACCGGCCATATCGCAGCCGCGCCACAGTGCCGGATTGCCTTGAATAAGCTCGTCTATTTCTCTGTAGGCCCCGCCAGGAAAGGGGCTTCGGCTTTCTGCCTGGTTTCTGATTATTGTCATTTTGCCCTCGATTTTTCTTTAGCTTTTCTTTTTACTGTATGTTTGTACAGTATTATAGACAGCTGTTTTACGAAAGCAATAGAAACTTACTCTAATCATGTAGTTCCATATGAAAGTTCGGGAAGCTGTTGCTTTTTAAGGAGAAATTAAAGCTTTTCTCTGTGGGGCCGTTAAGGATTCTGAACGAGGTATATGCAGAATAGAGTTTCTGCTATGGGGACAGGCATGAGAAAGAAACCAGATATGGTTATGGTAATCGTTACACTATTTGTAGTCAGTGTACTGGCTAGCAGCGTCGCTCAAAGCGCGTTGTTGTAGAGATAGTTGTAGAGATAGTTAGAGAGAAAGACTGAGCGCCCGAAAATAAAAATAAAGACGGCCAGAATAGAAAGACAAGAAGATATCAATAACCGAGGCTAAAGGATTTCAGCCAGGTTAACAGTAACGACAAAGGAGTTTGAGCCAAGGATAGGTAGTTAGCTCAGCATTCCGCCCTATGCAGTATCGGGGCGGTATATTTTTTTGTCGGTGGCGATTGCATCCAGTCGCACATCCCAACCTTCCACAGGAAGATTGTCTGGTACCAGTTGGCACTCATGAGCCAAACCTACCAGCAATGGACTACTGCGACGATTGAATATTTTAAAACTGAAAGTCCGATCGTAAAAACCCTTACCCATTCCCAGTCGATAGCACTGCTCGTTAAAGCCCACCAAGGGAACAAACACTACGTCAAAATCCGTGGCAGGTACGAGCACGTCAGGCATCGGGGGCTCTTCAATTCCCCACTGGTTTTCGACGAGGACTGTCTGCTCATTGTAGGGAGCGAAAGACATATAGTCGGGATTATCCTGAGTCACAACTGGCAGAAAACATGACTTACCTTCGTTCAATGCGAGGTCACGTAGAAGCCGGGGGTTGATCTCTCCATCAATCACTTGATAAAAGGCTATGCGCTGGGCAACACGGAAGAAGTCTTGATTTCCAAGAAGGTTAAAAACGTTTTTTGCTGCCAGTATTTGTTCCTCGGCGGACAGACTCTGTCGAGTCTCTCGCAGCGTGGTTCTCAGGCTATTTCGTAGCTCTATGGTCATGACAGAATATTAGGGGCATTCCTTAAGTGGTATTAAGTGAAGCTCCCCGGAACACCGCTACCAAATTTGCCCTGAACCCAAGAGTTCAGGTGGTGGCTCCCGCGATGTATAAGGCTTTCCGACTAGCGGACGTGCACAACAACACCTAACGAGTTGCCTCCGGTGGTAAAGATATCGGCTCAAGAACACTTTTGATTGGCAAATGTCCTAGGAAGTCTCAGGGCTAGTATATATCGGTAGATGTTGATTGGGGAAGGAGGAGCGCAAGCAATGGTGAATAAAGGGCGAAGTGGCAAAGCAGCCAAATCCAGTGCTCAGGGGACTGAGTCGGCCTGAACTAGATTTCCAGTTGGCGGCTACTGGCCAGAGCAGAATCGATTTTATCCTCCAGGCCTTTGACCTGTTGGGCAGTGGTGTGACGAGTCTCGTTTATGAGCCGATTCTTTCTGAGCATGTCATGGGTAATATTCAGCGCAGCCATTACTGCAATCTTCTCAACACCGTGGATATTGCCGCGGCCTTTGATCTTGCGCATATTCTCATCGAGATAGCGCGCTGACTTAATCAGTGCTTCCTGATCCGAGGGGGGGCAATTCACCTGATACTCTTTATCAAGGATTTTTACCTGAACCGCTGTACTTTCATCGCTCATCTTTTCACCCGTCGAAATCTAGGAATTATCCATTGCTTTTAAGCGAACCAGAATAGACTCCAGTTTGGATTTTGCGTCTTTATTCTTATCCATCAATTGCTTGCGTTCAGAATGCCAGGAATTCTCACTGGCTTTCAGCAATTGGTTCTCACGCTTCATGTCAGCGCATATATCAACAAGGTCATCGACCTTTTCGGTTAGGATTTGGAATCTGTCATCACTCATCTTATTGTATTTTCTTAGTTTCCAAGTTTTTGGGAATCCCAAGGGGCTAATTTTCAATAGCTGCAACGAACTATCGACACAAGCTTAGGATTTACATTAACAACGCCCTAACTATAGAGGCGTGATGGAAGGGGGTCAATATCGGAAACGGAAAAATTGGTACTTGGTTCCGTAATAAGACACCTATATGCTTGTGCGCGTAATTTTCATGCCTGATTAGGGGACAGAATGAGCAGTAAATACCGTGAAATGAAGCTTCGCCGCAAGGAATTGATGGCACAGATGGAAACCAATAGCATTGCCCTATTGGCCTCTGCCCCACCCCGTACCCGCAATAGTGATGCTGAATACCAGTATCGTCAAAGCAGTGACTTCTACTATTTGAGCGGTTTCACTGAGAAAGATGCCTTGCTAGCCCTGATTCCGGGAAGAAAGCAGGGTGAAGTAGTGCTTTTCTGTCAGGAAAAGAACAAGGACAAGGAGCTATGGACCGGAAGGCTGATGGGACCGGAACTGGCATGCAAGGAATTGGAAGTCGACGATGCTTTTCCCATATCCGATATCGATGACATTCTCCCCGGACTGATCGAGGGGCGTGACCGCGTCTACTATTCCATGGGCAAGGACCACCAATTCGATAATCGAGTAATGGACTGGGTCAATGTCATTCGTAACAAGGCGAATCTTGGAGCACACCCACCAGGTGAGTTCTTGATGTTGGATCATTTTCTCCATGAGCTGCGATTGATCAAGAGCCCGGGGGAGATAAAGTTGATGGAACAGGCGGCGAAGATATCAGCAGTGGGACACAAGCGTGCGATGGCGGCTTGCAAGCCCGGTGTCATGGAATATGAATTGGAGGCGGAGTTACTTTATGCATTTGCCCAAGGTGGTGCTCGATCTCCTGCCTACGTATCTATCGTAGGAGCAGGCGAGAACGCCTGCATCTTGCACTATGATAGTAACGATGCCGAAGTTAAAGAGGGTGACCTGATACTTATTGATGCAGGTGCTGAGTTTGATCACTATGCGTCAGACATTACTCGCACTTTCCCAGCGACGGGAAAATTTAGCGCTGAGCAGAAAGCTTTATATGAAATTGTCTTAAAGGCTCACAATGCGGCGGTGGATGAAGTCCAGCCAGGCGCCTCTTGGGATGCTCCCCACAATGCATCGGTTAAGATAATTACTAAGGGGCTAATTAAATTGGGACTACTAAAAGGCACTCCAGCCCAATTGATAAAACAGGAAGCCTATAAGGAATTTTATATGCACCGCGTAGGCCATTGGATCGGCCTTGACGTGCACGATGTAGGCGACTATAAGATTGATGATCATTGGCGCCTATTGGAAGCTGGCATGGTAACCACTATCGAGCCGGGAATATACATATCCCCTGATAATACTTCAGTGTCGAAAAAATGGCGTGGCATTGGCATACGAATCGAAGACGATGTACTTGTTACAAAAAAGGGAAGTCGTATTTTGAGCAAAGGAATTCCCACAACGGTTGATGAAATTGAAAGCTTTATGGCGCAGTCTGTCCACTAAAATATGAATGTTGAAAAACTAAAGCAACATTACGATCTGGTAGTAGTTGGTGGTGGCATGGTTGGTGCAAGCTTCGCCTGTGCGTTGACTAAAGCAATAAAGGAAGGTGAAGCGGCAGGCAATGATTTCACTATTTTAGTAGTAGAAGCAGTAGCGCCCAAGAGTGATATTCCACTACAGCAAAGTTTCGATGCCCGCTCAACCGCTCTGTCCTACGGCTCTAGTAAAATATTTCAAACCATGGGGCTTTGGAATCAACTTAAGAGTGTCGTAAGCGCGATTGAGAAAATACACGTTTCCGATAAGGGCAGGCTTGGCTCAAGCCAATTAAATTGTGAAGACTATGGCGTGGATGCTCTTGGTTATGTCATTGAAAATAGCAAACTTGGAGTCGTGTTAAATGATGTGATGGAGAAATCTTCATCAATCGAGTTAGCTTGCCCAGCGAAAATTTCACAGATCAAGCCTCAGCAAGAAGGCATGAGCTTGCAACTGGAAACCGAATCAGGAAGCCATCAACTTGACGCCTCGCTAGTGGTTCTCGCTGACGGTGGCAGATCCCCAATTTGTTCCCAACTTGGCATTAGTCATTCCGTAGAGCCCTACGGACAACACGCATTGATCGCCAATATCGCTTTCGAGAAACCTCACGAAGGTACTGCCTATGAGCGTTTTACGGATACCGGACCTTTGGCTGTCTTGCCTCTAGAGAGCATTGAGCAAGCAGAGGGTGTGGGAGCCCTGAATCGTGGCTCTCTGGTGTGGACACTTTCTCCTGCCCAGGCTGCTGAATACAAAACCATGGAAGAAGCTGAGCTTAGACGGCTCTTGCAGGAGCGATTCGGCAATCGCCTTGGAACAATCCAACACATTGGTGAACGTTTTATTTATCCCTTGAGCCTTTCTCTCTCTAAAGAACAAGTGCGCCCAGGCTTGGTGTTGCTTGGAAATGTTGCCCATGCCATTCATCCTGTAGCGGGCCAGGGCTTGAACCTGGCTCTGCGTGATACGAAAGTACTGGTGGAGGTTTTGACCCAAGCGATAGTAAATAATAAAGCGGTAGGAGAGATGTCGGTACTGCAAGAGTATCTTCAACGTCAACAGGCGGACCAATCGCGAACAATTAGCTTCACCCATTACATGACTCAATTGTTCTCTAGCAACAATAGCGCCAAAGTTTTGTTCAGGAAATTTGGTCTATTCGCTATCGATCTTATTCCTGGTTTTAGAAAAAGCTTAGCCGAACAGGCTATGGGCTTGTCTAAATAATAGAGAAGTTAGAAGCGATTTTAGCTAGCTCAAATAGATCAAAAAGATAAGAAAGATCAAAGAAAATAAAAAGGAAAAACTGGAAGAAAGAACCAATACATTCTTTCTTCCAGTAGCTATCTGATCGCGGCGCGAATTGCTTCTATACGTTTTCTATTTGCGCCCAAATCGCTCTGCCCCAATCGTGATGCCGAACGAACTTGAGTTTTACCACTTGCTGCCTCATATAGAAATTCCACGTCGTCTACATAACCCATAATGCGGCTGGTAAACTCGGCGTATAGATAATTGCTCCCGGCTTCAACAATATTCGCTTCGTCCAGAGAAACTAGTACCGCTTCAATTTGGCTCAGTGTGGCATCGATGGCGGCAATACTATGTTCTTCATCGCTGGCATAACTGGAGACGCAATTAGGAGACTCGGGGCAGGCGGTAAGTCTTCCTTCAACTATACCGATATTCTGTGGAGGTTCTCCTGCGCAGGCTGTTAAAAATGGAATCAGTGATAGAAGTGACTTTCTCATTTGCTATTCCTTTTAGCGTAGTTCCTGTTTCTGTAATAAATCATGCAACAAATTATGCAACTATTTATACATCAAGCTATGCAGCTGTAGTTATGCAACTCAAGTTATGCAACTCAAGTTATGCAACAACAGTCATACCAAGCCATTCTGCGATTAGCGCGGGTTTCTCTTCGCCTTCAATTTCGATGGTGACATTGTGCTTCATCAAATAGTGATTCGGTTTCTTCTCTTCCGCGCTGGCTAACTCGAAGCGGGCACGGATTTTTTGATTCACCTTAACTGGATTGATAAAGCGTACTTTATCGAGGCCGTAATTAATTCCCATCACGGAATTTTCCAGTTTGATGCCTCCGTTTTGAGAACTCAGCATGCTCATCAATGACAAGGTAAGGAAGCCATGTGCAATGGTGGTGCCAAATGGAGTTTGTGCAGCACGTTCCGGGTCAATATGAATGTATTGATGGTCACCTGTAGCGTCTGCAAATTGATTGATTCGATCCTGGTCGATCTCTATCCAATCAGTTAGGCCAACTTCTTTTCCGACATAGTCTGCCAGTTGATTTATGCTTACCACGTTTCCCATTACCGCTGCCTCTTTTGTCTATTTGTTGTTTACTGCTAGTTCGATGAAACTCCTTGCAGAGCTCCCGATAGGGCAGTCAGTCTAGCAGTTTCGAGGTAGATGAAACAATCACGGGGTTAGGGAAACCGGCACCATCGACATATAATAGCTAGAAATGAGCTCAAGTCAGAAAACAGATTTCGATGTGATTATTGTCGGTGGCGGCATGGTAGGCGCGAGCCTGGCGCGCCTACTGCGAAATACCGATTTGCAAATATTATTGCTGGACCGGATGTCATTCGACGACAGTAAGATTCCTTACCGTCAGCAAGAAAGGAAATTTGATCCTCGGGTGAGCGCAATTACCAATGCCTCCAAGGAATTGTTCAAGAAATTGGAGATCTGGCAAGGAATAGAAGAAGCCCGCTGTTGTTCATACCGAAATATGAAAGTCTGGGACGCCGAGGGTACAGGCGCCATTGAGTTTTCGGCGGACGATATCAATCAGCCCGAACTGGGCACCATCATCGAGAATTCACTGATTCTCGCTTCTTTGTACAGATGCTTGCCTGATCAGGAAAATTTGCGCATCGGGACGGAAACTATTGAGAGTTTTCAGCGTTTGGATGCTGGGCAGGACTCCACCATTCAAATTGCCTGTGAATCCGGCGAGCAGTATTCCGCGAAATTGCTGGTAGCAGCAGATGGAGCAAATTCCAAGTTAAGAGAATTGGCAGGGTTCGAGACCAGCGAATGGGATTATAACCACCAGGCAATTGTAACAACTGTCAAAACCGAATTGCCCCATAACCGCACCGCTCTACAGAGATTCATAGACACCGGACCCTTAGCATTCCTTCCTCTGGAAGATGAAAACATAGCGGACGCTCATTATTGTTCTATCGTTTGGTCGGCCCTACCGGAGCGAGCCGAGAGTTTGATGGCATTGTCTGAAGAGGACTTTAACTCTGAGCTTGCACGAAGTATGGAGCACAGCCTTGGCAAAATTAGCTGGAGTGACAAACGCTTCAGTTTTCCTCTGCGTCAGCGACATGCTACTGAATATATCCAGGACAATTTGGTATTGGTTGGAGATGCTGCCCATACCATTCACCCTTTGGCTGGTCAGGGAGTCAATCTTGGCTTTCTCGATGTCGGTGCACTTGCCGAAGAACTGCAGAGAGGAATCAAGGCAGGTCGGTCCCCGGGAGATTTCACTATACTGCAGCGTTATCAGAGAAGAAGAATCGGAAATAATCTTGCCATGATGTGGTTGATGGAAGGCTTCAAGCACCTGTTCGCTGAAGAAGCATTGCCAGTGCGTTGGTTGAGAAATATAGGTATGAGTGGAATCGACAAGTTGCCGCTTATTAAAAATCAGATTGCCCGCCGTGCTATGGGAGTGGATTAGTACTCACCCATAGGCAAATTTGTGGCTTAGTGGTGATGATCCTTGTGTGCGCTATTGATTATTCCGCCAACCATAATTTGAATATGGTTCTCGATTAGACTTTCTACTTGCTCTCCATGCTCAAGTGAACAAGAATCCGGCCAGTCTTGATAAGTCACTGCAGCCTGAATCATCCCGGAGTTTCTCAAGGTCACAATTCCATGAAGCTGTGACCAGATCAACAGAGTGGTATTTACTACTGCATGCTGATCACAGGGTATTTGATATTTCTTGTAGATATCCAGCACTACCTTTCTGGTCTTAACAATACACTGGCCACTAATTTCAATGTGCTCTGGAGTTGTCCAGTCCATTGGAATTGCCGAAGCAAATAGAAAGTGAAATTGTGAAGGAAAGTCTCTGGAAAAATGATAGTAGGCAAAGCACATTTCCTTCAGAGTTTTTTCTGGATCATCGGAGCCTGTAATTCTCTCTTCGAAATACTTATTGAATGATCCGTAGATTCGAACCTTGATGGCTATCATCAAAGCTTCTTTGTCCGCAAAATGGTTGTACACAGCAGGCGCAGTAATACCGACTTCTCGGGAGAGCCTTCGCAGAGACATCGCACCTTCCTGGTTGCTCTCAATCAGGCGCAGTGCCGCATCGATCAGGGCTTCCTTGACGTTTCCGTGGTGATAGGAATCCTGTGTAACAGATTGATCATCTAACATTTGCCACTCTCCATTTCATTCACTCCCTTTCAATTCCCTTTTACTTCCTTTTCGTTTTAGGAAATTTCTGATCCAGATTTATAGTTGAAAGCTGTATCTTAGTTGCAATTGAAAAACATCGTTATTTCGGTAATCGTAAAATATTGAATCTGCTTCATTGTCGTAGGCGACCCATAGCATTCCCAGCTCGAGTTGATCGCTCCAGTTATAATCAACAGAAACCCGCGCCACATTGCCATCATCATTAGCGAGTTTGTTCCAAACCGCCAATAATTGTAATCGTTCATTCAGTGCCGTCCAGTAGATGCGTGAACCAAAACTCAATTGGTTTTCGTCCCCATACATGAATTCATCATGATCACGGGTATGAATACTGTCTATCTCGAAACTCAATAACAGGTTTCTAAAACCAGCATACTCCGCTCCTGCTACAGCAAGAGTTTGATCTTTTTCATCCCAGCCATTTACTTCTCTATGAAAGGAATTGGCATTTGGCCGTACTGTCTTGTCCTGGTGCAAACCCACCTCGGCAAACAATAACCAGCTTCCTTCCACCAGATTGCCGGAGAATCCGAGGGCGCGCATTCGCTGCTGCTGAAACCGCGCAATGGGTTGCGTCGAATCTAGCGCCTCCAGGCTAGTAAGGCTAAGGATATTGTCATTGAATTCCCCGGCCACGAATTGCAAATCGCCCCGTGACCAATGGCTTGAGGCGCGAAAGAAGCCCTCCATGTCATTGTCGATCTCTTCTCGCTGGATGAGAAAACCTGCATTCCGCCGACCGAGAAAAGGATCAAATTCATCCCAGGAAGGAGCAAGATCATTTCTTCCTGCTCGATAAGTAAAAACCCAGTCCAGCAGCCATTCATTCACCGAGTAACTAAAGAGTGCTGCCGGTACTTGTAAGCGGATGTCTTCAAGGTCCTGCTGAGCAAAGGTGTATTGGTCTTCGGTGTTGATCAGGTCCGTAACCCGCAGGTACTCGCTCATTCCCCAGGCAAGAATTTGATTGCCCAGCTTCATGTACAGGCCATTATCATTCTGATGTTCGATGTAGAAGTCTTTTACTTCAAATCGATTTCGAAATTCGTTTATTTCGTCTTCGCTGTATTCATTGTCATCATCGAATCTGTAGATTTCATCGTGATAGGCTTTACCGCTGATTCGAAACTGTGTGTTTTCGTTGATGCTGGTATCCAGTTGTGCAAATAGGCTGGTTTCGATCTTGTTAAGACCACTTCGCTGTCGGCTGAAAGGATCGCGAGGATTCTCTAGCCCCTGTGACACTTTCTGAGTGACCCAGCCAATAATCGAATAGTCTTCATTAACAGAGTTGTTTTCGCTCGCAATATCTATTGTGCTGAAGAAATCATTTTGAGCAGTAGCAGTGGAAGAGAGGCAAAGAAGCAGCAGCAACTTCGAGCCATTGGCCAGATGTCTTCTCATGCTTGAGTTGTGTGTTCCAGTCATTTGCATGTGGGGATACTCAATCCAGGCCTCTCTGCATATTCTCAGTTGAAAAGAGTTCGTCTTCTATTTCAACATTATATTCGACACTATTGAGCTGAAGAATGCTGGCATGTTCCTGACGGCCATTCCGAGTAGTTATTGCTTGCAGGGATTTTATGGTCCAGACATCATCTATCAATTCGATTTCTGAAGAGGTGAAATACTTAATGCGATTTCCTCTTAGCTCCCAAGCCTGTCCTCGCATTTGCAAATAGCTTTCCTTGCTAATCCAGCTTTGCATTTTCGAATAGCCAGTAGCTTCTTCAGCCTTATCCTTAAATTCTGTTTTCGGTATTGCCTCGATAAGCCAGCACTCAACCCCGTCAACCAGTTCCGATTCATTGATGAAGCTGAAGTCGTACCATTCGATCTCTATGCCATTAATATCGGCGTAGGTGAAGTCACTTCCCATAAAAGAATCTGAAGTATCGCTGCTAGCGATTCGTTTCACTCTTTGCAGGGAAGGCAGATAGAGCCAAGAGTCATCATCCCGTTCACTGTCATCCCAGTCGAAATTCAAATAAGCAGTGCCACGTATATCTGCAGGACTCTCGAATAGTGACAAAGCTCGAGTGTCTTCGTCTCCGCTTGCAGAAGGAAAATCTTTTGAATAAATGCGCAGGTCACGACGGCGTTGTCGATCTCTTCGATCGATCAACACCATAGTCATCTCGGAAATTGAAGAGTCTCCGTCATAGCGTTGGTCTACTGCGTACATAATGTCGTGCGGAGTGAGCTCAGCAGCGATGCCTGACGGACAGAAAAGAAACAAGCCAACTAAACCCGCCGAAGGGAAAAACTTGCTCATCGAAGAACGCTCCTTTGTCCTATGCATGGCTTGCTCCTTCCGACTCAGTCACAACGCCGATGTTTTCAGCAATGTCATCTGAGCCATCTGCCAGATACAAAATGGCAGGAAGAAAAATCAAATCGCCAAGAAGAGCCAATGTCATAATAATAGAACCAAACATTCCGACGTAAATAACTGTGGTGAATGAGCCAAAACAAAGCACGGCGAATCCGAATACTAATACGATGGAGCTAAATATTACGGCGCGGCCAGATTCAGTCATAGCTCGCTCTATAGAGTCTCGGGTACTGCTTCCTTCTTCCTTGGCCAGCAGGTAGCGGCTCATTACATGTATGGCGTCATCCACGGCAATACCCATAGTCATAGCGAAGACAATCACGGCACTCTGGTCCAGTAACACCCCTAACCAACCGGCAAAGCTTCCTGCAAGAATTATTGGAAGCACGCTTGGAATGATTGAGAGAATGCCATATTTAAAAGATCTGAAGAGTATGATGAAGAAGCTTGTAATTACCAGAAGAGCAATGATAAATGAAAGTGCCATTCCTTCGGAGACATAGATGTCCTGTATGGTGTAGAGGGTCATGGTGCCGGTTACCGTTGGCGTCAGATTCTCATAATTCTCATTAAGGTAGGCATTTATCGTATCCAGTTCGGCCTTCATGTCCGAGGCTGTCATGTTCACAACGGGCACCACAAGTCTGGAATACTGATTATCGAAATCCTTAATATCCGAGAGGTCTTCGTTTGCGCCTGAGCTATCGTAGAGCAGTAGAAACTGTGCGGTCATCTCTCGACTATCGGGCAACCTATAGTAAGCGGGGTCGTCGCCATTGAGGGACTGATTGATCTCCTTGAGATAATCACCCAGAGAATTTATCGGGCCAAGAGTAGGGCGCTCAGTTAGCCAGGTTTCTATTTCTTCTAATTGTTTCAAATAGGCAGGATTCTTGATGCCTTCAAGCTCGCCGGAATCGAGAATCACATCCAGATTCATCATGCCTCGATAGGTGTCGTCGAAATAAATAATGTCATGGCGAGTAGCGCTATCTTCCTTGAACAGGTTGACATAGTTTGTGTCAATTTTAATATTTGGAATATTCCAAATTGAAAACACCATCACGGCAAGTGCAGCAAGCAATATTGGGTTTCGATTCTTAAGAGTGAAGTCTGGAACTTTTTGAGCGATGCGTGAGATTAGGCCTCCATCAAGAACGTCATGGGTTTTGACAGGGATGCTCTTCATATAACTGAGGAGGGCAGGCAGTACAGTTAACGAAAGAAAAAACAGCACAATAGGACCAATGGCGCCCAGTAAAGCAAACTCCCTAATCGGCATGATCTTGGTAATTGATAAAGCGTAAAACCCAGCCGAGGTTGTAATAGCGGTAAAGAAGGCAGGGCGCCAAATATTCAAAATAGTGGCATGGGCGGCATCACTACCAGAGCTTCCCTTATTCATAAAATGAAAAAACTCGAGAAGAATGTGAATAGTGATTCCGATGCCTATGATTATTAGAGTTGGTAGCAAAGCACCGGAGTCAACGGTTGTGTGTGGAATTCCCAAATAGCCCTGAATCTCCAGAACTGTCAATATTCCTATTGCTATAACCAACCAGGGAGCGAGTGTTGCTGTTAATGAGCGAAAGCTCGAGAACAGAATCACCACCATCAACACGACCATAATAGGAATCAGTATGTCCAAGTCTTCAGCGGAAACAGTTTCAAAACGTTCCTGCACTAGGGGGTAGCCAGAAAGATGAAGTAGGTAATCTTCAGAAGAAATATTTTCTTCTTCTATAAAGCGGTAGAGGTCTTGTACAAGATTGATTTTTATCTCGGAGGTATCGTCGCTGTATTCAACTCGAGCGGCGACACGAGTGTGTCTATAGTCCGATGTAATCAGAGAGCCAACTGCTAACTGTTCTTCGGCAAGCGTTGCTTTCACTTCTGCAATGGCATCTTGATTATTTATTAGGTCTTCAACATCTTCGATGAGGTAGTCAGTTCGAAGATCGTCAGCGTCGGCGTGAATATATTGAAATGTTGTAAGGGAGCGAAGTTGA
The DNA here is from genome assembly GCA_018661465.1 of Gammaproteobacteria bacterium. Classification (GTDB taxonomy): domain Bacteria; phylum Pseudomonadota; class Gammaproteobacteria; order Pseudomonadales; family Pseudohongiellaceae; genus UBA9145. The sequence goes on along the minus strand of JABJIC010000008.1, from coordinate 23,777 downwards.
GTAATATTTTCGTGAAATTCCAGAAACTCCGAAACCCGAGCAAGGTCTCTTAGTGTGTCGGCATTGAATACATCACTGACACCTTCGGCCGCTTCAAATCCCACTATGAGGTATTCATTGTCTCCGAATAGCTCGATAAGTCTGTCGTATTCAACCAGTGCCGGATCGCCCACCACGAAATAGCGCTCGGTGCTGTTATCGAAAGGGATTGTTTTACCGGTAAGTAATATCGCGGCCAAGAAAAGTACTGACGCCACGAGAATGTAGAGTCGTTTGGCAATGACGAAATCTGCCCAGGCCGTGATCACAGCGGTCATCCTGAAACTCCGTGCATTTCGGACTTCTCGTCCGAATTATTGTTTTTTTGTGTATCCGGCAAAAGGTGGAGTTTCACCAACTTCGGGGGTTAGTGTAATACGGGATGTTTACCGCGTAAAGATTACGCTGTACATATATTAATACCTTCCACAAAAGGTCAAAAACCCTTTAGTTTAGAATTTGTTATGAAGATTTCTTAATGTCAGTCGATACCCTCCTTGTGCAAGTATTCGGCCCCTAATTTGGGGGTATTGAACATATGGAGTGGTAGATCGACATGTCTAAGCAGTCAAATTTTCCCTTCAATCTGGATTTAAGTACTCTGGATACGGGAAGCATCACCAACATCCTCAATGATATTGAGTCCCATCTGCCTTTAATGGAGAGTGAAGGCGATCTTAGCCAGCTACTTCAGGTGAAAGAATTCTTCGAAACCGAACTAATGGTCGAACACAGATTGCACTAGGTCGTCTAAAGTCCTCTACAGGGCCCTATTTTACCGGTTTTACGCGCTATCTAGGTCAGACATGTGATTTCGGCTCAGTCTAGGGCCAGGTCGCGATGCTGCGCCACTGTAGTGCCTTATCCTCAACTGGTCGAAATACAGTGTACTCCCCGCTTTGCTTGGTTTATTCTCCTTGCCCTGCTCGAATAAATGAGGCTTTCCTCGTTTATTTGAGACCATTTAACTAATTAGCTTTCAAAATCGATATATAAGCATCTATATTAGCTACAGCTAAAAAAACACCAACATAAGTATTGGAAGGGTCATTATTATGAAAAAAGTATTATCTCTACTCGCAGTATTCAGCCTGGCTTGCAGCTCGGCTTCAGCTCTGGATATTGCCGCACTGGAACGCGCAATGGCTAACCCCGATCGTCCTGCCGCTGACAAAGAAAGAGACGCAAGCCGACAGGGACCTGCCGTATTAGATTTCATGGGCGTAGAAGCTGGCATGACTGTTCTCGATATTAATGCTTCAACAGGTTGGTATACCGAAGTACTTTCCTATGCCGTAGGTTCAGGTGGCACAGTTCTCATGCAGAATCGTCCCGGTGGAAATGCAGACGAGCCAGCTGCAGCTAAAGCAGCACGTCTTAGCAACATCACACAGATTGCTGCAATTTCCGACGCAGAAGCAGGTTCAGTTGACTATGCAATGACGGCTTTAAACTTCCATGACTTCCATAACTCCAATCCAGCAGCTGCTCAAGGAATCCTTGCTCAAGTAAAGGATGCATTGAAGCCTGGTGGCATTCTGGGAATCATCGATCATGAAGGAACTTCTGGCGCAGACAATCAGACTCTTCACAGAATTGCTTTTGATGAAGTAGTGAAGGCGGTTACTGGTGCAGGATATGTTCTTGTTGGTTCAAGCGAACTTCTTGACAACACAGCCGATGATCACAGTGTAGGTCCTTTCGATCCATCACTAGGTCGAAACACAGACAGACTAGTCCTGAAATTTGCCAAAGGTCACTAACAGAGTTTTTGACTGATTAAACCAATTCTACTATGACAGCGTAACCTGTTAGAGAGAATTCAAAGGCTAGTTCGGGGAAAGGGGGCTCTATAATAGAGGCCCCTTTTTTCTGTGTTAGAATTTATCAAACATTTGTAAAGGAATACCTTGGACAACAAAGCTCCTTCCAATCCTGTCAGCAAGTTCATTTCGGCTTTTCAGTACAGTGCAGTTGCCATCAAGATCGTCTGGGAAACTAGCGCGTCCCTGACAATAGTTATGGCGCTAACTACATTGGTGTCTGGTTTCCTGCCTGCAGCCATCGCAGCCGTGGGCGGTCTCTTTGTTGATGTTGTAGCCAACGCCTTCGGAGCAGATCCTCAGACCTTAGAGAGTTTACGTAGTGATGCGCTCTACTACATTTTCCTGGAAGCCGGGCTAGTAGTATTACTGACCGGAGCTCAGCGCATTAACACCGTGTGTCAGTCCATTCTGCGAGTACTGTTGGGCAATAAGATTAATGTAATGATTCTGGAGAAAGCTCTTACTCTGGAACTGGCGCACTTTGAAGATGCGGAGTACTACGACAAACTCGTGCGTGCTCGTCGTGAAGCTTCCAGCCGACCACTTAGCCTGGTAATCAAGACCTTTGATTTGTTCAGAGATATCATCGTGCTCATTTCAATTGGAATATACCTATTTCAGTTTTCACCCTATGCAGTTCTTCTGTTGGGCCTGGCTGGTATACCTTCCTTTCTTGCAGAGGCAAAATTCTCTGGCGAAGCATTTCGCATTCATCGTCGTCGCTCGGCGGAAAGACGGATGCAGATATATCTTGAGATGGTGTTAACCCGTGAAGACGGAGTTAAGGAAGTGAAGTTGCTCCAACTGGGCAAACTTTTCCTGGAACGTTACGTGGATATTTTCCGAAACATATATAAGGAAGATAAGTCTCTGGTGTTGCGACGAGGATTCTGGGGCTATGTCCTAGGCTTACTTGCCAGCGCGGCCTTCTACTTTGCCTACGGCTGGGTAGGGTTTGCGGCTATTGCGGGCGCCATCACCATTGGTCAGATGACGATGTATATTGCCCAGTTTAGACTGGGCCAGAATGCAGTAACCAACAGCCTTACCTCCATAAACGGCATGTATGAAGACAATTTGTATTTATCAAATCTTACTGAATATCTTTCTCACATGGTGCCTGAACAGACTGGAGAGCAAGTGGCAGGCCCTAACCCTGCAGACGGAATTCGATTCGAGAACGTGAGCTTCTATTATCCTGGCAGTGATATTGCTGCACTCAAAAGTGTTGATCTGCATATAACTCCCGGCGAAAGTCTGGCAATAGTAGGTGAGAATGGTAGTGGCAAAACTACACTCATTAAACTACTCACTCGTCTTTACACTCCCAGCGAAGGCAAAATATTTCTCGAAGGTCTTGAACTCAAAGACTGGGACATTGAAACCCTAAGACAGAAGATTGGAGTAATTTTTCAGGACTTCGCCAAGTATCAGTTAATAGTTGGTGAAAACATTGGCATAGGTGATGTCGAAAATATTGAAGAACTCCCGAAAATTGAAGAAGCAGCAAGAAAGGGCATGGCCGATGTTTTTGTTAAAGACTTACCCAGTGATTATCAGACTCAGTTAGGAACCTGGTTTAAAGATGGTAAGGAGTTATCTGGAGGGCAATGGCAAAAGATAGCTCTCTCCCGAGCCTTCATGCGCAGCAAGGCAGATGTTCTAATATTGGATGAACCAACAGCGGCCATCGATGCAAAGGCGGAAGCTGAAATATTTGCACACTTCAGAGACCTTACCGCAAACAGAATTTCCATAATTATTTCACACAGATTTTCTACGGTTCGCATGGCGGATCACATAATTGTGCTTGAAAAAGCAGAGATTCATGAACAAGGAAGCCACGAAGAACTTCTTAAAAAAGACGGTCAGTATGCTCACTTGTTCAAGCTTCAGGCTCAGGGCTATAAATAATTGCCGAACTTACAAATACTGAAACTGCAAACTCAGAATGTATGAATACTGTTGTCCTAATTCAAGAAAGACAAGAGCAGCAAGAAAAAATAGATGTCTGAATTAGCCCTACATTTCCTGGTCGGATTTCTTCTTTGCTTCTTGGGCACACTTCCCTTCGGCCCCATAAATCTAAGCGTTGTAAAAGTTACTGTGGATCATGGGCTGCGGCGGGGTATGGAAATTGCCGCGGCGGCATCCTTAATTGAAGTCCTGCAAGCGCTCATCGCAATTGTATTTGGTTTGATGATCTCGAATTTTCTGGAAAATAATACCGCTGTAAAATTTGTTCTAGCTATAGTGTTTGTCATCCTGGCGGCGTACATATTTTTCCGTAAGCCAGCCACATCCATGAGAGAAGAAGACAGGGGTCAGCACTCCTGGTTTCGCCGCGGTCTGTTAATTGCAGCTCTCAATCCTCAGGCCATTCCTTACTGGATTTTCGCGTTTGCCGCCGCCGCGCAATATTTTCCCTTACAATTAATTGGCTGGAATCTGGCGAGTTTTCTGACTGCGGTTTTGCTTGGAAAATATGCGGCCCTCTACGGCTTCGTCAGAGCCAGTGATTATCTTTCTCACCATCTGCAACAGAGCAGCCTTTGGGTTAATCGACTGCTTGCCGCCGTGCTCCTGATTATCGGCTTGAGCCAGGCCTGGAGCGGCCTGAATATTGCCCTAAACAGCTAAGGATTAAGCGTTTCCTCCCGCTATACTCTATATGGAAGTCCCTTTGGAGAATCCATGTATTTTTGACTCCAAAATACGCGAATAATAATCGGAAATTTATAGAAGATAATGACAAAGATGAACGCCAGGCTACTTTCTACACTGTTGCTTTCACTACCAAGGTACTTGCACAGCAAGCCACACTGGACATATATGCACCCCAGGGCTTTGTCTATCAAAACGGCAATGATGCATTTCTTCCTTTCACGATACACCTGAATAATCCTACAAGCTCGAGCATAAGCGATGTCAGTTTCAGTATTTCCATGCCCGACGATGTGGATCTGGATAGTGTGGATGGCGAATGCACAGACACGTCAGATGGCACTACACGTACACTGACCTGCACCATCGACGAATTGGATGTGAATAGCGGAGAGCTTCTAGACTTTATTATTGACGGGCCAGGCTCTGTCGATGCTGGGCCGAGTTTCACTCTCAATCTAAGCGCACTAAATGTCACGGTAATCGAACCCAATGGCCTGTCTCTGGGCATTGCCGATGGAGATCGAACAGTGCGAGGCTCATCTATTACTGTTGATGTAGTTCGCAATATCAATTACGACCAAGATCAGAACAATGTACCGGATCTTGATGAAGCGATAATCAACAACAGCTCAGCGACAGCGGAACAGCTTTTGGCCACGGGCGCTGTAGTGGATGTTCTGTTCATTCACTCCAGCGAAGCAACAGCTTATCTCGATGGAAAACTGGAAGACAAGATTGCCCAACTACTAACCGCGACCAATCAAATCTATAGAGACAGCGGAGTCGGCATTGAATTCAATGCAGTAGGGCTTGAAGAAGTTCTCTATTCGGGAGCAAGTAATACTATCGATGAAGCTTTGGCTGCCCTCGATACCCAGAGTGATCCTTCATTCTTTTCTGTAAATAATATGATTACCGGCTCCGGTGGTGATCTTGTTGTTTTTCTTCATGCCTTGGATGCCGGAGCTGCGGGAAGTTGTGTTAGTTATTCAACAAACGGCATTGCACGACAAGGTGATTTTCAGAGAGAGTACCATCAGGGTGAATTGATCACTGCGGTCAATCTTGGCCCCGATTGTCTGGCAACTACAAATCTCGCTGCTGCCTTTGCAGCAAACATGGGTATTGTGGCGAGCCGACTCGACAGTCCGGATGGAGGAACATTCTCATACTCGGCAGGTTATGGCATAGAAGATGAATTCACTACGGTGATGGCGAGAGAGGGAAATCAAAATTTTGGTACAGCCAAAAGTATCAATGTGTTTTCAAACTCCGAAGGCTTCTGTGAAAGTTTAACCTGTGGAACCGACCGAGGTGATCTGATTGATGGAGCCGACGCGGTTCATTCAATGAACAGAAGCCGCCATGTCGTTAGCGCCCTTAGCGATTCAGTATTCCCTGCTACCGCCGAGGAGATTCCGGACAAGACAACTATTCTTGATGATACGGATTCTGGAATCACGCTCAGGGTGTTAGCCGCAGAGGGGGCCGCCCTATTGAATAATTATGCCCAGATGGTGCTGCAGGTGGAGAATACATCGGCAAGCACTATGAGCAATCTCAATATTTCTCTACTCAACCTGAATGACGGACTTGTCAGTTTTGAAACACAAAGCTATCAGCATACGGCAGAATTATGTGCTGTATTCGGAGACGATTTGGCCACAGCAGGCTCAGTAAGTGATGGCATGATTGAAAAAGCCGGGAGCCTGAATTGTTTTGTAAGTGACATCGCGGCAGGCGACACCATTAGTATTAGCTACGGTGTTTTGGTGGATGACACGCCACCTGTTCTGAATGGCTCCAACTACTATCATCAGATGGCGGCAGTAAACGGTATCGTTGATTATTACTCTCAAGGCTGTGTGCCTGTTTTTGCTAACTTCGTTGCCGCGGCAGCGGGCAGCTTGGTCTGTGATGACGTTGTAGACTTTCTGGTTATTCCTGATACCGGCGAGGGAGCGGACCTGGCTGCAGTTCCCACCGTAACCGGATCCCAAATATCAGTTCCCTTTATTCGTATCGATGACGGTAGTTTGATTAGTGCTGAATTTACTATTAGCAATTTTAGTCCTCTGGAACTGCGTTTGGACTCTTACGTAACTCTGGATAGCAGTTTGGCTCCCACGGTTGAAGGAACATTCGATGTCGAGGGTCAGTTGATTTTGAATGAACTTGAAGTTGATACCATTACTTATCAAGTCACTGCGAGTTATGTAGCCGACTCAAGTCCGGCACTGTTCTCTGACCTCGTAATTGTGCAAACCGCACCTTAGAAAAGGAAGCAGGCGCGTGCACCCCGAATCTGACCATGAAAAAGAAAAGGAAAACCCTGAGCCTGAGATTAATCCTCTGGCACTTCGAAAAATTCGGCGGGCACGCACCCGTCTGTTGGTGTGTTTCTGGACGCTGCCGGTCTATGTGATATCAATCTGGATGCTACTAAACAACAACCGCGACATAGATACTCTGATGTGGATATATATGAGTCTGTACGCGATTTTTGCGCTGGACATGGCCTATCGAAAATGTCCGCGCTGTGGCAATCAATTCTATGTAAAGTCTATACTGTTAAACCTGATCACTTCTGAATGTACACACTGTAGCTTGTCAACGAGACCAGATAGCACACGCGAATCCTAAGCTATTTTGGCGTCTCTCAACATCATGATGGATTGGAGGTTCTGCCTAGTGTGAAGACTGGGCAAAACTCATTAATCCTTGGAAGGAAGTTCCTTGATATAGAGATCTTGCTTTGAATAAGGTATTTCTACTTTATTGTCTCTGAACTGGCGATAAATTTCGCAATTGAGTATGTCTACTACTCTCCCGCGCAATATCGGTTTCTCAATCCACACCAATAATTCAAAATCAAGACTGGACGCACCAAACATTCTGAACCGCACTCTTGGTTCTGGATCACTGCAGACAGTTTCTTCCGCAAGCGCGATATTCATCAGAATGCTTCTAACAAGATCGATGTCGGTTCCATAAGCAACACCAACAGCGATCGCAACACGGAACTTCTCATGGGGGCCGCCAGATTCGTTAATTATTTTGGTATTACCCATTACGGAATTAGGAATGGTAACTTCCACATCGCCCCGAGTAAGCATTCGAGTAGAGCGGATACCGATGTGGGTTATTTCCCCTCTCTCCAGAGTGTCCAATACCACAAAATCTCCAATCTTGTATGGAGCATCCGCCATAATGAATACGCCAGAGAATAGATTGGCCAATGTGTCTTTGGCAGCGAAGCCGACGGCGATGCCAACAATGCCCGCGGAGGCTAGCCAGGCAGTCATGTCGATATTCCAAGCGGAAAATATTAAGTAAACAGCCATTACCACAATGAAGATGTTAATCAGATTCAAAAACAGAGGCAGCGTCTGATTATGGACAGCCTTAACCCGCTTCTCATTTCGAGCAATTGCGGTTAGTAGAATTCGGTTGCTCTTCAAGAGGAATAGCACCCATGTCGCAATTGCCAGAGATTGGATTACTGAAAAAGCAATTCCAAGAGAGGTAGCTGGCACTGGAAGAATCATTAGAGAAGCTGAAAGCCCGATCAATAGAATGCTATTGAAGAGCGGGGTTTGAAGTAGACTGAAAAGATGATCGTCAAATACCAGACTGGTTTTGGAAGCCAGCTTTTTCAAACTAGTAATAATGATGTTGTTAAAAATCCACCCAGCCACTATTGCGAGGAGGATGGGGACTAGTGCTAGTAGATAAACATTATTGCCTACAAATGGCAGTAGAGGGGCAAGCAAGGAAGAGGCTTCTTCGTTCATTCTATTCGTACCTTTTTATCGTTCCAAAATGTCAAACCAAAAAACTATCGCACCAAATATTTTGAAATAAATAGCTGAGCTAACAATAATCAGCGCAGCCAAAAAGAAAATCAGTGTTTGCTTCGCATCATTGAGAATATTTCCATCATCTTCGGCGGCTGTCCAGTTCTCAATACTCCCATGCGGAATACTTTACCAGAAAACCACAGTACGAAAATTATGCTCAAGATTAGCAAAATAGTAGTACCCACAACATCTATCATTGGAGGGTCTGCGGCGGCTCGATTCATCATCAGATAAGGCGTGAATAAAGGGAACCAGCTCATGGCTCGAACAATTGTATTGTTGGGATCGAGGACAACGAACGCCATCATCGCAATTGGTATAATCTGAATCATTATCATCGGCATCATCAGGGCCTGCGCTTCCTTTAAGGTATTACACAGGCTACCGATTGCGAGGAATATACCTGAATATAGGGCATATCCGGCGAAATAGTAGAAGACAAACCAGGGAATAAGATCTGAGCTCAATACTACTTCCAGGATCTGTGAAATCAACTCAGTCTGGCTGCTGTCATAGAGGACAACAAACAGATAGAAAGAGAATAGCCAGACAGCAATAGTGGTAAGGCCCGACATGCCAATTCCCACCAACTTGCCCATCATTAACTCGCCAGCAGTAACTGAGGCCAGCAACACTTCAATAATTCTGTTGGACTTCTCTTCGATAGTATTGCTTAGAAGATACTGAACACTTTGCATAAGAGACACAAACATTAAATAAACAAATCCAATTGGAGCGAATTGCCGAAAAGTGTCAGCCATACTAACTGCCTCTTCTCCGGCCTCAGCAGTAGGGTCCAATTGGCTTAGTGGCAATCTTGTTCTCTGTACATTTCTAACCAGCTGATTATCCACCCCCAGTTGCTGATATTCCCTGCCTCTAATTTCGGAATTAATACTGATGCTGATGGCATCGGGGAGACGGGAATCAGTCAAGTTTCGCGCCCAGTACTGAATCCCAGCCGGTCCGCCGGAATTCAGCGGCATGGTGTTGGGGCGGGTAATGTCGTTATCTACGTTTTCCGGTATAAGAATCAGGGCGAATAGATCGGCGGACTCGCCATTCACAGTGATGAGGCTATCGCCACGTAGATAAGGCCTAAGTGCCGCTGCAATTTCTTCAGGAGAGCTATTCACATCCACATTCGTGGGAATCTCTGCTGCTATGAATTGGTACTCAGGAGCAACAAAGGGAGGGGCATCTTCCTCTAGGTTTGGGCTGGCCATTGTTAGCGCAAAATCCAAACCCCCGCTATCCAGCCATTCCTCAAGAGCTGCTACTTCGTCTGCATCAACATCATCTACAAACTGATCCACACCGCTGTTTGGATTTGCGACAGTCAGATTCAGGTCCGATTCCTTGCGATTGTCTAAAAGATAGCTGACGAAGGATTGCAGAATACGCCGCTGATGATCCCGTTCGATTGCAGTCTCTACTGCCTGTTCATACTTCCCGGATTGATCGATCAGAATGTAGTATCGAGTGGGTGTTGCATTGGAGAGAGTGGTTTGTAGAAAATACATAGCAGTAAAGATCAATGGAAAGATTAAAATGCCGACCCAAAATCCCTTGGTCTTTACATTCTCCATGTATTCGCGCCAAGCGATTAAACGAATCATATTCATCTGAATTCGTGCTCCCTTGCATCGTCACCCACCAGATGAACGAATACATCGTGGAGGCTGGGCTCTGTGAATTCAAAACGACTTAAACTTATGCCCTTTTCAAAACAGGTTCGCAAAATATCCTGTGGATTAACTTGCTCGTCAATTCGAAGTTGCCAGTGATTGGCTTGAGTCTCATCTTCGATTACTTCCTGAATGCCTGCCAGAGTCTTAAGCGGCTCAACATTGTCACTGGTTTCTACGAACACACGGCGAGGAATTGTTGCTCGAGCGGAATCGATGGTGCCGTCAAAAATCTTCTTGCCCTTGGCTATCAACAGAATGTGATCGCAAAGCCGTTCGGCATGTTGCATAACATGGGTAGAGAAAATTACCGTCTGACCATTGGCGGACATATCCTGAATTAACTCTTCGAGTACTAATTGATTCACCGGGTCTAGCCCAGAGAAAGGCTCATCGAGAATGACCAATTCGGGATCGTGTGCTACGGCAGAGAGTACTTGCACCTTCTGTCCCATGCCCTTCGATAGAGACTCGACCTTGGACTCGGCAAAGTCCTTCAGGCCATATCGCTCTAATAGGGTCCAAGCCTGAGTTTTCGCATCCTGTTTGTTCATTCCCTTGAGCATGGCGAAGTATTGGATCAGGGCCCATACCTTCATCTTCTTATACAGGCCTTTTTCTTCCGGCAGATAGCCAATGCGATTACGCACATCTAGGGCGGATGGATGACCCAGGATGCTTATTTCGCCACTGCTGGGCTTGATGATCTCCAGAATCATTCGAATGGTAGTGGTTTTGCCCGCACCATTGGGCCCGAGAAAGCCATAGATTGATCCTTTGGGGATATCCAGGCTGACACCATCCACTGCGGTGAAATCACCGTATGTCTTGACGACATTTTTCAGTCGAAGAACAGAATTGGGAACAGGCCGATCCATCAGGCAGATCCAGAAGGGGCAAGGCTCACTAGTATCTCAGAAAGTCCTAGTCTTGAGAAACCACGTTTTTTTTACTTTCTCCCAGTTTTCCTCAGTTTCTAACAGTTTGTAACAAAGGCAATGAATTCTCCTCCAATCCCAGTACAATCCGCTTTTCGTTTTTCCGATGGCATGGAAAAGCCCGCAGACATAAGGCAGTAGGCTCAATTAAATGATTACTAGAATTCAGCAGTTCAGCACAAGAGTTTCCCATGCAGTACTTGTATTGATGATAGCTCTGTTCCCTGTAGCCCTGATGGCTCAGGGCAATGTAGGAGATGACTCAACCGTTATCTACCCCGCAGAATATTTTGCTGAATATGCACCTATTACTGCACAGGACATGTTGGACAGAATTCCGGGGCAGGGCTCTAGCGGAGGCTCCTTTCGGGGCGGACCTTCCAGTGGTGGCAATCCTACCTCCGGCGGTCGAGGTCTGGGAAGCGGTGACGGTGGTGTTGAGATTCTGGTGGACGGTAAACGCACAGCCGGAAAGAACAATGAGTCCAGTGGTCAGCTAGGCAGAATCTCCGCGGGTCAGGTAAAGGAAATCCAAATAATTCGTGGCACCTCAGGCGATCTGGATGTGCGTGGCAGTGGACAGGTAGTTAATGTCGTTCTATTCGAGGCGCTTGCCTCCAATAGCATCTCCTACGATGTTAGCGTTCAACATGCACACAACGATGAATCCACGCTTGCCGGATCGGTATCACTCAGCGGACAGTCTGGAGGATTCAATTATTTGATCAGTGCCAGCGCCAACCCACGCTATATGCATCAGGTTAGTACAGAAAAGAGCACACTCGGTGATTTCACACCAAATGACACTGTGCTGGAGAAGCTTACTTCCGATACTGACAATAACCAGCTCAGAATGAATCTTGGTTATGACATCTCCGAAAATAGCAGTGTTCGTCTTAACGCGCTCTACGGAGTGAACGATGGCCCCACCGATATCAATCGTTACACGACAGATCTTCTTTACGCTCCTGGCGCCTTAACAATAGAGAGGGAAGCCATTCCTGGCGAAAGAGACAATTGGGAAATTGGTGGTGATTATGAATACACATTTGCTGGTGGAGATCGCTTTAAATTACTAGCCATCGCAAACCAAAATAATAAAGCTGCTAATCGCGAAAGATTCCAAATGCAGAATGACGGCTCGGAATTGAAGAATTTGTTTATTGGAACAGACAGCGTCACCGAGGAACGAATCGTTCGTGGTTCTTACACCATGGATATCTTCGAAGGTCAGGATATCGAGTTTGGTATCGAGCGCGCTCAGACTACGCTGGATTCGAAGCTGGCTCTGGGCCTGGACATAGCAGGCGGAATTCCATCCGCTGCTGTAGGAGGGTTGGTCCCTCAAACAGTATCTAACGCAAATTCACAGGTTGAAGAGATTCGTTACGAGCCTTTCCTTATTCATAATTGGACAATTAATTCACAGATGACTCTGGAGAGCACGCTGGTGTATGAAACTTCCGAGATCACACAATCCGGCGATGTTTCAAACCAGCGCGATTTCGATTTCGTCAAACCGAAAGTGGATTTTCGTTATGACCTGACACCGTCATTGCAACTGCGTGGAAGCATCGAAAGAATTGTTAATCAATTGAGTTTCTCCGACTTCGTTGCCGCCAACGATGATCAGGACAACGATGCGACGACTCAGGCTGGTAATGCATCCCTGCGTCAGCAGACGCAGTGGAAATATGCATTCAATGCAGAATACCGCCTGCCGGAAGACGTAGGCGTGTTAACCGCAGAAATTTATTATGCTGATCATCAGGATGTTATCGACCGCCTGGATGTATCCACCTCAGAAACCAACCTGCTCTCGGCAAACGGCAATATTGGTGACGGGAAGGAGCTGGTTGCAAATCTGAGTTCCAGTATTCGTCTGGGCATGATTAACCTGCCCAACGTATTGCTAACTACTAGCCTGAATCTACAGGATTCTGAAGTTAAAGATCCCTTCCTTGGAATAGATAGACGCTTCCAGCTTTATCAGCGTGGCCGAACCACCATCACCTTTCGCCACGATATTCCAAAGTGGCGTGCGAACTGGGGTATGCAGTTGTTCGACCGAGTCGATGGCTCTATGTTTCGTTACGACATCGACGATATTGAATTTGCCGTGGGCGAGCCACGTCTGAATTTATTCGCAGAGTACATCGACAGTCGTGGTCTGACCTATCGTTTCGATGCAGGCGCACTAACAGACGGTTCCCAGCGACGCAGGCGCACACGCTTTATAGGGCGTATTTCAGACAATATTCTGGAAGAGTATGAATACCGAAAGTCGGTGACCGGAATGGAACTGACCTTCAAGATTAGTGGGACCTTCTAGCCTGAGAGTAGTTTTTAGTAGTTTCAGCTTTTTTGCTATAGTCTGTTTGCTTAAGCACTAAACAAACAGACAATTAGCGAGAGAACTATGAAAACTAGAATATTGAGAAGGCTGCAGGTCAGGCCTATAGCATCTTTACTGCTCGGACTAATTCTCAGCACGACTGCTGGGCTGGCGTTCGCCGCTGAGATCCCTACCGCAAGTCCCGAAGAAGTAGGCATGTCCTCGGAACGATTGGACAGAATCAATACTGTCATGCAGAAACACATCGATGCCGGCAATATCCAGGGTGCGGTTACCATGGTGGCGCGTCGGGGCAAGCTCGTCCACTTCGAGTCCCACGGATTGCTGGATGTAGACAACAATCGACCCATGCAAGACGATTCCATCTTCATCATGATGAGCTCTACCAAGCCGCTATTGGGTGTGGCTGCCATGATGATGATCGAGGAAGGTCTCATACGACCAGAAGATCCCGTTTCCAAGTACATCCCCGAATTTGCCGATATGCAGGTGGCTGTGCTTCGAAATCCTATCGAAGAAAATGTTAGCCCACGTTCTGTAGACCCAGAAAATATTCCTCCCCATAGATTGGTTCCCGCTCATCGTGACATCACTATTCATGATCTGCTCACTCACACCTCCGGACTAGCCAGCAGCGGTCTGGGAACAGCTCTGGCAGGCAGAATGCAGCGCAGCCCTGATGATAATCTTGCCAGTGTAATTCCGAGATATGGAGATTATGCTCTGGACTTTCAGCCGGGGTCCCGCTGGACGTACAGCCCGGGAGTTGGTCTGGATGTTGTAGCTCGCATTGTTGAGATCGTATCTGGTCAGCCTTTCGATGAGTTCTTACAGGAACGTATTCTCGATCCGCTGGATATGAACAATACCTGGTACAACGTGCCGACCGAATATCGAAATAGACAGGTGGTGATAGATGACCGAGATATGTCTCCCTTCTTTGATCGTCCACCTACAAAATACTTTCCAGGTTCTTATGGCTTATCAAGTACAGCTGAAGATTATCTGAAGTTTGAGCAGATGCTGCTAAATGGCGGAGAACTATTCGGTAATCGCCTGCTCAGCCCGCGCACAGTTCGCATGATGTCCACGGATCAACTCGGCGGCATGTATAAGGGTTTCTCGCAGCAGGATCAGGGTGTTAGTTTTGGTTATACAGTTGCAGTAACTGAAGACCCTAATGCTGCTGGAGCACGGCGTAGTACCGGAGCCTTTGGTTGGGGTGGTGCATTCGGTACTCGGTCCTGGACAGACCCGGAAGAAGAATTGACGGCAGTGTTGATGCTGCAGCAGCCCAACAATGCTGCGCGATATGATTTCGACAACGCTGTTCAGCAGGCAATTATTGATTAGCAAATCGATTAAGTAACTCTATGAGAAATTGAAAGAGGGCTCATTGTTTAGGCAATGAACCCTCTTGTTTCCCTCTTTGTCCCTACTTTGCAACCTTCACTCAACTATTTTCTCGTACTTATTCTTACGAGCCTATCTGTATTCACTATAAGCTCGTAACAACCAGTCTGTGGTTCCATCATTAGCCGGCGCATACCCGTCGGCAGGTTCGCTTGCCAACATTTCCTCTGGAGTCAAATTTTGCACTTTAGCTCGTACCAGGTTGCCACGAACGACTACCAGCATATTACGAAAATCCAAAAGGTCATCACGGTCAGATAACTGTCCATGACCGGGAATGATAATGGTGTCATCGTCGATCAAGCTGGCGATCTCTGACAACGCTTCAATCATTCCATCCAGGGTGCCTCCGTTGTTCTGGTCGATAAACGGCAGGCCGTAGCGCACGAACATGTCACCGGTATGAATCACATTGGCTTCGCGGAAGTAAACCTGTGCATCGCCATCGGTGTGACCATCGCCTGTATATACGAGCTCGATGGAGTTTCCATTGAAGTAGAACCGCATGGCATCGAAAAAAGTTATTTTAGGAAGGCCGACGTCTTCGTAGGCTTCCTGAACCCGGCCGCTGCCTGCCAGTGTTTGGGTAGATTCCATGCGCTTGCGGGCATTGTCCTGGGCAACGATGTAGGCGCCAGCACGACCGAAGCTTTCGTTTCCGTCACTATGATCGTAATGGAAATGTGAGTTCACCACGAAAGTAACCGGGCGGTCTGTGAGTTCCGCAATTGCTGCGGCTATCTTTCCAGACAGCGGGGCGAATTGGTCATCGATGATAAGCGTGCCGTCGTCGCCGATTGAGACGCCGATATTACCTCCACTGCCCTGCATCATGTAGATATTATCCCGTACCGGGATAGTGGTGATTTCGATATTGGCGAAATCCTGAGTAAACGCTGATACGGGCAGGAGCATGGCTAACAAGCCAAGTTGTATTCGGATTTTTCTATTTAGACTAGGAAGCATATGAAAGGTCTCTCTTGTTATTCTTCTGTAATCGAACTGTTCCAACTCTAGCGCGTGAAGGCGGGGGAGTAAATACTCCATCAGCCTCCAATATACCTGTCTTTTTACGCCACTCCCTTTTAGAATTCTCCCAATGACTACCTCGCTGTTTACAGAAGACACTACCGACGTGCCATATCAGCCTCTCGCGGCTAGGCTGCGTCCGCGCTCCGTTGAAGAATTTGCCGGACAAGCCCATCTGCTCAGTCCCGGAAAATCGATCTTCGAGGCAATAGAGAACAAGCTCCCCCATTCAATGATTCTGTGGGGTCCTCCAGGCGTAGGCAAGACCACGCTGGCGAAAATCATCGCCGAGAGCTGCGATTGCCACTTCGAATCTATTTCCGCTGTACTTGCGGGCGTTAAGGAAATCCGCGCCACCATTGAACAAGCTCGTTATCATCAGTCTAACGGCTCTCGAAAAACCATTTTGTTTGTTGACGAGGTACATCGTTTTAACAAAGCGCAGCAAGATGCTTTCCTGCCTCATATTGAAAATGGCACGGTACTCTTTATAGGAGCAACCACGGAAAATCCTTCATTCGAATTGAACAATGCCTTGCTGTCACGGGCACGAGTTTATTTACTAAAGTCATTAACCGAGGATGATCTGGTAGGAGTTATAGACAAGGCCGTGATGGATTCGGAAAGAGGGCTGGGTGATCTTGACCTGCAGTTAAGTTCTGAACAGAAGCTGGTGTTGGCAAGGGCAGGTGACGGCGATGCCCGGCGTACTCTAAATTATCTGGAAGTGCTCAGCGACATGGCGGAGCTTAAAGATGGACGCCGTGTTATAGCCGATGGTCATCTAGCTCAGGTTGTAGAAGAAAGCTATCGACGTTTCGATAAAGGCGGAGACAGTTTCTACGAACAGATTTCGGCCCTGCATAAATCGGTACGAGGCTCATCAGTCGATGGCTCTTTGTATTGGCTCTGCAGAATGTTGGATGGTGGCGCTGACCCAATCTACCTCGCCCGCCGCATTTCCCGAATGGCTATTGAAGATATAGGTCTTGCCGATCCTAGAGCCTTGCAACTCTCTCTGAGCTGCTGGGATACCTATACTCGCCTGGGTAGTCCGGAAGGCGATCTGGCTTTGGCGCAGGCAGTGGTCTACCTGGCCAGCGCGCCGAAGAGTAATGCTCTCTATAAGTCATTCTCAGCGGCTCGTCAGGCAGTGGAAGAACATGGCAGTTTGGAAGTGCCATTACATTTACGTAATGCCAGTACATCCTTAAGTAAAGAGATGGGATACGGTGAAGACTATCGCTATGCCCATGATGAAGAAGATGCATTCGCGGCTGGCGAGAACTATCTGCCCGAATCAATCCAGGATGAGAAATTCTATTATCCGCAAGAGAGCGGTCTTGAAATTCGAATTAAGGAGAAGATGGAGCATTTCCGTCAGCTCAACGAACAGGCAGAAAACAAGCGATACA
Organism: Gammaproteobacteria bacterium; assembly: GCA_018661465.1. Taxonomy (GTDB): domain Bacteria; phylum Pseudomonadota; class Gammaproteobacteria; order Pseudomonadales; family Pseudohongiellaceae; genus UBA9145. The sequence goes on along the minus strand of JABJIC010000008.1, from coordinate 6,546 downwards.
AATAGAAGCAACTTTTCGTTTTTGAGAAGAAGTAGAGAGAATCAATCAGAGGAGATTGAATGTGAAGCCTGAGATCCAGGCTTCACATTCAAAAGATAAAAAATCAACGTAAACTATTGTTCCGCTAGATCCTTCATGGCCCCTAGAGCACCTTCGAACATGGCGCGCCTTCTGGCAACATCATCATCCTTTGCCTGCTGGTTTTCCAGATTGGATACATCCAGCATAAGAGTGTAGATCAGTTTGGAGCTATTCGCGCTGACAGGCCTCGCTTCCATAAATCCGTGGTAGAGATTGTAAAAAGAGCCTTCAACAGCTGGTTGGGTATAACCATAGGAGAGCTCAGTCTGTGCAACCATAATCTCAATTATCCTGCCACCAAGCAGGTCGCGTACGGAACCGATGTCTCCGTCACCAGAGGTGAGCGCACAATCGAGCCCCAGCCATTCCGAGATATCACAGTATCCACCAACCTTGGCCCAAACCTCGTCGGCAGGTTTGGCGACATCAATCTCCATCTCAATGGAAACATATTCAGGTTGAGCGAAAGAGGGTGCAGAGGCCAGCAGCGTAGGTAGAGCAAAGAGGGCTAGTATTAGACGTTTCATGTTCTTTTCCTTAGTTAATTACAAATACTCTCAGGAAAATACAGGATTATTGGCGCGGAGGCACCATTTTTTTAAGTTGTGATGGATTTGAACCTACGCTCACCTGGCCGGCTTCTTTACAATGATAAACGCCGCCTGGTTCTTCTGAGGTTCCCACTGTTCGTCAATTTCGAAACCGGCGTTTGCAAAATATTTTTCCAGCTCGCTTCTCTTGAGCATGTTGACATAGGGGATGGTGCGAAAAATTTTCGCAACTAGCACAGCAATGCTCCAAAACGAAGCTGAATCACCGAGACAAACCCTACTGGTTACGAATACACCTACAGGTTTCAACATTCGAATTACTTTCTTTATCACTTCTTGAGGATTTTCGAGAAAATGCAAAATACTGTGTGCCAGAACCACATGCCAGCTCCCAGCATATTGCTGGACACTCAGGAAGTTGAAAAGCTAAATAAAAAAAACAGAACTAAGACAACTCTTACCATGTTCCATTTCTCCTATTTAATTGGAGAGGTCATTTGGTCGAGGCTGACGATGTATGACTCGAGATGATTCAGCAACAATGTCACAGACTCTTCATCTATAAGTTCAATCTTGTCATTGGGAGTGTGTATAAGACTAAGTATCTCCGGTGCAAAGTTTTCCGCTAGTCCAGAATCGTCGCCGGCATTCATAAGCAACCAGAGTTGATGGACTTGTTTCTCAGGTAATACAGCAAACGAAATATTTGGAATGTCTTTCGCTCTAAAACTCCTGTCGTCGCCCGGAGGCATCTGTGGGAAGGCAACACAATTTGTAGTTTGTTCCGCACATAAACTCAGAGACAAATCTATAAGCGCTTCGCTTTTAGGAAATGAGCTCGGTCCAAAAAAAACGGTGCTACCTGACAGGCCAATATCTATATTCACCATGGCAAAAATTTGATCGTTCTCTTGCTCAGCGTAATGACGTGATCCCACTAAGCCAAGTTCTTCGCTATCGAAAAGAACGAATTCCACTGGGTGCTTGAATTCATGGCTCTTCAATCGATCAATAAGATGAAGCAAGATGGCTGAACCCGCAGCATTATCAATGGCTCCATCGGAATAGCTGCCGTCGCGGAATACTACGGCGTCGATATGGGCGCCAATGACGAGAATTCCCTCATCGGCATTGGAAGGTCCAAATCGAGAAATAAGATTGGTGCCATTGGCGGGGGAGCCTCGATTTTCAAATTCGAAGTCTTGTCGTACAGGACTGATTCCCATTCGTTCCAATATCTGCTCGGCGGCTTGCACACGCGCCAGGTTTTCGCGTCCTTCGATCTCACCAATAGTTTCTAGAAGCCCTTGCTCGAGAATCTGAGATTGAACGGAGAAGCTGCTAACAAGCAGAAGGAGGGCTAGGGTATATTTCATGGTGCGCGTCATCCTGATTTATTGATGGGCTAAGCAATAGCTGCAGTGGCTTTCAATTATCTACTAGTTAATTCTCTCATTTATCAATTGAAATTCCTCGCTTGGGACCATTCTTTGTCAGTTCTTCCTTCTTTTTTTCTCCAATTACAGTACCGATAGCGACACCGATACACATACCCAGGGATATCCCAAGGCCTATCATATCCAGTGCTGCTCCAAATACTATTCCGAAGCACATGCCTATAGATATGCCCATGCTGACACTTGTGGAAACTATGTCATCCTCTGTCAGTTTGTCTTCATTTCTTTTTCTGAATTTTTTCATAGCAACCCAATAGCTGACACTATCTAATTGAATACTCTGAACTCTCCGACGACAGATATTTTTCCAAACTTACATTACCGAATTAGTCATCCGGAACTAGCCGCACGATACGGCTGCCAGAATTGTGCTCTAACAGCAGAAAAATATTGCCATTGTTATCTTGCTCAACATCTCGAATTCGGGCGAGCCCGGCAAACAATGTTTCCCGTTGCACCATGCGATTATTGCTGTCCATCTCCACGCGAAACAGACTGCGCGCTTTCAGTGATCCCACCAGAAAATCATTGTCCCACTCAGGAAATTGCTCGCTGCGGGAAACGATAAAACTCGATACCGCAGGGGACGGTGTTAGATCCACCACGGGCTGTTGAATATCGGCCAGTTCGAACGCAATACCCAACTGAGGCCCGTAGTTGACGGGCGTGCCGTCATAATTCATGCCCTTTGATGTAAGCGGCCAGCCATAATTGAGACCTGGTAATAACAGGTTGACCTCGTCTCCGCCCCGCGGCCCATGTTCTGTTCCCCATAACTGCCCAGTTCGCGTGTCGAATTCCAGTCCTTGAGGGCTACGATGACCCCAGGTCCACATAGAGGGGTAAATCCCATCCTGCCCGTAACCCGGGTTGTCTTCGGGAATGCTACCGTCGTCGTTAATGCGGTGAATTTTTCCATATGGCGTGGCAAGGTCCTGGATCCCCTGGAAGACGGCGGAGCCTTTGGCGCCTAAGCTGAAAAACACGTGTCCTGTATCGTCAAAAGTCACCCGGCCACCGGCAGCAACATCTGTGCCGGCTCCATAAAACTCCTTATCTGCCTCCCAGATAACTTCCATGTCCACCCAGGCGCCTTCATCGATGCGCCCTCGAACCAGCTTATTCAAAGACACCGGAGTATTTTGCTCACGGCTCAGCGTATTACAGTCTGTACATCGCTCTGTGTAGTACAGGTAAATCCAGCCATTCTCTTCATAATTCGGATGTGGAATTACATCGAACAACCATCCCAGGCCCCACTCCTGTTCAAAAACTGGCTTGAAGGTGTCATCGAAAACTTCGGGAGTACCGGAGATTAAGGAAGACTGTATTCCCTCGGGAGAAATAATGCTCAGGCCGAGCATTTTTTCCGTTAATAAAATACTGCCGTCTGGCATTGGTGCTATTGAAAACGGTTGTTGATCCAGATTTGCAACTACTGTTTCAAGCCGGAAGTTGTGTAGCTCACTGCTGATGACTTCATCGGGAATCTCAAGTGGAGTGTCATAGTTGAAAGTGACGTAATCGATATTGTCTCGGGATTCCAGGATGAACAAGGAGATATTGCGGATCGTTGCTTCAGGGAGTGTGTCACGCCAGGTCGGCATACCGGTTTCGACGTAGCCGTTTCGAATGCTGGCACTGACCGCTGCCATGTCATCACCATGTCGCAGATCACCTAATAAAGGCACGCCCTGGGCAGCTCCTTCCAGATTCTCGCCATGACAGACAGCACAATTTGACTGGTATAACTCGATGGACTCCGCCACCCCTGGCACTTGTGCCAGAGTTGAATTCGCTACCAGTGATACGCCAAGTAATAGCAGTATCTGAAAGGGGATTCGCTGAACTGTCTTTTTCATTTCGTGTCTCCAGCTTGCTTTGTGATTTATTAGTTATGTGTTGGACTTGCTTTCAAAATTAGTCCTACTGACATATTTCAGCCAAGACTCCGTTAGTGAGTTTTTTCAAATCGTTCGGGCTCAGCTCTATCTCCAGGCCTCGGCGGCCAGCGCTAACGTAAACAGTATCATGTTTCTCGACAGAGGAATCGATGATAGTTTTCAGCGTTTTCTTTTGGCCAAGCGGACTAACACCTCCGAGCACATAACCAGTAGATCGCTGTACGTCCATTTTGTCAGCCATCGAAGCTTTCTTGGCGCCGGCAGACCTTGCGATGAATTTCATGCTCAGCATGGATGAAACAGGAATCACGCCAACGGCGAGCTCATTATTATCAAGACTTACAACTAGAGTTTTATATACCCTTTCCTCTGGCACGCCCATTTTCTCTGCGGCTTCGGAACCATAGGATTCACTTGACGAATCGTGAGAATACTCGTGCACCTTGTGAATGATTCCAGCTTTCTTTGCTGAGTTAATTCCTGGAGTCATTTCAGATTCTCGCTTCTAACACGATTAATAGGAGGTGTTGCATCTGCATCCCGAATTAATAGGAATTTCGAGTGAGGATTGATCTTCAAATTTGCTCCTGAGCGAAGGCTTGTTGTGAGCAAAAATGAATATAGGTGTATCAATTTCGTCGCTACTCTTAATCAGAACACCATAACGTGATCTACAAGAAACCTTCCACCCTTATTGACCAGCACCATTTCTGCAACATGCTCTCCTGGAGCTTTAGTAAAATACTGCTTCCAAATACAAGCTATTGAATCAGGCCGTTTCAATAGTGCAATCGGCTCTCTTTCTGAGAAAAAACCTTTCTCAGCCTGATACTTTTGACAAACTTTGTCTAGATAGGCTGGGGTAACGATGTCTAAAAGTCGTTGAGTAAAATCTCTGCAATGCTTGGAGTGATCAATTTCTGTGGACCCATCCATAAGATTATCCATGATCGGATTTGCGATATCCCATAGTTGCTTATCGGAAAGGCCATCAAAACTCATGTTACTGTCCGTTTTCTATGGTTGGGATTAATAGCTTTCCGTTTCTCGCCTAACTTGATGCTACGAAACAGGAAACGTCTTTAATAGTAGGCAAGCGCAGCTTGTCATTCTGAACTCTCAGATTGCTCATTACCTAATAGTGCCTTCTAACGACCGTAGTAATAGATGCGCAACGCGCGCGTTTTCTGTTGTGAGTTGGCGTGATCAAAAAATCCTACTAGTTCTCTCAAGATTGTAAGGAACCCGGAGATTTCATTCTCCCTAGTTGAACCAAGCTTGCTACTATCAAAATCCAAAAAATAAAGGTTATCAAATAGAGGAGGGCTTCAATTGAGTCTGCAAAACCTTCATTACCTGAGAGCCTAAACAAATCATAACTAACAAAAAATAGGGACAGCAGTGTTGTGGAAATTCCAGTCATGAACAGAATCCATTTCGTTATTCCCGTTACCTCTGACTTGACAGTCTCTCCTATCAATAAAATTCCCCCTACAAGTAAAAGGGAGAAGAAAACATAGTTTAGAAAATTAAGTTGTGTGTCTTGGAGAAAACCTCCCATAAATGTCATTACGTAGATCACTGCTAGCCCAATAACAATTAGAAGCAGCTTTCTAGGCTTAGCTTCACTCACTTTATGGTGTGCTTCATCAGCCATAGGGTTCTCTTACTTAACAATTCGGCAGTGTTTCAGACCGCTCTGAATAGTATGGGTAGCGCTAGCTGCCTCCTTTTTGATTTGATTGTTATGTTTCGAATTCACCGGCTCTGCTTTCACTTAGTATGCCTAAAATGAGCAGCCTGAATCCCATTTGAATAATCTTAGGAGGAAATCAATGGCGTTTGTATATTGATTTTGTTGGTGTCATGGCGCACATCGTCTGGGCCGAATTAACTTAACGGCACCCTCAATATCAATTTACTAGGTAAGCTATGCTTACTAGCAACCTGCTCGTAAGTAGATTTTTCCATGTATAACTATCGCAAATTTTACTTATAACTTCTTAGTAGGATTTGCCTCTCTTTCACCACTGTCTGCTCAATATTCGGTGACTCATTTTCTGTTTTCATACTAACTTTGAGTCGCAGTAAAAACAGTACCGAACAAGACACCGCGCTGCGCCGGCCGTACGGTGTCCTGTCATTCACTCAGAATGGTTCGATCAGATCCTCCCTGAACGTAACCCCGAGGCCCGGGCCCTGAGGCACTTTAATTTGGCCGTCCGCTTCCAGGACGGGCGGGTTCTCGAAGACCTGCCAGCCCTCGAAGATGTCCGCGTGCGGTGGTTCGTGGATGAACTCTGTTATTGGGGCGTTTGGCATGGACGCGATAAGGTGGATTCCGCAGATATTGACTAATCGCCGTTCAAACGGCGCCGAGTGCGGCGAGACTTGTCTGTTGTACGCCGCCGCGAGGGTCCCGACTGTGCGGGACATTAGGGGGCCTATATCACCTATCTCCGGCATGAGGACGTCGAAACAGCCCTGCTCAAGAAGCCACCTGAACTCATGGATGCCCCAGTTTGCCTCGGCGCCGGCCATCGGCATAGCGAG
>JABJIC010000009.1 GCA_018661465.1 Gammaproteobacteria bacterium | reverse complement strand
GCGACACTGTGGCCTCGATCAACTACTTGCTTGACCGCTTCTATTCTAAATTCTTCTGTGTATCGATTGTTGCTCATATTCACCTCTCTTATAGCCATTTTGTATGACTGAAAGGTGTCTAGTAAAGTGATAGCGATTCATTCAACAGTCAGAACAAACCGATTTTTCCTCTCAGGCTCGCGTGGTAGAAGGCATATTAGAAGGATTAAAGGAGCAGACTCGAGTACCAAATTTTCGTGTCTCTGCGCAGGGTTATTGGCCTACACAACCCGTGCTGGATGGGAGCAGCTTCCCAAATATTGCTTACTCCGTACGCAACAAGCCTGCTGAGAAAATACTACAGATCTGGTTTGAGCGCTGACTGATGTGAACAAATATAAGGGGCTGGAGTAGGTTGATTCGTTGGCTGCATACATCAGTATCAAATTACTATGACCCTTTCGATTCTCTAACTCATTCTGGCCTGCAATAAATGTCCGCTATTGGCCGATAGCGGACTAGTTGAGCTGACATTTTGTCCATTACTCTTCTTAACTCCAGTCTCATCAAGTGGTTCCTTGCAAACACTACCAGCAGATCGGAAATGAGCCTCCCAGTTTTGCCCGGAGCCCGCTGGAAGTGGGTGACTCCCAACGAACAGTCAGGACCGAAGGTCCGTGAGTAGGGAATTACGCACTTCCAGCGGTCGGACTCAAAACAAAAACCCCTTCCACCAGCCCCCCTCGTGAGATATTCTCGGAAGTCGCCCTTGAAAACGGACCTCCAATAGCGACCATTAGCAGCAACCCATGCTCTTTTAAGAGGCATCAATAATGAAAAAAGCTAAACTGTTCAAATTCACTTTTCTGACAGCCATTCTATCTTTGAGCTATGCAAGCACCTTCGCTCAAGACACCGTGGAATGGACTACATTGGGCAATGACTTTGCCCATACAAGATTTTCCCCGGCGGACCAGATCACCGTCGAAAATTTCGAAGATCTGGAAGTGGCATGGGAATGGGATGGTTCCAGTTTCCAAGCCCAGAGCGGCCGTTCAACACCAAGTTATATCAATGGGCGAATGTACACCGTAGCCGGGTCCAGGCGACACGTTGTAGCCATCGATCCCAAGACTGGCGAGACAATCTGGTCCTATCGAGAACCCAATACCGAGCGCTATCAGTATTCCATGCGTGCCGACTACGGCAAGGGAGTTGGATATGGTCGGGTAGATGGCAAGGACATCATCTATATAATTTCTCCAGGATTCTTCCTAACGGCTCTCGATGCAGAAACCGGCGCTCCACTAGAAGGATTCGGCAAACCAGTTCCCATTGAAGGATTTCCTGATACCGGAGTCGTGGATCTGATTGCCGATCTCGGCCACCCTTATGACCCATTCGAAGGTATTCCTCTTGAGCGGGGTTACATCACCTCGTCGTCACCACCAATCGTAGTTAACGATGTGGTGATAGTCGGCAATTCTGCCGAGCAGGGCTACCACCAATCCCGTATCGAAAACGTTCCCGGCGATCTACTCGGCTACGATGCCAAAACAGGTGAATTTCTGTGGAAGTTCAATGTCATTCCCCAACCTGGCGAGTACGGCCATGAGACCTGGGAGAATGATGCCTGGAGTTATACCGGTGATATTTCTTCATGGGCTCCGATTTCTGCAGACCCCGATTTAGGGCTGGTGTATGTGCCAACCAATGGTGTGACTATTGACTACTACGGAGGTCATCATCCCGGCGACAACCTATACGGCACAAGCCTGATCGCGTTGAATGCTCGAACCGGTGAAAGAGCCTGGCACTTTCAACTTGTTCATCATGACATCTGGAATTTCGATACACCCACGGCTCCAATTCTGCTGGACGTAAACACTGAGCAGGGACTTACACCAATCGTAGCTCAGCCCACCAAACAAGGTTTGGTCTACACTTTCAACAGAGAGACTGGCGAGCCTATTTGGCCCATAGAAGAACTACCTGTGCCGGCTTCAGTGGTACCCGGGGAAAAACTGGCAACAACTCAGCCTTTTCCAACTAAACCAGCAGCTTTCGACATGCAGGGTCTGAGCATCGATACTCTGGTGGATTTCACACCCGAGATCAGAGCGCAGGCAATCGCTGCAGTAGCAGATTATCAGTTGGGGCCGGTATTCAACCCGCCACTACATCGGGACAATGACCTGGGCAAAATATCAGCACTAATCTGCCCTTCCGGCTCGGTGAACATTACTCATCCATCTGTTGCAGACCCCACAACCGGGATTCTCTATGTTGCTTCAAGATCGGGTTGCAGTGCCAGACCACTGGTGAGCGGAGAAGAAGCGGACACTCTTTATGATGCACCTACAGGAGTAACTTTATCGCGTTATGCTGCGGGTCGCGGAGGAGCAACGCCTCGTCATCCTCTGGGTATTCCACTTTGGAAACCACCCTATAGCCGCATAACGGCGATCGATATGAATACCGGTGAACACCTGTGGATGATCCCAACCGGGGAAACCCCTGAACGAATTTCCAATCTTCCAGAACTTCGAGGTATTGATATTGGAAACACAGGAACCGGCAATGGCGTACCCATGGTGGCTACTGCTGAAATGTTACTTTATTCTGACGTAACCGCAGATGGCACACCCCATCTTTTTGCCATAGATAAGAGTAGCGGCGAAGAAGTGGGCAGAGTTGAAGTTCCCGCGGCAAGTCGCTATGGAATGAGCTCCTGGGTTCATGAAGGACGCCAGTATGTAATATTGCAGACAGGCAGCTCCCTTACGGCAATGACTCTGCCAGAATGAGACAGGCAGGACTTTGAATATCTAGATTAATTCCGGGGACTGTGTAAGATTGACAGCCCCACGCATTTAACAACAATCGAGGAGTAAATCGATGAAGACAAAATTATTATTATCATCCGCCGCGCTAATCACGGCTGCAGTTACTTTCGCCACGGTTAATTCCCAGGAAAATGAAATGAGCTTCTTCATTACCAGTGCAGGTTCTGGCGATGGCGCTAATCTCGGCGGCCTCGAAGGCGCTGATGCTCATTGCGCCACTCTGGCTTCAGCAGCGGGCTCTCGAGGTAAGACTTGGCACGCGTATTTGAGCGTTCATGCCACTGCGAACTCTCCAGCAATTGATGCGCGAAGCCGCATCGGATTCGGGCCTTGGTTTAATGCCAATGGTGTCGAAGTCGCCTCCACACTGAACAATCTACATAGCGACTATATGCAGTTGGGCAAAGAAAATTCCCTCGATGAGAATGGCAATATGGTTAACGGACGTGGCGACACTCCAAATCAACACGACATTCTTACAGGATCTTCCCTTAGTGGCCGCACAATTGATGATGGTAGTAACCACACCTGTAATAACTGGACCAGCAATAGCGCCGGCACAGCTCAGGTAGGTCACTTCGATCGCCAAGGTGGCGGACAGAATCCTAACTCCTGGCTTAGCGCTCACGGTTCAGCCGGCTGCGATCAAGAAAGCCTGGTGCGTACCGGTGGTGCTGGCTACTTCTACTGCTTCGCAATCGACTAGGTCTTTAGCTTCATGTGAAGCTACATAACTGAAGCAACATGATGTTAATGTTGCGGGAACTACAAAAATGGCACGGTTGATATTTCACCGTGCCATTTTTTTGAATAAGTCTCTAGTCACTGAGCTGATAAGGAATAAGAAATGAAACTATATGGGTTTGGACATTCACGATCTTTTAGAGACCTATGGGCTTTGGAAGAATGTGGTCTGAAATATGAATACGTACCCACTGCTCTACGTGTTGATGACAGCCAAGACAACAGCGCCAAACATCCTGATTACCTAGCCCTTAATGTTCAGGGCAAAGTACCAACGTTGGTAGATGGCCCGCTAGTTCTCACTGAGAGTATTGCCATCCTCTATTACATAGCTCGACGAGCACCAGAATCAGGCTTGTTGCCGCGTACTGATACTCCCGGCTATGCAAAGATAGATGAACTCATGTGCTTTATTCTTGCCGAATTGGAACAACCACTTTGGAGCAAGGGAAAGCATGTGTTTGCTCTGCCCGAAGAACAGCGCATTCCTCAAATGCTGGAAACCGCAAAATTTGAATTTAGTAAAGCCGTTAATGCCCTGGATCATCTGTTAGATGACAATGAATTCGCGATTGGTAGCAGCTTCTCCATCGTGGACATTTGTTTGGCACAAACCTTTAACTGGGCTATTCGTTTTGAATTCGACGTGCCTGAGAAATATCAGGCTCTAAGAGATCGACACTATCAGCGACCAGCCACTGTAAGAGCGCTGGCGGTGATCGAATAGACCATGGGCCTTTCAGTTTTTATTTCCGTCTTCGTCCGGGCCAGAAAGCTTCTGCCATTTTCCCTGTGCTTACTTATAAGTACCGGTGTAGCGGCGGATGAACTTTCCAGAAATCAATTGGAGTTTTATCTGATTCAATCCTTCTCGGCTTCTACCGCCGCAGAAAGAATTTCCTTAAACCATATTGGAGTCGAAATCGAAGAAGTAGCTGGAAACTTCAGAGTGAGCGCCTCTCTTGAAGGCTATCCCGCTCACGCTGCCGGTATCGAGAGAGGAGACGTAATTCTCCGAGTTAATGACGCAGGCTATCATCCCGTATATTCATTTAACAAAGACACTGACCAAAGCAATAAATTCATTGCTGATCAATCAAGCTACAGCCTGGAGATTGAAAGAAACGGAAGCACTCGAACAGCTGAGCTGACTCCTGTATTTGAAAACCTATATGACAGTTACCGAACAGCCGTAGAGAATAGCCTGCTGAAATTCAGCTCCGGCAACAAAGTTATAGGATACCTGAGACTTTGGGGCTTCTCCCGATCCACCAATGACCTGATTGTCTTAAGCAATCTCATGCAAGAGTTCGGCGATTGTGACGGACTGATTCTCGACTTAAGAAATTCCTACGGTTATTTGAGCAATGTTCATTTGGATTTTTTCCTCGCAAGACCTGCCAGACTGAACGTCATAGATATTTCTACAACAGAAAACTCTTCATCGAAAGACCACGTCGGGCTTGAGACTATTCCGCTATCACAGGAAATAGACTATTTCACCCGACCGATTGCTATTCTAATTAATGAAGAGACAAGAGGCGGAGGTGAATTGCTTACTTATGCCCTGGATGGGCTAGAGCGAATAATGAGTATTGGCCAAACCTCTTCAGGGCGCATCGGACAATATACGCCCGCATCAGCAGAGAGTAATTCCCTTCTCTACGTTCCTGAAGACAATTCCCTTAGTTACGGCGACAGTGAAGGCAAATCTATTGAAAATGAAGGTGTCACTCCGGAGTACTTTACAGATTATCCGATTGATCTTAGCACCCGAAGCGATCCACAATATGAGTCTGCTGTTTCCTTTCTACTCGGCACAATCTAAGACGGCCGAATCATTGAGCCCAACACTTCATGGGCCTGCTTCAACATCACCCTAAGAGTCTTCGCTTTCACCACCTTGTTGCCATTTCAATTGTTTATAATCAAAACCAGCTAGTAGCGTAGGTTTAATAATTTCAAAATAGGGAGAAAGGTCAAAATCTCTAGGAGTAAAATGTGTGAAATGGCGCCTATAAAACTGGGGGACTTCGCCGTTTGTGCCAGGCTGACTCTCTTCGGCGTCCTGGTTGCTAACATTTCGCCTCGGTAATATGGGATAGTCAATTGACTGGAAAGATTCGGCAATTAGAGTTGAGCAGATTGCTCTCGTTGGTTCGCCACTACCAAGGCTAATCATCGCTCGACGATACCTATTGGGAACGACGGGTTTCTGAATCAAGAAACGGATAAGATCAAAAACATTCTTCATATCATATTGATGACCCAGCTTCGATTTCGCAAATTCCACCAATTTCTCTCTATCAGCCTCGGAGAGATCTTTCGGTCGACAGATGCGCAAGTTAGATTGCGTATATTTACTGAGACTAACTAGATGCACGCCGTTTTTAAGATCGGCCTCGACCAGCGATTCAACATCACTACTATCTCCGGAACTTCCTACGAATAAACAAGCATGGGACCAGGATGACTGGGTAAGGTATTTGATTGCGATACTGATTCGAGTATTCCCCTCGACCAATACGATATCACCTGTCTGTAAGACCGCTGCTATTCCTTCAATTGAGATGGTATCCAGGCGCTGATAGCCGGAGAGATCCTTGGTGAGGAATGTCGCAAGGCGATTACCGATTGCCCGCCGAATAGAATTGAACATCAGCATGAGTCCTTGCTTCATTCTGACCCGCCCAGAATATTGGATTAGGAATACGGGTATGCTAGTTTTACCAACCTAGCTGAACACAGAGCAATCATATCAACAGGAGCAGTAAAATGACCACGGCCTACAATAAATTCTATATCAACGGTGAATGGGTAGAACCTGCTGGCCGGCCTACCCTGGATGTAATCAATCCTGCCACAGAAGAAGCTTTTGCAAGCATAAGCATGGGCACCGCAGATGATGTCGATGCCGCCGCAAAGGCAGCCCGCGCAGCCTTCCCGGCATGGTCACAATCGACAATTGAAGAGCGCAAAGCTGTAATTAGCAATATTATCGGAGGCCTTAAAGCCAGGGGCGAAGAAATGGCTATCGCTATTTCCAATGAGATGGGCGCACCTATGGGTCTCTCCAAGACAGCGCAGCTGGGCAGTGGTATTGGCCACTTTGCCAATATTCTAGGCATACTAGAAAGCTATGAATTTGAAGAAGTACGTGGATCCACCAAAATTGTTAAGGAGCCCGCTGGTGTATGCGGCTTCATTACTCCATGGAACTGGCCCTTAAACCAGATAGCCTGCAAAGTAGCTCCAGCTATTGCTGCCGGTTGTACTATTGTTCTTAAGCCCAGTGAGATAGCGCCTTTGAGCGGCTATATTCTTGCTGAAATTATCGCCGAATCCGGATTACCCGCAGGTGTATTTAACCTAGTAAATGGTGATGGCCCATCGGTGGGAGCAGCAATATCTGCCCATCCAGAAATTGATCTCGTCTCTTTTACTGGCTCTACTCGCGCCGGAAAGGAAGTGGCCAAAGCTGCCGCCGATGGAATCAAACGCGTCACTCAAGAGCTGGGTGGCAAATCAGCCAATATTATTCTTGATGATGCCCCCGACTTCGCCAGAGCGGTATCCGGTGGTGTTATAGGATGTTTTGGAAACAGTGGACAATCCTGTAATGCACCTACCCGAATGCTGGTTCCCAAAGCTCGCTTAGGCGAGGCGATGGAAATTGCGAAAGCTGCGGCGGCCAAAGCTAGCGTAGGAGATCCAGCCGATGAGAATACACGAATGGGTCCTGTGGTCAGTGAGCTGCAGTTCAACAAGATCACTGCTCTAATCGAAAAAGGTATTGAAGAAGGTGCTGAACTTCTTGCTGGCGGACCTGGTCGTCCCCAGGGCATGGATAAAGGTTATTTTATTCAACCTACGGTCTTCGGCAATGTAACTAATGATATGACTATCGCCAGAGAAGAAATTTTCGGGCCCGTGCTATCAATAATCGGCTATGAAGATGATGCTGATGCTGTGCGCATAGCCAATGACACTGACTATGGATTGTCTGGTTATGTATCAGGTGAACCTGCTCATGCTGAACAGATCGCGCGACAGATCCGAACAGGTAATGTTCACATCAATGGCGCCGGTCCCGACTTCGCCGCTCCATTCGGAGGCTATAAGCAATCCGGTAATGGCCGTGAGTGGGGAGTTGAAGGCTTCGAAGAATTTCTGGAAGTTAAAGCTATGATGGGTGCTGCCTAATTTTTCATGCTCGCTAAAATGAATGTTAAGAGGAAGATTGAATGAGTATTGAAGTAAAGAAAAGCGCTATCGACATCGGTATTATTGCCAAAGACATCGAAGCCATGATGCACTTCTATGGCGAAGTGATGGGTCTTGAGTTTGAGGCAGCCATCGATATGCCAGGCGGCGGCACTATGAACCGCTTTAAAGTTGGCGACTCTGTGATCAAGCTTATCGAGTTGGATCCTGCCGCTCCGGCGGATGCTGCACCTGGAGGCATCCGCGGTGCTACGGGATATCGATATTGGACAATCACTGTGGGTAATTTGGAAGCCTGTGTAACGAAAGCGGCAGAGGCTGGAGCGAAAATCGTAGTGCCAGCCAAGGTTGTACGCCCTGGAGTAACCATAGCCATTATTGCCGACCCGGATGGCAACTGGGTTGAGCTTCTGGAGAACGGCTAGGTTAATACCCTTTCATACACTCCACCATGCCTACTCTAATCCATCAACGAGTTCGAGACTGCCAGTCCGGAAGCTATCCGAAACAGATTTGCAAACTCAGCTCGGGATGGGTGGTTCTCGGAGATGTGCAGTTCCTGCCGGGATACTGTCTCCTTCTTCCCGATCCGGTAGTCCCCGATCTCAATGCCATGGCCGAAGATCGACGCCGGGAATTTCTCTATGAAATGTCCGTTGTCGGAGATGTAATTATTGAAATTAGCGGCGCGCTTCGAATTAACTATGAAATGTTAGGCAATGTGGAGCCTGCTCTTCATGCTCATATATTCCCAAGATTCGAAGACGAACCGGAAGAGCTACGATTAAAACCAGTGTGGTTCTATGATTGGGAGAATAGTCCAGCTTTTGATCTTGAAAGGGACAGGCACTTGATGGAAAAGATCGCCAGAGGATTAGACGATCGAGGCTTGGTAGTTAAAAAATAGTTAAGCCGTAACTGCTTGCTGAAAAAATACTATTAAGCATGAAATCCATTGAGAGAGAGGCTAGCCTCCCCCACAATGATTCTGATTTCAGATACTTCCAGTTTCCAAGTATTTTCTATTTCCAAATACTGCGAGCAGATAGGTTGATGTCGAATACCTGACCAGAAGCTTGCCCAACATGAATCACGAATGTATCAGGCTCAGGATTACTGTATCCCAGTGAAGCCATACCTCCTTCAGATACCGCTTTGAACTTTACAGAATTTTCAGTTATTGCTTCCAATTCCATTCTCTGAGCAGCATCAGTCCGAGGCACAAAGCCCGCATCCCATTGCTGAACATGAAGTTCAAGTGAACCATCAACTTCTTCAATAGTAATAACCTCGAACATGCTGGTAGCGCCAGCACCGGTCATCCTCACCATGGCAGCGATTGATCCACCATCACCCATAATCCAATTTTCTTCCAACTGATTTGGACCCAATGCACCGGCCCAATTTCCTGTCATCCAGGCTAGGTCGCTAATGCTGCCAGCAACACCTGCCGCCTGTGCATAACCGCTAAGGGTGGCAAACACTGATAGCGCCAATGCGCCAAGTAGTTTTCTAGTCTTCATGTAGAGCTCCATTTCAATTAAGCGAATAATCACTTTCTATTTTTTCTATTTTGATTTAATTCATTGATTGTATAAATTGTGTACTGCCAGTCAACACTAGCTCTCAGCATAGTCTCGGAAGCGAAGCTATTGCGCGTTAAAGCGTTCCAACCATGGTTCCAGAGTGTCCCACTCCATTCGAAACATATGAGGAGCGCCGTATAGAATGTCGGCATCCAGGTCCACTCCAGCCGACGACAGACTCTCTACGCTAGAATCAAATTGATCGGCCCAGCCTAGCTGGTCATCTCCGCCTATGCGCAAATAGACCGGAAAACCATTCAAGGACTCATTATTAGTATTGTCCGCAGAGACAGCAGGAACAGCGGCAACACCAAAATAATTTTGCGGCTCCCGTCTGGCAATTTCCAAAGCCGACATTCCACCATTGGAAACGCCAGCGAGCAAAGCTTTGCCTGTAGCCACATCGTCACGCTTTTTCAGCTCAACTATTAATTGCTTGATCTTGTTGTTATTGGCAGCGCCTCTAAATGAGCGATTGTTTGGGGAAATAGGAACAGCGACCATCCAGCCACGTCGGGCAAAACCACTGCCTAGCCATTGAGAAGTATCTCTTGAAATAGAAGCGTTACCTGGACCACCCGCCATCAAAATGAGTAGAGGACTGGGCTGGTCGACACCATCAGTTGGCTCGATAAGGAATACATTAAGAATCGATTCGTCTGCAAGCTGAATTCTTTCCTGAGCTAGCAGGGTGTTAGAAAACACGCACGCAATGAAGAAGAGCAAACCGATTGTCCTGCGATAAGCTGAAATCATTTTTTCCTCACAGTGCGTGTGCATTTAGTTTCAATTGAAAAAAGCTATTTGAGAAAACGTATTTAGAAATAGCTGTAAAAAATACTAACTAACCTCTTTCAGTCCTGACTTTCTTCGCGCTCTTTGTAAATGTCCTCAAATTGACCTTGAAGCCGGCGCATACCCCCCAACCAACGATCATAGTCATCAGTCTTACGACGCATATAAGTGAGCACTTCCGGATGAGGAAGACAGAGGAAATTCTCTTCTTCCAATGTTTCCATTACGGTATTCGCTAACTGCTCAGGCTCTAACATACCATCGAGACCAGCAACTCCGCCTCTACCATCTCCACCAGCTGTCATATTAGTCCGCACTGCTTGCGGGCAGAGAACCGAAACCTTGATTCCTTTCTTACCATAAGTAATAGACAGCCATTCGGCAAAGCCTATTGCTGCATGTTTGGTCACCGAGTATGGCGCCGAGCCAACCTGACTCAATAGGCCAGCTGCTGACGAAGTATTGAGCAAGTAGCCCTCGCCGCGCTCAAGCATTCCAGGCAACACAGCACGCGCCGCGAAGATATGAGACATAACGTTGATATCCCAAATTGACTGCCAGGCATCAATCGAGACGTTTTCATCACCCGCGGTAAATATTCCAGCATTGGAACAAAATAAATCGATCTGTCCAAACTTGCTCAAGGTCTCATCAACCAGGCTCTGGATATCTGATTCTTTAGCAACGTCAGCCACAATTCCCAGGGCTTCAGTTTGACTAGAAATATCGCTGACAGTCTGATCAACACCTGCCTGGTTCAGGTCGGATACAATAACGGCTTTCGCGCCCTCGTTGGCAAATCGCTCACAAAGCGCTTTACCAATACCACTGGCTCCACCGGTAACCACCACTACTTTCTCTTTAATATGCATTAATGAATTACTTCCCTTTCGTTTTTTTGATTACAAAAAGCTATCTAGAAAAGCTTATCTACAATAAATAGGCCAGCTTTAAGCACCAACTATTTTCGCGAGACGTTCGCTAATTATTTCTTCCGCTTCATTAACCATGCGGAAAAGCAATTCTTCACAGCTCGGAATATCATCGATCAAACCCACAATCATACCTGCTGACCAAATACCTTTCTCGAGGTCGCCATCTTCAAACAACTCTCGGCCCTTCACTCCCTGAACTAGCGGCTGAATATCTTCGAATTTTGTTTCACCTGGCTGAGATTCAATTTCTTTAACCCTATCGGCGATGCTGTTCTTGAAAACCCGGGCAGTATTGCGAAGCGATCGATAAATCAAGGCTGTATCAAGCTCAGAGGCTTCAACCATTCTTTGTTTCACATTCTCATGGATAGGTGCTTCCTTGGTTACCATGAATCGAGTGCCCATATTAATGCCATCTGCCCCCATTGCCAGGGCCGCTGCCAAACCTCGGCCATCGCCAAAGCCACCAGAGGCAATAAATGGAATTTTCAGACGGCGAGCAGCAATCGGTAACAGAATAAGATTTGTCACATCATCCTCTCCCGGATGACCTGCACATTCGAAACCGTCAACACTGACCGCGTCGCAGCCAATCTTCTCCGCTTTTAGGGAATGCCTGATAGAAGTACATTTGTGAATTACCTTTATCCCTGCTGCCTTAAATCCAGGCAAAAACGGCTCTGGGTTTCTTCCTGCAGTTTCGACAATTTTAACTCCTGAATCGATTATCGCCTGAGCAAATTCTTCATAGGGAACAGGTTTGATAGTTGGCAAAATGGTGAGATTAACCGCAAAAGGCTTGTCGGTCATTTCGCCACAGCGTTTTATTTCTTTTGCAAGGTCTTCTGGTGTTGGCTGAGTGAGTGCCGTAACAATACCCAGCCCACCTGCGTTCGAAACTGCAGCCGCCATCTCGGCAAGCCCTACCCACTGCATACCACCCTGTATAATCGGATGTTCTATGCCAAGCATTTCAGTAATTCTGGTTCTCATAAAAATTCTCGCCCCCGGCTATTCCTGTACCCCGCGAGCAGTCGTATCGCTCACTTTATGGGTCATTTTCTCAATCGAAGGATAGTTTACGTGCTAAGGCTCTGCTGTGTAAAGACGGGGATTCGTCGGCAATTTTGTGCTATATTCGCTGACTTTCGTAGGTTCCGCCAAGAACTTTCAAGGTCAATTCTGGATAAGTCTAGTAAAGATTTGTCACTCTTTAGTGAAATATTCAGATCACAGCCTTGGCAAACTCAATCAGTTAAAAATATCAAGAACCCACAGCAAAGACGAAAGAGCCGAAGAGCCAAAATCTATACGCTGTAATGCTTATCTCGAATGGAGAGAAATATGATACGCAAGTTATTAGTTACCGCAATTGCCACAGCAACTGCAGCCTATACATTGCCGGCTTTGGCCCAAAGTGGCCAGCAAGCCATTGAGGAGATTCAGGTCACCTCAACAACAAGACGCTCAGAAGGACTGGCAGACATTAATGCCGCTGTTTCAGTAATAGGTGAGCGAGAACTCGACCTGATCAGTCTTACTCACTATCAGGAAGCTCTTAACAGATTGCCTGGTGTAAACATAAGCCGGAACAATGGTCAGGAAAGCCTTGCTGCTATTCGCTCACCTGTCCTGACTGGGTCCGGCGCTTGCGGAGCCTTTCTGGTA
The DNA here is from genome assembly GCA_018661465.1 of Gammaproteobacteria bacterium. Taxonomy (GTDB): domain Bacteria; phylum Pseudomonadota; class Gammaproteobacteria; order Pseudomonadales; family Pseudohongiellaceae; genus UBA9145. The sequence continues at coordinate 43,299 of JABJIC010000009.1, read as the reverse complement.
GCTGAAAATGGAATTCCGGTTCGCTCCAGCGGTTTCTGTAACGTGAACGAAATGTTCGATGCCCACTCTGAAAATGCCGCGCGAATTGAAGTAACCCGTGGACCAGGTAGTGCCTTCTGGGGTTCTAACGCGGTTCATGGCCTTATTAATGTAGTTCTTCCACAGCCAGGTGAAATTGGCGAAATAAGCCTTGAAGCAGGCCCAAGAGGATCACAACGTGTAAAGGGTTCTTTTGGCTCCGACAATGGCAACTTCAAACAGCTGCTATTAGTCAACGGTGTCAGCGAAGAAGGTTATCGAGATGATAGCGGCGTCGATCAGCAGAAACTGTCTTGGCTCTATAACTACACCAGCGACAATGGTTGGACAGCCGATGGTGGTTTTACACTGGCGAATCTTAATCAGGAAACTGCCGGATATGTTACCGGATTTGGATCCTATGCCGACTCGGCGTTGAAGGATACCAACCCCAACCCTGAAGCATTTCGAGACAGCATGAGCGGCAGAGTGTGGACTTCCCTTTCTCATCAATACGATGATTGGCAGGTAGTCATCACTCCATACTTTCGCGAAGTAAATATGACTTTCATGCAGCATTTCCTTCCAGGAAAGCCTGTAGAAGATACTGAACACCGCAGCATTGGCGTTCAATCAGCAGCCTATCGGACTCTTGACGATGGCGCAGAGCTCGCAATCGGTATCGATATCGAATCCACCGATGGTGTGCAGAAGCAGTTTCAGGAAAACCCAACAACAGGATCATTCTTTCTGCGTAATCATATCCCTCAAGGAAAGCATTACGATTATGAGGTTGAGGCACGCCAACTTGCAGCCTTCATCAACTATGAAAAAGACCTCGGCTCTGGCTGGGATCTCAGCCTTGGCTTACGCATCGAAAACATGGACTATGATTATGACAATCTGATGATTGATGGTCGTACCGATGAATTCGGCGTTACATGTCGTTTTGGTTGTCGCTATAGCCGTCCTTCGGATCGAAGTGATGACTTCGACAATGTTTCTCCCAAGCTAGGTCTTCAGTACGCGCTGAACGATAACCATAATTTGCAGCTTCGAGCTCAACGTGGCTTCCGCGCCCCACAGGCCACCGAACTCTATAGACTCCAAAATGCACAAACTGTTGCTGACCTGGATTCGGTTGAACTGGACAGCTATGAGATTGGGTTCAAGGGAGCAGGCGATAACTGGAATTACAGTGCCACTGTTTATTACATGGACAAGGAAAATGAGATCATTACCGACAGCTCAAGAGCCAACCTGAATGGGAATCACACGAGCCATCGCGGATTGGAATTTGCACTTAGCTATGATCTTAGCGATACCCTGTCAATACAAAGCGTAATCAACCTTGCCAGCCACACCTACGAAAATTCTCAACTTTCAGGTGGAATCGAAATAATGGATAACGACGTAGATTCTGCTCCCAGTACATTCGGCAACCTGCGACTTAACTGGGATCCAACGTCTAAGATACATACCGAAATTGAGCTGGTGAACATGGGTGATTACTACACTAACCCTGAGAACACTGCCTCTTACGGAGGACATGATCTGTTGAACATTCGCACTCAGTACCAGCATAGCGATTCCTTGAGTTTCTATCTGAACATTATGAATGCGACTGATGAAGACTATGCAGAAAGAGCAGACTGGACAACATTTACAGATGATCGATATTTTGTAGGTGAACCCGCTCGCGCATTCCTGGGAGTGACCTGGAAGTATCGCTAGTCAAGATTGTGTTTTGATGTAAATAAAAATGCCGGCACTAGCCGGCATTTTTATAGATTCGGGAAAAAGTATTCGTGAACGAAAACGAGGAAGGAAAGCCCCATATATTCCACGATATGCTGGAATACTTTTCTTCGCGCCCTGAAAAAGCCCCGGAACCAATTTACCACCCAGATCGCTCTGTGAATTCCATGGTAGAAGGCAAACAAGCCACTCTGCGAAAAGCTTCCGTGCTCATCGCCGCCACACGACTCAATGAGAACGAAGAGAGTCACATAGTCCTCACAGTTAGATCAGAGAACCTGAATAGCCACGCGGGTCAGATAAGCTTGCCTGGAGGCTCCCAGGATACTGAGGATGAAGATGTCATAGACACCGCCTTACGAGAAAGCGAAGAGGAAATCGGACTTGATCGGCAACACGTTGAAGTAATAGGTCGCCTCGGCGAGTTATCTTTGCCTTCGGGATTTCAAGTTACTCCTATAGTAGCTGTGATTGAAAACGAATTGGAGTTTACACCCTGCCCGATTGAAGTTGCGCAAATATTCCATGCCCCTCTCGACCTGGTACTCGATCAAGACGCTTATCAATCCTCCTCTATGACTTACAATAATCAGCAAAGAAAAGTGCTGGAGCTACACTATGAAGACTATAGAATTTGGGGAGCAACTGCGGCAATACTCTACCATCTGGCAAAAGAAGTTGAGGCAAATAAAAAAGTGAGGGGTGGGAATAAAAAGTAAGGAGCGGGATTATAATTTAGAGGCTTTAGCTTGAAGCGATCTTTCTATGAGGAGGTTTTTTTCTTCTCTTTACCGTCTTTCTCGAAAGGTTGATGACAAACTCTATTACGACCTTCCTGTTTTGCCATGTACAAAAACCCATCTACTTTTTCAACAAATTCCTGCTCGCTGACCTGGTCACCTCTACCATAAACAGCCACTCCAAAGCTCGCCTCGATACCTAATCTAGCATCACCAACCTGAATCGGTGAATTCTCGATTATCAAGCGAAGACGATTAGCGAATCGGACGCCCTGGACAAGTGTCGTGTCTGGCAGAACGATGGTGAATTCTTCACCGCCATAGCGGCATGGAATATCCAATCGACGAATGGTTTTACGGATAAGGTCAGAAATATGAGAAAGAACTTTGTTACCAACCTCATGACCGTGAACGTCGTTGATGGCTTTGAAGTGGTCAAGATCGAGAATGATCAAACATGTAGGCTGACCCGAACGTCTGGTTCGTTCCATTTCCAAGCTAAGTGCCTGAGTAAAATACCGGAAGTTAAATAGTCGGGTCAGTTCATCAGTCCGCACTGCAGCAGCCAACTCTTTCACTTCCAGCTGAAGCCGCTTTACTTCTGCCAGATTGGTACAGTCGGAATCCCCTGCAGGGCAAGGGTCAACGTCTCTGATTTTATGTATATGCTCTTCGTTCATATTCGATCTTATTATCTTTTGGACTTCAGCCGCTCGCTTCGAGGTCTATCTATTCATTACATGTTTTCTATTTATTTGTTATAAATCAACCAATTACTTACAGGTATCTCAATCTTAACAGTGCAAACATAACACAAAGCCGTGCCCGCAAATACCTATATCGTGCCGAAAAATGAGCTTTTTAGAATCAAATTACTGGAAACCCTCATATCAAGTAATCGCCCAGTCCGGGAATGGGCCCAAAACCCCAAAAGTCATGTGCCCCAAGGTATATACAAAGAACGTTAGCAGGATTACAGAGAGAATATCCAGCCAGATACCTGCAATTACCATTTTCATGATAGGAACCCGTCCAGAGCCATAAACAATAGCATTGGGTGGTGTGGATACCGGCAACATAAAGGCACAAGATGCAGCGAGAGTTGTGGGTATCAATAACAGCAATGGATGAACTCCTATGGCCTGAGACAGGCTCGCCATGATGGGCAAAGACAGAGATATGGTTGCCGTATTTGATGAAACTTCGGTAAATGCGGTGATGAACCCCACTGTTCCCATTACAATCATCAGCGGGCTGGAGTCTCCCAGCATCTCCTGTAATTGTCCTGCTACGTACTCACCAAGACCAGAGGTGGAAAAACCCTTGGCAATGGCGAGGCCTCCTCCAAATAGAAGCAATATGCCCCAGGGAACTCGCTTGGCGTCTTCCCAGTCCATCAGTCTGCCACCAATTTGTTTTCCGGCAGGAATCATAAAAAGTGTTAGCGCGACCGCAATAGACACACTGCCGTCATCGATCAAATATCCCACGGGCTCAGACCCCACTCGAGTCAGAAAGCCATCTAGATAATGACTCCAGCCAAAGATATCCACGTCGGCTCCAAAGAGACGCTCCTTACGTGTCATCAGCAACAGAGCAAAGCCGAAGAAAACCCCACTCACCCTTTTCTCTTCAACAGACATTGGCCCTAGTTTAGCTATTTCTGTCTGAATGAATTCCCGGCCACTGAAGGGAGTAGATGCCGGCAAAGGAAACACGAATCGGGTAAGAACAAACCAGGCAATTAGCATATAGACTGCGCTCATGGGCAAAGCAAAAAGCATCCACGATGCAAAAGTAATATCTGGCGCATCGGGGAAGAGTTGTGACATCTGCGTCACTAAAACCCCATTAGGCGGAGTACCAATCAAGGTTGCAAAGCCGCCTATAGATGCTGAATAGGCTATTCCCAGAAGAAGCGTCAGCGAAAAGTTTTCCGCTCTGTCGTCAACAACTCCACCCTCTGCCACAATTTTTCCATTAATTTCTTCATACAACAGAATCAGCGACATTCCCATGGGCATCATCATCAATGCCGTGGCGGTATTCGATAACCACATGGAAAGAAAACCGGTAGCTACCATAAAGCCAAGTACCAGCCGATGGGGCTGGCCACCGATGATTCGAAGTATATGCAGGGCGATACGCTTATGCAGATCCCATTTTTCCACAGCGGTGGCGATGATGAAGCCACCCATAAACAACAAGATAAGCCAATCCATATATTGGTTGGCCACATTGGGATAAATGATGTCGAAATCGGAAAGGGAGAAACCGTTGCTGACGGAAACAGAGCTAGCATCTATCTGACTAGCTGCAGACAATTCCCGGCCGCGCATAATTCCCATAAGCGGAAACAAAACAATAGGCAGAAGCGCAGTGGCTGATAAAGGAATGGCTTCAGTTATCCACCAGATAGCCATAAGTATAACAATGGCGGCCATGCGAGTTACTTGCGGATTCCCTGGCTCAAGATCAACAAACACCAGCATGAGAACAAACACAACAGGCCCCAGAAAGAGACCTATCTTGCTTTGAATGGGAGTTTTAATAACTCCCTCGCCCTCAGTCGAAACCTCGGTAGTGTTTGCTTCTGGTGAACTACTCATTGATTGACCTAGTTATTCTTATTTTATGAGATTTCCTGTCATTAGCAGAACTTACAACTCTAGAAGCACTCTCAATAGACTTTCAATATACTCTTAGAGATGTTCCAGCATGCCTTCTGCGGAACTCACTTTGATCTCTCCAGGTGCTTCAATTCCCAGATAGCTTACTGTGCCATCGTCAACGATCATACCGAATCGCTTGCAGCGATTACCCAGACCAAAACCGCTTCCGTCCATTTCCATACCAATGGCTGAAGTAAATTCTGCATTGCCATCCGCCAGCATGAGAATTTCTTCCGCATTCTGTGCCTGACCCCATGCTCCCATAACAAATGCATCATTAACTGACATGCAGGCAATGGTATCAACGCCCTTAGCCTTTATCTCATCGGCCTTCACCACAAAGCCAGGCAAGTGGGTCATGGAACATCCCGGAGTAAAAGCTCCGGGGACTGCAAAGAAAGCCACTTTCTTGCCGGAAAATACTTCGTCGCTACTCATCTCTTTAGGTCCGTCGGCGGTCATTACTCGAAAGTTGACTGTTGGGACTTTGTCTCCTACCTGGATTGTCATTCGCAAATCTCCTGATTGCTGCATAAGAATGCACCGATAGTAGCAAATTCGATTGAACAAGCTAAGCTCTTGATGGGAAAAAGCACGGTGCTGGGATAAAAATTAGGTTAGCATCCTCTCCATAACGAGGACAGCATGGATACTATTTTCTTTTACGCTTCAAAATTGATCTGGGCGCTTATATCTCCCGATAGCTTTTTGGTAATACTCGCAGTTGGAGCGTGGGTATCACTGGTGCTTGGTCGAAAAAAACTTTCCCGCTATCTACTGACGATATGCGCTTCGCTTTTACTAATAATAAGCCTACTTCCTGTAGGGGAATGGCTGATCTCTCCGCTAGAAAATCGATTCACTACAAATGCGGCTTTACCGGCAAGAGTGGATGGCATCATCGTATTGGGTGGCAGCATTGATGCGCTGAAATCTCAAAGTTGGCAGCAGGTGGAAATGGGGTCAAGCGCAGAGCGCATTAGCAACTTACTTTACCTGAGTAATATCTATCCCGATGCTCAACTCGTCTTCACAGGCGGTAGTGGTGCAGTAATGCAACAGGATTTTAAGGAAGCGGAAATGGCCCAGATTCTTTTCGAACAACTGAATCTCGGTGACAGGGCAATAATCTATGAAAGTGAGTCTCGAAATACCTATGAAAATGCCGTGCACAGTAAAAGCCTGGTGAATCCCACGGACCGGGAAAACTGGTTACTTGTCACTTCAGCATTCCATATGCCTCGTTCCATAGGCGTATTCTGCAGACAACAATGGAAGGTTCAAGCTTATCCCGTGGATCACTACAGCTTGAAAGGAAATCTACTAAGGGTTGAATTCAGGTTTAGCGAAAACCTGGAAATTTTGAGAATAGCAGCACGAGAATGGGTCGGCCTTCTCGCCTATCGAATAAGCGGCAAGACTGATCGCCTGATACCCTCTTCTCTGAATTACTGTGGCACAAGATAGAAGAGCCACCTCAATTTGGATCTAAGCCATTGTCCTTCTAGGCAAGGCTCTTCATAAACCTGCTTCTTCCAAGAATGTAGTGCTCTAATTATTATCCAGTAAGCCCCTGAGACGCCCACCTAGATCTTCCACAGCATCATCAACCTGATCTCTGGCCTGATCCACGCCGTCTTGCAGTCGTGCTTCTGCATTTTCTCGCAGATCATCCAGGTTCGGCAAATTGGAACTGAGGATCGAGCTACTGATCTCAGAAAGAACCGCGCCGATGGCATCGGCGATGCTGCTGGCTTGACCATCATCCCCAATATCCTCCATCTCAATATCAGGCAGAGGAATTGGCGCTGTAGCGATGGCTGTGACCAAATTTAATTGCGCGTCCAAAATTCTAAGCTCTCTAATAATAATACTCTTACCCGCTTCCCCTTCTGGTGAACCAGTAGTATCCGACTCTCCTGATGACAGGTTTGCCAACAGAGAACGTATATTGTCGGTAGTTATTCTGCTCTCATAAGTGATCGCAGGTTGCACAATTGTGACTGACTCGATTTCAATGACGTCACTGAATACAGAACTTGCGTTTACATTTACCGAAACAGACTCCAGTTCGAAGGCATAGGGAGAATCCCATTCATCGGTATTGGCTACCTTTAAGTCGCTAATAGTTCCGGAGCCATTCAGTGGAGAAAGAGACACCGAAGAAACCGTGATCTCCGTACCTAACACCTGACTGCCAGCTATCTCGATTCCACTTTTCACAATTGAGTCGAAGTACACAAATAATCCACCGGCACCTACCAGTAACAACACTACACAAGCGATGAGAACTTTCTTAATCATGAGTCTTTCTTCTCCTACGCCAACTCATTATTTGAATCGACGAAATTTAATTAGCTATTTACTTTTTAGTGAACTATTCATTTTTAGTTATCTATTTCTGACTACCTATCTACTGCTTAGTCATCTCTCTATTTTTGCTGTTTAGTGTCTAGCTGCCAAAGGGCAGCGAACTGCCTACAATTGCTTCCATCCAGTCTAAATGCTGTGACAAGCGTTCGTAAACAGCTACTGAACCATATTTACCCTGAGTCTCCTCAGAAAATCCTTCTCCCTCTATTTCTCCTACAGTAATACCCACCAAGGAGAACCCCGTCAAGGTCTCAAGAATAGCTGGTCCGCCACTGTCGCCTAGACTGGGCATACCTTCTAGATCGAGAGGTTCAGCACCACTATTCCTGGGGTCATCAAAAGCTATTCGAAATCGTCTACCCACTTCAGTTATTCGATTTCTCGCCATTCTGAAACTGCCATCGTCATATTGTCTGCCAGTTGTTCCAATGCCGAAATATCCCCACCCTAGAATGCTTACTACTTCATCTAATTCAGATTGTTGCTGATAAATTGGCATCACCTGAGGAGAGTTGGATGCCTGTCTGAAGCGAAGCAGTGCCAGATCCACATCACTGTCCGAATTCACGTCGTAGTCAGGATGAATAGACACCGCGTCAATTTGACGTTGTTCACCCCCTACTTCCACGGCGAAGCGCCGCCCATTGGCGATGGTGTCCCCTAAGGTTGTCTCCTGCAGGCAGTGTGCTGCGGTTATTGCCCATTGAGGATGAATAACTGTCGCGCCGCAAACTTTGCGTCGACCCTGTCTCTCCAGAAAGAAAACTGCCGGCCAGTCTCTTTCACGCACTTCGTAACGAGACGGCCCCACATCATGACGAACAATAATTGCCTGAGATTCCGCAATGAAAAGCAGGAAGATCAGCAGATAGCCCAGCGCTCTAATTGCTTTTATCATGATCATCGCTTTGCTGATTGTCAGTCTCGGTATCACAGGTCTCGGCTGTAGTATCAACATTATTTTTTAAATTGGATAAGGGATTATCTTCCCGAACAGTTCTTGCTCTCCTCAGAGGTCTAAGGTTCGGGGTGTAACGCGGCTTGCGAGACAATTTGAATATCTGGGTAATTCGATGCAATAGCACCGCCACCGCAACGATGACGAACACCATGATGATTGATGCCAGCCACTGCTGATAATCCCAGGATGAGGTATCCAGAAAACTAGACAGCATTGTTTTGTGCTCTTTGGCTCATATGACTTTCAGACATCTTCATTTGCCATCTCCGACACCAGTCTCTCAATGCTCTCAATTCTATCCCAAGGATCATCAATCTCTAATAACTGTTGTTTCTGTTCGTTGGCTATAGGTATCAAATCCCCAAGCCGCCAGCCCAGGTCCCAAAGATTGTCATAATCTATGATCAATTTCTTCTGCTCAATCAAGGGATGGCTTTCCAGGTTTTGCAATAGATCAGTCAAAGGAGCAAATTCATCATCGACAGGTATTTGTTCGTTATCCACTAGATCAGAGTTGCTGAACGCTGCTTCTGCCATCAGTAAACCACTTTCTTCCTGCCAGCAGTTGTCGATATGGAATTTGTTTTGCCCCTCAGCGGTAATGCTCAACAAACCATTATCAAGCTGATCCCAGTCGACAATGTTTGCATAAGTCCCTGTACGGTGAACAGTTTGCTGACTATCTTCACGAATGGTTTCTTCGCCTGTTTTCAGCAGACAGATACCAAAACCAGTATTCGTTTTAAGGCAGTTCCTTATCAGGTCGATATAGCGGCGCTCAAAAATTTGCAGTTCTGCCCTGCCTCGAGGAAACATCACTATACGTAGTGGGAACAGAGGTATTGTCCGAGAGGACGACATCAGAAAGGTTTAGAAGGACCATGGTCAAGAGCAGACAATAATTTTTCGTGTATCCCATCGAATCCACCATTGCTCATTATGACAATATGGTCTCCGGGCTTACACCCTTCTTCCAGAAAAGTGACAATCTGGTCCACAAAATTGAATGCATAGGCAGGAGCCTTGCTACTGGCCACCAGAGCATTAAAATCTATTCCCGAATTATCCGGCTTACTCCAGATAACCATATCTGCTGACTGACAGGAATCCACTAATTCTTGCTGATGGATACCCATTTTCATGGTGTTGGAACGTGGCTCTATCACTGCGATCAAGCGTGAAATGTCCTGTTCTGCTTTCAGCTTGGCAGCCATTCCTTTTAGAGTAGTCTCTATCGCCGTAGGATGATGAGCGAAGTCATCGTAAATTTTTACGCCTCCAACATCTCCCCGAAGCTCCATACGACGCTTAACGCCTTCGTACTTTGTAAGCGCCAGGCCAGCTGAAGGTACGTCTACTCCCACATTGTGTGCGGCAGCTATTGCAGCAACCGCATTTTTAACATTGTGTTCGCCTGTCATATCCCATTTGATAATAACCCGGCTCATAACCTCTCCGGTTGTACCTTGACCATATTTGGTCAACTCAAATTCACTTGCCTGCTCATTGAGGAGGATAGCATTCCAGAAGACTCCTCCATTCGCCGCCTGTTTCTTGCAAATTTCTTCTGGAATATCGATTCCAATTTGCTGTCGCTTGGTCCAGCAGCCCATGCGTAAGACTTTTTCGATACTAAGGTCATGGCTAGGAACTATTAAAAGCCCGTTACTTGGAACTGTCCTCACTAGATGATGAAATTGCTTCTCGATGGCTTCGAGATTATCAAAAATATCGGCGTGATCAAATTCCAGATTGTTAAGAATTGCAGTACGAGGTGCGTAGTGGATAAACTTCGATCGCTTGTCGAAAAATGCACTGTCATATTCGTCAGCTTCAACGACAAAAAACGCAGAGCTTCCTATACGTGCAGAACTAGGAAGATTTTTGGCCACTCCGCCAATCAGATACCCTGGACTCAAACCTGCATCTTCGAGAATCCAGGTAAGCATGGCGCTGGTGCTTGTCTTACCGTGAGTACCTGCAACTCCCAGCACCCATTTGTCATGAAGAACATTTTGGGCTAACCACTGCGGTCCAGAGGTGTAACTCAGACCCTCATTTAAGACATGCTCAACAGCAGGATTGCCTCGGGAAAGCGCATTACCAATAACTACCAAATCTGGCTTCGGGTATAGGTTTTCCGCACTGAAGCCTTCCATGAGCTCGATGCCGTGCTCTTCAAGCTGTGTACTCATAGGCGGATAAACATTGGCATCGCTACCACTTACGCGATGACCAAGCTGTTTGGCCAAGACTGCCAAACTGCCCATAAAAGTGCCACAAATTCCCAGAATATGAATATGCATTTACTGTCTAAAACCCGTCTTAGCCCACGTTACAGGCTGTTTATAGCATAAAATTTCGGTAGCATTGGGGTATTCCCGAGAGACATACGAAATTAACCCTAAATATGCCCAAGCAATCACACAATTTTTGGAATTTCTCAGTCAAATTCTATTCAAGTAAGGATGTGGCTGAGGCTTGTCTAGAGCTTCAAGAGGAGTTCGGTCTCGATATTAACTTGCTCTTGTTCTGCCTGTGGTTTTCAAAAAACCACGGAGAGTTGGGTGACGAACTACTCCGAGATGTTTGGCAATTCTCCTACCAGTGGAAGAAAGAAGTTGTGCAACCCTTGAGAAGTGTAAGGAAATGGATGAAAGCCAGTTCTATTGCTATTAGGAAAGAGCAGAGAGAACAATTTTCTCAGTTACGGGAAGATATCAAGACTAAGGAATTGGAAGCTGAGAAATTCCAACAAATAGCTATAGAAACTCTGACGAAAGAAAGTTCAAAACCCAAGCTGCAGAGAAGAGAAGAAGAAAAACTAGTGAGGATTAATTTGCTCAAGCTATTCCACATCCATAGCATCGATCAAATAGCCTGGGAATCATCAAATCTTGATACTGTAATTGAGGCTTTCAGGCAGCACTCCGACTAGCTGAAGCCGGAGAGTGTAGAGTAAAAAAGAAGTCTTGGAATTAAGAGACTTCCAAGAATAGAACTAGTCACTGGACTGACTGTCAGTTGAACTGTCGCCAGACATTCGACCAAGAGATATCCCAGAAATTGCAAAAGCAAACGCCAGGCCTAACCATAAGAAACCAGTGACGGTTGGGTTATTACCCTCGCCAGTAAAGGCTATGAAGGCCAAAATCAAAGAAATAAAAGAAACTATCCAGCTTAGAGCCCTGGAATATCTGGCAAAACTTGTACCTTTGGAAATCATAGAGTCCTCACACCGCTCTTTTTGCTATTACTGGCAATCGAGCTACTTAAATATTGTTATTGTGCTGCCCGCAACATTCGCACTGCTCCATTGCCCAGTCAAGGGAAGATAATCAATATTGCCCGCCATTTACCATTTTTTGACAATTATATATTCTGAACTCAAGTTCTATCCTCTAAGTCTTTATACCCTGCCATCTTTTAACCAAATCGGGATCCAGATCAAACAGGTCCAGAATTCTGCCCACATGATGATTAATAAGATCATCTATGGTCTGAGGCATGATGTAGTGAGCAGGCATTGGAGGAGCAATGACCGCACCATTCTGACTAGCCCGCAACATCAACTCAAGGTGGCCTGCATGAAGAGGTGTTTCCCTAGGCACCAGAACCAGCCTTCGTCTCTCTTTTAATACTACATCGGCTGCACGAACCATCAGTGAATCGGCATAGGAATTGGCCACAGCAGATAGAGTCTTGATCGAACATGGCGCGATGATCATCCCCGCGGTCCTGAAGGAGCCGCTAGCGATGGTAGCGGCAATATCTTTATTGGAATAAACATGGTCGGCTAACTCAGCGACTTCCTTTGCTGAGTATTCTGTCTCTATAGCGATGTTCAATTTAGCTGCGTCAGACATCACCAGATGGGTTTCCACGCTATCCATCTGCTGCAAGACCTCCAGCAAACGAATACCGTAAACCACGCCAGTGGCGCCGGATATTCCAATTATCAATTGCACGTTGACCCACCTGTAGGGCTTACAAAGGGATTCAGATTGTTGCATCAACTCCAAGGGGGAGGCAAGCGATCTGTTTAGGCTGGATCCGGCTTTAAAATCCCTGCCCTTGCTTGTAAGATGGCGCTTCTCTTAACACAGCAAGCAATTCAGCAATACTTAACTGAAAACGCGACTCAATATGACAAAAGCTAACCTCTTCTACGCCCAATCTGGCGGAGTAACTTCCGTGATTAATTCCAGCGCCTGCGGTGTCATCGAAACCGCCAGGAAGCACAAGGACAAAATTGGCAAAGTCTATGCTGGGCTTAACGGCATAGTGGGGGCCTTGAACGAAGAGCTGGTGGATACCAACAAGGAAACTACCTCCGCAATCGCATCCCTGCGCTCAACCCCTGCCGGGGCTTTTGGTTCCTGTCGCTATAAGCTGAAAACCTACCAGGAAAACAAGCGAGAGTACGAGAGACTAATGGAGGTCTTTCAAGCCCACAATATTCGTTACTTCCTCTATAACGGAGGCGGAGATTCCCAGGACACAGCAAATAAAATCGCTCAGCTGAGCCTCGAGAAGGGTTTCCCGATTAACTGTATCGGAATCCCAAAGACTGTAGACAATGACTTGCCGGTAACTGATAACTGCCCAGGATTCGGATCGGTCGCTAAATATGTAGCGGTCTCGATTCGCGAAGCCGGGCTCGATGTTGCGTCTATGTGTGAGAGCTCGACTAAAGTATTTGTAATGGAAGTTATGGGGCGTCACGCCGGCTGGATCGCAGGAGCCGCTGGCCTAGCCACAGAACAGGAAGGCGATGCCCCACATATTATTCTTTTCCCCGAGATCGCCTTTAACAGGGAAAAATTTCTCAAGAAAGTTAAGTCCTGCGTCAAGAAATACGGCTACTGCGCTATTGTAGTTTCCGAAGGCGCACAAAATGAGGATGGCTCGTTTCTGGCAGATGCCGGCGGCGTGGACGCCTTTGGACATGTACAGCTGGGGGGAGTAGCACCCTTCGTTGCCAATATGATCAAAGACGAGCTTGGTTACAAATACCATTGGGCTGTAGCCGATTATCTGCAACGCTCTGCTCGCCACATAGCCTCAGCAACTGATGTCGATCAGGCTTATGCTGTAGGTAAGGCAGCTGTTGAATTTTCTCTTGCTGGAAAAACCGCTGTAATGCCAACAATTGTTCGCGGTAGCGGGAAAAAATACTCCTGGAAAATTGGCGAAGCCAATCTCTCCGATGTTGCGAATGTAGAAAAGATGATGCCGCGCAAATATATTAGCCGTGATGGCTTTCATATTACCGATGAAGCAAGGGAATATTTCTCTCCGCTGATTCAGGGCGAAGACTATCCAAAATTTCGCAACGGAATCCCTCAATATGCTCGGCTGAAGAAACAGCTAGAGAAGAAGAAGCTGAAAAAGTGGAAAGCTAGCTAAGCATTCGCTAAAGCCAAGCTCAGGGGGCGAGTCGATCGATCGTCCAATCATCTCCATTACGGATATATCTGAAGCGGTCGTGAAGACGATTAGCTCCTCCCTGCCAAAATTCGATTTCTTCTGCGCAGACTCTATACCCTCCCCAGGTATCGGGTACGGGAATATCCCCAGACTTAAATTTCATCTTGAGTGATTCGAATTGATTCAATAAGACAGTTCGGGAAGTCAGCACCTTACTCTGCTCGGAGGCGATGGCAGCCAACTGACTGTCTTTGGGGCGGCTCACAAAATATTTCAAGGATTCAGCAGCGGGAATTTTTTCTGCTTCCCCACACACTTTTACCTGACGATCGATTCCATGCCAGGGGAAATGTAGGCTAATCTTTGGGTTTCTATCCAGTTCCGAAGCCTTGCGACTTCCATAGTTGGTATAAAAGACAAAGCCACTTTCATCGAAATGCTTTAGCAAGACAATTCGCTGACTTGGCTGTCCGTCGTCAGACACCGTAGCTATCGTCATTGCGGTCGGATCAAGCAATTTCAGGTCCAGAGCTTGCTGCATCCACAACCGGAATTGATCAAACGGGTTTTCGGTAAGATTTTCCCGACGCAATCCACCATGCAAATATTCTCGCCGAAGAGTTTCCAGATCCATTGTTAGTCCTGTTTGTGTTACTGGTGTGGAATCGAAAGCTAAACTGTTCTTAAACAGCCCTAGCGAACGAAATCACCATAATCCCAAAGCTGTTGTCGAGCTGTTCCATTATCATAATAGAAAGTGCCAAAGCCATGTTTGTGATTGGCGAAGAAATTACCTTCATATTTATTACCACTGGGCCAGCGATAGACGCCTCGGCCGTGATAGTGATCATTCTGGAATTCTCCAGAATAATTTTCCATGTTTTCACTTAGCCAATATTCCGTATGCTCATTCTCGCGCCACTCAGGCAAATTAATAAAGTAGGAGCCTTGACCATTTCGTTTATCATCACGCCATTGACCAATATATAGCTTGCCATTTCCATTCCAGTATTTACCCCGGCCATCTCTCTGCCCATTCCTCCAATTTCCTGTATAGACCGCATTCGCCGTAAAGGAGATGGGAATATTCAATCTACCAGATCCGTGGAACTCTCCTTCTGAGAAATTGCCAAGGTATTCGCCTTTACCGAAAGGCGTAGATAGCTCAAGTCTGCCACTGCCATTAACACAGTCTCCAGAGACACAAACTTCCTCTGTAACATCTTTCAATGACTGAGCAGCAATAGGAAAAGCCAAGAGTAAGCACGCTAGCGCAACACTAAGCCTTAAAGGATTCTGTATTTGTCCCATAGTAAAAAGTCCTCTATGATTTCAGCTCACTCGCCAAAAGGATTATGAGCTTTTTCAGGATTATACACCCTTGAATATGCTTGTTCACAAGAGACTCAAATGTGACTGATGGACTAAATCGCTGGCTTTCTCACTCCGGGATGGGGAAAATTCAGGAAACCTCAGCTCTTGGCGGGGGATGCATCAACAAAACTTCTGTTCTGAAGCTTTCATCTGGCAAGAAGCTTATAGCCAAGCAACACCCTCATCCCCCCAGCAATATGTTTCCGTCGGAAGCTATAGGCCTGTCAGCATTATCTAAAGAAACCTCACTAAGAATCCCGAAAGTCATACATGTAGAAGAATCTTTTCTGCTGCTAGAAGATCTAGGTCAAGGACGCCCTTTAAGCAATTTCTGGCAGCAGTTGGCTTTGGGCTTGGCTGAATTACATAGCATGCCCAAGCCCGAATACGGATTCACCATGGATAACTATTGCGGATCGAGCGCGCAAATCAATACCAGAACTGAAGACGGATTTCAGTTCTTCTCCGAATTCCGCATCATCAATATGGCGAGGCAATGTTTGGATAAACATTTGCTGAGCGCCGACACAATGAATCACCTGGAATATGTCGGGTCGAGACTGACTGATTGGATTCCCAAACAGAAGCCAGTATTAATTCACGGAGACCTTTGGTCAGGGAATGTACATTGTGATGAAAACGGTGACCCTGCCTTGATCGACCCTGCTAGCTACTGGGGCTGGGCCGAAGCTGAACTGGCAATGACTTTGCTCTTCGGCGGATTCCCTGAAGATTTTTACGGCTGCTATGAGGAGCATGGTAATATGGATACCCAATGGAGAGAACGGGCAGACCTATATAACCTTTACCACCTGTTGAATCACTTGCTGCTATTCGGTGAAAGTTATCTAGGGCAGATAGAAAGCACTCTAAATCGCTTTGCCCCTCGGCATTAATCCAATTAGCTAGTCCTAGACAACTCGTCTCAAAACATTCAGAGGACTAATACTCACAACTTGTCTAGTTGAGTTAACTCCTAAACCGGCAATCACCAACATCCCCAATAAAGGACCTGCTACCCACACCCAATAATGGTAATTAAATTCCTGTTCGAAAATTTCCTCTTGTAGATAATAGAGGCTCGCCTCGGCCCCGACAGTGGCTATTAATCCAGCCAACATACCTATGCTAGCAAATTCGATAAGCAAGCTATTGAGAATTAATTTCTTCCCAGCTCCCAGGGTTCGAAGAATTGCATTTTCATGAAACCGCTCATCCAGAGTGGCATTAACACAGGACAGCAACACCAAAGCCCCGCAAATAAGCACCAGCACGGAAATCAACTCAATAGCCGATGTGACCTGAGCGATAATGGTTTGAATCTGCTCTATCAGACCATCTATTTCAATTATCACGATGGTTGGAAATTGACGCACCAGATCATTGAGAAGAATCTTTTGATCACTCTCCATCAGTGTAGTGGACAGAAATGTCGCCCCTAAATGATCTATGGTGCCAGGCGAAAAGATGATGAAAAAATTGGGCTGCATATTGTCCCAACGAACACTGCGAAAGCTGCTGACTTCTGCGCTCACAGTTTGTTGATTCACTTCAAACTCAACCCGATCTCCCAATTCCAAATCCAGCCAGTCTGCGTATTCCTGTTCGATAGAGACATAGCCAGGCTGTGAGTCTTCTGCCCACCAGGTCCCATCAGTAACCCGATTATCCGGAGGAAGGTCCACAGCCCAGGTAACCTGACGCCGAGCGAGACGTCCCCCTACCTGGCCGGCTTCGCTCTCTTCATCGGTATTCGCCGCGCTCTCAGTAGATGACGCGTCCGATGCCTCGCCTATAACGGATTCCGTCTCTTCTTCGGATTCCTCATCGCGACTAGCAGTTTCTGTCAGAGAGCTGCGCTGCCCTTCAGTTTCAAGATCTTCCTGAGGGTCAGGAAGATCTCCATTAACAGAGGTAACTCTGGCACTGATCAGAGGATAAAAGGCATTGCTGGCAACACCGTTCTCTTCGAAAAAGTTCTCCATTCCCTCGATCTGGTCTGCCGTAATATTCATCATGAAATGATTTGGCGTGTCTTCTGGAAGTTGTGCCTGCCAGTCATCGATAAGATCTGTTCTAAGCAAGGTCAAAATAAGTAATGACATGATAGTGATAGAAAACACCATTACTTGGAGCACGTTTTGTTTACGCCGGCGCCTGCTCGCCGTCATTGCCAACTTCCATGCGCTTCCGGCTTTCATGCCTACTGATCCACTGGAATGAAGCAGAATAAAAGAAACAATCGAAAGGAAAATGGCGATAGCAGAAACAGAGCTAACCAGCACAGAAGTAAGCACCAGATCCTGGCTGTACCAATAGATCAGAAATATCGACCCCAGAATGCCAAACACATATGGAATATTTGCAGAAATTTTTTGCTGACTCATATCCTTGCGAAGCACTCGTAAAGGAGGAGTCTCGCGCAGAGCCAATAGAGGCGGCAAAGCAAAGGAAAGTAAGCATATGACAGCTGTTAGAGAGCCAATTACGAATGGCTGAAGACTTGCTGGAGGTAAATCGATTGTCAGTACTGATTGCAGCAACTGCAATATTCCATGATGAATCAGCCAACCTAGAATACAACCGATGATCATTGCCAGAGCAGCGAGAACGAATTGAATAGACAAATAGATAAAACCAATTTGAGCTGATGTACACCCAAGCGTTTTAAGAATCGCTACATAGTCATAGTGTCGCTCGGAATAACGTTTGGCAGTGAGCGCTATGGCGACTCCGGCCAATAACACAGCAAATAGCGAACCCAGCAATAGGAAGCTCTCTGCCTTGTTCAGCGCATCACTGACTTCTTCGCTTTCATCCCTTACATCTCTAAGGCGATACTCACCCTCGTATTCAACTTCGAACCATTCGGTGAAAGAGTCTAAAATTAGCGGATCATCAGATGCAAACAAATACCTATAACTGACTCGACTGCCCAGCTGTACCACATTGGTTATTGCCACATCATCCATACTCAACATCAGACGTGGCCCAGCATTGTCGATCATTCCACCCTGCTGACGATCCGGCTCGGCGATAATTATTTTACTGACTTCAAGCTCGGCCTCACCCACAAACACCGAGTCCCCAACTTCTATCCCCAAAGCCGGTAAAGCTCGAGATTCAAGCCAGACTTCACCTGCTGGAGGTCCGCTCTGAATGGGCACGCCGCGAACGAAGGGTTGATCTGCAATTATTACTTCGCCGCGAAGAGGATAAGCTCCGCTCACGGCCTTGGCTGATACCAGCATATTTCCAGAATCGGAAAATGCCATCGAGGTGAAACTTAGGGTTTCTGCTGTTCGCAGCCCGCGGGACTGGGCTTCTTCAATAATCGATTGAGGAGGCTGGCGACCGCTTCCCATTACCCGGTCGGCAGCAAGCATATTTGCCGATTCCAGCAACAGGGCTTTCTCCAGCCTGTCGGTAAATAATGCAATTCCACTTACCGAGCTCACCGCCATTACCAGGGCGATGAATAATAGTCTCAGCTCCCCTCCCTGCCAGTCACGCCATAATAGTCTGAGAGCGAGCCGAAAAAGCATGGACAAAGACTTCCTGTCTACCAATTTGTGTACAGCCGCTTCGTTTCCTACTACATGAGATGATTCAGGCACTCACTGGCTCCGCATTTTTCACGTCGGCGACAACTTCACCGGCAACCAGGCTGACCATACGATTACATTTCTCCGCAAGCCGCTCGTCGTGGGTTACCAGTACCAGCGTAGTTGAGTATTCACGATTTAAATCAAAAAGTAAGTCGATGATCTTGCCGCCCGTCGCGGTATCGAGATTCCCGGTGGGTTCATCTGCGAATAAGATTTGCGCTTCAGTAGCAAAGGCTCTGGCGATGGCAACCCGTTGCTGCTCGCCACCAGATAACTGGTTTGGATAGTGATGCCAACGCTCATCCAAACCGACTCTGGCGAGTAGCTGCCTCGCCTTGTCCTTAGCAGCAGGGTCACCCTTCAACTCGATAGGAAGCATGACATTTTCAAGAGCGGTCAAACTGGGCAAGAGCTGAAATGACTGAAAGACAAAACCAACTAATTGACCTCTTAGCACAGCTCGCTGCTCTTCATCCATTTCCGCCAGGCTGTGCCCGTCAAGGAATACATCCCCTGAACTGGCCCCATCCAGACCGGCCATTAGCCCGAGGAGTGTCGATTTTCCTGAGCCGGAAGCTCCAACTATGGCGACAGTTTCTGCCTTTCCGATAGACAGGCTGACATCATTCAATATTGTTAATACACCTTCGGTAGTATCAACCCGCTTACATAATTTTTCGATTCGAATCATTGCTCTTAACTACTCTAAACTAGTTCTCTCTAAATCAGCCCAAACCGCCCTATTGGGCATTCATCTGGGTCAGCTAATTATAGGTCATTTAGACTTATGCCAAGCTCTCCTGAAGAGAAGCTTTGCAAGTACCGTCCGCCTCTATAAAATGGAGGCTAATCACCGTTGTGACCTATGCTGTACGTTAGCACGGCATACACGGTTTAACATATATCGAAAATACTTGTATGTCCGACACGATAAGCTCCCAAATTACTCGACTATTGGTTTATTTCATCCTGTTTACTGCCAGTTCTATGGCATTCAGTCTGGATGAAGATATTACCTTGCTGGTCTATGGCGATAGCCTTAGTGCTGCCTATGGCATCGAAGAGGAACAGGGTTGGGTTACTCTGCTCTCCCAGAAACTTGAAGACGAGCGGCTCTCTGTAATCGTAGTCAATGGCAGCGTGAGTGGAGAAACCACCACGGGTGGTCTGGTCAGGCTTCCAGCGATGCTGGAAAATTATTCCCCGGATCTGGTAATACTGGAATTGGGAGGTAATGACGGATTGCGCGGACTGCCATTGGAATTATTAAAGCAAAACCTTGAAGAGATGATCGATCTCTCAACAGAGAGTGGCGCAGAAGTACTGCTGACCGGAATACAGATTCCTCCCAATTATGGACCTCGCTACACCCTTCCCTTCTTTCGCCTCTACGCTGAACTTGCCAATAAAAAGGTGATTCCACTTGTGCCATTTCTGATAGATAGAATTCCACAACAGCCCGAACTGATGCAAAGCGATGGCATCCATCCCAAGGCAGAAGCGCAGTTTATGATTTTGGAAAATGTCTGGCCGGAACTAGAGCCGATGTTAGAAGATTTGTTAAGGAATTAGCCAGAAAAGGCGATCCCGATTCTTAGAATGACAATTGCATATTGTCCACCGGGTCAAAATCGAAACCCTTTGCCTCATACCAACGACGTAACACAGGAATATCTCCCTTGGCTTCGCCATAGAGTGACGATACCTGTTCGTCCCTGCAGAATCGAATTACTTCATCCAGCAAAGCTGAACCGACGCCTTGATTACGGTAGTTCTGTGAAACTTCGATATTTTTCAGGCAGTAACTGATCCTTGGTGCCTCATTCTCTTCAAGAGAACTGGAGAGTTGATGATTATTTTCTCCATTGGCGCTAAGTTGCGCGAAGCCTATCGTATTGACTCCACTGTATACCTTGAAAAACATCTGCGGCGACAAGCCTCTGGGCTTTGCCACTTTCACATCAGGTAATTCACAGCGCAATTGATCAAACATTTTTTATCCCGTCTTTCCTTCATACAAGGCCTGTTATAAGGCAATCTTAGGAGATAGCAGGAATCAAAATGTGAACAGGATCACACTATTGGGGAATATTGATCTGTGGCGCTAAAGTTGCAGCGTCACGGCCGAGGAAAAAGCTCTCTAGGAGGGTGCAATCTCTTTTCTTGCTCTGGATGCCAGTACATCTGTATCTTTCATTCTGAAAAGCATTATTGCCGAAGCCATGTTGCAGACACCAATCAGAAGCAAAGCTAGATCGTAATTTCCATAGAGATCGTAGTATCCGGCCACCAATACAGGACCCAGAGCTGACATACCAAAGGTAAACGGCATGGCTGTAGATCGAACCGAGCCGAGGTAGCGTCTGCCGAAAAAAGAAGCCCAGATAACCTCCTGAAGCGGCAACAGACCTCCCCATCCAATCCCCATCATCAGGAACGCTCCGTATACCAGAAAATCCATTTGCCGGCTGACACTGAAAACAATAAGCATTACCGATAAGCCGGTTACAGCTGCCCCAACTGCCGCAAGACGCTTTGGATTGTATCGATCTATCAATAACCCCCAGAACGGCTTGCTCAGAAATGCCGGAATAGAAGAAAGAGAAATCATTGACGAGGCAATGAGTCGTGAATATCCGGCATCGGTCATTAAGGGGATAGTTTGAATCAACATGACGGTGATGGAAATCTGGAACAAACCAAATGCAAGCACGAGAAAATAAAAGCTTGATGTGCGCATGGCCTGCGCCCGCGTCATGGATTTTGCATAGTCTGCTTTCGCAGCATGATCTCCGCCAGCTTCCACTTCTTGGGTGGATTTTCCATCTGGATGCAAATCGTGATCTTCCGGTTTCCTGCGAACAATCAGCGCCATTGGTAGAGCAGCGACAGCGGCTGCATAGCCCAGTATCTGCCAACTTTCGCGCCAACCAAACTGATCAACTAACCAACTAGTCAAAGGCGGCAGGACAATCCCTGCCAGAGAAATCCCCATTCCTGCCAGAGCTACAGCTCGCCCTCGGTGCTCCACAAACCACTTGCCCAGGGTTACATTAACCACCAGATTCCCGATCATGGCAGCTCCCATGGTGAGCATTACGCCATTAAGAACCAGCCACTGGGATAGAGATGTAATACTTCCCAAAGCGAAGCAGGAAACAGAGAGTATGACTCCTCCAACAAGGATGAACGGCCGCCCCCCATGACGATCGATATGAGAGCCGATTAGGAAACCGGTCCCGGCCAGAACCAGTTGACCAATTGAGCGGGAAGCTGAGAACTCAGCACGGGTCCAGCCAAATTCCTCAGTCATAGGAATCATGAAAGAACCAACTATGTAGTTGCTCATCCCCACGGCAATGAATTGAGTGACAAAGCCAGCCATGACAATGAGGTAACCGTAATATAGGCGATTTTGTTCTAGAGGCACGGGAGAACCATCAGCAGAGAGTTACAGGAGCCAGACTTGGAATGGATAATCAAAGGGTCAACAATATAGCGCTTGGTATTAATCGTTGCTATCCCTGTAGTAGATAAACAACATACTTGCTGCCCAGGCAAGGGCGAGTAATACCACAGCAGCCCCGAAATAATCGACCACCGTAGCTATGCGGATATCATATTCCAACATTCCAATCGGTCTAAGCAAATTTTCCCAATCATGCCTGCCAAGAGAATCAGCCCCGGTGCCTCCACCCAGTAGTGGCAGTCTCAAGGCTCGAGCATCGGCAATGTAAGGCGCAATATCCATAATACTTTGCCCAGCCCACCACAGGCAGATGGCTGCAGCAAAGCTGTCCTTGTTACGAATAAGGAAAGCCAACATTAGAAACAGGGGAACAATTACCTGAAAAAGACTACCGCCTAAAATTGAGCCATATCGACCGAAGGGAATGAAGAAGAAGTGTCCAGCTTCATGAAAAATCAAATCAACATTATGCAACCAGGACTGGCCGATGGCATTGGTTCTGAAATCCATGAGAATGAAATCCATTCCCCAGATAAGAAACCCGAAGAAGACTACGACGTACATTAGAAAATCACCTCGAGCCATATCGGGCTGAGGATGGAAAAAGAATGTCTTAATCCCTTTCTGCCAGGTCTGCTCTGCCGCCTCTTCCTCTAGCGCCTCTTCCAGCTCATGATCAACGAGCAGGCTCTTGATCCATTTACTGAAGACAAGACCACAGGACGGGCATTCCTCACTTGGCGCCTTATCCTGAGCCTGTCTTTCATATCCGCATTTTGGGCAGGTCTTGTACATGGGCAGCGATTTTACTGCCTTCTAGACGAAAAACCAAAAAATCTGAACTTAGAAGCAAAAAGTTATGAGGCTGGAGGGAGCTTCAATCGCGAGCAATCTAGGGGTTTCTGCTGCGACGCCGCGATTCATTGGCCTTATCTCTATTGCGATCATCTCGCTGGCTTCTCTGGGTATTTCGATTCGGAGCCGGTGTAGAGCGAGCGGCATTGGCTTGAGGCCTTTGCCGAGCGTCACTTCGAGGAGCCTGTGCCCGTGGAGCCGACTGCCGTTCAGTTCTGGGCCGATTATTCTGCGGCCTCGCTTGTCGCTCCAGAACAGGACTTCGTTGATCAAAGTCTCGACTGCCTGGAGTCACTCTCTCAGCTCGGTTTCGATTCGAATTTTCAGTTCGTGGCTGGCGGTTACCCGCGGCTGGACGACGCCGATCACCCTGATACCCCTGAAAGACTTCGGGAATTGCCTCTCGCCGCTCACTAACAATGGGTGCCCTGTTACGAGGGTTACTTCGGTCATTTTGTCGAGAACCCCTGTTGCGTGGAACTGAATTTCTGTTATTCCGAGAATTGAATGTCCGGTTGCTGGAATTTCTATTACTGTAGTTTCGGTTATTGTAATTTCGGCTGTTGTAATTCCGATTACGGTCATTTCGATTACTAAAATTCCACAGCCTGTTCCCAGAATTAAAGCTCCAATAGTTATAACTCCTGGAACTGTAATTCCATGAGTTGTTCCGGTAATTGCTAAACCCATTATTGTTGAATCTGCTATAACTGAATTCCTGCCAAAGTCGGCTAAACAAATCGCTCAACACCGACATCTCATCGTAAACGTAATTATTGTAGTCCTGACGATTGGCCCGCAGAAAAGCATCTTCCAAAGATTCGAATCGACGACTCACATCTCTGAATTGAGATCGAACATAAGAATTGCTTCGATTACGACGAAGAGCTTCATCTAGCTGCCTGGTTTCTCTTGCTAGCCTCTCTGCTTTCTGGCGAACACTTCCGTAATTTCGCACATAGCGTAATTCATAAGCTAATCGCTCCGAGACCATGCTCATCTGATTCGCTAAGCGGGAGAGTTCAAAGTGTGAAGCTGAGGCTGATGTTGGCATCAATAGAAACAAGCCGGAGGCAAAGACTACTGCAACTGCCGACCTGAACAAACCACGAAGAGGTGTGAAAACATCTCCACCGCGGTGCTTATGGAATAAATACCCTGTCTGACTCTCGGGATTCATACTGAAGTCTCCTGCAGGCCTTCCTGGCCCGAGTTCCCAATCTTGAGACTTCAGTGTACGGCTTCAGTCTGAACCCTAACTTAATGCCGGCACCAAAAGGGATTCGATTTCAGAGGCTTTCTCAATCCTCATTTCTGTTCTCACCAGTGATTCTCAAATATTTGCCAACAACCGTGGAGATGCCCATTTGCAGGCTCTCCACCACTAGTGCGTGACCAATAGAAACCTCTTTAACATTGGGTATTAGCAGAAATCTGGTAAGATTTTCCAGATCCAGATCATGCCCGGCATTAACTCCAATACCCAATTCTTCTGCCTTTGCGGCAGTATCCGCATATTGCCCCGTTATTTTTTCCTGATCAGGCGTACCGTAATTATTTGCGAAATCTTCGGTGTAGAGCTCAATCCTGTCTGCGCCTACCGCAAGTACATGAGAAACCAGAATCGGCGAAGGGTCGAGAAAGAGACTGCTGCGAATACCATGTTGCTTAAGCTCAGCAAGCACTGCTGTAAGCTGGTCCTTGTTGCCTGCTACATCCCACCCGTGATCGGATGTTAGCTGGCCCGGCTCATCAGGAACCAGGGTGCACTGATCTGGCTTCAGCTGAATAACCAGGTCCATGAATTCCCGAGAAGGATAACCCTCTACATTAAATTCAATTCCCGGCTTGGCTTTTAAGAACTCACCGATGTCAATTGCATCCTGACGAGTCACATGTCGCTCATCGGGCCGGGGGTGAACAGTAATCCCTTTTACGCCTAGAGATATGAGCTGATCAACAAATGCCAACACATTTGGGTAATCTCTACCCCGGGAATTACGCAGAAGTGCAATCTTGTTTACGTTAACGCTTAGCATTGTCATAATTTGTCTCGCTTTACATGCTTCTTCAGTATTTATTTCTTTTAATGCAGATTATTTCTGACATACGAATCTAAGGCAGTAGAAAATCCTGAATTATTTTCAGCACCAATTGGGGTTTCTCAGCGTGAACCCAATGCCCCGCTTCCATCACGGTCTTCACTTTGGCCTCAGGAAACAATTTTAGAATCTCTTCCTGTTGTGATGACTGGATATAATTGGAGTTTCCTCCCCTAATGAAAAGAACCGGCTTACTAAATATCTCATCACCAATAGGTTTTTCTCTCAGTCTGTCATAATTTTTTCGAATAGCGGGAAGATTGATCCGCCATTTATAAATTTCTCCTTCACGAACTAGATTTGTCAAAATAAAACTTCGCGTTGCCTCATCAGCGACAAATTTTGCCAATTGCTCATCGGCATCCTTCCTGTTGGAAATAGATGAAAAATCCAGGGACTCCATTCCATCCATGACATTCAAATGCCCATCTGCAGTACTGGAATAGCTAACCGGAGCGATATCCACTACCACTAGCTTTTCGATAATTTGAGGATCAGTCTGCGCCAGCTGCATAGCCACCTTGCCACCCATTGAGTGCCCCACAAGAAAGCAACGCTCTATTTGGAGATGAATCAATAGCTTCTTCAGGTCTTCTGCCATGACCTGGTAATTTAATTCATCATCTTGAAATGAGGCTCCATGATTTCGAAGATCCACTCCGTAGACAGCAAAACTCTCTGCCAGTTGTTTGCTATGCCAACCCCAATTACCGAGATTGCCAAACAAGCCATGGAGAATCACAAGCGGAGTTCCATCACTCGAGTATTTTCGATAGTTTAGCAGCACGGCTTATGCACTCTGATTTTTCAGGATTTCCATCACATCTTCATGATGGGACTTGGTTTTTACCTTAGCCATAATGTGAGAAAATCGGCCTTCCTTATCGATAATAAATGTCGATCGGATAACTCCCATAAATTCCCTCCCCATGAATTTCTTCAAACCCCAAATACCATATTTATCGGCAATAGCATGATCCTCATCGGAAAGCAGTGTGAAATTCAGATCATACTTGTCTTCGAATTTGGCTAGTCGCTTATAAGGGTCGGGGCTTATGCCTATAGCCACCGCATCCAATTTCGCCAACTGCTTCTTTGAATCTCTGAGCCCGCAAGCCTGAACGGTACATCCCGGCGTCATCGCTTTCGGATAGAAGTACAAAATCACATTAGACTTACCCTTGTAATCCTTGAGACTGACTTTGTTCCCCAACTGGTCCAGCAAAGTAAAAGCTGGTGCCAGATTGCCGATTTTTATCGCTGCCATTATTCGGTTTCCTTCCTACGTGTTTATTCAATAACTGAATCGAATAGCTGTATTAAATGTTGCGCCAACACATGCCATTTCTGGGGTATTAGCGCGAGGTATTATAGCTCTGTCGGTCCTTAACAGCCTATCGATACGTGCTATTATCGCTGCCATGAATTCTACCATCGGCTCCATAGTTATTCTTACCGGCGCAGGCATCTCAGCCGAATCCGGTTTGAGTACGTTTAGAGCCGCCGATGGACTATGGGAGAATCACCGCGTCGAAGAAGTTGCATCACCGGAAGGCTTCGCTAAAAATCCCCAATTAGTCTATGAGTTTTATAACCAACGCAGAAAACAGCTGCTTTCACCAGAGGTGAGACCTAATCCGGCACATACAGCCTTGGCTAAATTTGAGCATGAGTTTCAGGGCGAATTTCTCCTGGTGACTCAGAATATCGACAATCTCCATGAGAGAGCAGGCTCAGATAATGTGCTACATATGCACGGCGAAGCTCTGAAGATGCGCTGCATGAATTCACTCATGGTATTCGATATTCGAGAAGACATAGATTTCGACACCTGCTGTAGCTGCTGCAGATCCCCGGGCAATCTTCGCCCTCATATTGTATGGTTCGGAGAAATGCCTTTTCACATGAATCAAATCAATAAGGCTTTGGAAAGCTGCGACCTATTTGTTGCCATAGGCACTTCGGGTAATGTCTATCCAGCTTCTGGCTTCTATCAAACTGCAAAAATCCGAAGAGCTCATACGGTGGAACTAAACCTGGAAGAAACTGGATCCGGATTTGATAATCATGTTTACGGCAAGGCTTCAGAAATAGTTCCTGCATACTTCAGCCAGCTTCTTTGAGCTGAGCTGACGAAAAGACTATCAGCTTAGGTTAAAGGTCAATTTATTAGGGTTCTTTTTATTGGGGTCCTATTTATCAAGGTCTCATTTGTTAAGGATCTAATTGTTAAGGTCCTATATATTGAAGTTCTAAGGAGTACATATGTTACGCAAAATTGGAATTGGTCTTCTCGGCTTGGTGGTAGTAATAATTTTACTGTCGCTACTGGTCTACCTACTAACCATGGCGGAATCAGCCCCGGAAGGATCTGTCACCGAGGCATGGCTCGAACCTGGCCCCTATTCTGTTAGTAGTGTAGATACGGTGTTTGTTGATCAAAGCCGGCCAACAAACGAGAACAAAGGAGTAGCTGCCAAACCCGAGCGAACATTGGTAACAACTCTGTGGTTTCCGGAAGATGCGTCAGTGAACACTCCATTGATAATCCATAGCCACGGATTCGTCTCTGCCCGAAATGATCTGGCGTATGCTGCAGAGCACCTGGCAAGCTATGGGTACGTAGTTGCCGCCGCTGATTATCCGCTGACCAATGGAGGAACCGAAGGTGGACCAAATGCCGCTGATGTCGTCAATCAACCCACTGACATTTCTTTCCTTATCGATTCAATTCTGGCTTTGAGTGGCAGTGAGAAACCATTCCCCAGCGATATTGATCAAGGACGAATCGGCATAATGGGATACTCCCTCGGCGGGATGACAACTTCCATCGCCAGCTTTGATTCAAAGCTTCGGGATTCTCGAATTCGAGCAGCGGCATCAATCGCCGGACCTTCCGCACCATTTACCGCGGACTACTACAAAACTATCGATATACCCTTTCTAATGATTGCCGGAACATTAGATGCCCTTATTAACTACGAAGCCAATGCCGCAATAATTCCTGATCGTGTGCAGACCTCAGCACTGGTGAGAATTGATGGCGGCACCCACCTGGGTTTTGCCGGCATGTCTGAACCTTTATTGAGATTTATGGATCATCCCGATGGATTAGGCTGCGCCGCTGTTCTCTCTAATATGGACGAAGATCCCTATGCTGCTTTCCTCACCCTGGGTAATGAAGAGGACGGCATCTATATGGACCCTTCAATTCCTGAAGTATGCGAAACCATGCCAACTGAAAAAGCATTGCATCCAGCTCGCCAACAAATGATAACTAAAATGGCTCTTCTGTCATTCTTCCAGGCGATTTTCGCTGATAGCGAAACAAGTAGAAACGAAGCTTATGATGCATTTGCTGTTTCTTTGCCTAAAGACCTAGCCGAAGCATCTATCACTATTAGGCAATAAACAGATATATGTATTACAGAAGTGAGGAAAGCTCTGCGGGAAAATAAGGACGATTGCGTTCGTTCAATGAAGTGGCTGTTATTACTGCCTGTACAGCCAATTCCCCGCTTTCCTTTCTTCGAATATCCTGCTGGAAAGCCAGTTTTATCCGCGAAGCCTGATGGGCGGATACACTAACAGTAAACTCTTCGCCGGCGTGCAGGGAAGCCTTATAATCCAGTTCCGCGCGAATGACGACAATGATAATGCCTTGCTGAGTCAGTTCGGCGAAGCTGAGCCCCCTGCTTTCCAAGAACTCATGGCGGGCATGCTCTAAATAATGTTGATAAATCGCGTTATTGACGATCCCCTGCATATCACACTCGTAATCTCGTACTTTCATGTCCAACAGAAACGGGATGTCACTCATTATCTCTCACTCGACTAATCAGGGCAGGCACGTAAAGCCTATAGTAATAGCTAACAATCTGGAACCCACGGCCAAATTTTGCTACTTTCGGCAGCTGTAGTTAGAATTCGTGGTTAGAATACGTAGTCAAAACCACCGATTGAAATCACTTTAATTCAAAGATCCTTATGAGGAAGTTTATGATCAATTCACGTTTGAGCAAAGTTGCTTTTGCATCCCTGCTAACCCTGTCTTTCTCGCAGTTCAGCCAGGCAGACCACCACGGTGGCGCATCAGCACTATCTCTTGAAGACCTGATTGTAGCCAGTCACCGAGACGCAGCGAATATCCCCCGCAATGAGTTCCGTCACCCTGTTGAGACTCTGGGATTTTTTGGCATTGAAGCTGATATGACAGTCATCGAGATATTACCTTCTACCGGTTGGTATGCAGAGATTATCGCCCCTTTTGTTCGAGACCACGGTAAGTTCTATGCAGCTCACTTCTCTCCTAATGCCAGCGCCGCGTACATGCCGCGTATCCTGGGCCAATTTGAAGAAAAAATAACTGCCAACCCGGAGATCTACGGAAAAACTACCGTTCGCCACCTCAATCCTCCTCATGAAGTGGCAATCGCTCCCCCTGAGTCTGCGGATATGGCTCTCACTTTTCGCAATGTCCATAACTGGATAATGGCGGGTCAGGAAGATGATTTCTTCGCATCGTTCTATGCCGCACTAAAGCCAGGCGGCATATTGGGCGTTGTTGAGCATCGCGCCTTGCCCGATGCAGGCATGGATGTTATGCGCACCTCCGGGTATGTGACAGAGGCTTACGTAAAAGAAATAGCAGCCGCAGCGGGATTCGAATTCGTAGCCTCCTCAGAGATTAATGCCAATCCTAAAGACCCTACAGTTCATCCCGATGGCGTGTGGACCCTGCCTCCTAACTACCGAATGGGAGATCAAGACCGAGCAAAATATGCTGATATAGGTGAAAGCGATCGCATGACACTGAAATTCAGGAAGCCGATGTAGAGCGCAGCGAACCAAGTGCGCGATTAATCGCCACTTGTTTTTCGGTTCTTTATAATTGCTTATTAGCTCATAACAATCTTCATCGGAAAATACTTTAGCGAATCCAGCGTCCATTGGTGAAGCGTACTGGTATATGCATAATCAAAATCCTGATGCATGGACTCACGAGATGGATGCTCATCCGTTTGCAGAAACATTCTAAGAACAGAAATAGAACTAAGAAAAAGGGGGAGACCCAATGACTGCAAGAGTCCAGTTTCATTTTGATTTCGGCAGCCCAAACACCTATTACTGTCACAAGGTAATTCCAGAAATCGAAGCCCGAACCGGAGTAAAGTTTGAATACTTCCCCATTCTTCTCGGCGGGATTTTCAAGTCCACCAATAACAAATCACCTATGGAACAGTTTGCTGGCGTCAAGAATAAGAATGAGTATCAAGTTCTGGAAACTGAGCGCTTCAAAAAGAAGCATGAGATAAAGGAATTTAAAATGAATCCGAACTTCCCTGTGAATACGCTGTATATCATGCGTGGCGCCATCCACGCACAGAAGCACGGCTTTGGAAAAGAATATATTGATAGGCTCTACAGCTGCATGTGGGAGCAGGGCTTAAAGATGGATGATCCACAAGTAATTCACAAAGCTCTGAGTGACTGCGGTCTTCCTGCTGATGAAATCATTGCAGGGGCAGCAGACCCGGAGATAAAACAACAGCTAATCGACAACACGAATCAATCAGTAGAACGCGGCACCTTTGGTTCCCCAACATTCTATGTTGAAGATGAAATTTTCTTTGGCAAAGATAAGCTAGAGGATGTTGAGGCAGAAATTCTAACTGTTAATCAGGCAAGCTGATCTAGCTTAGTTATTAGAATCGTTACTAGAACCATCAACTCGATCGTAAATTAGAACAAGCTCAATAGCCTCGCGAAAAGAATCCGGCTCCAATACCATTTCCACTCGTAACTGACTTCCGTTATTGATCAGAGTATACGTTTCCAGAGTAAAGCCTCCATCTCTGGGCCGAGCTTCAACAATTATTGCTTCACTGTCGAAGTTGGCGAAAGAGAAATCATCGCCCCCCTCACTGTAAAAGTCATTCGCCGTAGTGCTACGCCGTCGCCCATCGGTATGAAACACCCGAAGCCAGCCGCCCTCATATTCAAAACGAAATTCAGGAGCCTGATAAGAAATGCTAAGCAAGTCATCATAGGAAATTCGATCATAAAGCTCCTGCTCCACCGGACCACCGCGATAGAAGTCTTCCTTGCGATTAAAAAACCCGCGGCTTCCTTTTCCTCCTCCTGCTTCAATAGCTTCCTCTACCTGGTCGTCGGTATTGTCGCTTAGCTCTTCATTAACAATCCAAGCGCCAAGAAACCCACTAACTATTGACTGGTCTTGAGCCTCTTGTGCAGTACTGCCAAAGAACAGAAGCACAACGAGAACGGCAAGCAAAATCTGGGAGTAGTTTTTCATTGAATTCAAATTTCTCTTAGCCAAGCTGAGATAGCTTGCCCGATTTCGTCCGGAGAATCTTCCTGTAAGAAATGATTTCCAGCCACAGTGACTTCTTTCTGGTTTGGCCAAGATCGACAAAATTCTCTTTGCGGGCCTATTAGAATTGCTCCTGGCTCTGCATTGATAAACAGTTTGGGCAAGTCACTTTGAGACAGCCAGTCTGCATAATTTTGCACTATCTCCGTTACGTCTTCTGGCTCTCCTTCGATTGGTATTTGACGTGGCCAGGTTAGCGTGGGCCTTCTATCTTCTCCTGAATTTTTGAAGGGGCGCCGATAAACATCCATTTCTTCATCAGTGAGGTCTCTTAGTATGGATCCGGGCAGCACGCGCTCCACGAAGGTGTTTTTTTCAAGCACCATGTCTTCACCGGCACTGGATCGAAATCCTTGAAAGACACCCCGGGCGGCTTCCGGCCATGCATCCCAAGTGACCGGACGCACAATACCTTCCATATAGGCGATACCTTTGATGCTGTCACGATGTCGATTCGCCCAATCAAAACCAAGTGCTGAGCCCCAGTCATGAATTACCCATGTGACATTATCCGTCACCCCAAGCGCTTCCAACGCCCCATCTAGATATTCCCGATGCTCGACAAAGGAATAACTATTGGCACCTGAATCTTGCAGCTTCTCAGAATCTCCCATTCCAATAAGATCAATTGCGATGCAACGGCCCTGATCCTGAAGGTGAGGCATGACATTCCGCCATAAATAGGAAGACGTGGGGTTTCCATGCTGGAAAATAATAGGATCACCCTCCCCCATTTCCACATAAGCCATTTTCTTTCCCTTAACCGTAATGGTCTTCTTCGGATGTTCCTTGGAGCTAATCATGGTATTTCCTCAATTAAGTTGCTGGCATGAGAATAAACCGCTCGACACAGCTTTACAATTCATCTGCTGGCCTCTATCAATTGATCATGGCCCTGATTATCGGATATGCTCCCTGACCTAACTTTCAATAGCAAAGCTACAAATACAGTGGGGAATACCAGAATGACTATGCAGAAAACACCTCTTTTAATGTCTCGCATCCTTGGCAGAGGTGCCGTATTGGACCCGGAAGTAGAGGTCGTCACCAAACAGATCGATGGAATGCATCGACAGACTCTCAAGCAAACCTGGGACCGCGCTAATCAGGTAGCTCATGCCTTGAATGCTCACGGCATTGAAGTGGGCGACAGGATCGGTAGCTTCATGTGGAATAACTATCGCCACCTCGAGCTATATCAAGGCCTGCCCTCCATGGGCACAGTGCTTCACACTCTGAATATCCGTCTGTCTTCTACTGATCTGGAATACATCATCAATCATGCTGGTGACAGAGTGATTTTCGCAGATGAAGATTTATTACCCCTGCTAGAGCCGCTCTGGGGCAAGATTCCCTGCGTTGAGCTGCTGGTGATCTGTCGAAATGGAGAAAGCGGCGAATCCTCTTTTGAAAATCAGGTGGACTACGAAGATTTCATTGCTGGTCATCCAACAGAATATGATTGGCCCGAGATCGACGAGAATTCTCCCATGGGGCTTTGTTATACATCGGGCACCACGGGCAAACCCAAAGGGGTCATGTATACCCATCGATCGACTTATTTACACACTCTTACCGAAAGCCTGACCGATTCCATGGGACTTTCAGCTCTGGATTCGCTGCTGGGAATCGTGCCCATGTTCCATGCTATGGGCTGGGGGCTACCTTTTGCAGCCTCAATGCTAGGTTGCAAACAAGTTATGTCCCATCGCTTTATGACTCCTGACTCCTTTCTGGGCCTGATGGTAGACGAAGACGTTACAGTATCTGCTGGCGTACCAACGATCTGGCAAGGTGTCAGAGCTATTCTTGACGCCAATCCAGATAAATATGATCTCGGCCAACTGGCTCGTCTCACTTGCGGCGGCTCGGCTCCACCGGTTGAGATGATGCGCTGGTACTGGGATTCCTATGGCATTGAGGTAATTCAGGGCTGGGGCATGACTGAAACCAACCCTCTTGGCACTCTCTCGAGGAAGGTTTCAAAACGCTCTCAATTGAAGCTCACCGAAGATCAGCAATTCGAAAACATTGCCAAGGCTGGTTTAGCTATGCCGGGGCTCGAAATTGAAATTTTCGATGAAGAATGGAATCGCCTTCCCCACGACGGTGAAGCGGTTGGTGAATTATGTATTCGCGGCCCGTGGATTGCCGCTGAGTACTATAACGATCCTCAACCGGAAAAGTTTCACGATGGCTGGCTGGTCACTGGCGATGTCGCCATGATTGATTCCGAGCAATATATTCTTATCGCGGATCGATCAAAGGACCTGATCAAATCAGGTGGAGAATGGATTTCTTCGGTTGATCTGGAAAACCATATAGTTGGATTTCCTGGTGTGATGCAGGCTGCCGTTGTCGCCCAACCCCACCCCAAGTGGGACGAACGTCCGGTTGCGTTGGTTATCTTGGCAGAAGGTGTTGAACTGGATCAGTCTGCTGTACTGGAACACTGCACAAAGATCTTTGCCAAGTGGCAACTACCTGATGAGATTATCGTGACTGATGCGATTCCTCTGACTTCCACGGGTAAGATCGACAAGAAGACTATTCGCGCCAATATGGCGGCTGAGGGTTATCAGCTTCCTGATTTACGCGGATGAATCTAGTCTCTTAGAAAAATACAAAAAGCCGGCTGCAGGAAAAATCTGTAGCCGGCTTTTTTGTGCACGGTGCTTAGACCGAAGTCTTGAAATGAAATATTTTTCTGCCTGTTTATTGCCCGGGATCGGTAGGCGCGTAGTCAATGCCCTCGCTATCTGCTCTTCTGGCACCGGCTAGAATTCCTGGCAAGGCATAGTTGCCTTCATGGCAGGCATATTCAAATACCTGTTCGCCGTTGGCATTCATGGGCAGCTCACCACTCCAGGGCTGAGAATAAACCCGAGGATCGTCAACGGTGAACTGATACAAAATTGTATCTTCAGCCGTTCTGGTGAATCGCTCGGTAACCTCCATTTCCATTGAGCCATAGAAGCGATGCTCCAGTGAGGAGCGCAAGCTTTGTTGAGGGTGAAAATTGGTGGTGACTACTACCAATGTATCGTCTTCGTAGTAGCCAACAGAATCACCCAGCCATGGATTCAGAGACGGCTGCTGATGATCCTGATTCATTCTAACGATGCGGGCGTCATGATTCATTTCTGCCATTAGAACAACATAGGAATCAGTCTGAACGATTTGAGTTAAGTTGTTGTAAAGAACAGGCAGCTTAGGAGGACCACCGGATGAGCCAAAACCCACCATGCAGCGCTCTCCCAAAGGTCGCACTTCCGGGCCATCATAGGATTGCCTTTGCTGCATCGCTGCTGCGAACAGAGTGCGCCCCTGTTCGCTATAGGGCAGGCGGCCATCTTCCGGATCCACCAGAATAGATGTACGAATCTCGTCATTCACTACAGCAAGACGTTCGCCCGGGTCCATCCAGAAGGTGTTATAACCGCCGACGTTCCGGCCTGTTGTAGGCGCTTCTCGGTTCGGATCACTGGGCCGGTTACTGGCTTCGTTTCTTGCCTGCACTCTTGCTTCAATTTGAATCGCTTCTTCTTCGCTAATAACTAACTCGCCGCCAAAGCGTTCTGCGCGCTCTAAATTAGTCTGCGTTGCTATGGTCCAAGTACCTTGAAAGTCAGGTGCACCAAATTCTGTTCTTGGCGTGATGTACCCTGTTTCCGCAGCAAAACTATTAGCCATCATTAGAAAAGTTGCTATACAGAGAATTGCCTTTTTCATGTGCGAACTCCTGCTTTATTGATGGGCGTCATACCAACGCCTCGACCTTAAATTGTTCTTTATATCTCTCTTTATATCTCTCTTTATATCTCTCTGGCGATTAACAGCTTCATTATCTCATTGCTGCCGCCATATATTTTTTGAATACGACTATCCGCGTACATCTTGGCAATGGGATATTCCATCATGTATCCATAGCCTCCAAAAAACTGTAAACACTCATCCACTATTTCGCATTGCTTCTGAGTAGTCCACCATTTCGCCATCGCTGCTGTTGCGCTATCTAATTTTCCTTCGGCCAATTTCATCGCGCAATCATCTACAAATGTTCTTGCCAATTTCGCTTCGGTATATCTCTCTGCCAGACGAAACTGAGTGTTTTGGAAATCGAGGATACGTTTCCCAAAAGCCTTTCGATCTTTCACATATTCACTGGTTAAACGCAGAGCTTTCTCAATTGCTGCACAAGCTCCTGCAGCTATTATCAAGCGCTCTTGTGGAAGTTGCTGCATAAGCTGTACAAAGCCTTTTCCTTCCGTGTCTCCCAGCAGGTTCTCTACGGGAACTTTTACATCTTCGAAGAATATTTCCGAGGTATCCTGAGCCTTCATGCCGAGCTTCTCCAGGTTACGCCCTCTGGAAAACCCACCTTCGCCTTCAACTATATCGGTTTCCACCATGATCAGGGAAATTCCCTTGCCTGATTCGGCGGGGTCAGTCTTTGCGACTACGCATATCAAGTTTGATGTCTGACCATTTGTTAGAAAAGTCTTTTGCCCATTCAGTACATAATGATCACCCTGACGAATAGCCGATGTTTTCACAGCCTGTAAATCAGAGCCGGTTCCCGGTTCAGTCATGGCTATGGCAGAAACGATTTCTCCTCTTGCCATTGCCGGTAGCCATTTTTGCTTCTGCTCTTCGGTGCCATAGGAATTGATATAGTGCGCAACAATCCCTGAATGCACTCCATTTCCAAAACCGGTGATATTGGCGTAACTGAGTTCTTCAACCAAAACCATCTCATGTTTGAAATTGCCGCCTCCACCGCCGTACTCTTCCGGGATTGAGGCGCAGAGTAATCCTGCTTGCCCTGCTCTTAACCAGGCTTCCCTGTCCACGAAACCCTGCTTTTCCCATTTCTCCATGTGGGGAACAAATTCCTTCTGCAGAAAACGAGCAACTGCATCCCGCATGATCTGCAATTCCTCATCCATCCACGGTGATTTAATATTTTCCAATAGCATTGCGAAACCCTAGCTCTCTACCGAACTCATTCGTTCAATAATCATGGCATTGGCGGTACCACCCCCTTCACAGATGGAGATGAGACCGTAACGGCCCTCTCTTCTCTCAAGCTCATGCACCAGTGTGGTCATGAGTTTTGCTCCAGTTCCACCCAGAGGGTGGCCCAGTGCCTGCGCTCCACCGTTAACGTTGAGTTTATCGAGATCTGCGTTGACCGCTTTCGCCCAAGCAAGTGGTACAGAACCGAAAGCTTCATTCACTTCATATAAATCCATATCATCAATACCAAGCCCTGCCTTCTCTAACACCTTCTTCGTGGCGGGTATCGGACCTTCCAACATAATGACCGGATCGGACCCAACCACAGCGAGGGAGTGTATCTTTGCACGAACTGGCAAATTATATTTTTTGATTGCATCTTCGTTCGCAACCAGTATTGCTGCCGAACCGTCGCTGATCTGGCTAGCTGTTCCTGCCGTTATAACTCCACCTTCTCTCAAAGGATTTAGGGATTGCATGCCTTCAAGACTAGCTTCAGCGCGAATTCCTTCATCAGCTGTATGAACGTCAGCACTGCCATCTTCAAGCTTGATATTAATAGGAACGATCTCGTCCTTAAAATAGCCTTTTTCAGTTGCCGCTGCCGCTCGTTGGTGGCTGGCTAAACCAAAGGCATCAAGTTCATCCCTTGAAACCTCGTATTTTTCCGCTAGCAATTCTGCTCCATCAAATTGACTGAATTGTATGCCGGGATATTGAACTTCCAGTCGCTCGCCTTTCGGTTTACCGCGCCCGTGCTCTAGACCGTCTCTTACATTTGAGCCAATCTCAACCGTGCTCATAGCTTCTACACCACCTGCAATGACAACATCCTGCGTACCAGACATAACAGCCTGGGCTGCAAACTGAATAGCTTGCAAGGATGAACCACACTGGCGATCCACAGTAGTTCCTGGAACTTCTAAATCCAATTTTGATGAGAGCGAGACATTACGTCCCAGATTGCTTGCCTGGGCTCCAATCTGCATCACTACACCGAAGATCACATCATCGACGGCACCGGTAGGAATACCCGTACGATCCACTAATTCATCAACCACTATGGCACCCATGTCCACCGGATGAAGATTACTCAGGCGACCTTTCTTTCTTCCTGTTGCGGTGCGAACTGCACCAACTATATATGCATCTGCCATTTTAAAATCCTTGTTCCCTTTATGTTTACTTTACTATGTTCTCTTTTCTCTCGAATAATCGCTGCCTGTTTTGATAGTCTTAGGCAGGCATACGAATCGCTGAGTCCAGTCGAATTGTCTCACCATTCAAATAAGTTGCTCCTACGATATGTGCAACCTGATGAGCAAATTCATCGGGATTTCCCAATCGTTTCGGAAACTGTGTTATTGCGATTAGCGGATCTCTTACTTCATCAGGCGCCTTGGCCAATAATGGAGTCTCGAATACACCCGGCGCGATGGTATTCACCCGAATGCCGCGCTTGGACAAGTCACGGGCAATTGGTAGGGTCATGGAAACTATGCCGCCCTTTGAGGCAGCGTATCCCGCTTGTCCGGTCTGACCATCGAATGCTGCGATGGAAGCAACATTTACGATAACACCACGCTCGCCATCTTCAGTAGCTGGCTCATTTAATTGCATCACTTCGGCACAGAGTCGAAGCACATTAAATGTACCTATCAAGTTAACCCTGACAATGTTTTCGAATTTTTCCAGAGGCATTGGCCCATCCCTTCCAACGGTTCGGGCAGCACCGCCGATACCAGCGGAATTCACATTGATGTGAATCGTTCCAAATTTCTCTTTCGTCCTGGCAACGGCTTCTGCAACCGCCACTTGGTCAGATACATCACCGGCATGGGAAATTGCCTTCTCTCCGAGTTCAGCCACCGCTGCATCCAGTGCCTGCTGATTCAGGTCAAATAGCATGACGTTGGCGCCTGCCGCAATGAAGTTTCTCGCCGTAGCAAGCCCGAGACCTGATGCGCCTCCAGTAATGAGGGCTGTCTTATTCGCTAAATCCATCTTTTTCCATTCTCTCAAATCGTATAAAGGACGCATGAGAATAGTGTATCCGCTGAAAAAGAGAAACCCCTTATATCAGTAAGCAAGAAGTGTTTTGAGCTGAATTCCGGCTAGCCTAAGACTAGATTTTCATTTACCACCCCATTCCCATATTATTATAGCCATATTTGTATTTTAGCTGGGGATAAATAGATGGGAGCCCTAACGGGAATCAAGGTTTTGGAGATGGCCGGAATAGGGCCTGCTCCGTTTTGCTCTATGATGCTTGCAGACATGGGCGCCGAAGTAATTCGTATTGATCGACTCAATCAGAAAGGTACCGGCCATAGAGGGAATATCCCTCTCAGAAGCCGGCGTTCAATTGCCCTCGACCTGAAAGATCCGGTTGCCGTGGAAACTGTTCTTAGGATGGTGGAGCAATCTGACGTCATTCTTGAAGGCTTTCGACCTGGCGTGATGGAAAGATTGGGATTAGGTCCTGATGTCTGTCTGCAGAAAAACCCCGGAATAGTATTCGGCCGAATGACCGGATGGGGGCAGGAAGGACCGCTAGCCATGGCTGCGGGGCATGACATAAACTATATTTCTATCGCTGGCGCTCTGGGCGCAATGGGCCATGCCGACAGACCACCCGCGCCACCCCTCAATCTGGTTGGTGATTTCGGTGGTGGAGCTATGTATCTACTCACAGGAATTCTCGCCGCATTACTTGAACGAAGCAATTCTGGGAAAGGTCAGATTATTGATGCGGCGATGACCGATGGTACGGCAAGCTTACTAAGCCCGGCTTATGGCATGATGGCGATGGATATGTGGACCACCAATAGACAGGATAATAAACTAGACGGCGGCGCCCATTACTATGGCAGCTATGAGTGTAGCGATGGTAAATATATTTCTATTGGGTCTATCGAACCCCAATTTTACGCCTTACTTTTGGAGCTTTGTGAGATTGAAGACAAGGAATTTGAACTTCAGAATGATAAACAGCACTGGCCCTCGCTCCGCAAAAAACTGGAATCTCTATTTATAACTAAAAGCCGAGATCAGTGGTGTGTATTACTGGAAGCCACAGATGTATGCTTTGCTCCTATTCTTGATTTGAAAGAAGCGCCAGATCACCCACATAACCGATCTCGCGGAACTTTCGCAGAGCATGACGGTGTGTTGCAACCTGCACCGGCACCAAGATTTAGCCGGACACCATCATCTATCAGTGCAAGGCCCTGTTTGGCGGGCGAGCATTCCGAAGAAATCCTTTCAGATTGGGGCTTTAGCGCCGATGAAATAGAGCAACTGAGGACCGAAAACGCAATTTAATACAACATCATGGAAAACCAAAACCTCATAATCGCTCTAAGCCTTGTTGCCTTGATTACGGGCACCGCTTTGCTTGTAAATTGGGCAGCGAATCGCACAATTCCTGGACTATTAAAAATCGCGGCCGGCTCCATAATTACCAGTGTGGGTATTCTTCTAATGTCCATGCAGGGCACCATCTCTCCGCTCATTTCAATTATTATTGCCAACGCCTTGCTATTAGGCGGACGTATTCCAACACTTATGGGAATTGCCACCTTTTGGAATCAGGAAAAAACCAAACTACCTCTCTTTACTGGAGCATGGCTGGTACTCACCCTAGTTGGCTTTGTCTACTTCACGCTGGTCGATGAGTCTACACTTTGGCGCATGCGTATCTATACAATCATGATGGTGATTTTCGATATCTGTAACGTATTTATACTAACTCGAGGAATTCGCATCGAAAGAAAGCTGAGACCAGCTATATCTATCAGTGCAAGCTATGGGGCATATCTTCTTGTCACCTTATTCAGCTTTAATGCTGTCGCCGAATTCACCTTGATGTTCTTGCGCTCGGGCACTCCACTTGGGACGGATGATCCCGGCACCTCGATATTGTTAATCGGCTCTATCGTAACCCTGACAGTGTTCACCTTCGCCATAGTCATCATGACTATGGAAGAGATGGCGGCCGAGCATCATGAAAACTCGATCTATGACCCCATTACCACTGTGTTGAACAAGCGGACACTAGTGGAAGTTGGCAACAGGGTACTCGGCGTTGCGCTTCGTTATACCAAGCCGGTTTCCTTGCTCACAATTGAAGTGACCAACCTGAACGAGGTAATTGATGCTTACGGGATTAAAGTAGGCAATGAACTATTGCGACACTTCGCGCTAATGGCTAGTGACCGAAGAAGAAATGAAGATGTATTGGCTCGATCGGGGCCAAAAACTTTTCACATGCTCTTGCCTGGAGTTGATGAGATCGGCTCACAAATTGTGCTAAAGAAAATCAAAGACTCTCTTGGCTCCGAAGAATATGTCTACAGGGGCAATATCATTAAGGTCCAAGTCGCTATCGCAATCATCACCAAGCGAGAAGAAGAATTACATTTGCAACAGATGCTTCAAGAAGGTGATGTAGAATTGCTAAGAGTAAAAACCGCGACTCTCGCCCTCAGCTAAACTTTTCAATCTACTCAAGCCACACCCCACCCAACTATGTAATAGGGATGTATGTCATGCAGTTCAATTCCATTTTGTATGAAATAAAAGAACAGATTCTCACCATCACTCTAAATCGCCCTGAAAAAATGAATTCCTTCACCGTCGAAATGGCGTACGAGCTAATGAGTGCATTCAACCTGGCCAGTGAAGACGATGACATTAGAGCTATTGTCGTAACAGGAGCAGGTAAGGCATTTTGCGCCGGCATGGATCTCTCCTCTGATGGAAACGTGTTTGGACTGAATGAAGACATCAAACCCGACATGGAAGATATGAGGACTCGGCTGGATGACCCGGAGATCGAAAGTGGCGTGAGAGATACAGGCGGGCAAGTGACTCTGGCCATCTACGACTGTAAGAAACCCGTCATAGCCGCGATAAACGGCGCTGCTGTCGGAATCGGTGCCACTATGACATGCGCTATGGATATAAGATTAGTCTCTGCACGAGCTAGAGTAGGATTCGTTTTCAATAAAATTGGCATTACACCTGAAGCCTGCTCCAGCTGGTTTCTTCCCCGTATTGTAAATATGGGCACTGCACTTGAATGGATCTACAGCGCAGAGCTCATAGAGGCAACAGAATTGGAACGCCGCGGTTTTGCCAATTCGGTAGAGAGTGGTGATGAGCTATTGGAAAAAGCCTATGCAATAGCCAGACGCATTAGCCAGCACAGCCCGGTGGCCATCGCTCTGACACGACAGATGATGTATCGCAATGCAGCGCAGCCCCACCCTATTGAAGCCCATCGAGTAGATTCCCTCGCCATTTTCTATGCCAGCCAA
Organism: Gammaproteobacteria bacterium; assembly: GCA_018661465.1. GTDB lineage: Bacteria > Pseudomonadota > Gammaproteobacteria > Pseudomonadales > Pseudohongiellaceae > UBA9145. Next base: position 1,205 of record JABJIC010000009.1, on the reverse strand, counting down.
ATGGGGGGCAAGGAAGGAGTAAATGCCTTTCTGGAAAAACGCCCGGCGAAGTACAGCGACAAGGCCAGCGACATGCCTGCTTTCTATCCCTGGTGGGATGCTTAAGCTGACAATCAAATAGATAGCTACTGCCTGGAACTATAAGTTATTCTGTTCGCCTGTTTGTTTCAAATCAGCTTGCTTCAAAATAAGTAGCTGCAATACAAGTATTTTTAAAACAACCAAGCTAAGTAAAATTACCAATCATCGGCTTACGCAGAGAGCAAATATGCAAGACACAATTGAAAAATCACTAGCAACTTCTGGGCGTGTTTTGCTTGCGCTGTACTTCCTCGTGTTTGGCGCGCAGAAAATATTTACTTTCGATTCTATGTCCACCTACATGGCTGGTCATGGCATGGTTATGGTGTCTTTTTTCCTAATCCTCACCATATTTATTCAAGTAGGTGGTGGCGCTGCTCTGCTGCTTGGGTATCAAACAAAATTTGTCGCATTCATTCTGGCGGGCCTGACTCTGGTGATTAGCCTCGTCATGCATGATTTCTGGACTCTGCCGGCTGGAGAGCTGCAAACAGGCCATGAAACCCAGAATTTTGTGAAGAATATGGGGATAATGGCCGGGTTATTGGTCACCGCAGGCATGGGTGGTGGTGCCTGGAGCCTTGATAATCGCAAATCTGCCTCAATTTAACTCTATCTACCCAAATTTAACTCTATATGCTCCTTACTGTGGCGCTTTTGTATTAAGCTTGCTTTCAGGTAGGAACACTTACAATTCACCAGGTCAGGAAAATTTGGATCTTAATAGCAGTAACACAGGAATCGAACGAATGAATTTTGGAAAAATCCTAGCAGTACTCTGCCTCACCACCCCTCTCATTGCTTGCGAAAGTATGTATGTAGATGACGGCATTCCAAGAATTCGCTCTCAAAAAGATGTGGATGAATACAACGCCACAGTGAGCTCGAATGGTGAGAAACTAGTTTGCACAAGAGAGAGAGTAGTTGGTTCCAATTTTCGTCAATATTTCTGCATGACTCAGAACCAACGTGATCGATTGGCAACTCAAACCAGAGAAGATTTGGATGCTACTTTTCAATAGATATCAAAGAATGCTTGTACCAATTACTCGACTCGAATTGCAACATAACATGACTAGGAGAAAAATCTGATGATCATGGTTCAATCGACATTTCATATTTTG
>JABJIC010000010.1 GCA_018661465.1 Gammaproteobacteria bacterium | reverse complement strand
CGAAGGCGTTGAGATGGTAATGCCTGGTGATAACGTGAAGATGGAAGTGACTTTGCTTAATCCGATTGCGATGGATGAAGGTCTACGTTTTGCTATACGAGAAGGCGGCCGTACAGTTGGCGCCGGTGTTGTAGCAAAAATCATCGAATAATCAAGTTAGAGCAATATTCGAGAGCCGAAACACTCGTTCAGGGTGTTTCGGCTTAGTCGTCTTTGAAGGTTTAAGGTCTCAAGACGGCAAAATAGCCCGAGCAGCAGTGAGCGAAAAGTACTGCTATGAGGCGAAGAAGAATTAAAGGCCAGTAGCTCAATTGGCAGAGCAGCGGTCTCCAAAACCGCAGGTTGGGGGTTCGATTCCCTCCTGGCCTGCCATATTAAGGCAGGCAACACAGAGAGTTTACAAAGTAAAAGCGTATGTCAGAGAAAATTGAAAGTCAGGACAGCAAGCTAGACCTCGTTAAGTGGGCCATAGTTATCGCCATAGTGGTCGCTGGGATTTATGCGAATTCCTATTTTTCCGCAGGGTCTTTGTTGTTCAGAACAATAGGTCTGTTAATAGCAGCTGGAGTTGCAGGTTGGATCGCTTCACAAACAGTGAAGGGCCGGTCATTTGTAAATCTGTGCCTTGATGCGCGGACTGAAATCAGAAAAGTAGTTTGGCCAACAAGACAAGAAACAACGCAAACAACAATCGTCGTACTCATCGTTATCTTCATAGTAGCTATTATTTTGTGGCTACTTGATTGGGGATTGAACGGCGCTGTTTCATCCATAATAGGTTAAGGGCAGGGGCTAGAAGTAAACATGGCTAAACGCTGGTACGTAGTTCATGCCTATTCAGGCTACGAGAAAAAAGTAATGCTTGCACTGCATGAGCGAATCAGTCTCAGAGGCATGGATGATTACTTTGATGAAGTATTGGTGCCCACCGAAGAAGTTCTTGAGATGCGTGGTGGTCAAAAGCGAAAGAGCGAACGTAAATTTTTCCCAGGCTATGTGCTTGTGCACATGGAACTGAATGATGACACCTGGCATTTGGTGAAAGATACGCCAAGAGTTATGGGCTTTATTGGTGGTACCGCTGAAAGGCCGGCCCCAATTACAGATAAAGAAGCAAACAAAATTCTCCAGAGAATGGAGGACAGTGAGGAGACTCCTACTCATAAGACTATCTACGAACCGGGTGAAATGGTTCGTGTCACTGATGGTCCATTTAATGACTTCACTGGAACTGTTGAAGAAGTTAACTATGAGAAGAGCCGCGTGCGTGTTGCGGTATTGATTTTTGGTCGATCAACACCTGTCGAGCTTGAGTTCGGTCAGGTAGAGAAAAGCTAGAAACAGAAAGTATTCGGGAGTCAGATTATTCTGTCTTCTATTTAAGTAGTGTTAATTGGGCTAGCCAGCCTGGCTAACATATAGAAAAGTCGGACCTTGCATAGGGTGAGGAACGCCGGGGAGTTCGAGCTAGTTTCGAACGATCGTACCCAAAGGAGATTATCATGGCTAAGAAAGTACTGGCTTATATCAAGCTACAGGTTGGCGCGGGCAAAGCTAATCCAAGTCCACCCGTTGGTCCGGCTCTCGGACAACACGGTGTAAACATCATGGAATTCTGTAAGGCATTCAACGCTCAGACTCAAAGCGTTGAGCCAGGCCTGCCTATTCCTGTAGTGATCACAGTATATGCTGATCGCAGCTTCACCTTTATTACCAAGACTCCTCCCGCTTCAGTATTGTTGCGAAAGGCTGCTGGTCTACAGAAGGGAAGTGGACGTCCTAACACAGAGAAAGTTGGCAAAGTGAACCGTGCTCAACTGGAAGAAATTGCAACTCAGAAGATGGCTGACCTTACTGCCGCAGACATGGATGCCGCGGTAAGAACTCTTGCTGGGAGTGCTCGCAGCGCGGGCATAGAAGTAGAGGGAGTTAAATAAGATGGCTAAGTTATCCAAGAAGCAAAAGCAATTGGCTGAAAAGCTGGAAGCCGGGAAAAACTACTCTATAGAAGAAGCTGTGTCCCTGATTTCAGAATTTGCCTCAAAGAAATTCAGCGAATCTCTGGATGTAGCTGTAAACCTGGGCATTGATGCACGTAAATCTGATCAAGCTGTTCGAGGCTCTACAATCCTTCCCAATGGTACCGGCAAAGATGTGCGTGTTGCTGTATTTGCTCAAGGCGAGAACGCTGAAAAGGCTAAGAAGGCGGGTGCTGACATAGTAGGTTTTGACGATCTGGCTGAAACTATTCAGGCCGGCAACATGGATTTCGATGTACTTATCGCTACACCAGACGCTATGCGAGTTGTTGGCAAGCTGGGTCAGGTTCTCGGGCCACGTGGCTTAATGCCTAACCCCAAAGTTGGAACAGTAACTCCAGATGTTGAATCTGCAGTGAAGAATGCCAAAGCGGGTCAGGTTAGATACAGGACAGACAAGAACGGTATCGTTCATGGCGGCATCGGCAAAGTTGGATTCGATGCGCCTGCCGTTAAGGGCAACTTGGAAGCACTATTGGCAGATCTTAAGAAAGCTAAGCCAGCCGCTTCGAAGGGTGTCTATATCAAGAAAGTTGTTCTGTCTTCAACCATGGGGCCAGGTCTTCTAATCGACCAGTCTTCATTAGCTGTATAGAACACTAAAAACATTGAGAATCGATGAAATCGGTTCTCTACAGACTTTGGGGTTTTGCTTTCGAGCAGGGCTATCAAAGACCGTAGGTGAGGTTGTTTTGATCTCTTAATTTCCTACGCAGATGGTGAACCCGATCCGGATTAAGTAGTACCGGTCATCTCACCGAACAGCAAGGGGTATGTAGTTTGTGCCCAAATTAAGGCTGAGAAATCAGCCAAATTAAGGAGTTAAGCTAGTGGCAATTCGATTGGAAGAAAAGAAACAAATCGTTTCCGAAGTCAATCAGGCTGCTAACAGTGCTTTATCAGCGGTACTCGCCGATTATCATGGCGTTGCCGTTGGATCATTGACTGAGCTTCGAAAGACTGCAAGAGAAAACAATGTCTACCTGCGAGTAGTGAGAAATACACTACTAAAGAAAGCAGTTGCGGGCACTGAATTCGAATGTATTCAAGAAGTTTTGGTCGGTCCTACGATTCTTGCATTCTCACAGGAAGATCCTGGTGCCGCAGCGCGTGTACTTAAGGATTTTGCGAAAGAGCATGAAGCGTTTGAGATTACAGCACTATCTGTAGGTGGCAAGTTACTGGATGCGAATCAGATCGACGTTTTGGCGAAACTGCCAACACACGATCAGGCTCTGTCTATTCTTATGAGCGTCATGCTGGCGCCTGTAACGAAACTTGTTCGAACTATGAACGAAGTTCCCTCGAAGGTTACACGTGGTGTTGCCGCAGTTCGAGACCAGAAGCAGGAAGCAGCCTAAGTCCTTTTGTAAAACGAATATTTATTAACATAATTGAAGGAGATGTGAGTCATGGCTCTATCTAAAGAAGATATATTAGAAGCAATTGCGGAAATGTCAGTAATGGACGTTGTTGGTCTGGTTGAAGCAATGGAAGAAAAATTTGGTGTATCAGCGGCTGCGGCCGTAGCAGCAGCTCCGGCAGCTGGTGGTGAAGCCGCTGCAGTAGAAGAGAAGGATGATTTCGACATCGTTCTTACTGGTATAGGCGAGAAGAAAGTTAACGTTATTAAGGCAGTTCGTGGCATTACAGGTCTTGGCCTGAAAGAAGCTAAAGAACTGGTTGATGGCGCGCCTTCCACCATCAAGGAAGCAGCACCAAAAGCAGAAGCAGAAGAAGCCAAGAAAGCTTTGGAAGAAGCTGGCGCTACTGTTGAGCTTAAGTAATTTACTTGAGCAGTTAAGCGATCAATGTCAGGTGCAGAATAGCTGCGCCTGACGTTAGTTCGTTGCCTCTCAATGAGGCTTTTGTAAGACCCGCAAGTTTTTAGAAACATAGTGCACAACGCTAGGAACACACAAATGGCCTATTCGTATACAGAGAAAAAACGTATCCGCAAGAACTTCGGCAAGCTGCCAAGTGCGATGGATATTCCTTACCTCTTGTCTATACAAGTCGATTCCTATAAACAATTTACGCAGGTTGATAAGCCTGCTGAAAAACGAATGGAGCAGGGTTTACACGCTGCTTTTAAATCAGTTTTTCCAATAGTGAGCTATTCCGGCAAAGCAGTTCTGGAATATGTGAGCTATGAACTTGGTAAGCCTGTATTCGACGTTAAGGAATGTCAATTACGTGGCTCAACTTACTCAGTTTCTCTGAGGGTTAAGGTTCGGCTGATTCTTTATGATAAGGAATCAACAACGCTAACAATAAAAGACATCAAAGAGCAGGAAGTCTATATGGGCGAAATCCCATTGATGACTGATTCTGGTACTTTCGTTATTAACGGTACCGAGCGGGTTGTTGTGTCCCAGCTTCATCGCTCTCCTGGTGTATTTTTTGACCATGACAGAGGTAAGACTCATAGCTCCGGCAAGCTTCTTTATTCTGCCCGTGTTATTCCTTACCGTGGCTCCTGGCTGGATTTTGAATTCGATCCTAAGGACATGGTTTACGTACGAATCGATCGCCGCAGAAAACTGCCGGCGACGGTTCTGTTGCGTGCTCTTGGTTATAATTCCCAGGAAATTTTGGGAATGATTTATGAAAACAACCAATTCAAAATTTCCAAAGGCAAAGAGCCAACAATTTCACTTCAGCTAATACCTGCCAGACTCCGTGGTGAGGTCCTGACTTTCCCTGTGAACGATAAGAAAGGTAAGGAAATTGTCGAAGAAGGCCGTCGTGTTACCAGTCGTCATGTAAGACAGATGGAAACGGCTAAGCTGAAAGATTTGAAGGTGCCCGCTGAGTATCTCGTCGGTGCCGCCTTGGCCGCTGATGTAATTAACGAAGAAACAGGTGAAATTCTGTTTCCATGTAACGCAGAAATTACGGAAGAGATGGTCGCTTCCTTTATCGAACATGGTGTAACTGGATTTCAGACTCTGTATACCAACGATCTGGATTGTGGCCCTTTCGTTTCCCACACATTGCGCATCGACTCTACCACTTCCAAATTGGAAGCCATGGTGGAAATCTATCGCATGATGCGTCCTGGCGAACCACCAACGAAGGAATCTGCGGAGAACTTATTCTCCAATTTGTTCTTCTCGCCAGAGCGATACGACCTTTCTGCAGTTGGACGTATGAAGTTCAACCGCCGTTTGGGTAGACCAGAAACAGAAGGGCTATCAGTTCTTGACGCCGACGATATTGTCGAAGTGTTGAAAACTTTGGTGGGCATCCGTAATGGTTTTGGATCAGTAGATGATATTGATCACCTGGGTAACAGACGTATTCGTTCTGTCGGTGAAATGGCAGAGAATCAATTCCGCGTTGGACTGGTTCGAGTCGAGCGTGCTGTTAAAGAGCGTTTGAGCATGGCTGATTCTGAAGGTCTTATGCCTCAGGACATGATCAATGCTAAACCAGTAGCCGCTGCAATCAAGGAATTCTTTGGTTCAAGCCAGCTATCCCAGTTTATGGATCAGAATAACCCACTGTCAGAAGTTACTCACAAGCGCCGTGTTTCGGCTCTTGGACCGGGTGGTCTGACACGTGAAAGAGCAGGCTTTGAGGTTCGTGACGTACACCCGACTCACTACGGTCGAGTATGTCCAATTGAAACTCCTGAGGGGCCGAATATTGGTTTGATTAACTCTCTAGCCACCTATGCTAGAACAAATCACTACGGCTTCCTGGAAAGTCCATATCGTAAGGTAGTTAAGAATAAGGTGACCGACGAGATCGATTATCTTTCTGCTATCGATGAGAGTGATTTCGTAATTGCTCAAGCCAGTGCCGCTCTGGATAAGAAGAGAGGCTTCATTGATAACCTGGTAACCGTTCGATATAAGGGTGAGACACTTCTAAAGCCACGGGAAGAAGTGGACTATATGGATGTTGCGCCTCAGCAAATGGTATCTGTAGCTGCGGCTCTTATCCCATTCCTCGAGCACGATGATGCTAACCGAGCCCTAATGGGTTCGAACATGCAACGCCAGGCTGTGCCTACACTGAAGACTGAGAAGCCTTTGGTAGGAACAGGTATGGAACGTAACGTAGCCAGCGATTCTGGTGTATGTGTTGTTGCTTTCCGCGGTGGTTTTATCGAGAGTGTTGATGCGGCAAGAATTATTGTTCGCGTAAACGACGATGAAACAGATGCGGGTGAAGCCGGTGTAGATATATACAACCTCACCAAATACACCCGATCTAATCAGAATACTTGTATTAGTCAGCGTTCACTGGTGAAGGACGGAGATGTCGTCAGCCGTGGAGATATTCTTGCCGATGGACCTTCCATCGACATGGGTGAACTGGCTCTTGGGCAAAATATGCGAATCGCATTTATGCCTTGGAATGGATACAACTTTGAGGATTCAATACTGATATCCGAACGTGTAGTGAAGGAAGATCGATTCACTACTATCCACATTCAGGAACTTACCTGTGTGGCTCGTGATACCAAGCTGGGTTCTGAAGAAATTACTGCTGACATTCCAAATGTTGGTGAAGGTGCCCTGAGCAAGCTGGATGAATCCGGTATTGTTTACATTGGTGCTGAAGTTGGTGCTGGCGATATTCTGGTAGGCAAGGTAACTCCGAAAGGTGAAACCCAGCTGACTCCAGAAGAGAAGCTACTGCGTGCAATCTTCGGAGAGAAAGCATCCGATGTTAAAGATACTTCGCAGCGTGTGCCAACGAGTGTTAAAGGCACAGTAATTGATGTCCAGGTTTTCACGCGCGATGGTCTTGAAAAAGACGCACGTGCAATGGAAATTGAAGAGACGCAATTGGCTAAAGTTCGCAAAGATATCAATGATGAATTTCGCATTGTTGAAGGCGCAACTTTTGAACGGCTTCATCAGTCACTGGTAGGAAAGGTTGTTGCCGGTGGTCCTAAGCTGAAGAAAGGTCAAAAAATTACAGCAGACTACTTAAATGATCTGCCACGGGAAGACTGGTTCAAATTGCGCATGTCTAATGACGCGGTTAACAAGCAGTTGGAACGAGCGGAAGAGCAGCTTAAGGAAAGACAGATTGAGCTTGATGAGCGCTTCGAAGATAAAAAGAAGAAGCTTACTCAAGGTGATGATCTTGCTCCAGGCGTTCTTAAGATCGTTAAAGTATATCTGGCAATCAAGCGACGCATTCAGCCAGGCGACAAGATGGCGGGAAGACACGGAAACAAAGGTGTTATTTCTGTAATCATGCCAATTGAAGATATGCCATATGATGAAACTGGCGAGCCGGTGGATATCGTATTGAATCCTCTAGGTGTGCCATCACGTATGAACGTTGGTCAGGTTCTTGAAACCCACCTCGGTGCAGCAGCGAAAGGCCTGGGTAATCGAATTGGCGCCATGTTAGATGCCAAGAAGAAAATCACAGAACTACGCAAGTTAATCACCGATGTTTATAACAAAGTAGGCATGCGTACTGAAGACATAAAAGGCTTTTCAGATGAAGAGCTTGTAGAGCTAGCCACTAATCTTCGATCCGGTGTGCCTATGGCAACGCCTGTGTTCGATGGTGCGGCTGAATCCGAGATCAAGGATATGCTTGAGCTTGCCGGCATCGATGAAAGTGGCCAAGTCACTCTCTTCGACGGACGTACAGGCGAGTCATTCGATCGTCAGGTTACAGTGGGCATTATGTATATGCTGAAACTGAACCACCTTGTGGATGACAAGATGCATGCTCGTTCTACTGGCTCCTACAGCCTGGTTACTCAGCAGCCGCTGGGTGGTAAGGCACAGTTCGGTGGTCAGCGATTCGGAGAGATGGAAGTTTGGGCGCTTGAAGCATACGGTGCCGCTTACACCTTGCAGGAAATGCTAACCGTTAAGTCCGATGATGTTGCGGGTCGTACCAAGATGTATAAAAACATCGTGGATGGTGACCACAGAATGGAGCCGGGAATGCCGGAATCATTCAATGTACTTATTAAAGAGATTCGCTCTCTGGGTATTGATATGGAGCTGGACGTCAGCACCAAATAGTCCAGCCCTTCTCCCCGCCTAAAAACGGGGATTAGAGAGTTGACAAAAAGTACGTAAATCGAAGAACAATGATTTGTAAAGCCGAGCCGCTTAGCTGCGACAGGTGGAGGATATAGAATGAAAGACCTTTTAGGGTTGCTTAAATCTCAGTCTCATTCAGACGAGTTTGATTCTATTCGAATAGGATTGGCTTCTCCGGAAATGATCAGAGCTTGGTCATTTGGTGAAGTGAAGAAGCCAGAGACAATTAACTACAGAACGTTCAAGCCTGAGCGTGATGGTCTTTTCTGCGCCAAGATTTTTGGCCCGGTAAAAGACTATGAGTGTCTGTGTGGTAAGTATAAGCGTCTCAAGCATCGTGGTGTGATTTGTGAGAAGTGTGGTGTTGAAGTCGCATTGTCGAAAGTGCGTCGTGATCGCATGGGTCATATTGAATTGGCCAGTCCGGTTGCCCATATCTGGTTCCTGAAGTCATTGCCTTCTCGAATCGGCTTGTTACTGGATATGACTCTTCGTGACATTGAGCGAATCCTCTATTTCGAATCATTTGTAGTGACTGATCCTGGCATGACGACTCTTGAAAAAGGTCAACTGCTTACTGATGAGCAATATTACGAAGCGATGGAAGAGTTCAGCGATGAATTCGACGCCAAGATGGGCGCTGAAGCTGTTCAGGCTCTAATGAAGGATATGGATGTTGACGCAGAAGTTGCTCGTCTTCGTGAAGAGATTCCTGCTACTAATTCCGAAACAAAATTGAAGAAGCTTTCCAAGCGTTTGAAATTGCTTGAAGCCTTTGTCGAATCAGGCAATAAGCCTGAGTGGATGGTAATGACTGTACTTCCAGTATTGCCACCTGATCTTCGTCCTCTGGTTCCTTTGGATGGCGGTCGATTCGCAACTTCAGATCTAAACGATTTATACCGTCGTGTAATTAATAGAAACAATCGACTCAAGCGTCTTCTCGATTTGAATGCGCCTGACATCATTGTGCGTAACGAGAAGCGCATGTTGCAGGAAGCGGTTGATGCGCTTCTTGATAATGGTCGCCGTGGTCGAGCTATTACTGGTTCGAACAAGAGACCTCTTAAGTCATTAGCCGACATGATCAAAGGCAAGCAAGGTCGTTTCCGTCAGAACCTGCTTGGTAAGCGAGTGGATTATTCCGGTCGTTCCGTGATTGTGGTTGGGCCGACGTTGAGACTGCATCAGTGTGGTCTTCCGAAGAAGATGGCCCTCGAATTATTTAAACCGTTTATCTTTGGCAAGCTTGAGCGTCGTGGCCTGGCAACAACGATTAAAGCTGCAAAGAAAATGGTTGAGCGTGAGACAGCTGAAGTCTGGGATATCCTTGCTGAAGTTATTCGCGAGCATCCGGTGCTTCTTAACCGGGCGCCAACACTCCACAGATTGGGTATTCAGGCTTTCGAGCCGGTACTTATTGAAGGTAAGGCAATCCAGCTTCACCCATTGGTTTGTGCGGCCTATAACGCCGACTTCGATGGTGACCAGATGGCGGTACACGTACCACTGACTCTGGAAGCGCAGTTGGAAGCTCGTACTTTGATGATGTCTACAAACAATATTTTGGCACCGGCTAACGGCGAACCAATTATTGTTCCATCGCAGGATGTTGTACTGGGTCTTTACTATATGACTCGGTCACGTGTGAATGCGGCGGGCGAAGGCATGATTTTCGCCGATGCTAAAGAAGTTCAGCGTGCTTACGAAACTGGTGCGGCTCACCTTCAAGCTCGAATCAAGGTTCGCATCAAAGATGTCTACAATAATGAGGAAGGTGAGAAGATCACTGAAACCAGCATTGTGGACACAACCGTTGGTCGAGTGCTTCTGTTTAATATCGTTCCTGAAGGTCTGCCATTCTCAATGGTTAACCAGAAGATGGCGAAGAAGCCAATTTCTCTAATACTGAATGCCTGTTACCGAAATGTTGGTTTGAAAGAGACAGTTATCTTTGCTGACCAACTTATGTATACCGGCTACAAGTACTCTACTCACTCCGGCTCTTCTATCGGTGTTAACGATTTCGTTATCCCTGATGAGAAAGAGACTATCATTGCTCAGGCAAACTCAGAAGTTGAAGAAATCGAGTCGCAGTTTGCGTCCGGTCTTGTAACTCAGGGTGAGAAGTACAACAAGGTCATCGATATCTGGTCTCGAGCTAACGACATCGTAGCGAAAGCCATGATGGAAGGCTTGTCCTCTGAATCTGTGATCAATAAGGAAGGTAAGGAAGAACAACAAGAGTCATTTAACTCTGTTTATGTCTATGCCGATTCCGGAGCTCGAGGTTCCCCCGCGCAGATTCGCCAGCTAGCAGGTATGCGTGGTCTTATGGCGCGACCTGACGGCTCGATCATCGAAACTCCTATTACGGCTAACTTCCGTGAAGGTTTGAGCGTATCTCAGTACTTTACGTCGACGCACGGGGCTCGTAAGGGTCTAGCGGATACGGCATTGAAGACAGCGAACTCTGGATACCTGACTCGTCGTCTGGTTGATATTTCGCAGGATCTGGTAATTACAGAGCACGATTGCGGAACTGAGAATGGTTTAACCATGTCTCCGGTCATTGAAGGCGGCGATATTATCGCACCTCTTGGAGACAGAGTTCTTGGGCGAGTACTCGCTGCGGATGTAATTGCCGAAGACAGCGGAGATATCATCGTCGAGTCGGGCGTTATGATTAACGAGCGTATGGTTGATAAATTGGAAACCTGTGGTGTTGACGAGGTCCATGTTCGCTCTCCTATTACTTGTGAAACTCGTTTTGGTATTTGCAGACAGTGTTATGGTCGCGACCTTGCTCGCGGACACGTCGCTAACGTTGGTGAGGCTGTTGGTGTTATCGCGGCGCAATCAATCGGTGAGCCAGGCACACAGCTGACGATGCGCACATTCCACATCGGTGGTGCGGCTTCAAGAGCAACTGCAAGTGACAGTGTGCAAGTCAAGAACACCGGTACTATCCATCTCAGCAATATGAAGACAGTTGAGAATATTAAAGGTGAGCTGGTTGTAGTATCTCGATCAGGCGAATTGATTGTCGATGACGTCAATGGCCGTGAGCGCGAGCGTTACAAGCTTCCATATGGCGCCCTGATTACAGTGGGCACGAAAGTAGAAGTGGAAGCAGGCCAGGTAGTTGCTACCTGGGATCCGCATACACACCCAATTGTTTCTGAAGTATCCGGTAAAGTTGCTTTTGCCGCTATGGAAGAAGGCATTACGGTTAGAGAGCAAACCGATGAAATCACTGGTCTGACCAGTATCTCGGTTATCGATCCGGCAGAACGCGCAGCTTCAGCGAAGGAACTGCGTCCTGGTGTATCTGTTGTAGATAAGAAGGGTAAGGAAATTTGCTTGCCTGGCACTAATCACCCAGCGCACTACTTTCTACCTGCCAATTCAATTGTCAGTCTGAAAGACGGTGTTGATCTTAATATCGGTGATGTTATTGCCCGTATTCCTCAGGAAGGATCGAAGACTCGTGATATCACGGGTGGTCTTCCACGAGTTGCTGATTTATTCGAAGCCCGTAGGCCGAAAGAGCCGGCAATTCTTGCCGAAATCTCCGGTACCGTAAGCTTCGGTAAAGAAACCAAAGGAAAACGACGCCTGGTAATCACACCTAAAGACGGAGTTAATCCGATCGATGGGTCTGATCATTACGAAGTTCTAATTCCTAAGTGGCGCACAATGACTGTATTTGAAGGTGAATACATCGAGAAGGGAGAGGTTGTTTCAGAAGGACCACCAGCCCCTCACGATATTCTTCGCCTTAAGGGAGTTGAAGCTCTTGCCCAGTACATCGTCAACGAAGTGCAGGATGTTTACCGCTTACAGGGTGTTCGCATCAACGATAAGCACATCGAAGTAATTGTACGTCAGATGTTGCGTAAGGTTGAGATCACTCATCCGGGCGATTCCAGCCTGATCAAAGGCGAGCAGATGACTTACACTCAGGCACTGGAAGCTAACGATAAGCTTCGGGAAGATGATAAGCAGGAGGCGCGATTCGAGCGCATGCTTCTGGGTATCACTAAGGCATCTCTGGCAACAGAGTCCTTTATCTCGGCGGCTTCTTTCCAGGAAACTACCCGCGTTCTTACAGAAGCGGCGGTTACTGGTAAGCGCGATTTCCTCAGAGGCTTGAAGGAAAACGTGGTTGTGGGTCGATTGATTCCTGCGGGAACCGGTTTGGCGTATCACGCAGCGCGCAAGAAGGCAGCTATGGATAAATTGGTTTCCGCCTCCGATTCAGTAAGTGCCAGTGATGTAGAAGCAGCATTGAGTGAAGCTTTGAACATCAAGGCTGAGGGCTAGAAGCCCAGAAAATCAGGCTCACAATGCCTGGAAATAGTTGACTAGAGGATGCGAGATCATTAAACTCTCGCATCCTTTTCAACTGCCAGCCCTAATAACGGGTTATATAACAGTGAAAATCGAATTAATGAGGTTTAGAGAAACAAATGGCAACAATTAACCAGCTAGTACGCAAGCCCCGAAAGAGCAAGGTCACCAAGAGTGGCGTACCTGCCCTGCAAGGCTCACCACAGAAGCGTGGTGTGTGTACAAGAGTTTATACAACTACTCCAAAGAAGCCGAATTCGGCTCTGAGAAAAGTTTGTCGTGTGCGTCTGGTTAATGGTTTTGAAGTTTCTTCCTATATCGGTGGTGAAGGCCACAACCTTCAGGAACACTCCGTTGTTCTGATTCGTGGTGGACGAGTAAAGGATTTGCCAGGTGTTCGTTATCACACCGTTCGTGGCAGCCTGGATACTTCAGGTGTTTCCGATCGTAGGCAGGGCCGTTCCAAGTACGGTGCCAAGCGACCTAAGTAAGCCAAGTCTATACCCCCAGAATTTAGAGTTAGCGGATTCAGATATCCGTGAAACAAGCGTAAGGATACGCGGCTCATCGAGACTCTCAAAACAAGTCGATGGGATTGAGTAAGGCCAGGTACGTTTCATCTGCATGCAGATAATGAACGGAGTCCTGGATCACCCTGAATAAACATAGAGGTCTCTAATGCCTAGAAGAAGAGAAGTGGCGAAGCGTGAAGTTCTGCCAGATCCTAAGTTCCAAAGTAAAATCCTAGCAAAATTCATGAACCACGTTATGGTTGACGGCAAGAAGTCCGTTGCTGAGCGCATCGTCTATGGTGCTCTTGACGTAGTTACAGAAAAAGCCGGTGGCGATCCCCTTGAAACCTTTGAAAAAGCTCTGGATGCTATTGCGCCCATGGTTGAGGTTAAGTCTCGTCGTGTCGGTGGTGCTACCTATCAGGTACCTGTTGAAGTAAGAGCCGAGCGTCGCCACGCTCTTGCTATGCGTTGGTTGGTTGAGCATTCACGTAACCGTGGAGAGAAATCCATGGCTTTGCGTCTTGCTGGCGAAATCACTGATGCCGCCGAAGGTCGAGGCAGTGCTGTTAAGAAGCGTGAAGATGTCCACCGTATGGCTGAAGCCAACCGTGCATTCTCACATTACCGTTTCTAAAGACGCATTTAGATTTCGTTACTAATCAGAAGATTTTTTTACTTAGAGCATAAGCAGTGGCCAGAAATCATCCATATAGCCGTTATCGCAACATAGGAATTGTTGCTCACGTTGACGCGGGGAAAACCACGACTACTGAGCGAGTACTATTTTACACAGGTATTTCACACAAGATTGGTGAGGTACATGATGGTGCTGCGACTATGGACTGGATGGAACAGGAGCAGGAGCGTGGTATTACAATTACTTCAGCTGCTACGACTTGTTTCTGGAGTGGAATGGATAAGCAGTATGATGAGCATCGCATCAACATCATCGACACGCCGGGACACGTTGACTTCACAATTGAAGTAGAGCGTTCTCTGCGCGTTCTGGATGGAGCCGTTGTGGTGCTGTGTGGTTCTTCTGGTGTGCAGCCGCAGACGGAAACAGTTTGGCGTCAAGCTAATCGCTACGAAGTACCTCGCTTGGTTTTTGTTAACAAGATGGACCGTGCCGGTGCCGACTTCCTGATGGTTGTCGAGCAGATGAAAGAGCGTTTAGGTGCAGTGGCAGTTCCATTACAGTTGGCAATCGGCGCAGAAGACGAGTTCAGAGGTGTAATTGACCTGGTGAAGATGAAGTCTATCGTCTGGAGCGAAGAAGACCAGGGCGCTACTTTTACCTACGAAGACATCCCTTCGGATATGCAAGACCTTGCAGACACTTGGCGCGAGAGCATGCTTGAATCCGTTGCGGAAGCAAACGAAAAACTGATGGATAAGTATCTGGATGAAGGTGAGCTTACCGAAGAAGAGGTAATGGCAGGAATTCGTCAGCGTACTTTGGCTAACGAAATCGTTCCGGTCTTCTGTGGATCTGCGTTTAAGAACAAAGGTGTTCAGGCAGTTCTGGATGCAGTAATCGACTACATGCCTGCTCCTACTGAAGTAGCGGCGATCGAGGGCATTCTCGAAGACGGCTCCACTACTACTTGTGCAGCAGATGACGATGCACCTTTTGCTGCATTGGCTTTCAAAATTGCAACAGACCCTTTTGTGGGAACCCTGACTTTCTTTAGAGTATATTCTGGCACTCTGAAATCAGGTGATTCTGTTTATAACCCGATCAAGAGCAAGAAGGAACGTGTGGGTCGTATGGTGCAAATGCACGCGAACTCACGTGAAGAAATTAAGGAAGTTCTGGCGGGCGATATTGCTGCGGCAATTGGTCTTAAAGATGTAACAACAGGTGAGACACTTTGTGCAGTTGATCGTGTAGTGACTCTTGAAAAAATGGAATTCCCGGAGCCGGTTATCTCGGTGGCTGTTGAGCCTAAGAGTGTAGCGGATCAGGAAAAAATGGGTATTGCCTTGGGCAAACTTGCTCAGGAAGATCCATCTTTCCGTGTTGAGACTGACGAAGAATCGGGTCAGACAATTATTTCAGGAATGGGAGAATTGCATCTGGACGTATTGGTTGACCGTATGCGTCGTGAATTTTCTGTTGAAGCAGATATCGGTAAGCCGCAAGTGGCCTACCGTGAAACAATTCGTAAGTCAGTGGAAGTTGAAGGTAAGCACGTTAAGCAATCAGGTGGTCGTGGTCAGTATGGTCACGTGGTAATACGACTTGAGCCTTTGGATCCGGATTCAGAATACGAATTTGTAAACGAAATTGTTGGTGGTGCTATTCCTCGCGAATTCATCGGTGCAGTTGATAAGGGTATTCAGGAGCAGATGAAGAATGGCTGTTTAGCTGGCTACCCATTACTGGCAATGAAGGTAACTCTTTTCGATGGCTCTTTCCACGATGTGGATTCCAGCGAAATGGCGTTTAAAATTGCCGGCTCTATGGCCCTTAAGAAAGGAGCTCTGAAAGCAGATGCAGCCTTGCTTGAGCCAATGATGAAGGTTGAAGTTGTAACTCCTGAAGATTACATGGGTGACGTAATGGGTGATTTAAACCGACGTCGCGGCATGGTTCAGGGAATGGAAGACAGCGCCATGGGTAAAGTAATTAATGCTGAAGTCCCACTGGCTGAGATGTTCGGCTATTCAACTGATTTGCGTTCTGCTACTCAAGGTAGAGCTACTTATACAATGGAATTTGATAAGTATGCAGTAACGCCTAACAACATTGCTGAAGGCATTATTAACGCAAAGTAAGCAATTAAATAATTGAACTAGACACTTAGATTTGAATGAGGTGGTATTGTGGCGAAGGAAAAATTTGAACGAAGTAAGGTACACGTAAACGTTGGTACGATTGGTCACGTTGACCATGGTAAGACGACGTTAACAGCTGCATTGACTCGAGTCTGCGCAGAAGCGTATGGCGGCGAGATGAAAGATTTTG
>JABJIC010000037.1 GCA_018661465.1 Gammaproteobacteria bacterium | reverse complement strand
GGTCAACAACCAGCTGGGCTGATTCCAGCTTAAACTCTGGACTGAAATTGGGCCTTTTCTTGCGTGTCATATTGTCACCTAATTGTAGGAAATGCATAATAGCACCTCTATTTAGGTGGCCAAATTAACTATGCCACTACATACCAACATCAGCTATGAAGCAAACATCTTCCATTAGCTTGTGACGTGAAGTTCTTGGATCTCTCCCGGCCACCTGCAATTCACCCTCAACATCACATAAGCCAATGAGTGATTTCAAAGCTGTGGTCTTGCCGGCACCATTTGGCCCGATCAACCCGCTTATAGCACCCGAGGGTATAGTCAAATCGATATCATTCAGAGCTTTAAAATCTCCGTATGATTTCACCAAGCCTTTCGCTTCAACGATATTATTCATCTCCGATCCCCAGGACTTCTCTATTTCTATCAATTCTTCTTTCGGCCAGGGAGTTGGTCAATTTCCAAGCCCAGTCTTTCAATTCGTTGGGCAATTTGTGGCCACTCTTCATCAAGAAATTTAGCTCTCTCCTGCTTTGATAATCTGTCTTTCGCTCCGCTGATAACATACATTCCAAGCCCCCGTTTTTTTTCAACAAGATCTTCATCTACCAGAATTTGTAGTGCTTTCGATACCGTTATGGGATTAATTCTTTGCTCGCTGGAAATCTGCCTGACCGACGGCAAGGCATCTCCTTCGGTTAGGACACCATCCATTATCAATTCCGCTAATCGATCGCGGAGCTGTATGTAGATTGGTTCCTTATTGTTCCAGCTAATTTCCACTCTTGGACCTCATTACCCATATAGTGTTATACATAACTATAACACCAATTCAGCGTGGCACAAGCAAATATTGGTATATATTTTATCTTGTTGTTTTTAAAGGATATTTATTCTTAAACGAGGAGGGCTTTACTGCTGTCTCTTTTCGACAACCGTGTTAGATTCCATTAATACGTCGATTTCCGCTCTACTAAAATTGAATTCCTCCAGTAGCTGGCGGCTATGTTCGGCGAATTTCGGAGGCAAATGGCGAATAGAACCCGGGGTTCTGGAAAACTTGATTGGGGTGCCCGTCATCTTGTACCAATCCTGCTGGATGGTCATCTCACGATGCAGCGTATGAGGGTGATCAACCACTTGTGCGGTATCGTGAATAGGTCCAGCGGCGAGGCCTGCTTTCGCCAGACGACCGCAGATTTCTTCTCCATCAATCTTCATCAGGCTTGATTCGATTTCGGCTTTTAACTCACCCCTGTTATTGACCCGGTCTATATTCTTTATAAATCTCGGGTCTTCGATTAATTCGGGACGTTGGATTTCATTACACATCTTGGCCCAGGCACGGTTGTTTCCCGCGCCGACGAAGATATCTACGGTCTTGGTGCGGAAGGTGTCATATGGGCTGATATTGGGGTGAGCATTGCCGGTAGCCACTGGAATATTGCCAGAGAGATTATAATTAACAATATGTGGGTGCATAAGAGACACGGCACAGTCGTATAGCGTCATATCCAGATACTGCCCTGCTCCTGAATTTTCACGTTCATTCATGGCCATCAAGATGGCAATAGCTGAATATAACCCCGTTCCCATATCCACCATAGCAAGACCAAGGCGCGTTGGGTTGCTGCCAGCCTCACCGTTTATGCTAAACCAACCAGCCATAGCCTGAATAATGGCATCGTAGCCAGGGTACCCGCCCCAGGGGCCATCATCACCAAAACCACTAACTCTGCAATGAATTAATGAAGGGTATTTTTCCTTGAGCACTTCCTCATAACCCAGGCCCCATTTTTCCATAGTACCTGGCTTGTAATTTTCGATGAGCACATCGGCTTTTTCCAATAAGCGAAAGAGGACTTCGCGCCCTTCTGCCTTGGATAAATCCAGACCTATTGAGCGCTTATTACGATTTACTCCAAGAAAATAAGCTGCATCTTCATCATGGAACGGAGGACCCCAGTCCCTGGTCTCGTCACCCCTGGGGGGCTCCACTTTTACAATTTCAGCACCGTGATCTCCCAATATCTGCGTACAGTAAGGACCACCTAGAACTCGCGAAAGATCAATTACGAGCTTGCCTTCGAGGGCTCCTGGTTTTGCACCTGAATTTTCAGACGGGCTTTTATTGTTGCTACTGTTATTGAATTGCACGAGAGTTCCAATGATTTGCCGGCGAAGCGGGGAATTCGGGCAGAGAGAATAATCTACCGACGCTCTCGGTTCAAGCGAGAGAGGTTCAATTCAGGAAATTCATCCAAGTTCGCCAAGGACATCTCTGGATATTCCTTCACTGCCGAGAATAAATTTTAACTGAATTAGGGACTCAATCTGGATTTGTCGCACTCGCTCCCGGGTAAGCCCTATTTCCTTACCTACGTTCTCTAGTGTGTCAGCTTCATATCCCTCGAAACCAAACCTTCTCGAAATAACTTCACGCTGTTTATGGGAGAGCCTGCGCAACCATTTCCCCATGCAGTTCTTTAGCTCCGAGTGCTGATATACAGCTCGGGGATCCTCAATATCATGACCTTTTATAGTGTCCGCTACGGTTTTGCTTGGGTCTATAGATAAAGGCGCATCCAAGGATGTAGGTGTTTCGTTCATCAAAAGTAATTGTTCAACTTCTTTAGGTGGTTTATCCAGAGATTTAGCTATCTCTCTAATCAGTTTGTCATCAACAACAGTGGGATCGCCTTCCCTATTTAACTTTGAAGACAATTCCCTCGACGTACGCAGACAAGCGTTGAGCTGCTTTACCACATGTACCGGTAGCCTCACTGTGCGTGACTGGTTCATCAACGCTCTCTCGATATTTTGCCTAATCCACCATGTCGCGTATGTAGAGAATCTGAAACCTCGCTCGGGGTCAAATTTTTCCACAGCATGAATCAGGCCTAGGTTACCTTCCTCAATTAGGTCCAGCAGTGACAATCCCCTATTCAGATACCTTTTCGCGATTTTAACCACCAGTCGAAGATTGCTCTCAATCATGCGATGGCGGCTGGCACTATCACCTTGCTGAACCAAGCGACCAAAGCTGACTTCCTCCTCGGCTGTGAGTAGAGGTGTATGGCCTATCTCTTTAAGATAAATTCTTGTGGCATCAAAGCCGGAGCTAACTTCGCTTGTCGTAGAAGATACGGAAGAATCGGCATTCGAGGATGTTTTCGGCGACAGAACTTCCCATTCTGTGTTGTGTGCTTGCGATACCATTGCCAGACTCCTTCCCTGTCTAGATGGATTATTCTGGAGCTCTAATAAATCCATCTCCGTCGCATCCTGCAACAGTTGAATTCGAGCGTGTAATCAGATTCTAATAATTAGTATAGACAATGACTTGAATTTTGCGAGGCTAGATTAGGGTGTCTTCTGACAGGAAAACCAACTAGTCGAGTAATATTTCAGGAAGAAAGAATTCAGCAACCATAACTGGCTTGCCGAATAAAAAAAACAAACTACGTCGCCCCCAACTGTCTTCATGAAATGGAGTGACATCCATTCCAGTTCGAATCAGCTCTGGATGACCAAAAAGATAAGCTCCAAGAGGCTTAGATTCTAATTCCATAACTTCCCGCAGCGGGCTCTCCAAAGAGTGAGCCGGAAGCAATGTGTGGGCCATAACCCAAGGAATACCCCTGCCCCGCAGAATTACCTTTCTCGACCAAAATTTCTGATTAGGGGAAATAGGACCAAACTCAGCGCGTAGCTTGGCAGACTCAATAGTCATCCAACGCTCATCGGCAACTTCAACTTCAAATTGATTATCGCTCTTGAGAACCAAGGCTTTGGTGAGGGAACCAGGATCATGGAGCCAACTCTTCCAGCAATCAGCTACCGTATATTCTTCAGCAGGTTTCCAACAGAACTGAGAGCTGGAAATATCTGGAATTTCAACCGCCTTATTATCAGACTGGGGAGTAACTGAAGGTTTTTTGGAAAGAGTCATACATTCGCAAACTGGTTGATAGGGGTTATTCAACAAAAAACGCCGCGCGGCAGTTATGCGGCACGGCGTTTCCTATTAGCTAAAACTACCGAGGTCGATAGTTTTGCAGAGTCTTGATAATCACCGTTATTACACGACGGTTTTCTGCGCGACCCGCATCACTTTCATTGCTGGCCACAGGCTGTGATTCGCCGAAGCCTTCAGCAGAAATCCTGCTTCCCGACACGTTGAATCTATTGATCAAAACATCACGAACAGCATCGGCTCGGCGCTGGGACAATCCTTCGTTGTACTGCTCAGTACCACGACTATCGGTATGACCTTCAAGCTCAATGATAACGTCGGTGTATTGCTCCATAAAATCAGCAACTTCTTCAATTTCATTCATATACTCTGATTTAACATCAGACTTATCGAAATCAAAATTCACCAGCAGCTCAACACGAGCTAGCTCTTCAACCGGAATTGGGCAACCATTTGCGTCTACAGCATAGTTACGAGGTGTATCTGCACAGCGATCACGACTATCCGGCACTCCGTCACGGTCGGCATCCGGCTCAGCAGCGGGAGCCCTAGGCGCAGCAGCGGACTGTTGGCGAGGAGCTGCTGAAGGACGAGAATTTGTGTTATTGCCACCAAAATAGAAAGTCAGCGAAGTATCGAGCCCGAGATCAGTGTCTTCATGATCTCTTCCCAGGAAAAAGTTATTTCGAACCGCTGTTCGCCATACAAGATTGTCTGACAGCTCGTATTTTATGCCGGCACCAATTTCGAAAATAGTGTCGTTATCGCTTTCAAATCGGGTATTACCTATTCCCGCCAATACGAAGGTGCCGAAATTACCGATTTTTGCGTCCAGATCATAAAGAAGATCCAATTTGTAGTGGTCTAGGTCGATCTCGGTATCCGCAATTCCGGCAGTATCTGTTTCCAGCTGAAAAGTGCTCAGCTCGACAGAATACTTATTTCCAAAATCATACCCGAAGCCAAGAAAAGCACCGCCATCATTATCATACCCAGTACCATTATCAAAATTCATAAACTGAAGGCCTGGGGACAGATAGAACCCCTCTGCGGCACTTAGTGACTGAGCTCCCAAAACTAGAGCCGCAGCTGTAATGAATAAAGAAGTTGTTCTAAATGTAGATCGCATAATGTTTCCTAATATATGAAGCCGAAAAGACCGTAAAAATCAGGCGAGATTATAAATTCTTAGCCCCGCAAATTCAGGTGTTTGAATCAAAAATAGTCCATCTTTACCCGATTTAACCCGCTGAATGAGGGAAAAATGAGCGAAGAGTTAAATATCTATGCTCCAGCAGTTCGAAATACAGTCCTTAATGGTTTAGTTTACATCAATCAAAATCGATGCTCGAAACCTACTCCGTAATGATCTGCTTCGATTACGGCATTATCTGCATCGAAATGCGTGTAGTACGTAAACAGCTTTGTATTGTCCCCTAACTTATAGTCAAAGCCAGCAGAAAGCTGCTCTTTTCCGAGCGCTTTCTGGTCTGACTCACCGAATTGGATCTTAAGAGTGTACTGATCAATTTTGTAGGCAGCGCTTACAAAGCTTCCATCTTCATCATCGGCCAGAGGATCCTGAGTGTCTTCTGATTCCTGAAACAAAGCTCCCAGAGTTAAATTCCCGAGATAGAACTGAGTTACGAAACGCACAACGTCTTTATTTTTTACTTCACTATCCAGCCCGAGAGAAGCGTAAAAGCTTTCATTTTCGTAGCTGACAGAAGCGGAGATCGAATTAGTGAAATTTTCATCGTCGCCACCCGCAATAGTCGCTAGGGATGCGCTAAACCCGCTATTGTTAGGAGTGGTGTACATAATTATATCGTCGACTCGGTTTTCTCCATCGAGGACATTCTTGATATCACCAATCATATCGTTAAATAGATCTATGCGATTCTGAGCCATTTTCGCTGGAGTATCATGCCTGCCCGCAAGTATGGTTCCATATGAACCACGAAACCCCAGATAGGAATTACGCTGCTTTAAAGTTCTTCCATTCGAGTCCCCGTCATCAGGATTAACTTCATATTCAAGCTGATAGATTAACTCTAAACCATCATTGATTTCTGTTCCGCCCCGAACGCCTAATCGTGAAGCGTTGCTAACGATATCAGTGCTTGAGTCTCCGTTAGCAGGGTCTTCCATCTCAGCATTGATGTTAATGCGGCCGTAAAAATCGGGCGCTAAGGAATCCTGTCCATATACCTGAATAGAGGCAAAAAATGCGACATTTACAATCAGTAGCTTTTTCGAGATATTCATTGCTAGATTCTTAATATAAATGCTTAAAACTGTACTCATAAATCTTTCCTAAATTAGCTCCACAGTAGGAGGAAAATATTACAAATTGATGATAATAAGGCTGAATTTTAGCATCTCTAGAATATTAGCTGAACACTTGAGTAATCAAAGCGTTGATTTGATGAGGGTATGATATTTACCTATTCAAGATTCATACTTTGGACAGCGTGTCCTTGTACATATAAACCGCTAATGCCTCTATGCCTATCGGAATTGCCGTGGGCGTGTAACCGTAGCAGGATTCAATCGTCGCTATTATGCTAGGATTGTGGGTTCTCCTATGACCTACGTAAAAGCATGGATAGCAGTAGGAATGCAGGGTTATGAAGTATAAGAACAAGCTAAGGCAGCCAATCTTGCCTTGGGTCGCTATCGCTGGATAAGCGCTGCGGGCTCAGAAATATACAGGAAACAGATATGTCAGAACCAGTTTCAACAAACTCCTTGGAAGTAATAGTGGATAATTCCAAACCCGCTGAAGCTGCGGCTAATTCGAAAAATGCGGAAAAGCTTGTCGATCTTACTGCTCCTGAATACTACGAAAACCGCGAGCTCAGCCATTTTAAATTTAATCTGCGAGTTCTGAGGCAGGCGAAAAATCACAAGCATCCTTTACTAGAAAGACTGATGTTTCTACTGATTTTTAGCTCAAACCTGGATGAATTTTTCGAAATTCGAGTTTCCGGGCTTAAGAAGCAACTGGACTTTGGGCTTCAACGCCCTGGCCCCGACGGCAAATACCCAGAGCAGGTTCTGAAGATTATTCATGAGCAAGTACGGGACGCTCTCGATGAACAATACAGTATTTTAAATAATGATCTGTTCCCATCCCTCGCTAAAGAAGATATTCACTTCTTGCCTCGTGTTAGCTGGAGCGATGAACTTATTGAATGGACGAATGAATATTTTCACAAGGAAATATTGCCGGTGGTCAGCCCATTAGGCCTGGACCCTGCTCACCCGTTCCCTCGATTGGTAAACAAAAGTCTCAATTTTATTCTTTCACTGAATGGAAAAGACGCCTTCGGTCGAGACAGCGGCCTGGCTATTGTGCCTGCTCCTCGATCCCTGCCTAGACTAATAAAGGTACCCGAGAGCATACTTCCGAAGGGAGATAATTTTATTTTCCTCTCCTCGATCATCCATGCCCACGTTAACGAATTTTTCTCCGGAATGACCGTAACTGAATGCCACCAATTTAGGGTTACCAGAAATTCCGATCTTGAAATGTCCAATGTTGAAGTAGAGGACTTTGCCATTGCACTTCAAGGTCAACTACACAGTCGAAGGTTTGGAGCCGCCACAAAACTGGAAGTTGGAATAGATTGCCCGGATGAATTAACAAATTTCTTGCTGGAAAGATTTGACCTTACCCGCGATGAATTATATCCACTTGACGGTCCCGTGAATCTTCAAAGATTAATGGCGCTCTACAAAATGGTGGACAGACCTGACCTTCAATACCCCAAGTTTTCGCCGGGCACGCCCAAAGGTCTAAGCGAGAATAACCAAATCTTTTCTGCTGTCGACAAAGAAGACCAGCTTCTTCTGCACCCCTTTCAATCCTTTATTCCAATAATTGAATGGCTAAGACAAGCTGCAAAAGATCCTTCGGTTGTCTCAATAAAGCAAACCTTATACCGCACCAATGAATCTTCAGAATTGGTTGAAGCCTTGGCAGAAGCAGCTCGCAACGGCAAGGAAGTCACCGTTGTCATTGAACTCAGGGCCCGTTTTGATGAAGAGGAAAACATTAATTTCGCCAGTATCCTACAAGAAGCCGGCGCCGTAGTTGTATATGGCGTCATGGGATATAAGACTCACGCCAAAATGTTGCTATTTGTTCGTCGTGTCGGCAATGATTTGAAACGTTATGCTCACTTGGGGACGGGAAATTATCACCGTAAGAATTCCCTGCTCTACACCGACTACAGTCTGATGACCGCTGATGAAACTGTATGTGCAGATGTTCACAAAGTTTTCCAACAAATTACCGGCATGGGCAAAAAGATACACCCCAAGCTGTTGATCCATGCCCCATTTAATCTAAGAAAATCCATCGTAAAAATGATCAATGCTGAGGCAGAAGCGGCGAAAGCTGGCGTGCCTGCGAGAATAATCGCAAAACTCAATGCCCTTACTGATGTTCCCGTAATCGAGGCTCTATATGCCGCATCTATAGCAGGCGTGAAAGTCGATTTAATTGTTCGTGGGATTTGCTGCTTGCGCCCGGGCATTCCGCTTGTAAGTGAAAATATCCGCGTTATTTCCACAATAGGAAGGTTTCTTGAGCATTCGAGAGTTTATTATTTTGAAAATTCAGAACCTCAGGTTTATTGCTCATCCGCGGACTGGATGGAGCGCAACCTTTCGAACAGAATTGAAGTGTGCTTTCCAATACTTAAGAAAAAACATGCCAGTCGAATAGTCGATGAATTAAATATGTATCTCGAAGACGATGGCCAAAGCTGGGAGTTACATCCAGATGGGGTATATAGGGAAATCACACCGGAACTGAATAGCGAATTTGACGTTCAGAATTTGTTGCTACAAAAACTGTCTTAGGATTTAGCGAAACTAACTTCGGGCAAGTTGCTTTGTTCCATTACTTGCAAGGTCTTCTTGTTTTTTACCATGAAGTCCAGCATGCCTTCTCGAAGCGCTGTTGCACTGAAACGTATAGTTTGAACGCCGTATGCTTCCATAAGCCCGATCATAATAGCCCAACCTGGGAGCAGCAGATCACGTCGGCGCTCCCTTAGTCCAGCCAGTTCACTATTGCTCACAATTGCTGCTAGAACTATTGGCCTGAGCTCTTTTAGAGCGGCAATGGATATCTTTCCTTCTCCATAGCCGTGTTCGCCGCAAATTAATGCTAGCATCTTCACTGTGCCTGATGAGGCATAGGCTTCGTTCCAATCGGTTTTTCTTATGGCTGGAGCCGCTTCGGAAAAAACTTTCTTGGCAGATGCAGTGGCCAGGTCCAATTGCTGTTCGTATTTTTCAATGGTGTTGATACTAGGGGGGAAAAAACGATCTCTCCAGGCGACACTGCCTATGGCGAGACTTTCTGTTATTAAACGCTGATGCTTTTCGCCGACAATGACTTCTGTACTGCCCCCACCAATATCGATAATTAGCCGACGGCTGTCGTCTTCAGGTAGTGAAGTAATAACACCTGCATAGATTAATACAGCTTCCTGAACCCCGCTAATTATGGAGATATCTATCCCCAAATCGCTGGCAGCAAGAATAAATTCCTGAGCATTTTCTGTTACGCGAAAAGTGTTGGTACCCAGTGCCCAATACCGTTCCAAGGGGTAGCTGTCCATCTGTAACTTGAAATGTTGCAGACAATCAAGCCCGCGCTTAAACGCGGCGGCACTAATATTGCCGGTTTGCCGAACATCTTCGCCCAGCTGGACCTTTTCACTCCAACGTTCAACTATTTCTATGCGGCCATTATCCCATTCACCAATTAATAAATGGAAACTATTCGAGCCCAAATCAATACATGCATACATAGGAATTAAACAGCAAAAATCCAGTTCGGTTTTTTTGACAAGCTTAATTAGTTATCGTCAGTAATGTATTCAGTGTGAGTTGCTTTTCTGAAATGAGTTCTTATCCCACGAAGGCTGATTCCATGTGGGATAAAAACTTGAGCTTGGATACGCAAAGGAATATCAGATCATCGATTGTTGATAGTTCTCCAAACCGACTTTCTCTATCAGGGTCAACTGAGCTTCAAGCCAGTCAATATGCTCTTCTTCGCTGTTTAGAATTTCACTCAACAGGTCTCTGCTTACATAGTCATTAACTGATTCACAATAAGCAATACCCTCTTTCAGGTCGGGACAGGCAATTAATTCCAGCTGCAGATCGCATTCAAGCATTTCCTTGGTATTTTCCCCAATCATGAGCTTTCCGAGATTCTGCATGTTTGGAAGCCCTTCGAGGAAAAGAATACGCTTAACCAGTTGGTCTGCGTGCTTCATCTCGTCTACTGATTCTTCGAATTCTTTCTCAGCCAGCTTTGCCAGACCCCAGTCCTCATACATCCGGGAATGGAGAAAATATTGATTGATAGCGATTAATTCATTAGATAGTGCTTTATTCAGGTGCTTTAAGACCGTGGCATCTGCCTTCATTTTAACTCCCTCAAGTAGTCGTTAGTTTGATTGCGCAAGCATGAGTTTTTGCACCATATAAGTCAAGGAAAAGGAATATAAGCGATTGATTTAGATAGAAAAACTAAATGATAAGCAATCCCATTTAGATTAAGGAAAGTGCTTTTCGAAATGCTCAGGAGCGGATACTAAAAACAGAAAGAGGTCGAGAAGTGGCTTAGGCCGCGTTTACAAAATCAGCAGTCTTGTGAAATTCTTTGACGATGGACTGGGCCAACTGGCCGCATTTTCCACACTCGCTGGCAACACCTAACTTGGCACGAACGTCGTCCATATCCACAGCACCACCGCGACATAAATCGCGAATCTGGCTATCGGTTATCTGGCGACAAATACAAACGTACATGGTGTTCCCTCAGTGAAGGTAAAATCTTAAATGATAATGAGAATGATTGTCAACTAGATTTAGATTTGTTACTCTATTGTTATTGTTAATGGTCAAAGCAATTCCGTAGACCATTGTTTTTTAAGCATTTTATTAACCCATGTCCAAAACCACTCTCTCCCAAGCATCCAGCGGCGATCGATGCCTTGTGCTCGATATCGCGCCTGAGCCAGCTGAGTTAAGAAGCCGCCTTTATTCTCTGGGCATTATTCCAGGCTCCGTTGTTAAGCTTTTACGTCTCGCCCCGTTGGGTGATCCAATGCAACTTAAGGTTGGCGGCAGCTTTGTGAGCATTCGCAAATCTGAAGCAGAAATTATCAGCGTGGAAATACAGTAGCTATGAAGAAAATCGCGCTAGTCGGTAACCCCAATTGCGGTAAGACCACATTGTTCAATGTGCTTACTGGTGCTAGGCAAAAAGTTGGCAATTGGCCGGGTGTTACTGTCGAAAAAAAATATGGCTACTTAGAAGTCGAAGGAGAGCAACTGGAGTTAGTTGACCTGCCTGGAATCTATTCCCTGGAGCAGGAATATCAGGGCATGGATGAGAAAATCGCTCGGGATTTCCTATTTCAGAGTGACATAGACTTGATAATCAATATTGTCGATGCCACTAACCTTGAGCGTAGCCTGGTTCTTAGCCAACAATTGTTGGAAAGGAATGTACCCGTAATACTTGTCCTTAATATGTTGGATGTTGCGGGCCAGCACGGAATTGAAATTACTCCTCACCTGCTTCGAGATCGATTGGGCATCCCTCTGGTTGAGATGGTTGCTACACAGAAGAAAGGAGTTTCCGAATTATTGGAACTGGTGGGCTCTACTCTCACAAAACCAATTGAAACCGACACGCAGAAACTGGCTGATGATAGCCCACTGGAAGAGAAAATTTTACAGCGTTATCACCGTTCCCAGCAACTGGCGAATGGTGTGGTCGAGGTGCGTCCCGGGCAACATAGCCTCTCGGAGAGTATTGATAACATAGTCCTCAACAGATGGTTGGGAATCCCGTTTTTCCTATTCATGATGTATATGATGTTCACTATAGCGGTGAACCTGGGCGCTGTTTTCATTGATTTCTTCGATATCCTGTTCGCTGCAATACTCGTTGATGGCATGAGCTGGGTCTTAGAACAAATCTCTGCTCCCGCGGTAGTTATTACGCTGCTCGCCCAAGGTGTTGGAGGCGGCATTACGCTAGTTGCCACCTTCATACCGGTTATCGGTTTTTTATATCTTTGCCTGTCTCTACTTGAAGATTCCGGCTATATGTCTCGAGCGGCATTCGTCATTGACAGGTTAATGGCAGGCATTGGCCTGCCGGGAAATGCATTTGTTCCATTGATCGTTGGATTTGGCTGCAATGTCCCCGCGGTAATGGCATCAAGAAGCCTCGGCAGGGACAGCGATCGATTGATGACCATTTCTATGGCGCCTTTTATGAGTTGCGGAGCGCGGTTAACTGTCTATGCCTTGTTCGCTGCCGCATTCTTTCAGGAAAACGGCCAAAATATTGTCTTCGCTCTTTATCTACTTGGTATAGCGCTGGCAGTATTCACCGGGTGGATTTTTCGCAAACAATTATTTGATAAAGAGATCACACCGTCCTTTCAGGAAATGCCCGCGTTCCATATCCCTGTAGCACGCAATATTTTGTTAACAACCTGGTTCCGCCTAAAAGGTTTTATATTCAGGGCTGGGAAAACAATAGTCGCGGTAGTAATTGTGCTGAGCTTCCTGAACTCCTACAGCACGGACGGAAGTTTCGGTAATGAAGATTCCGAAAGCTCCGTGTTAAGTGTAATTGGAAGATCTATTACACCAGTATTCGCGCCGATGGGTGTAAGTGAAGACAATTGGCCGGCAACCGTCGGACTATTCACTGGCATGTTTGCAAAAGAAGCAATAGTCGGGACTCTAGATGCTCTCTACAGTGAAGCAGATTCAAATGACGATGGCTCAGCGCCTGATCTTCTTGCTGCTGCAAACGAGGCCGTTAGCTCAATTGGCAGTGAACTCCTGGCCCTATCTGGCTCCCTAACAGACCCTCTAGGGATATCTATAGGTGACGTGAGCGACATTGAAGCAGTGGCTGAAGATCAGGAAGTCGAAACCAGCACCTTAAGCAATATGGCATCACTCTTTTCGAGTCCATTTTCAGCATTTTGCTATTTGGTTTTCGTCTTGCTCTACGCCCCCTGCGTTGCAGTACTCGGAGCCGTCAACAAAGAGGCTGGTTGGCAATGGACACTGCTGATTTTTGGCTGGTGTACCGGCCTTGCCTACATAACTGCCACAGTGATTTATCAGATTGGCACTTTCAGCGTAAACCCCTTATTCTCTTCAATATGGATTGCGAGCATGCTAACAATATTGACAGTTTTTATTCTTAATCTCAAAAAACTATCAAGCAAAATGCTTCCAAAAAACCTGATACCCACTGTTCAGATATAACAGGAGCGAGACCTTGCAAGATGTCTCTCCACCGATTTCCCCGCTGGATAAGCACCCAGGGCTGGGTCGATCTTTGACCATTCGCTTACTGTTAATTTCATTTATCCTCATTCTGCTAATCAAAATATTTCTCGCTGTGTCACTTGATCTCTATAGCGACGAAATATTTTACTGGCAGGCCTCTACCAATCCTGCAATTGCCTATAGCGACCTTCCTTTTGTTACAGCCTTACTGATAGGTCTTGGCAGCTCCCTGGATCCAGGGAATACTCTGGCAGCAAGATTGCTTTTCTTGATAATGGGAAGCAGCTTACCTCTCCTGGTTTACTGGATATCCAGACCTCTGAGTAATCAGCAACAAGCGCTGGAATCCTCGCTGCTAATGTTATGCCTTCCCTTGGCAGGTTTTTTAGGTTTGTTAGCAGTGCCTGATGTGCCTCTTCTATTCTTCGGCTTGTTGTCAATCGGCAGTTTCGAGCGGGCTCTCCGACTGAACTCCTTCAAATTCTGGTTTGCCACTGGTTTGTTTGTCGGCCTGGGTCTCTCAACACATTATCGATTTTTTCTTTACCCCGCAGCTGCGATTCTATTCCTGTTGCTTTTCAAACCAGAACGAAGGCAATGGAAAAACCCGAGGCTTTGGGCAAGTATGGCAATAGCTTGCCTTGGCTTGGTTCCGATTCTCTGGTTTAACCTGAGTAATCAATTAAGCAGCGCCAGTTTCTATTTCGTAAATCGACACCCTTGGGAATTCCAGGCATCGGGGCTTCTTCATGTATTCAAACAAGCAGGGCTGGTAACTCCACTCCTATATCTTCTTTTTGCGTATACAGTGTATCGACTCTGGCTTAGAGCAAGACAGGGAGAGCGAGGACCTGCCCTCATACTTAGCTTCTCCCTACTAAACTTACTCGTCTACCTAGTTCTTGCCCCCTGGACAGATGCTACAAGCACTTCAATTCACTGGCCGCTGTCTGGTTACTTCCCTCTTCTTATCTTCGCGCCATGGTCGCTGAGAGTTGCGTATCAGCACATTGCTGATAGCTGGAGCACCAAAGCTGCCAGAATAATTCTCATCATTACGCCTATACTGGGCTTTACCGGCACACTAATCGCCCTCTTCGGCGTAGGATCTCAGGCGTTTCAAATGCCTCTTCAACAATTCATAGGTCCTGGAGTTCTGTCCAACAAAATGGCAGGTTGGAAAGAGTTTTCCAGTTACACAGAAGAACTAATCGCTAGAGAATTTCCTAATGAAAAACCTCTACTCGTTAGCGACAACTATTACACCCTGGCACAAATAGAATTTGCGCAACTAAGTGATAATGCACTGACTTTAGATCGAGACAAAGCTGTCCGGGACGGCCGAATTGCACAGTATGAGATTTGGTCTAAAGAAGAATCCGGGATGGCTGCACAGATTGGCAATCCCGTTTTATTTATTACAGAAGACAGCACGCTCAGCGTAATCGACAAAACTGAGGTGATGGAACGACTATGCCACCACGTAGGTCAGCTTATGCAGGCCGACGTACTCTCTCTTTACAATGGCGATAAGAAATTTTCCTATTATAAGGCTGATGCTGTAATTGATTCATCAAACATGCAGAGTTATCAAAGTTTTCCCTGCCCATACCCCGCTCGAGGGTGGATTGATCAACCTTCTGATGGTGATTCGCTCTCTGGAGAATTCTCAATAAGCGGCTGGGCATTTAACGAAGACATTGGTGTAAAAGAGGTATTCTTGCTGATAGATGGAGTGCGGTATTCAAGCATGACTTACGGAGGGCATAGACCAGACGTTATGGAAGCGATGAGTGTCAGATCCGATCCGGGACGACCCGCGCTTGGATTTAACTACAACCTGGATACCACTCAATTTAGTAATGGAGAATTTGAACTGGCCATTGAAATAGTGAACCAGAAAGATATTTCCTTGCTATACGGAGAACGAACTATTGAAATCGCTAATTAGTTTTTACCCTCCAAATGGACTCACTACCTCTACAGCGATTTTCCATTCATCACTCTCTGTATATCGCCAAAGTCTCATATAGCTAGCCTGAAATCCCTGATAGGTTTCTTCAGTATTAGTGGACATGATTCCGTAGGTGTAACCCATTTCTTTTGATGAAGAGAGGTAACCGCCAACATAAGTCGAACTAATCTCATTAACAGTAGACAGTTGCTCATCCAGAAAGGCTCCATAAACTGAGCTCGCCGCTTCTGCTCCAACAGCCGCTGCCATGCCAGGAAGATAGACCCGAGAATTTTCCAATCCATATCTCAACAGTGCTCGCTGACCACCGCGAAAATTAAGTGCCCGACCGAAGAGATCATCGGCATCGATTAGATCTTGCAGCGTATTTTCTGCTGCAAGTTCGGGATTAGATGTTTCCTCCAGCACCGGCAGGAAATCGTCAAAATTTGGCTCCACTTCTAGGCTTAAATAGCCGGGAATAACCACATTCAAATCAGCCATCAACTCCCAACGCCCCTGGTTTTTTTGCCAGATTGAAACCAGATGCCCAAAAAAACTTTGGTCTAAGGCCTCTACCGGCCCTACTGTTAGCCCCATATCTCCATCTCTGGAAACATCAACATAATGCGCCTCCCAACGAATCTCTGAAGCAGCTCGCTGAAAAGACTCGGAAGAATAGAGGTCGCGGGCATCTAAGGGACCTCCTGCCCGGAAAACAACTGAATTCTCTCCTAAAAACTCCAGAAAGGCCGCAGTTCGCCCTATTTCTACAGACCGGTCAGCGAACACTTGATCCGCCGCCGCCAATTCCAGCCAATGCTGGTATTGCCCGACTTCCTGAGCATGGATTGGCTCGGTAATGCTGCCCAGTGACAGCAAACAGAGAAAGATTAAAACGATTGAATTAGCTTTATTCATTTAGCTCAGCTCATTAACAGGGACGAACACTTAGGTTTATTTCCTACTTCTTATATAGCGGCATTCGAACAAATGCAATTATGCCATGATTAATATTCCCATAAAGCGATACTTTGTCAGCTCAAACCCCCAATTCTCGTTGTTCTCCGCTGAGCTAGCCTATAGAATCCAACTAGAGATCAGAGTCCCTATAAACTGCTTCTGCCATCTCTTGATTACTCAATGGATTGCCAAGGTGTATAAGAAACTCACTTCAAGGTGGCTGCTACAGCTAACATTTCTGCCTCTAACATGTTTGTGGGCATCGCTCGCAAATTCTCAGGCTGTTATTGTCACCTCTGATACTGCTGAGCTGCGTATTGCTGACTCCGTTGAATACTACGAAGACAATTCCGAATCCCTCAGCATCCAAGATGTCCTGTCTCCAAATTTTGCCGTCAATTTTATACCCCACGATCGGGATATTCTTCATTTCGGTGTAACCAGTTCTGCCTATTGGGTGCGATTCACACTAGATTGGTCCCAAGTCGAAGAAGGCACTAGCAAAATACTGGAATTTGGCCCTCCCAAGTTGGTTGCGGGTGTTACCAGAGGTGGAATTGAGCTTTATATGCTCAATGATAACGGCGAACTAATTCAGGATTATATTCTCGGCACCCAAACCAGTCCCCGTGAATTGAAGACTCTGAATAGAGGGTTTGCTCTAGAGGTCGACGAAGAATTTGGAAGCAGCTACTACCTCCGAATCACTTCAGCACGCCCATTGAGACTTCCAATTACTCTATGGGGAGATCAAAATTTCGACAAACAATCCGCGCGCTCTAATATGCTGCTAGGGCTTCAGTACGGCATCTTACTTGCCATGGTTTTTTACAATTTGTTCCTGTTTGTGACTATTCGCGAAAGTAGTTACATCTTCTACGTTATTACTATCAGTACCCAGACGATTTTTCTATTTCTTGATTCGAAGCATCTGCGTTATCTTTTTGACGAGCTTTATCGGGCGAGCTGGTGGGTGGATATGTCTGAACGCATTATCTATCCTCTAATGGCAATTGCTGCATTTCTGTTTCAGAGAACCTTGCTCCGAATATGGGAATACAACATCAAGCTCGACAATATGGTCAAATTGATTACTCTTGGATTTGCAGCTGTAATACTTCTAACATTGGTTCCAAACGAAAAAGTATTCCAATATCCCTTTATCGTGCTTATCTCCATTGGAATTCCCCTAGCATTTTACAATAACCTCGACGCAATACGCCGCGGCAATGTTACTGCTGCCGTCCACTTAGCTGCCATGGGCGTATTCCTGCTTGGCGTCATTATTCTGATGATGTTGCAGCTCTGGCCTAGTTTTCCGAATAATGCTTTTACGGTTAATGCCTACAATGTTGGTCTCATAGCACAGGCCCTGCTGTTGTCTCTTAGCCTGGCTACTCAATACAATCAAATTAAGCAGGAAAAAGAAGACGCACAGAGAGTTGCTATCGATAGCTTCGTGAAATCTGAACAGCTAAAAGACGATTTACTGGCGAATGTTTCCCACGAACTACGAACTCCTCTGTATGGGATAAACGGCTTGGCAGAAACAGCGCTGAATGAATTTAAGCAAAGCTCCTATGACGAAGGACTTATTACACAGAATCTGGAGTTGATTCAGGCTAGCGGGGACAGACTCACAAAACTGGTAAATGACTTGCTTGATTTTTCAGCAGCAAAGGAAGAAGCAACTTATATTAAATTTCGTCCAGTTGATTTGAATAGCATAGCGACTCTGGTTTTGGCAGTTTGCAAACCTCTTGTGGGAGATAAAAATCTGGACCTACGCGTCGATATAGATCCAGAACTACCTCTAGTCGCTGGCGATGAGGATCGACTTCAGCAAATTCTGGTAAATCTCACATCCAATGCGATCAAATTCAGCTACTCAGGCGAAGTAGTGATCTCTGCTGAATTAACCAACGATTACAATGTAACTGTAAAGGTTAAAGATACCGGTATTGGTATTCATAAAACTGATCATGACACCATATTCAAAACATTTGAAAAGCTGCCATCCAAGCATCTCAATGCCAGCGGCATCGGTCTAGGACTACCGCTGGCAAAACGCATGGTAGAGATGCATCGCAGTCAGCTCAAGCTCGAGAGTGAATTGGACCTTGGCTCAGTGTTTAGTTTTGACCTCAGAGTCTCTCTGGACCAAACACGCGCAGCGAAGTCACCTAATGTTCACAAGCAAATGATTCGCCGTGCAGATTACTTAGAACAAGCTAATCAGCCCGATGAGATTCCCAAGCTTCGCAGTGAACAGGAAGTGACGATTCTTGTTGTTGATGATGATGAAATAAATAGAGTAGTGATGGGGCAACAACTGGATGAATACAATGTCATCAAATGTTCCAATGGACTCGATGCGCTAACGGCAGTGGAAGAGAACAAGCCAGATTTAATTTTATTAGATTTGATGATGCCAGGCTTGAATGGCTATGAGGTTTGTCAAAAACTGCGACAGAAGTATAGTCAAATTGAATTGCCAATAATCCTGGTAACAGCGAAAAATCATTTGGAAGACCTCACTCAAGGCTTTCAAACAGGGGCTAATGACTATCTCTCAAAACCATTTCACAATGAAGAACTTACTTCACGAGTAGAAAACCAGTTAAGACTTAGCCTGCTGCACAGAGTAAATGAAGACAATGTAAGAATGCGCTCACAGATCGAGTCCTATGCGCAAGCTGACACAGAGCTTAGAAGCTCGCGTTTCAAGCTTCAGCAAATTCTTGAAACCATAAACGCTGGATTCGTTGCCTTTGAATTGCCGGGTAAAATATTTAGCCTCAATCAACGAGCAGCAGATCTTCTTGGAACTGACAAAAAGTCTATTCTTGACAAGGACATTCAATCCCTCTTTTCAGACTCTGCAGTGAACACTGAAATCATTTCAGCAATAGAGAAGTGGGAACGAGGAGAAGGAGATGACGGTGCAGAAGATGAAAATAGAGAGCCTGTTAGTAATATTAGTCTAGGAATTGAGGTCGTATACCCTTTTAACAATGCAGACAAATCGTCAAGTGAACTCGTTCAATTTAATACAAAATTGAATTTATTTGGCAGCGACGAAGGTACTGGAATTTTATTTTTGGAGGATACTGAGCCTCTAGAGAAAGTTTCCGATTCCAAAAATGTAAGAGATACCGTTGAGCTAGTGAGTGTACTTGGGCAGGCTCAACAAAACGTTCGCAGAATAGGTACTCGCCTCAGCGTAATGACCCCGAATGAAATAAGTGAACACCCGGCCCTTCTTAACAAGCTCGAAAGTATTGAAGATCTTATTCAATTTATAGATGAACAATTGCCAGCGGTGAGTTCTGAGGGTGAATATCGACAGCAATTGGTAACTCTCATGCGTTCTGCATTGCACACATAGGAAGTCACCACGCAGAAATCGAAAATCGAATTGGCGGAAGAAAGTAATATATGGGCGGTCAGCATCGATGATGGACGATTGAGAACCAGAACCTTTGACCGCTATCTACGCATCGAGCAATTGCCAAAAATTCCTCGTTGGAGGGAAGTTGTCAGAACGGCCTACTTCGTTTTATCCAACCCAGCCATCGAGCCGGAGACTCGCTCCTCCCTTCAATCCGAGCTTGAAAAGACCAAAGCTATCCTGAAAAGAGCGGCAATTAACTGATTGTATTGATAATTTTCGTTGCTAATCTCTCAAAAATCGTTAACCATGGTACTACTGAGTGCTTGTAAGAATCTTATCTCATGAATTTTGTGGGATGCAGACATCAACTCTATCTAAAAACTCAGCGGAACTTTTGCCATGTATATCCAACATTTCGGATTGGCTCAGTACCCATTTTCACTGACCCCGAATACAAGATACTTTCTTAAATTACCCAGCCACCAACAGGCATTCGACCTTTTGCTCAAAGCGCTGGAAGGCGAGAGCCATTACTCAAAAATTATCGGAGAAGTGGGGACCGGTAAAACTATGCTCTGCAGGAAAGTACTTAACTCTCTAGAAGCTTATAAGAATAAGTACATAACAGCCTATATACCCCACCCCATTCTCAGTGAGGAAGGCATTATGCACGCACTAGCTGAAGAGCTTAGTGTCGAGCATGACCCCTCCTCCAGCTATTTTGTTCTACTAACACTTATCAGCAAAGAGATCATCGATCTTTCTCGAGAAGGTAAACACATTGTTCTATTTATTGACGAAGCCCAGGCTATGCCCGAAGAAACCTTGGCTGCTGTACATCTGCTTACAACATTAGATAGGGAAACTGGAGCCAGTCTACAAGTTGTCCTATTTGCCCAGCCAGAATTAGAAGTTTTACTTACGCAACCAACACTTGCACAGTTAACTGAAGAAATGTCTTTTTCATTTACTCTTCCAGCACTGGATAAAGATGGCGTTGAAGCTTACCTAATGCATAGACTTGCGAAAGCCGGTTATAGTGGACTCAACATTTTCACAAGCGGCGCAATTAGTCAGTTGTATAAGGGTTCCCAGGGAATTCCCAGGCTAGTAAATATTCTAGCTCATAAAGCAATGATGGCTGCTTTTGGAAAAGGCGATATGGTGGTGAATGAAGCTAGTGTCATTGCCGCGATAAGAGATACTGAATCAGCAAAACAGGACAAATCTCTGATTGATCGTTTATTTGCTAGCTAACAACAGGCCACGAACAGCTTCGCTTCCCCTTTAACTCTTGCGAATTAGCAAACCCTGCTTGTATAGATACATTCAGCCCTTATAATCGGGAACCGCTAATTAATTGGAAAAGCGCATGTCTGACGAAATCTGGAATAAGCTTCGTAAGGAAGCAGAAGAAGTAATCAAGCAGGAACCCCTGCTTGCCAGTTATGTCTATGCTTGCATCTTGAATCACGATAGTTTGCAATCGGCTCTTAGTTTCATCCTAGCAACCAAATTGTCAGATGATGTTATGCCGGTAGTCACTGTGCGTGAACTATTTGATGATGCGTTCAATCAATCTCCTGAAATAATCGACAATGCCAGATGTGACATCTTGGCAGTCTACGAACGTGACGCTGCTATCGACAGTTTTATCCCTGTGCTGCTCAATCTCAAAGGATTCCAGTCAATCCAGGTTCACAGGCTCGCTCACTTTCTTTGGACGAATGGCAGGAAGGATTTGGCGCTTTTTATCCAAAGCAGGAACTCAGAAGTATTTGGAATCGATATTCATCCGGCCTGTTTCATGGGCAAGGGAATCATGTTTGATCACGCGACTGGAATAGTTATTGGAGAAACATCCGTCATTGAAGACAATGTATCAATACTCCAACAAGTAACACTGGGCGGAACCGGTAACGAACACGGTGACCGACATCCGAAAATTCGAACCGGTGTGTTGATAGCTGCAGGTGCTAAGGTTTTGGGTAATATTGAAATCGGAGCTGGAGCAAAAATCGGAGCTGGCAGCGTGGTATTAAAAGATGTTGCTGCACATACTACCGTTGTAGGGGTACCTGCAAAGAGTGTCGGGGTGCCCTGCTGCGACAACCCTGCTGAAACCATGGATCAGAGTTTGGGCGAAGAGTAAGTCACCCAACAACACGCTCGAACTGCATCGAAGAGATTTAGAAACCTCACAGCAATCGGGCAGGCATGGTAGTTAATTCAATGAAACTAAAAAAGCGCTAGGTCATCCCACTGCTGAAAATTAAGCCGCGAATTGCAATAAGACGCCGGCAGCTACTGCGGAGCCGATGACCCCCGCCACGTTTGGACCCATTGCATGCATAAGCAGGAAATTATTAGGATTGGCTTCCATTCCAACTTTGTTCGCAACCCTAGCCGCCATTGGTACAGCAGATACTCCGGCTGCACCTATTAAAGGGTTAATCTTGTGAGTTGAAAATACATTCATCAATTTCGCCATTAACACTCCGGTAGCCGTACCAATAGAGAAGGCGACCATACCTAGCGCGAGAATACCCAGCGTACTACCAACCAAGAACTGATCCGCTCCTAATTTAGAGCCTACAGATAGACCCAACAAAATTGTCACAATATTGATGAGAGAATTCTGAGCCGTGTCTGAGAGTCGGTCGACAACACCACATTCCTTCATCAGGTTTCCAAAACAGAACATGCCGAGAAGCGGAGCTGCACTCGGAACTGCCATTGCAACGAGAATCAACAACACAATAGGAAAAAGAATTTTCTCAGTCAGCGACACATCTCGAAGCTGAGTCATCGTGATTTCACGCTCGTCTTTTGTCGTCAGAGCACGCATTATCGGAGGTTGAATGAGCGGAACCAGGGCCATATAGGAATAAGCAGCCACGGCAATAGCCCCTAGAATTTCGGGCGCGAGAATGCCTGCTACATAGATCGCGGTGGGACCATCCGCTCCACCTATAATCCCGATGGCAGCAGCTTGTTGGATGGTAAAATCAAACAATCCAATGTCTGTGAGAAACAGTGCCCCAAGCAATGTGGAGAAAATTCCAAATTGAGCCGCAGCGCCCAAAAGCAAAGTTTTGGGGTTAGCCAACAGAGGGCCAAAATCGGTCATGGCTCCCACACCCATAAAGATCAACAACGGAAACACACCTGTCTCCAGGCCCATCACATAGAACTGATGCAGAATGCCATCACCCACCGCGATATCGACACCGGGAATATTTGACAGAATTCCGCCAAAGCCGATCGGGATCAATAGCAATGGCTCAAAGCCTTTCTTGATGGCGAGATAGAGCAGCAATAAACCAATTACGATCATCGCGAACTGTGGAAAAGTAATTTGGTAAATGCCCGTGGTTTGCCACAGTTCTAATAATTGGTTCATTTTTTACTCAATGTTTCGGTTTTCTGTCTATGTCGAAGTTCAGGAATCAAGCAAGGGCAAGCAAACTATCGCCAACCTTCACAGCATCACCAGCCTTAACGTTAATTTCAGTGACCGTACCCGCAGATGTTGAACGAATCTCTGTCTCCATCTTCATAGCCTCGAGTACCAGTACTAAATCGCCCTCAGCGACTGTATCTCCAACGGCTACTACAACCTTGATTACATCTCCTGACAACGGAGCAGGCACTGAAGTCCCAGGGCCACTCGCTGCTGGAGCCACACTTGCCGATGTAGGTGCCGCAGCCGTAACTTCCGCTAGCTGAGAAACATCACCGCCTTCGGTAACTTTAACCACATATGCCTGACCTTGAACCTCAACGGTATAAACACCGTCCCCGCCAGCACTCGCAGCGGGAGCCGAAGCTGGAGCTGCGACCTCACCAGTAGGAGCAGGCTCGAAAGCATCCGGATTGTTGCGGTTCTTCAAAAATTTGAGTCCAGCCTGAGGAAACAAAGCATAGGTCAACGTGTCATCAACTTCATTAGCAAGGGTAATACCCTCGTCTTTTGCTATAGCTAGTAGTTCAGCCTTCTGCTTCTCAAACTCTGGCTCAATCAGGTCGGCAGGTCGACAAGTAATCGCCTCCCCTCCATCCAGAACTTTTTCCTGTAGCTCAGCATTAACCGGAGCAGGTGTAGCGCCATATTCGCCTTTCAGCACTCCCTCTGTCTCCTTGGTAATAGACTTGTACCGTTCGCCAGTTAGAACATTTAGCACTGACTGAGATCCTACGATTTGAGACGTTGGAGTAACCAATGGGATAAATCCCAGATCTTCCCGAACCTTGGGGATCTCCACCAGAACCTCATCCATCCGGTCAGTGGCATTCTGTTCTCGTAGTTGATTCTCCAGATTGGTGAGCATGCCACCCGGTACCTGGGCAACCAAGATTCGGGAATCAATACCACGAAGTGAGCCTTCAAATTTGGCATATTTCTTTCTGATCTCACGGAAATAATTTGCGATTTCCTCCAACAGAATGATATCCAACCCTGTGCTTCGGTCCGTCGCATCCAACATCGCAACCAGCGATTCGGTGGGCGAGTGACCATAAGTCATACTCATGGAAGAGATCGACGTATCGACGTTATCGATGCCTGCTTCCACTGCCTTCAGATAAGTAGCTGTCGACATTCCTGTTGTCGCATGACACTGCATATGAATTGGGATTTTCACTGTCTTCTTGAGCTTAGAGATTAGTTCATAGGCTACGTAAGGCTTGAGCAAGCCCGCCATATCCTTGATGCAGAGTGAATCTGCACCCATACTTTCAATCTGACGCGCCATATTCAGCCAGCTGTCCATGTTGTAGACAGGGCTAATGGTATAGGACATCGTGCCCTGGGCATGCTTACCCTGCTTACCCACTGCCTTAATGGCTGTTTCGAGGTTACGCATATCATTCATGGCGTCGAACACACGAAAAACATCTACACCGTTTACCGCCGCTCTTTCTACAAACTTATCGACGACATCGTCCGCGTAGTGCCGATAGCCCAGGATATTCTGGCCTCGGAACAGCATCTGCATAGGAGTATTGGGCATCGCCTCTTTAAATAGTCTGATTCTTTCCCAAGGGTCTTCTCCAAGGAAGCGGATACAGGCGTCAAACGTTGCTCCACCCCAGGTTTCTAGTGACCAAAACCCAACCTGATCAAGTTTCTCGGCGATAGGTAACATATCGTCGATTCTCATTCGTGTGGCAAGTAGAGACTGATGAGAATCTCTTAGTACAACATCAGTGATTCCCAATGGGCTTTTATTTTCACTCATAATAAATCTCGTCGTTTTTTCGGTTTTTCTGGGTTAATAATAGGAGCGAATGGCTCCTGGGATATATCTTCTGAATATCAGGCCTGCTATTTGCGATGTTCTGCTATAGCCGCTGTAATTATGGCTATCAGGCGGCCTTGGTCTGTTACTGGGCTGGATTGTGTAGCCGAAGATGCAGTGGCCAAATCCTCTCCAGTATCAAATTTAAGAACTATTGAGGACATCAGGCCAGTTACAAAGATCAGGACCGTCAAGAATACAAATACTGTACCCATGCCGATAATCGCCAATTCAATACCCTGACTCAGTAAACTTGCAGCTTCCATCACTTTCTCTCATTAAAATGTCGAGGACGAATCATACTAAATCAGGCACGGAGAATCTAACTCATCAGCAGTAAAGTCAGTAAAAGTTAGTAACAGAATGTAGCTTGTAGATTAGAGCTCGGAGGCGAATTGATATTTGAGCAAACCACGGCTTTTTTGGGGCAGTCCAGCGTTTAATCTGGGTCGAAAACGCAACTGATTCAGTTTTTCGAATATTTCCTCGCCCCCTGCCTGGTTTGCAGAGCTGTACCCCACAATCTCTGCCTCTGAGGCTGAGCTAATGGTTTTTGTATGGCGCCCTATAAACCAAGGTGACAACTCATTCGCTGCTACCAGATCGAATGAAAACAGAACAAAATCATACCCTTTTTCATTTTGCCTCAAGCCTGCTTCAGGGTTTCTTACACTGGAAAATGCTGATGACCACTCATTAAAGAACAAAGGGGAACTGCCTACCTCATTGGCGAAACCTTCAGTGTCAGCGAGTAAAACCTGAACCTCCGAATCAGCCTGGCTAATACTGGGGTAGAAATACTGGATTGGAAGTACCCTCGGATCACTGAAATATGAATTCACAATATCAGCCCGAAGCTCAGCCCCAAGGAACTCACCATAGACTTTCCTATATGACTCAGCCGCCAGCTCAGGGAGATCAAACAGTAGTTGCCAATCTGCAATATATAGTCCGGCCATAGCAAGCCCTTCAGGATTCACGGGTTCCGCGACCAGGTAGATATTTCGAATCTGATTTAACAGACTAAGTCCTACAAAATAGTACGAATCCTGAACTTCACTTCGCTCTCGAAGCCTACCAGAGGTAGGGACAATCCGGCGCAAATCCATGGATGCGCTATTTCTCGATTCGATTACCTGATTTAACACGTGGAGATGCAGAATCTGCCTATAAAGCAATGGCACACTTCGGGGGTCATTTTCTCCATATACTTTAGCCGCTGTAGAAATAATGGCGAGATTTAGCTGATTAACCCGAAGCAGGTGATATCCGCTCCACTCTTCTATGTCTTCGACCGACCCACGTAGATGCTGCTCGGAAAGTGCCAGCAAATCGCCGATAAGACCTTGGTTAACCGCGATTTCCTGGTTTTCATAAAACCAAAACAAATAGTTCATTTGCTCTCTTGCACTCTCCCAATCTCGACGATTGGAGAAATTTTCAATCTTTTTGCGGATTAAGGGGATTTGAGAGCTGGTGTAGAGCCCATTATGCAGACGAGTTATCTGCATGGCTCGATCCAAGAGTCGATGGGCTTCATTGA
Source organism: Gammaproteobacteria bacterium (assembly GCA_018661465.1). GTDB lineage: Bacteria > Pseudomonadota > Gammaproteobacteria > Pseudomonadales > Pseudohongiellaceae > UBA9145. Next base: position 53,597 of record JABJIC010000037.1, on the reverse strand, counting down.
ACTGATTGAGTGCCATCAGCCGATCGGCTAACTGTTCGATGGGTTCAAGAAGACCTATCGCGTTGCGATCCACTTCGGTTTCGTAGCGCTCCAACAGTTCACGAGACAGAGTCAATTCGTCTCTGAGATTGGAGCTTTGTATGGATTGAGCCTGGGCAGTAGTGAAGAGTCCGGTCAGTAGGAACTGAACTAGCAATAGTAGCGTTGTCCGGCACATGGCAGAGCTGCTCCAGAGATCAGCTGACAGGGATTTCATCAATTCAATGCTGTCGCTATTTTCAAGACCCTTGATTATACTCAAGATCGACTCAGATAATACAAAACACACTTGGAGAAAAACGTGAAGAATATAAGTAAAGCATTCAGCATTTCCCTACTTACCCTCATTATCGGCTTGGGCGCTGGCACTTTGGTGAGTTCTTCCGCGCAGGATGGTGGCAAGGTATTCGAGCTTCGAATCTATACAGCCACACCTGGAAATCTGGACAAGCTACATGCTCGCTTTCGAGATCATACAACGCGTATTTTCAGGAAACACGGTATGGGTATAGTCGGATATTGGTCACCGACAGGCGAGGAAGAAGCAGATAACACCCTAGTCTATATGCTCGAACATGCCAGCCGGGAAGCAGCAGGTGCATCGTGGCGAGCCTTTGGTCAGGATCCCGAATGGGCAGAAGTAGCAGAAGCCTCAAATGCTAACGGCCAAATTTTGGCGGGCATTGTAAGCCGGTATATGACAGCAACAGATTATTCACCAATGAAATAGCCCTAGCTTGTTTCCAGAGAAATCAAGAAACAGCAGCACAAAAAACGAAAAGGCCGGCTGCAGAGCAGTCGGCCTTTTTCAGCACTGAAATTCAACTAGTATGCTCAGGTCAGAATACCAAGCCATTGATGCAAAGCAGTTTTTATTAACTCGCGGTTATTAACCGTATGCCATTTCAAGAAGTTCTCTAACACTCTGTATCTGAATAATCCAATATACTACAAAAAATACGATGATCGATGCCGATACTGCCACTGCAGCCATTTGCACATCATCCAGCTTTTCTTCTGTTTTATTTTCTTCGCTCATCTTGATCTCCTGATGATTCCTACTGCTAATTTGAATGTGGTTTCCTAGCTTCCTGCGAAGCCTATCCAACGACCAGTAGCAGCCACCGTTGCCCAAACCAGCAACGAAGATATTGCAACCAACTTCACCACCCTAGGGTTTAACTCATCCAGATCTCTTTTGAGCATAGGGCGTCTAATAAAAAATACGAAAAATATTCCTGTAGCTAATGCCAACATCTTGTACCAAAAAACCGGTAACCAGTAGATCTTGCCAGCAACGCCGCAAGCCATAAACACTCCAGTGAATAGAACAACAGCGAGGCCTATCTTAAATACCTTATGAGCCCTGTCCTGAATTTCACCAGCAGGGACTTCGGTGAAACACCAGCCTAGAAGCCGAGCATCACTAACAATAACGGCGCCGCCCAGTAAGGCCATCGCGAGCAGGTGTACTGCCTCCACAACTGCGAATACCGCGCCCCAAGTTTTCCCAATTACCCCAAATGGAGTAGTTTCAAGCCAGAGAAAAAACTCATAGAGCCTCAGCCAGGTCTCGTGCCTCAGGCTGGTAAATGAAAAGATCAATAACAGGGCCAATAAAACAGCTACCGTTATGGTCTTCGTGTAAGAATTAGATTCTGAATTTATCGCTGTAGACATAAAATCTTCCCCGATTTACATAGGTTGGGTTTTCTAAAACCCCACCTTCTTGGATATTCCTAGAATTGTGCCTGTCCGTTTATGCAGCCTGACAGTAACTGTGAAAGGCTACCCGCATCAGTGTACTCACAGTCAAACCAGTCATAGGCGATGAAGCGTCCGAAAATTACGATAATGGACCAGAAAGTAAGCGATAGGATCGCTCCCATTCTCACAGCACTAGGTGCCTTGGCATCGTTATCCCAAGTCGATACTGACTCATTCATTCGCTTATGAAACATAAAGGCATTCACAGCGGCAGCTACAAGAAGAACCATCTTGAACCTGAACCAGACACTCTGCGAAGTTCTGACTGGTACGGCATAAAACAACAGAATACCTGTGATGAACATTACTATAAAACCAATAAGCATTGGCATATTCAAGCGATCCGCGATGCTACTTGCCGGCACGCCAGGAAAGGCATAGCCAAGCATTCGCAGGTCGATAAGGAATAACATTCCCAAACACAGTACCAAGGTCAATACATGAGTAGACTCAACCCAGTTGTACATGTAATAGGATTCATGCAGCAAAGTGCTCCACTGTGTATTGTCCAGCATGACTGCAATATCGAAAATGAATTGATTCATCGCTTACCCCTACCAAACCTATATGACTTCATGTCGCCTTCTCTTTTTGCAGGTGGGCGCGTAGTAACTCTCATACAAGCCAGCCTTAGCTGGAAGATGCAGCTCCACCTAATAATGCACTATAAGGATTCTATGCCCAGAAATATTGAGGTCGATCAATTATAGGCAAATCACACTTTTTTGAAACGAAGGTTCTGAGGGAGGGGTACTAACAGAGCTGATAAAATGACGTGCAGGCCCACATCCATTACATGCTGCAGGCCTTGTGTTTCTATCTGGCAAGTATGCTCAGAAAGTTAAGGGGTTATTAAAGAAATTCAAAGAGCCGTAAGCCAATTCGAGTAGCTCGATTGTCGATATGAATTGCCCAAACCAGTAAAAGAGTAGTGACCCTAGAATAGCAACTCCTGCACCGATAGCTGTGATCTCCTTATCGGTCATTTTCTTCTCGTTATCCATTTAATACTCCAATCTATCAGACTTTATGCTATGCAATTATTAACTAAACCCAATCCATCGACCTGTTGCAGCAACAGTAAACCAAATCAGCAAAGAGGTGACTGCTAACAGACGAATTGTCCATGGGTTAATTTCATCGTGGGGCATGCTGTTTAACAAGGGTTGTTTAACAAGAAATACAAAGAGTGATCCCGCCACTAAGGCCAGCATCTTTATCCAGAACACTTCCATGTAGTAAACTTTATCACCCACGCCTGCTGCGCAAAATATTCCGGTAGCTATTGCTGAAATTAATGCCGCACTAAAAACTTTATGAGTTCCCTTGGTTAGGGTTTCTGAAGGGAGGTCTCTAAATACGACTCCCAACAATCTCAAGTCAGTTGCTAGAACGGTTCCGCCAATCACAGCCATTGACAGTAGATGCACTGCCTCGACTGTTGCATATATTGACCCATAGGTTGTGCCAATAAGTCCCAGCCAGGAAGAGCTTCGCGCCCATTCAAAAAAAGGTAGCAACCCAGGATAAATAGCTGCTCTAACTTCAAGCACTTCCAAAATAACAATCAACAGCAGAACTGCTACGAGAATTAATGACCTTGTGTATTGACTCAACAATGAATTGAGCATGTAAAACTCCTGGTTGTCTTTAAGTGAAAGCTCACTTTTTCACTAGATTCTTTTTCTCTGACGGATCTTTCTACAAGGCATTGAGCTGTTCCACACAACCAGCTGCCCACAAAATCGTAGTGTTATTGGTAATTCCACAGTCAACCCAATCGTAAGGGATATAACGGCCAAGCGTTACAACACCACACCATAAAACGAGCGATATTATGGCGCCATTTCTAAGTGATTTAGGAGCTACTGAATCTGTATTCCACGAGCCAGAAGCAGCTTTCATCCGTGCGTTGAATACCCACGCATTGATGAACGCCAAAACAAGTAAAATCATTTTCATTCTAAACCACAAACTTTGTATGGTTTCTACAGGTTTCGCATAGACCAGAAGCGCGCCAGTAATAAACATAATGACGAAGCCGATGATCATCGGTTTGTGTAAGCGATCAGCGAGTTTTGATGCGGGAACGTCGGTCAGGATTAGACCGAGCATACGAAAATCGATAATAAACAGAGAGCCAATACTAACCATCAGAGTTAGAACATGAGTAGCTTCTAACCAACTGTAGCTATAGTAGCCAGCCACCAGCATTTGACTATACTGCTGAGCCTCCATCCAATGAGCAAAATCCAGTAGAAATTCATTGATCACGCTCGTAAACCTCCAAACATCCTGTAAGGGATAAAGTCTAATTCAGTAAAGGGGGAAGAATAAACATCCTTCATCGCAGAGTCTACTGCTAAGTCGCATAAGCTTGATGTCTTCTTTCGGGATGTTGCTTATTACTTTGCAGATTTCTTTCGAAATTCTGAAGGCGTAACTCCCATAATCTGTCGAAACGCATTATTGAAAGGAGTAATAGACTGGTATCCCACCGAAAGCGCAATTGTAAGTACCGGTAAAGTCTGGCTTTCTCTATCGCCAAGCACCCTACTGGCATCTTCTATTCGATATTCATGCAGCATTGCATTGAAATTTCTGAAACCTAATTGCTTATGGATAAATGCTCGCAGACGATACTCAGGCATATTCAATTGTTTGGCTAATCCCGCGATGGTCAGGCCTGCTTCTCTATATAGCTGACCGTCCTTGAATGACTTATTAAAGCTATCTATATCAAATGGCTTTACGTTCTCAGGTTCTGGATCTTCACTCAAAACCGTAACCCGCCGAATGACTTCGCTCAAGGACACTAAGTCGAAGCGCATGGCCACCAAGACCATACCAAGAGCAAGAATAGCGATAGCGGAAACAAGTAGAAACTGTGCGCTGGCATACGCCCCCGAACCGACTTCAAGAAGGAAATTTTCCACAAAAACCACCGTGAAAATTAAAGCGCCCTGCACACCTATAATAAACCAACGGAAAATTCTTCTATCATCAACCAGGTCTGCTCTCCACCCCTTAACCGTCCAATAGATGGCGAAGCCGACAAAGGAAAGCATCAGAAGATCCATCGACGTGGATAGAAACAAAATGGTTGACGACTCGTCGGCGCCTTCGCCATAGAGCAGCAATGCGGATAACACCGTGTCTACAACGATTTGAATAGCAAAAGCGACTCCTAACAGTGAAGGGAATTTTTGCTGTTCCTGAAATATCAGGAAACAGTAAATCATAAACAACCCCGGCACAGAGCTACTGCCAACATCGAATAATAATAGCCAATTACTTAAACCTAATCGAAACTGGGGATCGACACTAGAAGCGGTCATGCCGTTGATCAAATAGAAGACTATAAAAATGGCCATGATGGCAAATATACGAGCACTGGTGGCTTTCGGCTCTGTTTTGATACCACCAATTGCGAGCAGAAGAACTGAGAGAATTGCTACAATTTGAGCGCTAAACAGTAGTATGGGGTTTGGCACAGCTAATTCCTGTTATTTGAGCCTGGCTCACCGATTGGTGTGATCAACAATAACCGATCAATATCAAAAGTACAAAACAGCCTCCGTCAACAGAGGACTAGCTAGAGGAAGAAAAAAGCATCCACGTCTTAATCAAGAATCTTCAGGTTTTTCTGAGCTATCATCCCTCTCCCGAGCTCTCTCAGCCTGCTCTTTAATTCTATCCTCCACTTCCTGCAAAATACTGTCAACACTAGTCCCGCTTTGCTCATCACGATTGTATTGGTTGAAGAGATTGATCGTCACTTCAGTTTTCCGGCCAAACTTCAGCACCCTGTTGAAATAGGTGTTCTCTCCGGTATTTTGCTGAACCAGATCAATGATAAAAGCGCCTAATGACAACGCGGAAAGAAATAAGTCGCGGAAAGCATCTATATAGAGCTTGATCTGAAATACCAGCAACGTACGCAACTGAGGCCAAATTTTCTCCATGGATTCACTCCCATCATGTTCCAAAGTTTTAGTGTCTTGATTTTCGGATTCCTGATCGTCCTTTTCATGATTATCCGTCTCTTGATCGTCCCGTTCTTGATCGTTGCTTTCTTGATCGTCCGCTTCTTGATTATCCACAGTTCCACCTCTTCTACCAGCATGAAAAAAAATCAGTCCCGGAACCGGAGAGGTGGCCCCAGGACTGAACCACGGGCAGGGAAAGAATCACTCAGGGGTGTTTCATTCCCTATACATACCCTGCTCTATAAAAGAGTATTCATTATCTATGCCAATTTTATATCTCCTTGTTTTACATAGCTATTTAGTAGTTCAAGATTCCATGATTGGCGATTCTCACCAGTGAATCAGCAAATCCATCATTGCGCCTAAACCTTATTACATGGAGAGATGCTGACTAAAGCTTGACGCTAGCTTCTTGAGATCAAAAGAAACTGAAAATCCGAAGTGCTATAAAGCTCTGGCTTGAGTACCATAGGCCCGATATAAAAATTGAGGCTATTTCGTGAGCAATCGTAATAAGAAAGAACACAGCATGACTAGAAAGACAGCTGCAACGTACTGCGGCATCACCTTGTTGTTTTTTGGGTTTGGCGAAGCAGCTCTAGCGGCTGAATCACCATGGCGGGTAAGCGACGCCCTTGGGTTGGAGAATGGATTTAGCCTAAATGGATCTCATCGCACAAGATTTGAGAATCTCACCGAGAACTTGCGAGTAGGCAAGAGCGAGAATGATCAAGTCCTGGTTATGAGAACTATCCTCAACGGCCAATTCCAGTCCGATGGCTTCAACGCCCAATTGGAATTAATGGACTCTCGCCAGGAACTAGCAGACCGAGACAGTATTATTGGCACGGGAACAGTAAATAGCCTCGATATACTTCAAGCAAATATTGGATACAGCTTTGGCGAAGATAGACACACTTCATTGAAAGTCGGTCGTTTTACCGTGGATGGTGGCAGCAGACGCTTGCTGGCACGCAACAGATATCGAAACACTATCAATTCATTTGAAGGTGTTGAGCTTCGCCACGGACTAGAAAATGGAAATTCACTAAGAGTGTTGGCAACACAGGTTGTAAAGCGCCTGCCTTCCGACATTTCAAGTTTGTTGGACAATGAACGGGAAAGTGATGAATCAAGTGGTGCAGAAAAATTCTACGCGCTAGAAACATCATTTCCGAATTTATTCGAGGGCATTAGTTCCGAATTTTATTTCTACTCGATTCGAGAAAAAGATACCTCAAAGATTGCCACCGCGAACAGAGAAATAGATTCCCTGGGCATGCGGTTTCGCAAGGCTCCTTCTCCGGGACAGCGTGATTTCGAAATAGAATCGGTTTACCAGTTCGGTGAACGACGATCATCTAAAGCAACGACGAATGTTACAAATCTCGATCACCAGGCTTTCTTTCAGTTTTTTGCAGTGGGTTATTCCTTCGATGTGCCTTCAAGGCTCAGAGTATTGTTTGAATTCGAGTATGCTGGCGGCGACTCCGATCCGCTGGATCAAGATAGCGGTCGTTTCGATTCCGTTCATGGAGTAACAACTTTTGCATTTGGTCCCGTAGGACTATATGGAGTGTTCAGTCGTAGCAATATAATCACTCCTGGCTTGAGAGCTACTTTTAATCCTCGTCCAAATCTGAACCTAATGGCGTCCTATCGTCACTTTTGGTTAGCCGAGGAAAAAGACAGTCTTGGCCGAACAGGTCTTAGAGATGCGACTGGAAATACAGATAGCTATTTGGGACAGCATCTCGAGCTAAGAGCAAGGTGGGATGTGATACCAGGTAATCTACGCATCGAGACTGGTGTGGTATTTCTTCAAAATGAAAATCTTAGCGACAACAACACTAATTATTTATACGGTGGTATAAACCTCACTTTCTAAAGCTTTAATCCCCGGCTCCATTAATTTCAAAACTCATGCCTGCATATTTCTGCAGGCGAGCAATGTACTTGTCGCCGAACACCGTAGCCGGCGTCCAGAAACCACCCTTTACTTCCGTCTTATCTACATCACGACAGAGACTAATACCCGCCTGTGCGAGCATCTTTGCAGTAGAGCCATAGCCTGGGTCTCTATCTCCTTTTACAGTCGCCCTGATGCTTTCACTCTCAGCCGTGGTGCCGACAAACCCTAACTCATAGTGGCCAGTCATTTGCTGTTCAGGGCTCGGTCCTTCACCTGGCTTTGGTACGAGGAATTTGCTGACCAACCAGCGAATAGGACCAACAGCCATTAAAACGAAACCGACTTTTGTTCCTCTGGCAAGACGCTTGGCTGCCTTCTCTCCTTTCTTGCCGTTACCAGTCAGCATGGCTTCGTCGTATAAAAAGTCTGGCGAGTAAAACCCTTCTACCAAAGCATTGCTTCTTAATACTATTCTTGTATTGATTGAAGCCATGATGAATGGGCCAGCCCATGAGTCGAAGTCAGTATCGAGTTCACAATCAACACTTTTCTGACGCTGAATGAATTCATGACCTTCAGGGCATAGAGAATACCAATCTTTCAATTCCTCTCTTAAAGCCGGGTCCCGAGATGCTTCCTTATAAACATTCATACCGCTCGCGATGGTTCCGCCCGAAGCCCCACCTTTCATTTTCACCACTCTCATTTTTACTTGAGGACAGTATGATCCAAATTTCTCCAGTGATGCTTTTTGTAGAATCTGCACTCCAAGATCCGATGGAATGGAATCAAATCCGCAACTGTTTACTATTCTTGCACCTGTTTCTACAGCAAGGGATTCATAACGGGAAATCATACGGCGAATCCACTGTGGCTCGCCAGTCAGGTCACAGTAATCTGTTCCTGTTTCCACGCAAGCCTTGACCAATAACTCTCCGTAAAGGGCATAGGGTCCTACTGTTGAAATAACAACAGCAGTTTTTTCGCACATTTCCAATAGTGCGGCCTCATCCATTGAATCAGCAAGCAGACAAGGAATAGCATTTGCGTTTGAGCCCAAAGATTTTTTAAGTGTGTCCAGCTTTGATTGAGATCTGCCAGCCATCGCCCAGCTTAGGTTCGCTTCCTTATGTTCATTTACTAAATACTCACACAAGATTTTGCCTACAAAGCTACTTGCACCGAATACCACGATATCGAATTGTTTGTTAATCATTTATTTGAACCAGAGAGGTTTGATTTTTAGAATGTGCCACACACTTTAAAGGAAAACAGTCTCGGCAATATTGAATTTAGGCTTCTTATCCGTCAACGCATTGCCCAAATTAAATTGTAGAGCTTACGAGTTTACAGGGCTTCCTTTGGAATGCCTGTAACTCATCCAGATAAGAAACTGAAGACCAAACAAGAGCGACGCGGCAAGTAAATGCCCCGGCTGCACAAAAGCTGGCATCCCCAAATGACCCAGAGTAGCGCCAGAAGATACAGCGACAACAATCACAGCTATCATCGACACCGTAAGTTTGCTTAGTGTGTGCTGCCAACCCAGACTACTTATCAGCATCCATCCCAGCCACAAATTTGAGAATAGAACTACAGCTGAAAAACTTCTGTGCACATAAAAAAACCACGGCATAGCCTCTATCCACGAAGAGCGTAATTCCTCTCCCTGAGCCCTGCTAATAAAATCTGTCATCTCACGTACTTGAGTTCCCATTGCGACCTGCACAATAGTCAGTCCTATCACGATATAGAGCCACGTCTGAAAACGAGGGTCGAGAGCTGTTACCGGCTGCGCTGCCATGATCCCCCTTCTTGCCTGCGCCACCGCAAACAATAAAGCCCCAACCAAGGCCAATGCGACGAGCATGTGGAGAGTTATCATTCCCGGCTGCAGATTGGAGCCCACTACCTGGGCACCTAGCCAGCCTTGAAAACCCACCATAATAAATGCCGCAACCGAGGCTTTGAATATGGAACTATCGTGTTCCCGGCAATACCAGGAATATATCGCAGTCAGCAAGATAAGGAAGCCTATGGTGACTCCCGTTAAGCGATTACTGTACTCAGTCCAGGTCTTTACAACATTAAAGCGGGTGTCGGCATAGCCCAATTCGGCATATATTTCCTGATAGTTATCAGGAAGTTGGGCTTCACTTGTGGGTGGAATCCACTGACCAAAACAGGTTGGCCAATCGGGGCAGCCCATTCCAGCGCCAGACGCTCGGACGCTAGCTCCAACTAATATGAGGAAATATACGGCTGCGATGGTAATCCATGCTAGTCGCCGGAAACGCTGCAGAGCAATATTGTGGGTATCAGTAGTCATGTTCGGATGTGTAGGGGCCGGTTAAGGTGAGTAAAAATTGGGGTGCAGAATAAACCAGTGCCCGATTCTATTCAATCTTGATCCAGGCAACTTTGATCCAGCCTAGATTAATTACGTAGGGTATCGAGAACCTGATGAGACGCGTATCCATCCATGGGTAACTCAGCCTGTTCCTGATAGGCTCGAATAGCTGCTCTTGTCATTCGCCCTACCCGGCCATCGGGTTCCCCTGAATCAAATCCGCGGGAATTAAGCGCCTCTTGCAACTCTTTTACATCAGCAAGGCTCATGGCCTGTTCATTCTCAGGCATGTTGACTATCTCGGATCCACCAGAGAACCTGTCAGCCAGATGTCCTACGGTCAGAGCATAAAATGTAGAGGGGTTATAGGTCATTGTAGCTCTGAAATTTCCATAGGCCAGAAAGGCTGGGCCATTAGCTCCCGCCGGGAGAATAACCGAACCCTGCATATCAGCAATTGGGAGAGGGCTACCTGAGACATGACGAACACCTAGGTCACTCCATTCCTGTAGAGACTTTCTACTTCTCGTTCCACTTAAGCTGTAATCAAAATTGTTAGGAAGTAATACTTCTCTTCCCCACCGCTCATCACCTTGCCAACCTGACTTACTGAGGAAGTTCGCAGCTGAATGGAAAATATCCGGAAGGCTGTTCCAAATATCAATGCGACCGTCACCATCACCGTCGATACCGTGCAGAAAGAAAATTGAAGGCATAAACTGTAGCTGACCCATAGCTCCCGCCCAGGAACCACTCATGGCTTGGGCGGCAATATGACCGTCATCGATTATTTGAAGTGCCGTTAGCAGCTCATTTCGGAAAAAATCCGCCCTTCTAGGGTCATAGGCAAGAGTTGCTAATGCCTGCAAAACAGAGAAACCGCCAGTGGCTCGACCAAAATTGCTTTCTATAGCCCAAAAAGCAGCGAGGTAATGAGGCTGCACACCGTAACGCTGTCTCACTTCTTCGAGAAGTAATGCGTGTTGCTGCAACAGGTTTTGACCACGGCTAACCTGAGCGTTTGTCACGCGCAAATTCAAGTAGCGTGTAAATGTTTGAACGAATTCGGGTTGACTGTTATCCAGCTCAAGGACTCTTTCCAGCGGAGCCTCCAAGTCGTCTAGAGCCAGAAGGGTCTGTTCCGAAATCCCCAGCGCAGCAGCCTCAGCACGTAATTCAGCTACCCAGTCATCAAATGAAAGCTGAGCGTCCTGAGCGACAATAGAAGGAATAGCCACAAAGGCTAAGAATAGAGAGAGGAATAGTTTGAGAGCCGTTTTCATCGACCCATCATAATAGAATTACTACAGAATGAAAATCGCTCATGAAGGCTATTTTCAGCAGCTCGACGAGATCAGGAGACAAGCCGCTTTTACTAGATTCCTACGTCAGGCCTATGCCGCTTCGCAGTGAAGTAAATAATCATCCAGCTGTCTTTCGTCTTGCTCTCCTAGAGCAACAAAATTTAAGCCCAGATGATAACTATCTTGTCTTTGTCTTCTGCAAAAAGTGACATTGCACAAGGACTTTATAGTTTTCTTTTTCTTCTTCGATACCGGCAGTTCAAATTCCAATTCAAAATCAGGGAACAGTCCAGCTGAAGATTTATGCTTACAAAGTTGCTCAACAAGCTGGTGCCTACATTCAACCTGGATTCCGGAAGGGGTAAGATTCATCACCGAGCTATTACGAACCACACCATCCAAGAGTATGCATGCGTGTCCTCGCAAATCTACTTTCGGAAAATTTCTTCTTTCGCTAATCATGTTCATACTGCCCCTCTCAAAATAATTTCACTGCTGAGATGGGTAGAGATTAACGATTTGATTGCATGCTAAAGTTGATCTGCTGCACACTTTTTCGAGCTTCTGGCAAAACTGTGACGCAGGTCCGAAGGAAGATTCCTACAAATGTATGAATTTTCTGACTATTTTTGTTCTCTGGCACTGTCAGGAGCCATTCGCCATTCATATTCAGTGACATCAGGCACTATTTTCACACCGGAACTAAATTTGAAGGGCTTTGCCAGACCACTGGGGTAAGTCATCTCAATATAATAGGCGGTGTAACCTGTTTCAGGCGTTTCCAGCTTCGTCTTGTACACACCTGGCTCGACTTCTACGAGAGCTAAGCTGGTATAAGCCCGACCAATTCTTGCCTGCATAAAATTTCGAGATTCGGGATTATGCGCCTGCCAAAGTAATACTTCGTCAGGCTTGTCCAATGATAGAACTGTGATAGTGCCATCATCATCAACTTCCCATGAATATCTGGGCATCGAAACATTGTGCACTATTGCGTGATACCAGGAATCCACGCTATCCATTACGTCTGTTCCGTCCATCGAATGATTTGAATTTGGCACATATCTCACATGTTTTTCACCAACAAGATCATCCCAATAGAATTGCCATGAGTCTGGAAGAAAAAACTCATCGCCGGTGGAATTTAGAAGGTACTTGGGTAAGTTAAGTCTGTTTCGGAATTCGTAAGGCTCTACCAAATCCATCAAACTGGCAAATTCGGGAGTTCCAAGCCAGGCTAAATTTCCAATAAAAACGTAGTCTGCTACTGCAAGTGAATATGCTCCGTAGACAGAAAAATGATGTTTGAAGGACTCTTCCACATTCAACATATCAATAACGATAGGAATGATAGCCACCACGCGGTCATCAACAATAGCGGTTGTCCAAGTAGTCCAACCTCGTTTTGAACCGCCTGCAACTACAAACTGATCTACTTCTCTGGATCCGCCCTGGGCACTAGCCATCAAATCCGTAACAGTATCCATAGCCTTTACTGCACTCTTGGTCATAGGATATCTAAGAGGCCATCGATCATCACCGCTATGGAGAAACTTATCCCAGGTATAGGCAATAATCCCATCTTCCGTTCGAGGATTATCTGCATCATCCACAAAAACCAGAGGCTGATTGGGCACCATATACAAAGTGCTAACAACAGTTCCCGTTTCTAAAGCTCTTACAACATCACTTTCTTGAGCTGCCTCGGGCGCGTCATTTCCCTTGCTACCCCCAGCTATAGTCAGAAATCCTATATCACTGAGTAATTCATCGGGAGCGGTAATGGTCATGAAGTGTTCCCATAGAGGTAAATTCACCTCCGCTTCTGTTAACCATTTTTGCGATGTCATCTCTACAATAAATGTAGTGTAGTCCTCTCCCTTAACTTCTTTAATTACACTATAGCGGTAGTTAGAGTCTTCAGCCCGGACATAGCGATCCAGCGCGCTAAGACCGAGCGGGTTCGGCTCGTCTGCTATTGAGTAGAATGCGGTGAATAAAAGAAAATGTACGAATAGAACTAATTTCAATAGAGGGTCTAACTTCATCTGTTCAGCCCTGCTCCTTCACAGCTGATTCTTGCTGCTCATTCCTCAGTCTTCCGATTACTGACTCCATCGCTCTATCCAGAAGCGGAGCTTCACTAATCACCTTTACGGTTCCTTCTTTCAATTCTTTTGCCAAGCCTGACTTCGACTTTTCAATTACTTTGACACCTTCTCGATTTACAAATACGTATTTGTCGATGGTGGCAATCTTGGCTGCCAGTGTGCACCTGATAGTTTTTTCTCCATCAACATCAAATTCTAACCAGATACCAATTGGATATTTTCCAACTTCAATCACGTGCTCATCATCGTCCGGTAAAGTACTGCTTTCTGCGGCAGCTTCTTCCTCAGCACTCTCTGAGTCTAAACCTGCAACTCCGCTACTGTCTTTCGTTTTTACTTCCATCTGCCTAAAGCATTCATCCTGAACTGATTGCAATTGCTTTAACAGATCGTCAGCCTCTGCCTTATCAATTCCGGCAATATCCAAAGCCTTACCAAGATTAATAAGCAAGCGGCGATTTACCCGAATGAACTTCTCCCTGTCATTTTCATTCCTTGAAGGGCTTACTGTCCAAAGCAGAACATCCACAGTATTCATTACCGGCTTCCAGCTCACACCGCCCGGGCCTTCGCGTAAAATAATTTCTACTACGAATTTGTGAAAACTTTCTTCGAGGAAAGTTCGCACAAAAGGATCGATATCCTCATGTAATATCCTCTCAGAAATTTTCCCCAGCGCGTACTGGTTAATCTCATCAAGGCGATTCGTTCTCTCGGCTGCGTCTTGCAGGATATGCTCAGATTCTTGATTCTTCAGCAAAAGCTGTTTTTTAAATCCTATAAATTCATCACGCATCTGGCCCAATAATTCAAGATCGCCATCAGATTCTTGATTAAATCGTTCTACGACTTCCTGTACCTTGCCATACATAGGGTCTTGGTCCAGCTTCTCATGCTCCGTCCAGCTGATTCCGGCGGTCGCCAATTCGTTTAATAACTCCCGTGCGGGATAAACGGCAGTATCAAAAATATTCGGATCAAGAAGAGCAATTTTGAGGAAGCTGATTTGGGTTCTTCCAATTAAATCTTTCATGGGAATTGGAACAGTTTGATCTTGCCAGATTTCTTCATAGAGTAGTGAAACCAGTTTAATGATATCCGCTGCTTGTGCGTCTATAGTTTTAAGACTGTTTTCATCCCCGTCACTCTGCAGCAGCTTCTCAAGAGACTTCCCTAAATCAACAGGCTCACTACTAGCTTCAGGATCTTGCTGCTTATCGGCAACATTGGGAGATGCAGGCAAAGACTGCAACTTGCTTACCAGACTTACTAATTCGTCAGTAGCAATTAGCTCAACACGATTACCGCCGAGGCTTTGCTGCTCACCCGAAGAGATAGCTTGTTGATTTTCCGCCGGAGCAACATTTCCAGCTTGCTGTCCTAGCGAATTGTGAAGAAGAGACTGCATGACTGAAAGAAATTCCTGAGAATTCATCGCCGTATTCGCTTTATCACTTTCTGCAGTAAAAGCTCGTTCCTCCGGATTACTTTTTTCCCTCTGCCCTCTGCGTTTTCCTTTTGTTACTGACTTATCTCGCGCGGCCACATCAAGATCTGGCAGAATACCGTTAGCTATCAAGGTTTGATTAGCTTCACCCAGGACGCTCTCAAGATTTCTGAACACATGCTCGTTAAATCGTCTATATATAAGCAATAATTCATCAGAGGAAAACCCCAAAGGTTTGAGAGAATCTTTAAAAGCACCACCAAGGTTTTCCGGATCCATTGGGTTATTTGATTCATCAATTCGGCTTCCAAATATCATGGCATCCAATCTGGTATTGAAACTCAGATATTGATGGATATCCTGATTTCGCGCATATGAAACCATCCCCTCCATTGCGATAATTGCCTTCAAATCGTCTTCTTCAACCAGACTAAGACTTCCGTAGTCCAGAACATCAACCGACGACTTCGATTCACCAACTAATCTCACCAAAACCGGCTGACAAATTACTGCCAAATCTACTTATTATATTCACTTTCTCATCATGGAGATTGGGCTGAGGTGACATGGCCTTTGAGCCCAAATTCGCGATATCCATTACCGCATCATCGAGAACTTTCTCGACGTGCGTATCGAGCTCTCCACGCAAGACTGCCTGAACCTCGTCCAATATTTTCGTCGCTTCTGTGATTAGCATTGGCTCAACTATGTAACTTTTACTTTAAGAATAAATACGTCTATTTCGGTGCTAATAGACAGCCCACTGCATCATTTACACAACTGACAAGCCTATAAATACAAAGTACTTCAATTGAATTCTCTATAGCCCAATGATGCTAACCGCTGCAGAGGAATATGTCGATGTTTTGCTGATGATAAAGAGAGCAGTATTGATGCTTTTATCTACTCTCCGCGGTACTTTTTCTTACGGGAGATGACTGTTACTATTTTCACACTCAAAAAGATAACTCAAGGCACTCCATGAAATACAAAACACCCCTAGTTAGCGTGACCTTCTCTGTCACTGTGCTTGTCAGTTCAGTAGCTGTTGCACAACAAAATGTAGGAGACACACCCACACAGGCACGAACTCCTGACGGGGAATTCATCAGTTGGAAGGAACACATCATCGACGATCCTGAAACAGCAGGTTTCGGGCTCAGCGGGAGTGACGGTCTGGTGATGGCGGATATCGACGATGACGGTTACGAAGATATAGTCTCTGTTCATGAGTCAGATAGCGAATACGATTCCGGTGCGTATGATCCAGATTTTGTTCCAGATGCAGCAGGACATGTAAGAATCGCTTTCGGATCAAACAACCCTGACCGCTGGGAAAATATTACCCTAGCTGAAGGATCCGACGCACCTGCTCCTGAAGACGCAGCGATTGCAGATTTTAATAATGACGGATTTTTAGATGTAGTAGTAGCCGCCGAGCTCTCCCACCTGATCTACCTTCAAAACCCGGGCGCGAATATAAGAACGACTCAATGGCGGAGACTTATTATCCCCATGACGCGAGGCACCGGCTCCTATATCAGAGTGTTTGCAGCCGACCTTGATGGCGATGGAATTCCCGAAGTAAGTGCAGCCAATAAGGGCGCGCAAAGACCGGGCCCTCCTGATTACGCACGTGCTACCCCGGTTTCGGTTTTCAAATTCGATGGAGACCCTCTCGACGACGGGAGCTGGAGTGAAATCGTCCTAGGCAGATATAGCGTCCCGCAAAATTCGGAACCGATTGATATTGATGGAGATGGCGATCTGGATATCATGGTGGGCACAAGAGGTGAAGATCGCCTAATCCTGTTTGAAAATATTAGCCAGAACGGTCGAATGGAGTTTAAAGAACATGCTATCGGCATTAATCGCAATAGCGCTTCAGGGTTCAATATGGAATACAGCGATCTCAATGGCGATGAGCGACTGGATATAATTGTTCGCACGCGCAATGGACTCTCGTGGTTGGAACAACCCGCATTTATAGACGATGTATGGAATCCACATTTTGTGGGCACCTTCTCGCCCGATTCCATCACCGGCTTGGAAGTTGCAGATATTAATAACGACGGTCATACAGACATCATTTCCGGCAGTTATAGCAGAGGATCCCGAGAGAACGATGGCGATGTAGACAAGAGTGACCCTCTAGGTAGAATCGGCTGGTTCGAAAATCCCGGTGATGCTACTCAGAGCTGGACCAGGCACGATATATCCCGTAGAAAACGCGGCATGTTCGACAAATTTATTGGGCGGGACCTGGACAATGACGGTGACATGGATTTTCTGGCCACCAGAGGAAACAGCGCACCATTTGACGGCGTAATCTGGCTGGAACAAAAAAGAACTTCTACGCCTCAGGCTGCTTTTGAAGCCGCCCGGAGCGAAGAGAGCGATGAGATGCCGCTTCCCTAGTTCATAAGGTAGGTCTTCCCGTAATTATTTGTGACGTGAGCGGGTCGGCGCTACTCATCCAGTATATTTGATGATAAATTCGGTCTCCTCGATATCTTAACTTAACAAACCTACACGTCCATAGGGGCGAGAGATCAATATGAAGCACAGTAAATTATTAGCAGGAATAATACTCGGTAGTGTGATTGGCAGCCCTGTATTGGCGCAAGATAGTGGCGTTATTGGCCCAAGCCCATATGACTTCAACACCGACACCTGGTTGCAGCCCTGGGCAGAAGCTGGCCAGACTTTCGGAGGAACCTCTGGAGTTCATGTTGAATCTCAAGATCGTATTTTTGTTCTTCAGCGTGGAGAAACCGAACTTCCTAGTCCTATTCCTCCTGAATACACCAACTTTGCGGGCTCAATGGGCTGGAATGTTCTAAGAGGACGCGGCCGTGTTTGGGAAAACTGCATTTACGTAATTGATAGTGATGGTAACGTGCTTGAAGTCTGGGATCAGTGGGATCACTTGTTCGTAGGCACTGATGGCCCAGGACCCCATAGAATTCGCCAGAACCCTTATGATGAAGAAAAGCGTGTTTGGGTGATTGATGAAACCGGAAATATCATTTATATATTTTCCAATGATGGCTCTACATTGCTACAGACCATCGGCGAAAAGAATGTCGCAGCGAAAGATGAATATCATTTTAACAAGCCTCAAGATGTAGCATTCCTGCCAGACGGCAAATTTCTTGTTGCAGACGGTCTCGGCGGCAACAATCGTATCGTTGTAAGAAACGAAGACGGCACTTATCATTCTGAATTTGGAGCAACTGGCGATGGCCCAGGTCAATTCGCAAGTGTTCACGCCCTCTCCATGGGTCCAGACAATCATTTGTATGTGCTTGACCGTGATCTTCTACGAATTCAAGATTTCGAGCAGACTGCAAGCCCAACTGACGACAACTATCCTAACTATGTGTATCGCAATACCTGGTCGGACTTAGGAATGCCATTGGATATCCTGGTAACCGAAGACAGCGCCTGGGTTACGGACTTGAATCCTCCGAAGATTGTTCAATTCAATTTGGATGGCACTCGCGAGTACACCTGGAACCTTCCTGTGGAAGGACAACATCGATGGATTGAAATGCACAGCCTGTCTGTGGACGAAGACGGAAATCTATACGGTACTGACAATCAGGCGGGACGCCCTCAGAAACTGACTCCGCAATCTGGCTCAAACCCTGACTTTATACTAAGTCCGCAATACGTTCCCTAGCCCTTCTGAGTAATTATTTTCTTCTGAGAATAGAAGGAAATAAATAGTAGAACCAATGCCATCGCTGCAATCTTGCAGCGATGGCATTTTTATTTGCTAGCTACTTTAGATCTATTCTGTTATTCGGATCAGTTCTGAAAATCAGATATTCGATCTCGCCTTCCAATTCACTCCACCAATGTGGGGTATGACCTGGAATTATGATGACATCACCAGGAACGACTCTTCGCGTAACTCCTCCTTCCACGGCCTTGGCTCGCATCCAGGTCTCGTTCGCCGGATAGGGCTCAACCAGAGTTCCTCCAGTGACCAGTGTGGCAGCCCCTTTGAGCATATAGTAAACCTCAGTGGTATCTACCAAATGCACATTGACGTCACCGGTTACGCCATCTGGCCTGTAAACCCCAAATACACCGATACGCATATCCCCGGTAGTCTCGACAACACGAATGGGTCGATCACTTACTCTGTCCCTCGGTAAGCTATCGATAAAATCCTGAATCTCCACCGCACTTACATCAGTTGCCTCGGGTGTGACAGCGGGAGCTTGTGTTTGTGCAAAAACAAAACTGGAAAAACACAAAAACAAGGAAGTGACTATTATTTTTTTCTTGATGGTCTTTTTCATGATCGTTCCTTCTGAAATGGAAGACTGATAATAGGTTAATAATTTTAGGTAGACCAATGTTTTCAATTCTACATAAGCATTTGATTTTCGAACTCCAAAAATTCTAAGCCCTGAGCCCTGTGCTCATGGGTTTTGGTCACATCTAATTCTGGTTATACTAGCGCCCTTCTTTTTGACGCATTATCGAAGTATTCAGGAGCACAGTAATGAGCGATTCCGTAGTAATCGTAGGCATGGCAAGAACCGCTATTGGCGGAATGATGGGTATGTACAGCGAGCTATCGGCACCGCAATTAGGCGCAAGCGCTATTCGCGCAGCCATTGAAGAGGCTGGTATCTCAAGCTCTGAAGTAGACGAAGTCATTATGGGCTGCGTGCTCCCCGCTGGATCTGGTCAGGCTCCGGCACGCCAAGCTGCCCTTGCTGCTGGAATCGACAAGCGTGTGCCCTGCACAACGCTGAACAAGGTTTGTGGATCAGGAATGCGAACAGTCATGATGGCCCATGATGCTATTAAGGCCGGAAGTGCTTCCGTGGTTATTGCTGGCGGCATGGAGAGCATGACGAACGCTCCCTATCTTATCCCTAAAGCTCGCGCCGGCTATCGCTTCGGCCACGCTGAACTGCTTGATCACATGCTCTTCGATGGCCTGCAGGATGCTTATGAAGGTGGGCCCATGGGAGCCTTCGGAGAATTGTGTGCCGATAAATATCAATTCAGCCGGGAAGATCAGGATGCTTATTCCATAGAGTCCTTACGAAGAGCAAATGAAGCAATAGAGACAGGCAAATTCAAACGAGAAATAAGCGATGTTGTTGTGAGCACCCGAAAGGGCGAGACAATTTGTTCCACAGATGAACAACCCGGCAATGCCCGTGCCGACAAAATCCCCCTGCTCAAGCCAGCTTTCAAAAAGGACGGCACAATAACCGCAGCCAATGCCAGCTCAATCTCAGATGGTGCCGCTGCTCTGGTATTGATGTCCAGAACAGAAGCGGATCGACGTGGCTTAAAAATATTGGCAACTATAAAAGGGCATAGCCATTTCGCTCAGGAGCCAGAGTGGTTTACTACTGCCCCCGTTGGCGCCTTGAATAACTTGCTTCAGAAACTGGATTGGACCGCAGACGATGTTGACCTGTTTGAAATAAACGAAGCCTTCGCCGTGGTAACCATGGCCGCAATGAAAGAGTTAGACCTGCCCCACGACAAGGTGAATGTTCATGGCGGAGCTTGTGCTCTGGGTCACCCTCTAGGCTGCTCCGGCGCTCGAATTATCGTTACTCTGCTGGGGGCGATGGAAACCTACGACAAGAAATCCGGAATTGCCAGTCTATGCATTGGCGGTGGCGAGGCAACGGCGATCGCCATTGAGAGATCCTAAATTATCACATGATTCTAAAACGGTTGGTCAATTAGGTACTGTAATATTCAGTGTTTCCTTGGCCTGTTCCATTACCACGTAACTGGTTGACTCATGTACGCCTGGTAATGTGAGAAGAGTCTCTCCAAGTAATCTGCGGTAGGCATCCATGTCTTCGACACGAGCCTTTATCAGATAATCAAAGTTACCTGAGACAAGATAGCATTCCTGTACTTCCTGAAGCGCTGTTGCTGCCGATGAAAATTGTTCAAAAATATCCTGTGAAGTACGCGAGAGTCTTATCTGAACAAAAACCACCAAACTGGCATGCAGTGCGGCAGGGTCAAGTATGGCCGTATAACCGCAAATAATCCCTTCCCGCTCCATCTTCTTAACTCTCTCCATACAGGGAGTGGTAGTCAGACCCACCCGTCTGGCAAGCTCTGCATAGCTTATGCGGCCGTTAACCTGTAGTTCGCGGAGAATATTTCCGTCAATTTTTGATAGCTGTTTACTTGGCTTCATTAGATCCGCTCCAGACAATTACTCTGTTTTTTTTCAGTTTACAGCTTATTAACCTGTAATTGTTCACAAATAGAAAAATAATCCTCCTTTTCATAATCTATAATTTCTCCATAACAGCTCATCTTTTTGGAGAATCTCATGTACATAGGCGTACCCAAGGAAATCAAGAACCATGAATATCGAGTGGGACTAACACCTGCGGGAGTTAGAGAACTAATCAATCATGGTCACACAGTGCTCATCCAAAAAGATGCAGGAGCAGCCATTGGTCTTAGCAACGAGCTGTACACGGAGGCCGGCGCTAAAATTATAGACACCGCAGAGGAAGTGTTTGCTGGCGCCGAGATGATCATAAAGGTTAAGGAGCCTCAGCCGGAAGAGTGCAAAATGCTCAAGCCGCACCATACACTGTTTACCTATCTTCACCTCGCTCCAGATCCTACGCAAACCCAGCTACTCGTCGAGTCAGGCGCCATCTGTATTGCCTATGAAACAGTTACTGATGCCTTTGGAGCCCTACCCCTGCTCGCTCCCATGAGTGAAGTCGCCGGGCGCATGTCAATTCAGGAGGCAGCTGTGTGCCTGGAAAAATCAAAAGGTGGAAGTGGCATTTTGCTGGGAGGTGTTCCCGGCGTTGAAGCAGCAAACGTTGTGGTCATCGGCGGTGGCGTTGTGGGCCTTCATGCTGCTCGCATGGCCATGGGGCTTGGTGCCAATGTCACTATTCTGGATAGATCATTGGCTCGACTGAAGCAAATAGATGAGTTGTTTGATGGCCGACTTAAAACCATCTTCTCGACTGCCGACTCAATAGAGAAGCAACTTAGAACTGCTGATGCAGTTATAGGAGCCGTTCTGGTTCCAGGTGCTTCGGCACCGAAATTAGTCACAAGAGACATGCTAAAGCTGATGAAGAAAGGCTCAGTACTGGTTGATGTCGCCATCGACCAGGGTGGATGCTTTGAAACCAGCAAACCCACCACTCATCAGGACCCCATTTTTGAAGTGGATGGAATCATTCACTACTGCGTGGCGAACATGCCAGGTGGAGTTGCGAGGACATCAACCTTTGCACTGACCAATGCCACCCTGCCCTATATTCTGAATTTGGCCGACAATGGCGCACACCAGGCCCTAACTGCAGATGAGCATTTTCTTAAGGGTTTAAACGTGTGCAGCGGCATGATAACGGTTCAGGCCGTCGCTGATGCTCTCGGCTACAAATCAGTGGAACCTACGTCGGCTCTGGCTCAACGCGAACTCAAAGCGACAGCTTGAAAATGAGCCTGTCCTAAGTTTCTCTCTCCAGAAACTTAGAGCGAGGCAGCTCATTGCTACGGGCAACATTGTTTAATGCTGCCCGTTTTTTATTGCTGGTTGAATCGTCCAGTTATCTAGGTAGAATTCGAAACATCTTAAATCACTCTGCCACTGCATTGACGGAGACTGGGCTACAAAAACAGTCACCTAAGTAAGTATGCAGAGCTCTAGACGAGAATGACTCACATGCAATACTTTCCAAATCGCAACAAACTTATCGCCGGTCTGGTCGCTTCTGTTCTGGCATTTTCTTCAGTTCAATCTTTAGCAGACATCGACCAATCAAGGCTGGACCAAATTTCAGCGGATATCCAGGCCCGCATTGATGGTGACAAGCTGTCTGGCGCTGTTGTTATGGTAGCGAAGGATGGTGAAATTGAAATGAATAAGGCATTCGGCTATCAGAATGTCGAAGATGAAATAGCCATGAGTACGGATTCGATTTTCAGAATCTTTTCAATGACCAAACCGGTAACAGGCACAGCACTGATGATCCTTCACGACGAAGGTAAATTTGATTTGGATGATGCAGTTGAAAAGCACTTACCTGAATTAGCCAATATGCAGGTTCTGCTAACCGCTAACGATGATGGCAGTTTCGAAACAGAAGCCGCAGGCCACCCAATGACCGTCCGAGAATTGATGAGTCATACCGGCGGTCTTTTATACACCCCACCTCTTTCCCGTGGCCCTGTAGCGGAAGCCTATGCCAAGGCCGGAATAATGAACTTGCCAAACTACACACTTGCCGAAAGTATCCCGGAGCTCGCTAATATTCCATTAGCCTATCAACCTGGATCACAGTGGGTTTACAGCATCTCAGTGGATGTTCAGGGGTATATGGTCGAAGTTCTATCAGGGCAAACTTTTGATGAATTTCTGCAAGATAGAATATTTGAGCCACTCGGCATGCATGAAACTGGATTCTATGTACGCAATGAAAACGCCCACCGACTGGCGAGACAGTATGTGCCAGGAAGAGATGGTAACTTGAGACGCACAGACAGTGGTGCATTCCTCTCGCCTCCAAAATTTCTCTCCGGCGGCGGCGGATTAACGTCTACAGCAAGCGACTACATGAAGTTTGCTCAAATGCATCTTAATGGTGGAACCCTGAACGGGAAGCGCATTCTTTCTGAAGATTCAATTCAATTAATGCGCAGTAATCAATTGCCAGATCAGGTAGCTAATATCGGGCAGCTTTACCCCGGAAATGTTTTCGGTTTGGACTTCGCTATCGTTGAAGACTCCAGTGCCTATAACGGCGCTCCAGTGGGGACTCACTGGTGGTGGGGCATTGCCGGATCATGGTTCTGGATAGACCCTGTAGAAAATATAGTCATGATAGGTATGATCCAAAATGACGACATTATGTATTCTCTTCAGGTACACGCAGCAATGCGCGAAGCTCTTTATAACTGATAGCTAGTTGTAAAAATATTCAGGACTTGCGCTCATTAAAGACTAGGTGTCGCTGCTAGAGAAAAGGGCTTAAAACATTCGATGATGTTTTCCAGCTCTAGCAGCGTTTCCGTAAACATGCAGAACCCGCTTCTCTGTCGCTTGATGATTAAGCGACCACCCCAACTATCCCGATAACGAAAAGATTCTTCATCTATTCCTTCTGTGGTGAATTCGGCGTCGGTCACAATATCTGAATTAAGTTCTGAGTAGACTAAGTTGTTTTTCTGTACAGACCAACGAGCCTTGCCGTACATATTTCGCACTTCGACGTACACATCCGGATCCAGTAAGTCGAATTGGAGATTACTCGCCATAGTAACCCCAGGGTCTGAAATCCATTCCCCCTGAAACCAGAAATATGGATCAGCCTCCAATTGCTCAGAGCAAGAAGAGAGACAAACTATCCAGACAGCTATCCCATATTTCACTTAAATCTCCAAAAACGAATCAAACACATCAGTAAATCAAAACTATCGGCAAGCATACTCATAGCCAGCCCAGCAGCAGATTGAGGCTATTTGCTCACTATGCTACCTCCCTTGCAATTTGTCACATATTGAGAGGTTCCGCTCCTCTATAATCCGCCGACATAATTACCTGTATTTAGTAAGAAAATCCATTTTTTGAATATTCTCCATGAAGCCACTCTGGGAGCCAATTTGTGTCGCTAGCAGCCTCTACCCACAACACCGATAGAAATTATGCGATTTTGTTAAAGAAACTCAGCATTGCCCTATCTTTCGTTTTCCTTTCCAGCATAAACACCGAGCTTAGCGCGCAGGATAATGTGGGTGACGATTCTACCGTTATCTATCCTGCCAGTTATTTCTCTGAGTATTCTCCTGTTACCGCCCTGGATATGATCAACAGAATACCTGGCATGAGCGTCGGGAATAGTGCTGGTGGTCGAAGCAGTGGCGGCTCGCCAGGTAGCAATGCCGGCCGTGGCGGACGTGGCTTCGGTGGCGGTGGTGGCGGAACCCAGATAATGATTAACGGAAAGAGAACCGCGGGTAAGAATAATAACTCCCAGACCCAGTTGGTTCGCATCAATGCCGATCAAGTAGATTACATTGAATTAATCCGTGGTACCGGGGGAGATCTCGACGTTCGTGGAGGCACACAGGTTGCTAACGTGGTTCTCTACGAACAACTCTCTGATACAAGCATTTCCTATGAGGCAAACGGCGCCTACTACGATGACGGTCAAAGCGAGCCCGGTGGATCCTTATCCTACGGGGGACAATCCGGAGACCTAAACTTTCTTTTTAGCGCAGTAGCCGAGCCTCGCTACGAGCATCGACTGGCAAAAGAGATCAGCATACTTGGAGATCTCTCACTGAATGACCAAGTCAGGGAAGAGCGCATTCGCGAACAAACCTCTTTTACCTTGTCTACAAATCTCGATTACCAGATAAGCGAAAAATCCAGCGCGCGTTTTAACGCACTCTACGCAGAAAATGATGACCCTACAGAAGTTGATCGCCTCACCATAGACTTGTTAGGCGGAGCGAACACGCCTTCATGGGAACGGGAAGATATTCCTGGCACCAAGAGCAACTGGGAAATAGGCGGTGATTATGAATACCAATTCAATAACGGTAGCCGTTTTAAGACCTTGTTCATCTCAAATGAAAACGATAATGCTACGACTCGAGAGCGCTTCGATGTATTAGCTGGTGGCGGCGAGGAGAAAAATCTATATCTGAACATGGCCAGCGTCCTCAAAGAACGTATCGTTCGAGGCTCTTATACCATGGATCTTTTCGATGGTCAGGATCTTGAAATCGGCATCGAAAGAGCTCAGACAATTCTGGACTCGAACCTAAGACTCGGCTTGGCAGGCACCGGTCTGCCTTCAGCAAGCCACGGAGGCTTGGTGCCAGAAGATATCAGCAATGCCAATACCAATGTCGAAGAGATTCGATATGAACCTTTCGCTATTCATAATTGGAGAATCAACTCCCGAATGTCACTGGAGACTTCTCTTGTTTATGAAACCTCGGAAATAGAACAGACAGGCGACCTCTACAATAAAAGAGATTTCAATTTCTTTAGGCCCAAGCTGGATTACCGTTTCGATATAACTCCACAGTTGCAGCTTCGTGCGCTTTTTGAAAAAATCGTCAGACAGATCAGCTTTTCGGATTTTGTAGCTGCCACTGATAGTGATGACAATGATTCAAATACTCTCGCAGGAAATGCAGACTTACGTCCCGATTACTGGTGGAACTACAATCTGTTAGCAGAATATCGTTTGCCCAGCGATGCAGGTGTTGTCAGTGCGAATCTCTACAAGCACGAACACCGAGATTTTCGCCAGCGCATAGATGTATCCACGTCTGATACAGACCTCAGGTCCGCCGCGGGCAATGTTGGCAGTGGCGAGATGTGGGTGGCTGAATTAAAGGCTAGCGTCCGCCTGAACATGTTGAGTATGCCTAATGTGTTGCTCACTACTCTTGCAAGTAGACGGACCTCATCGGTTACCGACCCTTTTTTGGGCATTGACCGTGAATTTGATAATTACCACAAAGGCGAGTTCAACCTGAGTTTTCGACACGATATTCCACAGTGGCGGATGAACTGGGGCATGAATATGATCAACCGTCTCGACGGCACGACTAAACGCTGGGACATTATCGATATTGAAGAAGATTATTCCGCCCCTTACGTAACGGCTTTTGCGGAGCTTATCGCCTTCGACGATATTACTTTTCGGTTAGATATCAGGAATGTAACTGACGTTTTTAGATGTCGGGACAGAACCCGTTTCGTGGGTCACATCAGGGATAATATTCTTGAGGAAATTGAAACCAATTGCTTCGGTTCCGGCAGGGTATTTTCTCTAAAAATGAGTGGCACTTTTTGAGCACCAACCCTTAGTACTAATAAAACCAAAAAGGCCGCAGTATTTACTGCGGCCTTTTTTATTTACTTCTTCGCAAAAAAAACTACAAACCACGTTTGCGATCCTTAATGAAAGAGTTGCTCGCTCAAGAACAATCCAGGCATCACGCCTCGATCATTACAGTACGTGGGAATTGGGCAAAATTCTCCCAGCGACTTACTTTTTCCGGAACTTCATCTGCCGTTGGCTGCACATTTCCATTCACATCAGTCACTCGTGAAACAATAGTATGTTCTCCTGAGCTTGCGTTGTCCCAATTCAGTGAAAACAGTTTCCATGAATATTGAGAAGACTGACGGTCAATCTGCGCTCTCTGCCATGGGCCGTTATCAATCTTAACTTCCACACTTTCCAGCAGCGTACCGTCGTTCAGAACAAATCCCGTAATCTTGTGCTGACTCCCCTGTCTTGTCACTCTTACAATGGATGACTTCAAGTTTATTTTTGTTACTGAATTTTCTACCCAGCGTTCCTGACCACCAACCATTTCTTTCTTCAGCGTTACATAGTCCCTGCCCATGAATCGACCCATATAGCGACGGTCCTGAACATGTATTTGAGTCAGCCATTTAACATTGGCGACACCATAGAAACCTGGCATCAACAGACGTAGTGGCCGACCGTGAAATTGTGGCAAGGCTTCATCATTCATTTGAAGGGCTAACATATTTACATCACGCATAGCGTCTTCTACAGGAAGGCTGCGAGCAAACGCTTTTTCTACATCGGTGTCTCTTATATTCTCTGTTCCGGTATCGCCACCGAAAAACACTATTTCTTTTCCTTCTGGCTTAATACCTGCCTGCTCTAGAATGTCCCGGAGCCTGACTCCGCGCCATTTAGCATTTCCAATCAAACCCTGAAACAAATTATCGGGTCTGTTACCACCGCATTCGAATCCGGCATCAATTTCAAACTGCCCCATCGCTTGAAGGTCGCTGAGTGAAAACTCCAGCTCATTCTCCACTAAACCGGTGACTGTCAATTTGTAATTATCAAGATCAAGCTCTGGCTGCCCATAGTGTTGAACCACATAGAAATCTTCATTGTCGGTATAAAAATCCGATATCTGTCTGGTATCAAGAAAGTGAGTACCACCGCGCTGAGCAGGACCTCTGGAATATCCCTCAGGCATGTCAGTAAAAGTCACCAGTTGCTCACCTTGAGCAAGCGCAGGCATAGCCCATTGCGGTAGTCCCGCCGCAGCCCCTACTGCCAATGAAGTCTGCATGGTTTTCTTAAGCACCGTGCGCCGACTCATCTTCTCCTGACTGATTGACTCTGTTGATTCCTTTTCATTATCCATAGCTTAGCTCTCTCTAGATTTTTGTTTTTTGTTGTTAGCTATCAGTAGGTAGCTGTTAGAAATTCTGTATTCGTTCACATCGCCGCCAAGTTCTATAGGCGGAAGAGAAGGAAAGCATAAAAGCTATCGCTTCCAGAGTCCACTGGTGAAACAGCCTATATGGGAATTGAACCAAGCCATATTGCAGCGAAAACCCTAATCAGCTGCCCTGAAGAGAGGTAAAACACCTAGCCTGTCCCCGAATTCAACTTCTTCGCCTTCTCCATTTCGCAGCGGTCTTGGGGGATCTAGTTGCTGAGTAAAAATCCCAACACTAAGAAAAACCATAAGACCAGCTACTAAACCCAACAGGTCTCCAGGGAAATCAGGAGCAATTAAAACTGTAATCAACCACACTAGAAACCCACCCAGCATTGAACTCAAGGCAGCGGCTCGATTGGCCTTGGGCCACCATATTCCAAGAATAAACGGCACGGTAACACAGACTAAAATTACCGAATTGGCATCCAGAATTAGCTCGTAGACAAGTTGTACGCGAATGGCGACATAAATTGCGATGGTTCCTAGAACTGGTATGGCGATTCTAGTTGCTAGAAGCCTTTCACGATCTGATATCTGATTCTTGAATAAAGGCAATATATTGACACTGAAGACGCTGGCCGCTGCCAATAAGGCGCTGTCTGCGCTGCTCATTATCGCCGCGAGAAGCGCTCCTACGAAAATAGCGATAGCAACAGGATGTAGGTGAGCCAGTGCGAGTTCCGGAATTATAGTTTCCGGCGATGTAATCCCCAACATAGTGACACTGGCGATAATTCCGAGCATCACCGGTATCAAACCAATGATGAGATGTGCCACACCGGCTATATAAAAAGAATTTTGAGCGACCTGTTCTGTTCTTGCGGACGAAGCACGCTGCATCAAGGTTTGCGCTGACACATCGGCAAGACCAAAAATCACCCAGGCCCGAAAATAATTCAACCAAACAGCAGCATCCCCATCCTCCGGCATTAGACTAAAACTATTGTCTGCAAGATGAGGCGTGATATTTGCCCAGCCGCCAACATCTATTAACACTACGACTAGCAGGCAAAGCAATCCAATTACGATGATAATTATTTGCACAAAATCCGTCATCGCAACTGCCCACATTCCACCTACACAGGTGTAGATGAAAACCACAAGCGCGCCACCCAGTATCCCTATTTCCAAAGGTATATTAGTGAGGGATTGAAAAATAACGCCAAAAGCTACGAGCAAACCACCGGTCCAACCAATATTAGATGAAATTGAACCGATAGCTGCTATTGTCGCTGCTGTTTTGCCATATCGATTCTCAAAAAAATCGATTACCGTTAACAGGCGAAGTCTTCTGAAAATTCGTACGAAGAAGAACCCAACAAGAAGTAGGCACAAAGCGGCACCAAACGGATCTGCGACCACAGCCAACAAGCCCCCTTGGTAAGAAGCTCCCGCTCCCCCCATCATGCTTCCACCACCAAACCAGGTAGCTACGATGGTCATGCTGCAGAGCATCACCGGCATATTTCGTCCGGCAACCATAAATTCCGTTGACGAGGTACCAGCTCGCTTACTGGCGTAAAAACCAATGACGAGCATTACTAATAAGTAAAAGCCTACGCCAAGCAGAATTATCGCTTCGTTACTCACAAAAAAATTTAACCATAGTCAAAATCAAGGTCTTAAAAACTCACAGCGGGAGTTTGTCTTCTTCGTGGAGGACTAAAAACTACATTTTCAATTACCGTGCATTTCGCCAATACTTTTGTCCATTTCAACTCACGCTGATAATAGATTTCTGCTACAAGCTCTTCACCGATATTTCCATAGGCGGCATCGATCTGGGCAAATGCAATATTGGATTTTGCTGTTGGGCACCAAGCTGCAGAGGTCACAGTCCCCACTTCTTTCTTGTTTTTTAAAATAAAGGAATGTTCGGCCGGCTTATTCCCTTCTACGTCCAGATAGACAAAGCAGTACCGAGAGCCCTTTTTCTTCTCTTCCTGTAAAGCGCGGCGACCATTGAACACAGGCTTGTCGAAACTAACAAGCCAATCCAGCCCCAACTCGAATGGAGACCGAGTTCGACCCTGACGCACAGCGTCTTCCGCTGGCACGAAATCCACGCCCGCTTGTAAAAATCCCGCCTCCACCCTGGCCAGCTCGAGTGCGGCACCTCCTATTGGCAGAATCCCAAAGTCCTTGCCGCTGGCGAAGAGTTGATCCCAAAGAGCTTCTGCCTTCGCTGGGTCTATCCACAATTCGTAGCCT
Organism: Gammaproteobacteria bacterium; assembly: GCA_018661465.1. GTDB lineage: Bacteria > Pseudomonadota > Gammaproteobacteria > Pseudomonadales > Pseudohongiellaceae > UBA9145. The sequence continues at coordinate 23,183 of JABJIC010000037.1, read as the reverse complement.
AGATCTCCTGTAAATCCAGTCCGGCTTACCGTTAACGTCACTTGCTCGAAGGGATACTCTCGAATACCAAATGGTCGAAGTGTTTCAAGCTCTTTTAAACCCAGCGCTTTTAGAACGGAACAGGAAGTGGGCCCCTGTATTGCGAGCGCTGCAACTTCAGCGGTTTCATCTTCGATTCGAACATCGAAGCCCAATGCTGACCACATCATCCAATCCATCATCCTGGTATAGGCACAGAGCCGGTAATCATTCTTTGCTAAATGGAAGATTGTTCCATCATCCATAACCTGACCCGCCTCATTACACCAGACGCTATAGGCGACTCTACCCACCTCCAACTTACGTACATCTCGAGTTACTAATCTATTGAGAAAGGCTTCAGAGTCCGGCCCGCTGATTCGGTATTTGGTCATCGGTGAAAGATCGAATACGCCAGCACTATTACGAATTGCGAAATACTCCTGCTCCAATTCCGTGTAACTGTTAGGAGTTGTATAGCCTTTCCAGTTATCCCACTTATTGGTTTCGCAGGCTGCTGCAACTCTTGAATGAAAAGGAGTCTGCAGCATCATGGATTCATTGTGTTGGATCATCGCTTAGCCTGCCGTTTAGCAATCTCTCTAGCTGCATTGCGACCGGCAAGCCCCATTACGCCACCACCAGGATGACTGCCAGCTCCGCACAGATACAAGCCATCGACAGAAGTGGCATATTGGGAAGCGCCAGGGAACGGCCGCATCATCATTATCTGGTCGACACTGATCTCACCATGGTGCCAATGCCCTCCTGTTAGATTGAATTTCTCTGACAGATCCACCGGGGTTAGCAATTGTTTCTCCACAATCAGCTCTCCAATACCAGGCGCATATTGTTCCAACTGCTCAACTATCAAACTCATGAAAGAGTCTCTGGCTTGCTGACTCCATCCTTGCTTCAAATTGTAAGGAGCATATTGAACTATGGCTGAAAGAACATGACTACCCTCTGGCGCCAAAGTGCTATCGTGTAAGGAAGGAATGCTTACATCCATTATAGTCTCGCCTGAAAACTCCCCATACTTCGCTGAATTAAATGCCTGATCGATCTGCTTCATATTCGGAGAAATTATCAGTCGCTGCCCCAATTGAGCATCATCTAACCCTGTAAATTGAGGTACTGCACTAAGGGCAAGATGTAGCTTAGCTGCGTTTCCTTGCATACGTAGATTGGAGACTCTTCGAACTACTCCGGTTTCTATATTATTAAAACCAACCAGGTTCTCGAAAGTTGCCTTTGGGTCTACGTTGGAAACAACTGTATTACATGGAATAAACTCTCCATCAGTGAGTGTTACTCCAGCAACCTGATCCACATCGACTTCTATTTTTTCTACCTTGCTGGCGCAACGAAGTTTGACACCACTTGCCTGTGCAGAAGATGCCAAAGCCTCGCCCAGCGAACCCATTCCTCCTTCTACAACGGCCGGTCCTTTATAGCCATATACTTCTCCTAACTTGTGATATAGGTAGGTGAACACTGTGTTAGGAGACCTCGGGCCCATATGGGCACCCAGAACGCTATCAATACTGATAGCAGCTTTCAGTTGCTCACTTTCAAAATTTTCTTCCATTACGTCGTAGATGTTGATGAGTACAAGGCGAAGAAGGTCTCGCATATCTTCCTTGCCAAGCATTTTCATTCCCACAGCCAATTTGACCAGGCTGATACGATCCCCAAAATCACCATCAATAATCTTCGGCGGACGACGCTCGAATACCTTTGCCAACAGTTCCGCAAATTTAAGCATTTGAGAGTTGAACCTAAGATATGCAATTCGATCAAGTTCCGAAACTGCTACACCTTCAATGCCATCACTTCTCAGAGTGAGATGATTTCCATCTTTTGCCAATGAAATTGTATTGAGGTCTCTCGCCGCCAGTTTCAAGCCATGGTTTTCAAGATCTAGCTCAGCCAGTACTTTGGGATTGAGCTGATTCAACCAGTGAGCACAAGCTGACACCCTAAAATTATCCGCGAACTCCAAAGTAGACGCTGCTCCACCAAAACTGTCGTTAGCTTCAAGAACAAGTACGCTACGACCGGACCGTGCCAGATAGTTTGCACAAACCAAACCATTGTGCCCCCCACCCACAACAATTACATCTATCTCCTCGTTCCGGCTAGTCATCATCGTAGCCCTCCGGAACAGTATTACCACGCCGTAAATCCCTCAGGATTTCCCGCGCTGCGTTAGCACCCGGAGCTGCCATTACTCCCCCACCGGGGTGAGTTCCGGAACTACACATATACATCCCTCTCACCGGGCCTCGATATTGAGCGTAGCCGGGGAATGGCCGATTAAAGAGTAGCTGATCAAAAGTCAGCTCCCCCATGAAAATATTACCTTCAGTTAAACCAACTTCATTCTCGATTTCCCTGGGTGTGCGAACTTCACAATGTAGAATCAAATCCTTGAAATCCGGGCTGTAATTCGAAATCTGGTCAATCACAGTTTTACCAAAAGCATCTCGATCATCATCCGTCCAATCCCGTCCATCTATCTTCGGAGGAGCATATTGAACAAATACCGACATCATATGTTTACCCGGTGGAGCCATTGTCGGATCTATTTGAGATGGGATAAGCATGTCTACATAGGGATCAGACGACCATGATTCATTTTTCCAGTCATCGTAGGCGCGCTCCATCCTCTCGAGTGAATCGAGTACATGCATATCTGTATGCATTAAGGGACTGTTTTTTGGAATTCCATTAAATGTTGGCAGGCCATCCAGTGCTATGTTCAACTTCCCTGAGGATCCACGGATCTTAAAGTTCTTAGCCTTACGTACTACGTCCTCTGGCAGGTCATTCTCATCCATAATTTTTAGAAAGGTGCGTTTAGGGTCCAGATTGGAAACAACGATATCAGCGTAATGCTCATCTCCATTCGCCAATGCCACACCGGCAACCTTGCCATTGCGGACAATGATTTGCTGCACTTCAGAATCACAAGCTATTTCACCACCATAGGATTGATAGGAAGCCGCCAAAGCATCGGCTACTGCTCCCATTCCACCCCTAGCGAATCCCCAGGCTCCAGCGGTTCCATCAACATCCCCCATGTAGTGGTGCAATAAGACATAGGCGGTACCCGGTGAGTAGACTCCCAATGCTGTGCCGATAATGCCACTTCCCGCCAAGTGAGCCTTGATAACATCCGATTCGAAATACTCATTGAGAAAATCAGCAATACTCATGGTCCAAAATCGAAGCGTATCGTTCAGCCCTTCTTCTCCCATCTCCGCGAAGGCTTTAGCCAGCAGCCTCATTTCTTTCAGGTCGCGGGGTTTGAGTGAAGTCGGGTCGGGAGGTGTTCTCAGTAAAAATGGTCGAATAAGACGGGTTTGCTTCATCACATCTGTTTTGTAGCGATCGTACGCATTGGCATCTCGCAGGGAATGCCGCGCTATCTCTCTGTATTTCCTGTCCTTATCCGGATATGCACCAAAGTAATCGCCATTCTTACAGAAGGTGACACTGCCGCCATAAGGGACTATCTGGAGGCCGTGTCGCGGCAGTTCCAGATCTCGAGATATCTCTGGCCGCAGCAAACTGCACACATAGGAGCAGTTTGAGTATTTCCAGTCCTGATGTAATTCACGGCTGACGGTAGCACCACCGATATAGCTATTCTTTTCAAGAACCAGTACATCCAGCCCTGCTTTTGCCAGATATGCAGCATTGGTCAGGCCGTTGTGCCCGGCTCCGATAACTATTGCGTCGTACTTCTTCATTGATTGAAACTGAATCTCAGGAAAATTAAGGTAGATATATTAAACATATATGGGAGACTTATAGACATAATTCGAAATTATAATTAGCATTTCCTCAGAAAACACAATAATAAGGCCTGCCGATGAGCAATAACGAGAAATCATCTCCCTCCGCGGAAAATCTGAATGAATTCTGGATGCCCTTTACATCCAATCAGAGATTTAAGTCTGAACCAAAAATCCTGACTAAGTCCAAGGGTATGTTTTACGAATCAGACAAGGGCCAGAAAATTCTGGATGGCACCTCAGGCTTATGGTGTTGCAACGCAGGACATGGCCGGGAAAAAATTATCGAAGCTGTAAAAAACCAAATTGAAAAAATGGAATTCGCCCCGACATTTCAAGTTGGGCACCCTAACGCCTATCTACTGGCAGAGCGACTCGGCGAAATTTCTCCGGGGGATCTAAACAAAATCTTCTTTACTAACTCAGGATCTGAGTCAGTTGATTCTGCCTTGAAGATCGCGCTGGCTTATCATCAAGCGAGAGGCGACAACAAGAGAAATTTTCTTATTGGGCGAGAGAAGGGGTACCACGGCACAGGTTTTGGCGGCACATCCGTTGGTGGCATCCCGAAGAATCGAGAAAATTTTGGTCAGCTATTACCCAATGTCGACCACATTCGCCACACCCACGACCCCGCTCGTAACAGTTTCAGTCGTGGCTTACCGGAGCATGGTGTGGAGTTCGCAGAAGACTTGGAAAAACTTTGTCAGCTACATGACCCATCGACTATCGCTGCCTTAATTGTTGAACCTATTGCCTGTTCTGGCGGCGTCATAATGCCTCCTAAAGGATATTTACAGAGGCTCAGGGATATCTGTGATCAGCATGGAATATTGCTGATATTCGACGAAGTCATCACCGCATTCGGTAGGGTAGGAAGTGCATTCGCTTCGCAGCGCTACGGCGTTACACCAGACATCATAACAACCGCCAAAGGACTAACTAGTGGCGCTATTCCTATGGGCGCAGTTTTCGTTAAGGACTCAATCTACGATGCTTTCATGCAAGATAACACGCAAAGTATTGAGCTCTTTCACGGCTATACTTATTCCGGGCATCCGGTCGCGGCTGCAGCTGCCTTGGCTACCCTTGATATCTATCAGGAAGATAAGCTTTTCGAGCGCTCTCTGGATCTTGAAGGTTATTGGGAAGATGCCGTTCACAAACTGAAAGGCCTTCCCCATGTGGTCGATATTCGCAATGAAGGTCTTATTGCGGCTATTGAACTATCGCCTAGAGGCGATAACCAAGGAATCCGGGGATATGATGTGTTCACGCGGTGCTTTCATGATGAAGGCTTATTAATTCGAGCATCAGGAGATGTGATTGCACTGAGCCCACCTCTTATTATCGAAAAAGCACAAATAGATTTTATATTCGATACTTTGACGAGAGTTATAAAAGAAACGGATTAGCAGTATTCATCAATCACAGGACGTTCTAGATGAGAAACATTTCACATTATATTGATGGCCGCATCGTCGAAGGAACAAGCGGCAATCAATCGCCTGTTTTCAATCCCGCCAGTGGAGAGCAAACCGCATCTGTGGATTTGGCGAATCCGGAGGAAGTCATAGCGGCAATTTCTGCGGCCAAGGCGGCTTTTCCTGCATGGTCTGCCACCACGGCGTTGAATCGCGCTCGTGTCATGTTCAAATTCAAGGAGCTGGTTCAGGCCAATCGAGAAAAATTCGAAGCTATGATATGCGGCGAACACGGCAAGGTGCTAAGCGATGCTGGGGGAGAGCTTAGCCGAGGACTTGAAGTGGTGGAATTTGCTTGCGGCATACCCCACTTACTAAAAGGGGAGCATTCAAAAAATGTTGGAGCCGGTGTTGATTCATGGTCAGAGATGCAGCCTTTAGGTGTGGTTGCAGGAATTACTCCCTTTAATTTCCCTGCCATGGTTCCAATGTGGATGTTTCCAGTCGCTTTGTGTTGCGGAAATACTTTTATTCTAAAACCATCAGAAAAAGACCCTTCTGCCGCACTACTAATCGCTGAACTTCTAAGCGAGGCTGGATTACCGGACGGCGTCTTCAATGTAGTCAATGGTGACAAAGTGGCAGTTGATACGCTTCTCTCCCACGATGACGTAGAAGCAATTAGCTTCGTCGGATCAACGCCCATTGCCGAGTATGTTTATTCGACCGCCAGCAAATACGGCAAACGCGCTCAGGCTTTAGGCGGAGCAAAAAATCATATGATGATAATGCAAGACGCTGACCTAGATCAGGCGGCCGATGCATTAATGGGAGCCGCATATGGTTCCGCAGGTGAACGCTGCATGGCCATCTCTGTTGCTGTCTGTGTAGGAGATGATGTAGCAGATCAACTCATCGCCAAATTGAAGCCCCGAGTAGAAACCCTTGTAGTACGTCCAGGCACCGATGCCGATGCTGAAATGGGCCCGCTGATTTCGAGCGAACATCTCAATAGGGTTTTGTCTTATGTTAAACAAGGCATCGATGAAGGAGCCACCTTGATGGTTGATGGCCGCGATATAGCCGTCATTGATCACGAATCCGGGTTTTTTGTAGGCGGCTGCCTATTCGACCATGTGAAATCTGATATGAGCATTTATCAAGATGAGATATTCGGACCAGTTCTTTGCGTTGTTCGAGTCCCTGACTTCGAGAGCGGCTGTGAGTTAATCAACAATCATCAATACGGAAACGGCACAGCCATTTTTACCCGCGATGGAGACTGCGCTCGACAATTTACCCATAGTATTCAGGTCGGAATGGTGGGAGTAAATGTTCCCATCCCAGTTCCCATGGCTTTTCACAGCTTTGGTGGTTGGAAGCGATCAATATTTGGGCCTCTTAATGTTCACGGCCCTGATGGAGTAAGATTTTATACCCGAATGAAAACAATTACTGGCCGCTGGCCAACTGGAATTCGAGCTGGAACCGATTTTTCAATGCCATTAATGAAGTAACACCCCCTACCTCACAAGGATTCACTTATGAAGATTCATGCACTTACATTTATCGCTGCTTCTCTGTTCGCTGTAAGTTCACTGGCCCAAAGCCCCGGCGCGCCCCCAGCTATATATAAACCTTCCGCAGAGGTTGTAGCGGAATTGGATCAAGCTGAATCCGCTGGCGCATCCGCCGGAGGATCCTCAGTAAGTATTTCGCCGGGAATCTCTGTGCGACGTCGGAGCAGTTCAGTACTTCAATACGCTGTTCTCCATCCATGGAGTGTAGAAATCTATAGAATCCTCGAAGGTAGTGGCACTCTTGTTACGGGAGGAAAACTCATACTGCCTCTAGCGGAATCTACCAATCCTAATATAGTCAGAACCAGAAACGGTGTCGAAGGCGGACTTGCCAGAAGAGTTAGCGCCGGAGATATCCTGGTTCTTCAACCGGGCACACCTCACTGGTTTAGCTCAATCGATGGGGAATCGATTACCTATATGGAGTCTCGAGTTAGGATAAGCACCCACGCTATTCAGTACCAATAGCTGTTTTTTACTATTTGTATTTGTCAGCGTAGCAAAATTGAATATCCATTAAAAAAGGCAGAACCTATTGGTTCTGCCTTTTTTATTTAGAGATCAGAATCTGAGAATAATAAAATTCTCAGAACAACATCCCCAACTTAACGTACTGAGTATTTGGTAAATGCTCCACCCGCCCAGCTAAGAGAGTTTGGACCTTCCGCAGCATAAACATTACCATCGGCATCCACCGCAACACCTTCTCCTGCAGTGCCCTGATAGACTCGGTCATCTCTTTCGAATGGCGGGATAAAACCGTCGACATGATCATGATCAACATGACCTATACGAACACCGTTTCTCCAACCAACATGGTTAGTAGGACCAGATTCTGAGTCTATGGCATAAACCAAATCGTCTTCAGTTATAAAGATGCCGCTGATACGACCGTACATATATCGGGAATCGAGATAATTACCATCCTGATCGAAAATTTCTATCCTATGATTTCCGCGATCTGCAACCCAGAGACGACCCTGTGAATCAAATTCCAGAGCATGTGGAGTTCTGAATTCCCCATGACGCACACCAATTTGGCCCCATTCTTTAATGCGAGTGCCGTCGGCTGTAAATTTAATAACTCTCGCCGTTGATCCTGCAGCCCGCCCTTCTTCCATTGCCGTATTGCTAGTCATACCCTGACCATTATGGCCGTCGGCTACAAAGATGCTGCCGTCGGGAGCAACAATTACATCATTGGGCTGATTAAACTGATTAGGACCACTGCCAGCTTGACCTGCAGTGCCCAGACTCATTAGCAAGTCACCCTGTGGGCTAAATTTGTGAACCTGATGACCTTTTGTGCCGTCAGCATTCCCTGCAAAGTCAGTTACCCAGACATTGCCCTGGTCATCCACATGAATACCATGTGGGGTCATCATTATGCCGCCACCGAAGTTTGCGAGAACCTCACCGGTATTGCGGTCAAATTTAAAGATTGGATCAACTGGGTTAGTGTCGCAATTAATCGGTGCGCCTCCACCGAAACTACTAGCGCCACAACGCTCATAAGCCCAAACATGGCCGTCGATTGGATCGATATCGATGCCTGCCGTTGAACCCCATTCTCGCCCAGCAGGTAGGTCGCCCCAGTTAGGTGTGACTCCGGGAGCTGGATTGGAAATACCTACTCCGGAAATTGGGTTAGCTCCAGAGCCTGGTACAGTACATGCGGCTAGCACTACGGATAGGCAGCTTACGAGTACGGGAAATAGCATTCTTGGTGATGACATGACAACTCCTTGGTTGAATATTGTTATCGTTATAGAGAGTAATTGGAGAATAGAAGCTATCTCGCCCCAAGTCTAGCCACTGTGAGAGTCTGAGAAGTAAAATTACTAGCCAGGTAGCCGATATTTACATAGCGGCCAGTAGAATTTTGAGCCCCGAAGATTACACGGTGTGGTGTAGATATAAGATCCTTTCAATGAAATAAGGAATTTGTACTTTCTGACTTTCATGCTCGGAGGTAGTAACTATCAAGTCACGGATAATATCACCTTGATCAATACTAAGTTCATTGAATGGCTCTCCATTGCCAACTTGTATTTCTAGGAAATTCAACATCTTATGCACCACAATCGAGCATTTTTTGTAGGAATATTCCTGTAGACAGCGCTGCGCCGAAAGGTTACTTTATCTTGCCCACCAAATTGCTGGTAGGGCATATTAACTCTTTGATTTTATTAGAATTTATATATTGAAAGTATTATGAAAGACTCACAAATCAACTCAGATATCGTAATTGTTGATGATGATCAGTTTCAATTGAAACTACTATCTCATCAGCTTTCTACAGTGGGCTATAAAAGTGTAGTTGCATTCGATGACCCCCAGACTGCTCTTGGTCATATGCAGAGTGCAAAACAGAAATCCACTGTACTGATTCTCGATTTGAATATGCCGGGAATGGATGGCTTCGAGTTTCTCAAACAACTAAAAGAGATAGATTTTAGTGGCGTCATTCTCTTTGTCAGCACCAAAGACGATTTACTGATAAAAGCTTCGGAAAAACTTGCTACGGCATACGGCTTAGAGACTCTTGGGAACTTGATCAAACCAGTACAGGCCAATCAACTAGAACAATTTCTAAATGCACTCAATACAAAACGGGAAAACAATCTAAAGGGGGATAAGCAATACCAGTATTCCCCTGCTCGTTTGCAGCAAGCTATTGATGATGGCGAGCTGTTTAATGTTTACCAGCCAAAGGTTTTGTTGAGCACAGGCGAATTGAAAGGTGTCGAAGCACTCGTACGTTGGGAGCATCCTGACGACGGTTTGATAATGCCCAACCAGTTTATCGATCTTGCGGAAGATCACGACCTTATCGATACCGTCGCTCGTCAAGTCCTGCGTAATGCATTGAACGACAGTAAAATTTGGAAAGAATATGGTATGGACATTACGATGGCTGTAAATATCTCCATCTATAATTTAAATACCAGAGATTTTATTGTGTATCTGGAAAACGAGTTACTGGAAACTGGGGTGAATCCACAAAACCTCATCTTAGAGGTAACAGAATCCAAGCTAATTCAAGACTACTCTATGGTACTGGATATGCTGACTCGCCTACGAATACGACAGGTAAATCTTTCTATTGATGATTTTGGCACAGCCCAATCATCAATATCCCAGCTAAGAGACATACCCTTTAATGAGTTAAAAATTGATAGGGGATTTGTAACCAGCGCTTGTAACGACAAGGCTCTTCATGGTGTATTCGACGGCAGTATGAAGATGGCTAAAAACCTGGGCATGAAAACTGTTGCTGAAGGTGTAGAAACTGAAGCTGACTGGAGCTTCCTCGGTGATTCCGGGTGCGATCTAGCACAGGGTTACTTTATAGGGAAACCGATGAAGGCAAAAGAATTAGCGGATTGGAGAGAGCAATGGGCTGACAGATATCAGAAGATAGCTATCTGATTCAGGATCTTTCGAATACTAAGTAACATTCCATCTAATTTAGCTTCTAACTAAGTATCTTTCCAATCAAATAACTATCCCACTAGAAATACCTACCTGTTCAAACAGTCTCGTGCAGCAACTCATCGAGAGCTTCTGCCAACTTTTCTTTGCTATAGGGCTTAGTGATAAGCGGAGCATCCAGGTCAGTCCCTGATTTATCACTAAAGACTCCTGATGGATATCCAGATATATAAAGAACTTTTACGTCAGCTAGTCTTTTCCTCACTTTTTTCGCCAACTCCACTCCATTGATACCTCCCGGCATTACAATATCTGTCAGCAGTATTTTTATATCAGGATTATTTTCGAGAGTCATAAGAGCTTGCCTGCCATCGGTGGCAGCCAATACTTCAAACCCCATTTCTTCAAGGTAACTGGCAGCAACTTCTAGTAGCTCATATTCATCATCTACAAGCAGTACTTTTTCTCCACCGGAGCCGACATTTAACGAAGAGGGTTCTGAAGCTCTGGGCGCACTGCTTTTTGCTTTCTCTTTAGAGACTGGCAGAAAAATATCAATAGTTGTACCTACGCCAGGTTCACTATAGATTCTTATATTGCCTCCAGATTGCTTTGCAAAACCATAGATCATCGCCAAACCCAAACCCGTTCCTTTTCCTCTTTCTTTTGTAGTAAAAAAAGGTTCGAAAACGCGAGACAGCGTCTCCTTTGTCATTCCTTCTCCAGTATCCGTAATCGCAATCTGTACATATGAGCCAGGACGCATATCATCTTTATGGGAAAGTGCCTGAGCATCATCAAGGTGCAAGACATCAGTAGTGATATAAAATTTTCCACCATCAGGCATAGCGTCGCGCGAATTAATAGCAAGATTGAGAAATACATTTTCAAGCCCTGACGGATCTACAAGCACATCAGGCAATGTGCTTTTTGTATCACATTTCATCTCAATATCAGGACCAAGGGTCCGCGGCAGCATATCTGCCATTTCATCGAGTATCAGGTTGATATTGGTAGGCTTGGGTTGCAGAGGTTGTTTGCGCGCCACAGCGAGCATGCGCTTAGTTAGTTCTGCCCCGCGTTCGGCAGCTCTTTTCGCCGTTTCCAGTCTCTTGGTGACAGCGCCGTTATCAACGACTTTTCTGGCTGCCAGGTCCAAATTCCCCATTATTACACCGAGTAAATTATTGAAATCATGGGCCATACCACCGGTTAATTTTCCAATGGCATCCATCTTCTGACTTTGGAGTAATTGTGATTCCAGCCGCGCCCTATCGCTCACATCTCTTATAAGACAGGTAATCGTATTACCAGCTTCGGTTGCCGTAGTTGCTACTGAAACCTCAACAGGCTTGGACACCTCGTCACCATCTAGAATAGCAGTCGTTAACAAGTCCTTATTAATTGATTTATTGCTATCGAATGGTTCAGTAAACGAATATTTTGAAATATCGATATCCGGTAACAACTGCCTAAGAGATTGAAGCATCAGCTTTTCGCGACTTATACCAAATAGGCTTTCCGCCTGCCTGTTAGCCAGAATAAGTCGACCCTTGCTATTAGCAATTAGCACAGCTTCTGGCGCTCCTTCCACTAGCGAGCGAAATTGTTCTTCACTTACCCGGAGGGCGCGACGCGCATTTACTTGATCTGTCCTGTTATCGGCGATGCCACCGATAGCAACTAACTCACCAGAGTCGTCGAATATTGGAAACCTGAGAATCGAATAATGTTCCTCCCCATCTTTCGATGGAACTTGCAGCTGAAAAGCCATGGCTTGTTCATATTCAATGACTTGAAGATCCTGCTCCGCCATAGTCTTTGCTACAGTTTCAGGAAAGACCTCCTTTTGAGCCGCACCGACAAGATCAGGATGATCGAGATCTCTGATTTTTGCGAATTCTCGAAAACTTTTGTTGGCAAGGTGATATTTCCCCTTGAGATCTTTTACAAACATGATTGCCGGGCTTTTCTCGAAATAGATTTCGTGAAGTCTAATGTCTTTCCTTAGATCACTATCCTCACCACTTTGCGCCTGTAGCAAAGTAGTAAACCTCCACGCAATGTAAAGAGACAACAAACAAGCAAGGAACAACGAGGCGTTAATGAAGAGCAATGCTTCATAGGCGAGATAGAACGCATTGACTGGGATTAAAATACCTAATAGCAAAGCAGGAGCATATGCTAAGCCAGACAAGAGCTGAATCCGTTTTCGATTCTCTTCTGTTCTATTTGGTAAGCGGTCTATCATGTTTCAATTCGGCCCTACGATCTGTTACACACCCATTCTCTGGCATCTTCCAATCGATAGAAGCACTCAATTTCGTTTTCGTATCCAGCAAGATCACAGTTCGACTCAATCATTCTTCCGATTCCAAAATTCACTTGATTCGAAAACACCATAGCCGTCTTCGCCCCTTTGCGAGACAACGGTTTTGATTTATCAACCATGCGCCTAAAAAAATCAGTTGAAAGATTCGACCATGAGCCTTCACTGGAATCATAAATTGTAGCCATACATGGGGAATTTCCAAAATATTTCTCAAGCACAGCATCAAGATCACCCGCTTCAACGTCGCCCTTGATAGTAATTGTTGCAAACTCTCGTTCTTTATCTATGTCAATACTAACCTCAGCCATTAGAACTCCTTTGACATTGCCTATTCCATTAGTTATTGCTCAGCATTCTGACGCAAGTTTTTCCGAAAATTTTCCATCGGTATAAAGAGGAAGAATTGTTGGGGCTGCACCGGGGTAGAGTATTTGAGCCCCACGTGCGCTATTGAAATTACACTTCTTCATAAATTGATACTGATCTTCCGAATCCACATTAACAGCGCAAGTCGCAATGCCTTTGTTGTTAGCTAGTGAAGTTAGTGAGCTGTACTGAAATTCAATTTCCATATCATTCTGGAAATTAACTCTCCCGGACAATAGAGACATATCGACAACTATTTGATCGATTGGTATGGAATCAATCATAGGAAGTATATTCTCACCATCCCTCTCCACAAGCACTGATATTTTGAAGCCTTTGATTCGCAGCCTGGAAAGCACATCAGAAACATCTTCATTTCTATTAGTGATTGCAGCTTCCTTTATTTCTATAGCGAGAAGCTCTCTAGGAACAAAACTACTGTCTGCCATTCCAGCCAGGTTATCGGGTAGATCTAATTGAGTTAGTAAGCTCCCATCAAAGCTCACTGAAATTTCAGGGCAAAAATCTTGATTAGACCAAATTCGTACTGCTTCCAGTGATTCAGCAAGAACCATTGCAGATAAGCCTTGAGCAATACCGAGATCTCTCGCCCAATTATTAAGCTCCTCCTCAGCAAGGACAGAAGCATCGTCTTTATGCCACTGAGCGCAAACGCGCATGCGCTGTTTTGATACTACATCTGCAACATTCTTCAATTGAAATTCAGGTTCGTACAGCAGATTGAGTCCCAGCTTAACTTGTTCCGCTACAGGTTCTGTTTCGACAGCAGCTACTGAATTGTTCTGGGCACGCAGATACGGTAACAGCGCTTCCTCAATCGCATCAAGTGACATTGGCTTGGTGAGAGTGGCGCCTATATCGAGGTTATTTTCTTTGCCGAGGGCTTTAACGGCCGAGAGCGTTCGCTGATCCATGCCGCTCATAAGAAGAAAACTTGAATCGCATTCTTTCTTACCCAACTCTCTAATAATTTCCACTGCGTCCGCTCCTGGCATTCTCAGGTCAAGCGCAACAACTGTGGGTGACAATTCCTCTACTAAGCCGACAACTTTTGATCCATTAGTGACACAAGTAACTTCAAACCCGAGGTCTTCCGCCACTACTTCGATAATTTCGCCTATTTCTGCCTCGTCATCAGCTACCAACAGCGTTGGTTTTGTAATAGATGTGTTCATGCTCTCTCCATGGCTGAATCTTTAATTTTATTTTTCGTCGAGCTCAGGCTCTAAATTAAAATTCAGACTACCCACGGCCATAAGTCTGCGCCCCCCAGCTCAGTTTGTTGGCTACTACGACATCGGTCACAATCCCCACGATATTCGTGGATTATCGGCCGCTGGACTGTGAACTGGATCACATTTTCGATGATTTGGCTGAAACGAAGAGAAAAAACGTCAAATGGGTTCAATTTGTAGGATTTATGCCCGCATATTGGAAAGATAGTTAGAAAGTTCGAGAGGACTCTCTTAGTTAAAGCCTAGAGCTCAGGTAGCACCAGCACTGGGCCGCAGATCGCGGCCCGTCAAGAGTGATTGCTTTAGCCAGGCCCACTTTGAGCCAGCAATGCTGAGAACATTACTCTAATTGATCAAGTCCCTACTCAAATCCTACAAAGCTTACAAAGTCATCAATATCTACTCGTCGAGACTTAACCGCATTTGCCGAAAATTCCTCATCAGGGTAGCCCAGGGCAATACAGGTAAGGATATTCTGATCATCAGGAATTTTGGCATGCTCACGGACTACTTCGGACTGCATGACGCCCTGACCATTAATCACGGTGCCCAGCCCTCTTTCCCAAGCGGCCAACACAATCCCGTGGGAGATCGCACCTAAATCGAATTGCGCAATCGCAGCCGGTTCAAGAATTTTGTCATAGGTGAGCACGATAGACACCGGCGCATCAAACTGCCTAAAGCCACGCATAACCCAGTCTGTGCGCTTCTCTTTGTCATCTCTGGCAATACCCATGGCTTCAAACAACTGAACCGCAATTTCGATTTGACGTTGACGATGAACACCTTCGTAGGCTTCCTTGGTGGGAAAGTCTCGCTTTGGCTTTATACCCGCCACCATACGTTCGGTATTGCCCTGACGAATCCGGTCCAGCGGTTCGCCAGTAACCACGTGCAAGTGCCATGGTTGTGTGTTCATCGATGATGGAGCGCCTTTAGCAACTTCAAATATTTCCTCTAACACTTCGCGAGGAACAGGGTCTGGTTTATATCCCCGAACGCTGCGGCGCGTACTAACTAGTGTTGCAAATTCCATAAGTTTTCCTAATGCTATTATCTAAACCGGTGTTAAGTCTTAACAATTCCTGATACCGAAAAACGATTGCTATCAAACCTGACAGATAGAAAATTCTGCCTTTACTTCATTCTGTGCAGGGCGCATATTTTGTTCCCTGCTGGATCACGCAAGTAAGCCAGATAAATCTCTCCGACCCTACCTTCTCGAATTCCCGGTGGATTTTCACAAGTTGTTCCTCCATTTGCGATTCCAGCTGCGTGCCATGCGTCGATTGCTTCTGTATTTGGAGCAGAAAAGCCAATAGTGCCCCCATTAGCATGTGTAGCTGCTTCTCCATCTAAGGGTAAAGTGATACCAAAAAAACCGGTTTCAGAAGGGTAAAAGACCCTGCCCTTTTCATCCATGGCACCTGGCTTATGTCCCAAGGTATCCTGAAGAGCATCGTAAAATTTCTTTGACTCTTCTATATCATTCGCACCAACCATAATATGACTGAACATAAACTACTCCTGCGTAAAAAGAGTAAGAGCCTACAGCTTGTTTTCACTTTTACCAAGCGGAATACATTCTGAGTTGTGAATGTCTGCAGCTGAACTTTCTTGTGTTTCAGGTCATTTAAGCAATTTCAGAAAAGCTGTTCGGTCACCGAGCCACAAAAGCAAATTGCCAACAAGCCTCCCTGAGGCGTAAACTGCTAGTTATCGTGTTCACAGGATGGGCTTTTCCCTGGGAGATGTTGATGAAATTCAATAAGTTACATATATTTCAGCTACTGACAGCTATATGCCTGTTGGGCCCAATCTATGCCCAGGCACAAGATCCCATAGGCCGGGTAATTCGAACCAGTGGCGATGTCTCTGCCATTGATACGGCTGGGGCAGAACGTCCTCTAGCCCGAGGCTCGGAATTATTCGTAGACGAGACGGTTACCACAGGCAGAAATGCATCAACCCAGCTGCGATTAAGCGATGGCGCTCTGATAACAATGAACGAAAACACTCAGTTTGTTGTGAATGAGTATATTTTTGATGGAGCAGGCGGCAGCGACGATTCTGTGGTGATGTCAGTTGTCGAAGGTACGCTGCGAACGATCACAGGCATAATTGGTGACGGACAAAATGATACCTATGCTCTGAATACCCCTTTTGCCACTATTGGAATTAGAGGAACAGAATTTGGTGTATTCGTGGACGCTGAAACGGGTCAAACCAGGATCGCGGTGTTTGACGGATCTATTTCGGTTCAGCCGGCAAGTGGCGGTGGGCCAACAATCGTTGGTTTAGGTGGTAATGCGGATTTTGTCGCCCTAGAAGATGACACTACAGTCGTCGAAATATCTGAAGACGCTCCTGATATCGAGCAACTGATAAATACCATTATCGACGATGTGAACGCCGCTGATCTAGCTGCTCTACCGGACGCTTCTGTGGCGGTACAACTCCAACAGCAGCTTGATGCTGCCGGCGCCGCCGCGGCTACTCCCGCAGTCGATGACGGGCAAGGTGGCGCACTAGTTGATGCCATTGGTAACGCTCAGGCGGCTACAACCGATGAGGAAAGACAAGCGGCTCTAGCGCAGCTGGTAGAATCAATCATTGCCGTTGACCCAACTTTCTTCGATGACACTACTATAGTTTCAGCTAGCCCAAACTAATCCTATTTGGAATATTATTTTCGGAGTATTGATAGACAAGTGACCCTAAGAGGCTACTAGTCTATCAATGCTCCGAAATTTTGAATTTATGCCTTGTCGAAATTTTCCAGGCGTCGCTCAATCTCTTCACCTCTATGTGGTCGCAGCCCAGACTTAGCCGAACATTAGTCCCTAGAAATCTAGCTGTGGACTAAGCAGTTAAGAGATCAACTAATGATTTAGCTCTCATAACAAATCTAACTCCTGATTCTCCCCCTCATTATCATGAGCTGAATCAGCTAAATGGCAGTACTCTCTCGACATTTTCAGCAATTTAAGGTTGAATGCGCCGATCGATCTAAAAGAATCCACTGTATCGAAACCCAATTCGGAGGACAGCATAATGAGCAACAAGACTACCCAAGGGCGTCGTCGTTTTCTAACCGGCATCGGTGTTGTGGCAACTGGCGCAACCGTAGCAGCAACGGCACAGGCGGCCCAAAGTAGCGAACATCAGAATTTTGTGCCGGCACGGCACGACGAAGATACTTGGCTGGACGCTAATTCTGCTGGTCACCGTGTATTTCTAGATTCATCCACCACTTCTGGGGGCGTTACGGCGCTGAACTATGCCAATAACATCCTTACCGGGCATGCCGATGGATATGGTGGCAGTGATTCAGACTACTCTATTGTTGTTTGCTTTCGACACCAGTCCACACCATTAGGCTATAACGATGCCATGTGGGCAAAATATGGAGAGGCGTTAAGTGGGTTCATGGGCTTCAATGATCCACGCACTGATGCGCCATTCATGACAAACCCCGTGACCATGGACCGATCAGATATGTCCAACCGTGGTAATACTATCGATAAGCTTATTGCCCGCGGTGTTAGCTATGCTATTTGCCAAAGAGCGACTCGTGCTGTTTCCGGGTTTCTCGCTCGTGCAACAGGCGGATCGTCTGAAGACATTTATCAGGAACTGAGTGCCAACAATGTTCCTAACAGCCGTTTTGTGGCTGCCGGTGTAGTGGCAGCGACCCGCTCTCAGGAATATGGCTATAGTCTGCTTTACTCTGCCTAGCATTACCCTGCCAGGATAGCTCCGGGCAACACTCCTATCCAGTCAGAATCAGTGACGACTGTAATGTCATCACTGATTCTGTTCCAAATTCCTATAGTATTCACGAATCGGCTCAAATGGTCCTAGCCGGTGTTGCTCTATGGGAAAATTATCCGCATAAGGTGGATACGGACTGTCCACACGCTTGAGCGTGAGGTCTGGAAAATCCAATTCCAAATTAGCTCTCTGCGGCCGTTCATGAGAATTGACGAAGGCGGCTACATCGTAAGCTTCATCATCAGAGAGGTCTGGCTGCCCCAAAGGCATGCGGGCTTTGATGAAACGGCCGGCTGTGAGTACACGGGTCATACCAGCACCATTATTAAAACTGTCAGGGCCCCATAAAGGCGGAAACAAATAGCCTTCACTCATATCTGTTGCTGCCGCCAGCCCTTCGCCATTGTCGCCGTGACATACCTCACAGCGTTGTTCATAGACCACCCTTCCAGCTTCCACATCTGCAGCACGGTTCGGCTCGACAAAAGAATCCGGCTCATCAAGCTGGCGTCGAGTCTCACCCATTACCGCATACTGATCATTTAGATTATTTATGTACATCTCCATGGAAATCATTTCGATGCTGTCTCGGGATATTTCCCTACCGTTCATACTACGAGTCATACAGCCATTGATGCGATCACGTAAGTCCCCCTCTTTACCATCACGCCCGGAAAAGCGTGGATAGCGAGAAGTCGCCTGTAACAGTGACAGCGTGCCTGCCTTGGTACCCGTCTCTAAGTGACAGGAAGCACAATCCATATTCGTACCTGAATAACGCTTGGCGGGGTCCTCATGTCCAGGACCAAGCAAAGCCGCAGTTTCACGAATTAATCTTCGACCGTATTCGACGCTAGCTTCCCCAGTGAAATTGTCCACGGACTCACCTGCTGGGCTAATCAGAAAGGCGCCGACCAATACCCCAACACCTAACACAAGCCCAAGAACAGCTGCTATAAAGAGACCACTACCGCGTTGTTCACTTCTCATTGCCATGCTCCCGGTCTGTGCTTTTCCCATCTCGACAGTGTTTTTCATGCTGCGCCAGTTGTTGTTGAAAAGAATATTTTGGCTGCTCTACCCGCTCATGCATACCAGGCCAGAACCGATAAGCAAGCGCATACACCAATGCGAAAATAATACTGGATGTCACTATTATAGTGCTAATCATTAGCTGCCCCTGAATTTTCGCCGCTTCCAAAAAGAGAGCGGATGTAATGCACTACCGCAACCATTTCACCCTCACCCAGTCGATCACCCCAAGGCACCATAGACGTTCCCTCAATGCCGTTTTGCAAGATACGCAAACTTTCGGCCTCGCTCAATTGCTCCCGGGTGAAGTCGCTGGGACTGATTGGAATGGGTAGGCTGTCAGCTGCAAAACCATTACCGTCACCATTGTCTCCGTGGCATTCGGCACAGTTGCTTGCATACACTTCCTCGCCTAGCGGTAATTGTTGAGGGATACCTGAAGTTGGATCAACTTCACTGTAACTTTGTATTACGCTGACTAATGCCGATAAATCAGACAATGGCAGGTCACGCCAAGCCGGCATAGAGGTGCCATGTACCCCATTCCAAAGAATATCCGCTAACAAATCTGCCTGATATCGATGCTTGCTTAAGTCCACCGGTGCCGGCTCCAGCCAGGCCGCAGCAGGACCATCACCTCGACCCTGTTCTCCGTGACAGCCACTGCAGTTATTTTGCCAGAGTTCTTCACCGGATACTGCCGCGCTCGCCGCTCCGAAATCAGGCGCTTCGCCTCTGGGTCGAGTGCGACCCGGGTGCGCATTCAATTCCTCAGCATTGAAAGACATTAGTGCCCGCTCATCATCTGTGCCAGCTTTTGCTATTTGGTCACCTTCTGGCCATGCCAGTTCACGATCACGCCCCAAACTATCCAGATAGGCGACAAGATCCAGCGCTTCTCGTCTAGGTCGAGTAGGTGAGTTATTAAAAAACTCTGGGTAAGCTGGCATTACGGACTGCGGCACAACGCTACGGGGCGAGAAAAGGTGGGCTAAATGCCATTGTGCCGGACGTGTATTACCTGCTTTTGCCAAGTCTGGACCGATACGGCGAGTACCCAGCATGTGGGGAAAATCCTGCCGCCCTTCCCAGGCCAGAGTGGGCGCACCGAATCGTTCCATGTCTGGTTCGGTATAACGTACTTGTTGTGTATGGCAATAGGAACAGCCTTCCCGCGCATAGATTTCCCTACCCCGCGATTCCGATGCGGTCATCGGCAATGGGTCAGCTGGTGCCAGACTCGCCGCCTCTTCTTGTAACTGCTTAAAGGGCATGACACCCAATAAGGAGACAGAAAATATAAAGAAACCAACTCCGGCTAGTGAAGCGACTAGATAGGAATAGCGTAGAGCCGAGGCCGCGCCTTTGTCATCAGTGGCTGTATGCTCAACACCAGAATTTGAATGCTCTGCATTTGTAATCGCGGCTCTTTCTTCCGAAGAACCCAGCAAGCCTTTAAACAACAACACAAAGCCGAGAGTAATCGGTATGGCAGAAAGGCTGCGGACCAGCCAGTATGTTTGCGAAGCCGTAACCGACTCCAACCATGGCGCTCCATCTTGCCAAAGTTGCCCCTGGATGATGCCGGCAATAGACAGATCCACCACCATAAGAGTTATACCTATCGTGAGCAACCAATACGCCCAATCCAGGGCACGTGCGTCATAACTCACCTCTGGAAGGCGCTGCCAGGCATGCACGATGCCTGCGATGCTGGCGAAAGTAGCGAACCCCAGCATGGCAAGATGGGAGTGTCCTATAACCCAGTCAGTAAAATGAGTAAGGCTATTAAAGCTCATATCTGCCTGCCACGAGCCTTGTATACTAACTATCAAATAGAAGACCACCGCCATGGAGGCAAAGCGCAGAGCGATATCACGGGGTATTAATCCGGAGCCTCGCTGAGACAGCATAAGATTGCTCACTACAATTATCACCACCACACCTAAAAGGAAGGATGCGGCAATCGCTGTAATCTGGGCACCCATTGGAATCACCGAACTAATGTAATGGTGAATTCCATTCAATGGATAAAGAAAAAACAGCCCCCAGAAACCCAGCATTGAGAGAAAATGGCTATAGATAGGACGCCCAGTACTGGCGGGGATCACAAAATAAAGAATCGCCAGGGCCAGCGGCGTAACAAACAGACCTACTGCGTCATGAATCCACAAACCACTAAAAGCGGCACCTGCAGCGCCAGGCACAAACTCCGGAACAATATTGCCCATGGGAAAGGACATGAGGGTAAATACAAGCGCACCGATGATGTACCAGCTGGATACATAAAGATTTTCAAAGCCTCTGCTAAAGAACGGAGGCAGGAACTGAATAGCAGCAAGAATAAATGCCACCACCACAACCACATCCACTACCAATGGAAACTCAGCCCATTCCAGTGGCTGGCTGACACCTGATAACACCAGTATCCAGCCTGGTAGCATCACCGCGAAATTCCATAAGGCAAACAAGATAAGTCCCAGCTTGTGGCTGCTTACCGCCCTACCACTGAGAATAGGCACTGCATAATAGAGAAAACCTAAAAACCCGTTACCGAGCCAGCCAAGCATGATGCCTTGGGTATGGGCATAGCGCATGCGCCCCCAAGTGGGCAGAACATCTCCAGCAAAGTCGGGAATAATGAACTGCAGGGAAACCAAAATGCCGAAAGTTACTGCGATGAGCAGTGTAATAAAGGCCGCAATGCTGTGGGCACGAACCAGCAGACTGTCGACTATGGGCTGATTTATGTCAGGGTCGGACTGGATCAAGGGATCGCTGTGGGACTGCATTAACTTGTTTTCCTTTTTCATGGCGACCTGCAGGGTCCTTCCAGACCCTGCGCAAAGGGAAATACTACGCAATCGGGCGGCTTTAGGCTATGCGCTTAGCGGTAGTTTTTTGCGTCGAATTCATGATCCAGATCAGTATTTTAGTTGAGTATGCGCCTATCTATGCCGTAGGATGGTGCTTCCCTGAAAGTCACGTCCGCGCGACATCAGAAACAACAGAAGAATGAACAGCAAAAACCAAGAATCATCGGACTTACCCGCCAAGGCGACACCCGAAGTTACACTTGGAATTAAACAGAATAGGAGATTGTTATGCCACGAATTCACCACGCACTAGCCTTATTTGCCACTGGAATGCTCGTCTCGGGTATGCTGAGTGCTCAATCCCAAGATGAAGTCATCGCCAAAGCCGTGTCTCCGCTTCCGGAAGAACTGCGCGCAGATGCCACCGTCTACACTTATGACGACAACGGCAACAGAGTCACTCTTAAAGTCGGTAGCAATCACGTTGAATGTGCACCCACCGATGAGGAAGGCTTCACTCGCTGCGGATCAGTTTCACAACGATCAAGACGCGATCTGCAGGCCAAATTATCAGCCCAGGGCCTTGAAGGTGAAGACTTACAAATGGAAATGCAGAAAGCCGAGAACGAAGGCCGCATCCCAGCAAGAGTATTCGGCACAATGGCCTACCGACGCTTCGATACTCCAGACCGTATTCAATACCTGTTTGTTATATCCATGCCAAATGCCACCGCCGAGCAACTAGGTATGCCCACTGGTTTTCAGCGCGACAATGCACTACAAGGTAAAGGCACTCCTTGGATGATGCGTTCAGGCACATCCGGTGCTCACGTGATGATTCCTATTAATGGTACTGAGTATTCAAACTAAGACGACTACGCATTAGATTTAGTACAAGACTTAAAATCAAAGAGCTCACCCGACAGGGTGGGCTCTTTTTTTATGCCAGAACGGAAATGTAAACTCGTATTTGCTGTCAGGGTATCGCAGGCAACAATAACAATGAGGCAGCTAAGACTAGCGCTCCCGGTCAAACGCGCAGCGCTTAAGACCAAAGCGACCCCCTAAATTTCCACCAACAAAGTTTCCATCCAGTTACACGCCTGATTGAATGCGCAGCATTCAAGACCGCAAAGCGGCCCCGAAGGGGTGAGTCATTGAGCTTAGCTCAATTGCGAATCACTATGACCTCGGTCATTGGCAGCCTTTCCAGTGACCCAAAAAAAAATCCCCGCACTCATCGAGTACGGGGATTTCCCTTATTTTAATGCCTGACAATGACCTACTCTCACATGAGGAAACCTCACACTACCATCGGCGCAAAGCGGTTTCACTTCTGAGTTCGAG
>JABJIC010000036.1 GCA_018661465.1 Gammaproteobacteria bacterium | reverse complement strand
TGGTGGAGCCTAACGGGATCGAACCGTTGACCTCAACGCTGCCAGCGTTGCGCTCTCCCAGCTGAGCTAAGGCCCCATTTTTAGTCGCGAAGTAGCATGACGCTACTCGAAAGAAGGCGCATTCTAAGCACAGCAACCCACCCTGTCAATCCAGATCGGGCTCCCGTTCTTGTTTCTACGCTGTTTTGCGAATGAGTAGAAAGGCTACTCTAACGACAATCCGCGATATTCTTTCTCGAGATTCTTAGTTTGCTTCTTGGAAATTCCCCCCAGCACTTCAATGCCATGACGAATTCTAGCGCGGCTTATATCCAGCCCGATAATGGATAAGGATTCGATTACCGAAGTCGATACCGCTTTTCCACTCATCGCAACAAACAGCGGGAACAGAAAATCTCTAATCTTAAGCTCCAAGCACTCGGCCAGAGATTGCAATGCCGCTTCAATTGAATCTCGCTGCCAATCTCCCAGCTGCTCCAATCGCCAAAGACTAAATTGCAGAATCTTTGCCTGATCTGCGGCCGACAAATTTTTGTGCTGAAAAGAAGTCTCATTAACTTCCAGTAAGCCACTAAAAAAGAATGAGCCAAGGCTGGCAACGTCACTAAACCTTTCTACTCGCTGCTTCAGAAGAGGCGCTACTTGCATGAGCTTTTCTTTTTTAAATGCCCATTCAGCGAATTGCTCTAGAAATGCCTCGTCATCAAGATCTTCCCTGATGTATTTGCCGCTTAACCAGTCCAGCTTCTCGATATCGAAGATAGGTCCACCTAATGAAACCCTCGAGATATCGAAATTGTCGATCATATCTTGCTGACTGAATTTCTCTCTTGCGTCGGGCATAGTCCAGCCCATCATGCCGAGGTAATTCAATAAGGCCTGAGGCAAATAGCCCATATCTTTGTAGTAGCCGATGCTGGTGGGATTCTTACGTTTGCTCAATTTACTTTTATCGGGGTTTCGCAATAAGGGCATGTGGCAAAAAACCGGCTGATCCCAACCGAAGTACTCATAGAGCAGAACGTGCTTGGGAGTGGAATTAATCCATTCTTCTCCCCTGATCACGTGGCTGATCTCCATTAAGTGATCATCAACAACATTGGCGAAGTGATAAGTAGGCATGCCGTCGGATTTAATGAGAACCTGCATATCGACTTGAGACCAGCTAATACTCACAGTGCCTCGCAATAGGTCTTCAAATTCGCAATCACCCTGCTCAGGGATATTCATGCGAATTACGAATTCTTCCTTCGCTGCTACTTTCTTACGCACCTCGCCTTCAGATAGGTCCTTGCAGCATCCGTCGTAACCTAATTGTTGCTTGTTCTCCATTTGCAGCTTACGTAACTCATCCAGACGTTGGCTGGAGCAAAAACAATGAAAAGCAGTGCCATTCTCAAGCAATTTTTCAATATGCTCTGAATAGATGCCTGATCGCTCGCTCTGCCTATAAGGACCAGCTTCGCCTTCACAACCTGGTCCTTCATCCCAATCCAGCCCTAACCATTTGAGCGATTGCAAAATATCAGCCTCAGATTTGTCCGTGCTTCTCTGCTGATCTGTATCTTCGATGCGTAAGACAAATTCGCCGCCATGTTGATGGGCAAAGCATCGATTGAATAAAGCTATATATGCGGTTCCGACATGGGGATCGCCTGTGGGGGAAGGTGCTATTCTAGTTCTTACTTGCTTCATGAAACTTAGGCTATTCCTGTGTTTGTTGTCGGAAATCTAAGCGAGGGATTATACGCTAATAGAGGCTAAATCCCATCCAATCTGGCGCCTGGAGTAGTATATGAACCAAGCTGCGAGCTTGGTTTAGATAGAATTGAGCAATCTCAATTCCTTGACTTAAGCCATGCCATTGGATAAAAAGCCTCGCCTGAATGCTGAATTGAGATTATGAGTATTTCCCACAAATTTTGCGTTGCCCCCATGATGGATTGGACTGACCGCCATGACAGGGTATTTCTACGCCAGTTTTCCAAGCATTCCCTGCTCTACACAGAGATGGTCACCAGTGCCGCACTGAGGCACGGTGATGCTGCTTACCTGCTTAATTACAATGTTGAAGAACACCCCGTAGCATTACAACTGGGTGGTAGCAATCCAGCCGAATTGGCAGAAGCTTCCGCTCTTGGTGAAAAAGCAGGATACGATGAAATTAATCTAAATGTAGGCTGCCCCAGTGATCGAGTTCAATCAGGCTCATTCGGCGCCTGCTTGATGGCCGAACCGGACCTAGTGGCTAGATGCATTTCAGCCATGACATCCGCTGTCTCCATTCCTGTAACTGTAAAATGCAGAATAGGTATTGATGACAGGGACAGTGAAGAAGAGCTGCTTGATTTTGTCGGTACTGTTGCCAGCGCCGGTTGCTCATTATTCATAGTACATGCAAGGAAGGCGATTCTTTCCGGGCTTAGCCCAAAAGAAAACCGACAGGTCCCCCCGCTCAATTACGATCGGGTTTACAGAGTTAAACAAGCTTTTCCTAATCTTGAGATAATTATCAATGGCGGTATCACCACTCTCGAGGAGACAAAGCAGCACTTATCACGGGTAGATGGAGTTATGTTAGGTAGAGAGGCCTACCAGAATCCATTCATAATGCATGAAGTGGATAGCGCGTTGTTTGGTCAAGAGATCGACAACAGGTCCAGATTAAATTATCTGGAAGCCTACTTACCCTATATCGAAGGGCAACTAAAACAAGGCCTGCCCTTACAGCATATGAGCAGACATATTCTTGGGCTATTTAAGGGCGAGAAAGGCGGCAAGCAGTATCGACGCCACATCAGTGAAAACAGTCATCTAAAAGATGCCGGCTTGGACGTAATTCTGGACGCAATGAAATTGGTAGCATGAATAAAATGATTAAAACTATAAAACAATTTTTCGAAAACAAATTGGCTAATGATAAAGATGAGCCCGCTGCTCCATCGGCAGCTATCGGTAAGACGGATCTGATTTGCGCTGCGCTAATGATTGAGGTGATGAATTCCGATCATCAGCTGGACGAACGAGAGAATGAAGAGTTTCTTCGAGTATTACAGCAGCAGTATCAGATTAGTGAAGAGGATCTTCATGAGATTAGCGAACTCGCCAAAGAGGAAGCTCATCAAGCGACGTCGCTTTATGAATTCACCAGCCTTATTAATGCCGATTATGAATACGAGCAAAAAGTGGGTCTGATTGAGAATATGTGGAGGATAGCATTCTCGGATGAAAAGCTGGACAGGTATGAAGACCATCTCATACGCAAAGTTTCAGAGCTTATTTATGTCTCTCACAGCGATTTTATACGAACAAAATTGAAAGTGAAAAATAACGACTAGAACAGTTGTTAGTAAGACGAAAACACAAAAACGGCTCAGCAACTAAATTAAAAGGCACCAAACTCGTCTTCAATCATTCCATCTTTAACCAGATAGTTTCTTCGCTGCATATAAGCTTCACGCACAAACAGATAGCGATCGCCGGATATTAACTCATCAAGAGCGAGCAAACCGGAACGGGAATCAGTCTCTTCTAAGAGATAAAGCGGAAGCCGCACAGAGGCATCATCATGGTACTGAATGGGATTAAACAACGTATCCAGAACTAAGCCTACTGAGTCCCGAAGATTGCTAGCGCCAAATACCGGAAGCATTACATAAGGCCCAGTTCCTACGCCCCAGTACCCGAGAGTCTGACCAAAATCTTCTTCATGTTTTTGAAACCCGAAGCTACTGGCAACATCCAAGACGCCACCGATACCCACAGTCGAGTTAATAAAAAATCGACTGGAATCAGACAATGCATCGTCGAATTTCATTTGCAGTAAGTCATTTGCAAACACATTGATATCATCAATATTACTAAAAAAATTACCGACGCCCTGGCGTACAATTCTGGGCATGAACAAGGTATAGGTACTAGCCACGGGCCTAACCACCAGCTGATCGAAATAGTCGTTCAGCTGAAAAATATTTTCGTTCGTGTTTCTCCATGGATCATCTGTCTGTGCCTGAACTGTAGATACACATAGACCAGCACTCAGCAACATGGCTGTTACTGATTTGATGAGTATAGATTGTATGGTTTCGCTTCTCATTTCATACTAACTGGAGGCTGATAATATTTTTTCAATATGCTTTTCGATACGACGGGGCGATACCGGCATTCGAGTACCCAGATTCTGAGCAAATAGCGAGACCCTGAGCTCCTCTATCATCCATCGAAGATACTTCAAATTATCAGGCTGTGACTCTTCCATTTGTTCCAGCAAACTCAGATATCTATTCCAGTACTTGGCTATTGTTTCCGAATTAGACTGATCTTTCTCTCCCAAGTGCGGAGCTCTCGAAAGACGGGCTTTTACCGCTTCGAAATACCTTGGGTATTCAGTAAACCATAGCAGTCCAGTTTTCGAAAGAAAATTTTCATGCACTAGCCCGTTTAGCTGAGTTTCCAGATCATCTTTGGCATATTTAACTGCAGCACCATTTAGGTTTTCTATCTGAACTGCCAGCTCTCTTCGTGATCTCAGAGTCAATTCCAAAAGTTTTTCAATTTTGTCAGCGAAACTCAGGATCCTTGGCTTCCCTTCCACGAGTAGCTGTTCGAATTCCTGCTGACTTCTGGGAATTTTATCTTCCAATTCAAAGGCAGAGAAATAACAAAGCCTCGTTGCATCCTTCTCAAAAGAAGACAAGTTACCCGGCAGATACAAAGCCAGGTCTTGCTGCAATCGTTTGAACTTCTTATGCAGCATATTTTTCTGTTGCACGCTCCTCAACATGCAGAGCCTGGCAACACCCTCTCTGCTGCGCTCCAGCGCACTCTGTTGATCAGCCAACAGAACCAGGTCCACAGTCTCACCTCTATCAATAAGCGCAGGATAACGGGTTAGCGTCAACGCTGCTTTGATCTCAATACTTTGAGGTAGCATATCAAAACTCCAGTCAGTCAAGCCGGCGCATTCCATCTCGTGACTAACTACCTGCTGTTCAGCTTGTTTCAAACCATCGGCAGATCCTGCTCCTAATTCCTTCTTCAGGCTGGAGAGATTTTTGCCATAGGCCACTTCATTATTCTTGTCATCAAGAACACGGATTTTGACCTGTAGATGCTCTGGCAGATCGTCGGTATTAAAATCCGCTTTGCTCAGACTTATCTTTTTGTGATTACGTATCTGCGCCAGAAGCGAATCAATTAAATCACCATCCATTTTATTCATTTGAAGAAGCGCTTCATCCACAAAGCCACTTACCGGTATGAAGTTCTTCCGCTGAGCCTTGTGAAGGCTTTTTAACAAGGCTATGCAACGATCTCTAATAATACCTGGAACAGACCAGTCAACATCTGCCTGAGTTAACTGACTAAGCATTATCAGCGGAATATCAATACTGGCCCCATCACTTTTACTACCGGGATCGAAAACGTAGTCGATGCTGAGCTTGTTTTGTTGTATTGCCGCGGCATCTGGGAACTCCGCAATTTTATCCAGGGCAGATTGAGACTTGATAAGCTTTTCCTTGCTCATCTCCAAGGACTTCCCAGCCTTTCCCCCGGCTTTTTTCAGCCACTCTTTGAGCCCTCGGCTGGAGTGGATATCCTTCGGAATTTGTTGATCATAAAAAGATCGAATGTCTTTTTCACTGACAATAATATCCGGACGCCTGAGCTTATCTTCCTGCTTTTCAAGATTTTGCAACAAGCTAACGTTCCTCTGCAGAAACCCAAACTCATTAGCCAGCTGGTTTCCGGTAAGCGCTTCCCTTATGAAAATCTCTCTTGAGCCTTCAGGGTCGATTTCTTCAAAGCTAACAAGGTTCTTCTCGATTATGGCAAGACCGTAGAGCGTCACCCTCTCGTAGACAACGGTTTCCTGACGCTTTGCACTCCAGTGAGGTTCAAAGTAATTCCTTTTTACCAAGTGCAGCGCCATATCTACAACCCACTGAGCTTGAATCTTTGCCGCCATGGTTGCGAATGTTTGCGATGTCTCGATTAATTCCCCACTGACGATCCATTTGGCTTTTGAATTTGCCAAAACCGAAGAGGAGAACAGTGAGAATTTTTTGTTCCGGTTACCAAGATAATTCCTGGCATCCTGCTTCTGAGCAATTTGATTAAGCGAGCCACTTATAATGCTTTTGTGAACAGCTGCGTAGCTAGCACTCTCTCGGTTTGGTCTGAACCCCATGTGCTGACAACTCAATAACAGCTGTCGATGAACCTCCCTCCATTCCCGCATCCTCATATAGGACAAGAAGTGCGACTTGCAATAGCGCTTAAGCTGACCCTGATTGGAATCCTGACGCAATTTTTCATAGTGATCCCAAAGTTTTACAAAGCCGAGAAAGTCGGAGTCTTCATGACTAAACTCCGCCAAGACCTCCTTCGCTTGCTGCCTGTTCTCAGAGGAGATTTCTCTTGGATCCTGAATGCTAAGCGCGCTAACTATTATTAGCATTTCCCGTAGACAGGATTGCTCATGAGCAACAATTAGCATTCTTCCGTATTTTGGATCAACAGGAAGTTGCGCCATTGACCTGCCAATATCAGTAAGCTGATGCTTCGGAGTCAGCGCATTGAGTTCAATAAGGAGTTTTATGCCTTCGTTTACGGCTTTTTGCTCAGGAGGCTCGAGAAAAGGAAAATTTTCTACTTCTCCGAGCCCGAGATAATGCATGCGAAGAATAACAGCGGCCAAATTGGTTCGAATAATTTCAGGGTCAGTGAACAGTGGTCGCTTATCGAAATTTTCTTCCGAGTAAAGGCGAATACAAACGCCCTCTTCAACTCGACCGCAACGCCCCTTCCGCTGGTTCGCACTGGCTTGGGATATCTCCTCTATTGGCAGTCGCTGCACTTTGCTTTGCAGGCTATAGCGACTAATCCTGGCCAGGCCAGTGTCTATAACATAGCGAATGCCCGGCACGGTGATTGACGTTTCCGCGACGTTGGTCGCCAGCACCAATCTTCTCCCCTTGTGGGGGCTGAAAATTTTCACTTGCTCGGAATGCTTTAGACGTCCATACAAGGGCAATATGTCGGTGTTGGGAAATTTTTGTTTACGCAGTTTTAACGCCGTCTCACGAATTTCTCTTTCGCTGGCGAAGAAAATCAAGACATCTCCACTAAGCTTCTTATGCCTGCCATCGATACGATCAATTTCTTTCACCGCATCGATAATGCCATTTATTTGCAGATCATCATCAAATTGCGAATCACTCTGCTGGGGTAAAGGTGCATATCGAGTCTCTACCGGGTAGGTTCTCCCGACTACTGAAACAACGGGCGCCTGGTTAAAATGGGCTGAAAACTTTTCGACATCTATGGTCGCCGAAGTAATGATGAGTTTAAGTTCGGGTCTCTTCTTCAATAAGGTTTTAAGATAGCCCAATAAGAAATCTATATTGAGAGATCGTTCGTGAGCCTCGTCGATAATAAGTACTTCATACTTATTCAGGTATCTGTCCTGTTGAATCTCAGCCAACAGGATTCCATCAGTCATCAATTTTAAATAACTGCTCTCACTACTCTTGTCATCAAAACGAATTTGGAAGCCAACCCCTTCTCCGACTTTCGCCCCCAGTTCACTGGCAATTCGATCAGCCACCGATACCGCGGCGAGGCGTCTGGGCTGGGTGTGACCGATCAGGCCAAGGCGGCCAAATCCAGCTTGCAAGCAAACCTTGGGCAGCTGTGTCGTCTTACCGGAGCCGGTATCACCAGCGACAACAAGTACCTGATTTTCTTTGAGCAATTGAACCAGTTCGTCAGCGTGGGCGCTAACGGGCAATTCACTGGGATAAGATAAAGTAGAGGGAATGGCAGATATACGCTTCTTACAAGCTGCCTGAGATCGAGACAACTTCGACTCAATTTCTTGGAGAAGATTCTTATAATCAGAAGAATTAGGGGATATTTTTTCGAGACGGCTGATACTGCGGCCGATACGAAATTGATCGCTTAACTGACATTGCTGTAGTTGGGCTTTTAGAGAGTCAGTCACAATAACTTATCCGACGGATGACGCAAGGTATGTGGTTTTCCTCACCGAGGACTGTCGTTTAGCGTAGTTCTCGCCTGAGAATTTTTCCAATATTTGATTTTGGCAAATCGTCAACATGCACAATTTCTCTTGGTATCTTATAAGCAGTCAGACCCTCCTTACAGTGAGCGATAATATCCTCATCGGATAGCTTTGCTCCCTCGCTAACTACAAATAGCTTGACTGATTCACCGGTTCTTTCATTTGGAACACCGATAGCAGCACTTTCAAGAATATCCGAATGCCCGTTCACCCAGTCTTCAACTTCATTAGGGAACACATTAAAACCGGACACCAGAATCATGTCTTTCTTCCTATCAACGATTCGTACGTAGTTGTCCTCAGCTATTTCAACGTAATCACCCGTCTTAAACCAGCCATCTGCCGTAATAACTTCAGCGCTGGCTTCTTTCTGCTCCCAATAGCCCAACATAACCTGAGGACCTCGAACCCAGAGCTCCCCCCTCTCACCTTGAGCCACTTCAACTCCGTTCTCATCAACAACTTTTAGCTCTGTCTCTGGAACAGGTGGACCAGCGGTACCCAGTTTTACTTGCCCCGGTATATTGACCGACACGACTGGCGAACATTCGGTAAGGCCATATCCTTCGAAAATTTCGCATCCTGTAGTTTCATGCCACTCTTCCGCTACCGATGTAGTCATCGCCATTCCGCCAGCTCCACAAAATTTCATTGAGCTAAAATCCAAAGCCGAAAAGGCTTTATGGCGAAGCAGTGCCAAATACAAGGTATTGATTCCGACAAACCCTGAGATAGGCTGACCCTTCCATAGTTTGATCAAACCGGCAATGTCTCTGGGGTTAGTAACCAGGATATTATGGTTTCCTGCGAGAGGCATGGCCAGACAATGCAGCAAGAAGGCATAGCTATGATACAAGGGAAGCGGCGCCAGGATGTTCTCTTTCCTGTCCTCAATCACCAACAAACAACGAGCCCTAAGCTGCATCATATTGGCAATTAAATTATTGTGACTGAGCATCGCCCCTTTCGCGAAACCGGTAGTTCCGCCGGTGTATAGAATCAATGCGACATCGTTGGAACTGCCAGAGCCTGGATAGTCAGCTGAAAGCGGTGGGCTCTTAATAGTTTTCGAAAAATATACGGCAGCTGGAAGATTATATGCTGGCACCATTTTTCTTACATATTTGGCTCCCGCATTTATTAGAAAACCCTTTGTCGGGCTTTGTAAATCTCCAAGGCGACAGACTACTACAGATTCAATTTCTGTCTCATCGATAATATGTTCCAGCTTGTCGCAAAAGTTCTCGAGTATCACGATTCCCTTAACACCAGAATCCTTGAATTGATGCAGCATCTCATTCTTGGTGTATAGAGGATTGGTGTTAACAACGACAAGACCGGCCCGAGTCGCACCGAAAAACACAATTGGAAATTGCAAAATATTGGGTAATTGAATAGCTATCCGATCACCAGGCTGCAAGCTTGTTTCAGTAAGAAGATAATCCGCAAACCTTCTGCTTAAATCATCAACCTCCCCATAGCTAATGGTCTTCCCAAAACATGAAAATGCAGGCAAGTCAGCATGCTCACTAAGGAAAAAATTAATCACTTCTCCCAGAGAAGAGTATTTCTTGGGGTCTAGTTCGGGCGCGAGTTGTTCCATTATCTGCTTTTGTCTTGTTAATTGGTTGTTTATTTAGTTAACAGCGCCATGGCCTCTTCGAGGCCCTTCACTGAGAGTGGAAACATCCTGTCCTCCACAAGTTCCTTTGCAATCTCTATGGAGTAACTATGCTCCCAGTAGTCTTTAGGAGTAGGGTTAATCCATACCAGGTTTTCGAAATGTTCAGTTACCCTGCGCATCCACGCCGCACCAGCCTCTTCATTGTAATGCTCAATACTTCCGCCAACGTGAGTAATTTCATAAGGAGCCATAGTGGCATCACCCACAAAAATAACCTTGTAGTCTTTTGAAAATTTGTGAATTATGTCAAAAGTCGAAGTGGTTTCTGCGTGTCTTCGTACACTCTTGGTCCAGACTGATTCATACAAAAAATTATGAAAATAGTAATACTTCAAATGCTTAAACTCAGTACGAGCAGCGGAAAACAATTCTTCACAGAGTTTAACGTGAGGATCCATCGATCCACCCACATCAAAGAAAATCAAAACCTTTACTGAATTGTGTCGCTCTGGAACCATCTTAATATCAAGCAAACCGGCATTTCTGGCGGTGGACGAGATGGTGTCATCGATATCGAGCTCTTCTTCAGCACCGGTTCGAGCAAATTTTCGCAGGCGACGTAACGCCATCTTTATGTTGCGCGTACCGATCTCCACCGAGTCATCAAGGTCTCGATAATTTCTCTTATCCCAAACCTTCAGAGCTTTTTGATTTCGCCCTTCTTGCTGGCCTATCCGAATCCCTTGGGGGTTATAGCCATACGCACCGAAGGGAGATGTTCCTCCTGTACCGATCCATTTATTCCCGCCCTGATGTCGCTTCTCTTGTTCTTCCATGCGCTTCTTAAACTCTTCCATGAGTTTATCCAAACCACCCAGCGCTTCTATCTGAGCTTTCTCTTCTTCAGAAAGCATAGACTCAAGCTCTTTCCTCAGCCAGTCATCCGGAATCTCATAAGCAGTCAGGTCGTCCAGGAATTCAACATTTTCAAAGTATTTGGAAAAAGCCCTGTCGAATTTATCGAAATTTTTCTCATCTTTTACAAAGCACATACGAGAGAGATAATAGAAATCATCGACATCACCGAAGATCACATTCCTCTTGAGACACTCCAATAAAGTGAAGAGCTCAGTGAAGGAAACGGGTAAACGCTCCTCCCTGAGTTGCATGAAAAAATTAATGAGCATGTATTAGCTTTTAGCTCGATGCATGAAAGCGAGTTTTTCCAATAGATGCACATCTTGCTCATTCTTGAGCAGCGCTCCATATAGCGGTGGAATTGCATTCTTTGCGTCGTGATTTTTCAAGACATCTTCTGGAATATCGTCAGCCATTAGCAGCTTAAGCCAATCAATCAATTCAGACGTGGATGGCTTCTTTTTCAGACCTGGAATTTTTCTTACGCCAAAAAATACATCCATTGCCTCACGCACCAAATCCTTCTTAATGTTTGGATAGTGAACATCGACAATTTTTTCCATGGTCAATGTGTCGGGAAATGCTATGTAGTGAAAGAAACAGCGACGCAGGAATGCATCCGGAAGTTCTTTTTCATTGTTACTGGTAATAATTACTATAGGCCGGGTTGTTGCCTTGATGATCTCTTTCGTCTCGTAGACAAAAAATTCCATCTTATCCAGCTCGAGCAAAAGATCGTTTGGAAATTCGATATCAGCTTTATCTATTTCGTCAATCAATAGAACAGTCTGTTGCTCAGACGCAAAGGCTTCCCAGATCTTTCCTTGCACGATGTAATTGGATATATCGTGAACCTTGTCATCACCCAGCTGGGAGTCCCGAAGCCTGGACACAGCATCGTACTCATATAGGCCCTGCTGAGCCTTGGTAGTGGATTTTATATGCCATTGAATCAGAGGCAGGTCCAGAGCCTTGGATATCTGCTCAGCCAGCATGGTTTTTCCAGTTCCAGGTTCGCCCTTGATCAACAAAGGCTTCTGCAGCTGAATCGCAGCATTAACGGCCATTTGCAGCTCATCGGTAGCTACATATTCGTCAGTTCCAGTAAAGTTCATCTATCCGCTTCCAGTCGTGTTTTTTGAGAGCGCGTATTGTAAACACCGCGCAGTATTTAATACAGTTGTGAGTTCGCTAGTTTTGCAACTCTGATTCATTAGTTTTAACTTGATCTTTAACATTAATAATAGTAACTAACGTTTTGTTATTTATGTATTTTTTCCTGTTTTTGTAATACAAAATAATGGAAATGATCAAGGCTAGAATGAGGCTCAGCATCAAGGGAATCAGGGCTCTTAGTGCAGATGATGCACCCAGAGTGATGGTATCCAGAGCAGCTATCATCAACGCTGGCGCAAACTGGTCGTTCTGGGAATTGCTGTACCAGGGAGTGATCATTAACGCCAATAAGAGACCCCTGAGCATATAGGCCAGAAAGGCTGGCTTTCTGGTATAGCTGAGCTTCCAGAAAATCACGTAAAACACCGCTGATGCTGCCAGATAGGCCAACCAATACAATATGTAATTCATTTTATGCGATTCGTTTCATGTAATTCATTATAGGCAATTCGTCTTATGTGATTCGTCTAATGTATCTAAACTACAGCCCATCAGGATTCTACCCACTGAATAATATGCTCGTCTAATCCCTCGGGGTGGACGTACTCCTCTGAAACAGCCCGCCCTTTGATGCTTATGCCCTGCTCGTCCATCTGCTCTCTAGACCCCGCTATTAGGGGATGCCAGTCGAATAAGGGCTGGTTATCAAAACGAAGTCTGTAGGCACAGGTACTCGGCATCCAATTAGTTGCTGCCAAGTCCATGGTTTTAACATTAAGACAATCAGGCACCAATTCACTGCGATCCTTATAGCACTGGCAGCTGGACGACTCCTCTAGAAAATACTTACACACTACTCTGGTGTAATTAATGGCTTCTGACTCTTCGTCTACAACCTTTTTTAGGCAGCAGCGGCCACAGCCATCGCAGAGCTTCTCCCACTCATCGTTGTTTAATTCCGACAGGGGCTTTTCCCAGAATTTCTGGCCCTGATCAGCCACGACTTCCATCTCCGGGACTCATAATTTCCTTAAAGCGATCTTCTAGTAACGGTTTTCTCCACGCCAAGCTTGCAGACTGCCAGCTAAATTCCTTAGTCCGGCCATAGTCCCTAAGCAGTTCGAGCAACTGCTTCTTGCGACCGAGTAACTCCGGCGCCATATTCAGCTCATCCGCCCGCTCCTGAACTATTTTTTGTAAAAGTTTTAATCGCTTCCTACCGCTTGCATCAAGAGGTGGGTTAAGTATATTTCTGTCTATAGGAGGCAGATCAGCAGAACCTTGGTTGAGCACAGATGCTATCTCGCGGCTATATCTTGAAAGAAACCTGCTATCAACTTCGTCGATAGCTCTAACATCATCACTTGTGAAACCCGATACTTCAGCCAGTGATTTCGCCATAGTGAAAATATCTACATCCTTAACGATCCAGCTTTTAGGCTTGTTTCTGCTCCGGGCTGTCTGTTCACGCCAGTAACATAACTTCTGTAATACCAGTAAACCAGAATCGCTTAAGCGCCATGCATTACTTATAGCAGAATAAATTTCCTTCCAATTAGCATTGTTCTCAGCGGCGTGACTGTTCTCCAAAAGCTGAACACATTCAGCTTCAAACCAGGCTGTCATTGACTGTAATTCGAGTTGCGCAGCTAAGAGTTCTCTGATTTGAATAAGGTAACGGACATCTGCGGCCGCATAAAAAATTTGACTATCCGATAGTGGCCGCTTTAACCAATCAGAGCGGGTCTCCCCCTTCTCTACTTCAATATTTAACAGCTCCCTTGCCAATCCCTGGTAGCTAATACTGAACCCCAGACCAAGAAAGGCTGCAGCAATTTGAGTGTCAAATATTTTGCCTGGAATCACACCAAGAAATGTTTGCAATAGATTAAGGTCTTCACTGCAAGAGTGAATTATAAACTCGCAAGCACTTTCGCTTAATAATAATTTGAAGCAAGTCCAGTCTGAGATTTTTAGCGGGTCAATTAGATAGCATTTTTTATCGTCAGCTACTTGCAATAGGCCAATACGGGCGTAAAAGGTATTGGTTCTCATGAACTCCGTATCAATGGCTAAAAGTTTTTGAGAACCCCATGACTCACATAAGCTAATGAAAACATTTTCATCATCGACATATTGAATTGGCATTCCTTCGCAATCCATCATTTAGGAGTTATCCATTCGAGTTCTGCCTGCGAATGCATGACTTAATGTCCCGCCATCGACAAATTCCAATTCACCACCGATAGGCACTCCATGGGCTATTCTTGAAACCAATACATTGTTCACCTTTAACTGTTCAGCTAGGTAATAAGCAGTTGCGTCACCTTCGACCGTTGGGTTGCAGGCAATAATTACTTCTTCTATTTCTTCACTCTTAACTTTGTCTAGCAGTTTTCCGACTCCAAGCTGTTCCGGCCCAATACCATCTATGGGAGAGAGGTGGCCCATTAGCACAAAATAAATACCCCTGAATGTGCCTGCTTGCTCAATAGCGAAAACATCTGCCGGAGACTCCACAACACAGCAAATCTTAGAGTTGCGCGATGAGCTTGAGCAAATTCGACACAATGGCTCTTCGGTGAGTGTTCTGCAGCGGGGGCAGTTGCCTACCTTCTCCAAAGCCTCGCTTAGAGATGCGGATAGGTTCCTTCCTCCATTGCGATTTCTTTCCAGCAGGTGGAGTGTCATGCGCTGGGCGGACTTCGGGCCTACTCCAGGCAAGCAGCGAAAGGCTTCGATTAATTGATCAATTAAAGGGCTAGAGTTCACAACATCATCCTAGAATGGAAATTTAAAACCTTCAGGCATATTCATTCCGCCGGCCATGCCGCCGAGGGCTTCCTTATTTTTTTCTTCGATCTTTCTAACAGCATCGTTTATCGCCGCAGCGATGAGATCTTCGACTACAGCCTTGTCTTCTGTCATCAAACTGCCATCGATGTGCACATTAGTCACATCGTGCTTACCGTTCATGCTTACTCGCACAAGACCGGCACCAGACTCGCCATCGATCACTAGCTTCAACATCTCTTGTTGGGCTTCCTGAAACTTAGCCTGCATCTGTTTGGCTTGATTTAAAATTTCGTTAAAGTCGGTCATTGCCACCTCTTTCACTTGCTTCTGATATTGATTCATTCACCAGGGTTCCTGAAAATTTTTGCAGCAGCTCTTGCACATTTCCATCCTCTTCGAAGTTTTTTACCATGCCAGCGTGTTGCTCATCGCGAAGGCGCTGCGCTAAACGTGCTGGAGTTTCCGCCTCGACATCCGCAATTTCAATCTCAACGGAAAGCTCTTCATCGTAAAAACTTACAAAGGCCTGAGTGATTTTTGGAAGAATATCATCGCTGTATACCGCGCTTTGGGCTTTATCCAGGGTGAAGCACAATTTGTTTCCGTCTCTGGATTTAAACATTGAATTTGCCAAAATATTCGAAGCAATGCCGGTGATAGTTAATTGGGGAAAAACACTTAGCCATGATTCGCTGGACAGCTCTGTCTGATTGCTGACCACCGGTGTTGAGGAAGCTTGATCTAACGCAGAGTGCTCTGCATTACCGAGACTTTGAACAGGCTGTTCTAAATTAGATTGTTCGGGGATAGTCCGCTCATCACCAGGCTGATCGGCAATAGATTCTAAGTCGGTAGATTGCTCTTCGGCAGTCGACGACTCGGCGTTCTGATCAACTTCCTCAACACACTCCTCAGCTGCTTCAACTTGAACTGGGGTCTTAGTAGGATTGAGATCGAATGACTCAAATTCATCATTCGCAGGAGATATAGAATTGGAAGGCTGCAATTTTCCAACGGGCTGTGCTTCTTCCCTAGTTTTGACTAGCTCAATTGCTGACTCGCTATTCTTTTTTTTTTCGGAATCGACAGTTGCTTTAGCAGAGCTATCATTTTGCACAGCGTCTGGAGAAACATTTTTTGGAGAAACAAAGTCTGGAGAAAAAGCCAGCATGCGTATCAATAGCATTTCAAACGCAATTCTAACTTCTCCAGACATCCTGAGGTCTTCTCTTCCCTTTAACCCCATTTGATAGAAAAGCTGAACATCCTCTGCCGAAAATTTTTCGGCAAGTTCAACTATGCTATCGCGATCACCAAAACTATTATCAACAGCAGCTGGCTCCAATTGCGCTATAGCAATACGATGTAAAGACGAGAGTAAATTATCCAGAGTATGAATGTAGTCAGGAACTTGTTCTGAAACTTCATTTATCAGCGACAAGACCCGAGGAATGTCTTTGCTTGCCATTCCGTTCAGTATTTCATAGACCTGCTGCTGGGGTGGGATGCCAAGCATTTCAACCACCCCTGCCGCCAGCACCTTGCCCTGACAATAGGATATAGCCTGATCCACCAATGTTAAGGCATCACGCATACTTCCAGATGCAGCGGAAGCAATCTGCCAAAGAGCCTCTTCTTCGAATTCAATTTTTTCTTCGCCGAGCACTGTCTGTAAATATTCAACAATGATCTGAGGGTTCAGATTCTTAAGATTGAACTGCAAGCACCGGGAGAGAATTGTGATAGGTAGTTTTTGCGGATCCGTTGTCGCAAAAAGAAATTTTACATGTGGAGGTGGTTCTTCCAGTGTTTTTAGTAAGGCATTAAAACTGTGGTTCGACAGCATGTGAACTTCGTCAATAAGATAAACCTTATAGCGCCCGCTGCTGGGTAGGTACTGAACGTTTTCCAATAACTCCCGAGTATCTTCCACCTTGGTATTCGAGGCGGCATCCACTTCGATAAGGTCGATAAAACGACCTTCATTGATTTCTCGGCAGGCATCACAGGATTCACAAGGTGTTGAAGTGACACCCTCTTCGCAGTTCAAACATTTGGCGAGGATTCTAGCTAGTGTGGTCTTGCCCACTCCCCGGGTACCGGTAAAGAGGTAAGCGTGATGCAGTCGCTGATTATCGAGAGCGTTTATTAGCGATCGGAGAACGTGAGCCTGACCAGCTACCTGAGAGAAGTTACTCGGCCGCCATTTTCTGGCAAGTACTTGATAGCTCATTTATATTCTACGCCGCCAGTCTGCTACTTAATCCGTTAGATGTAGTGCCTGTTGATTAGGTGGCAGCCCTTGCCAGCCACACCACGGCACATGAGTCGATTACTACCGTTGCTCCCTTCCGGGCCTGGCGGAGTTTATAACCTATCATTGCGCGGGGACCGACAAGAGTCACCATAAAACATAATAGCATAGACGCCACGAAGGACGCGACGATGCTGGCGCGGATTATGGGTAAATTATGCCTGTGAATCAAGCGGCCATATCAGCAGATTTGCTGATACAACACACTTCTCGAGATCGTACTTAAGGCAGTGCCAGGGTATAAACCCTCGAGTCAGGACCGCCGCCAAGAGCAATCGAAATATACTGTTTTCCGTTAACCGAATAGCTCATTGGTGTTGCCTGAGGCGGCAGAGGTAACTCAATCTCATGAACCACATTACCAGTCGCCTTGTCATATGCCCGCAGTAAGTTTCGACCAACGTCTGTCTGCGCAATAAACAGCAGGGTTTTGGTCAAGACTGGCCCAGTACGACTAGGACCACCCACCGGACCCGGGTCCAGAATACCCATGTCGATGATCTGCTGACGCATACCTTCGCCATGAGGAACCATCCATTCATGATCGCCCCTGTTAAGGTTTATCGCCGTGATCCGTCCATAGGGAGGCTTCGTGAGAGGCAGGCCCTGTGGGCCACCAACGTTCTGGGCACCTCCACGTACATACTGAAGATTCGACTGCTCAGGATCGGCTTCCACTAGCTGCACCACGATGGGTATAGATGCTGACGGAACGTAGAAAAGACCGGTGTCCGGATCGAACGAGGAACCAGTCCACCAGCCACCACCACCCCAACCGGGCATATTGATAGTGCCTCTAAGTGAGGGAGGTGTGAACAAGGGACCATAGTCGAACCGTTCGATGATTTGCAGAGCTTCATTTCGCAATTCTGGAGTGAAATTAATAAGGGTTGCATCTGTTATGCCTTGCACGGAAAACGGCGGCGGCTTGGTTGGAAACGGCTGAGTCGGTGAAAGACGTTCGCCCGGAACAGAACTTTGGGCAACAGCACGTTCTTCAATTGGCCATACCGGCTCACCTGTGACCCGGTCGAACACATAGGTATGGCCTTGCTTTGAAATCTGAGCTACCGCTTTTATCGGTCGTCCATCTACAACGATATCAACAAGTGCTGGCGCGGCGGGCAAATCATAATCCCAGACTCCATGATGAACCATCTGAAAATGCCAAATATACTTACCGGTCTTGGCCTCTACGGCTACCAAACTTTCGGCGAACAGATTGTCGCCCTTGCGCAAGCCACCATACCAATCGTTAGTTGGTGTTCCGATTGGAAGATAGACAATCCCCAATTCATCATCGGCGCTCATTATCGTCCAGGAATTTGTGTTACCGGTGTACTCCCAGGAACCATCCTCCCAGGTTTCATTACCAAATTCGCCAGCCTGGGGAATGGTATGAAACATCCATTCAACAGCTCCTGTGTCGGGGTTAAACCCGCGAACGTGCCCTGGAGGCATTTCTTTAGTAGTGGGTCCATCGTTAATTATGGAGTTCACAACCACGATGTCATTAGTAACCAGAGGCGGTGACACCACGCCATATTGGCGCCTGTCTATTTCTCTACCCAAACCCTGAGTCAGGTCGACTCGACCACCTTCACCAAAGTCAGCATCAGGCTGGCCAGTAGTCACATCAATTGACCAAAGCACGGCATCGTTGGTAGCGAAGAAGACACGTTTCTTGTTTCCCTTCTCCCAATATCCAACACCTCTTGAGTTATAACCCAAATTTGGTGGTCTGCCGGTTTCCCAGGCAGTGGTATCAAAAACCCATTTCTCTTCGCCTGTAGCCGCATCAATTGCAGCAATTCGACCGTAAGATGTGGGGATGTACATCACGCCATCCACAACAATGGGAGTGGCCTTGAAACCAGCCGGCATAGCGCGGAAGTTCTCGTCAGCAATATTCTGCGCAACCGTTGCGTTATCGACACTCGTCCATGTCCAAGCGGCTTCTAATTGATCAACATTATCGGCATTGATCTGATCCAGTGGTGAATACTTGCGTGAACCATTGTCCCCACCATAACTCGGCCAATCTTGATCCTGAGCCTGAACTGAAATGGAGCCAATGAGAAAAAAGGCGAGAATCGCTAACTTATGAGGAATTCGTGTAATCATGTTGCCCCCTGAGATTATCTGGTTTGCAGCTGATACTACATGAAGAAGGAGATAGGTAAAACGGCAGCTGAGAGTTAAACCCCAAAAGCAATAGTAACTTGAATTCCACAGGCCTCTGAGCTAGAGTTACGCCGCTTTTTGACCATAAGCTACCTTGAGCTGCGGTTTTTGCTACAAGCTCGAGTAGGAAGTAAAATACCTACTTGATTTGGAAAAAGTAGCCAAGCCGCGAATCAAAGGAGCGTCAGCTCCGCAGACGGCTGCAAGCCGCCCCGAAGGGGTGAGCTATTTGGCTTAGCCAAAGATCGAATCAAAGGTCTAGAAACCTTCGAAGCAAGTTCAAACAGAGCGTATAGTTGATGCTCAAACAGAGCGTACAGCTGAAGCTCAAAAGAAAACGGTGAGGTGTCCGAGTGGCCGAAGGAGCACGCTTGGAAAGCGTGTAAGGCGTAAGCCTTCGTGGGTTCGAATCCCACCCTCACCGCCAATTTATATACATCTCCCCACGCCAGCATTGAATTCAGACTGACCACAGTTATCTAATTCCAGCGAGTGAGGGTGGTATGAGAACCCACGCGGTTCGACAGCCGCGACAGCGGCGCACACGGCTGAAAGCCGCCCCGAAGGGGTGAAGGATTTAGCTAAGCTAAATCCTGAATGAATCCCACCCTAAGAACCTACATCAAAACTCAAACAACAGCCTCCCAAAGAAAAACCAAATCTCATTTCCCCCAAGCAAGTACAATCCATCTTCAAAAATTCAACCGAACCCCAGCACTAAAATAATCAATATCCAAATGCCCGCCAATCGTTTCATACTCAGCAATCAGCTCCACACCATCAAACAACTCATAGGCAAACCCCGCCTGAAAGCCATCATCATTGTCCGCATCTTCAATATTGTTCCATGAATACGACGCATTAAACTCAAGGCGATCCGTCCAGTTATTGCGAAATCCAAGTCTTATAGTATCTACATCAAATTCAGCATTACCTACATCCCAAGTGTTATAGGTATAACTAGCAAACCATGAGTCGCCTCGTAATCCGAAACCATAGCCCTCAGTATCGAATTCATAATTAGCGCCGGCCAGTTTGCCGTCAGTTCGTCTTCGATCAACAACGCCAAACAAACTATCACCTAGAGACAGAGAAAGTTTGAGCTTGTAGCCATCGGGTTCAATATCGATACCACCCACATCCATGTCATATCCCAAACTGGAAAGCTCTAGATAAGAATAGTTAAAGTTCTCATCGTGACGATCGCGATGATCATGCCTTTCGCGGCCGCGATTCTCACTTCTTTCTCGATTGCTATCCTCTTCGGATGCTTGTACATCTTGATCTTGATCCACACTTTGATCTTGCTGAGCCAAAACCGGCATCGATATACAAACAAGAGCACATCCTACTAATAGTATTTTTGTTTTCATTGATTAAACCACTCCCTAGATAGATAAAAATAAACAGATCGCCAAATTAAATAAACAAGAGGCTAGATAATATCTGCTAAAAGCTGAATCGAGACTTAATGAAGACGTAGGAGAGATTAGAAAGTTACAGCTTAGCGAACTGAAGCTTGAAAGATTGCGGAATAAGAAATAAGAGGTATAGAGAGCTACTGTCGAACTAAACGACTGTTCACTGAATCCGAAGTTACCGGAACCGTGGATCTATAGA
Source organism: Gammaproteobacteria bacterium (assembly GCA_018661465.1). GTDB lineage: Bacteria > Pseudomonadota > Gammaproteobacteria > Pseudomonadales > Pseudohongiellaceae > UBA9145. Next base: position 34,771 of record JABJIC010000036.1, on the reverse strand, counting down.
CATTAATATCCAAGCCCCCTCTTCTCAGAAAATTCATCGCTATCCTTAGCTCTTGAGGTTTACAGGCCTGAGTAATATCTCTGAAAATCCTTTCTGCGCATTCTTCGTGATAACCCTGATGCTGCCGAAAAGAGCACAAATAAGCTAACAAAGAAGACTCGTCAATTTTCGGACCGGTGTATCTGATTTCAAAACTTGCCCAATCGGGCTGACCAGTGACTGGACAATTAGAGCGGAATAAATCTGAGTACAGCTGTTCGTCATCGACAAGGTCGGAACTCATTTTTAGAATCTGCTGATCTGGTGTTTCAGCATAGGATTCAGGGCTATGGTGATCAATACATCTTCCGGCTCTGGACAGAGACCCTATCTCGCAGTCATCCAGTGAGAACAACTCAACCTTAACTTCAGATTTACTGAGAGCTGACAAATCTCCACGGATTACTTCCTGAACCTTTCTCGCATCCTTATACCGCTCCTGATTCATGGAATTGAGATACAGCTTCAATGATTTGGACTCAACCAGGTTTTCGGAATCTGAATTAAAGAAAAACTCCCCGATAGCAACCTGTGGCTTTCCATTTAGATCGAGCCAGGAAAGCTCATAGGCTTGCCAGTGATCAATGCCGTACATCAATATTTTCTTATCTATGTCCAGCAATGAACGGGCCGCCCAACGGGGTATAGGATAAAGAATATCCGGACTGTAAGTAGTCGGATTTTGAGACTGAGCGCCTAGAGGATTCTCTGCCATTAAATGATCTCCGAATTTAGTTATGAAACTAGCTACGGAGCCCGGTTCCTTTTCGCAATAGGAAAATACATGAGCTATACAGAATTACAATGAAAACCCCAAGCATCATGAATGCCCAGGTAATATCTACATCGGAGGTACCCAAAATTCCGTAGCGAAATGTATTCACCATATAAAAGATCGGATTCATCTTGGACACTACCTGCCAGAACTGCGGCAGTAATTGAGATGAGTAGAATACTCCACCGAGGTATATAAGCGGCGTCAAAACAAAAGTTGGAATGATGGAAATATCATCAAAGCTATTGGCAAACAAAGCGTTAATAAATCCAGCCAGCGAGAAGACAATTGATGTCATAAGTACAACGGAAATCGTAATCAGTGGATACTGTATTTCCATGTCAGAAAAAATAATCGCCATCACTGTTACGATTGCACCTACGGCCAACCCTCGCGCCATACCTCCGACAATAAACCCTGACAATATCACGTAATTTGGAACCGGCGAGACCAACACTTCTTCAATACTTTTTTGAAATTTGTGGCTAAAAAAAGACGAGACAACATTTGAGTATGAATTTTGTATCACTGCCATCATTATCAATCCGGGAATGATGAAATCCATATATTGGTATCCGCCCATCTCTCCAATGCGACGCCCTACCAAATTTCCAAAGATCACAAAATAGAGCCCGATGGTAATTGCCGGCGGCACAATAGTTTGTAACCAGATGCGAGTAAACCGCCGAATCTCCCTAACAACTATAGTTTCGAATGCAATAAATTTATGATTAGAAAACATAGCTTAACCCTGGCTTTCTTTCAGACGAGACATAAACAATTGCTCGAGGCGATTTGATTTACTACGCATACTCTTGATCTTTATTCCTGCTTTATCAAAACAAGCAAACACGTCGTTTATGTGAGTACCGCTGGAAACTGTAACTTCCAGACAGTGTTCATCAGTTTTCTCTGAGGATGCATTTTCGAGGTTCAGATCAAAATTATCCGGCGCGTCGCCATCGGTATCAAGGATATAAACCTGTGTATCCAACTGGGCAAGCAACTCGCGCATATTTGTATTTTCAATAATTTTGCCTTCGTCGATGATGGCAATGTTTCGACAAAGCTGTTCTGCTTCTTCGAGATAATGAGTAGTTAGAATAATTGTTGTGCCATTCTTATTAATGTCGGTAAGAAATTCCCACATCGATCGGCGCAACTCAATGTCGACCCCGGCGGTTGGCTCATCGAGAATTAGCAGCCTGGGTTCGTGCACCAGTGCGCGAGCAATCATCAAACGTCTCTTCATTCCTCCGGATAGCGAACGTGATCGCTCATCACGCTTCTCCCAAAGGCCGAGCTTCTTAAGATATTTTTCGCAGCGTTCGGCAGCCAGTTTACGAGGCAGTCCATAATAACCAGCCTGGGTCATTACGATATCTCTTACTTTCTCGAATTGGCTGAAATTGACCTCTTGAGGAACAACCCCAAGGTCTAACTTAGTTTCATAGACATGGGTATCAACATTACGCCCGAAAACTTCGACAGAGCCGGCAGTTTTGTTTACCAACGTGGAAATAATACCAATTGTGGTGGATTTGCCTGCGCCATTGGGCCCGAGCAGTGCAAAAAAGTCGCCCTGCTCAACTTCGAGGGAAATTCCTTTGAGGGCCTGGAAGCCGTTGGCATAGGTTTTCGATAGATCTTTTATGGATATTGCGACGGTCATAGTTTGGACAGCAGTAGTAAATGAGCAGCAGGAGTATCGCCATTGTTTAGTTGAGAAGCAATAGCCTATTTCATTGTCAGCGGCGCCCACCAAGCTTTCTCCGGGCATAAAAAAGCCCGGCATAAGCCGGGCTCTTTTATATGGCGTCCCCAAGGGGTTTCGAACCCCTGTTGCCTGGATGAAAACCAGGTGTCCTAGGCCTCTAGACGATGGGGACAATGAATTACTGAAGTAGCTAATTCAGGACGCGGGGATTCTAAGTAGCTTCGCCCATACAGTCAAGTGCAATGCTCTAATAAACAAGCATTTTCTTCAATTTTCCATTTAAACAGCATAACTGGGCAGTTCAAACTCTCAACGGGCTGAATCTTGACCGTTGAAATGGACTATGCCATCCTGAATCTCAGGAAATAAATCAGGCTTATCACTTGTGGAAGTAGCAGGTACTCAAGCTTCACTACCGGGCTTCATATTAAGTTCAGCAGTACAATTTGAGACTTTGCCAGCTCAGCCGATACAGCCTAAGTGAGCTGTATATGCTCCAATAAAAGCTCGAATATACGAGCCAAAAATAATAAGAACTCCGACAAAGAGCAAAGATCATACCGGGGAACTAGAACATGAGTAAGAAACAGCAAACAAGCTCCATCTCCATTGATCAGAAGCTGATCGAAGAAGGCACTGCTCAATTGAATAGCGAGATCGAAGTGCTAGAGTCCTGGTTGGGAGAGCTCGAGGCGTCTGGAAAAGATGACTCCGAGGTGCTGGCCGCGCGCAAATCCTATAGCGATATGTTGCGTAGCCGAAAAGAAATGCTTAACTCTCTGGCTAAACAAGCCGAGTCTCAGTAAGCTTCAGCGGATAAAGCCAATTCAGGCCGTCAGCCCTCCTCCACCGATCAAGCGCAAAATATGTTATCCAGTCAACAAGCACGAACCATGCTTTCTCTTCAGGCAGCAATGAACAGTAAGGTAGACCCTAATTGGGTGTCTGCCAAATACCCCTATCTACGCGCTGTAGTTATCGAGGGCGCCGAGGCCATCGAGCACCATGGCTGGAAATGGTGGAAAAAGCAGGATAAAGATCTGGCACAGCTCCAAATGGAGCTTATCGACATCTGGCATTTCCTGCTATCTGAAATCCTGCTGGAACGAGACGGTTCAGAGGAAATCTCCCATCTCTATCTCATGGAATTACTCGAGTACTCCGCTAGCTCGATCAAATTTGACGACAAGGTTTATGAAATCGACCAGCTGGACCTTATCAGCAAGCTAGAGCTGCTTATCGCTCTTGCCGCGGCTAGACGAATCGACCTATCTCTATTCTCGGCGCTAATGATTGACTGTGGGATGAACTGGACTGAGCTCTATTGCCAGTATGTGGGGAAGAACGTTCTAAACTTTTTCCGCCAGGACCATGGCTACAAGGAAGGCACATATCAGAAGATGTGGAATGGCCGTGAGGACAACGAGTACTTAGTGGATATTATGGAACAGCTTGATCCTTTAGATGAATCTTTTAAAGACAGGCTCTATGAATCCCTGTCCTCTCATTATCCCAGCTAACTATTACTGCTTACTGACCCTACTTATAATAGGCATTTTCAGTGATGGTATGATCAGTAACGTCCCGCACTTCTTTTAAATGTGGAATATGCTCAAGCAGAGTCTTTTCCACTCCATCCTTGAGAGTCACATCAACCATACCGCAACCCTGGCATCCGCCACCAAATCTTAATATCGCGATATTCTCCTCAAAGATCTCTTCGAGGGACACATGACCGCCATGGGATGCCAAGCCTGGATTGATTTCGTTGTATAAAACGTAATTCACCCTGTCTTCGATAGGGCTGTCATCTGAAATTTTCGGCATTCTTGAGTTCGGCGCCTTGATGGTGAGCTGCCCACCCATAGAGTCTTTGGCAAAATCCACTTCCGCATCTTCGAGAAAAGGTATACTATGCCGGTCCATGAAGGCTTGAAATCCTTCATATTTTTTCACTTCGTCGTCCTCTTTTTCTTCTCCCGGCCGACAAAATGAAATGCAGGTTTCTGCCTTTGGCGAACCCGCATCCAGGATAAAAATTCGCACTGCAATACCTTCGCAATCTTGCTTGGCAAGAAGCTCTATTAGGTATTCCTGTGCTGATTCAGTAATGCTAATCATGCTGATCTCTTATACGTATAAATTGATGGGTTAATAGTACTCTATTCCCCAAATTAGTTAAATACTTGAGTGTATTACTTGGTTTTAGCATCGATGCTCTGACACTGATAGAATTGGCTGCTTTTTGGAGTGTGAACCACCCCTTTAGAAGCATAACTAACACTAAATATTGAAGAAATACACGTGAAAATTACACAAGCAGAACAGCAAATACGCGAACTATTGAGTCAACGAATCCTGATTCTCGATGGCGCTATGGGCACGATGGTTCAAAATCACAAACTCTCGGAAGCACAATTCAGGGGTGAACGGTTCAAGGATTGTGAACAGTTTCTGGCGGGCAATAATGACTTGCTCAGTATTACTCAGCCAGAAATCATCAAGGGTATTCATCTAGCCTTTCTTGAGGCAGGTGCGGATATCATTGCAACAAATACCTTCAATTCTACCCGAAGCTCCCAGTCAGACTATAAGCTTGAAGAAATAAGCTATGAACTGAACTTACAAGCGGCACTCATCGCTCGCGAAGTGGCGGACCGAGTGACAGCCCAAAATCCAGATAAACCACGTTTCGTGGCAGGCGCTGTTGGCCCTACGAGTAAGACAGCTTCCTTGTCTCCCGATGTAAATGATCCGGGATTCCGTAACACTAGCTTTGACCAGCTAGCTGATGATTATTGCAATTCAATACGCGGCCTCATTAAAGGTGGCGTAGACATCATCCTGGTTGAAACCTCATTCGACACACTTAATGCCAAGGCAGCCATATTTGCCATACACAGCTGTTTCGAGGAGCTTGACGTTTCTCTGCCGCTGATGATTTCCGGCACCATAACCGATGCAAGCGGGCGAACTCTTTCAGGACAAACAGTTGCTGCGTTTTGTAACTCAGTGGTACATGCAAAGCCATTGTCCGTAGGATTCAATTGCGCGCTCGGAGCGGAACAACTTCGTCCCCACGTAGAAGAATCATCCAATCTGATTGATTGCTTTGCCTGCTCTTATCCTAATGCAGGCCTTCCGAATGAATTCGGCGAATACGATCAGACTCCTGAAGAGATGGCGGCAATCATAGAAGAATTTGCCAGTAGCGGATTCCTCAATATCGTTGGTGGCTGTTGTGGAACAACCCCCGAGCATATTGCAGCAATTGCTGAAGCGGTTGCCAACATAGCTCCGAGGAAAATTCCAAAAATCAAACCAGCTTGCAGGCTGAGCGGGCTCGAGCCATTCAATATCGATGAGAATTCTCTATTCGTAAACGTTGGAGAAAGAACGAATGTAACCGGCTCAGCTAAGTTCTCACGCCTCATTATCGAGGAAAATTACGACGAAGCCTTGGAAGTTGCAAGGCAGCAGGTTGAGTCCGGCGCCCAAATTATCGATATAAATATGGATGAGGGCATGCTTGATTCCCAGGCGGCGATGGAAAAGTTTTTGAAATTGATCGCCTCTGAACCCGACATCAGCAGAGTGCCTCTAATGATAGATTCCTCTAAATGGGAAATCATCGAAACAGGCCTAAAGTGCAGTCAGGGCAAGCCAATAGTAAATTCAATCAGCCTAAAAGAAGGCGAGGAAGAATTCGTCTCCAAGGCTGAGCTATGCCTGAAATATGGCGCGGCTGTTATCGTGATGGCATTTGATGAAAATGGCCAGGCCGACAATCTTGAGAAGAAAAACTCTATCTGCAAACGTAGCTATGACATTCTTACTGAGCGAGTCGGATTCGCTCCCGAAGATATTATTTTCGACCCTAATGTGTTTGCAGTAGCTACAGGCATCGAGGACCATAACAATTATGCTGTGGACTTTATCGACAGCTGTCGCTACATCAAAGAAAATCTTCCGGGAGCACTTATTTCCGGAGGAATTAGCAATGTATCCTTTTCATTCCGCGGCAATAACGCCGTTCGTGAAGCCATTCATTCAGTGTTTCTGTTTCATGCTATTCGGGCTGGACTCACTATGGGTATCGTCAATGCCGGCCAACTCGCTGTTTACGATGACATTCCGGCAAATCTCAAAGCCGCAGTGGAAGATGTAATACTGAATAAAGATGATGGAGCTACAGACCGGCTTATGGAAGTCGCCCAATCCATCACTGGGGGCGGCACTAAAGAAAAGACAGAAAATTTAGAATGGCGAGACCAGGATGTCGAGAAACGCCTGTCCTATGCACTTGTAAAAGGCATAACCAAATTCATCGAGGAAGATACCGAGGAAGCTCGAACGCAAGCGAGCTCTCCTATTCAGGTTATTGAAGGACCTCTGATGAAAGGTATGAATGAGGTTGGCGACCTGTTTGGCAGCGGCAAGATGTTCCTACCCCAGGTGGTTAAAAGCGCCAGGGTAATGAAGCAAGCCGTGTCCTATTTACTTCCTTACATCGAAGCAGAGAAAGAAGGCGCCGCGATACAGACCAAAGGCAAGATTCTTATGGCGACTGTTAAAGGAGACGTACACGATATTGGAAAAAATATTGTGGGCGTAGTTCTGGGTTGCAATAACTACGATGTTATCGATCTTGGAGTGATGGTTCCCTGTGAAAAAATTCTGCAAGTAGCCAAAGAGGAGAACGTGGATGTTATCGGACTCAGCGGTCTAATCACACCCTCTCTGGATGAGATGGTTCATGTCGCTTCAGAAATGCAGCGTCTCGATTTCAAAATACCATTGCTTATTGGAGGTGCCACCACTTCCAAGGCGCACACGGCCGTTAAGATTGAACAGAATTATCAGAACGACAGCACGATCTATGTTCCTGACGCGTCGAGAAGCGTCACCGTGGTCAGCAATCTATTGAACGAGAAGAACAAACAGGAATATACCGAGGTAATTCAAAGCGAATACGAGGAGATTAGAGAACGCGTTGCCAATAGAAAAGGTAAACGCACCCTGCTGAGCTTCGATGCCGCAAATGAAAATAAACCTGAATTTGACTGGGAGTCTTACCAACCGGTGGAGCCTAAATTTACTGGCACACAGCTTCTCGAAGATTATCCACTCGAAACTCTGGTTGATTACATCGACTGGACTCCATTCTTTATAACCTGGAGCCTTGCAGGAAAATATCCCGCGATACTGCAGGATAAAAAGGTTGGCGAGGCGGCCAGAGACTTATTCGCCGACGCCAAAGAAATGCTTGATGATATTATCGAAAAGAAATTACTCAGAGCCAAGGCTGTGATTGGGTTCTGGCCTGCATCAAGTAATTCAAAGAACGATGTCGATTTGTTTCAGCAAACCGGCGATAAAGATTCATTCGAGACATTATATTTTCTCCGTCAGCAGATGCCAAAGGACGAGAGTCTGGACAATTTGTGTCTGTCTGATTTTGTCGCTCCTGCTTCTTCCGGCAAACAAGACTATATCGGCGGATTCGCTTTAACAGCAGGTATCGGCGCTGATGAGTTAGCGTCAAAATACGAAGCTGAGAATAATGATTACAGTGCCTTGCTGGTTAAGGCTCTGGCTGATCGTCTGGCAGAAGCTTTTGCCGAGCATTTACATGAGCGAGTACGCAAAGAATTCTGGGCATACGACCCTGAGGAGAACCTTTCCAACGAGGAATTGATTCGGGAAACCTATCGTGGAATAAGACCCGCTCCTGGCTACCCTGCCTGCCCAGATCATTCGGAAAAGGAAACCTTGTTCTCTCTGCTTAATGCTACTGAGCAAACTGGCATAGAACTTACCGAGAGTTTTGCAATGAGCCCCGCCGCCAGTGTAAGCGGTTATTATTTTTCCCATCCCGAGTCTCGTTACTTCCCGGTTGGCAAAATAAACGGAGACCAAGTTGAAAATTTGGCTCAAAGAAAAGATGAGGAGCTCGATGTTCTCACTCGCCTGCTAGGTCCTAACATCCTGTGATAAACTCGCCTCTCTGTCCACAAAGCCTTTTTTATAGCGAGCATGCGTAAAAATGTACCAATACGACAACTATGATCATCAGATGCTGAGGGACAGAGTCGCTCAGTTTCGAGACCAGACAGCACGCTATCTCGAAGGCAAACTCAGCGAGTCTGAATTCCTGCCCCTTCGTTTGCAAAATGGACTCTATATACAGCGCCTCGCTCCTATGCTGCGTATTGCAGTGCCCTATGGAATGCTATCTTCTATACAGCTCCGAAAACTCGCCTATATTGCAAACCATTACGACAAGGGCTACGGACATTTCACAACTCGACAAAACATCCAATTCAACTGGCCGGCGCTGGAAGACCTTCCCGATCTGTTAGCAGATCTGGCGGAAGTCGAGATGCACGCAATTCAAACCAGTGGTAATTGCATTCGAAATACTACAACCGATCAATTTGCCGGAGTGGCCCCAGACGAACTGGAAGACAGTCGAAGCTATTGCGAAATCATTCGACAATGGTCCAGCTTCCACCCTGAATTCGCCTTTCTTCCTCGCAAGTTCAAGATTGCTGTGTGCGGAACTAAAATCGATCAGGCAGCGACTCAGGTTCACGATATTGGCATCTATCTGATTACAGGAGCCGATGGTGAAGTTGGTTTCCGCATTTTGGTAGGAGGTGGACTCGGACGCACTCCTATTTTAGGCAAGGAAGTTTTCGAGTTTGTAGAGAAGAAACACCTGCTCACTGCCCTCGACGCTATCTTGCGAGTCTACAACCGTGAAGGAAGACGAGATAATAAGTACAAGGCAAGAATTAAAATACTCGTAAAAGAAACCGGATTGGAAGAGTTCAAGAGGAAGGTCAATCTTGAATGGGAATTAATCAAGGATTCTTCTCTGCAGTTAACAGAAGAAGAAATATCCCGATGCGGGTCATTTTTCTCTGATCCGGCATACCAACAATTGGAAGACCAGCCTGATACTTTAAAACAACAGTTAAGCGAAAATATTTTGTTCACTAATTGGTATGAACAAAATGTAAACCCTCATAAGAAGGCTGGATATTCAATCGTTACTGTCTGTTTCAAGGCAACAGGTGTAGCACCGGGTGATGTTAGCGACATACAACTAAATGCCCTCGCTGATCTGGCTGACAAATACAGCTTTGGCGAAGTCAGGGTTACCCACGATCAGAACGTTGTGCTGGCAGATGTTCAACAGCAGGAATTGCATTCACTTTGGCAAGAACTACAATCTAAGGCCATGGCAAGCCAGAATCTGGGCTTGATGAGCGATTTGATTTGTTGTCCAGGCGGAGATTTTTGTGCGCTGGCAAATGCCAAATCTATCCCCATTGCCGAATCGATTCAGCGAAAGTTCGACGACTTTGACGAATTGAAAAACATAGGAAAGCTCAGCCTCAATATTTCTGGCTGCATGAACGCCTGCGGTCATCATCATGTTGGAAATATAGGAATTCTTGGAGTCGACAAGAAAGGTGAAGAGTTCTATCAGGTTTCCATGGGAGGCTCATCAAGTAATGAAGCGAGTCTTGGAAAGATTATCGGGCCGGCGTTTGCTCAAGAGGAAATTCCAGACGTTATCGAGACTATTGTAGGAGTCTACAAGAGCAATAGAGAAACCGGAGAAGACTTTATTGATACTTACCGGCGACTGGGAATAGCCCCTTTCAAGGAAAAGGTATATGCAAAAGCTGATTAAAAACGGAGTTGTCAGCAACGATAACTGGACCGTTCTCAAAGTAGCTTCTGGCCCAGAAGTGCTACAGGCCGCTCCCGGTAAAGCGATGATTATTCCACTTCAGTTATGGAAAGACTTTCGAGAAGAGGTCGAGGAATATACTGGCAGCATAGCAATATGGCTGGACTCAAATGAGACAGTGGACAGAATCGGCCCTGATCTACACACTCTTCCCTTAATAGCGCTTAACTTTCCAGCATTCTCGGATGGAAGATCCTATACAAGCGCCAGAGAATTGCGTGAATCGCTCAATTACGAAGGCGAAATACGTGCCATTGGCGATGTCCTGCGAGATCAAATTTACTATATGTCTCGATGCGGTTTTGACTCCTTTGCTTTACGGCATGATCAGGATCCGGAGGCATGCTTGGCTGCATTCAAGGATTTTAAAACCGGATATCAGTCAAGTGTTGCAGAACCGCTTCCCTTGTTCAGGCGCCGTTGAATCGCTATAGTCGATTGCCCTCACACTAAAAAGTTAGCCACACCGGTACAGTAATCTGCACTATGGAATCTGAATCACTCATATTTTCGTTTTTTTTGATATTCACCGGTGCGGCAATTGTATCGACCCTAGCGTTGTACTTCAGACAACCTCTATTGGTAGCCTACATTGCAATAGGAGTAATTCTCGGGCCGTTTGGCCTTGGCTATATTTCTGACCCCACACTTCTTACCGATATTTCCGAATTTGGAATAATTTTCCTTCTATTCCTATTAGGCCTGGACATGCAGCCCGGGAAATTACTCGTCACCCTGAAAAAAACTTTCTTAGTCACCCTCGCCAGCTCTTTTATCTTTGTGATTTTGGGATTCGGTACCGGCTTGTTGTTTGAGTACTCGCTTACAGAAAGCCTGGTTATAGGTTTTAGCCTGATATTCTCAAGCACGATTATCGGAATTAAGCTGCTCCCCACTACAGTCTTGCATCAGAAACATATGGGCGAACTAATGGTTGGAATCTTGCTGATGCAGGATTTTATTGCCATCTTCCTTTTGGCTTTTCTCGACTCGGGAAATATTGGTCAATCGTCAGCACTTCGAGTCTTGTTAGCATTTCCTCTTTTGCTGCTTTTCGCCTATCTCGCCACCAAGTATGTATTGGTTAGACTGATAGGGAAGTTCGACCACTTTAAGGAATATATATTTCTATTGGCTATCGGCTGGTGTCTTGGTCTTGCGGAGTTGGCAGTGGCTATGGGATTGTCAGCGGAAATTGGTGCTTTTGTCGCCGGAGTTGCTCTTGCTACCAGCCCTATATCACTCTACATAGCCGACCGCTTAAAGCCCTTAAGAGACTTTTTTCTTATCCTTTTCTTCTTTTCACTGGGAGCTCAATTTAATATCTCCCTTCTATCAACAATTGCCTTACCTGCAATCACACTGGCGGCAGTCGCGTTGATAGTAAAACCCGTTTGTTTCAGATATTTGCTACATCGCCTCAGTGAGCGAAATAGGTTGGCGTGGGACGCGGGGTTACGATTAGGGCAAATAAGTGAATTTTCATTGCTGATTGCGTTTGTTGCAACGCAGTCCGGGGTTATTAGTGAGACAGCGTCTCTAACCATTCAAGCGGCTGCAATTATTACATTTCTGGTGTCGTCATACATTGTGGTTCTTTACTGCCCGACACCAATTGCAATCAACCCCAAACTGCGTCGAGATTGACCTAACTGCGAAGGTTTAGCTTTTTAGATTCAAAACGAAGCGTCCGGTAGCGCCGCCTTGAAGAACCGAAGTCAGGCTAGCCTCCAGCTGATCGAACTCAATCTCCGTACAAATTTCATCGAGGCCATCCAATTTCCAATCTGATGCCAGCTTGGACCAAACTCTGGATTTTGTTTGTAATGGCAACTGAACTGAATCGACTCCCAAGAGATTTACCCCTCGCAAAATGAAGGGAAGTACCGACGCTTTAAACATTGGAGACTGAACCAGCCCACAACAGGCCACACTACCTCCGTAGTTTAAGGATTTAACCACATTGAACAATGTGTCTCCGCCAACTACATCCACTGCGCCTGCCCATTGCTCTTTAAGCATAGGTCTGGAATTCTCTTCGCTTAACACGGCTCTATCGATTACATCTGCCGCGCCCATTTGCTTCAGTAAAGCCTCAGCTTCCGCTTTGCCGGTGCTGGCGATAACTCGATACCCAAGCTTGCTTAGAATGGCTACAGCAACTATGCCAACACCACCAGTTGCACCGGTAACAAGGATGTCACCGCTTTCTGGCGAAACGCCATTCTGAATTAGCTTCTCCACACATAGCGCAGCAGTAAATCCGGCAGTACCCAGAGTCATGCTTGCCTTCAGAGACAAACCTTCGGGACATTTTACAACCCAGCCAGCAGGCACCTTAATATATTGACCGAAGCCCCCAGAGGTATTCATGCCGAGGTCATAGCCACAGACAATAACTTCATCGCCTTCTGAAAAACTTGCATCGCTGGACGAAACCACGACGCCAGAAGCATCGATTCCAGGTGTATGGGGATACTCACGAGTGACGCTCTTGTTGCCACTGGCAGACAACGCGTCTTTGAAATTCAAGGAAGAATAGTGGACATCTATCAGAACCTCGCCTTCCGGCAGGTCTTCAATATTCAGATCGACAACTTCGCCGCTGAATTTCTTTTCTTCAACTTCGCTAACTCTATAGGCTTTATATGTGCTCACGTATTTTTCCATTCACTAATAAGGTTTTTGTGGGTTTACTGATACTTATTCGTTGTTGATTTCTCGAATAGAGTGCTAAATATTTTCTGTACGCTCCCCTGAAAAGCGGAACCTAATTTATCCTGAATCGACCGCGGAATTTCAAATTCAACTTCGAAAACATCAGCTGATGCGCAACTGGCAACAATGTACTCGTCACTGGTCTTAATCTCATCCACCATATAACGTTCCTTGGCCTGCATGCCTACCCAGGTTTCGCCGGTGGCAATTTTGTCAATCTCAACACTGGGACGATGTTCTTTTACCCATGTTTTAAAAATATCATGGATGTTTTCCACATCTTCCTGAACTTTATCTTTGCCTTTCTTGGTGATTTCTCCGAAAGTAGAAAGTGTACGTTTGAACTCACCTGCGCTGATTATTTCGTAGTCAACATCATGCTTCTTCAAAATGCGATGAAAATTAGGTAGCTGAACCAGAACCCCAATTGAGCCTATAATCGCAAATGGTGCTGCAATCAATCTGTCCGCCAGACAAGCCATCATATAACCACCGCTAGCAGCCACTTTATCCACACAGATTGTAAGCGGAATACTCTGATTCTTGATTCTAAGTAATTGAGAAGAAGCCAAGCCGTATGCGTGAACCATACCCCCTGGGCTCTCGAGATTAAGTACCACTTCGTCTTTTTCTGTAGCTAGAGACAGAACGGCTGTTATCTCTTCTCTTAGAGAACTCACTCCTTCTGCTGCAATGTCACCATCAAAATTTAGAACATAGACTCTCTTCTTTCGATCTTCCAAACTTCCTTCGGCGGCATCGCCATCTTTTGCTTTCTTTTCTTCCTTAAGCTGTTTGGCTTTTTCTTTATGCTCGAGCTTAGCTGACTTCTTTTCAGCCTTATGAATCAGTTTTAGTTCTTCCTTATCGAGTACCGAATGACGCAATGAGTCTTTCATCTCGTCTATATGGTCATTGAGGGGGGTTACACGTATTGAGCCCTTTCGCGGCATCTTCTTGCCACGGCTTCCTGCTGACACTATCGCGCCAAGCAAGATAACTACCGCCACAACTAATGTAGCCACCTTGGCAAGAAACATTCCGTATTGAATTAGGTATTCCAAACTATTACTCCTGATCGGCTGCAAATCTCTTCTGAGATGCAATGCTGAACGCGCATTTTGCCTGCTATTTAAGTGTTATTCAAAGTTCTCTTGCTTCACGCTTTCTATGAAATGATGAATCAGCTCACCGGCTACGCTTACATTAGCGCCAGGCATTTTTGGTAAATTGTCGATATCAAACCATGCCGCGTCTTCTATTTCCGAAGGGTCTGGCGTGATATCACCACTCTTATACTCCGCGAAATACGCCAGCATGAGTTGGGAAGGAAATGGCCAGGACTGGCTTTTAAAGTAGCGAATATTATGAACCTCTATACCTACTTCCTCCATGACTTCTCTTTTAACTGTTTCCTCAGGCGTTTCTCCGATCTCTACGAAACCCGCCAGGCAACTATAAAAACCGGTCTTTATCCTCGAACTTTGCGCCAGCAACATCTGCGGCCCTCTGTGGACCAGCATTATCGCGCAGGGATTGATGCGGGGAAAATAGTGTTTATTGCAAGGCTCACAGACCAGAGCCCTCTCCGAGCCGTGATGAATGGTTTTGCTTCCACACTCACCACAAAAGCGATGAGTCTTGTACCAGTCAAGCAATTGTCGCGCCTTGCCGGCAACGGAAAAAGGGTCTTCGCCGTCCATGAACAGCAGTGACCACAGGTTTTTGCTTTCTGACAGTAAGGAAGAGCTAGAATCTTCAGATATCTCTACCGCGATAAGGTCGAATTCAGCATCTTGCTCCAGCAAAATGAATTCAGCTTCGACCAACTCTTCTAAAGCTAGCTCATGATAGCGCCAGACAAACTTGTCGCCCTGAACCACAATATCTGATTTATGAGAAAGCACGAATCGATCGGATTCAAGAAGTTCGTGTACTTGTAGAAAATGATTTCTTGAAGACATAGTTAACCTTTGCCAATAGAAACAGAACACCGAAATAGCTTGATTGGACTATCGAGAGAAATACCACACAAAATATCAATTGAGATATCAACAGTCCTTAAAATGAAAAAGGCGCTGCATCGAAATACAGCGCCTTCTTTGAGCTTAGACTCTTTAGCGAACTAGCGGGTTTGAAAAGAAATCCCAGAAAGTCCACATAATAATCGTACATGCCACTAGCGTAACCAGCATGACTGGTAGTCCTTTTCTCATCCACATGCCCGGAGTAATTGCCAGACTAGGGTCGCCTGCATCTTTGGCCATCTTTTCCGAAATAGTCACGATGAAAACGTTCGCTGTAGAACCAATATGGGTACCATTACCGCCCAAACCAACACCTGCAGCCAGTCCCCAGAATAGAGGAGTCACATTAATACCCTGCGCTTCCATGCCGGCGATAATTGGAATCATCGCTGCCGTAAACGGAATATTGTCGATAGCCGCTGAGAGGAAAGCCGCTACCCAAAGTAATATCAAGGTTGATGTAAGCAGGTCTTCCTGAGCGAAAGGAATAATAAACGTGCCTAAGTATTCGAGAAATTGGCTGTGCTCTACGCCACCGACGATGATGAACAGAGAGATAAAGAACATCAGCAGAGCCAGTTCGGTATGAGCGAAGGCCTCTTCCATGTCGATATCTTTGCCGATAAATGCAAGAGCAGTTAGACCAAGAGCCGTTACAAACCACGGTTCCCAATGCAAAGCGTTGTGCATGATAAAACCGATTACCATGATTCCTAGCACACCCAGAGCACCGTACCAGGTCTTGGGGTCGGCCAAAGGCTCACGATCATTGAGATCAAGTGGCGCTGGAGTTACTGATAACTCTTTCTTAAACAAGAATCGCAACATCACCAGAACTATCAACCAGGCTACGAGTACCATGCCACCCATGTGAAAGACGAATGTATTGAAGTCAATTCCAAAGGCGGAACCAATCATCAGGTTAGGTGGATCACCCACCAATGTAGCCACACCACCTGTATCTGAAAGCAAGGCGGCGGCGAGTAAGAAAGGTATGGCGTTAACGCGAAGTGACTGACAAATCAGGATAATCAGTGGCCCGAAGATAACAACCGTAGTCACATTATCCAGAAGCAAGGAAAGACCTGTAACTAGTGAGCCCATCAGAGCCAGCAGGAGAAATAACCTGCCCTTACTGAAATCGGCTATCCAGTAAGCCATCTGCTGAAAACCACCGGTTGGAATCATAATGGCAACAATAGTCATCATGCCGCCGAGAAGGAAAACAACGTTCCAGTCGATTGCATGGACCGCATCGTCTGGGTTGTAAAACCCCATTATCTGACCCACCACGATCATCGTGGCGGCGCCAGCCATTGCACATTTAACTCGATGAATCTTGTGAATTTCTTCTGTAAAAATAGCGATGAAAGTAAGAGCCAGCACTATGGCTGATACCATCATGTCATTATTCCATTCCAACGTTTCCATATATGTTCTTCCTCGTCGAGTATTGTGCGCAGAGCTATATAGCTTCTAGTTATAAGTTTGTCCGGAGACAGCAATTCCTTGCAGAATCCCTAAATCCCATGGCCCTTTTTAGCCCTTTTATTGGCACCATTATTCTAATAAATTCAAAGGGCGCAAAACGGCTAAATACTATAGCTTTCGGGTAGTGTATTCAAGAAATACCGTCCACAGGACGCTGGAATCGGAGGCTTTTTTGGTGTTATTGCGGGTTTTCCAAATTTAGCCACAAACAACCCTGTTCACTCTCCTCAGAAATCTCCTTAAGGCGTTCTTTATGGGCTAGAAGTTCTTCATCGGTGGCTTTCTTTACTACCAGGGAGGGCCGGTCATCACTAGAGGACTTTGCTCTTCTCCGGCTAATTGATTCCTCGTTATGCTCTTCGTGAAGCAGCATGGAGGTCTGGCCGCTGGTCATTGCCAGATAGACATCAGCCAGGATTTCGGCATCGAGCAAGGCTCCGTGGAGCTGACGCTGGGTATTATCTACATCATAGCGCTTACACAATGCATCGAGGCTGTTCCTCTGACCGGGGTGCTTCTCCCGTGCGAGCAACAAGCTATCCAGGACCGAACACATATCTCCCATGGACTTGTCCTGCAGCGCCGACTTGCGGAGCTCATGATTCAGGAAGCCAAGGTCAAATGGGGCATTGTGGATAACCAATTCGGCACCGTTAACAAATTCGAGGAATTCTTTTTCGATTTGAGCAAAGCGAGGCTTATCGGCGAGAAATTGAGGAGTAATTCCGTGGACTTCAATGGCTGCCGCGTCGATTTCTCTATCAGGGTTTAGATAGCACTGAAAACGATTGCCCGTGAGCTTACGATCCTCTAGCTCGACACAGCCAATTTCAATAACCCGATGCCCCTGGGCAGGGTCTAGTCCAGTAGTTTCTGTATCGAGAACTATCTGTCTCACTAATTAATGCCTCTTTTCTTGCGGCTCACAGCTCATCAATTCCCAAATTAGCCAAGTCATCAGCAATTTCATTTTCTCGATGACCGCTGTGACCCTTAACCCAACCCCACTCGATGTCGTGTAGAGCAGCCAATTCATCCAGTTGCTTCCATAATTCCACATTCTGCACTGGCTTCTTATTAGCCGTTTTCCAGTTGCGAGCTTTCCAGTTGTTTATCCAGTCGGTAATACCGGTCAGCACGTATTTGGAGTCGCTTGTTATTTTGACTTTACAGGGTTTAGTGAGAGCTTCCAGTCCTTTTATAACAGCCATTAGCTCCATGCGATTATTAGTTGTCATAGGATCGCCACCATAGAGAGACTTCTCAGTGTCACCATAGCGCATTAATACTCCCCAACCACCCTTCCCAGGGTTACCTCGGCATGCTCCATCGGTAAACATTTCTACTACCTGCTCCACAGTCTAGCTCCTGCTGTTTCCAGTAATACTTATTGGTGGTTTTTAAACACGGCTTAATGAATCTTGGTGCTGACATTTTCTGCAGCGGGTAGAGATGCGGCTCTCGCTGGTAAGGGGTTCCAACGGGGCAATATGGGAGTAATCGGCGCGTGTTGGTTAACACAATGAATGTAGTAGGCGCCTCCAATAGGGCTGTGAATCTTTCGACCAAATGCCTCAAGCCTTTTTGCGGACTTGAGCAAGCGAGAGAAACTCGACGGCAAGAAGTGAAGCCCGTAGCTCACAGAGTCAATTTCAAGATCCAGTAATTTTAACCAATCTGCTACTCTTCCTTTAGAAATAAACCTGCCCCGCCATGGCACATTGGTTCTGCGCTTAAACAATTTCCACAATCCCCAACTACTATAGGGATTAAATCCGACAATGATCATATGCCCACCGGGCCTCAGTACTCGAGTCATTTCCCTAAGCAGCCGATGACTGTTGTCAGTAAAATCCAGGGCATGATGAACAAGCACCACATCTATACTGTCATTTCCCAGGGGCAATTCTTCATTTTCAGCAACAGGAGTTTTAGAGCCTTCACGGTAACTAGGTGCAAAAATTACTTTATGTCCGACTGGACTACTTTCTATAAGGGAATGCTCCTCACTAAAGCCAACTTGCAAGATATGGTAGCCAAATAGTTTTTCCAGCAGAGGTTTTATGACCTCCCGCTCTGCATGTAACACTTCTCTGCCCTGGGGAGATCGATACCACTGGGCAACTAAATTGTGCAGCATGTCAGATTCGGGCATGCCGCGGATTAATCGCCGTCGTGTTTCATGCTTGGAGTGAAGGTTCATAGTTTGATTCGCATCAGCGAGAGTGCTTGATGGCCAACAGTTTAATCCTTAATCGTTTGAATATTAAGTAGTTTCTGCTAAGAAATTCGCTAATTCCGACTGATTTACTTGTATTCAGCTAATATCCTTATATCATGGCGTTTTGCCGAATATCAGCTGTTCTATGATTACTTCTATACATCCAATTCCCGCTTTCTCAGATAATTACATTTGGGCTCTGTCGGATTCAGATAGCAATAAGGTTTGCGTCGTAGACCCCGGCGACGCAAATGCTGTGATCGGCTATCTCGAAGACAATGGCCTGGTGCTAAGTGATATTCTCATCACCCACCACCATCCCGACCATACAGGTGGGATTCGAGAGCTTAGCGCGAAGTACTCTCCCAGAATCATCGGCCCTCGCCCATCAAACATCGCTGGTCTTACCGAAATTGTTGATGATGGTGATCAAATATCAATGTTCGGTCATGAATTCTTAGTTATTGAGGTGCCTGGCCACACTCTAGACCACATTGCTTTCTATAATCAGGGCGACGAAACACAGAAACCGATTTTGTTCTGCGGAGACACCCTCTTCGCAGCAGGTTGCGGCAGGCTGTTTGAAGGAACGGCTGCGGATATGCATAAATCCTTATCAAGGCTTGGCTCGCTGGATTCCAACGCTCAGGTCTATTGCACTCACGAATACACCATGGCTAATTTGGCGTTCGCTGTTGCTGCGGAACCGCAGAATCAGATTCTCCTGAGCCGAGTAAAAAATGAGCAAGCGAAGAGAGATAAAAATTACCCAACACTTCCTTCATCTATAGAGCTTGAACTGCAAACAAATCCATTTCTTCGTTGTCGCGAAAAAGACGTAATAAAAACAGCAGAAGGATTTCTGGGAAACAACACCTCAGACGAAGTGGAAGTTTTTTCTGCATTACGTTCCTGGAAAGATAATTTCTAAGACTTCTAATCCATCTAAACAATTACCCAATTAATAACAATGGTATCTATCAAATAGTATATGGTCTTATTAACTTTTTTATTTAGCAGAACGAAAAATTTCAACATCACCTTGCGGTCATGCCTGTTATCCTCAATTTTATTGATTCTCGCCGCTTGTCAAACTAGCGTCCCTGCGTTGACCGACTCTAATGCAGGCCAAACAGGAATTTCTGAACCGCAAATAATCGAGAAGCCTGAAGTTCCTGTTCAGATATCCACTGAGGACAACATCCCTGATGGAAACCCTGAGTTCACCAATCTATGGAACAGGATAGAGTTTGGTTTTGGTTTGCAGGAATATTACGACCATCCGGATGTAATGCAGCAACTCAGCAACTACACGGCGAATCAACGCTATTTTGATCTGATTACTGAGAGAGCATCCCCATTTCTTTACTCTATGGTTGAAGAAATAGACCGCCGAAATCTCCCGATGGAGCTAGTGCTGATCCCTATCGTCGAGAGCACTTTCAACCCCAACGCATATTCCCGCGAACACGCAGTAGGCCTCTGGCAATTCGTTGGCGCAACCGCACGAAGCTTCGGAATACAACAAGACTGGTGGTATGACGGAAGAAGAGACCCCCAAGCTTCTACTGTTGCTGCCCTGGATTATCTTGAGGATCTCTATAAACAGTTTGATCAAGACTGGCTGCTTGCCCTTGCTGCTTATAACACTGGCGAAGGAAACGTTAGAAGGGCCATCCGCAGAGCCGGAGTAAGCAAGGAAGAAGCTTCTTTTTGGGATCTTCGACTTCCAGGGGAAACCCGAAACCACATTCCAAGAATTTTGGCGATAGCTAAAATAGTCTCCGACAGTGAATTGAACGGCATTAGCCTGACTGAAATACCAAATCAGCTGACTGTGCAAAATGTAGAGGTCAACGCTCAGATTGATATCGCAAGAGCTGCAGAGTTAGCGGATATCGACTATCAACAGTTACGAAACTTGAACCCTGGTTACCTGCAATGGGCTACTCACCCCGACCGGCCACAGAGACTTCTGCTGCCAACAGAAAATGCCCGCAAACTTACTATTGGCTTGCAGGAAATTGATACAGAGCTACTCCTGAGTTGGGACCGATATGAAATTCGATCCGGAGATACTCTAGGCGGCATTGCCAGAAAACTAAGTACCAGAGTAGACATCCTGCAGACTGTTAACAGCTTGAGAGGAAGCCAGATCATTGCCGGCAACTCCTTATTGATCCCAAGATCGGCTGATTCTCAATTAATTGCCGCCCAACCAGCCCTAATGAGCAGAGCGCGACCCGCAATTAGTGTGCCTGCTAGCTATACAATTCGCCGAGGTGATAACCTCTGGTCAATTGCTCGGAAGTTTGATTTGCGATCTGCTGAAATAGCTTCGCGGAACACCTTGAGCCTTGACCAGCTACTGAGACCCGGACAGATCCTGGACCTTAGTTATGCACTCGCAGATTCCACTACAGAAGCTAATGATCAGGTCATGCAGAGCCCACAGTACTATAGGGTTAGATCCGGTGACAGCATGGCAAAGATTGCAGAGCGGTTTGCCATGGGCTTGGACGAATTGCTAATGCTCAACAGCATAAGCAGTAATGACCTAATCCATCCTGGTCAGTCTATTCGCGTAAACACTGATCAGAGCTCTGTTAACTAGATCTTTTGTAAACTGAGAGCTCCGGCAACGCCAGCTCCTTTAACTGGGAGCCTCGTTAACTAAGAGCCCCGTTAGCTAATAATTAGCTCAACCGAAGGCTCTGTAAAAAGAGTTAGCTACAGATGAATGAGCAAACCGTAAGTAGCCCCGCCGCCACCGATTTCCTCGGACACCCTCGTGGTTTAGTAATCTGTTTTCTCACCGAGATGTGGGAACGGTTCAGCTACTACGGCATGCGCGCCCTGCTAATTTTTTATCTCACGCAACACTTCCTTTTTTCCGACCAGTCAGCCTTCAGCATCTATGCCGCCTATTTATCTCTGGTGTATGTCACTCCCGTGATAGGGGGAATAGTTGCTGACCGCTATCTCGGACCAAGCAAAGCCGTGATACTTGGCGCAGTACTTTTAGTTTGCGGCCATATGGGCATGGCCATCGAAGGAGCTCAAGCTGTCGAAGTAAATATCGGCGGCGAGTTACAAGTTCAACGCGACCCTTTCTATCTGCAAATATTTTATTTTTCCCTGGCACTAATAATCATGGGAGTTGGCTTTCTAAAGTCAAACATCTCAACACTTGTTGGCTCGATGTATGAGCGGCAAGACCCCCGCCGCGACGCTGGCTTCACCCTCTTCTATATGGGCATCAACCTTGGTTCATTTCTGGGTGCCATTATTTGCGGCCTCCTTCTCCAGTACAAAGGGTTCAGCTGGGGGTTCGGCGCCGCGGGAATTGGCATGCTCTCTGGGCTATTGATTTTCGTTAGAGGCAAACATCTATTCGGTGAGGCCGGAAATCCTAGCCGACCAGAATTACTCCAACAGAAAGTCGTGCCAGGAATTAGTCGCGAAGTACTAATTTACTTACTAACAGTTGCTGGTGTGTTTGTGTTCTGGCAGCTAATGCAAAATCCTGTTGTGGTTGGCGGTATAGTTGGCAGCTCACTGGTAGTAATGATTCTTACTGTAGTGATCTATTCCTTTCTTAAATGCGACCCCCAGGACAGAGACCGGATGCTGGTTTGCTTGTTCCTTATGAGTTATCAAGTTATTTTTTGGTCTCTATTCGAACAAACCGCTAGCTCTCTTAACCTGATGGCAGATAGAAATGTTAATCGCGTTGTATTTGGATATGAGATTAACGCTGCTGTTTTTCAATCAGTTAACGCCTTCTTCATTATTACACTCGCTCCAGTGTTCAGTATGATTTGGCTATACCTTTCTCGAAAAGGCTGGGAACCATCCACTCCAACAAAATTTGCACTCTCTCTTATACAGCTAGGTCTCGGATTTCTTTTTCTGGTCTATGGCTCTTCACTCGCCACAGACCCGACTCAAGTTGCTTTAGTCTGGCTAATCTTGCTTTACCTCTTCCATACCACCGCGGAATTATGCCTCTCGCCGGTTGGCTTATCTATGACTACAAAGCTTTCCGTTCCCAATGTAGTCGGCATGATGATGGGCTGTTGGTTTCTGGCAATGGCGGCCGGAAATTATATCTCTGGAACCATTGCAGCAATGACAGGATCGGATACGGTGGGTGGTGAAGTTGTCGATGCCGCTGCCGCGCTAGAAAGCTACATGGCAGTTTATCAAACTGCAGGTCTATATAGCATCGGTGTCGGTTTGTTTGCCTTGGCTATATCGCCATTCCTCAAAAAATTCATGCACGGAATTAAATAATTACAAATCGACGGCTGTGCAGGTCTTGGATTGGAAGGTCTGTTGCTCTGTCATCCAGCAAGAAATCAGAGACAAATTGAAGTAAAATGACCACAGTTTACGCTCGCTAGTTGTAGCAGAGCATTGAGCAAACCATTTAGCAAAAAATCAGGATGACATTATGGGATATCTAACGGGCAAACGAGTTCTCATTCTCGGCGTAGCCAGTAAATTATCAATAGCTTCTGGCATTGCAGAAGCTATGCACCGCGAAGGTGCCGAGTTGGCATTTACCTATCAGACCGACAAACTTAAAGAACGAGTTCTTAAATTTGCCGCTGGATGGGATTCGGACATGGTCTATCCCTGCGACGTTAGCAGCGATGAACAAATCACTCAGCTGTTTGAATCTGTGGGCGAACGATGGGATGGAATTGACTGTATAGTCCACTGCCTAGCCTTTGCTCCAGGCAGTGAGCTTGATGGTAATTACGTCGATGTCACCACTCGAGAAGGATTCCTCACCGCTCATGAGATTAGCTCCTACAGTTTCGTAGCTCTGGCTCAGGCCGGGAAGAAGCTCATGGAAGGTAGAAATGGCTCGATGCTTACCCTTAGCTATTTGGGAGCAGTGCGTAGCCTGCCTAACTACAATGTTATGGGGCTAGCAAAAGCAAGTCTCGAGGCCAATGTACGTTATATGGCATCCAGTCTTGGACCGTCAGGTACGCGAGTTAATGGCATATCAGCAGGACCGATACGAACCCTTGCTGCATCAGGCATAAAGAGTTTCCGTACAATGCTGGATCATAATGCGAAACAGACTCCGTTACGCAGAAATGTAACTATCGAAGAAGTGGGAAATGCCGCGAGCTTTTTATGCTCGGATTTAGCATCAGGCATTAGCGGCGAAATTCTGTATGTCGATGGCGGCTTCAATACAACCGCCATGGGGTCTTTAAACGACCTGGCTGATAACTAGCGGGGGTTAAAATACTTCCTCAGGAGTTCTGGATTCAATATCAGCATTATCCTGAAGATTGCCCATGAAGGCCTGAAAGTCATTATTACCAAGGTCTGTTAGAAGGTTGCCCGTCATCACGTCCCTTTCCTCTGCTGGCATGTTTTCAAGCGTGCCAGTATTTACACGCTGCAATCCCAGCAACACAAAAGTACCGTTACCCAGTGTAAGGCTGGAAATTTCTTCTGCATCACTTTCTGGAGCAGGCATTGCGAATACGCTGCTTAGAATTTGCTGGTTCACAGTGACAGCATTTCTTCTAGCGGCTTCCTCGTTAATCCATTCCAGTTCATTTTCTGCCTGCAGAGTTTCCATAGCTTGGGTATTGCCTACATTTGCCAGCAACTCTTCGCCAAGTGATTGAACTGCTTCCCGTTCCATATCAGTACGTATAAGCACGGCAATTTCCGGCTCTACTTCTTTCAGAGGGATGATACTGGCCTCGAAATGCTCGTTCATGCTTAGAACAGCAGCCTGAGCATCGTTCAATTCGATAACATCACTGTTATTTCCTTCCAGAAGTACTTCATCCGAAAAAGCGGCGGTGGCTACTGAAGGATTGGAGAAAATTCCGCTAGCACCGGCGCGACTGAATGGCTGGCTCTGCAAAATTACTAAATTAAGCTCTTCTGCCAGGGTTTCAAGATTACCTGTCTCGAAAGCCAAATTAGACAGTTCCTGCAATCTCTCGGCATAGATCAGCTCAATCTGGGAACTCTTAAGATCTCTTTCTATGCGACCCGATACTTCTTCAAAGCTTTGAAATTGTGTTTCGGCATCTTCTGTGAGCATTACCAGGTGAACACCGAATTCGCTTACTACTGGATCGGATACTTCGCTTACTGCCAGAATCTCCAACGCTTCTTCAACGGGCTCAGGAAACGCCGTGCCATTGGTATAGCCAATATCACCGCCTTCCTCACCAGAAAATGTATCGCTGGATAGCTCAGCAGCTAGTGCTGCAAATTCTTCTCCAGCCTGTAAACGCTGCAGAGCATCATTTGCTTGTTGTAACGCTGCTGCTTCAGTTGTATTACCGATTACTTCGAAAAGAATATGCGATGCTCGCTTCTCAGCAGAGCCTTCGAAACCTGCCTTCTCATCTTCATACAAGGCAAGAAGCTCAGCTTCGTCAACAGCTATTTCTTGGCTGATTACGTTTTTATCTAATAGCACGTAGCTCACCGAGACCATCTCGTCTTCGGCAAAATCTGCTTGATTGTTATCGTAGTAGCTTTGAATTTCCTCGTCAGCAATAGCCGTACCCAGGGTTCTTGTGCCCAGAGGAATTGATATGTAGCGGAAATCCCGTGTCTGAGCGCTCAGTTCGGCGATCTTGTCTAGCTCATCTGAGGTAATGAAATTCGAGCTGGAATAAGCATTTGCAAGTTGTGACAGTATTAGCTGCTGGCGCAGGCTATCTCGATAATTGGGAACGGTAAAACCCTGGCTGACCATTGTACGAACAGCTAAATCTGAATCAAATTGACCATTAATCTGGAAATTTGGATTCTGGATAATGGCGCGGTCCAACCTGTCGTCTGAGATGGTCATTGATGAACTCTCAGCTGACTGCCTCATTACCACTTCTTCAATAATCTGAGAGAGGGCAATCTGCTCCAGCAAGTCCTGATCCAGGCTTTCCACTGCACCACCAAGGGACGCTAACAGGTTTTGCGTACTTGTTTGCAATTGGACCTCGGTAATCTCTTCACCGTTAACCTCGGCAACAGGAGGCGATGTGACAAAGCCACCAATGATAGACTCAACACCGAACAATGCGAACACCGCCACTATCAAGCCGATAATGACTTTAGCTATAACGCCCTGTGAATTGTCTCGTATATCTTGCAGCATAATTATTCCCGCGCTTCTCTCGACTATCTTAAGGTAAAAATAGCTCTGTTTCCGACCTGCCGACTAGGGAGATCCTGATCAAAATATCTATGTAATATCCGGTTTTCACAAACCAAAAAAGGCGCATCATTGATGCGCCCTATAAAACGACTATAACCGCCAGGGAAGCTTACCCTATTCACCACAGTTAGTTGCAGCAAATTTTGAGTAGAAACTGAAACTCAGCTAACTGAGTTTCAGTAATTCTCCGGCAGTCTGTTAGCTCTTATAAAGAGTTAACAGAATCCTTCAGTGCTTTACCTGCTTTAAAACTAGGCACACGAGCCGCCTTAATCTGAATTGGCTCACCAGTCTGGGGGTTACGTCCAGTACGCGCTGCTCTATCTTTAGTAGCAAATGTACCGAATCCAACCAATACCACAGGATCAGTTTTCTTCAATGATTCCGTAATGGCATCAATCATCGCATCAATGGCACGACCAGCGGCTGCTTTAGGAAGGTCTGCACTGGCTGCGACGGCATCTATTAATTCTGATTTATTCACGTTATCCCCTTTTTTTAAACAAAGTGTAGTTTCTTATCGATAAACGCTTAAAAACGAAGTGCACAACAGCAAAACCTCAACTACAAAATGCACAATTTCCAAGCCCTGATTTTTTCTTAATTTTTTTCCCTGAATGCGCTTCATACCTGCTGTATGACTGAGTCTTTATACCAATAGCTCGAAAGCCATGTCAACACAAAACACGCGGTATCAGTGGGTATTTATGTGTTTTTCGTCACCACTTTTACTTTTATCTTCCTGCTTTGCTTCTTTTTTAGTCGAAGACTTTTCATCTTCACTAATTGGTGTAGGTTGATGCTGAAGTGCATGTTCCAAAACTTCGTCAATCCAGGTCACCGGAATGATCTTCAGGTCGGCCTTAATATTGTCTGGAATTTCAGCAAGGTCTCTTTCGTTGTCGGCCGGAATGAGCACTGTTTTAATATTTCCGCGATGTGCGGCCAATAATTTTTCCTTCAATCCGCCAATTTTAAGAACCTGCCCTCTCAATGTTATCTCGCCTGTCATGGCAACATCTGCTCGAACTGGTATGGAAGTCAGCACCGAAACCAAAGCCGTGCACATTCCAACTCCTGCACTTGGACCATCTTTAGGAGTAGCTCCTTCAGGAACGTGAATGTGTAAGTCCACGTTTTCATGGAAGTTTGCCTTAAGCCCTAGTGAATTTGCCCTGCTTCTTACCACAGTAAATGCGGCTTGAATTGATTCCTGCATGACGTCACCAAGAGAACCGGTTTTAATCGTTTTGCCCTTGCCTTCCACTGCGATAGCTTCAATGGTGAGAAGTTCTCCACCCACTGACGTCCAGGCAAGTCCATTAACCTGACCCAATCTGTTTTCTTCTTCAGCCTTGCCGTAGTCGTATTTGCGTACACCGGAATATTCCTCAAGCATATCGCTGTCCAGATCCACATGATCGTGTTTCTTTTTCAGGGAGTTTACCTTCACAACCTTTCGGCAAACTTTGGCAATTTCTCGTTCCAAACCTCGAACACCCGCTTCTCGAGTGTAATAACGAATCATGTCCCTGATGGACTGCTCACTAAATTGCAGCTCTTCGTCAGCGACACCATTATTCTTCTTTTGCTTGGGAACCAGATAACGCTGCGCGATATTAAGCTTCTCGTCTTCTGTGTATCCAGGAATTCGAATGACTTCCATTCGATCCAGTAAAGGACCGGGAATATTCATGCTATTGGAGGTACAAACGAACATTACCTCAGATAAATCATAATCCACTTCGAGATAGTGGTCGTTAAAGCTGTTGTTTTGCTCAGGATCTAGAACCTCAAGCAGAGCTGATGCAGGATCACCACGATTATCCATGCCCATTTTGTCTATTTCATCTAATAGAAACAGAGGGTTCTTAACTCCGATCTTAGACAGTTTTTGAAGCAGCTTGCCCGGCAGAGAGCCGATATAAGTTCTTCGATGGCCTCGAATCTCCGCCTCGTCGCGAACTCCACCGAGGGCCATTCTGACGTATTTTCGATTGGTGGCTCGGGCAATAGACTCGCCGAGAGAGGTTTTACCCACACCAGGAGGGCCTACCAGACAAAGAATAGGTCCCTTAAGCTTCTTTACTCGCTTTTGAACGGCGAGATATTCCAGAATTCGTTCTTTAACTTCTTTTAGCCCGTAATGATCACTCTCGAGAATTTCTTCCGCTTTGGCCAGGTCGAGTCGCACTTTGCTGCGCTTCTTCCAGGGAATGCTGATCATCCAGTCGAGATAGGTCCTTACAACGGAGGCCTCCGATGACATCGGAGACATCAATTTAAGCTTGCTCAATTCGGAACTAGCCTTTTCTTTAGCCTCTTTTGGCATGCCAGCTTCTTCGATTTTCTGCTTCAGTTCCTCAGCTTCGTTAGGAACATCATCCATCTCGCCCATTTCTTTCTGAATGGCCTTCATCTGCTCATTCAGGTAATACTCTCTCTGGCTCTTCTCCATCTGCTTCTTGACGCGACCACGAATCCGTTTTTCTACCTGAAACAGATCAATCTCTGCCTCAATCAAAGACATCAGGTGTTCTATGCGAGGCTGCAGGGATGACAATTCCAGCAGGTTTTGCTTCTCCTGGAGCTGCAATGTCATGTGAGATGCGATGGTGTCTACCAGACGTGCTGGCTCATCGATACTGGAAATGGAAGTCATCACTTCGGGTGGGATTTTCTTACTTAACTGAACATATTGATCAAACTGGGATAGCAAAGATCGCAATAGCAACTTTGCTTCTTTCTCAGAGGCTTCTTCGGTGAACAAAATGCTGGTCTCTGCTCGAAAATAATCACTCTCGAAAGATATTTCCTTAATTTTGGCCCTATCCAGACCTTCTACCAACACTTTAACAGTGCCATCTGGCAGCCGGATCAACTGAAGTATGGTGGCTACCGTTCCAATGTTATAAAGATCTTCCGCGCCAGGCTCATCATCAGTGGCACTTTTTTGAGCCACTAACAAAACCTGCTTGTCGCTGGCCATAGCCACTTCAAGTGCTTTGATGGATTTGGGGCGCCCGACGAAAAGGGGCTGAACGATTTGCGGGTAAACCACGACATCGCGAAGTGGTAATAAGGGAAATGCTGTATTACTGATTTCTTCAGCAGACATATTCTAGAACTCTTGAATGTTAACCGTGCTTAATGAGATGGTGCTTAGCCAGCAAATATCAAGGCTTGCAGCGGTTTTTATTCGTCTGCAGCTGATTTGCTCGCCGGTTCTGTATTTTCGTACATCAGAAGTGGTTCAGACTCACCTTCGATGACGGCAGCATCGATAATTACCTTACTGACATTTTCCAGAGAAGGGATTTTGTACATCGAATCAAGAAGTACGGCTTCCATAATGGAGCGCAAACCACGCGCTCCAGTTTTCCGCTCTTGAGCCTTTCTGGCAATTGCCTTCAATGCATCATCACGAAACTGTATTTCCACCCCTTCCATCTCAAATAACTTGGAATATTGACGGGTGAGGGAATTCTTGGGTTCCCGGATAATTCTAACCAATGCCTCCAGATCCAGTTCATCTAGCGTGGCAATCATCGGTAATCGACCGACGAATTCAGGAATCAGGCCGTATTTCACCAAATCTTCAGGCTCAACTCCGCGCAGAGTCTCCCCTACTTTATCTTCACTATCTTTCGAGCGAACTTCGGCAGCAAATCCAATACCGCTCTTTTCGGAACGATCACGGATAATCTTGTCCAGGCCGGCAAAGGCGCCACCGCAGACAAAAAGAATATTAGTGGTATCAACCTGCAGGAATTCCTGTTGCGGGTGTTTGCGTCCGCCCTGAGGAGGAACCGAGGCGACCGTGCCTTCTATCAGTTTCAGAAGCGCTTGCTGAACACCTTCTCCGGATACATCTCTGGTAATAGACGGGTTGTCTGACTTCCGGGAGATCTTGTCAATCTCATCAATGTAAACAATACCGATCTGCGCTTTCTCAACATCATAGTCACATTTTTGCAGTAATTTCTGGATGATGTTTTCAACATCTTCACCCACATAACCCGCTTCGGTCAGCGTGGTAGCGTCAGCAATAGTAAAGGGTACATCCAAGAGTCTGGCCAGAGTCTCAGCCAATAGGGTTTTACCGGTACCGGTAGGGCCAACCATGAGAATATTGCTCTTACTGAGTTCAACTTCCCCGCTGGCCTTATCGTAATTCAAGCGTTTGTAGTGGTTGTAAACGGCAACTGCCAGCACTCTTTTGGCACTTTCCTGTCCGATTACATATTCGTCCAGTGTATTCTTGATCTCTTCGGGAATAGGCAGCTTGCGGTCAGTAGTCTCGGTTTCTTTCTCTTGAATCTCTTCTCGGATAATGTCGTTACAGAGGTCTACGCACTCATCACAGACGAATACCGAGGGTCCAGCAATGAGTTTTCTGACTTCATGCTGGCTTTTGCCGCAAAAGGAGCAATACAGCAATTTGCCGTTGTCATCGCCCTTTGTGAAATTATCGTCTGACATATCTCTCTCTATATTAAGCTGATTCCCGGTGCTGGCGAATCAACCTACTGACATCATTGGTATCAAGTATTTCTAAAATGGTGCTTATAAAGGTGGAATGCAAGCCTGTAGAGCCAAAAATCAGCTAGTACGACCTTATCCAGCTTTCAAGCCAGTAGCCTTGCTTTACTACTCTATTTATCTACTCTTCGCTCAATTACTTTATCCACTAAGCCATATTCACAAGCTTCTTCAGCACTCATGAAGTTATCTCGCTCTGTGTCCCTGGCTATAGTGCCTTCATCATGGCCAGAATGTATTGCAAGTAAAACATTAAGCTGCTGACGTAACTTTATGATTTCTCTAGCTTGTATCTCAATATCTGAGGCTTGGCCTTGGGCGCCGCCGCTTGGCTGGTGAATCATTATCCGCGAATGAGGCAAAGCCAGTCGCTTACCTTTAGTTCCGCCTGCCAATAGCATCGCACCCATGCTCGCTGCCTGGCCAATACACATTGTGCTGACGTCAGGCTTAATAAATTGCATGGTGTCATAAATCGAGAGACCGGCAGTTACTGAGCCGCCGGGGGAATTGATATAGAGATGGATATCCTTATCAGGGTTCTCAGACTCGAGGAATAGCATCTGTGCCACGATCAGGTTGGCCATGTGATCTTCGACCTGACCAGTCATGAAGATTACTCTGTCCTTTAATAGACGGGAATATATGTCATAGGATCGCTCGCCCCTGGCGGTTTGTTCGACCACCATTGGGACAAGGGCTGCTTGGACATCAAATTGGGACATGAAGCTTTTCCTTTTTAGTCTTTCTGCTCTTCAGCATCTTCAGCCTTAGCTTCTGGCTGAATTACTTCCTGATAACTCACGCTGGAATCACTCACCTTCGCCTGCTCCGCTATATAGTCGAAGACCTGATCTTCAAGTACGGCTGACTCAATAGTGGCGAGCTGCTCCTGATTTCCGTAGTACCAGTTAATTACATCGTCCGGAGACTCATAGGTTGAAGCAAGTTCTTCCACTGATTCACGAACTTTTGCCGGATCTGCTTTAAGCTCTTGAGCCTGCATCACTTCACCTAATACCAGTCCGAGGGTTACGCGGCGACTTGCCTGCTCCTGAAATAGCTCATCAGGAAGCATGCTGGGGTCCAGGTTTTGACCACCTCCACCTCCCATCTGCTGAAGAGCCTGCTGCTTAAGCTGCTCAATCTCTGCTGTTATCAGCGCTGCAGGGACATTTACATCAACCAAGTCAATAACTGCGTCCATAAGTTTGTTTTTCAACTTACTGCGGCTGGCCGTCTTGATCTCACGCTCCATGTTCTTGCTGACTTCTTCGTGAAATGCTTCCACACCACCTTCTTCAACGCCAAAGCTCTTAAAGAACTCTTCGTCTATTTCAGGAAGCTTCTGCTCGCTCACTGAGTTTAGAGTGATCTCAAAAGTCACATCCTGACCTTTAAACTCCTCGTTATGATAGTCATCGGGAAACTTCAGCTCGAGAGTAAAAGCATCACCCTCTGACTTACCTTCTATGCCCGACTCAAAGCCAGGGATCATTCTTTCAGAACCAAGCACCAGGCTGGTTCCACTGGCCTTGCCACCTTCGAACTCTTCTCCGTCTTTGGTGCCAACAAAATCTATATTAACCATGTCTTCTGTAGCGGCGGCGCGCTCAACCTTTTCCCAGGATTGACGCTGTTTGCGCAGGGTTTCGATCATTTCATCGATATCGTCTGCTGTTACCTCGGCTACTAAACGATCAGCTTCGATGGAAGTGAAATCGGGCAGGCTAATTTCCGGATAGACCTCGAAGATCGCGGTAAACTCAAGATCCTTGCCCTCTTCCATCGAGGTAGGCTCGATGCGCGGCTGACCTGCTGGCTTCAGGCTTTCCTGACTGATCGCCTGATAAAAATTCTGGCTCATCAACTCGCCAGCAACTTCCTGACGAACACCTGGTCCAAATCTGCTCTTAACTACTTTAAGGGGGACTTTGCCTTTGCGGAAACCTTTCAAGTTCATAGTCCGTGCAGCTTCCTGCAGCCGACTATTTACCGCCGTATCCACTTGCTCACTAGGTACCGCGATAGTTAGCTTTCTTTCCAGCCCTTCCATAGTTTCAACTGAAACTTGCATGTATAAACCTCTTCATTCCTGAGTCAGGATGACTCACGATTGCCTGAAACTGAATTCTTGTTTTGAGTAATTCAGAGATAATGATTTGCTTTTGCCACTCTATGACAAAACCCCAGATTGATTCGCTGAAAATTCAAGATGTTATGGACTTTCTTGGTGGGGCCGCAAAGTGCGCGATTTTCCCATATCGATATCCCATATTCAATGATAGATTATGCCCCCTGGCCTGGAGCCCGGAATGCAAATAGCTTTTACGCCCTGTAGATTTTGCTGATGGTCAGATTACGGCAAGCCGCGCTGGCTCTCGAAATAACTGGAATAAGCAAAATGATCGATAGACAGGAGATAGCTGGAGTCATTCTAGCCGGTGGCAAAGGCTCTCGCATGGGGTACCAAGACAAGGCGCTACTCAAGTTCAGGCATAAGCCATTGATAGAGCATGTTATTGCCACTGCCAGCGAGCAAGTTGATAGCCTCGTGCTCAGCGTAAACAGAAATCAACAACTCTACGAGTATCTAGATTTACCTATAGTCGCTGATTTAGAAAACCAGTATTCCGGACCTCTAGTGGGCATTCACAGAGCTATGGCCTATCTTCGTGAAGAGTCACCAAATCACAAATACCTCGCCTGTTTTCCGGCCGATGCTCCAATCTTTCCTCAGGATTTAGTCATTCAATTGGCCGAAGCCTTGGAAAAAGATGGAACGCTTTTTTCTTGTTGCCGCCATCAAAAGCAGATACAGCCCCTGTTCTCCCTTTGGTCGTTAGATGCTGAGAGCTCCGTAAAGCTGGCATTGGACTCGGGTATCTATGGCCCTAAATTACTACTGCCGGTTATCAACAGCAGCGTAGTGGAAATTTCCGATCAAAGCAGCGGCAGTTTTTTCAACATCAATACGGTCGAATCTCTGGAAGAAGCAGAAAAATTTACCAAGTAGAGAAAAAATTTTTTGAATCCTGTGTGAAAATCATACAAAAAAAATAATTCCCCTCATTAAGAGCTCTTGCTATCTTATTGTTTCAATTTGAAAAAACGAAAGCCGCATTTTTTCAAAACATGCTGTATCATTTTGTAAATTAACGAGTTCCAGAGAAGCTAAAAGAAGTTGGTAGATGAGGGCATATTTTTAGATGGCATATATTTTGCGCTCTTTAAATTTCATCAATTCAACACTACTGTAACCCTACTCGTTAGCTTAAGGCTGCTCACCGATAATTATCGGCGCTGTTTTCAGTTGTAGCCTTAAGCTAGCGGAGACCAAAAGAGAAAGAGCATAAGAACACAATGACTAACTCCTTCCCGAAATCCGAAGACAGTAATCCCGCGAAAAACCCAGATACACAACTCAATGCCGACCCAATCTATATGGAGCAAGACCTCTGGTATTTCAAAACAGGAAAAGGGGTAGAAGTTGGTCCGTTCCGGTATCGCTCTGAGGCACAAAGCAATCTGGACAAGTTTATGAAGACTTTAGAAAATAGATTGGACCCAGGCAATACGCAGAAATAAACCTCCACTTACCTCTCTTGATCTAGCTGATTCTAAAAAATTATTTCCCTGTTAGCCATCCCCTGCCCCTATCGCATTTCCACCCAAGTGCGTTACACTCTCGCTAGCTCGGAAGCAGGCCGATAACTTCAATGAATTCATTCACTAATACTCAACGCACAATCACCATAGCTTATGGACCTGGCTATGCGAATAACCGTGTGTGGAATGATATTAAGTCGAAGTTATTAATTCCCACTGAAATTGTCTCTATCACCGCGGCTAAACGATATAGTCCAGCGTTAATTCTGCTGGACAACCACCTTACCCGGGAAATGAAGCTCGCCCAATGGGTGGAAGAGTTTCCAGATGCCATTTTCCTCTGCACTGAGACTATGGACCTGGAAGTTGATCTAATTCTTAGCAACAGCCTGCCATACAAACAAACCATCAAATTGTTGGAAATGGCCTGTTATCAGTGGTTACTAAAAGCCGAAAAAACAGAACGAGCCAAACAAAGGGATACCAGCTTTCGCTACCTGAACAAATTGGCTGACTGAATCGCTATCAATTCTCTAGACACTTAGCAGCCTCTGTTGATAACGCTCTTCATACTTTACAGGCGACAGCTGATTATTGGAACTGTGCCGTCGTTTGCTGTTATAAAACATTTCAATGTAATCAAAAATATCACTC
>JABJIC010000033.1 GCA_018661465.1 Gammaproteobacteria bacterium | reverse complement strand
GAGTGATATTTTTGATTACATTGAAATGTTTTATAACAGCAAACGACGGCACAGTTCCAATAATCAGCTGTCGCCTGTAAAGTATGAAGAGCGTTATCAACAGAGGCTGCTAAGTGTCTAGAGAATTGATAGCGATTCAGTGTGAACTGGATACATCACAACAAAGTATTCTCACCCTAATTTCAAAGTATAAAGGCAACAGAGACTTTTTAGGAGAATATCCTACAAATAAATCAACCCCTTTCCTCTCATTGGGATTCAAGGCTTAGCGCTTGATGAATTTAAAGGTGGTTCGACCACTTTCACCGATTTCCAACAAACGGACACCTTTATGTCTATATTGCTAATATGGTTTTAGAAAACCTAAAGGAGAATCATCATGGCTAGCCGCAAAAAAGAGGAAACTCATGTCGTAGCTCTCTCAGGTACAGAACAAGCGCGCAATCTTCTGATATTCATGGACGGTACCTGGAACGATGAAAATGGACGAGACAACGATGGCGTAGTTACTAACATCTACAAACTTTTCTCAGCGTTATCCGGCAGACACGAACATACACAGATTCCTCATTCCAAAACCACAAGAAAACATCTTGGGCTCTACTTTCGCGGCGTTGGCCACGACGAGGACAATATTCAAAGTATAGGCTTCTATCAAGGCGCCTTCGGTGCGGGTGAAAAAAATATTCGTGATCACGCCTACGCATCAATATGTAAACACTATCGCCCTGGCGATCGTATTAGTATTTTCGGTTTTAGCCGCGGCGCAGCCAGCGCTCGATTGCTCGCCAGCAAGTTAAACAAATATGGCTTACCTGCTGAGATCGCTCTGCACTATCGACAAATGACAAACAAGAATACGAAAGAGAAAGAGTGGCAGTTTTCGCACTACAAGACCAAGGAAGAAAAAAGCTTGAAAGTAGATGTCGCCTTCCTGGGTATTTTCGATACCGTGGGCGCCTTCGGCATACCAATCAACATAGGCCCACTTAATTTTCAAAAAATTAATTTGTTTCATGATCTGACCCTGTCACCCAACATTCAGCAAGCTGTGCACCTGGTAGCGATTGACGAGAGTCGCGAGGCTTTTATACCAACTCTAACGAACTTTTCCACTCGCATCGAAGAAGTATGGATGCCTGGGGTTCATGCAGATATTGGGGGTGGATATCATGATTGCTTGCTGGGAAATATTTCGCTCGAGTACATGGTCAATAAATTCCAACA
This sequence comes from Gammaproteobacteria bacterium, assembly GCA_018661465.1. Classification (GTDB taxonomy): domain Bacteria; phylum Pseudomonadota; class Gammaproteobacteria; order Pseudomonadales; family Pseudohongiellaceae; genus UBA9145. Next base: position 5,042 of record JABJIC010000033.1, on the reverse strand, counting down.
GTCGACTAGCGAACTACCTGTAACATTCACTCAATCGCTGAATAAATGGACTCAATACGACTTGAGCACTGATGAGTTTGTTATCCATTACCACGGTGATGGAATCAAGAAGGACGCCAGAGAGTTACAAGTTCTCAAGAAAGAGAAAGCTTGCTCTACTCCAGTGAAAATTCATGGGTCGACATTCAAACTTCGAGGACAGGATAATTTTTTCTATTCTGAACGGCTAAATAGTTTTGCGACTCGCATCCCTATTAGCTATGACCCAATTAATCTGAAAAATCTGAAGAATAATTTCCTGCGAATACCTTGAGCACCGCCTAAGACTAAAAACGCTCGTGCCGTAATGACCTCTAGCAGCACGTTTTGGATAAAATCACACGGCATGATAAAGTCTTTTTAATACTTAGCAGAACAGCCTAACGAAACTTGTATAGCTAAAGTGATTTTCGTGAAAGAGGATTTTAGAAAATGAAACTTAGAGCATTGCCTTTCCTCTCCGCTTTGCTCATCCCCTGTTTGCTAAACGCTGCTCCATCGAATGCTGGAGCGGAAGTAACCGGGGTTTGGGTGCTTAATGGTCCCGGGACTGAAAGTGAAATCTTATTAACTGAAGAAGGACTTCGCGTACAAGGGGACTATGATCTACTGGTCGACGACCCTAGTCTGTCCTGCACTCCAGCTTCCGCTTCACGTATCTGGGCCAACCCGGGCTCAAGGGTTCATATTGAACTCACAAATGACCTTGTTTCTATTACTTACGAGCTATTCGATCTTAGGCGCGAAATCCCTTTAGGAGACGAATCCCGAATATCTGAATTACCCAGCACAAAAAACATTTCAGGCACTTATTTCCAGGAGATGGGCTCCTCATTTGCTCAAATAGAGAATGGCCGCCTTGTCATCGAATCGAGAAATCATTCGCCGGGATATATTCGAACATCTCGAGGCATACCCCAGGGATTTAATACTGTGACGACAGAAGAGCTGCAGGTTGAGGGCGATACCCTGCAAATTAAACATACGTATGTTGATGACACTCTCTATCAACAACCAATCGTGTTGGAGTATTCTTTGAGTAGTGTAGATGCTACCGATATAACTCTTTATGGATGTACAGAAGCCGATTACGATTGGTTCAACGAATTGAATGCTAACTAGGAGGTCGAGGTGTCGATGAAACGACTATTGTTGCTCGCGAGTTTGTGCTGGATTCCGCTAATTGTAAGTGCGCATCATTCTACCAATGCTAATTTTACCCAGGAAGTCATTTCAGTAGAAGGCGTTATAGAGCGAGTACGTTACCAGAACCCCCATGCATCAGTATTGATTAAAAACACCGACGAAATAGGCAAGGAGACATTCTGGCTAATTGAGACAACAGGAAAAACAACCCTGGAAAGAGAAGGCATAACAATGGATACGCTAGTGATCGGCTCAAAGGTTACAGCAACTGGACGTAAGGGCCGTCGAGAATACACCATGTATTTGCAAAAAATATTGCTCGAAGATGGCTATGAATTCACGCCACAAGCCGACCCCAACTAGAAGCCAATTTAGATTAGCCAAAAATAAAAATCACGATGGGCGCTGACTCACCCTTTAACATCAAAGCTGATCAGCCCCGCACGGAGATTTCCTTAGCTTAGATTCCTTTAGATTCCTTTAGGGTCCATAATTGACTGGTACAACAGTCGACGTGATATTCCTCGAACGTCAGGAGTAAGCTCACCTGCTATTTGAACCATGCCTACAAAGACGATGTCCTCAACAGGGTCGATCCAGAACCATGTGCCAGCAGCTCCACCCCAATAGTATTCACCTTTGGAATAGCTCTCCGCTTCAACCGGATCCTGAATAACCGCAAAATCCAAACCAAATGCAATACTTGTCACATCCTTCGGCGTCTGATCTCGGTGCATTATGTCGACAGTCAAAGGTGCAAGTATTCGAACACCATCCAGCTCTCCGCCGTTCAACATCATCTGAGTAAAACGCAGGTAATCCATAGCGGTTGAAACCAGACCGGACCCTCCAGCTTGAAAGTCTGGAGCCTTTGTATAGTCAGCTCCGTCAAATAATTCATTGGGGGTCATTTCGCCATCGGTGTCGAAAACATACATCTGCGCGAAGCGGCTGAGTTTTTCTTCAGGCACATGGAAATCAGTATCTCCCATGCCCAATGGATCAAAAATTCTTTGCTCCAGAAAGTCACCAAATTTCTGACCGGATAGCACTTCCACCAGATAACCCTGCACATCTACTGACACGGAGTACTCCCATTGAGATCCGGGCTGATGCTTTAAGGGAAGCTGACCAAGTTTAGTGACGAAGTCTTTGCCCGTTTCATTCGGCTCAAGAACCCCAGCTGCAGCAGCTGCACCTACACCAGATTCTACATAAGCTATATCTACCGGCGTATTGCCGAAAACGCCATAGGTAAGACCGCCGGTATGACTCATCAGTTCCCGTATGGTCATCTTATGATTAGCTTCTTCAGTGATCATGCTACCGTCGGCGTTATCTCCTGCATAAACCTGCAGGTTCGCCATTTCAGGAATGTACTTTTCTACAGGGTCGGAAAGTTTAAACTTACCCTCTTCATAAAGAATCATCATCGCTGCGCCAGTAATAGGCTTGGTCATAGAATAGATTCGGAATAGAGCGTCATTAGTCATTTGCGCCTCTAGCTCCATATCTCGATAGCCAACAGACTCAAAATGCATGATTTTGTTATCACGAGCAGCAACCGTGACCGCCCCCGCAAGCAGACCATCATCTACCAGCCCTTGCATTGCTTCCGTTACACGATCTAATCGTGTTGAATCCATGCCAACTTCTTCCGGAGCAACCATTTCCAAAGCCGAATCGACTGTTTCAATGACCGGGCTACTGGCACTAGTGGTGTTACTGGGTGCTGGGCCACAGGCAACAAGAGCACCCAATAACAGGAGCACCGAAATGCGCATGAATCCATTCGAAATAAATCGCGAGACATTAATCATAGGTTTTACCTTTTTATATCCATCTAGAGGAGTGACTTTCATAGTACATATTCTAATAGAGCGCAGATTATGAACCCGCATTTCAATTTAGTCTATTGGAGCTTAAATGAGGTACTTATTTGAACAAACGCCAGCTTCGTATGCGGAGGCCAGTTTGGGGCAGAAATAGCTTAAGCATGCTTTGCAGAGTTGTTACTCCGAGTGTACCCTTGAGGGTCATTTACGCAATTAAGACCGCAATCCATTATTGAACGATTCACCTATTTATTTATAGGGGAGTCAGCTTTAGAACTTGAGAGGAATAGGACTATGTTTCGCAATATATTAAAATTCGCCGGTACTGCTCTGTTGGCAACAGCAGCAGCTAGTGTAAGTGCGCAATCCATTTACAATGCAGCCAATCACGACTATCGAGTCGTGACGGTAGCCGACGACCTTGTACAGCCTTGGTCGATGGCTTGGCTACCCGACGGCGATATGCTTATTACGGAAAAACCCGGTCGTCTGAGAATCGTTCGAGATGGAAACCTTCTACCGGAAGCGATACCAGGCGTGCCTGAAGTATTTTATGAAGGGCAAGGTGGGCTTTTCGATGTTCTACCTCACCCTGATTTCGATGAGAACCGCTGGGTCTATTTGACCTACTCCAAGAAAACTGCAGACAGCTCCGCGACAGCAATTGCGCGCGGTCGATTGGAAAATGACCGACTGACAAATGTTGTAGAAATTTTCGAAGCTCAAGCATCGGGTTTTGGACACTATGGCGGCAAGATAGTTATTGATATCAATGGTTATATCTTTTTCACTCTAGGCGATCGCATGGCTCCTCCAATAGGAGATGAAGATGCTCTTCGCGCTCACCCAGCTCAGGACCGCAGCAATCATCAGGGCGTTGTAGTTCGACTAAATGACGATGGAACAATACCCAGCGACAATCCGTTTGTCGGACAGGCAGGAATCCTTCCCGAAATATGGAGCTGGGGTCACCGGAGCCCACAAGGTTTAGCGATCCATCCAGAAACAGGAGACCTTTGGGAATCTGAACACGGCCCTCAAGGCGGCGATGAAATCAATCGTATTGAACCAGGCAATAACTATGGCTGGCCTGTAATTGGTCGCGGCGTAAACTATGGCGCTTTTGGTAGACCGATCCACATTGGCATCAGCGAAGAAGGCATGGAAGAACCTACTCATTTCTGGGTACCGTCCATAGCCACTTCAGGCCTTATGGTTTACACCGGCGATAAATTCCCAAATTGGTATGGCAATATCTTCTCTGGCTCTTTGGCCGGTGAGCAGCTTGCGCGTTTGCAGCTGACATCCGACTACCGCAATGTAGTAGTTGAAGAAACCCTAGCCTATGACCTGGGCAGAATTCGCGACGTACGCCAAGGCACGGATGGCTTTATATATTTAGCTATATCAGACCGTCGAGGTGAGCCAACATCAGTTGTTCGCCTAGAACCTGCTGACTAAGCCACTGCTTAGAAGTTAGTTAAACAAAGGGGCTCATTAGAGCCCCTTTTTTATTTCAGTTTTTCCCCACTCCATCCTCGCCACTACTCCCACACTTAACACTAGACGCAAGACAATTCATTTGTTGTTTGCCATCCAAACTAGTCGTAAAGCAAAGCATCCCCCTTCGACTAGTTTGCCTAATCAAACGCGCAGCATTTAAGACCAAGAAGCGCCCCCAAAGTTTCCATCCAGTAACACGCCTGATTGAATGCGCAGCATTCAAGACCGAGAAGCACCCCCACCGTTTCCACCAACAAAGATCCCATCCAGTAACACGCCTGATTGAATGCGTAGCATTCAAGACCGCGAAGCGGCCCCGAAGGGGCGAAGCTTTTGGCTCAGCCAAAAGGTGAGTCTCAATGACCTCGGTCAGTGTCATTTCCAGTGACCCAAAAAAAAATCCCCGCACTCATCGAGTACGGGGATTTCCCTTATTTTAATGCCTGACAATGACCTACTCTCACATGAGGAAACCTCACACTACCATCGGCGCAAAGCGGTTTCACTTCTGAGTTCGAG
>JABJIC010000017.1 GCA_018661465.1 Gammaproteobacteria bacterium | reverse complement strand
GTTTGCGGTGAATAATTACATTACTGGTTACTACAGTCGCGTGAGGCCGCATCAACATAACGGTGGATTATCGCCAAACGAGTCAGAGCAAAAATACTGGATTAACCACAAACTGGTGGCCAATATTACTTGACCACTACAGTATTTTGCCAAAGTGGTTAAAAGTGTCTCAAGTACTAGATTATGTAGAAGCGGTGCACCCGAGATTTGAGCGCAAGAAAGCCGAGGATTTTCTACTTACTACAGACATACCTTCTAAGAAACGAGTTAAAGAATTATCAAAAGGTATGGTGACACAGCTTCATCTGGCCTTGGTTATGGCCATCGACGTCCAGTTGCTGGTGCTGGATGAGCCAACTCTTGGCTTAGATATAATTTACAGAAAGGGCTTCTATGATCGATTGTTGAATGATTACTATGATCGATTGTTGAATGATTACTATGATGGTAATCGTACAATTATTATTTCCACACATCAGGTAGAAGAAATTGAAGTCTTACTATCCCATCTGATATTTATTGATAGGGGAAAAATTGTCCTCAATGAAATGATGTCTGATCTTGCGGATATCTATGTGGAAGTTCTTGTAGACGCGGACAAAATAGAGAAAGCAGAAGCACTCAATCCTATTTCTACACGCCGAATATTGGGTAAAACAGCTTGCACCTATGAATCAGTTCCGAAGGGACAATTGGAAGCATTGGGAGATCTTCATAGTCCCAGCGTTGCAGATTTGTTTGTGGCGAAGATGAAGGATATACATCATGGATAAATTTGTATTGCTTCAATTTTATGCTCTGGTAAAGAGGGAAGTATTGGAGAATCGAAATCTGTTTGTGGCTGCTCCTGCAGTATTGGCTTTGTTAATGCTAGTGGCGGCGATTTGGGTGGTTTCATTTCTTCCAGACGATCGGCTTGTCTCTTTTGTAGAGTATTTGGGAGTTTTATTCGATGGTCTATCGCCGACAGAGATGGCTCCTTTTTTCATGGTGGTAGCGATTCCCTTTCTTATTGTTTTTTATGTTTGCTGTCTGGCTTATTCACTAAATGCTCTTTATCAGGATAGGCGAGATATGAGTATTTATTTTTGGCAGTCTATGCCGGTTTCTAATTTGAAGACTGTATTATCTAAGGTCTTCACTCTGGCTCTGGTTGCTCCATTGTTTTACATCGCTTCGATTTTCGTATTTTATTTGTTCGCTATGATTGGACTTATAATTTTCGGGGTTACGAACGATGTAGATGTTGCAGGTCTCGGTTGGATGTTTCTCGCCTCAGTTGCCAGCCTTTTCCTGGTTTACTTTTCCGCGCTCTCCGCAACACTTTGGCTATTTCCTACGCTGGGTTGGCTGCTACTTTTTTCTGCATTTGCCAGAAAAACGCCTCTATTGTGGGCTGTCGGTGCCTTCATTTTAGTAGGCTTTTTGGAAGGGTTTGTTTTCGGTACGCAGTATCTTGGAAACTTCATTCAGAGCAGAACGGGAAACTTTAATCAGTATTTGATTATGTCATTCGGTGATGTTTTCGACAGGTTGTTCAATTACGACATGTTGTTTGGAGTATTCATGGGGTCAATACTAATAGCTGGCGCGGTTCTGATGCGTCGCTTTACGGATTAATGAGGAAACTATGAAAAATCGGATACTCAGGAATCGCTACTCGCTGTTACTAGTCACTTTGACAATCTATATGGCGGTGATGGTTGTAGAAGGCGCTGCTACCGGGCGTAAAGCTCAGGTTATGGATTTCGAAAACCCATTTTTCGACCTAAACTTAAATAATATCGACGGCTTTATTGAGCGAAATATCGAAGTTGAGTACTAAATCGCTTGGGGGAGTTCTTGACAGTATTGAATTCTTCCCCTAAAGTCCGCGACTTAGATGAAAATGACAATTAAAGAGGCTCTAGGATCAAAATGTCCGTTCTGAAATTGAAAGCTCAGAATCTGAATATCAGAAACCTTAAGGCAGCAGCGGCAGACGCAGCGGCCCGCCGTGCCGCGCGCGCGATCTTCATAGGATCCGGAGAGCATTGGTTTTAATCTGAAAGAATTGAAAAAACCTCTAAGCGCCTTCGGCCTTAGAGGTTTTTTTTTGCCCAAAATTTAACTTGAAACAATGAAAGTAAGAGGACGAACTCATGAACTTAATGGAGATAGAACAAGCTACAAGACAGATTTGGCCCGCACTGGAACAGAAGGCGCTCCCCTATGGGGTTCTGCGTTATGCCCAAGGCGTCAGTCGTCGTTCCAACTCCTTAAGTCTTTTTCCTGAGTGCGAAGCCCGGGGAGCAGAACTAATAGCCAGTGCCGAGGCTTTTTTCAGAGATCGTCAACTGGATTCGATTATTAGGGTATTAGACCAAAAGTCTAATGCGTCTTGTGATTTTCAGGCTCTCGACGAAATGTTGGAAGCGCAGTCTTACGAGTTGCAGGCACCGACTAAAATAATGGTGATGGACGTTCCTTCGATTCCTTCATCCCAGCCTTCCCATTCACTTGAAGTAATTCAATTAACCGATTGGCTGAAGATATGGCATGAGTTTTCAGGGCAAAATCCTGCAGATTTCGAAGTGCATCTAAAAATGATGAGCAATCTATCCAATACCCATTGCTTCGCCGTTCTCAAGAATGAGCAGAGGGAAGCCCTTAGCTGTGGAATGGCAGTTATTTCTGGAAGTGGAGTTGGCCTTTCTTGCATTGCGACTGCAAAACAACACCGAGGAAAATCTTCTGGTCAGATACTGATTGAGGGGTTGTTCGATTGGAGCAAAAACCAGAAAGCAACATATGCTTTTTTGCAGGTGGAGTCAGCAAACTCTTCGGCGATTAGTCTCTATCGAAAACTGGGATTCCGCGAGCTTTATTCCTATTGGTATAGAGTTAAAAAAATGAATAATTTGATAAGCAGGCTAGAGCAATGAACACCATCGAACTGGAAAACAAACTAGGGATTACTTTCTGTAAGCGGCAGGAGCTGGCAATAGAGAAAGGGCGGGGAAGTTATGTTTGGGATGAGCAGGGGAATAAGTTTCTGGATTTCACTTCTGGCTGGGGAGTGACCTGTCTTGGTCACTCTCATCCGGTAATTGTTAATAGCATTATTCAGCAGTCTCAAAAAATCATGCAGAACCCGAATTCAGGTTTTACCTATTCCCCTGCTCGGGCAAAGCTTCTTCGTCAGTTACATGAAGTGTTACCAAATGGGCTCGACAAAATATATTTCGCCAATAGTGGAGCCGAAGCCAATGATGCCGCCTTGAAATTGGCGAGGAAAATTACTGGAAAGAGTAAAGTTATTTCGATGATAGGTTCATTTCACGGTAGGACTTTCAATACACTGGCTGTATCGACAGGGATTGATAACACAGAGAAATATTTGCCTCCGAGTACGCAAACTCGTTTCGTACAATTCAATGATTTTCCTGCGCTATCAGAAGAGTTGGATGACAACACGGCGGCCGTGATCTTGGAACCCATTCAGGGAGAAGGGGGGGTTCGGATCGCAGACTCCGAATATCTTCAGCAATTATCATCTCTTTGTAAGAATCATAAGGCAATGCTGATAGTTGATGAGGTCCAAACGGGCTTCTGCCGTACAGGAAAGTTTTTTGCAATTGAACAGCAGCTAGCAGAAATCGAGATTGATATTTTAACAATGGGAAAAGGAATAGCGGGAGGGTTCCCATTTGCTGCCTTCGCAGTTTCCAGAGATGTGGATCAAGGTATTAGTTTGGGCGATCACGGCGGCACCTACTGCGGAAATCCCCTTGGCTGCGCAATTGCCGCCGATGTCATCGGCTATCTCAGAGACAATAATATTGCTGAAAGAGTGCGATTGATGGGTAAAAATCTACAAGAACAACTAAAGCTTCTGGGAAAAAAGCACCGCAATATTGTGGAGTCGGTAAGAGGAGAAGGTCTGCTCTGGGCTCTGCAGCTGAGCGACGATGCCCTTGTAGAGCGATTGACCGCTGCCTGTTTACAACGGGGTCTATTGGTCACTCCCACGAGAAATGGCGTGCTCAGGTTAATACCTTCATTGCTGCTTAGCAATGAGGAGTTAATAGAAGCCGTAGAGATTCTTGATTCCGCCCTGGCATCGGTTGTTCAGATTCATTGAGTAAAGTAGACTGCTGCGCTGGAGTATGAATCACTACCTGCCTTTAAGCTGGCTAGAGTAACTGAATTCATAGGTCTGAATAATTAGAAAAAGAGAGTATCCGAATATGACTAAGAATACGCGAATGACTTTGGCTAAGCGCCCGTTGGGAGAGCCTGGTGACGACTGCTTCCATCTCGAGCAAGTAGATATTCCCGAATTGGATGAGAACCAGATTCTCATCAGAGTTTGCTGGTTATCTCTGGACCCCTATATGCGGGGCAGGATGAACGATGTTAAATCCTATACGGACCCACTGCAGATTGGTGATGTAATCACCGGTGAGTCTTCTGGAGTGGTAATTAAATCTAATTCATCTTCATTTGAAATAGGCGACAAAGTTGCCGCACACATGGGTTGGCAATCCCATATTGTGGCAAATGCTGACGACCCTAGGTTAATGAAAGTCGATTCAAACAATGGCAGCTTATCAGCTCATTTGGGTGTAGTAGGAATGCCGGGTCGTACTGCATATTTTGGTCTAACCGAAGTGGGCAAGCCCAAAGCTGGTGAGACTCTAGTGGTTGCCGCTGCCTCTGGCGCTGTGGGTTCTGCTGTAGGACAGATAGCAAAAATCAAGGGCTTGCGCGCCGTTGGTATCGCTGGGGGACCTGAAAAATGTCGATACGTGAAAGAAGAATTAAAATTCGATGATTGTATCGACTATAAAGCAGGTAATTTAGCCGAGGAACTAGCGGCTGCTTGCCCCGATGGTATCGACATTTACTTCGAAAATGTAGGTGGCGATGTGACCAAGGCAGTAGCACCGTTACTTAATAAAGGTGCCAGGGTTCCCATCTGTGGATATATATCCAATTATAATGATGAAGATATCACTAAGGCGGAAACCCCATTCCATATTCTAAAAGCGCTTGATGAAGTTCCGGAGCATCGATTCTTCGTGGTTACGGAATGGAATGATCGCTGGGTGGAAGCCACGCGGCTTCTAGGTAGCTGGGTGAGCGAAGGGAAACTCAAATATAAAGAATCCATCGGCGAAGGATTGGAGAATGCTCCGGAGATATTCCGTGGTTTGTTGAAAGGCAAAAACTTCGGAAAGCAATTGGTGAAGATAGCGGACGAAGATTAATGCCTGACTCCTTGGGTGAAAGTTTTGTCACCGCTGACCTTTTTTCACTGGAAGGAAAGTCAGCCTTGGTGACAGGCGGAAGCAGCGGGCTTGGTTTAATAATGGCCAAAGGGCTTTTACAAAATGGTGTAAAAGTTATTATCGCTTCTAGAAGCAAGGAAAAGTGCGATGAAGCGCTTGCTTCACTAAATGAGTTTGGTGATTGCAGGGCAATAGCTGCTGACGTTACTAAAGCGTCAGAACGTAAACTTTTGGTGGAGTTTGCTAAAAAGGAATTCGGTTCTCTCTCGATCCTGATAAATAATGCCGGTGCGAATTGGGGGGCAAAACTTGAAGATTATCCAGATGATGGGTTTGCCAAGGTTATGGACACGAATATTAATGCCGTATTTAGTCTTAGCAGAGATATGACTCCTTTGCTGCAAGAAGCCTCCAGTTCATCAGACCCTTCACGCATAATTAATATTGGTTCAATGGATGGTATCCACGTGCCGATCGTCCAGAGGGTGCCAACATTTGCTTATTCAGCGAGCAAGGCAGCACTTCATCATTTGACCCGAACCATGGCTGTTGATCTTGCTTCCCGAAACATTACGGTGAATGCTGTGGCGCCTGGGTTTTTCGCATCTAAAATGACGGACTATGTGTTTGAAAATTTTAAAGATGATATTGAAGATGACTGCCCATTGCATAGAGTTGGTAAGCCCGCTGAAATAGTTGGCATTATTAATTATTTGGCATCCAGGGCGGGTGCATACACTAATGGAACAGTAATACCTGTTGATGGTGGCACCAGCATCTCAAAAGGTCGCAGAGAGTGGACCGATTAGTGGAAGTTCAAACGTAGAATTGGAAAGGAGTTTCTATGAGCTTATTTAGTCTCGAAGGGAAAGTAGTACTTGTAACCGGGTCGACCAAGGGAATTGGTAAGGCTATAGCTAGCCGCATGGCAGAGCAGGGAGCAAGGGTCGTGATTTCAAGCAGGAATCAGGATGCCTGTGATGAGGTTGCCGCTGAAATAATTGCTAATGGCGGCGAGGCTGTCGCTATAGCTTGCAATATTAACTATAAGGAGCAGCTCCAGAATCTAGTCGCCAAGACCGAAGAATTGCTGGGGGTGGTTGATGTGCTGGTCTGCAATGCAGCATTAAACCCTTACTTTGGCCCTTCTCAGGATATCCCCGACGAAGCCTTTGATAAGGTAATGCACGCGAATATTGGCTCTGTACACCGTCTCAGTCAGTTGGTTTTACCAGGTATGGCGGGGAAAGGAGGTGGAGCGGTAATTATAATTTCCTCTATCGGAGGCTTGAAAGGGACAGAAGCTCTGGGAGCCTACGCCATTTCAAAAGCAGCAGATATGCAGATAGCGAGAAACCTGGCGGTGGAATGGGGTCCTCAGAATATCAGGGTAAACTGCATCGCTCCGGGCCTGGTGAGGACGGAATTTGCTAAGGCGCTGTGGGAAAACCCGGAGATATATAAGGCAACGGTGTCGAAATATCCGCTTAGGCGAATCGGTGAGCCAGACGAGATTGCGGGTGCTGCCGTATTTTTGGCATCAGATGCGGGTAGTTTTACTACGGGTCAAACAATTGTTATCGATGGTGGTGGTACAATAGCCGGCTGATAGACTTTCAGGATAGAAACAGGATTTAAAGGGGTTTAGGAAAATGATGAATTTGGGATTGTCTGAAGAAATGGTGGAAGTACGGGAGAAGATCCGTACCTTTGTGGAAGAAAATGTTGAAGCGGTAGAGAAGGAATATCACCATGAAGTTGGCGTCGGTGATCGCTGGTCTCATACGCCCAGACAGGATGAAATATTAAGTAATCTTAAAGAAGAAGCTCGTCGTCTCGGTCTTTGGAATTTCTTTCTTCCTGAGAGTCAGGGTGGGGCAGGGATATCCAATCTTGAATACGCTCATCTGGCCGAGATAATGGGCAGGAGCCGTTTGGCATCAGAATCATTTAACTGCAGCGCACCAGATACTGGAAATATGGAAGTATTGGAGCGGTATGGTTCGGAAGCACAAAAGAAAGAATGGCTTGAGCCATTGTTAGCGGGAACAATACGTTCAGCCTTCGCCATGACAGAGCCGAACATCGCTTCATCAGACGCGACAAATATTGCAACTACTGCAGTTCTGGATGGCGACGAGTGGGTTGTCAGTGGTGAGAAGTTTTATATCTCCGGAGCTGGAGATGCTCGCTGCAAGATAATGATTACTATGGTGGTTACGGACCCGGATGCTCCGAAACACAACCGTCAGTCACAAATTCTGGTTCCTATGGATGCAGAAGGCGTGGAAGTTGTTCGACCAATGGAAGTGTTTGGCAAAGACGATGCTCCTCACGGGCATATGCACATTAAATTCCACAATGTACGAGTTCCCGAAAGCAATATCATTTTAGGAAGAGGTCGCGGTTTTGAAATATCCCAGGGCCGGCTGGGGCCAGGACGAATACATCATTGCATGCGATCAATCGGTGCAGCGGAAAAAGCCTTGGACCTGATGTGTAAACGAGCTGTGAGTCGTGAAGCATTTGGCAAGCCTCTTTCCGAACTCGGTGGAAATTACGATATTATCGCCGATAGCAGAATTGAAATTGAACAATGTCGTTTGCTTACTTTTAAAGCGGCATGGCTGATGGATACCATTGGAAACAAAGCAGCTCGTGATGCGATTTCTCAAATAAAAGTTGCTGTACCTAATATGGCACTCCGGGTAATAGACAGAGCAATTCAAATGCACGGCGCGGCGGGAGTATCACAAGACTTTCCATTAGCAGCATTATGGACTAGCCAAAGAACCTTACGTTTGGCAGATGGACCAGATGAAGTTCATCGACGAGTTATTGCCAGGAAAGAGTTGGCAAAATATAGCTAGAACAATTCTGGTCTAATTAAAATGGGGAACTTCGGTTCCCTTTTTTGATTGATGAAAAAGCAGATGCGAATAATGGACAACTCCATAGCGGTAGTAATTCCCACCTTCAATAGAAAGCATTGCATTAGTCGTGCTATTGAATCAGTCCTGTCTCAGACTTTGGCGGCCAATGAGATAATCGTAGTTGATGATGGTTCATCTGATGGAACAGGCAGCTTTCTCGAGGAAAAATATCCACAGCTTCGTTATCTCTCTCAGAGTAATCTAGGCGTTAGTGCCGCCCGTAATAGAGGAGTTATTGAAAGTAGCAGTAAGTGGCTGGCATTTCTTGATTCGGATGATGAATGGTTGGAAAAGAAGCTGGAGTTACAGATACAACGGCTGATTGAAAACCCTGAGTATCAATTAATACACAGCGAAGAAATATGGATAAGAAATGGTGTCCGTGTAAATCAAATGAAAAAGCACCAGAAAGGCGGTGGCCATATATTCGACAAATGCCTGCCTCTCTGCGCAATTTCTCCTTCATCAGTTATTTTGAGCCGCCAGTTGTTTGAGGAGGTGGGTGGGTTTGATGAAGAGCTACCTGCTTGTGAGGACTATGATCTTTGGTTAAAAATCTGCAGTCGTTATCCAGTTTTGTTCATTGAGCAAGCTTTGATAAAAAAATACGGTGGTCATGATGATCAGTTGTCACGTCTGCACTGGGGTATGGATAGGTTTAGAGTTCAGGCAATGGGGAATTTGCTTCAATCCGGAAATCTAAACCCTGATCAAATTACTAAGACCCGGACTATGCTTCTGTCAAAGTGTGAAATCCTACTTGCCGGAGCAGAAAAGCGAGACAATAGAGAAACGGTAGATCATTATCGCAGCATGATTAAGAAATATGGTGAATGAAAATGGAGTTTCTTCGGGAATGGTGAAAGCTTTGGATGCTGGAAAGCTAAATATCGTGGTTGCCCATAGCTTGGAGGCGAAACCCCTGATCGCCTTGTTCAATCTGGAGAAAGTGACAGATCACACTGCATTTCCGATCTACAAGAATGACAAAGGTATAAGTCTGGTTTTGTCAGGCATGGGAAAAGCTGCTGCAACTGATGCGTCAAATTATTTAGGAACCAGACTAGAGCCAGAGTTGATTAGCGCCTGGTTGAATATTGGCATAGCTGGGCATCGCTCTGCCGCCATTGGGACCGGGCTATTGGCGAGCAAGATCACCGAGAAAGCAACCGGGGACGTCTTTTATCCCGGGATGCTAATTAGCGGTTATGATTCATCACCAGTGATTACCGTTGATGAAATTGAAAAAGAATACGACGAAGATGTTGCCTATGAGATGGAGGCTTCAGGTTTTTATCGTGCCGCACAAGCTCTAAGCAGTAGTGAATTCGTACAGACTTTTAAGATTATTTCCGATAATCGTGATAACCATGTCGACCAAATAAATCTGCAAAATATCCCGGGCATGATTGAGAGGCAAGGAAGCAGGATACTGGAACTTGTCGGTGATCTATTGGACTTGCTTGATACCCATAATTCACGTCATCGCTTGCCGAAAGTGTTCGGCTATCTAGAGTCAGCATATAAGCTTACTGTGACGCAGAGGATTCAGTTGAAGAGGCACTGTCAGCGGTTTCAAGCACAGGATAAGAATGGCTTGCTAGAGGAGTTAAGCAAGAAAAATTATCACTCTACCAAGCAGCTACTTTCTGTTTTGGAAAAGACTTTAGATTAGTAAGGGATGAAAAGAAGACATGTTTTCGGCAATCTATATTGAAGAGGAAGTGGCGCAGTGGGAAAGGGTGCAGAAAATTCTCGCGTCTTATCCGTCTATTCCTCATATACATTGCTCGCGATACGGCGAAGTGTTTAATAGGAAAGGCCAAAATTTTCGAATGCAGAAAAGTGCGCCGGCTTTAATTCTTGCCAGGAAACACGGAAAATTTGTTCTTCCCTCGCCGGAAGGCTACGGATTTGATGAGAATCCGAGCTACTATTTTTCTCATATGCTCAACTGCATCTATGATTGCCGGTATTGCTTTTTGCAAGGCATGTATCGTTCTGCCAATTATGTTCTATTTGTTAATTACGAAGACTTTGCAGAATCTCTAGCGGATATGATTGTGAAAAATCCTGGGCCAAGTGTTTATTATAGTGGCTATGATTGCGACAGCTTGGCCTTGGAGCCTGTAAGCGGCTTTTGCGATTATTTCCTGCCTTTCTTTGCATGCAGGCCAGAAGCTACAATTGAAATTCGAACCAAGAGCACCCAGATTCGAAGTTTTCTGGATCGGGAGGCCATTGAGAATTGCGTCATAGCGATGAGTTTTTCGCCCGAGCTGCAGTCTCAAAAATGGGAGAATAGAGTGCCTTCGATTACAAAGCGAATCGATGCTCTGGCAAAGTTGCAGAAGGCTGGCTGGAAAGTAGCCCTCCGATTCGAGCCGGTTATTGTAGAGGAGGACAGCCACCTAGCTTATAAGGAGCTATTTCAGCATGTTTTTTCAGGACTCGATGTGGACATGCTTCATTCTGTGAGTAGCGGCGTGTTCAGGATGCCGGTAGATTTTCATAAGAACATCGTGAAGCAATATCCTGATGAAGAGTTATTTTCAAGAAAGATGGAATTAGAAGATGGAATGCTAAGTTTGAAACCCATCGGGAAAAAAGATGAATTTGAAAAAATTGAAACATCATTGAAAAGCTTTATTCCGGAAGAAAAATTCTATCACTGTGGATAGTGACAGTTTGTTTGGATAAACATCTGCAGTCTGTAAAGTCTGCTATGAAAGGCTTAGTGAGTTAATTATGTCTAAAGATACGCAATTGGTAATACTGTCTGGCGCTTCGTCTGGAATAGGCTTGGCGATGGCTCGAAGGCTTCTTGAAGAGGGTTACCAGGTGATTGGTATCTCGAAGGACGCGAATGAAAAGAGTCTTAACCATGAAAGTTTCATGCCGAGACAAATTGACCTATCGGATATTGATTCTTTACCGAAAGCCATGGACGATCTAGTTAAGGAAGTTGATCAGCTTGGCTTGCCGGTGAAAGCTCTTATAAATAATGCAGGCCTAGGAAAAATGGCCTTTCTCGAACAACTTTCTGTGGCTGATTTGCGCTTGGTAATGGACGTGAATTTCATGAGTCATGCCATAATTACCAAGAGCTTCCTGCCCTTGCTTAAGAAGCAGGGCAGTGGCGATATTGTCTTTACTGGCTCTGAAGCTGCGCTAAAAGGCTCGCGGCAGGGCAGCATATATTGTGCCAGTAAATTCGCCATAAGAGGCTTTGCGCAAGCGCTGAGAGATGAGTGTGGGAAATCTGGAGTTAGGGTGAGCATTCTTAATCCAGGCGCAGTGAGAACTCCTTTTTTCGATGAACTTAATTTTGAGCCAGGGGCTGACCCAGAGAACGCGGTTGAGGCGGATGATGTCGCGGCTGCACTTATGACCGTCATTGAGGCTCGGCCAGGCACGGTGTTGGAGGAGATATCGATATCGCCTCAGAGCCACGTCTGGCAACGCAAGAAGTAGTTCACAGGAGCAACTTTTGATGTATTCAGGGGTGACAATTTGTCGCAGTATGAGCATCGCCTATATTGGATAAAACTGAGATAATAAGGCGTATCTTGAGCGATCTGATTGTATGAACACAGACCTCACCCAGAATCTATTTGAGGAAATACTATGAATTCTTCTAGCACATTCAATTTTATGGCAAGAGCTATCGTCGTTCTGTTGGCTAGCTTATCGTTTTCGATGCAAGCCTCGGCCCATACCGGCCTAAAGGAATCGACGCCTGCAGATGAGTCTGTAGTTACCAGCTTACCGGCCAAGCTTGATCTGGTATTTACCGCTGAGGTAAAGCTGATCAAATTGGAGCTGATGGGCGTAGGTCATGAGATGCCTACAAACTTTGAAGTTTCAGATCAAACGAAAGCCGCATATTCTATCGAAACGCCGGGAATGCACCCGGGAAAGTTTACGGTTAACTGGGCAGTAATCGGCGCCGATGGCCATACAGTAACCAACTCCTATAGTTTTGAGGTCAAGCCAGAATCTTAAGACTCTGGCTCGGCTTTCTAAACTCATCATCATCACACTCTTCTTCAAATGACGCTCATTCCCGGTAGCTGGGAGCTGGCAAGTCTGGTTTGCAAATTATTGCTCTACATAGGTGCCGCCAGCATTGCTGGAGGCAGTCTCTGTTTGTGGAAATTTTCTGATGGTTCTCGCCAACTACTGGAAAAGAATTTCAGTTATATATTGATTGGATCTTTTCTCGGATTTCAGGGAGTTTTGCTGAATTACCTGATTCAGGTTGGTTTGGTGAATGGTAGCGGCCTCTTGGGAATGTTCGATTGGTCGATGATCTCGCTACTCATGAGCACGCAACATGGAGAAATGGCTCTCTATCGGCTGTCGGCTTTTGTAATTGCTTTGCTAGCGAGTATTTATTATTTAAAGAAAATATCCAATATTACTCGACCTCCGAGTGAACAGTTCTATATAAACGTGTTCAAGGTATTCACCCCCGCACTATTTTTACTGGCATATAGTTTCCGAATAGGAGGCCATGTGTCGGTTTTAAGCCTTCTTTCTCAAATAGCTATCTTCTTGCATTTCTTGGCTTTCTCATTTTGGATTGGAAGTCTTTACCCGCTGTGGAGCCTATCCTTTAGTAGCGATCTGGAAACAGTAAAGAATAGCTTGGAGAGGTTTGGCAATCTAGCCATGGGTATTGTTGGTGTATTGACCGTAGCAGGAGTAATTCTTCTGTTTGAGTTTTTCGCTGCACCAATTCAATTGCTAGAAAGTCCCTACGGCATCGCGGTTTTGATTAAAATATCTCTTGTACTTTGCATATTGGGAATAGCAGCATTGAACCGCTATAAGCTGGTGCCGCGAATCATCGCAGAGGGCAATGCAACGCAGATAGGGAAGTCCATTCGGGTAGAGGGCTTAGTTGCCTTGTTAATAATGCTATTAACAACGTACTTCTCAACAGTCATCGGTCCTCCAGAGCACTAATCCACTACTTTTTGATAGCTTAAGTTAGGCTCTGTTTGTTAACTGAGTCATTTATTGCCGGGCTGGCGTCTGGAATCAGTTTGCTAATCAACATTGAGCCCAGGTCCAGGCTAAATAGTTCATCAACTTTTTTCGTTCCATTGGAAAATATCGCCGCAGTGCTCATACCTGGTTTCTTAGCGAATAGCAGATTATTTCCTACCGGTGACCATGCCAAATTAAAGAGGTGAGAGTCATTACTGTAGATGGCCAAGGGGTCCATTGTGCTGTTCAAGCTTCCTAAATAAATTGTTGAGCCGCTATGATCATATTTGATGTAGGCATACTGATTATTGTCATTTGCGATAATGGGGTTGCTAGTAGTGCCACCAATACTTGATCCAAAGCTGGCTTCTCCCATACCGCTCAGGCTCAACTCGCCTCCCATATAATCATTGTCCGGATTGATTACTTGATCTGAAAGCAGAGGTAGAGCAGTACTATCTATCCATTGTCTTGTGTCATCTGGCTTGCTGGTATCTGAAAATGGGTAAAGAACAAGGGTCGCTGCAATTGCTACGGCAGCTGCCGCTGCTTGAAACGAGGTATGGTATTTTTGTTTGAGAAAGCCTGCCGGTGAAATATCTGAATCTTCTACTGTTTGGGAAGCTTGCTGCATAAGCTTATGTAGTTTAACAGGGTATTCCTGCGTATCTTCGACAGGTACAAGGAGTCGATATCCCTTTTTCGGAATAGTTTCTATGTAATTCAACTCAGTGTCAGTTGATCGTAATTGTTTGCGAAGCTCTGATACTGCTCGGGTAAGCGAATTTTCGTTTACTATGACCCGGGGCCATAATTCCTGAATTAATTCCTCTCTACCGATTACCCGATCTTGATTACTTGCGAGGTAGCAAAGTAGATTCACCAGCCTCGGCTCGAGCTGTATTTTCTGGTCCAAATTTCGATGTTGAAGTCTATTAAGTTCTGGAATAACACTCCATTCACCAATAGAAAACACGTTCTTCGACTTTTCAGGTGCAAAGGCTGCTTTCTGTTCAGCAGCATCGACCTGTATTTCTTGTCTAATATTCATTTCGACAATCCCGGTATCTGATGTAGTCGTCAAAAGGGCGGTTCCGTTTCTTCTATAGCTTAGACGTATATAGCGAGGAAAGGTTACTCAATTCCGTACTACCTTTCCCTACTGCATTGTACCTAGCTAGCCATGCTCCTCAAGAATAGAGCTAATTCTAATAGATTAAGACCACAAAATCGGGAATTTTCTTCATCTGCAGGATTTCTGGACATTTTATTCATCGCATTTTCAGGTTACTCACCGCTTTCACACGTAATTTGATCTAGAAATTAGCGCAATGCCAGCATTTAGGGCAAGCAAGGATCACCCTGTCTAGGGTGCTCGTCGGTTTTAGAGGAGATATAGCAAGTGAAAACAGCATTTATCACACAAATTCAGAGGTTCTCAGCGGTCATATTGATCATAGGAATCGGTTCCCAGAGCTTGGCTATCACCCCTCAAGCTTTATCTCAGGGTATTCCCAGTTTGGCACCCATGCTGGAGGAGGTGACTCCGGCGGTTGTAAGTATCCGAGTGAGCAAGTTCATGCCAACCGAGAATAGATTCTTTCCCCAGGGCGAAAACATACCGGAGGAAGTGAGGAGATATTTTGAGAACCTTCCTGAAATCTCCCGGCAGGGGTCCAGAACTCCCAGGGCTACAGGTGCTGGCTCTGGCGTGATCTTTGATGCGGATCAAGGGCTGATTATTAGCAATCACCATGTAGTTGCCGGTGCTAACTCCATAAGCGTCCAATTAGCTGACGGTCGAACTGAGAATGCTGAGTTGCTAGGCAGTGACGCTGAAACGGATATTGCCTTACTTAGAATAGATGCTGATGAATTGAGCGATATCCAGCTTGCCGATATTGACAGCGTCCAAGTTGGCGATTACGTGGTGGCTATAGGCAATCCGTTTGGCATCGGCCAGACTGTAACCTCGGGCATCGTTAGCGCTTTGGGCAGGGCGGGATTAAATCGAGAGAACTATGAAGATTTTATTCAAACAGATGCTGCCATTAATCTTGGCAATTCAGGTGGCGCCCTGGTCGATCTTGAAGGAAATCTGATCGGGATCAATACAGCCATACTTAGCGGAAATGGTGGCAGCAATGGCATTGGCTTCGCTGTTCCGGTTGATATGGTCGCTGCAGTAGTTGGTCATTTGCAACGTGACGGAGAAGTAAGAAGAGGCATGCTCGGAGTCTCTATCATTGATCTGAATGGTGAGATGGCTGGCGCTCTTAATATCGATGCTGATTCGGGAGCTCTGGTTACCAGTATCGTAGCTGGCAGTGCTGCCGAAAAAGCTGGAATCGAAATTTCAGATGTAATTGTTGAGATTGCTGGTGAGGAAATACAAGGAAGCAGGGAGCTACGGAATAAGATTGGCATGATGCTCCAGGACCAGAAAGCTGAATTGGTCCTCTATAGAAATGGCGAGATAAGGGAAATGGACGTTGTTATTGGCGGCAGGACTATGGAGGCAGACGTCGAAGATATCCGTCGTCCAGCCAGCAATGAATTTCGAGGCGCTCGCGTGCAATCCACAGACGAAGACACAGAAGGTGTATTGGTAAGCGATGTTGTGTCCCCCAGCACTGCCTGGTCCGTAGGCCTGAGAGAAGGCGATGTCATTGTCGAAGTTAATCGCGAAAAGGTTGATGATCTCGCGGCTTTTAATTCAGCACTCAATGAGCTCAATCGCTTTGCGGCAATTACTGTAATCAGAGAAGGCCGGCGAATGTTGATGTTCTTCCCCCCAGAATAGACCCCCTAGGCAAGAATTTAGCTCCGCTGGAGCTAAAATAAGGCCCCCTTTGGCCGATTTAACTTATGTTGAGTCGGTTTCTTTTTGCCCAGAGAATATGAATTGCCGACAAGGGAACTATTTGAGAGCATTGGGCTCCCAATGATGAGGAAGTGACTACTTCGCATTTCAAAAAATAACGGACACGGACCGCAATTAACGCTGTACCTGATTTGATAAAAAATTCACGTCACACCGATTCCCGCGCGCGGAAGGCTTTACTGCCATTTCTGAGCACAACGCTGTCTACCATTTGCCTTATTCTCCCGCAAATAAGTGCTGCCGCAGGGCCGAATTCATCTGTTGATTATAATTACGATATAAACCCCTTCGTTGACTGGATTGAAGAGGCATCAGATGAGAAAGGTATCCCGGGCGCCGCCCTCGCTGTTGTGTCTCGTGAAGGCATCATGCATATGCAAACCTGGGGTGTGAAGAGTGTCAGAGAAACTGAACTGGTTACGGCGGATTCGATCTTTCGAATAGCCTCCATGTCTAAAACCTTCGCTGGCACGGCGGCAACACTGTTGGTGGATCAGCATCTGCAATCCTGGGATAGCAGAATGAGTGACCTGTTCCCCGAATTGCATATCGGTACAGGTAGCTCCTCTAGTGGAATTACCTTAAAGCATATTGTGAGTCATTCCAGTGGATTGATGCCCCATTCCTACTCCAACTTGCTTGATGATGGCGTTCTCTACGACAGTATCAAACCAAAATTTGATGAAATTCCCACCGTATGTCGGCCGGGACAATGCTATGGATATCAGAATGTAATCTTCTCTCTGATTGCTGATGTTGTTGAACAGAGCACCGGTGAAAGCTATGAGAAATATCTTTATGAACAGATATTCAAACCCTTGGGCATGGTAACCGCTACCGTGGGGCTCGAACCCTATCTTGAGGATCCGGAAGCTACCTTGCCCCATCGTCAAGTAAGAGGCAATTGGAGAACCACCACCACAAATCCTGCTTATTATTCGGCGGCACCGGCAGCTGGAATCAATGCCAGTATTTTCGATATGAGCATGTGGATACGTGCCAATCTCGGTGCTTTTCCAGAAGTCCTTCCCGAAGATTTTCTTTCTGAATTACACGAACCAATAATCGCCACCCCAAGAGGCAATTATTTCAATCGCTGGTCCGGTCTGGAAAAGGCCTACTACGCAACCGGATGGAGAGTGTTCGATTATAAAGGTCTTCGAGTTATTCATCATGGTGGGGGCGTCCGCGGCTATAGATCAGAAATGGCTTTCGTGCCGGATGCCAATATTGGTATGGTGCTGCTATTTAATGCGGAATCAAATCTTGCCAACGATGTAGTCCCTGCATTTCTCGATAATTTAATCGAGCTTCACTAACTCCTTCGGGAACCCCTTCAGGCAGCAGAAATATGAGTACAGTTTTAGACTTGCTGAAATCCCATCGCAGCATTCGTAAATTTACTGAGCAGGCTATCGATTCGGACTTGCTCAATGACTTGGTTCTGGCAGGTCAGGCCGCGGCCACTTCCAGTTTCCTGCAGGGTTCTACGATTATTAGAATTACTGACAAAGCCACAAGGGCAGAAATCGCCAAGTTAGCTGGCAACCAGAAATATGTAGAGACTGCGGCAGAGTTTTTTATGTTTTGCGCCGATCTTAAGCGAGCAGGGAATTACTGTGAGGCATATGAAAAACCTTTTGAAGGAGATTTCACGGAGCACTTTATAATTGCTACAACTGACGTTGCATTAATGGCGCAGAGTTTGGTTACCGCTGCGGAATCAGTTGGCTTGGGAATTTGTTACATCGGCGGCATTCGGAATAACCCTGCTGAAGTTTCACGTATTTTGCAACTACCCAAGGGTGTATATCCTGTGTTTGGTCTTTGCCTGGGCTATCCAGATCAGGACCCGGAAGTAAAACCCCGTCTACCTGTTTCTGTTATTATGAAACAGGAAGTCTATAACGAAGAAGGGGATAAGGACTCCATTGCTATTTACGATGAGAAGATTCGAGAATATTACAAGACAAGAACTGGCGGTGGACATGGGATCAGTTGGAGCGAACAGGTAGCCAGCTTGTTGTCGGAAAAATCCAGACCCCATATGCGAGAATTTCTTGAGCAACAGGGTTTCAAATTCAAGTAGTTTTTTCTGTATGCTACCCAATCAAATTTGATCTGATCTTCTGATCTGTAGTTACTACATAGTAGTTACTATGCCGTGCTAACTAACATAACTAGTTTTGATCTCTGCCGATTCGGTATGACCCTGTCGACGGCAGCACTTCTACGCGATCACTTACCAGTGACTCTATTGTCTCAGATGGTGGTATTGCCCCATCTCCAAATGCAAACTTGAATTCGCCATTTAGTAAGCGACGTCTCTCGTCGGTGACAGACCAGCGGGCGATGTAATATTCCGAAGCGGCTAATTCACCAGGAATCGGGAAAACATAGCTGTGAGTATAGTTATCCGGAGTATATTGGAAGCCTATATTTATCCATTTCTCATCGGCTGTATAAAGTGCCAATTTTAACAAGCTAACATCTACCCGAAAGCTCATGGTTATCATTCTGGGGGATTCACTGAGGACTGAATCGTCCGGTGGAAAAGTTACGCCAGGAGTTAGTACGCCATGGCTATGCTGTGCCATCGAGTTGCCGGATAAGAGCAGGGCTGATAACAGAAGCAAATTACAGTAGTTGATGAATTTATTTTTCAATTTAAAAACCAAAAATTTATGTTTGAAAACATATTTAGATACTACTAGGAGATCGCCTTGTCTGGCAATTCGAAGCTCTACATGCGTCCTATAGGAATTGTTATCTGCCGAATTCAGCCAAAATATACCATGCATTGTCGGGACAGAGCGCAAAGTTGGCCTGTTTCATCGAATATTTTCCCCGATTGCTGGGTATAACCATTCCCAGCTGCCTCTGTATTGAACTCGAGATAAAACCATTCGCTCTCAATTTGTTGTGGAGGAATAACAAATTCCAGTGACCAGCTAAGCGAGCTCGAAGGAACCGGCGGTTTGCTGAAATGGGTAAGGATTACCGGTGGTGGAATGTCAGCCAAGGTGATGATTTTCTCTACCGGGAAGTTACTCATATCTGCTTTATGTTTTACCCACATATTTAGCTGTGGTTGAAATTTACCAGCGAAAGGCATGCCGCCACCAACCCAACTTCCTTCGAAGAATCTTAGAAAGCTTGGAAGTCGCTTCGCATGATCGGAAAATTGCACTCCTTGCTCTCGAGGAATAGGGTTAAATTCAACTAGTGGTTCGACTGAAAATCCTTCTCTGGAATTACCAAATGCAGCCATAGCCTGAAGACATAGCTGCTGATTTGAAATTACAGAGGCAGCACATTGTGCAACATTTTTGCCCTTTCGCTGAAGTACACTGTCGACGCTGAATTCCCCGGGGGGCAGGGGGGCAACGAATGACACCATTAGTGAGCGTATAGGGCTCTTCGAATCCACCAATTTTCCCATAGCAGTGGATGCAAAGGCTGATGAGATGCCACCGAATGCAGAGCGACCCTGGGACCATTCTTCCCCAAATGTCGCTGTATTACTTCCGCTTTTTTTCAGCTCTGTTAAAATACTAGGTAAATCAGAATCTTGCATATGTGTAGATGTCTCGTATACAGCTAGATTAATAGCCTGGCTGATTGTAAAATTCGTCGTCGGTTTCGCTGACCATTTGGGTAGTTTTAGTGCTTGGAAGAGTTATGAAGTTTTCAATCCCTTGTCATGTTGCCATAACATCACTGATTCTCTTGGCAGGGAATGCAGTGTATGCACAGCAGTCCAGAAGCCCTCATTATCCACCCGCAGCGGATGTTACAGGAATTGTTGAGGAAACAGAAACCACACCAAATGATGATTCTGTGCTTGCTTCAGCCCCGGCTAACCTAGGTTTGAATTTCCCTCGTAACGTTCGGCTGGTGAAATTAACGCTGAGAAATGATGAGCGGGATTGGGTGGATATAAACTTCCGATATAACCCACGAGCGAAGGGTGATTACAGCCTAGAGCTGCCGCAGCTAGAGAAAGCTGTCTACTACACAGCGGACTGGGCGATCTTAGGTATTAATGACCTATTGATTCGGGGAAGTTTCAGCTTCGCATTCGGTGCTGATGCTGTCGAACCTTCAGTAATGAAGGAGGCCGAAGAGCTAAGGCTGATGATGAGAAATGGCGGTCCTGACACTCAGTTCGTAACACCTCCGCGAACTAATATTATTCTGAATCAAGATCCACCCAGTTACGATCCGCCCTTCACCATAGAGCTTCAGGAAGAAGACCAACCCTAAAAGCTTGTCCGGAAACCCTCTTACCGGTTTATGGCCTTACGTTCACAGTGACATATTGGTCGTGATAAAGACCGCCATCATCACCGCGAGCCCAGAGAATATAAGTTCCTGGCGTATCGAATATAGCCCTAACCTGATAGTTACCATCTTCTGGCACCTCAGGAGGAACCCAAAGAGCTCCCCAGGGAGAATTCGCTGACGTTCGAGTGTCTTCCCATGGCTTTATCTGTGGCGGCTCAAAGGTGACTTGCCCAGGTCCGCGATACTTATTCCATGACAGGAAAAAACCATTGGTTTTACCGACAGTGGTACGACGAGGAGGGCGCATCATGCGCTCCTGAGACGGGGTATTCCTGCTTGAGTTAGTCGATCTGGGTTTTGGTAAACCGTCATCATCTACATGGGTGTCGATGAGCAATTCTTCACCTACTCTCACATTCCTTATCTGTGCTCCGTTAATACTCTCACCGAGCACGGTGACCACTGGCGCAATATTTGCTCGAGATTCAGGGCTGCTGGTACCAGCTCCCAGAGAGCCGGTTTCTGACGCGATTACCATATTGTCGATTAGGTAATCGGTAGCTAATGTTCCGTAGGCGCGATTAGTCTCACCGTTATGGGTGATCTCCCAAACCAACTCTCGATCGCCCCAGTCAGAAGGAACGGTTACTTCGAATGTAAATCGATTGCGCCTTGGGAGAAAAAAAGTGGGTTGGCCTCTATCTGCCTCACCGGGACTAAAAAAATTGTTATCTCCAACAGGGATGTCTGGTTGCTCTTCCCAATTATCATTCATGTATCCAAAGATGAAGGTGTAAGTCCCGTCATCATTTATACGCCAACCTTCGTAACCCGGTTCGATTTCTTCGCCACTGCGATATGAAATTTGAGCCAAAGCAGAGCTCGCAGCAATACTGGCTATAATTGAGATTAGAAGAAATGAAGTAAATTTTTTTATAATCATCTTAGTTTGATTCCACATTCGTATTAAATTTTTGTGATGTGTTAGTTACTTTTCATTGGGAAAATCAACAGAAATACAAATAACAGCGCTGGAATTCAAGAGAGTGATTAACATCAAAAAATCCTAAAAGCTTTATTTGAATGAGTTCCTTAACTTTCTTCTACACGTTTTCGAGGTATAAAAAAAAGGACGGTTTCCCGTCCTTTTTACATGCTTTAATCTCTATTCGCTAACGTTTACTGTGATGTAGCCATCGTTATAGAGGCCGCCGTCGTCAGCTCTTGACCAAAGAATATATGTGCCAGGTTCAGAGAAAGTAGCTGTCACTTCGTAGTTGCCATCCTCAGGAATTTCCGGTGGTAACCATAAAGCACCCCATGGAGAATTGGCAGAAGTTCGGGTGTCTTCCCATGGCTTTGGCAGTGGCGGATCAAAGGTGACTTCACCTGGACCACGGTACTTATTCCATGACAAGAACAAACCATTAACTTTGCCAACTGTAATCCTGCTAGGGGGTCTCATCATGCGTGACATCAAGGAGCTTGCTGAAATAGTAGATTCTCTTCGGGGTTCTGGAAGACCATCATCAGCAACGTTAGTCGTGATTGCTATTGGTTCTCCAACTCTTGCCGTACGAATCTCGTCACCCTGAACAGTAACTACGGGAGCAATATTGGCTCTGGACTCAGGGCTACTAGTGCCTGCTCCCAGAGAGCCAGTCTCCGATGCAATTACCATATTGTCTACTAGGTAATCATCTTTCAGAGTGGCGTAAGCCTTGCGCTCGACACCATTTACATTAAGTGTCCAGATTAATTCACGGTCACCCCAGTCGGAAGGAACAACCACTTCAAAAGTGAAACGGTTTCGCCTAGGAAGGAAATGAGTGGGTTGGCCGCGGTCTGCATCACCTGGGCTGAAAAAATTACTATCACCGACAAGGACGTCAGGCTGTTCTTCCCAGTTCTCATTCATGTAACCAAACATGAAACTGAAAGTGCCGTCTGCATTAGGACGCCAGCCTTCATAAGCCGGTTCAACATGTTCACCAAAACGAAAGCTGTCAGCGAGAGAGAACTGGGGTAAGGCCAGTAGAAATGAAGCAATCAGCAGGATTTTAAACCTGCTGATTGACGCACTAGTTATATCGATCATTATTACCGCTTCCCGAAGCCTAGTTAGCAGCGACTTCGTTGCTTTCTTCATCTTCTGCAACTGGAGCAACCAGCGGCGCAAGACATAGAGGACAACCGACCACGTGATCATTCGGGCCAAGGTTAAGCACCTGACGTCGTTCTTCCATAGCTTCGAAGAACTGCTCATCATTGAGAGTGACTCGAATGCCGAGATCGATAAACATATTGGTTACGGAACGATTACCAGAACCCTGCCAGTTACGTGGATCAGGAACATTTGGATTGGAGTCCGTGTTGTTCATGTATCCAACGATATGGAGAATAGTTCCCTTCGGTAGAAGAGGGGCTGCCTGGTCAGCATAAGGATAACCGCGTACCCAGTTATGGTCATAACCAACACAGGAAAGCGTCTCTACTGTATAACCCCAAATAGCTTCCAGACACATGCGTTCGCCCGGTGCGTGAAGGTGAGGTTCAAAAGTAATGATCTTAGTGTGCTGTTGAAGAACAGTATAGGCATGAAGTTCCTGATCTTTCTCATTGCCGGTGATGCTGATGTCTACACCATTACCAAGAGCACTAAAGCCATTTTGGTATTTAGGTTCGTAGTCTTCAGGGTGAAAAATGAATCCAACTTCAAGGTGACCAGTTGTATCGCGGCCATTTGAATGAAGGTGCACCGAGTCAGAAACGATAGCTGAACCAGCTTTCAGTAGACGACCAGCGTCTTCGTCGAAGATATCAGCGTTTCGGCCAACTTCATGAACAGGCCAAGGAATTGAAGGGGCACCGGACTCGCGTGCTCCATTTTCATCAAGCATCGCCGTGCCCCAGATCATATGGTGGAAAATGAAGCGCCCGCCAACGGTATCACGACCAGTTCCAGCCTGATTATCCACGTCGTTAACTTCTACGACTTCAACGGATTTCACATAGCGATCTTCAGTAAGGCCAGTTGGAATGTAGTCAATCTCACCCCACCAGTCAGGAGTTCCTGCAAGCTTAGTAACATCGTTCATCGTTACGATGAGATCAGGCGGACCTGCTTTCCATTTTAGGCTGTCATCAAATACGAGTGGTGTAGGGGCATCAGCTGCATCTCCTTCAGGAGTGCCGCCGCGAGCCCAAGTAGATATGGCAGCGATTTCAGCGTCAGACAGGGATGGATCATCCTTGTAATCCTGAATGCCTACATTTTTTTCCATGTACCACGGAGGCATAGCGCCTGCACGGTCACGGAGGCTGACTTTATATTCAATAAGGCCAGCAAATGGTGCTACTTCGTCAAAAGTGATGAGTGACATAGGTCCAGCTCCACCGGGACGGTGGCAGTTCTGACAGCTGCGCTGCAGAATAGGTTCTATATCTCTATGAAAGGTGACTTCATCAGTCTGGGCTGAAACAGTGCCTGACAGCATAAAAGCCACCGCTGTTGCTGCACTACCTAATACTGATTTTACGGATATGATACGCATTTTCGCTACTCCCCTGAGCAAAATTAAGAAAAACCGTAGTTACGGGGCTTTCACCCCTAATAAACAGACGAACTTTAGCACTATTCAGCTGAATTTTGAACAATTGCTCGGTTGGATTGAGCCGAAAATGCGGTATATGCAGAGGCTTGTGGGCAGGTTCTGCGGGGTGCGGACATCAGGGTTGGGAAGGCTTGGGGCCTCGAATTAGCGACCACAGGTTACTGCTGGCTAAAACGCTGGCAAATAATACCAGTAAACACAGGCTAAACCATTGAATTGCATAGGATAAATTCTGATTAACATCGGCGTTTACGGCTGGCCAGTGTCGTACCAGAGTGCCGGCTTGTCCGGCCGTAATTCTCAATTCGAATGGAAATAGAGGCTCATCGAGGATTCCTGAAATAATGTCTAGCTCGAGGCTTCGCATCCGCAGTGGCCATACAGAAGCATCTACCTGGCTGGGAATTATTCTAGCATTCGCTGGAGGCACGAATATCTGGGCCGTTATTTCCTGATATCCCTCTGCCTCTCTTAAATCTGGCGGCGTGTCTGCTGGTAGAATTCCGGTGGTCCAACCTCTGCTAACCATTACCAGTTGGCCATTGCTGGCAAGTCGAAACGGTGTAACTACACCAAATCCAATCATGCCCTCGAAAAATTCCGCCAGCAGCAGGACAGTGCGATCGTTGACATATTCTCCACGTAGAGCCACATGTCGGTTTAACAGCTCTGTATTAGCAGGATGCAAATGGCCGTCGGGGATGTCTTCGACGGCAGTAGCGTTTATGCTGGATTCCACTTCGAGAACTCGCTGTGCATCGACTTTCTCTGCTGCTCTATCCAGTTGCCAGATTCCAAGTCGGCCAAAGGCTGAGGCAGTCAGCAGAACGCAGACCGCTACCAACCAATTAATCCGAATATTAAAACCGCCTAAATCGAATTGCTTTCTTGCTTGCATTACATTTCCCACCAACTAATCTTGTGGCGTTAAAGCCATCACTAAACAGGAGATCACATCAGCTATTGTACTAGCACCATAGGCACCAATGGTAGGGAGGTCTGTAATAAGTGATCAGACGGCCGCATACAATTACAGCGCACCAGCACAGCAGAGAGACCCCCCCGATGATTCGTGCGCGAGTTGGGGCATTGCTTGCCATTGGAGTGGATTTAGCCTCTGCGGCGACAGTATTGTAGAAAACGAGCATGTTAATGCCAGCGAGCAACAAGAAAAACAGCTTGGATTGAATGGCGGGATTGTAAATATATTGATCGGGAGCGCTACTTAGAAACATAGTGCCAGTTATAACATTTAGAAAAAATCCCGCTACCCCAAATGGTACCAGTTTGTGTAGGCTGGCCATTTCGATTTCTTTGCCGACCCCTAGAAGCCTTAAATCAAACACACCAACGGTTCCTATCAGCATGCTAAGACCCAGAAAGTGAAATGACTCAACTACAGGCCAACCCCACTGCGAATTCATAAACGTGAATATGCCCGTGGATTGAGAAAAATTGAGTAAAAATTCAATCATGGTCGTGTTGGCTCTTTGGCTTTCACTAAAAAAAACGAGATGCCAGTAAAATTTCATGAGTGTATGCCAGAAATCTACCCATAGTAATTGTTGCTACCCAAAGGAAGATGGAGAGGGTCGCCCAGGGTTTAAGGCTTGAGCTTGCCATTCCCGCTTCCGTTGCAGCTTCACTGAAGAACTGCTTTTGAAATTTGAAAGTGATTAGTAAGGCGGAAGAGAGAGCGATCAGCTTGGCAAAAAACACGGGGTTAGTCAGCGCCTTGGCAGGATAGGCCAATAATAACGCCAGCCCTGACAGTAATATAAGCAGGCAGGCATACCAGTGAAGCGTAAAAAATTTATCAAAGCTTCTAGGGTTAAACCTTGGAATAAAGCCGAGTATGCCGAGGGCTATTGCGAAATTTATTCCCACAACAAACCCCATCGCCAAGGAATGTAAGCTCAAGGAGGTAAAAAATGCCGGACCGGATTCCCGCATCCAAATACTCAAGGGCGTGATTTCCAGCTTGGCTAATAAAGGCAGGATTTCGTTCTCGCAGAATGTTTAAGCTAACAAAGGATCTATGAAGCGTTCCATTTCACGTCGAAGATTGGCGTCTGGTAAGCGGCCCGTGGCGGCTCCTATGTTGTCTTCAGCGTGATGGGGTTTGGTAGTGCCAGGTATAGGTATGGCATTGCTGGGATGGGACATGATGTATTTCAAAAATACCTGAGCCCAGGAAGTAGCATCAATGTCAGCAGCCCACTCAGGAAGCGCTCTATCACCAACGGCAGCGAACAGTCGTCCTCGTCCAAATGGCAGGTTTACCAATACGGCAATTCCCTTGTCTTGGGCCAGAGGCAGAATGCGATCTGCAGCATTGCGATTGCCAAGAGAATAGTCAACCTGAATAAAGTCCAGCTGATGTCGGTTTATTGTTGCTTCAAATTCTTCATACTGACGATCACTGGACGTGGTTACGCCAATATGACGAAACCGGCCCTGTTCTTTCCAGGCTTTCATGGTTTCTAGTTGAACATCAGTTCCCCGGAGATTGTGAACCTGCATGAGATCCAGGTTGTCGCCATCTAGCAATTCAAGTGAACGTTCCATGCGTTCAATCCCGGCTTGCTGATCTTCACGATCCACTTTGCTGGCAACCCAGAGTTCGTTTCGAATTCCCAGCTCTCTCATAATATTGCCAATCACGGTTTCTGAATTTCCGTAATTTGGAGAGGTATCCACCAACTTTCCGCCAAGTCGATGATAGGTCTCGAATGTGTCCTTAAATACGGGCAGATCCGCTGACCCGGCCTCAGCTCGATAATTCCGGCAGCCCATACCAATGCTTGGGATTCGTTGTCCAGAGGATGGGATGGTTGTCATATTTAGCCCGCCTTGAGCAAGCAGCGGAGTGGACAAGCTAGAACCAGCGGTCAACGCGGCGGTGGCTTTTAGCAACTCTCTGCGGCTTAAGGTCATCGGTAAGCTCCTGAAATGAGATTCTAGAGGCTATTGAGCCTGTCACGACAGTTTCTGTCAATCGGAATTCTCTTAATAAAAATAGGGCTGGTGGAACGCAAATACTATGCGAATGCCCGGAGATTTAGTACATTGCTGGGAGCTGATTAGTAAGACTGTCCAATAAAAATACTATTTGAAAAACAAGGATGGAGACGAGAATGAGATTAGCTCGAATAAGGTTGATTGCAGCGGTGCTTAGCGTGCTCCTTGGGTATGCCACAAGCGGAATAGCTGCAGAAAATACTCAAGTCCCAAGAACGGCCGATGGTAGAGCAGACTTCAGTGGAATCTGGCAAGCTATTGGATCAGCTCATTATGATATCGAACCCCATGCTGCAGATTTTGGTCCTTTATTCCAATTGGGAGCCATTGGGGCTATTCCCGCTGGAATAGGAATTGTCGAAGGTGGGGAAATTCCCTATACCGAAGCAGGAAGAACAAAACAGAGAGCCAGCAAAGCAGATTGGCTTGCTCAAGATCCGCTGGTCAAATGCTATATGCCCGGTATTCCCAGAGCGAACTACCTGCCATTTCCGTTTCAGATTATTCAGTCGCCAGAATTTGTAGTAATGGCCTATGAGTTTGCCAGTGCAAGTCGCATTGTCTATATGAATGAGCCTGATTATGAAGCCCCTATCTATACTTGGATGGGCCATTCTCTCGGCTCTTTTGACGGCGACACGCTGGTTATCGATGTTACAGATCAGGTCGCTGACACCTGGTTTGATCACGCAGGCAATCATCATACAGAATCGCTTCGAGTCACCGAGCGCTATACACATATGGGGCCAAACACGCTTATGTACGAGGCCACCTTGGAAGACCCTAATGTTTATACTCGACCCTGGAAGGTGAAATTTCCCCTCTACCGGCGCCTTGAGGAGAATATGCAATTGCTTGAGTACAAGTGTGTTGAGTTCACCGAAGAGCTCATCTATGGGCACTTGCGCAAGGATGCTGAAAACGATCGCTGATAGCGAAAGTTGATCTTATTTAAGGGTTTCTTATTTCCAGCATGGCTGGACTAAGGCCTTCAATGCCTACCAGGGCCAGGGTAAGTAGAAGAGCAACTTGTGGCCCCACATGAGATGAATCTCCGGGGGAGAACCATTCTCCAGGAGAATGTGCTCCGCCACCGTTGCCACCGCCGGCAATTGTAATTGCTGGAATGCCTAGAGACATTGGCAAATTGGAGTCAGTGCTCGAAATCCCTAATTCCTGTAGCTCAATTCCTACTTCATCGAAGGCAAGGGCGGCGATCTGAACAATGGTGCTGTCAGCAGGAGTCTGACCAACCGGTCGATCTCCAATCAAATTAAACTCTACCGATATTTCCCCGTTCTCCCAGCGGGCATTTTCCTCAGCGACAGCTTCCAGCGCGGCGGCCTTAATTCTTTCTTCAAGAAGAGCCAATTGTTCACGGTCGTTGGATCGCATATCCAGGGCAAAGATGGCATCTGCAGCAATAGAATTTACCGAAGTGCCGCCTTCTACGGTGCCTACTGTGAATGTGGTTTTCGGGTAAGAGGGAGTTTCCATATCTGAAATTTTGCTGATTGCTCTGCCCATTGCATGAATAGCGCTGGCCGTACCGAAGGCGCCAAATGAATGTCCTCCTGGGCCTTTGAAATGGAACTCGAATCTTCGGCTTCCAGTGCCTCCATTGGTAATCCGTCGCAGACGAACACCATCGATGGAAACGAAGCCGTCTATATCAGGACGGTCTCGGAATAGGGCTTTGACCCCTCGCAGATCTCCTCGACCTTCTTCACCGACATTGCCAGCAAAAATAATATCTCCACTGGTTTCAATTTCGCTTTCGTTTAAGACCTCGATGAGAGACAACATTGCAGCAAGCCCTCTAGTGTCGTCTCCTATTCCTGGCGCATAGTAACGCCCACCTCTTAACTCAACACTGGTATCTACTCCTTCGGGAAATACCGTATCAAGGTGGGCAGCGATAAGAAAAGTGGGGCCATTTCCTGAACCTCGACGAATAGCGACTGCATTTCCCTCGCTATCCAGGTAAGCATTCTCCAGGCCTCGTAGTTTTAGCTGCTCTAAAAAATAGGCAGCGCGACGTTCTTCTTTAAATGGTGGGGCTGGAATTTCGGTAATTCGGATTTGTTCTCGAACGGTTTCAGCTTCGCGCTGCTGAATTTTTTCTAGGGCGACTCTTACTCGAGGGTCAGCGCTTATCAGTTGGAAGTTGCTTAGAATTGAGCCATCTATCTCAACCACAGATTGCTGAGCAGAAAGTTGATAACAAAACAGAATGCCTAGTAAAAAAAGGCCGGTTTGTAGCTTGGGCACATTAACTCCACTGTCTGTCATTGATTAGATAAGGCGCATGCGCCAACCACGACCACCCGTACGCAGGGTACGCCGCTCTCGCATGCGGTCATGCAAAACAGTACGTTTTTCTTCTATCCAATCTTCTCTTCCTACGTAAGGATCTTCGCCTCTATTCCTTCGCCTGTTTTCTTCGGCTATTCGGAACTGGCAAAATTCCTGATACATCTTTATCTCTACCTTGAGTTCCTGGATAACAATTTCTGCATACATGGCATCATCCAGGAATCCTATTCCCGGGATGTGATCAGGAATAACATCGTCGGGGTCTACAAAATAGTAGAGGGCGCTCCTGACGCTGTCGCATTCTTCCTTGCTAAGTGAGCACTCCTTGTCGCGGATCATATTTAACAGAATTTCGAGCTTAAACAGACGGTCAGAAATAAATTGAGGTAGTTCCATCTCTCTGGCTTTTCCGATCATTAGGCAGGCTGTTTCTTCTATCTCAGCGGCGCTCTTTTCATCGGCAACCAGCACTATTCCTTTGTCTACGCTGTCCTGAAACTTTCGAAGATCTTCATCACTTAGAGTGATTGTTATATCGAGAGGCATGATTATTTTCCTTATTATTACCCTCGGTTTCTACTGAGCTTGCATTGCTGCTGACAAGCTATAGCAGTCGAGTTACGCAGTTTAACGAAGCAATAGTGCCCTTATACTGAACATTCTTCAAGGATGGATTTCCCTCACTTTCTCGCTCTAGCTTAGAGAAAATACCTTGCTACAGATGAAGATGATCTGTCAGAAAGGGTTTGAATCGATACAGTGAGTTGCCAGTTCGACGAAAACACTAGCGCACAGAAGTTTACGACTGATGGGTTTGGGTCGCCGTTTCAAATATGGGCAAGCCTGGCTATGACAGTGATTTGGTGGATTATTATGATTGCACCAATAGCTGGGGTATTGGCTTGGCATTCATGCAGCTTAGTCTTCTGCGGCTCTTAACGGTGCGAGAAACCTGTCAATTATGGAGGCAATGGTTGAGATAGTCAGGGCATATGCCAATAGGGAACCAATAAGCAATAGGACGTCTGCAAAGCCTGAAGGTAATTCAAATCTAGCTACGGTGAAAACTAGAAGGGGAGCAAAATAGAACACACCGTTCCATTTGCCAAGGAAGCTCATTTTTAATTGCTTCTGTTTGAAGAGAAAATAAGAATCGAGAACATATTGAGAAAACGCAATAGCGATCAATATTGGCAACGCGGGATGAACTGAACCAGCATAGGCTAGTGCGCTGAGCCCGCTGGTAACAAAAAGAAAGTCTGTGCCGTGATCAAATAGCATGCCTTTGGCAGACGCTGTGCCGGTTGCTCGAGCTACTATACCGTCATAGTAGTCGCTGGCAATTGCGATGAGTATAAGAAGGAGTAAGACATATGCGGGAAGCAGTGTTGGGTCTGCTAATGACCAGGCTACTGGTATTAGCAGAAACAAACGAACCGCAGTCAGCAGATTGGCCATTATCAGTCAAAAAGTTCTCGTTGAGCCCTGCGCCAGAACACCAGTCCAATTGCAGCATTGAACAGGATAAAAAAGTTATGCTGTACGAAACCAAAGGCAGCCATCTGTCCTTCGTTATCCGGGAATAGAAGCACCCAGAATGTAATTGCAGCAGCCCGCATCGGCGTAGGAACGGCGGCCGCAAAGAATATAACAGGCAGGTAAGGCAGTAAGGTTAAGAGTGAAGCCTCTACGCCAAACAGGTTTAATGCGGTTGTGTAAACGATCACGGCTGCCAATAAGGCAGGGGAGCGAAGTAAGAAGAACGCGCCATAGTGCCAAGGCAAGGCATTGCGAAAGGCATGGAAAATACGGCGATCTTTGAACTTGTTGTTTGGCAGAATCATTCCTCGAAAGTAAGCTATCCACCCAATAAGGAAAATACTCGCAGCGAGAGCTATGTAGGGAATGAGTGCAAAAGTATCTCGCAGATTCTCAGGAAGCGTATCCGCTCCAAACGCGAAACCAATGGTTGCCCATATCAGCAAATAATAAATTTCACAGAACATTATGAATAGCATTACTGATCCCACTTCCCAGCCGGGGATCTGGTCGCGCTTGTTCAGGTAGTAGGCCATCGCACCTTTGCCAATCTGTTCATTGAACACCGATATTATGTAGGCGCTTGCGCGAATAGGAGCTATATCTCGAAACTTGATGGGTTCGATAAACCAGCCTATGGCTTTAGTGACAACAAGGGTGTCGATCACAAAGTAAAACAACGAGTAGCCGATCATCAAAAATAACCACGGCACCCAATCCACAGAAGCGAAGACTCCTGACATATAGTCAACAAGGGAAAGACCTTCGCGCATGGCGGCGCCGTTCAGGCGGTAATACAAATAAACAAAACACGCAGCTGTAAGTAGAAGAAAAATCGCTCTGCCTATTGGGCTTTTCTTTTTCTTCGGTGCGGAATTCTCTATTTCGGGTTCTGCGTCTGTATTGGATTCGATTTCGTCAGTCATTATGTTTGCTCGTGATTTAAGATTTTCTGTAGAGTCTTGTCTAAAGGAGTAAGACTTAACCCAAGTGTTTTATCGGCATTTTCATCGACTTTTTCATCGATGGTAATAACGTCGATAACCGTAGGACTGAATCCACCGCCACGTAATCGGCTTCCTATGGCCGCTCCCAGCTTTGCTACCCAAATTGGAATAGAAGCTATTTCAATTTCGTTGCCCAGTAAGCCTGCCATTTTTTGAATCAAATTGCTGTAACTTATGGCGTCTGGGCCTACCAACTCGTAGAGTGCGGCTCCCGCTTTGCTCTTGTTAAAGCAATCCATGATTGCCAGATTCAAGTCATCAATATCGAGAGGCCTCATAAGATACGTGCCGCCACCCAGCAACTTGGCCTTAGGCTGAGATGCTGCTGCGGCTATGGAGCTTGCACCTGCAGTATTTGGGCCTAGTAAAATTGGAGTTCGAATAATGGAAGCAGACAGACCTGATCGTTTTACCAGTTCTTCTGCCTGACCCTTTGATCTGAAATAGGCGTTTGTGGAATTGGCATCGGCACCCACAACGCTGATAAATACAAAATGAGAAGCATTGTTTCTTTTGGCTGCATCAAGAACCGCAGCTGTGGCATCCACGTTAGCTTCTTGATAACTGCTGCCTTTGTTTTCAATTAGAATACCGGCGAGATGAAGTACGCAATCCGCACCATTCAAATCTTCGCTTAATTTATCAACATCTTGATAGGAAATGAGCTTGGCTTCTATACGCGGAGAATCGGGCAGTGATTTCGCCGCTCTCTCTGATCGAACGCCAGCTATAACACTAACTTCTTCGTTGCTTTTCAGGCTGTTTAGGAGGTTCTGTCCAACACTGCTATTGGCACCAGTTACTGCTATTTTCATATCGATTTACTTATTCTTCGGTTTAGGTTTACTTAAATGACGGTAGCCAGATTTTCGAGTTTTTTACTTCTTTGAACCTTGCCTGCTGCGTTATTGTTAATCTCTTCTAGTTCGGCCGCCTGCATCGCTGTTTGCCGCCGCTCAGAAGCTGCGTCAGCATACAGGGTATTGCGCATTCGCGGCACTCTGCCCATGTCACGAATTGTGTCTTCAATTTGAGATGGATGCCATTCCTGGCCATGGTTCGCGCCAGCTGCACGGGTGATGCTCTCGTTCATCAAGCTTCCACCGACATCATTGGCGCCAGCATGTAGGCAGGCCAATACTCCGTCACTACCAAGTTTTACCCATGAAGCTTGGATATTGGTAATTAGCCCATTAAAAACCAGCCGCGCCACAGAATGCATGAGGATTGCCTCCCGGAAGCTGGGTCCTCTTCGCGATTTTCCCTTTCTATACATTGGGGCTTCCTCTGCGACGTAGGGGAGGGGCACAAACTCGGTGAATCCACCAGTTTCTTCTTGCAGAGCTCTGATTTTTAGAAGGTGGCGTGCCCAGTGTACAGGACGGTCAACATGTCCATACATAATAGTCGCCGTTGTATTAAAGCCGACTTGGTGGGCAGCCTTCATTACATCCAGCCATTGCTCACTATTCAATTTGTCTGCGCAGATTTGTTGACGAACTTCATCGTCGAGAACTTCTGCCGCCGTTCCAGGCAATGTGTTGAGTCCTGCATCCTTCAGTTTTTGTAGAAAATCACTAAGAGAAAGATTGAGAGTTTCAGCTCCCTGCCAAATCTCTAATGGCGAAAATGCATGTATGTGCATGCCTGGAACTGCACTTCTCACCGTTTCAACAATATCTATGTAAGTCTGTCCAGTGTAATCCGGGTGTATACCACCTTGCATACAAACTTCAGTGGCGCCACGCTGCCACGCTTCTTTACAGCGTCGAGCCATTTCCTCTGCACTAATGTCATATGGTTTGCCACGAAGATTTTCGTTAGCCTTGCCTTTGGAGAAGGCACAGAACTGACATTTGAAATAACAGACATTGGTGTAATTTATGTTTCGATTGACTACATAGCTAACGGTGTCATCCGTGAGCTCTTTGCGCAGCTGATTGGCAGCATTGACGACATATGCGAAATCATAGCCTCGACTTTCAAAAAGGCTTGAAACTTCAGTTTCATTCAGCGGAAGTTTGTCTAGCGCTTTGCTTACTACTGCTTTGATATCGGCTGACACGTCACTCTTATATTCAGCTGAATATTTAGATGCGTTTTCGATGAAATCTTTTTCGATTGCCGGAACGGCTGCCGTCATACCTGGAGACCAGTTATCTCTTTTTGCTAAACCACAGCTATCACTCAATCGAAGTACGGTTGTTCTCAGTTCTTCGGCGAGATATTTTTCTGGATTGAGAACAAACTCAGGATAGAGGGTTAGTCTCTGGTCGAGAAATTTTCCAGCACTCTGGGTTTCGCGAGCTAGAGTTTCCAGATGGGGCCAGGGAGCTTCCGGATTGACGTGGTCAGGTGTAAGAGGAGACACGCCACCCCAGTCATTGATGCCAGCATCTACTAATTTGGGAAGTACTCCTGGGCTTAAATTAGGCGGCGCCTGTATATTCATTTCTGCGCCAAATACCAATCTAGCTACAGCAATCGTCCACAGTAATTCTTCAAGGTCGGGCTCGGGGGCTTGTGCCATTTTAGTTTCTGGCTTGGCTCTAAAATTTTGAACGATAATTTCCTGAATATGACCGTACTTTTCATGGAGTCGTCGTATTTCTATCAGCGATTCAATTCGCTCCAGTCGGGTCTCGCCTATGCCAATAAGAATTCCTGTGGTGAAAGGGATATTAGCCTTACCGGCCAATGTGATAGTTTCCAGTCGAGTAACGGGATCTTTGTCAGGTGACCCGTAGTGGGGCATGCCTTTTTCACAGAGTCTAGAAGATGCAGATTCAAGCATTATCCCCATGGAAGCGCTGACCTTTCGAAGCTCAGCCATTTCAGTAGCATCCATATTTCCTGCATTAATATGGGGGAGAATACCTGTCTCATCCAAAATAGTGCGAGCGATATGAGTGACATATTCGATGGTGGTGCTGAACCCCATTTCCTTAAGTGCTTCCCGGGCAGCTTTATAACGAAGCTCTGGTTTTTCTCCGAGTGTGAGCAGAGCTTCCTGACAGCCTTGTTCCGCACCTTGTTTGCACAATTCAATGACCTGCTCGGTGGACATATAGGCTTGCTCGATATGCCTCGGTGTCTTTGCAAAGGTGCAATAGTGGCAGACGTCTCTGCAAAGGTGGGTCAGGGGGATAAAAATTTTCTTGGAATAGGTGAGTAGATTGCCATGGGCAGAGTCTCGTAATTGGCGCGCCTCGGCACACAGAAGGCTTACATCTGTACGTTCTGCAAGTGCTAATGCCTGCGATTCGCTGAGGGGCATTCTTACGGGTTGAGCTGTAGGCACGGTCTATCCTGAAATTGCGGTTTAGAGCTAATTCTAAAGGTGCTAGATTACCAGTCTGGGACTAAAAAAGAGACCCCAATTCCATTGCTACGGAAATTCTTTATCTTAGACATGTTCAGGATTCCTTCTATGAAAACCATGCATTACCTAAGGTCATTGCAGGCACCACTTCATTATCTAGCTGCGGTTTTTGCAACAACACTTGTTTTAGCTACGGTCATTAGCCCGCGAGCCTCTGCACAGGAACAAGTTGTTCTCTTGCAGAATGCCAGGATAATTGTAGGTGATGGCACACTATTTGAGTCTGCGTCCGTGCTAGTGGCCAATGGTTTCATTGAAGCTGTTGGCAGTCGCTCTGACATGAACTTGCCGCAAGAGTTTGCTGTTTTGGATCTGTCCGGTAAAACCATCATGCCGACAATGATCGACGCCCACGTTCATCTGGGTTACGAAGCCTATAGTCGTTGGGGATCTGAAAACTATGATAGAGAGAACCTTGTTGATCATCTTCAGCGTTATGCCTACTACGGATTTTCTGCAGTTTTTTCAGCCGGTAGCGATCCCGACATGCTGGCTTTTTCGGTTCAACAAGAAATAGAAGAAGGGCGAGTACAGGCCGCTAGATTATTATTTGCTGCGGGAATGGCTCCTCCAGGCCAGGGACCTAATGATCAATTCCTGGAACATGCTCTCGCAGTAGCTGAGAAAACAGGTATGAATATCCTCTACGGAATAGCGAGTGAACAGGATGCAGAGCTTGCCGTTAAGGAAGTGGCTGAGAGAGGTTTGGATTTTATAAAGATATGGGTTGATGATCGCGGAGGTAGCCAGCAAAAACTGGAGCCCGATCTCTACCGCGAAATAATCCGGCAAGCAGGTAGTTTCAATTTACAGGTGTTTGTTCACCAGCAAAGTGCGGAAGACATGTCTGACTTACTGGATGCAGGAACGGATGGATTTTTGCACGGGCGCCTGGGAAGAAACCTGGATTCTGCTTTGGCAGAGAGGGTACATGCAGCTGGAGCGTTCATTGTTCCCAATCTCGGTCTGGGTGAGTTGAGGCGTCAGGCAATCGGTGATGATGAATTTCTGCGAGAATCTTTGCCAGTGAGCGTGGCTAACCGCTTATCCTCGCAGGCTGGTGCTCGGTTTGAATCAGTGCCCCTCAACATGCAGAGAGAAACCGAAATGGCAGAGAGTTTTAAGGCCCTAATTGATGCTGAAGTGGATATTCTTCTGGGGACAGATTCCGGAGCGGTTCCTGATCATTTTTTTGGCTATACCGGTCATAGAGAACTGGAAATTTTCGT
Organism: Gammaproteobacteria bacterium; assembly: GCA_018661465.1. Lineage (GTDB taxonomy): Bacteria > Pseudomonadota > Gammaproteobacteria > Pseudomonadales > Pseudohongiellaceae > UBA9145. Next base: position 154,368 of record JABJIC010000017.1, on the reverse strand, counting down.
ACGCCTGGGAATGGAGCCCATGCAGGCTTTAATATCCGCGACCAGTTTGCCGGCTGGAAGATTGGGTTTGCTCAATACCGGTGTTATAGGCCCGGGTTACAGAGCAGACCTGCTGGTGTTGGATGAAAACCCTCTGAATGATATTCGCAACACTCGATCTATTTCGCGAGTCATCCTGGGCGGTGTTGAGGTAGATAGAGGAGCGCTGGCAGAAAAATTTCAGCGGGAATAGTATCCCCCTCGATCATTCCTAGAACACTAACGAGCGCACCGCCTGCAGCATCTCTTAGTTTTAGTTTTAGTTTTAATTAGTTAAACCTTACAAAAGGTGAAATATGAAATCTTCATCACCGGAATCACCTCGAGCATCGCGTATCCGCGCATGCAGTTCATCGCGTTTAGGTAGCAACCATTTATCACGATTCGCATTGGGGTCTTTTCCTTCAGCACTGAGGCGGTCTTCTTCACTGTTTCGGAATTCACAAAATTCAGCATATCCCTCGAGTTCGTTTTTAAGCTCTCGAATTACAATCTCGACAAAGATTGCGTCGTCAAGGAATCCGATTCCTGGAATATGATCAGGGATCAGGTCAATAGGGTCGGCAAAATAGGCCAGCGCAGTCATGATCTGCGATTTTTCGTTTTCACTCAGTTGCCAGTCTTTATCTCGCATCATTTCCAATAAGATTTTTAGTTGAAAAAGTCTGTCCGCGATGAAGTCCGGTAGGTCTGAATTCATGGCTACTTCTACAATTTTGTATGCTGCCTTTTCAACCTCGGCCATCCCCCGATCGTCAGCTGAATTGGCGCGAGCTTTTTGGACGATTGTCTTGAAACGATCCAAATCCCTGTCGCTTAGAGTAAATGTTATATCGAGTGACATATTACTATCCTGTTAGGGCCCCATTCTGTTCCATACTACCTGTTCTTTAAGGGCATTTACATTATTTGGGGGCTGATTTGCCTTGAATTTACTCCATATTCAGTAGTTGCAGATGCCTCATTCTTTGGTATCTATGCTAGATTCCTATCAAGCTTGATTTAACATTACTTAGCATCCTTTCGCTAAAGGTAGAACTGTCACTGATGAAACCAACTGATATCGATCCAAATTTCGACCCGGCCAATCATGCTCTCTGTGAATCCAGTTATTTTGAAGATTTGGAGCTTGGGCAAAAATTTCCTATACCCTCGCGTACCCTGGGTGATGCGAATTTCGCAGCATTTCAGTTAGCGTCGGGTGACAACCATCCTATTCATTACGATGTGGAGTATTGTCGGGCAAAAGGTCACCCCCATATGCTTGCGCACGGTTTACAGGTCGCGATTCAAACAGCACCGGGGGCTGGCATGCTTCCTCATATCTTGGGGGACAGTTTGATAGGCTTAGTCGAGCAGAGCTCAAAATTTCTTAAACCTGTCTATTGCGGAGACACGGTTTATCCCTCTTTAGAAATAATAAAACTGGAGTCGAATAGCTCAACTGGAGTAATCACTCTTAAATCAACCGTTCACAACCAGCATAAACAGCTTGTTATGGAAGGCGAGCAAAAGATGCTTGTGAAAAAGAGACAGTAAAAAGGCAGGCTTGATTTAGAAAAAAGTGTTGAAATCCAATCTAGGAAGCGATTTTAAAAATGGCAGTGTGTTCTGCCTCCAGAACAACTTTGCCCTCTCGCCGCACACAAATGTATAGCTCGATGAATTGATGGCCCTTGCGAGTCCATTTTTTTACTGGTATCGCGCTCATTGCTAATTTCTGATTAATCTTTATAGGGCTTCTAAGTATTAATTTACTTCCTACATGTATCCATGCTGGAAGAATAAACATTCTCATAAGTGCTTTGTTGCAGGCATCTAGTAAATAGTAGGGATGAATATAGGCATTGTCACCCTGATATATTTCAGCGCCGTCTCGTTGGGAATGCACTCGCTCCAAATTGTCCTCTTGGGCAGGCTCCCATGCATAGATGGGAGAGGCTTTATGAAGTTCGATCAAGTCCCATTCGATTTCCTTTCGTTCAAGAATTTCAGATCCCTCACTCATTGAGGAAAGTTCATTCGCTGGCTCTGTATTAATAGGGAGCCAGGATTCCATATGTGCCAGAAGTTCACCGGTCTGATTAAAGGCTTTGCTTATGTGATAGCGGAATTTTTTCTCAGATTCGAGAGAGTCTGTTTGGATGGTGATGAGGTCATGTTGAAAGGCGGGTTTTAAAAAACGCACTTCCATTACGCATTGATTAAGAAATTCTTCACCGTAGAAATGAACCAGAGGTTGGCTGAGGTATCCAAAGACGTTTACTCCGCTAACCAGAGCGCCTTTGAATCCATACTTCTCAGCTATCTCATCGCTATGAATTCTGTTTTCTGAGGACTCAGCATCATTAATGGCCTCGATCTGAAAACTAGATATTTTACTCATAGGGGTTTGGAGAAAGTTCTGTTGCGTATCAGTTGGAAATGTTCACTGATCCTAATTTCCATGGATAGTTATCTGGCGATTCTTGGGCGCGTAGTTTTCGTAGAAGGTAATTCAATTGTGGAGTTTGCAGTCGTAATCGATCCATTCTCCGTGCATCAAACAGCAGTAAGGTGCAGCCTTCCTTGGTTGTAATGGGGCCAATCTCTGTGGGGGCAAATGGTTTGGCACCATAATCTTCATATCTGTACATGGTTTTGCCATTTATTTCGGCATCGCCGCCTGTTACAAGACACCATGTGTAGTCTGTGAGCTCATAGCTGTCACCTTCGTGCAATATCTTAGCTTCAGCTATTCGGCTCAGCTTTTCGAGAACCGTTGAGGTCATAGATTCAAATTGAGGCTGACGTTTGATGGATGGTCTAAGCGACCATTGCTGAATTAAGCGTTCCTGAAAGCCCTCAGCAACGATGAATGATTTAAAAGTTTCTTCAGAGAATACGCAAAGGGTGACAGGGGTCTTCGCTATGACGCTGGCGTTGCGAGTTCCAGCGCCTGTGATGACTGCCATCTCTCCTAGAACGTCTCCGGCTTGCAATTCGGCATCCACATGGAGTTGAAGCCCATCATGCCGAACCACGTCACAGTAGCCAGTCAGGATAAGGTATACATAACCTCTGGTAGAAGTATCTTGAACCAGAATTACATCATCTGTGTTATATCGTCTGATTTCCTCTTCTGCCAAAAGACTACGCATCCATCGATTAGGAAACGGTCTTCCTAGCCACTCTGTCAGGTAGTTATTTATTTGAGAGGTGTAGATAGCTGAATCGCCTTCGAGAATCGTATAACGCTTCCCCGATGTAGCAAGTGAAAAAGTAGTATTGAATTCGTTAGCTAACTCTTCAACATGCACGAAAACAACCCGATCCGAGGCTGATTTAATTGCATCGGCAGGATCCCCGTGAATAGCTCCGGCGCCACCGTCGGCAACCAGAAGAGAGAAGCGGTCTGAATACAGTCGCATCAAATTATTTGTAGTGTCTGCTCTAATCAACCCTCGCTCAGTCATTTCTTTAACTGAGCTCATGGAATGATTGTCGCCAACTACACAAATATCTCTCTCGATGCCCTTATTGAGTGTAGAAAAAGTTGCTCCAATTGTTGGAATACTGTGGACGGTGACATGGACTTCTATGCCAAGCCCAAAGTAATTTATTTTTTCACCAGGGCGAGCTTCGATTAGATGAAAGTGTTCTGAAACAGCGTCAATAGTCCAGCCGATACCGCAGGCCAATTTTTCCATCGCCATATGAAAAATTTCGCGAGTAGTAATTAAGTCTACTGTGTGAGGCATCAACATGAGTGGGAATAACGAAGAATGATCGTCATGTAAGTGAGTTAGAAAAACGGCAGTTACCTGATTTTTCGAAATGCCTCTAGCGAATAGGTGTTGGTCTAAAAATGGAATCGCATCGATTAGCACATACTCGCCGTTGTAACACAGGGCTAGACCCGTGCAGGGTTCGGTTGGCGTGAAACCTGATGCGCCGCCAAGTACTTCGATGCCCATTTTTACGAGTCCGCCCGGGACATAGTCCGGTTGAACTGAATAGGGTGGTTGAACAGAGGTGTCTTCATTCAGGTCAATACGGGTGGTGCAATCACCATTGGAAATATCGAACACATCATTGTCGATATGCAAAATAGTTTGCTGGCCAACTCTAGCAATTCCATCATGAAAAGGAATCAAATTGAAAAAGTCTTCTACAGGAATGATCTCGCCATATTGATCCTTGAGCGCCAATTCGTCGCTTGCAGCAAGCCACTCATCCTGAAGCGGTTTTTCAGTTTTCCAGGATTCGAGTTCCTCTCTGGTAGGGCCAAATAATGTGATACGCAGTAATCTTAGAGCGTGGCTGATGTCCCTTCTTTCGCCGACCAGGTTCAGGCGACGGCCTCTCTCCAATCCTTTGCTTACAAAGAGGAAGAAATAGAGAGGAAACTCAAGACTATTGGTTAAAGAGCCGTTCTTTTCCTTGATATCTGGTAATACCAGAGTGTCAAAATTATCCACGCCATGGAGCAAGAGGCCCTTTAGTACTTCAGGTGGTTGACCCAAGAGAATGCTGCCCTCTTCGTCCTCATAAAGACGACTACCCAGAGACGGTTGAATCAAGGTAACTTTGTCGAGATAGGCGCTGCTGGAGACGTTGGGGTTCTTCTTAGCCATTGTTTTTACGTGTTATTCCCTTTGGTCTTAATTTACGACCTATAATCCTTCAAGACTACAAGCTGCAAGGGGTTAGGGAAAGAAAAATCTGGGAAGAACCAGGGGTAATTAAGCTTACGGAGCCTATGCTTGTTGTAATTTAATACCTGATAACTGATTATTCCTCCTGTTCAATTCTGGACATCCCGTAAAACTCCGGATTTGGCCTGATAGCAGCCATATTGGCGATTCGGTTAGACAAGGCAAAAAGGCCTGTAATAGCTCCGATATCCCATATTTCATCTTCAGTGAAGCCTTCCTGTTTCAGATTCTCCAGATCTTCATCTTCAACTTCGTGGGAAAAATCACATACCTTGCTAGCGAAATCGAGCATGACTCGCTGCCTGTGACTGATATCAGCCTTAAGATAATTTGTTGAAACCTGATCGCTTATTTCTGGATTCTTCTCCCGTATGCGCAGAATGGCGCCATGGGACACCACGCAGTAAATACATTGGTTCAATCCAGATGTTGCCACTACAATCATTTCTCGCTCAGCCTTGCTGAGGCCTTCAGACTTTTCCATTAAGGCGTCGTGATAGGCAAAAAAGGCTCTGAATTCATCTGGCCTATGGGCCAGGGCGAGGAAAATATTTGGAATAAATCCAGCCTTTTCCTGCACAGCCAGGATCTTCTCTCGAATATCGTCAGGGAGCTTGTCCAGTTCGGGAACAGCGAAACGGCTAATTGCTTTCATTGTCATTCTCTTTTGTGTCTGACTTCGATTGTTAGGGAATTACTTGCTCATCACCCGTCGTACAATCGGGGTAAATTCTTCAAGTGTCATGGAATCATATTCTTTGTCGAAGGAGGGCATGTCGTATTTTTCGATAAACTCAAGGGTGTGCTGGTAGTGGGGATTATCTTTGTGCTGCTCTCTAGCATTTTTATCCAGCCCCATGAACTCGTAATAATAGTACCCTTGGAAAATTGTGTGGTTGCTAATCATCCAGTGATTGGCATCCGAAATATAGGGTTGCAGGATAGCAGCCGCTACCCCTCCATGATTTAGAGGACCCAATGTATCTCCAATGTCGTGAAGCAGTGCGCAGACTACATATTCCTCGTCTTTGCCGTCTCGTAATGCGCGGGTGGCTGTCTGTAGGCTATGTTCGAGTCGATCAACCTGAAATCCACCAAAATCACCATTCAGCAGTTTCAGGTGTGAAATCACGCGATCAGCAACATCGGCGGCAAATGCCTTGTGATTTTCTAAAATAACAGCGCAGTCTTCTTCTGTGCAATCTTCGAAACGCGTAAACCTGGCTTGTTGGTTCATAGACTTGGTGTCCCTGACTAAAATTCTCTTAGTTTAGTCTCATGTTTAAGTTCGAATAGAATAATCTTGTATTTTTGCAAAAAACTCAGCTCTTGTCCCTAGTTGGTGAGTAATCTCGGCTAATTTCTTCGGCGATTACCTGAGGTAGGGTCTTGGGATCAAACCAAGCGTATTTTTCAGCTAGCTGGAGACTGGATTCCTTTATGGATTTTTCGTTTAGCATATAGCGGATTCGAGTCATTAAATCCTCAATAGAGAATTCACCTACCAGCATCTGCCCTAGATTGTTCCTGCACAATGCCCTGGCGAACATATTTTGTTCTATATGACTGGGAAACATCAATGCAGGTATTCCGTTCATTGTTGCAGTAGTTGTAACGCCGGTGTTTCCATTACTAATGAGTAGGTCACAATCATCGAGTAAAGGACTTAATGGTATAGGATGATTGAAAACGCGCATGTTTGATTTAGCTAAATCTTGGCAAACACTCTCGGAGAAAGATGGGCAAATATAGATGATGTCGAAGCTGTCTGGCGTGGATCGCAAAGCGTTAAGACAGTTTTGAAAAGAAGGTGTGCCAGCGACAATGTAGGCAAGAATCCTATGCTGTACGTCATCTCTCCATTTAATGGCTTGACCGGAAGCCTCGGCCTGCAAAGGACCGTAATATTTTTCTGGATAGGAATCTCTAAGATTTTTTGGATAGTGATCGAATTCTTCAAAGCTACAAATAAAATTCCTATCAGGCTTGAGTGCTTCTGCCACAGAGAGCAATGGCTTTAAGTCCAGTTTAGCCATAGCCTTATTGATAGTGCGAAGAATATCTTGCTGCTTTAGTCTTCCCGTTGAAGTTTCTTCATCTCGCCAATATCGAAGTGGCGGAAGTGGATCACTCAGAGGAGGGGTACTGTAACAGCTGCCAAGATTTATCCGCTTGAGGCTAGTGTTTCTTGCAGCCAAAATCGCTGTTGGAGCACTTTCCGCAATCAAGATGTCGGCATTTGTTTGCTCGAAAAGAATTATCCAGGATTCAATCAGTTGTTGCAGAAGTTCCGGGTCATCGTATCCACAGGGTATAAGATCTTCAATGTAGCTATTGGGAAGATGAGGTTTAGTTTTCTCTTGTGAATCTTGGATTTGCTTGCATGGGGCTTGAAATACAGAAAATTTATGCTCTCTCTCAAATTTGGAAAGGGCATCTGGGTTTCTTAGAGCCATGGAGATTTTCCAGCCCTGTTTTGATAATGCCTCGGCAATATCTAGTAGAGTTGAGATGTGGCCTAAGTTAGCGCCCAATTCCCAGGCCAATAGTGCTCGCATGTTGTCTGCTTCGGTACCTTTTTATTGAGAGAGGGTCTACTATAAACTAACGTTCAGCTCTTTATGGTTGAAACGGATTTAGAGCATCTTTTGTCGATTCAAAATGTGAGTATTATGTCAGTTTATTCCATAGTTAAAATTTGCCATGTGATCTTCGTTATATTATCGATATCAGGATTTGTCTATCGCGGCTCTCTGAAAATGGCAGGATCGGAAAAACTGAATCTCAAGTTTTTTAAGATATTCCCTCATGTTATAGATAGCTTACTATTGCTAAGCGCGCTCGTCTTGGTGATTATTTCTGGCATGTATCCCTGGAGAGTCGATTGGCTGGGAGCGAAGCTCCTGGCATTGCTGGCTTACATTGTCTCGGGAGGACTCATGATGCACAGCAAGCCGGAAAGCAAAATGAAATATGTCTGGTTTGCAACTGCTCTTCTCTTCGTTATCTATATTGTGTTGGTTGCGCTGACTAAGTCGCCAATCCCCGGGCTATAATTTTCGGCTCTTGGTTGCACTGCTTATGACTATAGCTGGCAAGAAGGCTAGCAAGGAAGTTAGGAAGAAAGTCAGGAAGAATCAATGAGTTCGAGGGAGCTAGTTAACAGCCCGATCCTGATTGTCCCAATAGGGTGCTCGTAGTTCTCTTTTCAATACCTTACCAGGCCCTGATTTCGGCAGTGCTTCATTTTGAATATCTATGCCTTTAGGAACTTTGTAGCCGGCTATTCGTTCCTGGCAAAAGGAAAGAACCGCAGCTATATCAATTTCTTTTCCCTCGCGAGGGACAACTACCGCCCAAACCGATTCCCCCCATTTGTCATCGGGAACGCCGAATACGGCAGCTTCCAGAATGTCTGGATATTGATAGAGTATCTCTTCAACTTCGGTGCAGTAGACGTTTTCGCCACCACTAACAATCATGTCCTTGCTGCGGTCCACAAGGAAAACAAACCCTTCTGTATCCATGTATCCAAGATCACCTGTCCAGTAACACCCATTTTTTAAAACGGCGGCAGTCTGCTCGTCTTTATTCCAGTACCCCATCATTACATTGGGGCCACTTACTACGACTTCGCCAATTTCTCCGCGCTCAACTGGTTTTCCTTCAGGATCGAGAATAGTTATCTCATTTCCAACGATAGGACGACCGCAGGAGCGAGCGAGTGGTGAGTCTATTAGGTCCTGTTCGTTGCAGAGCACCGTGCAAAGAGGGGAGAGCTCAGTTGCTCCATAAACCTCAAACAGTTGAGCTGTTGGGAATGCTGTATGAGTGCGTCTTAACACTTCGGTGGCAATTGGTGATCCTCCATGAGCGATCATTCGAAGCGACTGGATTTCGCGAGGACGGATATGTTGCTCCTCAGCAATCGCTGCCAGCATAGTGGGTACGCCCAGAGTCTCAGTAGCTTTGTGTTTCTCAATTAAGTCGAGAGCCGAACCTGGAGCAAATGCGTCGAGAGTGACCTGTGTTCCTAGCGTCCATATATTGGCAAGTACACCGTTAGAGCCAGCCGCATGAAAAAGAGGTGCCATGACTAACATTATATCGCTCTCATACTGAGGGATTTGCGCCATATAATGAAATGTATTGGAGATCAAATTTCGATGACTTAGCATTACTCCCTTAGAGGCTCCAGTGGTTCCGCCGGTGTAAAAGAGTCCTGCAAGGTCGTTTTCGTCTATGCCTTCACCGAGGCTTATGGTGCCAGCTTTAGATAAGATCTCATCATAGGCATCAGGGATCATGATCACATGATCGACGCAATCTGCCAGAGCTCCTGGATCGCGATCACTAATCAGTACTTTTGTGTCGGAGTCATTTAGCGCGTAAATCAGTTCCGCCTCGGCGTGCCGGGTATTGAGTGGAACCACAACGAATCCGGCTGCGGGAACAGCGACGTAGGTTTCAATATAACGATGACCGTTGCCAGCCCAGATTGCTACACGGTCTCCCTTCTTAAGCCCTAGTTCTGAAAGTGCTGCTCCGAGAAGGCAGCAGCGTTCATGAAGTTCGCGGTAGCTAAATGACTTGTCGCCATCGATGACTGCTGTTTTCTCCGCTGCCATCTTGGCAGCATGGATAAGGGGGCTGGCTAGTGTATGCATAATTACTTATTGGTCCGTTTATTTATTTCTAATCTCTAAGGGCGAATGTATAAACCACATTTCCCGAAGCCATAGTGACATACTGTTTATCATCGACGGAATAAGTCATTGGTGCAGCGTGGACTCGACGGCCCAAGGAGATGTGCCATAACTCTTCACCTGTGGCTGCGTCGAGGGCAAAGAAATAACCATCAGCACTGCCGCTAAACAATAAGCCGCCTGCCGTGGTAGTTATGCCGCCCGAGGAGCGAGGCTGAATGGGGAACTCCCACTCGATATCAGCGGTAGCAGGATTAATGGCTCTGATAGAACTATGAAAAGCATCCATAGGTTGAGTGTAACGTCCACCGCCACCGGTGAAGCGTTCGCCTTCTTCGTAATCCTCATCACGTTTAAAAAATTCCTGCTCACCATCGAAAGAGGTTACATAGAATAGTCCCGTATCCTTGCTGTATCCGGGCGAGTACCAATTGGTAGCGCCGACAATAGGAGGCGAAACCATGATTCCTTCATATGTAGGTGCCATACCTGGAACGCGAATCGGACGCCCGTTAACATCCAGCCCCTGTGCCCAGGTCTGGCTGGCATAAGGTTTGCCTACTAAGAATTCCCCTGTCTCTCGGTCTATGGTGTAAAAGAAGGCATTTCTATTGGCCCACATCATCACCTTTCGTGTTCTGCCTTCGAAGGGAATATCGGCGAGAATAGGCACCTGAATGGAGTCGTAGTCGTGCACGTCATGAGGTGTGAATTGGAAATACCACTCCAATTCGCCAGTATCGCCATTTAATGCCAGAGCTGAGTCGGAATAGAGGTTGTCACCGAGGCGAACATCTCCATTCCAGTCGGGACCAGGATTGCCAGTACCCCAATAGATCAGGTTGGCTTCTGCATCGTAGGAGCCTGTTATCCAGGTAGCCGCGCCACCCGTTTTCCATGAGTCTCCCGACCAAGTGTCATTACCTGGCTCACCTTCGCCGGGAATCGCGTAGGTTCGCCATGCCAGTTCGCCTGTTACTGCGTCATAGGCGTCGATAAATCCGCGAATTCCAAATTCACCGCCAGCAATTCCTGTAACTACCTTGTCTTTAACAATGAGGGGAGCAGCAGTCTTGCTATAGCCGGCTTCGTGATCAGCAACTTCCTTATCCCAGAGTACATTTCCCGTCCGTGCATCGATTGCTACCAGATGAGCATCAAGGGTGCTCATGAACAAGGTCTCACCAAGGATAGCCACACCACGGTTGTTACGACCGCAGCAAATTCTCAAGTCGTCGGGCATTTCGTGATCGTAACGCCAGTACTGTCTTCCCGTTGCAGCATCCACAGCGACTAAGTTGCTCGGGGCCTCGGTAATAAACATAATTCCATCAACAACCAGTGGAACAGTTTCGGCTCGGTCAATAACTGGAATTTGGTAGGCCCACTGTAGTTCCAGCTCACCGACATTCGAAGTGTTGATCTGGTCTAGTTGGCTATACCGCTGGCTGTCCAGAGTTCCCGAATACATTAACCAGTTTTCAGGCTCTTCTTCAGCATTCACCAACCGCTCCCAGGTGATGGGCGAGAATGCCGGTGTTATGACGGTTTGGAAGGGGTCTTCCTGCCCAATGGAGGGCATGGAAAAGCCGATTGCTGCAAGCAGTATTATTATTTGTTTCATTGGGAGTTGTCTCATATTCATATCTCCTTACGCAGAGAAAAGAGGTAAGCGACGAGGTCGTCTACCTCACTGTCTGTCAATGTCTGGGCATAGCTAGGCATTGTTGATTCCTGAAGGCGCTCATAGGACTCGATCTGGCTTTTTGGATAGGACCAGAGATTGCTGTCGTCGTCCATAATGCGCAAGGAAAAGCTATCCTCGTTCATTCGCAATCCTTCACGAGCAACACCATCAGCTCCTGTAACTTTGATTGTCCACCAACGTGGAGCAACATCCTGATGAGGGTCGATAATATCGCTAACTAACTCATCGGGGTTTCTGCGCTCGCCTACTCGTGAAAGGTCAGGCCCAAGCCTTCCTCCGCGTCCACTAACCATATGGCAGCTGTCACATTCACCCTTACCGGAAAATAGCCCTGAACCGGCTTCAGCGGTACCTGTCAGGTTTACATTAGTGGGGTCAGTGCTGAGGGAATCGATGAAGGCTACTAACTGCCATACCTGAGAGTCTGGCAAGTCAGCAGCAACCGGTAACATGGCGGTTCCCGGTATGCCTTGCTTTAGAATATTGTAGATACCAACATTGCTACTGGCGCGGGACAGGCGTCCGGTCAAGTCGGGAGCTCCGGTCTCATCATTGCCCGTGGCGTCGAAGCCGTGACAGCGAGAGCATTGGCGCTCAAAATAACGCTCGCCAACACCTATATCAAATGCGGTGTTGTAGAGGTTACCTGCGTCTTCGGCAAATACCGGCAGGGACTGAATTAATAGTAAGCACGCTGCCGATATCAGCAATCGTGGCCGGTCTATGAATGAGTTAGTAAGCATACTCACTCCTCTGTTTGTTGTTATTTGGGTGAGATTGGCTAGTGTAACACCAGTTTGGCTGGGCGCAATTGCTGTGGCATATACATATTATTCCAATTGCCAACAGTGCTTTTCTTGCTCGGGAATGACCTATATCAAAAGCAGCTATTTTAGCCCCAAAAATATTGCAAAATAACTACAACAAACTGTGGCGAAGGGCTGCGAGGCATCCTATACTTGCCTCAAAATTAAAGGTGCAATTATATGTCCAATCCTCTGGGTGCGCTGTTTGCGCAATCCCCTATAAGACCGATTCAGGAACACATGGCGAAGGCGCAAAGCTGTGTTGTTTTATTGAGAGAATTCCTTGAAGCCTCCTTCGTAAAAGACTGGGAAAAAGCCTACTCTCTTCAGCAGGAAATTCGTCGTATTGAAAATGAAGCGGACGATATTAAGGCGAATGTAAGAATCAGCCTTCCCAAAAATATATTTCTACCGGTTCCAAGAACTGACTTGCTTGGTTTGTTGTCGACTCAGGATAAACTTGCCAACGGAGCGAAAGATGTTGCGGGTTTGATGTTGGGCAGGAAAATGGAAATCCCTTCACCGCTAACGGACAATTTCAGAATCTATTTTGAAGAATGTCTTTCTGCCTCAGAGCAGGCATTGAAAGCTATCAATGAGTTGGATGAGCTATTGGAAACCGGCTTTCGCGGCAGAGAGGTGGAATTGGTAGAAGGGCTGGTGATAGAGCTCGATCGTTTGGAGCACAAGACAGACCTTAGCCAAATCAAGTTGCGGTCAGAGCTTTTCAAGCTTGAAGAATCTTTGCCTGCGGTAAACGTAATATTCTTGTACAAAATTATAGATAAGGTCGGTGAACTTGCGGATATTTCGCAGAAGATCGGCGGCCGGCTATTGCTACTGATGGCCCGATAAAACCTAAATAAATAGAAGAATAAATTGTATGTCTGAAATCATTTCACAGTACGGCTCTATATTTCTAATACTTGCCTGTGTATTCGGCTTTTTCATGGCCTGGGGTGTGGGGGCAAACGATGTAGCCAATGCCATGGGAACATCGGTTGGTGCCAAGGCGATTACTATTAAGCAGGCAATTCTTATTGCCATGGTTTTCGAATTTGCCGGGGCTTATTTTGCTGGAGGCGAAGTAACTTCTACGATAAGAAGCGGGATTATTGATATAGAGAAGGCAGGCTTCGCTGACTCACCGGAATTGTTGGTTTATGGCATGCTGTCTTCACTATTGGCGGCTGGTATCTGGCTTCTGGTTGCATCCCATAATGGATGGCCGGTATCGACGACTCATTCTATTATAGGCGCCATTGTTGGTTTTGCTGTCGTCGGAATTTCCAGAGACGCAGTAGTGTGGAGTAAGGTCTGGGAAATTGTGGCGAGCTGGGTTGTCTCACCGATGGTTTCGGGAATTCTAGCCTTCTTCATTTTTCGTAGTGTTCAGAAATTGATTCTGGATACAGAGAATCCGTTTGCCAATGCCAAGAAATATGTCCCGTTCTATATTTTCCTGGTTGGCTTTGCCATCGCAATGGTTACCATGGTGAAGGGGCTGCGTCATGTAGGTCTTGATTTTAGCTTTGGCGAATCAGTTGTGATGGCTCTGGGTTGTGGCGTCCTGGCTATGCTTCTCGGTGTCTTTATGATGCGTTCAATTAAAGATGTGCCTGGCGCTGACAAGGATTTTCATTTTACCAATGTGGAACGTTTATTCGGCGTGCTGATGATTTTCACCGCTTGTTCCATGGCCTTCGCCCATGGTTCAAATGATGTCGCCAATGCCATCGGTCCATTGGCGGCGATAGTCGGGGTAGTTCAGAGCGGGGGTGTGTTCGTTGAGGAATCCGCTCTACCTTTCTGGATTTTGCTTCTTGGTGGGGCAGGTATTGTTACTGGACTGGCTATGTGGGGATACAAAGTAATCGCTACCATTGGCCGCAATATCACCGAACTTACTCCAAGTAGAGGGTTTGCTGCCGAGCTCGCAGCCGCTACTACAGTGGTAGTGGCATCGGGAACTGGTATTCCGGTTTCAACCACTCACACTCTGGTGGGTGCTGTTCTAGGTGTTGGTATTGCTCGAGGCATTGGGGCGCTGAACCTGGGTGTCGTGGGTCGTATCTTTTTGTCCTGGGTAGTGACATTGCCAGTGGGTGCTGGAATATCAATCGTCTTCTTCTTTCTATTCAAAGGCATCTTTGGTTAGAAAATAAGGGATTAGTAAACTACAGATAAGCGTGGTCTGCCTGTCTTCGGCAGGTAATTTTTATGTCATAAGAAACTTGGCTTGAATTCGCGAGTTTGAAGCTGGCTAATCCTGAAGGCTCACATCGCTTCGCCGACGTAACGCTGGTCAAATAGGTCTTTTGTGAGCCCGTCACCGCAGTTTGGGCTGACGTTAAGCAAGGTATTCTCCACGCAATCGCCGCAGAAAGTAAATTCGCAGGAACAAATACTGTCTCGCGTTGAATCCTCCGGAAGATCCCTATCGCATTACTAGCAGCTAGGTCTTAGTTCCAGTATCTACAGCTCGATCAGACGATATGACCAACCCATCTTCCTGCAAGCATAACGCCACTCCATAGTATAAGTGAGAGGCAGCCGATTACTTTGAGTTGGGTTGGGGTGTCTTCAGTCGTATCCCATTCAGAGATTCTCTTATAAATCCTGAAATGGAAGTAGACCATATTTAACCCAGCCAGTAGGAGCAAGAACGCTTTCCATTGAAATGCAGGGTTAACTACGTGGGAGGCAGCTCTAGTGATAAACATGCCAAGCCCTGTAATAGTAGTGATCACAAATGCGGCGATGGACCAAGGAACCATTTCTTTAGAGAGCTTGCTGATTGAATATTTCTTTGCCGCAAGTCCGATTAATCGTAGATCTACCATTAAGATAGAACCCACAACCATAGCTGCAGCGATGACATGAATGGATTCCAAAACAGGAAACCAGTTAGTAGAGGCGATGTTCTGAGATAATGACCAATTCTCTACAGCCAGTAAAAAAGAGGGCTGTGGGCCTGCATCGAATACTTCAATACTCCAGAGTGGAAATTGAAGATATTCAAGATAAGCAATCCAGCGTCCGCTAGTGGCCACCAAAATCAATAGGCTAAGTGAAAGCAAAGCGATAGCCCGGCCCATCCATTGCCGCTTCAGGTTCATTTGCCAGTAGTTATCTTGCCTGCGGCTCATCAAGTAGTAGAGCAGGGTAAGGGCGATTGCCGGCAGCAAGAAGCTCATTTTCCAGGCGAACACAGGATTATTGAAATAGCGGTTTGGTCGGCCAAGCAGAAAGAAGCCGCCGGAGACCAAATTACTGGCCAGTGCCCACCACAGCCAGGGCATCAGACGCTTGGTCATTTCAGGTATTTGCTGCGAGCGAGCAGCGAGTCCCAGTATGCGCAAATCAAGCATTACTATAGAGCCCATAACAACTGCTATGCCTAGAATATGCACCGTCTGAATAATGGGAGGGAAGCCCGGAATAGTGCGAAGCGCCCAAAGGGCGCCATCCTGAAGAAAGCTACCGGAAAGCAAGGTTCCTATGCTGGTAAAAAAGTCTGGCACTGTTCTTATTCTTTGCGGTTATTGGGTTTTAGTATCGCTGACAGTTACAAATACTTATCTGTAACCGCTCCTTCTGATGCCGATGTAACAGTAGCGGCATATTTCGCTAGCACGCCACGAGTATAACGCGAAGCAGGCTTTTTCCATTTTGTAAGACGGGCGGCGATTTCTTCATCGCTTAGTTCGACTGTTACTTCATTGGTCTCGGCATCTATTGAAATCTTGTCTCCAGTTTCAATGATAGCGATCGGTCCACCCTCAATAGCTTCAGGCGTCACGTGACCCACAACAAAACCATGGCTCCCGCCTGAAAATCTTCCGTCGGTAATTAGCGCAACGTCTTCACCCAGGCCCTTGCCCATGATGGCAGCGGTTGGACTTAGCATCTCTCGCATGCCAGGTGCTCCCTTAGGACCTTCGTAACGTATGATCAATACGTCATCTTTTACTACGGTGCCGTCGAGAATGCCTTTAAGAGATGCTTCTTCTGATTCAAATACTCGTGCATTACCGGAGAAGGACAAGCCTTCCTTACCAGTGATCTTGGCAACCGCTCCGTCAGGTGCGAGATTACCCCTTAGGATAACAAGATGACTGTCTTTCTTGATTGGCTTGTCCAGAGGTCGAATGATGTCTTGTCCTGCTGGATAGGGTTCAACATCAGCAAGGTTTTCTTCTATTGTCTTCCCTGTAACCGTAAGGCAGCTACCATCTAGCATGCCAGCTTCAAGCATGGTTTTCATTAAGGGCTGAATACCGCCAATCTTTATAAGTTCAGACATCAAATATTTACCACTGGGCTTTAAATCCGCCAGCATGGGTGTCTTTTTGCCAATAGTAGAGAAGTCATCCAGTTCGAGCTCTACGCCCATGGTGTGAGCCATCGCGAGAAGGTGTAAAACTGCGTTGGTAGATCCACCCAATGCGATTGTAACCTTGATGGCATTCTCGAAAGCAGGGCGAGTCATAATATCTGATGGCTTAATATCGTGTTCGAGAAGATGCATGATTGCTTCGCCTGCGTTCAGGCAATCGTCTACTTTCTCCTGTGAAATTGCGTCTTGGGCTGAGCTGTTCGGAAGACTCATGCCAAGCGCCTCAATAGCCGAGGCCATGGTGTTCGCAGTGTACATACCGCCGCAGGAACCTGGTCCTGGGATAGCCGTATCCTCAATCTGTTTTAACTCTATATCCGATACGGTTCCAGCTGCGTGGCCTCCAACAGCTTCGAATACGGAAACCACATTGGTGTGATTGGGCCCCGGTTGGATTGTGCCGCCATAGATAAAGATAGAAGGTCGGTTGAGCCTGGCCATTCCCATTAGCAGCCCTGGCATGTTCTTGTCGCAACCCCCAATAGTGATAATTGCATCGTGACCCATGCATGCGGACACCGTTTCCACAGAATCAGCGATTACTTCGCGGGATACGAGTGAGTATTTCATACCTTCTGTACCCATGGAGATGCCATCGGAAATGGTAATGGTGTTGTAAATAATCCCTTTACCACCAGCCGCATCCGTTCCTTTGTTGACGTCTTCAGCCAGTTTGTCGATGTGCATATTGCAAGGCGTGACCATAGCCCAAGTGGAGGCAATTCCTATTTGCGGCTTTTTGAAGTCCTGATCTTCGAAACCAACTGCTCTGAGCATCGCTCGGCTGGGCGCCTGTTCTACACCATCAACTACAATCTTCGAATACTTACGTAAGTCTTTGTTTATCATTAAAAATCCAGCTATTACTTTAGAGATTACTTTAACTTAATTGTGTGCTAAACCTGCTATGGAATAAGGCGCGGGCACAGTGATAAGGCGGCTAATATACACCAGTGTGGAACTCATCGCATTCACCTTTGGCAAGGCTGTTTCTTGAGGTATAGTGACGCGCTTCCGTTTCGCTACAAAGATTGGTAAAACAGCGATATCTACCTCTTAAAACTAGTCACCTGACCATCACTTCTAGGCTTAACTATGAATTTACGAATTGCAGTGTTTCCTAAGATTCTCAGCTTCCTTGCTGTTACTTCTTTCCTTTCCCTGAGCGCTGCTCAGGAAAGCGTCCTCGACTCTCCTGACTACAGCGACATAGATAACTGGATATGTCATCCGGGAAATCAGATTGATCTCTGTGATCAGGACTTGTCTGCAACTGTGATTAGCCCCGATGGAGGCCTAACTATCGAGCCCTGGCCGGAAAAAACAGATCCAGCCATTGATTGCTTCTATATCTATCCAACAACTTCGCTAGATCAGCAATCATTCTCCGATATGAGTCCTGGACGGAATGAGGAGCTAATTACAACTTTTACGCAGTTCGCTCATTTTAAGTCTCAATGTCGGGTGTTTGCGCCCATTTATCGGCAAATCACCATTCAGGCTTTGATGTCCAATGCCGGTGACCTGGCGAATAACGATGCGCTCAACTATCAGGATGTTGTGTCGTCATTCAAGTATTACCTTGAAAACCACAATGAAGGTCGCGGATTCGTGTTGGTGGGGCACTCTCAGGGTACTAGTTTGCTTATCGAGCTGATTCGAAACGAGATCGATGGAAAGCCGCTTCAGCAGCAGTTGGTTTCAGCCATTCTCGCTGGAAATCCCGTAATTGTCCCTAAGGGCAAAGATGTGGGTGGTACATTCGAGAACATCCCGCTATGCCGTTCAAATACTCAGCTCGGCTGCGCCATAAATTTCATGACTTACAGAGATTCTGTACCACCGGAGGGTTTTGCCCTGTTTGGTAGAGCGCCGGATACGGACTCCGAGGCAGCCTGTACTAATCCAGCAAATCTTTCGGCGGCTGAAGGTGAATCGGCGGTGCTTGATGCCTATTTGTCGAACATTGGCGAAATAGTACAAGCAGTAGCTCCCATGCCTGACTGGACCAACCCTCCACAGGATATATCCACTCGATTCGTTAAGGTTCCGGGTCTTCTGAGTGCGCGATGTGTTAACACTGGCACCTATAACTACCTGGAAATGAGCGTAAATGCAGATCCTGCTGATGCCCGCACCGATGATATCCGGGGAGACTTGATGCAGGGCTCTGAAGTTAGTGCAATGTGGGGACTACACCTCATCGATATGTCTATTTCTCAGGGGAATCTTGTAAGCATTGTGGCTTCTCAGAGCAGAGCCTGGCAGTCGAGATAAGGAGGTAAATGTTCCTGATGATGAGGTCCGAAAACGGCCAGTAATTAGCAGAAAACAGAGTATGATGACTTCATTCGCTGGAAATGGAATGAAAAGTCATGGAACTGGAAAGAGATACATTTGAAAACGCCCGGCAGAGTCGAGACCCTCGATTCGATGGGCGTTTTTTTGTGGGTGTAACCACTACCGGTATCTATTGCCGGCCTGTGTGTCCAGTTCGGATCCCCAAGAAAGAAAATGTTCGTTTATATAAATCAGCAGCCTCGGCAGCAGTTGCAGGGTTTCGCCCTTGTCTTCGCTGTAGACCAGAGTCCTCACCAGGAACTCCGGCATGGAGTGGATCTTCTTGGAAAGTCTCCAGAGCGCTACAGCTAATCGAACAAGGTTTTTTGGACGAAGCCAGTGTGGATGATTTGGCAAACGCATTGGACGTAGGCTCGAGACAGTTAGGTAGATTATTCCATAATCACCTCGGCGCCTCGCCAGTGGAAGTTGCTCAAACCCGAAGACTTCATTTCGCCAAGAAGCTAATAGATGAAACCCAAATGCCATTATCAGAAATTTGTTTTGCATCGGGTTTTGGCAGCATCCGACGGTTTAACGCTGTATTCGATAAAACCTACAACAGATCCCCTAAGGACTTTCGGAATAAAGCAAAAAAAGTTGCGGGTAAAGCAGCAGGGAAGGGAGTTGAAATATTTCTTTCCTATCGCCCACCATATGATTGGCAGTCTATTCTAGATTTTCTGGCTTATCGTGCGATACCGGGAGTCGAAGTTATTTCCGGCATGAGCTACGCCAGAACGATTAGTGTGGATGGAATTGATGGGCATTTTAAAGCAACATTTATCCCATCTAAGAATCAGCTAAAAGTAAACATATGTATTGCTGATACGTGCCACTTGTACCACATTGTAGACAGAATTCGCTCAATTTTTGATTTGCGTGCAGATAGCGCCAACATAGACGGGTTTCTTTCGGAAGATGAAATGCTTAAGCCTATGGTTCAGCGCTTTCCAGGACTTAGAGTTCCGGGTTGTTGGAACGGCTTTGAAGTATCAGTAAGGGCCATCCTCGGCCAGCAAATAACGGTGAAAGCAGCCTCTACCTTAGTGGCAAGGATTGCAGAACGATACGGTAGACCCTATGTCGCTGCTGATGATCCCGAGCTTTCCTTGAGCCACGCTTTTCCTGAAAGTGCAGTAATAGCGAATGCGGATCTCGATGGGATGGGAGTTGTTCAGCAAAGAATTGCGGCTATTAGGGAAGTTGCCAGCCAGATTGAAAGCGGGGGTTTGATTATCGACTGCATGACGAGCAGCAGTGAATTTGTGAAAACGATTTGTGCTGTGAAAGGGATAGGAGAGTGGACAGCGCAATATATTGCAATGCGAGCCCTAAATGACCCGGATGCTTTTCCTTATTCAGACCTAATTCTTCGCCGAGCTGCAGCTGATCCTGGGGAGACGCTTTCTCCAGCAAAGCTTCGCGAACGTTCATTGGCATGGCAGCCCTGGAGGGCGTATGCAGTAATTCTTCTCTGGCGCTACTATAAGTTTTCTCAAGAACAGGAAGCGGAATTGAATCCAAAAGAAAAAAGAAAAAAGCTAAAAGCTAAAAGCTAAAAGCTAAAATCAGATAGTAAAAACAGAAAACAGAATTGCCAGCTAAGAAAGATCACAGAGGATTTGGATAATGACTACATATTACTGTTACGAGGAAACGCCAATCGGGGACCTGTTACTGGCTGGCAATGGCGATCAGTTAGAACTGCTAGGGTTTCCTGGTGGCAAGATGGGCCGGCGTCATGATGCTGATTGGAAAAAAGACCCAAGCCGCTTCGAAGAAGCGCGGGCACAACTGGCTTCCTATTTTGCCGGTGAATTAAAATCCTTTGATTTGGATTTATCTCCAACCGGTACTGAATTTCAATGCAGTGTCTGGGGCGCGCTAACTGAAATTCCCTATGGAGAAACCTGGAGCTATGGACAGCTGGCGAAACATATACAGCGACCCAAAGCGTCACGGGCCGTAGGTGCGGCAAATGGAATGAATCCGATTCCTGTGATAATACCTTGTCATAGGGTCATCGGTAGCTCAGGAAAGCTGACCGGTTTCGGCGGAGGACTTGAAACCAAGGTGTTCCTCTTGACTCTGGAAAGTAGCGCAGTTGCTCCCGAACTGGATTTCTAGTTAAACCCTAAAGAAAATGCTGTAAATGCAATTTGTCTGCTTCTGAGGGAACTCTAATTAAGGCTATGTGTCGCATATGTATATTATTCAAAATTATGAATAAGGCATCAGCCTGAGCGCATGGAAATAGAAGAGGATAGAACTGATTCGCAAAGCAATGAAAGAAGTGGACTGCTGATTGCAGTAGCCCTCAGTTTGCTGTTGCATGGAATTCTTATTGCTGCCTTATGGAACAACAAAATGGGGAGTCAGGAGGAGTCCTTACCGGAATTCGTGCAAATTCGGTTATTTCCAACTAACCCCCTCACTGAGGTTTCTCCAGAGCCTGAGCCTGAACCGGTGCGCGAGCCTCCGGCTGAAGATTTAGCTGAGATAACAGACGCTGTGCTGGAAGATCTGGCTGTAGAAGCTCCACCGACCCAAATTTTGGCTCCTGTACCAGAAAATGAACTTGTTCTGGATTCAAGCATTGAATTGCCGGAGCTGCTAGTAGGGCCTGAACAGGAAATCACAGAACAACAAGAAGATTCAGCAGAAAGCATTAACAGGCTATTGCCTTCGATCGTATCTGTCCAAAACACCCTGAATCTTCTTGAGTCTCGAGCACCTCAGAGATATTGGTTGGATGAGTGTAATCCTGTAGAGGAATTAGAGAGTAGCAAGGATTGTATGGCAGAGGATGAAATCGACTTTCAATCAATTCAAAGTAATCAGACATATCGTTCTCTGAACCCGGTTCGCTCACTAAATCGGTCTCAACAGACTCTAGGCGCCATAGGTCGATTGTCTCCCTCTCTGTCCCAGAGCCTCAGCGAAGCTTCTATAGCGGACGGCCTTGGTACTTATCTCATGGAAGAAGTGGAAGCGGGAATTACAATAAATTCAGGAGTAGGGAATCGTCAGCTTCAACAGATAAACCGAATGGTGGATCAGAGCTTTGCGGCGAAGGAAGCTGCAAGAACTCTGGGCGACGCCTGGGTGCAGCAGCGGTCGAAGGAGCTTCGCCAGAGAAAAGTTGTGGATTACTAGCCTTACGATTCAATAGCATTCCTAATTATTTCAATCTCACAAATGAGTAGATTGAAAATCTATTCTCGCACTATAATGCACTAACTTTCATCCTCAGGAGCGACGCCCAATGAAGATTCTCCTTTCAAATAGAGTGGCGGCCTGATCATCTCGATAAAGTTCTTGTTCTATTTTCAAGACATTATTGCACACGCTTCCAACTCCTTCGGATAATTCCAGACATCTGCGATGGCTTTCGTTCCTAATCGAGCGTTGCGCTTCTCGGTTTATGTCTGAAACAAAGATACACAATCAGTAGATCGGTTTGGCTAAAGTGTCATTCCATTGGTGCATGTATGAAGAATACTAAATTTAGAAATGCCTTGAGCTTGTTTAAGCAAGCTATGGCTGGTGATTCCGAAATAAATTACACGGAAGGCTCCATTGCGCGGGTAACAATTCTGTTAGCAATACCCATGATTCTTGAAATGGCGATGGAATCTGTATTTGCAGTTGTCGACATATTTTTCGTGGCGGGGTTGGGAGCGGAAGCTGTGGCTACCGTCGGCCTTACAGAAGCGATGATTACTCTTTTATACGCTGTGGCAATCGGTCTGAGTATGGGAACCACTGCATTGATCGCTCGCAGGATTGGAGAGAAGGATCCGGAAAGAGCGTCTCTAGCGGCAGCACAGTCAATCATTCTGGGGTTAATAGTTTCGGTGATTGTTGGTCTTCTGGGTTTAATGTATGCAGAAGAAATCCTGGGTCTAATGGGTGCCGATGAAGCTGTTATCGAGGCTGGTTCGACATACACAAGAATAATGTTTGGCTCTTGTTTTACTATCGTTTTTCTCTTCCTTATAAATGGAATTTTTCGGGGAGCAGGGGATGCCAGTCTGGCAATGCGTGCGCTCACAATTGCTAATTGTATTAACATCGTTCTCGACCCTTGTCTCATCTATGGTTATGGTCCTTTTCCTGAAATGGGTCTCTCTGGAGCGGCGGTAGCAACAAATATCGGACGCGGCATAGGCGTTCTCTACGGTCTGTACTATCTCTGTGGTGGTGGTGGACGAATCCAGCTACACCTTCAGAACATGATTCTTCATATAAAGACCATGAGGCATTTAATTCGAATTTCAACAGGTGGCGTTGCTCAATTTCTGGTGGGAACAGCTAGTTGGGTGTTTCTCATGCAACTTGTATCAAGTTTTGGTAGCGAGGCTGTCGCTGGTTATACGATCGCGGTGAGGGTTGTGATGTTTACCATCTTGCCAGCCTGGGGTTTGAGTAACGCTGCAGCTACTCTGGTTGGCCAGAACCTGGGTGCGGGTTTGATGGATAGAGCTGAAACAACGGTCTGGTACATCGTAAAATATAATTCCATGTATATGGGTTTGGTTTCTGTGCTGATCCTGTTGTTCACCCAGCCAATAATTCTGATCTTTGTTGATAATGAGATAGTTGTAAATTACGGCATAGAAAGTCTGAGAATTTTTAGCCTTGCGTTTGTGGCATGGGGAGCGGGCATGGCTCTGACACAGGCATTCAATGGTGCAGGTGATACCATGACGCCCACCTGGATTAATGTTTTTTGCTTCTGGGTAGTGGAGATACCTCTAGCCTATAGTTTGGCACTAGGATTGAACCTGGGACCCTCGGGGGTATTTTGGTCCGTGTTTGCTGCGGACATACTTCTAGGTATAGTAGGCTTTCTCGTCTTCCGAAGAGGGAAGTGGAAATTGCAGCAATTTTAGTTTTCAATTCATTTCTCTTTTATTTTGGTCCAGTTATTAGCTAAGGCATCGCAAAAGTATGTTAAGTAGTCAGCAGCACATAATCAGCCACGTCTCTACCTGGTTAGGTGATCAGAAATCAGTATGGTTATGCACCATATTGAAAACCTGGGGCTCGTCGCCACGACCCGTGGGAGCAATGATGGCCTGCACGGTTGAGGGTGAACTAGTGGGCTCAATATCTGGAGGTTGTATAGAAGAAGATTTTCTCGAACAGCTTCGAGATGGAAGTCTTAAATCTCAATTCGATGAAATGCAAAAACCCTTTGTTGTTAAATATGGCGTAACAGCGGAAGAGCAGGCCAGACTGAAATTACCTTGTGGTGGACAACTTCATGTTCTACTTGAGTACATCGAATCCAATGAAAGCAATAGGGATATCTTTGACAGGTTGAAGACTGACCTTGAGCAACATAAATCCGTAAGTCGAATTGTTGATCTAGGGAATGGCCAAATTTCTGCAAGCCCCAATAGCAGTGACGAAGCCGTCGTTCTTGATGAAGATTCTATGGCCCACAGTCTCAGCCCCATGTATCGTCTACTGTTGCTGGGTGCGGGAGATGTTGCTAGGTACGTAGCCGAAATGGCTCTAGCGCTGGAATATGACGTTATGCTCTGTGATCCGCGGCCGAATTATCTCGATAATTGGCATGTCGATGGCGTAGAAACTATTTCCAGACTTCCGGATGACGTAGTTCGAGAGTCATTTAATAATCCCTACAGTGGGATTATTGCTCTAGCCCATGACCCTAGAGTGGATGATATGGCATTAATGGAAGCGCTAAAGACGGAAGCGTTTTATATAGGAGCGATGGGGTCTGAGAGAACCTCCGCTGCCAGAAGAGAGCGTCTTCCTGAATTGGGGCTTAGTGCAGCGGAAATCGCACGACTGCATGCGCCTATTGGCTTGCAAATCAGTAGCAAGACTCCTGCTGAGATAGCAATTTCCGTTATGGCGGAAGTAACAGCGGTTCGTCATAAGGTCAAAAACTAGAACTTTAAATTGGCAGAAAGAGCATTAAAATAGAGCATAAAAAAAGGCGACCAAGGTCGCCTTTTTTACAAGAAGAAATATTTACTGCGCTATTTCTAACTCAACGCCGGCTGCTTCCATTGCTTCCAGGCGTCTGGCTCCCGCCAGTATTCCTATGATTCCGTAGTTACCTTCGTGACAAGCATATTCGTAAACTGGCTCTTCCATCCTGGATAGAGGATATTCTCCAGTCCATTGTGCGGTATAGACGGAAGGGTCATCGACAGTAAAACCATAGACAACTTTGTTTTCTCCTTCACGACGGAATGTTTCTATCACCGTCAGATTTTCTGTTGGAGCTCCGCGGTATGTAATCCAAGGATTGTAATTCTTGGTTTCTACAATCAGTGTATCTCCTTCCCAGCGACCTATGGAATCTCCCATCCATTTTTGGTGTGATTCCGAAGCGGGGCTGCGCTCATCGCTAATCTTGATGATTCTTGCATCATGAACCATCTCTACAACGATAGTCACATATCCTGGAGACTGCACTATCTGCATGTGGCTGTTATACATAACTGGAGACATAACAGGGCCTGAACTATTGCCAAAGGCCACCAGGCAGCGCTCTCCTAAACCTCGGCCTTCCGGTCCATCATTGCGATCAGGGCGGGCGGCTCGAAGATCCCTCATGCGATCTTGAAAGCCTGCAACAAGTTCGGGAATACGGCCATTAGGCGGATCGATAATCGCTGAAGTCCTGAACTCTCCGTTTATAGTAGGAAGGAACATCCCACGGTCGGTCCAGAAAAGATCGTAGTTACCAACTGGGGGAAGGGCAGCAAGATCCGGTGCTGGACGGTTTGGGTCCAACGGCTCATTGTCTTGCTCCACGGCTTTCTGTGCTTGACTCTCAAGCGTTAGAGCCTCTTCTTCGGTATAAGCTTGCTTAGTGCCCAACTCCTGTGGTCGCTGAAATGGCATTACGGTCTTGAGTTGCCAATTACCTTGTAGATTGGGAACTCCCCATTCAGTGCGTGGGATTTCGACGACCTGACCATAGGCAGATCCTGCAAGAGCAAAAGCCAGTATGCCGGCTAATTTGGAAATTTGGGTTTTCATAGTGTCTCCGCGAGCGGTATTCAGATTATTAACATTCTGCTGTTTATCCCCCGATAAGCCGCTCATTCTACGTCGATCTTCGTTGAAATTACAGGTTTGTGAGCTGAGTATTGAGTCTCAAAAAGGCAGAGCCACGAGCTATTGGAGGTAACTATCAGGCGGCTTCGGGAGCATATCCTGACATTCGCTGCCAAGGAGATGCCTGTTCTATCTGTCTGGCTAGTCGTAAAAGCAGGGCATCGCACCCCCAGCCACTGCTGAGCATTACTCCAACGGGAAGCCCTGCGGAACTCATATGCAGGGGCATAGACATGCTGGGTTGTCCGGTACCATTGTAGATCGCAGCAAATCCACTGTACTGCCTGAATCTGGCCGAATATTCCCTCATATCCTCATTGTTCATGTCGAGCCACGCCAGTGGAGCAGGAGTCTTGGTCAGGACCGGGGAGATAACGATGTCAAATTCTTGGTGAAAATCTGACATCTGCTGCTCGGTAGCAGTAAGTAAATCCCTTGCAACTAGATAGCTCGCTGCGTCGACCTTCTTTCCCGACTTGGCCATGATTTTGGTGGATAGCTCAAGCGGGCTATCTTCAATTTCCATATCCAATTTCAGCAGTCTGGGAGCAACGGATTGATAGACGTGGGTGTTGATAATTCGGGACATAGCGGAAACTACTGGCGTGTAATCTATAGAGTAATCCACCAATTCAACTTCATGGCCGAGGGAACTGCAAATCTTGGCTGTTTTCTTCACAGCATCTAGGCAATCCGAATCAATTACTTCCCCCATGGGGTGCTCAAGATGAATGCCTATACGCAACTTGTCTGGCTCTTCATTCAGGTCTTCCAGGAATGAAGTCGGTGAACTGGGCAGGGGAAACAGCTTTGCCTTGTTGAGGCGAACAATGTCGAGAAATGCAGCACTGTCTCGCACGGTCTGAGACACCACATGGCTTACACTCAGCCCACTCCAGCAAGCAGAGAGTTCATCTTCGATAGTGGTTAATCCGCGGCTTGGTTTGAGCCCGAATAGCCCACAGCAGGAAGCGGGGATTCTGATAGAGCCGCCACCATCACTGGCATTGGCAACAGGGGAAATTCCAGAAGCAACTGCTGCCGCAGCGCCGCCACTGGAACCGCCGGTGGAATAGTCGATATTCCAGGGATTGCGGCAGACATCGTTGGCTACCGGTTCGGTTGTGAGAGTTACTCCCCACTCGGGAGTGTTTGTCTTGCCAAAAATGTTTAGACCAGCTTCAAGATAGCTGTCTACGATATTCGCATTCTGCTTTGCTATAAAGCCGTTGAAAAGTTTGCTGCCAAATTGACACGGTAAGTCTTTGACGGGGGTTAGATCCTTAATAAGAAAAGGAACCCCGGCGACTCTGCTTTTCTGGAATAGTTTATTTTGCGTGTCGAATTTTTCAGCCTCGACCAGGGCGAGATCGAAGTTTTCATACACGATGGCATGAATATGCGGATTTACTTCATTTGCACGGTCAATGGCGCAGCGTGTAATTTCAACACAGCTGAAATCTTTGTTTTTTAAACCGGCGCCCAGATCGACCGCATCCAGAGCCATATATTCAGATTGTTTAAGCATTAGATATTAAACTTAACGCAAATTATTACTGTCGTCGTCATCACTAACCAGAGACAAGCCGCCGGAATCATCTTCTTCGTCCAGTTCGGAGTCATTACCCTCTGCATTGTCTGCGAGTTGAATTCGTAGCCGAAGATTGTTTTTCG
This sequence comes from Gammaproteobacteria bacterium, assembly GCA_018661465.1. Classification (GTDB taxonomy): domain Bacteria; phylum Pseudomonadota; class Gammaproteobacteria; order Pseudomonadales; family Pseudohongiellaceae; genus UBA9145. Next base: position 126,889 of record JABJIC010000017.1, on the reverse strand, counting down.
AATCTGCATTTTTGAGTGCTTCTTCGTAACTGATCTTGCCGGTTTTATAAAGAGCATAAAGAGCGGAGTCGAAAGTCTTCATACCTTGTTGCTCAGACTTCTCCATAACTTCTTTGAGCTCCATAACCTCACCTTGCTTGATAAGATCGCAGACTCTTGGCGTTCCGAGGAGAATTTCTATAGCGGCTGCTCGCTTGCCGTCTACAGTTGGAATCAGTCTTTGTGAGACAAAACCTTGCAGGTTTAAAGATAGATCTAAAAATAGCTGCTTGTGCCGTTCTTCCGGGAAGAAGTTAATGATTCGATCCAATGCCTGGTTGGCATTATTTGCATGGAGCGTAGAAAGACAAAGATGGCCTGTTTCCGCAAACGCTAGAGCATGTTCCATGGTCTCGCGGCTTCGAATCTCACCAATCAGGATCACATCTGGAGCCTGTCTTAGAGTATTTTGTAGGGCCTCTTCATAGGAATTGGTATCGACTCCAATTTCCCTCTGGTTAACGATGGATTTTTGATGAGGGTGGACAAATTCCACTGGGTCTTCGATGGTGATGATATGGCCATCGCTGTTCTTGTTTCGATGATCTATCAAGGCGGCCAGGGAGGTTGATTTGCCTGAGCCGGTACCACCAACAAAAAGCACTAGTCCCCGCTTCTGCATAATAAGGTCATTTAAAACTGGTGGAAGGCCAAGCGAGGCCGCAGAAGGAATTTCAGTTTTAATATTACGTGCGACGATAGCTACCTCGCCTCGTTGCTGAAAAATATTTACACGGAAGCGGCCAATATCTGGATCGGAAATAGCCAGGTTCATTTCTGGACTCTTCTCGAAGTCCCGGATCTGATCTTCGTTCATAATCTGATAGGCGATTTTTTTAACCATTCCCTCAGGCATTATTTTGTCAACCAGTGGGGTTAAGTTTCCGAACGCCTTCATGCTGGGAGCTGCGCCGGTTGTAAGAAAGAGGTCTGAACCATCCTTCTCTATCATCATTTTAAGTAGATCTTTAAATCCCATTGTTTTCTTCCTGTATCTCAGCTTGTCGCCTTGGTGAGCGTACACATATTTTAATTATTCTTGGGCCTTCTCTAGAATCTTCCTTCTGTATACCATTCAACCTTACGCGATGCCTGTTCAACTTTATCGGCAACGTCCAGTATCAGCGAGAATAAAGCCATCCGCACCAGTACCCCATTATCGGTTTGTCTGAAAATTGCCAAATTTGGATGCTGATTTAGGTCGTTATCCAATTCATTGGCGTCTTCCCGTGAATCTCGGGGAAGGGGGTGCATAATGACAGTATTAGGCTGGCAGTTCCGTGTATAGATGGCCTGGTTTAGCCTAAACCTTCCTCGATATACATCAGCTTCCAGTTTATTGGTGAAGCGTTCTTCTTGAATGCGAGTGAGGTATACCGTGTCGTTGTCCGTTAGTCCGTTCTCCATGTCTTCAGTTTCAACGACCTTATGTCCGGCATTATTCAGCTCCGAGACTATCTCCTCGGGCATGCGCAGCTCGTGAGGTGAGATTAGAGTGAAAGAAATGTCTTTGTACAAAAGCAGGAGTTGAGAGAGGGAGTGAACCGTGCGCCCGTGCTTAAGGTCTCCAACCATGGCGATATGCATGCCATCTATCTGTCGTTGGTTTGATTGTAGTTCTTTCTTTATGGTGTAGAGATCCAGTAGAGCCTGAGAAGGGTGTTCATTGGAGCCGTCTCCGCCATTGATTACAGGTACCCGGCTTGCCTTGGCGAATTCGCTGACAGACCCGATCTGCGGATGTCGCATTACGATGACGTCGCTATATCCGCTGATTACTCGCGCTGTGTCATAGAGTGATTCACCCTTTGAGATCGAGGAGGATTTGACGTCGGTTGTTTCTCGAACATCACCTCCCAATAGGTTAAAGGCGCAACCAAAGCTCATACGAGTTCTTGTGCTGGGCTCGAAAAACATATTGCCGAGAATGGCACCGTCGAGGACATTAGTGACTCTGTCTCGTTGTGAATAGGGCTCCATGGCATCGGCGACGCGAAATATCTCATCGACATCGCTTCTTTCAAATTGCTTTACGCTAATTATATGGGCGCCGCGAAAATCCATTGAAAAGTCTATAAGTCCTGTAAATGTATAATTTTTATTGTATTTGGCTTAATGGATATTACTACAAAGGCGGGGGTAATAGGAGTGCGTGAATGCCGATTTTTTCCCCAAATAAGCTGGAAAGTACAGATGGAAAAGCCAGGATGCAGGCAGGATCAGTCTTGGGTTGGAGATTTTCATGGCTCGTGTTAGAAATTCTAGGTATTGTCCTGTTTAGGCAAGCACTGCTGATATATCGCATTCTGGAGAACTACTTGTGTCGCAAAATTCAATTTACTGGTACGACTTCGAAACCTTTGGAGCTAACCCTCGAAGAGATAGGGCATCTCAGTTTGCTGGAATTAGAACCGATGAAGACTTAAACATAATCGGCGAGCCTTTGGTGATGTACTGCAAGCCTGCTGATGATTTTCTTCCCGACCCAGTAGCCTGTTTGATAACAGGCATCTCCCCTCAGAAAGCACTCCAAGATGGCTTGTCGGAATCTGAGTTTACAAAAAAAATAGAGCAAGAATTCTCGAAGCCGAATACATGTGTCGCTGGTTATAACAGTATTCAATTTGACGATGAAATGACTCGCCAACTACTCTATCGAAATTTTTACGATGCCTATGAGCGAGAATGGAAGAACGGGAATAGTCGTTGGGACATTATAGATATGATGCGCTTATGTGCGGCCACTCGACCTGAAGGCATTAACTGGCCTAAGAGAGAAGATGGCAGTAATAGCTTCAAGTTGGATCAACTGAGTGTAGAAAACGGTATTGAACATGAGGATGCCCACGACGCTTTGGCAGACGTGATAGCCACTATCGAAATGGCCAAGCTGGTTAAAAGCAAGCAGCCTAAACTGTTTGATTATGTTTATGGTTTACGATCGAAGAGGGAAGTGCAAAAACAATTAAATGTGCAGAGTCGAAAACCGGTTCTTCATGTTTCAACGATGTATCCCGCCGAATTTGGTCGACTCGCTTTGGTAATGCCAATTACCCAGCATCCAATTAACCAAAATGGTGTTATTGTTTATGACCTGAGGCAGGACCCATTGTCATGGAAAGATTTATCTGTTGAGGAGATAAGACGCAGAATATTTACTCCGAAAGATCAGTTAGCTGAACAGGAAACACGAATAGCACTATCATCAATAGCCATAAATAAATGCCCTGTACTCAGTTCAATGTCAGTACTTGAGGATGAGCAAGCGAAACAGTTTGAAATTGACTTAGAGCTCTGCCGGAAGCATTGGCTAGTGATTCAGCAAGACCAGGATTTACTCAATAAAATTGTTCAGGTGTTTAGCGAGGAAGCCTCTGTAGTCGAAGATGACCCAGATTTTATGATCTATAACGGAGGTTTTTTTTCCGACCATGATAAAGATTTGATGGCGATGATCAGGTCCGTAAAGATTGAAGATCTTGCGAGGCTTGACTTGCCGTTCAGAGACAGACGTCTGCAGGAAATGTATTTCAGATACCGGGCGCGCAACTTCAGGGAAACCCTATCGGAAGAAGAATTGACTCGTTGGGAACGATTCCGGTTGGGTAGAGTCTCAAATATAGATGCCCGACAGAGGTACGAAGATTCCTTTGCTGAAGCACGAGAAAGAGCGGGTGAAGAGAAGCCTGTTTTCAAAGATCTGGAAGAATACGTAAGCAATCTAATTGTTCCTGTTACAGGAGATGAATGAGTCATCTGAGCTATGCTGACTCAGTAGTACACATAGTTCTGGAAAGGCGCTAGAATCCACCTGCCTCAGATTCAACGGACTGTCAGACTGCTTGTCGACAGCAACATATTGAATTTATTAAAGTTATTTATTGTCGCTACTTTTTGACTTTTAGTTTTAGCGACGCCGCAGCGAAAGGCAAAGATGGACCGGTTTAAAGAAATCAGACCCTATCACGATGAAGAAATTCGACCCGTATTGGATAAGCTAGTTACGGATCAGGAATTTCTTTATAGCATTGCCAGTTTTTATTCTCCAAAATTAAGCAGCCTGGTTCCATTCTTGACCAAGGCGCTTGCCCGCAAAAAACTCCAAAGCCAATTGACAGATGTTCACGATGTTGCATCCATGCAAGACGTGATTGCCGGTTACATGGACAAGATGATCGAAGATACAACTACCGGCCTTTCTCACTCAGGTATAGAGAACTTGAAGGAGGGGCGAAGCTATATGTTCATCAGCAATCATCGCGATATAGCGATGGACCCTGCCTTTGTAAACTACATGCTCTATCACGCAGGTCATGAGACGCTTCGAATCGCCATAGGTGATAATCTGCTGAAGAAACCCTTTGTTACCGACCTCATGAGATTGAATAAAAGCTTTATTGTAATGCGGTCGAAGAAGGGTAGAGAGCTTCTTCAGTCGCTCACCTTACTGTCTGAATACATTCATCATTGTATTGAAGATAATCACAATGTCTGGATTGCACAGCGAGAGGGTCGTGCAAAAGATGGCATAGATAAAACTGATCCAACTCTTCTAAAAATGCTAGCTATGAGCCAAAGAAAGGCGCCACTTGCCGAGACACTTTCAAAATTGCATATTGTTCCTGTCTCAATCTCTTATGAATTTGATCCCTGTGATGTGTCAAAAGCTGAGGAGCTTCATGCTGTAGAATCCACCGGGAGTTTTGTTAAGACAGATAAGAGTGATATCGATAGCATAGTAAGAGGAATGATAGGTTTTAAAGGAAACGTACACGTTGCTTTCGGTGAGGAGTTAAAGCTAGGCTCAGATGATCCTGATCATATCGCCGGTGAGATTGATCAGCAAATATTACAGAATTATAAACTTCGTGATGTGAACTATCTTGCGCTGAAATTGCTAATGGAGAATGGTCTCCTTGACGAGGAGCAGAAGAAAAATGCCATCAGCGCCCTTGAGGGTGTCGATATTAGCCAAGATGCAAGTAAGGTTTTTCTTAATAGGTTCAGTGAGGTGCCGCAGGAATTGCACAAGCATTATCTGTACAATTATGCCAACCCTGTGCTAAGTCGCGGGTAATATCCATAGCTCTTAAAGCCTTCCCTTGAAAGCTCTTTTCTTATAAATCCAGGCCTGGATAAGCTAGGCTATTTTTTGTCTAAGTTTGTTTATGGCTAAAACCATTCTTTCTTCAAGTTCTTTCCGAGCGACCTCGGTTAGAGGTCCTACGCAGATAGCGCTCATCTCCGTTTCAAATAATTGTTTGCGATCGTCCTTTGAAGCCAGTTTCGCTTGACCAAATCCTTTCTGCAGCAATTGAAGCTGTATTTGCATCCTCAGCGCTTGGTCACTGGCTGGAGAATCAATTTCGGCTTGTAACTCAGTCATAATACAGTTGTTTCTCTGTTCGGCTTCGTTCTCCAGAGCAAGGGTCAGGTATTTCTTTTGCGAATCGGTACTGCTCAGAGATTTGAATCTCGCATCAAGGCTAGTCAGATACTTTTCCTGAGAAGGTGTTGCCAGCTCGTTCCATTTGGATTGCTCCGTAGCAGCGATTGCAGCCACAGCATCCTTAAAGCACTTTTCATCTTTGCAGGACAATAAAGATTCCTCAAGTGTATTGAGGTACAAAGATCTTTCCATTAAAGCTGCCTTTAATTCCTGCTGCTTCTTGTCAGGGAGAGATGCATACCGAATTTCAATTTTTCTTTTTAGGGAGTTGTAGTGATCGACAAGCCGTTTTCTACGTTTCTTAAATTGATGGTCAAATGAATTAGAGAACTTCTGTGAAAGTTCCTGAAATTCATTTCTGGAATCCCTGAATTCACTTTCAGATTTTGAAAACAGTGCCTCCAGCGCAGCTATGACCCCGTTGAATTCCTTCTCCTGAACATTGTCTTCCTTATTATTTGCCTGAGAATGCTGTGGTCTTTTGCTGAATATTTGATCGCAAGCTGCTCTGAATTCTTTCCAGTACTTCTCGTCTTCGCGATAAGATGTGGAGCCTATACCTTTCCATTGTTCCTGAAGTTTTTTGGCCTCAGTCATGGCGTTCTTAATATCTTCCAGCTCGGTGAGGGCCTGTGCGTCGGCTACGCACTGTTTCTTCAACTTGGCATTAGTTTGATGGGCTTTCTTGCGGAGCTTCCTAATCTTGTTGATTCCAGAATAGAAGCGCTTCTGAATCGTCTTGATCTTGGATTGCTCTACTGGAGCGTATTTCTTCCAGTCTGCTTCATATGTGCTCAATAGCTTACCTAGCTGAGATGTATTTAATTTCTCTTTGGCAGGAGTTTTTGCTGTGTTTTCAGCTTCCTTATCCGCTGCATCCTTGGTCTCGCTATTAGCTTCGCTACCAGCTGTCTCAGTAGTTTCGTGACTAGCTGTGCCCCCTGTGGCATTCTCAATTGCACTCTCTAATGATTCGCATATTTCGCGGCGCTTCTTTAAATTGGAAGCCATTAACTCTTTACGATTCTTAAAAAATTCCTTACAGGGTTCGTAGGCTAGATCTGATAGCTTCTTAAACTCCTTCCACATAGACTCATTTAAATTGGAGTGTCCGAGATTTTTCCATTCCAGGTGCATCTTATTGATTTGCTTTGATCGATCCGATGCATGCATCTTGGACTCGATAAGGAGTTTCATTTGTGCGGTGAGCTCTTTTTTCTTCTCGGTAGCGGCAAATGTTTTCCAATCTTTGAATTCGTCCAGCTTGGCCTTGTGCGCGCCGATCTTGGATTGCAAATCTTTCTTTATCTTGCCGCTGGTATTACTAATATTTCCCTGGACTTTGTCCCAGAGTGAAATCGCGTCTTCAGATTTTCCTGAATCCAGGGCTTGTTCCAAGTTCTTGATTATCTCTTCAGTTTTAAGCAATAGCTCTTTTTGATAAGTGTCGTTTTTGGAAATTTTCTCAGAAATCGCCTTAGATAATTCCTCAAATTCTTGCTTGAGGGTTTCCTCAATTTTTTCACCAACGGAAGCTAGGGCCAGTAACTCTTTGTGAAAATTCTCAATTCGTTGAGTATTTTTAAAATTGAGATGAGGAAATTCTTTCTTTAGCTTGCTGAAAGAATCCTTGGCGTCGAGTTTCACATTCTTGTTTTGTTTGGCAGCAGGCTTGGCTTCTTTGTTGGGAGTTTTTTCGCTTGGCTTGGGCTTTTTGTCAGTAGGTTTGCCGGCTGACTTGGGCTTTTCATCAGCTGCTTTCTCTACTGGTTTAGCTTCGTTCGCGGGAGCCTTTCCCTTGGGTTTGGTCTTTTTGTCAGCAGTTTTGGTGTCGGGCTTGGGCTTTTTATCAGCTGCTTTCTCAGCCGGTTTAGCTTCTTTCACGGGAGCCTTTTTGTTGGGCTTAGTTTTTTTGTCGGCAGCTTTGGCGTCGGGTTTGGGCTTTTCATCAGCCGACCTTTCAACGGGCTTGGCTTTTTTCACGGGAGCTTTCTTGCTTGGCTTGGGTTTTTCATCAGCCACTTTTTCAACAGGCTTGGTGTCTTTACCAGGCGCTTTCGACTCTGGGGTCTTGCTTGAATCACCTTTGCCAGCTGATTCTGCTTTATCTTGTTTGGTTTCAGTATTAGTCATGGGGCTTGAACAGACGTGATATTCAGTACTGCTTAATCTCCGATTTTTCTGCTTTGTAGGTAGTGTTGTTTAAGTTTAAGCAGTCTACCAGAAGTTGAAATAGAGGAGACAGTTTTTTATTAGCTATGGCACTGAGGATTGCCGGTAAAGCTGCTATCCGGTGCTATACTTATGAGTCTCAGGATCTTGAGCGCAGAGAGTAAGAAAACAGCATGCTAGCAGACGAAATTAAGAGCAGTATTCAAACTGCTTATAGCCAGATGCTGGAGTCTCGAGAACTAATCCCCAGATATGGTCAGCGCTTGATGATCGCCGAGATCGCCAAGACCCTGGCAGTATTATCTTCAGATGAAGAGCAAGAGCCACCCATTTGCGTTTGCGAAGCAGGCACTGGTACAGGCAAGACACTTGCCTACGTCCTTGCGGTGCTACCTTTGGCTCAGGCTCTTGATTTAAAAGTAGTAATAGCTACTGCGACTGTCGCCTTGCAGGAACAAGTTGTTAACAAGGATCTTCCTGAAATTCTAGATGGCTCAAACCTTTCCTTTAGTTTTAGTTTGGCTAAGGGGAGGGGGCGTTATCTGTGTCTGTCTAAACTGGATATGTTGCTTCGCGGTAGCGACAGTATGCAGGCAATGATGGATTTGTATGGAGAAGAGCTCGATGACCCAGCAGCTGGAGATCAAAAACTCTATAAGAAGATGCTGGAAGAATTGAGCGCAGGCAACTGGAAAGGTGATCGCGATGATTGGAAGGATCCTATCTCCGATCAGAACTGGAAACCCGTTACGGTCGACAATACTCAATGCATGGGTCCGAAATGCAGTCACTTCAGGAACTGCTGTTTCTTTCAGGCACGAGACTCTCTGGAAAATGCCGATTGTATAGTGAGCAATCAAGACCTGGTGTTATCTGATCTTGCCTTGGGCGGCGGTGTTATCCTTCCCGACCCTGAAAAGTGCATCTACATATTTGATGAAGCCCATCATCTGCCATTCAAAAGTAATAATCACTTCTCAACTTTTAGTAGAATTAAATCGAGTATTACCTGGCTCGAGCGCCTTGAAATTATTAGCTTACGCCTGCAGAAAGATGAGTTCATCGATGCAACGCAGCAGAAATCACTGAGCCTATTATGTTCCTCTGCCAGGGAACAGCTGGACCACGCCTGGATACTTCTCGAGCAAATTCTGGAGTCACTGGAAATTCAGGAAAGCTATGAGAATCGTATTCAGCATGCTTTCAAAATGGGAGTGGTCCCTGAAGAGTTACAACTTCTGGCTGCAGATTTTGCAAATCAATTCGCCCGTATAAGTATTAGCTTGCAGAGTATCAGTGATGATCTCAAGGACGATATGGAAGACGGTGGCGATGTGGCTCGAAGACAGCTGGCTGAACAATGGTTTCCTCTCATTGGCACTCAATGCAAGAGAGCTGCAGGAGCACAAGAGCTATGGCTTAGCTTTGCGGCAAATGACCCGGAGGGACAGGCACCTTCAGCTCGCTGGTTGAGTAAGACAGACAATGAGAACTATTCAGATATTAGTCTTTCCTCAAGCCCGGTGTTAGCTGCTGAAAATCTGCAAGAACGGCTATGGCAGAGTTGTGCAGGTGCTGTATTAACTTCTGCAACGCTGTCCGCTCTCGGCCAGTTCGATATGCTCAAAATGAGAGCAGGCCTGCCTGAGCACACCAACTACCTTAGTATAGCCAGTCCTTTTGATTATGCGTCTTCGGCTAGCCTGGTGGTGCCCCGAATGAATTGTGAACCTTCTAATGGTGAGCGCCATACGGAACTCATCGTCAAAGCCATTCCCAAGCTTATCGATAAGAACGGTGCTGCACTTATGCTATTTTCCAGTCGCAGGCAGATGCAGGATGTTTTGCAGAGGTTGCCAAATGAGTGGTATGAATTGATTCTCTGTCAGGATGACTATCAAAAATCACAGTTATTGAAATACCACCGCCAGCGAATAGATAAGGGTGAGGGCAGTATTATTTTTGGCTTATCCAGTTTTGCCGAAGGGGTGGATTTGCCCGGGAAATATTGTACTCATGTACTGATTGCAAAAATCCCTTTTGCTGTACCTAACGACCCTATCGAGTTGACTCTCTCAGAATGGATTGAGCAGAAGGGCATGAACCCCTTTATGACATTGGCGGTTCCGGATGCGGCGTTTAAATTGGTGCAGGCCAGTGGCAGGCTACTTCGTAATGAAAAAGACACTGGCAAGATAACTCTGTTCGATGAGCGAATTGTAAGTAAGCGATATGGCAAGGCTATTCTTGATTCCATGCCTCCCTATAAGCGGGAAATATTTCTTCAGGAAATTGATTAGAATCGAGGGTAGCTAGTGTTTGTGCTTCTTGCGTTTTAGGTGGGTGAAAAAATAGCCTGCGACTGTCCCTAAAATGAGGCCGGCGGTGACTGACACCAGTACGCCACCTAAAATTGGTCCAAGCCCTAAGCCGAGTATCATGCCCATGCTGATGCAAAGCGCATAAGTGCCTTTAGCGGGATCCGGTTTAGCCTTTCTACTCATGTTGTCCCTCCTTAATTAGCAACTCTTACAGAATATATCAGTGTGCTTGCACTGGAGTATTGCTCTGGATCAATCGCTGTTTCACCTATAGTTATCACAACATCCATGCCATCGACAACTTTACCTACTACAGTGTGCTTGCCGTTTAACCAGTTAGCGTCTTCCAGGCTAATGAAAAATTCGGGACCGTTTCCATCTGGCCCGGAGTTGGCGAGAGCCATAATCCCCGTGCTAATGCCTCGTCCCGGAAGATTAGAATCATATTGAAAGCCTTGGTTCTCATAGGCCTGCTTCACGGTCATTTCCTGCAGTGCTGTTAAAGCCTGATCCTGCCTTTGGAATAGCTCGGATTCGTTCTCTATTCCAAGCTGTCTATAAAGGGGTTCCAGGATTTTTCTGTCGAATTCGGATTTGTTGGCGATATTCAAAAGCGGGTTGATAGTGCCATCGGGCAGTAAAGCCAATTGACGATCCAGCCCGAGAAAGTCAGCATTAATTTCGTCATCGAATGAATCGAGGGTGACGCTTCTGGAAAATTTGGCGAGGCTTCCGGTTTGAATGAAGCCACCCGGAATTACTCGGTGGAATCGCATGCCGTTGTAATAGCGCGTTACAAATGACCCTCCAGTGTCATTGTCTTCCAGTTCGACCTCACCCTGTGCCAGCGCAATGATATTCCCAACATTGTCAGGGGCTTCCAGGGGAAATAGTTCTACATAGATTTCACCCCTAGCAGTACTTATTAGCAGAAGTGGATTATCGGGTCTTTCCATTGCCTGCAGGGCGGAAGAAAGATCGGCAGCAGCATTTGAGCAGCAGATGAATAGGAATAATGCTAGCTGAATTTTGCCCATGCACTTCGAAAAAAAGTTGTTTAATAATAGACACTGCGAAATAAATTTCATGGGCTTGATAAACTATTGCAGTAGATGATGATCATCTGGAAGATTCTTGGATATCCAGATTGCGAGTTTGTGCCGCATACTCTGAATATTTTCATCTGAAGTGGCGAGAGGTTGAATTAGATTATCTTTAACCAGTAGCAGGTAGATGGCGCGTATTTTTGAGTCCACATGATCGGTTGCCTCAAATGTTCCTGCTCCCCTGGCTTCAAAATACCTGCCGCCAACACGGAGTGCCTCTTTTAGCAGTTCTGCCTCGTTCTTTATTTTTTTCATGGAAGTTCTCGGGGTTCTTTATAAGCTCATAAACTAATCAGCAGCTTGATATCGCTGTAAGTCATCTTCGGTATCGATGTCTTGAAGTATACCCGCATCCTCCAGATTGAGCTTAATAATATTCTCGGTGTGCTTCTTCATTAGAGTTCTTCCCCCAGAATCTCCTTGTAAACAACTGAGTTCTGGGAAATATTCACTGGAGAATGCCACAGGATTTCCTATTTGTCCGGAATAAGAAGGTACGACAATACTATTTGGTTCAATGAGATCGGCTATGGCTCGATAGCTTGCAGGGTTTATAAATGGCATGTCAGCAAGACAGATCAAGCAAGCATCCCAATTTTGGATTTGCTGAATGGCAAAGGCGAGAGTGGAGCCCATACCCTGATCAGCGCCACTAAATATTCGAACATCGCTGTGGTAAGGCTGCAGTATTGGCGCTATATCCGCTCGGCTGACAACGATTACCTCAGGTACAGATTCTGTCAGTCGTTCGATGGTTTGCTGAAAAACGGTTTTGTTATTGCTGAGCTTGGCGTTCAGCTTGTTTCCGCCAAAGCGTCGACTAAACCCTGCTGCGAGGACTATAGCGCCTGTATTTGGGAGCATGATTTGAGTTCATAAACTGAATTCATAGGTTTCGAGAGATGCCGATAACGAGAGTTGGCATTGGCTGTATTAGTGAAGGGTTTTGCCGTTACTACCTTGAATGTCTGCTTCTTCCTGGCTGATTTCTATAACAAAGCTTTCCCGTTTACTTTTAGAAGAGCTAGTCTCTGCTTTTTGGGCTTCGACTTCTTCGGTGGCGTTTTCAAGTGCTTCCTGTGCTTCAATCTGAGCTTTAATTTGATCGCTGAGATGGCGACGCAGCCGATTGACTACTGAAGTCATTACCTCAATAGTTTGGCTCAGTTGGTCAAGAGTCACCAAGGTTTTTTCTGGTTCGTCTTTATCGAATTTCTCATTACTCATCAATAAGCTCCGTTTCTATCATGTCAATCCGTTTTCCTAGAGTTTCTGACTTAATCCCAGGTAAGTGCGCCACCTGTTTGATATTCAATTACCCGAGTTTCGAAGAAATTCTTTTCCTTTCGAAGATCCATGATTTCAGACATCCATGGGAACGGGTTTTGTACTCCCTGAAATTGCTCGGCCAGACCTATCTGAACCAGTCTGCGATTGGCAATGAACTGTAGATATTCCTCCATCATCGCCGCATTCATGCCGAGTACGCCACGTGGCATCGTGTCTCTGGCATATTCGATTTCTAGTTGAGTTGCCTGAAGAATCATCTCGGTTGCCTGTTCTTTCATCTCGTCGGTCCACAATTGTGGATTTTCCAACTTGATCTGATTGATCATGTCGATGCCGAAATTCAGGTGCATGGATTCATCGCGCAAAATGTATTGGAATTGCTCAGAAGTGCCAGTCATCTTGTTACGACGACCCATAGACAGTATCTGTGTAAAGCCGCAATAGAAGAAAATACCTTCCAGGCAGCAATAGAATGCAATCAGGTTTTTCAATAGAGCCTGATCATTCTCAGTGGTGCCGGTATCGAATTTAGGATCGCTCAATTCTTTAGTGTACTTAAGTCCCCAGGAAGCCTTTTTGGCGACAGATGGAACCTCATGGTACATATTGAATATCTCTCCTTCATCCATGGAGAGTGATTCGATACAGTATTGATAGGCGTGAGTATGAATTGCTTCTTCAAAAGCCTGGCGAAGAATATATTGACGACATTCCGGGTTGGTTATCAAGCGGTAGACAGCCAGCACAAGATTGTTAGCTACTAGAGAGTCGGCGGTAGAAAAGAAGCCGAGATTTCGCTTAACAATAAGTCTTTCGTCATCCGTTAGCCCTTCGGGATTTTTCCACAGGGCAATGTCAGCATTCATATTAATTTCTTGTGGCATCCAATGGTTGGCACAGCCATCAAGGTATTTTTGCCAGGCCCAGTCGTATTTGAACGGAACAAGTTGATTAAGGTCAGCGCGACAATTAATCATTTGCTTGTCGTCTACTGCAACTCGATTGGCGGTGCCTTCTAGCTCTTCCATGCCTTCGGCAACATCAAGATCCTCAAGACCTTCGATTGCCTTTTGCAGCGCCGTAGCATTCTGCTTCTCATCCATCGATCCCAGAGTGGACTTATAATTTGCAGCCTGTTGAGCAGTAGAATTGGCCACACTGCTCGGAGTCTCAATCGGAGCCTGCTCCGCTAAATCCAGTTGAGCAGGAGTTTCTTGAGCCGGGCTTGCCTCTGCAGACTTCAAGGCGGGAGCGGGGCTCTCCTCCTGATCGAATTCATCCCATGACAGCATTGTGTACCTCTACTTCTTTTGTTTCTGTTTTAATGATTTTGATTTCGTGACTTATGTTTATTTACATAGGTTTCACGATAATCACTACGTTTTTTATAGTTTGCTAATCAGGCCTTATTGGCAGGCTTCACAATCTGGATCATCTATAGAGCAGGCCATTGGTACTGCGGCCACTTCAGACGACACCTTGTTCAAGCTATTGTCTGCTACAGTTGATTTCTCGGTTGTGGTTGCCGCTAAAGCACGTAAATAATAGGTAGTCTTAAGACCTCGTAGCCATGCCATTCGGTAAGTTACGTCCAGCTTCTTACCGCTGGCACCTGCAACATACAAGTTCAATGACTGGGCTTGATCGATCCATTTCTGACGACGACTTGCCGCATCCACCAACCATCTTGGTTCAACTTCAAAAGCTGTGGCATAGATTTGCTTAATATTGTCTGGAACACGATCAATCTTCTGAACGCTTCCTTCGTAATATTTAAGATCATTGACCATTACGCTGTCCCAGAGATTGGCTAATTTAAGATCTCTGACAAGGAAAGGGTTCACAACGGTAAATTCACCGGAGAGATTCGATTTCACATAAAGGTTTTGATATGTAGGCTCGATGGACTGAGATACACCGCTGATATTGGCAATGGTCGCAGTAGGTGCAATCGCCAGCACATTGGAATTTCTCATTCCGGTTTCTTTGATTCTAGTGCGCAGGCTATCCCAATCCAATCGCTGTTCCATGTTAGCCTGCAAGAACTCCTCACCGCGCTCATCCTGAAGCATTTTCAGAGAGTCGATTGGCAGAATACCCTGATCCCAGAGTGAGCCTTCATAAGAGCCATAACGACCGCGCTCTTCAGCTAAATCAGTGGACGCCTTGATCGCATGGTAGCTAATTACTTCCATTGATATGTCGGCGAATTCTACTGCCTGGTCGGATGCATAAGGAATGCGTTGTGCATATAGAGCATCCTGGAATCCCATCACTCCCATGCCGATAGGACGGTGTTTAAGGTTGGATTTCTCTGCCTGAGGAACGGAGTAGTAGTTGATATCGATAACGTTATCCAACATGCGTACTGCAGTTGAAATAGTTTTCTTCAGCTTCTCCTGATTCAGGCCATTTTCGTCAACGTGATTGACCAGATTGACAGAACCGAGGTTGCAAACAGCTATCTCATCCTTGCTGGTATTAAGAGTAATCTCAGTACAAAGGTTGGAAGAGTGGATAGCACCAACGTGCTGCTGCGGTGAGCGTACGTTGCAAGAATCCTTGAATGTTATCCACGGATGTCCAGTTTCGAATAGCATGGAAATCATCTTGCGCCACAGGTCAGCAGCTTTTACTGTCTTGTAAACTTCGACCTCACCGGCTTGAGCCAGGCGTTCATAATTTTCGTAGGCAGTTTCAAATGCCTTGCCATGGAGGTCGTGAAGATCAGGAACATTGTTCGGAGAGAACAGAGTCCAATCTTTCTCCTGGAATACCCGCTTCATAAACAAATCAGGAATCCAGTTTGCTGTATTCATGTCATGAGCACGGCGCCTTTCGTCTCCGGTGTTCTTGCGCAGTTCCAGAAACTCTTCGATGTCCATGTGCCAGGTTTCTAAATAGGAACACACGGCACCTTTTCGTTTGCCGCCTTGATTTACCGCTACCGCAGTGTCATTTACTACTTTCAAAAATGGAACGACACCCTGTGATTTCCCGTTAGTGCCTTTAATGTGGGCGCCAAGGGCTCGAACAGGAGTCCAGTCATTGCCTAAGCCGCCAGCCCATTTGGATAACATGGCGTTATCACGAATTGC
Organism: Gammaproteobacteria bacterium; assembly: GCA_018661465.1. Lineage (GTDB taxonomy): Bacteria > Pseudomonadota > Gammaproteobacteria > Pseudomonadales > Pseudohongiellaceae > UBA9145. Next base: position 111,414 of record JABJIC010000017.1, on the reverse strand, counting down.
TGTGTAGATGCCGTGCAAGTCATCAGGAACAGTTGTAAGGAAACAGGAAGACAGCTGCGGTCGCAGCGTACCTGAATTAAACAGCTGCGGCGTCGATGTCATGTAGTCGAAGCTGGAAATCAGATTGTAAAATTCAATTGCCCGTTCTTCTCTGTTTTCTTCATTGGAAGCCAGGCCCATGGCGACGCGCATGAAAAATACTTGAGGAAGTTCGAAGCGAATGTTTTCGCTGTGAATGAAGTACCTGTCGTATAGAGTCTGCAATCCGAGATAGGTGAATTGCATATCGCGATCTGCTTTAAGCGCCTCGCCCAGGACATTTAAGTCGAACTCGAGAAGATGGGGGGAGAGTAATTCCAACTCAACGCCTTTTTCTATATAGGGCTTCAGAGTCGCGGCATAGCGATAGTGCATTTCGGATTGCGTAGCTGCCTCAGTAATGCCTAGAAAGCCAAGAGCTTCAGAGCGAATCGTATCCATTAGCAGGCGTGCAGTTACGAAGGAGTAATTAGGGTCTTGCTCAACCATTGTGCGCGCGGTCATCACCAGTGAGGTTCTGACATCGTCCATTTTCACGCCGGGGTACAGGTTTTTTAATGTTTCGTTATAGATTGCTTCGGGTGAGACATCTTCCAAGCCTTCGCAGGCTTCATCGATGACTGTGCGAAGGCGCTGAGTATCAAGTGGACCTTGCTCACCGGTATCCAGGATAACGTCAATAGTAGGCTGTTCGGATCTTTCGGTATCCAGTTTCTGCTGTCTTATGCGCTCGTGCTCTGCACGATAGATAACATAGCTTCTGGCAATTTTGTGCTCACCGGAGCGCATAAGGGCCAGTTCAACCTGGTCCTGAATATCTTCGATGTGAATAGTGCCGCCCGATGGCATGCGCCGGCGGAAAATTTCAGAGATCTGCACCGCCAACTGGGCTACAGATTCATGAATTCGAGTGGATGCAGCGGCATTGCCGCCTTCAACGGCAAGGTAGGCCTTGGTTATTGCGACAGAAATCTTCGATTCGTCGTAGTTAACTACTGCGCCATTTCGTTTGATTACTCTTAATTGGCCCGGAGCTGTGGCAGCTACGGTTGCTGCGTCCTGGGAAATATTTGCTGTGGGGGAGGTGTCACTTGGTGTTTGAACATCAGTCTGCATTGAGCGCTCCGATAAAAAATTCTTACTACTGTTAATTCGGTTGTTTCGTTTGGTCTTGTTTTTTTTGATCTAGCTTTTTTTTTGTTCTTGTTTTCATTCAAGCTTTTTTGCTTAAGAATCCGACTGTTACGATAAATAATCACAACAAGAGAAACCCTTTCTGGCGAATTCAGCAGGGATATTAATCCCCAGCAGAGCTCTTACGGCTGCCAGATAGCATTTAGGCCATATACTATATATTGTGTTTTTGCGGCAGGACTTTAATTGTTTTTATGACTTTTTTCAGGAATAGTGACATTCCCTAAAAACAACCCCTTTTTATGAGCAATTATACCCATCAAAAATCAAGTGCTTTTCTTATTATTGGCTTGGGCAATCATCCTAACTGCCCGATAATTCAATAATTTTTATTATTTCTCAGAGAGAAGTGAGCCCTTGAATTACGCTTAACTTATACAATATATAGACAAGCTATAAATCGACAACACAAGATAATGCGCTTGGGGTGTTAATGCAAGGGATTTCTCTGTGGGTTTATTGTTAACAAATTGTGGATAATCTGTTGTTGTTATTGAAAAAACCTGGACGGTTGAAATTCCAATAAGAAGCGTCGAAAACTAGTCGGAATTGGATGGTTTTTTGACGGTTTTAGGTCTTTATTTACGAAGATTTACCCAAAAAGGCCTACCACTACATATAGTGGTAGGCCTTTTTTGGTTTTTGACTAAAATTTGAGCAGATATTCAAGTAGTGCCTTCTGGGAATGCATCCTGTTTTCTGCCTCGTCCCATACTACTGAGTCTTTGGCATCGAGTACCTCGGCGCTGACTTCTTCTCCGCGGTGAGCGGGTAGACAATGCATAAACAAAGCTGATGATTTGGCCTCAGCCATGATTTCTGCATTCACCTGATAGCCTTCAAAGCTGTTTATACGTTCCGATTCTTCGCTCTCCTGACCCATGGATGCCCAGACATCGGTTACTACCAGGTCCGCTTCTCGAGCTGCTTCGGCGGGATCTCTGAACAGGGCGACTCTATTGCTGTGAGTCTTCAGTAAGTCAGCATTGGGTTCAAAGCCGTCTGGACACGCGACCTTCAGTTCAAAATCAAACTGACTTGCCGCATTGATATAGGAGTTGCACATATTATTGCCATCTCCAATCCAGGTGACGGTCTTGCCGCTGATATTGCCTCGGTGCTCGGTGTAAGTCTGGATATCTGCCAGTAGCTGGCAAGGGTGATAGTCATCAGTGAGTGCGTTGATCACGGGAATTGATGAATACTCAGCAAAGCGCTGCAATTTTCCATGATCAAATGTTCGGATGGCGACACAATCAACCATTCGGGAAAGTACCCTGGCGCTGTCTTCAACCGGTTCACCCCGTCCTAATTGAGAGTCTGCATTACTGAGAAAGATGGATGATCCACCCATCTGAGTCATAGCGACTTCAAAAGCAACCCTCGTTCTGGTGGATGCTTTGTCGAAAATAAGCGCCAGAGTCTTCTTGCTCTGATCCTCAGCGAGTGTAGGCTCGTTCTTCACCTCGATGGCTCGGTCGATTACGGCCCGAAGCTCATCGATGCTAAGGTCCTGAAGTGTAAGAAAATGCTTAACAGCCATGGTACTAGTCTCTGGAATTATCAGCCTTCAAAAAATAAAAAAGGTAGCTCTCGCTACCTGTTGAATGATGGTATTTTAGCGGTATCTGGGTAACTGGGCAATTGTTCAATCCAGAACTGGTAACACTAGGAAAGTAGTAGAAATGAATGCGATCGAATTAAAACTGTTCTCCAGCCGGGTTTCAGGCATTTGCGATGAAATGGGCCTGGTACTGAGAAGAACAGCGTTTTCCCCAAACATCAAGGACAGGTTGGATTTCTCCTGTGCGCTGTTCAGCGCTGATGGTGAGTTGTTTGCACAGGCAGCTCATATTCCTGTGCATCTTGGCAGTATGGCATTTGCCATGAAATCAATAATCGGGGCTTTACAGTGGCAAATGGGAGACACCCTGATTCTGAATGACCCCTACTTGGGAGGCACTCACTTACCGGATGTGACTCTGGTATCTGCGGTTTTTGACCTAGATGGAAATAGTATCCAAGGCTTCGTGGTGAATCGAGCTCATCATGCTGATATAGATTGTGACAGTCCTGGTTCCATGCCTGTTTCATCCAGCATCGATGAGGAAGGGCTGTTGATTCCGCCAACTCTGCTAATTCGAAATGGCGAGATTCAACAACAAGCTCAGACATTGCTGAGCTTGGAAACTAAGGAACTGACAGGAGATTTTGCCGCGCAGGCTGGGGCCAATCAGCTTGGGGTGCAACGTTTGCAGAGTTTGATTTTCAGAATGGGAGAAGAGCAGTACCACTCTGGTCTGAAAGAGCTTAACAACTATGGTGATCGTATAGCCGCTGCTGTGATTGCCGGGATCAAACCGGGGAGCTATAAGTTCACAGATTTTCTCGATGATGATGGGCAGGGAACAACGCAGATAAAGCTTACAGTAGCGATTGAGGTATCGGCGGAAGAACTTGTTCTCGATTTCGAGGGATGTTCTGAGCAGGTGGCAGGCAATATGAACTGCCCCGAGTCGGTAGCGGCTGCTGCTGTCTTCTATTGCTTTCGTTGTTTAATGCCGGCGGAAGCTCCAGCCTGCGCAGGGTTATTTGGACGCTTTAAACTGAAGACTCGTTCTGGGTCGATAGTGAATGCCAGAAGACCGGCCGCAGTAGCCGCCGGGAATGTAGAGACATCAATGCGTCTGGTGGATCTGGTATTTGGCGCCCTCGCCAAGGCAATGCCGGAGAGAATTCCTGCAGCCAGTCAGGGCACAATGAATAATGTGGCGATGGGAAATATCGATGAGCAAAGAGGAACTCGTTGGGATTATTATGAAACCTTGGCTGGAGGTATTGGGGCCAGTCCGAAAGCTTCTGGCCTGGATGCATGTCACAGTCATATGACGAATACATTGAATACTCCGGTAGAAAGTTTGGAAATGCATTACCCTCTGCGAGTTCGAAATTACTCAATTCGAAAGCAGAGTGGGGGTCAAGGTTTGTATCGCGGTGGCAATGGATTGCAGCGGGAATATGAGTTTTTGGAATCGGCACAAGTCAGCATCCTCAGTGAAAGGCGAAGCAATTCACCTTGGGGGCTTCACGGTGGGCAAGATGCCAAGCAAGGAGTGAACTTTCTTAATGGAGAGCCGCTTTCAGCCAAATGCAGTTTTAAAGTGAATCCTGGTGACCGGCTTTTGCTGGCTACACCGGGAGGTGGTGGCTGGGGTGAAGAGACCCCAGCAAACGCAGGGTCTTAAGGTATTTGCTTCGGTATTTTGCTGACAGAGAGTCCCTTGTCGTTATAAACTTGCCACGCTTGAGATTAGCGGCGTTTAATATTATTTACTGAGGCAATAACATGAGCATTGAAGAAACCATCCAAGAGCAAATTGATTCCAATAGCATCCTGCTATACATGAAGGGCAATCCTGAGCAGCCTCAGTGTGGTTTCTCTGCGCAGACTACGCAAGTTCTGATGGCTTGTGGTAAACGCTTCGCCTATGTGGACATTCTCAGCAACCCAGAAATTAGATCCACACTGCCCCAGGTTTCTAACTGGCCCACTTTCCCGCAATTATTTATTAATGGTGAACTAATAGGTGGCTGCGACATCGTTACAGAACTGCATGAGAAAGGTGAGCTGCAGACATTAGTCGATGCGGTGGAAACTGAAGAGTAATTGCTTGCTAATTACTTCTGGGAGGCCAGCCTCCCAGATCCTTCCATTTATTGACGATGGAACAAAATAGTTCAGCGGTTTTTTCAGCATCGTAACGTGCCGAATGCGCTTCCTTATCGTCAAACTCAATTCCTGCAACTTCGCACGCTCTCGCTAAGACAGTCTGGCCATAAACCAGGCCGCTGAGGCTGGCGGTGTCGAAACTCGAAAACGGGTGAAAGGGGTTTCTCTTTAGATTGTGTCTTTCGCTGGCGGCATTTACAAAGCCGTGATCGAAATGAGCATTGTGCCCTACCAGTATAGCCCTCTTGCAGCCATTGCTCTTCAGGGCTTCCCGTATCATGTTAAACATTGTTGAGAAAACATCTTTCTCTGCTCGGGCAATGCGTAATGGGTGGAATGGATCTATGCCAGTAAATTTGAGGGCAGCTTCTTCAATGTTTGCGCCTTCGAATGGAATGACTCGATGAAAAAATGTTTGCTCGATCTCAATGGTTCCGCCGTCATCCATTGCGAGAATTACGGCGGAAATTTCAAGTACTGCATCAGTTGCTGAATTAAAGCCGCCGGTTTCGATGTCCACTACAACGGGCAAATAGCCTCGGAATCTATTTACCATCGCGTTAATATTTTCTTCTTCCATGTCCATATCAGCGTCCGTCATGGGGTGACCTCGGTTACCGACCATTCAACTTCTTCTCCAGCCCGCATAGGTACAACCGTGTAGTCACCGAAACGAAACTCCTGCGGCATGCTCCATGCTTTCTTTTCTAAAACTAATTCTGCAGTGTTGCGCGGTAAACCATAAAAATCTGCTCCGAAGTGGCTGGCGAAGCCTTCCAGTTTATCCAGGGCATTTTGTTGATCAAAAAATTCTGTATATAGCTCGATGGCTCCGGCAGCAGAATAGATGCCGGCGCAGCCGCAATCTGTTTCTTTCGTGTGGCGAGCATGGGGAGCGGAGTCAGTGCCGAGGAAAAATCTTGAATTGCCTGAAATAGCAGCATCGCCAAGTGCTTTTTGATGAATGTCTCTTTTCAGAATTGGCAGACAGTAAAAGTGTGGTCTGACCCCTCCTGCTAACAAATCATTCCTGTTATACAGTAAGTGATGGGGAGTAATTGTTGCAGCGATATTTGTGTTTTGTTCACTAACAAATTGAACAGCCTGTGAAGTGGTGATGTGCTCCAGAACTATTTTTAGTTCAGGAATGCGATCCAGTAGAGGAGAAAGAATGGTGTCGATGAACTTTTCTTCCCTGTCGAATATATCGATATCAGCATCTGTTACTTCTCCATGAATCAGCAGGGGTAGTCCCAGTCGTGCCATTTCTTCCAGTACTGGCATGACTGCATTTATATCTGTAACGCCATTTTCCGAATTAGTGGTTGCGCCAGCTGGATAGTATTTAATGGCATGGATGAACTCATTTTCCTGAGCCTTCGCTATCTCTGAAACAGAAAGCTTGTCAGTAAGGTAGAGAGTCATCAGCGGTGAAAACGGCATACCTTCAGGAACCACTTCAAGTATTCTCTGGCGGTAGTCCAGTGCCATCTCTACATTTGCGATAGGCGGCTTAAGGTTTGGCATGACGATGGCGCGGCCGAAATGCCGAGCGGTGTGAGGCACTGTGGTATCTAGTGCATCGCCATCACGTAAGTGGAGGTGCCAGTCGTCTGGCTGGGTTATTCTTAGAGTGTGCAATCTCAAAACCTTAAGGGTGTAATAGTGCGCGTATTGTAGCGGATTTGATCTTCCAGCTGAATTGGCGATTCACTCAATTGGCTTCTTTAACGTCAATGGCTTCCTATTTAAGCCTAATCACTTCCCCGACAGCCCATAAACGCCATGATTAATACTTTGATTTAGCTCTTAAAGGCTTATGGTGGTAGAATGCGCCTCCGTTTTAGCAGGCTCATATCCACTCATGGAATAGTCTGCTTATTGTCCTGTTTATTGTTATTTACAGAATTTATTTACCGGGGGTGTACTAATTCACCGCCGTAAATTGGAAAGTGAGGAGCTCTGGTATGTCAGAGATTAAAAAAGTTGTATTAGCCTATTCTGGAGGTCTTGATACCTCGGTTATCGCCAGGTGGCTTGAGGAAACCTACGCTTGTGAGGTCGTCACTTTTACTGCCGATGTTGGTCAGGGGGAAGAGGTTGAGCCCGCTCGCGCCAAGGCTGAGGCCATGGGCATCAAGGAAATTTATATTGAAAACCTGCAGGAAGAATTTGTTCGTGACTATGTATTTCCCATGTTTCGTGCAAATGCCATCTATGAAGGTGAATATCTTCTGGGCACTTCCATCGCTAGACCCTTAATAGCCAAACGTCTGGTTGAAATTGCTCATGAGACTGGGGCAGATGCTATTTCCCACGGAGCCACTGGAAAGGGAAATGACCAGGTGAGATTTGAGCTAGGTGCCTATGCACTGAGCCCGGGAATCAAGGTAATTGCACCTTGGAGAGAATGGGATCTGAACTCTCGCGAAAAACTAATGAGCTACTGCGATGAGCGCGGTATTTCTGTTGAGAAGAAAATAGGCACTAAATCTCCTTACTCGATGGATGCAAACTTACTGCACATATCGTACGAAGGGGACATTCTCGAAGACCCGGCAGCGGAGCCCGAAGAGGCAATGTGGCTGTGGTCGGTATCACCGGAGAATGCGCCAGACCAGGCGACCTATATCGAGCTGGATTACAAATTGGGAGATATCGTCGCTATAGATGGCCAGGATATGACTCCGGCACAGGTATTAACTCATTTGAATAAAGTAGCCGGTGCCAATGGTATCGGTCGGGCTGACATTGTTGAGAACCGCTACGTCGGCATGAAATCCAGAGGCTGTTATGAGACACCAGGCGGCACGGTTATGCTCAAGGCGCACCGAGCGATTGAATCCCTGACTATGGACAGAGAACTGGCTCATCTTAAGGATGACTTAATGCCTCGTTACGCGTCACTGGTATATAACGGTTATTGGTTTGCCCCGGAACGTCTGGCTCTGCAAACCCTAATAGACGAATCTCAACGCTTTGTGAATGGCAAGGTTCGATTGAAGTTGTACAAGGGCAATGTGATTGTCGTAGGGCGTGAGTCTGATAATTCACTGTTCGATGAAGACATCGCGACCTTTGAAGATGATGCTGGAGCCTATGATCAGGCAGACGCCGAAGGCTTTATTAAGTTGAATGCTCTTCGCTTGCGCATTGCTGCTCAAAAAGGCCGCAAATAATTCAATGCGGAAAATAAGAGGAAGATTTCAATCTGAAGTCTTCTTCTTAAATTCACACAAGTCTTCAATAACACATGCTGAACATCGCGGTTTTCTCGCTAGACAGACATAGCGACCATGAAGTATCAGCCAATGATGTGCGTCTAGTAAAAACTCCTCGGGTACCAATTTAATTAGTCGCTTCTCTACCTCCAGCACGTTCTTGCCTGGCGCTATTCCTGTTCGGTTCGATATGCGGAAAATATGTGTATCAACTGCCATGGCGATTTGTCGAAATGCCGTATTCAGAACTACGTTGGCTGTCTTTCTGCCAACGCCAGGTAAGGCTTCCAGTTCTTCGCGATTATTCGGAACTACCGACCCATGTTTATTTGCCAGAGCATCGCAAGTCTTGATGACATTGCTTGCCTTGGTGTTGAATAGCCCAATAGTCTTTATATATTCCTTCAAGCCTTCAACCCCAAGTGCGTGAATTGCCTCAGGGGTGTTTGCAACTTTGTAGAGCTTCTCAGTAGCCTTATTGACGCTGACATCGGTTGCCTGGGCCGAGAGAATGACAGAGATTAAAAGTTCGAAAGTGCTGTTATATTTCAGTTCAGTCTTCGGCTCTGGGTTTTCATTTCTCAGGCGAATAAAAATCTCTGTTCTCTTCTCTTTGTTCATGTTTTTGCGCCCACTTTTCCGGTCACACGCTCTCTTTTGGCGGGAATAACAGATTGCTTGGCCGCGGGTTTACTGGACATTAGTTGTGTATTCAATGAATTCCAGGCTGCAACTAGAAACCCAAGCAGTATCAGAGCTGCAGGTTGGTAGGCGACAAAGCTGAATAAATTATTAAGAGCTTCAGTCTCACTTACAGCAGCGCTATCTGATGCTCCCGGGAGTAACAATTCCCAATGCTCGAGAAGCGTGCCATTAGCAAGCAACTCACGGCTTGAGGAAAGTAAAATCAAGGCAAGGCAGTACCCGGCGGAAAGACGGCCAGCTTTGCCAAGGCTGTTTTTCCAGTCATTGTGATACGCCACAGTTTCAAGATTTATAAGAATGGCGAAGTTGCAACATATTAGTGGAACATAGATTCCTAACTCCCTATATATGGGAAAGTGAGTCCACTGCATTAAAATATCTACAGCTGTGGTGAAGCAGGCGATGATGAGCATGAAATAGAGGAAACGCCAGCTTGAATTGATCTGGGTCCTTAGAAGAGAAACACAGAGGCTTGAGCAAACCACTACAAATACCGTGGCAATTGCCATAGCAATACCATTTGTCAGTGTAGTTGAGATAGCGAGCACCGGACTTAAACCCAGTAGATGCACCAGCACTGGATTCTCTTTCAAAATGCCAAAGGAATGCTCTCTGTGATATTCGGTGCTCATGACTCGATCTCTTCAGCTTTCGATTTTTCAACTCTCAATTTACCAAGCAAAGGCAAGGTCTTTTTCCTGAAACCGAGGCCATCGCTCGTATGTTTTTTGTGTCCGTAAATTCTGGGTCGGCAGTAGTGGTCTAATAAGGGAGCGAAAAAGTTTCCAAACAATACAGCCAGAGCGATGGAGTCCAGATAGCTTCCCCACACTCTTATGCTGTAAATAGCGCAGCCGATGAGAATGCCATAAATAATTTTCCCTGATTTGCTGGTAGCGGCACTAACAGGATCGGTGGCGATAAAGAAAGCGCCAATCATGGTAGCGCTGCCGAATAGATGTAAATAGGGAGTTCCAAAGACCGAGCTGCTGCCGGGAGCATAAAACAGGGAAGAAATAATCAGAACCGTGACGACAATGCTCAAGGGGATATGCCAGCTAATAATTCCCTTGTATAGAAGGTAAAGGCCCGCGACAAGGTAGCTGATGTTCGCCATCTCCCATGCCGTCTCAGATTGTCTGGAGAATATGTTCAGCCCTGAGTCCCAACTGGCTAAAAGTGCGCTCTTACCCGCCATTTTGTACTCGATCAGAGGAGTAGCCATGGCCATTCCATCTATAAGCTCTACCGCTGTTTCGGGGTTTTCATAAAAAGCCGAAAGAAATGGCAGGGTAGCGAGCAGGCTGAGTTTTAAGCTCTGCCAGCCAAGGGATGACATTGAAGACGACGCTATAGCATTGTCGAACCCGGAGAGATTAGGCAGGGAATTGCTAAGAACTGTGCTACCAACAGCTCCTTCGAGAGGAACTGGAACATGCCATGAAGTCATATCGAGGGGGAAAGCTAAGAGTAGAAACACATAGGCGGTCATTGCAGGGTTAAAAGGGTTTTGTCCTAGCCCGCCATAAAGATGTTTTACCAATACAATTGCAACGAAGATCCCAGTAACTACCAGCCACCAGGGAGAACCGGGCGGTATAGCAATAGCAAAAAGAACCGCAGTTAACAGAGCGCTATTATCTTTCAACTGCATCAGACTTCGGCTTCTTAGCAAAAGAGCGGCGGCTTCAAATGCCAGTGCGCAGCAGGCGGCAAGAACAATATTAATAATCAGTCCGTAACCAAAGAACCAGGTCGACATGCAGATGCCCGGAATACAAGCCATTATCACCAAAGACATTATGTCGCCGATGGATTGTTCTCTGTGCTGAAATGGAGAACTATTAATCATGTCTCTGCCTCTCCGTCAGCCTGGATTGGCTTAGCAGGGCTCTCACTAGAGGCAATTACATTTTTCCGGCGTGCTTTAACCCTGGATACCGCAGCGGCGACATCTAATATTGCCTGGTCCTTGGAAAACGTACCCTGTGGCTTTTCTTCCGCTGACGGAATATTCGCAGGCTTTATTGCTGTCCGGGGCTCGGCCTCATCCTTTAATTTTTTGATCCGGTATTGATGATCCTGGAATCGAGCCTGCCAGCCTTTGCTCGTGTCAAAAACCTCTTGCGACAATGCTAGCTGCTCCTTGCTATTACGGTAGTACTGCACCAATGGAATTTTACTGGGACATACATAGGAGCATGCGCCGCATTCAATACAATCGAACAAGCCATGGTCTTCTAGTTGCTGAGCATCCTCACTGCGGCTATAAGAGAGCAACTGCTGTGGCAATAATCCGGCAGGGCAGGCTTCGGCACAGAATCCGCATCGAATACAGGGCTGCTCAGGTATGGTGTCGGGAAATTCGGCTAGAGAACCCGCAATAAGGCAATTGCTACTCTGCATCACTGGTGCCGACGTATCCATTAACTCAATACCCATTAGCGAACCGCCAACCACAGTTTTTGCATGATTTTTCTTATCAATACCGCAAAGATCAAATAGAAAGGAGACAGGTGTCCCAATAAGAGCCTCGAAGTTTTTTGGTGTTTGAAGCGCCTCGCCTGTCAAAGTTGTTATTCGGCTAATGCAAGGCTTGCTCTCAGCGACGGCTCTATAAACAGCATATACTGAGCCAACGTTTTGTAAATGAATTCCAGCATCTGCAGGCAGCTTGTTTGCCTGTAGCTCCTTCCCGCTTACTGCCTGAATAACTTGCCGTTCTCCGCCTGCTGGATATTTATCATCCAGTATCACTATTTCAACCGAGCTATGACTAATAGATTTTGATAATGCCGCTATGGCATCACCTTTACTTCGCTCGATGGCAATAACACAGTGCTTGGCATTGATTGCATACTGCAAAATTTCCGCACCCTGAATTACCGCCTCGGAGCGCTCCCGTATCAGTGCTTGATCGGCAGTAATGAATGGCTCACATTCTGCTGCGTTTACAATAAGGGTATGAATTTCTCTATTGCTGCTCGTTTCCATTTTCTTGGGCAGTGGAAAGCCTGCTCCGCCCATGCCACAAATTCCTGCGTTGCGGATGACGGGAAGCAGTTCTTCCCGAGTGAGAGTCTGCCATTCGATAGCATCTATTTCAGCTAGTTCCTCGTCTTTACCGTCAGTATCAATGAATATGCAGAGTTGTTCTTTTTCAGCAGGATTAATAGTGGTGTGGTTTTGAATCATGCTAACAACGCCAGAGCTGGGGGCATAGATGTCTAGCGAAGTACTGTCTGTGGCATCAGCAATCTTTTGATACTTTAAGACTCGATCTCCTGCTTTTACACAAGCTGCAGAGGCTGTTCCCTGTTGTTGCTGAAGCGGGATAAGCAAGTGAGGTGGAATCGGTATTGCCATGATTTTCGAGCGCAATGAACGGCTCTTGTGCAGATGGGGAGTAATACCGCCGGGAGTCGAATGGGCGATACTTTGTACGCCAGCCATTTTTCTAAGTTTGCTGTTAGCAAACATATTTCGAAACAGTCTCATAGATTGCTACCTATGAGAGTTGTTTTGCCTGCTTCCGGTGCTCGCCACAGGAGTTCAGGTTCACCAAGTTGAATCAAATCTATGCAATCGACAGGGCAGGGTTCGATACACAAGTCGCAAGCAGTGCATTCGCTTTCGATAACTGTGTGCATTAACTTGGGGCCGCCAAGGATGGCGTCAACCGGGCAAGCCTGAATACACTTGGTACAACCGATGCACTCGTCCTCGCGTATTACCACTACGGCGCGTTGAAGCACCTCGCCATGAGCCGGGTCGAGAGAGTGGCGGTGCTCATTAAGAAGTAGGGAAAGATTGGTTATGGTTTCGTCTCCGCCAGGAGGGCATTTATTTATGCGTTCTCCCAGTGAGATGGCTTTTGCATAGGGTCTGCAACCAAGATGTCCACACCTCCCACACTGGGTTTGGGGTAAGAGAGCGTTAATTTGATCAACTATCGAGTGCTGTCTGCTTAGCGACTGTAGCCAGAATTGCCGCATCAAATAGATCACACGCATTATTAGCAGAACAGCTATCAGGGCCATTAGAGATTGAAAATAAATTGTTCCAACCAGAGGCAACATGTCAAACCAGCCCGGCGAACCCAAGTAGGCACATTGAAACTATGCCAGCGCTGATTAGTTGGATGGCAGCGCCTCGAAAGGGTGTCGGTATGTCCGCCGTGTCCAGGCGCAGTCTTAGAGCGGCGAAGCTAATAATCATTAAAGCAAAACCAAGTGCCGCTCCAAAGTTATAAGCGACTCCGTGAGTCAGGCTTAAAACGCTATCGGCGTTTATTATTGAAACGCCAAGAATTGCACTGTTGCCGCTGGTCAAGTAAAACGCCAGCCTTTGTCTGCGCAGAGAGAGAGGGAATTTCTTTTTTAAGGATTCAAGAATCAATATCGTTAGAGTGGAACTAACTGCCACAAAACAGATGATTCGCAAAAACTCCAAGCCTAATGGGTTCAAGATCAGTCTAAAAATTGCTAGATTTATTGATGCTGCCAGAAATAGCACGACAAAATTTAGTAGTGCTAATTCGAGAGCATTTTGGAGCTTGTTACTGGAGAGAAAAAGTGAAGAGACACCGAGTAGCTGCACAAGAAAAACATTGTTTACCAGTGCAGCACCGATGATGATGCCAAGATAGGTGGTCACAGAATCCTAACCTTTATTCCCTAAAAAGCCCTGCCGAATGTGCCGCGGGAATTCTATAGCGCGATAATATTTCTTCTTCGCTGGCCACGGCATCTTCGTGGTTAAGTACCAACTGATAGCCGTTCTTGTTTTCCATTACTAAATTTTCGGCAGGGTTGTTCTTAACCATCTCGGCGAAGTGAGCGAAATCTCGTACTGGTTCGTCATTAACATATTGAACTATCCAATTACGCCAATCGTGATAGCCAAGGTTCACATCGGAGGCTAATACTTGAAGAGCAACAACTAGCTCCCTGCGATCTGGAGAACTCCATTCGTTCCTGGCCTGTAAAAGGCTAACCGGTGCTGTGCGGCTCCAGTCATTTCCCCAGCGTTTAATAAGGTTCATGTTCAGAGGAACGAAAAGAATTCCACCGTAAATATAGTACTCAGGTGTTTTGTCGAATTGCTCGCTCTTAACCAGACTGTAGCTATCCAGTGCTCGTTGTGAGGGGAGATTGGTGGTGCTGACAATTCCATTTCTTGAAAATGTAATAGCAACAGTTTCATCGGGATGGTGAAGATCGATGGCATGTTTGTAATCTGTCAAAATATCTTCCGAAAGCTGAATGCTGCCGTCCTCAGCGATATCGTATTCGTCAATACTCAGGATGACGTCATTCTCCTGCAGTATTCCCTGAGCCGGCGCGTCGTCAAATACCTTAATGACAAGTACGCCGTCTTGATCCTCGTCTAGGCCATAGGCAATTTTTGCTGAAGGGCTATCCAGGGTCTGCGTTCGAAAGCCTAGGTCCGGAAAACCATCGTGAACTCCGTCCTTACTATCGGTTAGCACGTGACGAATCATGCTTGGAGGAACAAAATAACCCAGGTTCTCGGCACGACCTCCGCTATTAGCTTGCATAACGACACCGACTATTTGCTTATCGACGATCACCGGGCCGCCACTGTTTCCTGGATTAATTGCAGCATCAATCTGTCCTGCTAAGAGGTAAGACCCAGCATGAGCATAGGTCTGTTGTTCAACTCTGGAAAGAATTCCTTTGGTAATGCTCAGAGACTTGCCGCCAATTGGATAACCGTACACTGAAACTTCCTGCAAAGGAGCGGGTAGATCGCCAATAGCGAGAGCTCTTAGATCACTGAAAAAGCCAGGCTCATCCACTGTAATAAGTGCAAGATCGGCTTCGTGGGAAATAAAGGTAACTCGTGCTTGATAGCGGCGAGGGTCATTGTGTTTCTGAGCCTGTACATAACTGGCGTTGGCTACAACGTGGGCATTGGTGAGAATCAGATTTCCCTCGATAACCGATCCCGAACCACTACTCTGTCGGGGAGTTAACAATCGCCATGGCGTGAAATAATCAGGGGCAGCCTGAGTGGTGTATATCTTAATGACTGAATCTTCGATATCACGGATCTCGCCAACCTGAGCCATAGCTGCAGAACTCGCAAAAATGCCCACAAGCAGAAAACCGATCGAGTGAATTATTGCCATCTTTCTCGGGTTTCTTTTAGCTGTTGCCGTGATTGATATCATATTGCGGAATCCTCACCTTCGAATCATGATGAAACAGAGACAGCTATTGGTCTCAGCTTCGAAACTATTACTTACACTAGCGCTTACATTAAGGCCTATAAAAAGCGCAGAGGGCGCTACGAGGCACAAAGCTTATTACTTTAAGATAGGCAGCGCCAGCACAGACTGTCACCAGCTGTGGGTAAGATACGCTAAAGCCCCGCAGTTTTGTTGAACTGAGTTATCAGGAGCGGGGCGGATGCTAATAACAGGGAAGAATAGCTGATACCAATCAGCTAATGCGTAACCCAGCCTGAGCACCGCTATGGGGTTCCAGCAACCATATTTCCTCGCCACCTGGACCAGCCGCAAGGATCATGCCTTCGGAAATACCGAATTTCATTTTCCGTGGCTTCAGGTTTGCTACGTAGGCGGTGAGCATTCCTTCAAGGTCTTCGGGCTTATAGGCTGATTTGATGCCAGAAAATACTGTGCGAGTAATTGGCTTGCCCGATTTATCGAGACCGATATCTAGATTGAGCTTTAATAACTTGTCGGCTCCTTCGATATGCTCGGCTGAGATAATTTTTGCCAACCGCAAATCGACCTTTGAAAAGTCACCGAACTCAATTTCTGGCTCGAATCCGGTATCGTCCTGTTCAGGCGCTGAGACAGATGACGACTGTTGCTGTTCATACTCTGTTTGCGTCGCATTAACCATGGCTTGAACCTTGTCAGCTTCCACTCTGGTCATAAGGGGTTTGAATTTGTTGATCTTGCTACCTAGTAGCAGCTTGTCAATGTCAGACCATACCAAGGGGTCGACAGCGAGAAAGCTTTCTGCTTCTTTCGCCATGACAGGTAACACCGGCTTGAGATAGCAGATGAGTAAACGGAATGCATTTATTCCAGTACTGCAAATTTGCTGCAGTTCCACCGACTGGCTATCTGTCTTGGCAATCACCCATGGCTGTTTGTCGTTTATATACTGGTTGGCCTTATCCGCCAAAGCCATAATCAGGCGAATTGCCTTGCTATATTCCCTTTGCTCCAGATGTTGGGTGATCTCGTCCTTGCCCGCCTGGATTTCCTTGATCAACTCTTCGTTGTCCAATTCTACCGAGAGAAAACCATCAAAGCCCTTGCCTATGAACCCGGCACATCGGCTTGCGATATTGACTACCTTGCCTACAAGATCAGAATTCACGCGCTGGGCAAAATCTTCAAGATTGAGATCAAGGTCATCGATGCCGTTGGACAGTTTTGCCGCCAGATAATACCGAAGATATTCCGGATTGAGATGATCTAGATAGGTGCTGGCATTTACAAAGGTTCCTCGGGATTTAGACATCTTGGTGCCGTCTACCGTTAGAAAACCGTGAACGAAAACCGCAGTGGGTGTGCGATACCCTGCACTGCTGAGCATGGCAGGCCAAAACAGAGTATGAAAATTGATAATGTCTTTGCCAATAAAATGGTAGAGCTCAGTATCGTGACCCGGCTTCCAGAATTCATCAAAGTTGTAGTCTTCTCTCTCGCAGAAGTTTTTGAAGCTCGCCATGTAGCCGATGGGGGCGTCTAGCCAGACGTAGAAAAACTTGCCTGGAGCTCCCGGTATTTCAAATCCGAAATAAGGCGCATCTCGACTTATATCCCACTGCTGTAATTCGTCATCGAGCCATTCGGAAAGCTTGTTGGCGACAGCGTCCTGCAAGGTGCCAGATCGGGTCCACTCTTTGAGCATGTCGCTAAACTGGGGCAAGTCAAAAAAGAAATGCTCTGATTCTTTTTCGATGGGTGTTGCTCCGGAAATTGTAGAGCGAGGATTAATTAGCTCTGCCGGGGAATAGGTGGAACCGCAGGCTTCACAGTTGTCGCCGTATTGATCCTCGGTCTTACATTTTGGGCAAGCGCCCTTGATGTATCGATCCGCCAGGAAAAGATTCTTCTCTGGATCAAATAGCTGCTTGATCTTTCTTCTATCTATATGACCATTGGCATCGAGTGCCTTATAGATCGATTCGGAGAGCTCTCGGTTTTCATTAGAGTGAGTGGAGTAAAAATTGTCGAAGCCAATAGAAAATGCAGCATAGTCTCGCTGATGTTCTTCATTTACTTTAGCGATTAATTGTTCAGAACTAATGCCCTGACTCTCAGCACTAAGCATTATTGCAGTACCGTGGGCATCGTCAGCGCAGACAAAAATGCAATCGTGTCCGCGCAGCTTTTGCAGCCGCACCCATATATCGGTTTGAATGGCTTCCATCAGGTGGCCAAGGTGTATTCCACCATTGGCGTATGGGAGAGCTTGGGTAACCAGTATTTTCCGCTTTTTCACTCTGAGTCCTTATTTACTCGCAGGTCATCTCTGTATCTACATCTAATTGTAATTCAAAATCTAACAGACACTAGCTTCTACATATCCATATCTAGATTTCGATCATTTCAAAATCTTCTTTACCAACTCCGCAGTCGGGGCACATCCAGTCATCTGGAATATCATCCCAACTGGTGCCAGCAGGTATTCCCTCTTCGGGTAAGCCCAATTTTTGTTCGTAGACAAAACTACAAACCAAGCATTGCCATCTTTTCACCTGTCTATCCTCCCTCGTTAATCACTAAATCCAATACTCTGCTCAAGAGCTTCACGGGCGCGAAATCAGCAAAGTGATTTTTAATCTTGGGAATGTGGGCGAACTGGGTCGCACATTTCACTGAATCTGGCGCTTGAAATCGAGGGCAGAATACTTCTCGACAGGTTGCGCATAATACTTCAAATAACCGAGTATTTCAGCCTGTTTTTACTGAGTGTCGGGTTTTAGGATAGCAAGCACTGGATTAGAGGGGAATGAAGAAAGTTGATGAATCAGAAGCTGATTGGCACTATTATTCGCCCTCGATGTCAGTGACCGATTTCGGTTTAGGCAAATGAAAAACAGGATAAAAGCAAGATGAGTATTAAGTCAGATCGATGGATTAGGCAAATGTCCACGGAAGAGGGCATGATCGAACCTTTCGAGGCTGGCCAGGTTCGCTATGTTGAAGGCGAAAAGGTGATTTCCTATGGCACCTCCAGCTATGGCTATGATGTTCGCTGTGCCAGCGAATTCAAGATATTCACCAACGTTCATACCACCAGTGTTGTCGATCCGAAGAATTTTGACGAGAGCAGCTTTGTTAGCATCGATGAACCGATCTGCGTTATTCCTCCCAATTCGTTTGCACTGGCTCGTACCATAGAGTATTTCAGAATCCCCAAAGATGTATTAACCATCTGTCTGGGTAAATCCACCTATGCGCGCTGTGGGATAATTGTCAACGTAACTCCTCTGGAGCCGGAATGGGAAGGGCATGTCACCCTGGAATTCTCTAATACCACACCCTTACCTGCCAAGATTTACGCTAATGAAGGAGTCGCGCAAATGTTGTTCTATCAGTCTGATGAGCAATGTGAGATGACTTATAAGCAGCGTGGAGGCAAGTATATGGGGCAAACGGGAGTCACTCCTCCGAAAGCTTGATCCTGATATCAGCAAGCAATTGTTTTTGTTGATGAATTGTTCGTCGCAAAAGTGCTGGTTTATCGGCGCCTCAACTGCAAACAGACGAATTCCCGTCACTATTTTCATCTTCTCTCTATCCCCTTATTTCTAGCCGCTCCTCTGTAAGCCCCGTCATGTCTGGCCTTTAGGCAATAATTTCAAATAACTCTGTGTTTGGAACGGTTATTGCAATGTTAACTGTAGCATTCCGCCCGCAGGGGTTGTGGACGATGTTTTGTTGTGAGCTGGCGTTTAGTAAGAGCTGGCAAGAACGATTAAACACATCGTTACAGGAATGTCAGGACGGGGAAATGGATCTAAACAAAATCAAGAAATCTGGTTTTGTCGTTACTCAAAGGAAAGGACAGTGTCTCGACCTATCAAGTAATCGTCAGAATCACGGTTAAGTTTAGAGTTAAAAGCAAAATGGAATTTAAGAATTAAAATAAATCAGGGAGCATGCTTAGGCATGACGAAATTGAGCTTTACGGCAGTAGTTGTTGATGTACTTTTTAGTAGAGTTGTCAGCACCGTTGTTAAGACAATAGTAGTGACCTTCGACGGCAGTGTTATGCACAGTGCCGGTGACTCCTTTGCTGAATTCATTCCTCAAATTATTGGGCGAGCTACATACCTCAGGGACGTATTTGCCCGAATAAACCCGAATACTAATCTTCAATCACTTTTTATTCCTTCGAGCTTGAGCCATATGACTCAGAGGTGTGGGTAGTTTGATTTGCGATTGCAGTGTTGCTAGTAAATATAAAAAACGGGAAGACTGATAATGACTTCAGTAACTGAGGCTAAAGTATACGAGAACGTTCTGCCTGGCGGCATAGCGTCCGACGAGAATTTGACCATGGTGGTTGAAAGATACGCGCCACTGGTAAAAAGGATTGCGCATCATCTTTTATTAAGAATGCCCGCCAGTGTGCAAATCGATGACCTGATCCAGTCAGGCATGATTGGTCTTCTAGAGGCGGCAAAAAAGTATGATGTTTCTAAAGGTGCGAGCTTCGAAACTTATGCAGGTATCCGCATACGCGGCTCTATGCTGGATGAAGTAAGAAAGGGTGATTGGGCTCCACGTTCGGTACATCGAAAATCCAGAAAAGTAGCCGAAGCGATAAAGGCAATTGAAGCCCGCACCGGTAAAGATGCACAAGACAAAGATATAGCGGATGAGCTGGAAATTGACCTGAATGCGTATTATGCAATTCTTCAGGATGCATCCGGTAGTCGATTATTCAGCTTCGATGACATAATGGAAGGTGATGATTCCGCTATTGAATTGGCAGTGGGAGAACTTCCCGGACCATGTGATGGTTTACAGAGGTCCACTTTTAAGGCCAGTTTGTCGAAAGCGATTGATGGTCTTCCCGACAGAGAAAAACTTGTTCTGGCTCTTTATTACGACGAGGAGTTGAATCTCAAGGAAATTGGTGAAGTAATTGGGGTCAGCGAGTCTCGTGTAAGTCAGATTCATAGCCAGGCCGCCCAAAGATTACGTGGTCGCCTCACCGAGTGGAGCTAGTAATTTGGTGAACGGCAATCTTGCTGTTTGCCAGAAATCGCCCGTCTTTTCTCATGACCGGTTTGAAATCCCAGCAAGCACTATTTGAGTAATAAGCAGTTTTCTCCGCTATAATCCGCTATTCGATTTTTAGAATTCCTTTTTCTTAAAATAAGCTAAGTAAGGTCCATGACCTACTTAATAAGGTAGAAAAGCCGGATATCCCCGATAACATGTCATCCAGTAATCCAACAGCCACAGCAGTTCCTGATTCCGAGAATCAGCAAGGCGCAGTAATGCTCTCTGGCAATAAATTGTTTTGCGAACGTGATGATCGAGTTCTTTTTCAAGATCTCGACTTTAACCTTCATGAAGGTGAGGTAATGCAATTGAGGGGAAGTAACGGCAGTGGCAAGACGACCCTGATGAGAATGCTCTGTGGCTTAAATGACGGCTATAAGGGTGAAATTTCCTGGTATGGCGCATCGGTGTCGGAACAAGCTGGTGATTTTTATCACAGCCTTCATTACATAGGTCACCGGGTAGGTGTGAGCAAAGTTCTTACCCCGGTTGAGAATTTGAGATGGAGCTGTAGTCTCAAAAGCGAAGTGGATGATCAGCTTATCGAAAAAACTTTGGCCGACCTGGGTCTACGTGGTTACGAAGAATCTCCTTGTCATACTCTTTCTGCGGGACAGCAGCAGCGCGTAGCTCTTGCCAGATTGCTGATCAATCCAATGAAGTTATGGATACTGGATGAGCCATTCACCACTCTGGATCCGAAAGGAGTTAAGCAGCTGGAAGAAAATATTCTGAGCCATGCCAATTCCGGCGGCGCAGTAATGGTAACTACTCATCATAAGTTGAACATTCCAGGCATGAATGTTTTGGACCTTGGTTAAGCTTATGAGTACTGATATGAGTCGAAGCAGTACATCAGTGGCTTTTCGTTCAACGCTTAAGCGAGATTTACTCATCGCGTTTAAGAAGAAGAACGACATAGCCAATCCCTTCATGTTCTTTATTATTGTGGTTTCTCTATTTCCCATTGCTATTACTCCCGATGGTGATCGCTTGGCTGAAATAGCCGCAGGAGTTGTGTGGATATCGGTGTTGCTGGCTTCCATGTTATCCATGGATAACCTATACCGTTCCGATTACGAAGATGGATCTCTCGAGCAATTATTACTAAGCCCACATCCGTTGTTTTTTATGGTGCTATCGAAAAATATCAGCCATTGGTTGGTAAGCGGTCTGCCGGTAGTTGTGGCCGCGCCTCTGCTAGCCTATATGCTTAGTCTTCCGCAAGAAGCCTACCTGACTCTTATCGCGTCTCTGCTAATAGGCACTCCCATCCTCAGCCTGATAGGCTCCATCGCGGTTGCCCTGACCGTGGGGCTTGGAAGCAGGGGACTGATTCTGGCAGTGATAACCTTGCCCATGAGTGTGCCGGTTTTAATATTTGGCACTCTGGCTGTTGAGGCTTCAGTTGGGGTGGGCTCGCCGGCGGGGTATCTGGCGCTGATGCTGGCAATGCTAGCGGCTTCTTTGAGCCTAGCTCCGCTGGCATCTGCAGCGGCTTTGAGAATCAGTATTAGCTGATTTTGCGGTTGGATTCCGGGATTCCTTTTAGACAAATGAGTTACAATACGTAACAGGGCCGCCTTGAGTCGGCATGGTATATTACGGCTCCAGACATCTGGACGTATAAGTTTAAGGATGGATTAATATGTGGCTTTGGTTTTCCAAGCTGGGATCACCCAAGTGGTTTTACGAACTCTCCGGAAAATGGCTGCCGTGGCTTGTTGGCGCCATGATTATCAGTATGACCGTGGCCGTTGTTTGGGCACTACTTTATCTCCCCCCTGATTATCAACAGGGATATACCTCGCGAATTCTAGTCGTTCATGTCGCCGTGGCAGGAACATCTTTGGCCTTTTTCCCCTTAATGGCTGTAGCCGGTACCATTACACTAGTGTGGAAAATGAAGCTGGCGGATATGGTCGCCAAGAACGCGGCAGCTTTGGGAGCATGGTTTTCATTCATCACTCTCGCTACAGGCTCCTTATGGGGCAGTGTGATGTGGGGAACCTGGTGGGAATGGACTGATGCCAGGTTGGTATCTATGTTGTTCCAGTTTTTTCTGTTGCTCGGCGTGGTTTCCCTGCGCTCGGCATTGGAAGATCCGGAT
This sequence comes from Gammaproteobacteria bacterium, assembly GCA_018661465.1. Lineage (GTDB taxonomy): Bacteria > Pseudomonadota > Gammaproteobacteria > Pseudomonadales > Pseudohongiellaceae > UBA9145. The sequence goes on along the minus strand of JABJIC010000017.1, from coordinate 89,104 downwards.
AAGGCAGCCAAGGCTTGTGCTCTGTTGTCTATCGTGGGTTGTATAAATGTTGTAATCATCAAGTATTCGGTGGAGTGGTGGAATGTATTGCATCAACCATCAAGCCCTCTCTCGGTGAATAGTGACAGTCCTAATGGACCGGAGTTCTGGATTGCGACAATCATAATGGTTCTGGCTGTGTACCTGTTTCTGAGCATTAGTTTGATTTTGGCTACCCGCAACGAAATTTTACAAAGAGAGCGCCGGGCACAATGGGTGCAGGAATTGGTAAGGAACAGTTAAGAGTCTTTTCGTTTTTGAGTAAGTGTTAGGGAATGATTTTTAGGAAGTTTAAGTGATAGAAGCAATACAGTTTTCAAGTTTTAGCGAATTTTTGGACATGGGAGGCTACGCATTTAATGTGTGGTCAGTTTACGGCCTGTTTGCAGTATTTATTATTGCCAACCTGTGGCTACCCCTGAATAAGCGAAAGCAAATTTTGCGCGAACAAAAAAGAAGACTATTAGTTAACGAAGAACGAAATATAACTACTGATGACAAACAGCAATAATTCTAAATGTCTCTGTAAAGTAAATAAGGCTTTTGGAGAAAAGAAATGAAGCCCCATCGACGTAAAACATTAGGGATCATAATTTTTATCGCTATCGGCTTAAGCGCGACAGTGGGATTAATTTTTTTCGCCCTCGGCCAGAACATCAATATGTTCTATACACCAACACAGGTAGCTGAAGGTGAAGTCGAAACCGGACAGTCTTTCAGAATTGGTGGCATGGTTAAAGAAGGTTCTGTAGCAGGGGAAGATGATAGTCTGCGCATCGAATTCGTAACCACAGATTATGTCAGTGATGTGCCTATTCACTATGAGGGAATTTTGCCAGATCTATTTCGTGAGGGTCAGGGCATAGTTGCGGAAGGCTCTATGGATCTGGCTGGCGTTTTCCAGGCAGACCGAGTTCTTGCCAAACACGATGAAAACTTCATGTCTCCTGAAGTGAAAGCGGCGCTTGATGCTGCTGGAGCTACTTCTGAAAACCACGCTGAATTATCGGGGAACTAGATGATTCCTGAACTGGGTTCGTTCTCCTTAATTCTGGCTTTGTGCTTGAGTATTATACTTGGCACCCTGCCTCTGGTTGGTGCCAGTCGAAATAATGCCTTGTGGATGAATCTTTCTCGTCCACTATCAGCAGGTATATTTGTATTTCTTGGTATAGGCGTCGCTATTCTGGCATACGCTTTTCTCACCGATGACTTCTCTGTAAAGTTTGTAGCGGAACATTCCAATACATTGCTGCCCGACAGATATAAATTTACGGCGGTATGGGGCGGGCATGAGGGCTCATTCCTGCTCTGGACTTTTATGATGTCTGGCTGGATGTTAGCAGTAGCAGCCTACAGCAAGACAATGCCAATGGACTTCGTCGCACGGGTCCTGGGCGTGCTGGGGATACTATGCACAGCATATATTCTTTTCATGCTAGCAACCTCCAATCCCTTTGCTCGTATTGTGCCACTGCCGCCAGCAGATGGAGCTGATCTCAATTCGGCCTTACAGGATTTCGCATTTATTATTCATCCTCCAACTCTCTATATGGGTTATGTTGGATTCTCAGTTGTTTTCGCGTTTGCTATTGCCGCCTTATTAAGTGGTCGCATGGATGCAGCATGGGCGAGATGGTGCCGGCCATGGGCAAACATAGCCTGGGCGATATTAACCATAGGTATAGCCTTGGGTAGTTGGTGGGCATATTACGAACTCGGTTGGGGTGGTTACTGGGCTTGGGATCCTGTTGAGAATCCTCCGTTAATTACGTGGTTATTTGGAACCGCCCTTATTCACTCTCTAGCAGTTACCGAGAAACGAGGCGTATTTAAGAGTTGGACTATACTGCTTGCTATTCTGGCTTTTGCTGGCAGCTTGCTTGGTACTTTTATAACGCGCTCTGGTTTGCTTACTTCGGTACATGCCTTTGCTGCAGACCCAACCCGAGGTGTATTCATCCTTGGCATTCTCGGTTTGGCAGTGGGTGGGTCGCTGATGCTTTACGCACTTAGGGCGCCACTGTTGAAGACCGGATTTGGTTTTGATCTGCTCTCGCGGGAACTGCTTCTTCTGACCAATAACGTAATTTTGGTGGTTGCAGCAGCTTCTATTTTTCTTGGAACATTGTTTCCAATGGTTTATCAGGCCATTACAGATGATCTGATCTCCATAGGACCTCCGTATTTTAATACCATTTTTAATCCTCTGATGGTTTTGCTGGTTTTGGCTTTGGGTATAGGTCCCCTCAGCAGATGGAAGAAAACTTCTTTCTCCTATTTGTTAGCGCAGTTGGGAAAGGTCGCTATAGCGAGTTTACTAATAGGAGTGGTATTGCCACTGATCGTAATCCTCGAATTTTCCTGGGTAGCTACTCTGGCTGTAAGCCTGGCATCCTGGATATCCTTGGCTATGCTAAAAGACCTTCGTAACAAGACGGCGAATAAGCCGACCTTGCTTAAAGGTTTGAGGTCTCTTAGCCTAAGTTACTATGGCATGCAGGCGGCTCATTTTGGTTGTGCGCTCATGCTTATCGGTGTCGCGCTTTCTAGTGCATTCAGTTCTGAGAAGAGTGTATTGCTGGCGCCAGGTGAAAGTGTCGATCTTGATAATTACATTTTCGCTTTCAACGGTACCCAGAGGATAGAAGGCCCTAACTACATTGGCGAAGAAGCTGAAATTTCGGTAACGCGCGACGGTCGGGCAGTAGAAATTCTTACTCCAGAAAAAAGAGTCTATCTTGCCACTGGTGCGCCTTCGACTGAAATGTCCATCGATTCAGGGTTATTTAGAGACTTATTCGTGACCCTGGGTGAGGAAAGGGGTGATGGCGCATGGTCTATGAGCATCTACGTTAAGCCTTTTATTCGCTGGGTATGGCTCGGGTCTATCTTCATGGCATTTGGCGGTTGCATAGCGGCTGGCGACAAACGTTATAGAAGGTTGCGTAAGAAATCCGAAGAGTTGGAAGAAGCAAAGGTTGAAGCTCAGCTTCAGCCAAGTTCCTGATTAATCATTTACACACCATCCGTTTTACAGTGCACATAGCTAATTAGCATTTAGCCATTTTATAAACTTTATTGAAAAAGCAGTTATTGAACATGGGCAAGCTCAAATTTTACATTCCGGTTATAAGCTTTATTGCTCTTGCTGTATTGATGTGGCGCGGCTTGTACTTGAATCCGAAAGAACTGCCGTCGGTATTAATCGACAAACAGATGCCTGCCTTTCAGCGGACAACTGTCGATGGTCAGCTGGTCTCTAACGAAAACCTGCCTGATCAAATTTTCTTGTTGAATGTTTGGGGTAGCTACTGCCTTCCTTGCCTAATTGAGCATCCCACTCTAATGCGATTGTCTGAAGAAGGTGATATTCCTGTAGTCGGAATCAATTATAGAGACAGACAAAATCTGGCTCAGGAATGGCTGCTTGATAATGGAAACCCTTTTGCATTTAGCATTCTTGATGAAGATGGCCGTTTTGGTATCGATCTCGGAGTTTATGGAGCCCCGGAAACTTATCTGGTTGATAGTAATGGAGTGATCAGATTTCGCCATGTCAGCGTTCTAGACGAAAATGTTTGGCGAGAAGATTTTGAGCCCGCTATAGCGGAGCTCAGAAGCAGGGAAGGCTTTGATCAATGAGAGTTACCATTGCTAGAAAATCGTTGTATGTTTCGGCCTTGCTAGGTTTTTTCCTGGCGGTATCTCTGGCTATGTATAGCCCTGTGGAAGTATTTGCTCAGGTAGACACTTTTGCCTTTGAAACCGATGAGCAGCAACAAAGATTTAGACAGCTGTCCGATGAATTACGCTGCCCTATGTGTCAGAACACTAGCCTTACCGGTTCTTCCGGTGGAGTTGCGGAAGACCTTCGCCGGGAAGTTCATCGCATGATAATGGAAGGCATGACTGACGAAGAGATCGAGCAGTTTATGTTTGAGCGTTATGGCGATTTCATTTTCTACAAGCCACGCCTTCGTGCGGAAACTATTTTGCTTTGGTTTGGGCCATTATTGTTTTTGCTAATTGGGGCATGGCTTGCCTTTGGGATATTCCGAAAAGCAAAATCAGTTGAGACAGAAGCGCATCAATTGGATGTGGGTCAACAGGAACGTCTTAAACAACTGTTAGAAGATAAATAGACAACAGTTCACTGCAAGAAATAGATAGGTAAAAAATTGTTCTGGATATTAACAGCATTACTTACGCTTATAGCTGCTCTATTTGTGGCGGTTCCTCTATGGCGTAGCAGTCATAAAGCTGCTTTCGAAGCAGAGTCTTTACGTAAGAGTGAGAATATTGCACTGTTTCATGAGCGCAGAGACGAGCTCGAGTCTGAACTGTCCCTCGGAAATCTTGAGCAGGAGCAATTTGAAAGTCTGGTATTGGAGCTTCAGCAAAACTTGTTAAGCGATGTGGAACAGGAAGAGTCACAGACCAAGGGTTCAAGCTCGCAGTCAGCAGTTCAAGACAGAAGAAAGCTGGTTATTGCACTTCCGCTAATTATGCTTTTGGCCATGCCGGTACTCGCCTATAGCCTATATGTGAACTGGGGCTATATCGATGATGTGGAACTGATGGATTTGTTTCAGCGCACTGTGAATAATATTGATGACCCTGAAGAGTCTCAAGCCCTTGTAGTGAGTATCGGTCAAGCAGTGCAGGAGAATGAAGATCAACCTTGGGCTTGGTATTTTCTTGCTGAAAACTTTGCAAGCTTGGGTATGTTTACCGAGGCCGAAATAGCTTACACCCAATCTGCCGGTCGGATGGATGAATCTCCGGAGAAAGCTTTGGTTCTGGGTCGTGTAGCTCTTGCCAAATACATTAACGCTGAGTTCAAGTTCACTCCCGAAATTTTGGAGGTGGTTGAGCAGGCGAGAGCGATCAATCCCGGCGAAATTTCCATATTGCAGTTGTTAGCAGCAGATGCGGAAGAGAGACAAGATTTTGAGGAAGCAATCGAATACTGGCGTCTCCTTATTCAGGCTAGTCCTAATTCAGAGCAAGCCCAGCTGTTACGACAGAACATCGCAGCGGCTCAGCAGTTGCTGAACCCTGAGTCTGGCGATGCGGATTCGGGCCCGACAATAGAAGTTAATCTATCCCTTGCTGATGGCATCGAGTTTAACGAGGATCTTAGCGTCTTCGTTGCTGCAAGAAATGCCGAGAGAGAAGGGATGCCTCCGCTTGCCGCTCTTCAACTGAGGCTGAGTTCTTTGCCGACAACCATAAGGCTTACTAATGCTTCTGCAGTGGGTCCTTTTAATCTGTCCTCGGCAGACGCAATTACGGTGTCCGCCCTTATTTCTTCTACAGGCGCGGCAAACCCGGTGTCAGGTGATTACAGAGTAATATCCGATGTTTTTGCCCATGCTGGGCAGCATACTGTAATTAGCTTGGTGATCTCCGAGCAAGTTCCCTGATTTTCTCTTCTTTTATGTTTGCCTATGTACTGGACTGAGTTTCTAACCATTGCCATCGCGCATTTATTCGCTGTGGCTTCGCCGGGTCCGGATTTCGCGGTAGTAATGAGGCAAAGTGTTACAGCTGGCACTCGAGCAGGAATCTGGACGAGCCTAGGTGTGGGCGCAGCAATTCTTTTGCATGTAGCTTACTGCCTTTTTGGTGTAGCAATTATTCTCTCTCAATCCCCAGCATTATTTGGTGGCGTAAAAATTGTTGCCGCAATCTATCTTTTCTACATCGGGGTTCAGGCCCTTCGAAAGTCATTTAGCCATGAAGCTATCGTTAACGAGGGGAATGAGGAGATATCCATTACGCCGCGACGAGCGTTTGTTTTGGGGTTTCTGACAAATGGCTTGAATCCCAAGGCGACCTTGTTTTTTTTGGCGCTTTTCACAGTGGTAATCGATATAAATACACCAGTGCAGATTCAGTTGCTTTACGGCATGTATTTGGCTCTTGCAACTTTTGCCTGGTTTACCATGCTGTCGCTGATCCTTGGCCACCAATCGGTGAGGGCATTCATGGCTAAATCTGGAGCTTGGTTCGAGCGAATTATGGGCATAATATTGATTTTCCTTGCTGTACAGATAGCGCTGGTCGCTTAGTGTCCCAAGGAGTTTGGCGTTAGTCGTGCATAGAATGACACAAACGGTTATAGTTGGCGCCGGAGAGAAATAATGAGTACTACAGAACACGCAGACAGCCTGATCGACAAGTTCGGTCGCAAAGTTGATTACATCCGCTTATCGGTTACCGATCGCTGTGATTTTCGCTGTGTTTATTGCATGACGGAGGATATGACTTTTCTTCCGCGCACTCAGATTCTTTCCCTCGAAGAACTTTATAGAGTGGCTAAGGTGTTTACCGAACTCGGAGTGAAGAAAATTCGCCTCACCGGTGGCGAGCCTATGGTTAGAACCGATGTGATGACTTTAATAGAGCGCCTCGGTGCGTTACCCGGTCTTGAAGAACTATTACTAACCACTAACGGCGCTCAATTAGATAAGTATGCAGTGGCGTTAAAGTCGGCTGGTGTTAGTAGAATCAACATTAGTATAGATAGTTTAGATGCTGAGCGATTCAAGAGAATTTCCCGTGTAGGTAAGCTTGAGAAAGTGCTTTCAGGAATTGATGCCTGTATTGAAGCGGGTATTAAGCGTATTCGTCTGAATTCGGTAATCATGCGCGGTTATAACGAAGATGAAGTGCTAGCCCTTACTGAATATGCCCTCGACAAGGGAATAGACATTGCCTTTATCGAAGAGATGCCTCTGGGCGAAACCTCGGATCACAACAGAAAAGATACTACCTGTAGCAATGATTGGGTCAGGAATGTCATTGAAGAAAAATATGATTTAAATGATAGCGCAGAATCAACAGCGGGCCCTTCACGCTATGTGAGAGTTGCTGGTCATGAAAGCCGTGTTGGGTTTATCTCTCCTGTAACTCACAACTTTTGTGAAGACTGCAACAGGGTTCGCGTTACAGTTGAGGGCAGGTTATTACTCTGTCTTGGAAACGAACATTCGGTAGACCTGAGAGACATTCTGAGAGACGAGAGCAAAGACGATAGTGACCTTAAAAAAGCACTAATTGATTCCATGGATCTTAAGCCGGAACGGCATTACTTTTTTGACGATGATCATGCACAGCCAGTGCGCCTGATGAATATGACAGGAGGCTAGCTTAATCGCGCCTTCGGCATGAATAAACTGATCTGAATAAACTATAGAGTTCAAGCTATGACTTCTTCCACTCCTCTTAACATCACAGTAATCACAGTATCTGATACCCGCACTGAAGAAACCGATAAATCCGGTGATTTATTAGTTCAGAGAGCAAAGGCGGCGGGTCATAATTTACTGGGGAAAATCATTGTTAAGGATGATGTCTATCAATTGCGCTCAGTTGTATCACAGCAAATCGCCGACCCTCAGGTGAATGCTATTCTGATGACAGGCGGAACCGGGTTTACGGCAAGAGATAATACGCCGAAGGCAATCAGCCCTTTGTTCGATGTTGATATCGTTGGTTTTGGTGAATTGTTTCGTCAGCTCTCCTTTGAAGAGATTCAGAGCTCAACAATCCAGTCTAGAGCATTTGCCGGTTTGGCAAATGGGACTATTGTATTTTGTGTGCCGGGCTCGCCGGGAGCGTGTGAGACAGCTTGGGATAGAATTATTGCCGAGCAATTGAGCAGTGAGCATAAGCCCTGCAATTTTGTCGACAAATTGCTTGTAGATAAAAATTCTTAGGAAGTGATTTTACCTGTGGCTGAATAAAGGCAGAGTTCTCCGCTAGTCTAGAACGACCAACTCCCTCTCTACAAAAAAATACACCAGCTTAAACTTGGTTTAAGCTGGTGTTAGTCAGCGCAAATTCTGTGTGGAGGACTCTTCATGAGGCCTCCTTGGGGGTAGTGACTAAACTGCTGCGTATACGATGGCAACTGGAACAGCGAGTGCTGCCAAAACCAACATTACACTTACGACAGTCGCCTCAACTATTGGACGTGCCTTTCTAAGTGCCTTGCTCATGTCTTTCTCCTTAACTATTTAAATTTTGCTTGAAGGTAGTGGGTTACCCTCATTAACGGGGCGTATAGTAACACATTATGTCTATAAAGGTAACACTAATGGTAGCTATTTATGAATATAAGAGAAAAAGTAACGCTAGTCACTATATGACAATAAAATACTTTAATAACAACAAGATAGATCTCTTTCTAAGTGAAACGTGAGCTTATATTTCAACTCTATCGGCCAAGGATGTGGCAAAATATGAGAAATATCAAAAGATTGTGACTGTGGTCACATATGTAACACAAGGTAACACTATTTCAGAGAACACACTGAATTAATGAAATCCAGGGTAGAAGCAGCAGTATCGGTGCTGGTCTAGGTCGTGCTCAGCAGCTAAAATCCATCGCTTCGGAGGGCCAGGGAATCGGTCTTTTTTAACAGGGAACTATTCATGCGAGTGATGACACTAAATTGTAATGGGGTGAGGGCTGCCGCCAGGAAAGGCTTTTTTGACTGGTTGCCTACAGTCAATATAGACGTAGTCTGTCTGCAAGAGACCAAGGCGCAGATTGATCAATTGTCTGACCCGATATTTCACCCAGAAGAATTTGATTGTCATTATTATGACGCGGAGAAGAAAGGTTATTCGGGAACAGCCATTTTCTGTAGAAAGACGCCAGATAAGATTAGTCGCGGACTGGGGTTTGAGATTGCCGATACAGAAGGGCGTTATATACAGGCAGACTTTGGTGACTTAAGCGTCGCATCACTCTACCTCCCATCTGGGTCGAGTAGCGAGGAGAGGCTGCAACGTAAATACCGCTTCATGGATGACTATAAGAAGCATATGGAAAAGCTTAGTAAATCCGGGCGTCAGTACATCATTTGCGGTGACTGGAATATCTGCCATAAAGAAATCGATCTTAAGAATTGGAAACCAAATCAGAAGAACTCAGGCTTCTTGCCAGAAGAGCGGCAATGGCTGGATTCCCTCTATGAGGATCTTGATTTTGCGGATGCGTTCCGCATAGTTAACCAGGAGGCTGATCAATATTCCTGGTGGTCGAATAGAGGGCAGGCCAGGGCAAACAATGTTGGGTGGAGGCTCGATTACCACCTAATTACTCCCGGGCTTGCGGATGGCGTTGTCTCTGCTGAAATATATAGAGATCAGAGTTTTTCAGATCATGCCCCGGTAATCATCGAATACAAAATAGCGTGAGAATAGTGTTATGAGAAGTTTACGAAAATCGATTCTTGGTGTTGCCGCAACATTATTGCTGCTGACATCCGTACAAGCCTTTGCCCAAAATCTAACAGCTATTATAGATACCTCTAAAGGTGAAATTCGTGTGGAATTAAATTCGCGAGCGGCTCCTACTTCAGTGGCTAATTTTGCAAATTTGGCCATGAGAGGTTTTTATGATGGCTTGAACTTTCACCGCATGGAGCGCAATTTCATGGTTCAGGGAGGCGACCCTCTCGGCAATGGAACCGGCGGTCCTGGCTATAGATTCCGTGGCGAGATAATCTTGAAGCACAATCAGCCGGGAATATTATCCATGGCCAACTCAGGCCCGGGAACTGATGGAAGCCAGTTTTTTCTTACCCATTTAGCCACTCCTCATTTAGACGGATTGCATTCGGTATTCGGGAAAGTTGTTTCCGGCCTGCCAGTGGTGCAACAACTGCGCCGCCGTGATCTGATCAACAGCATCAGAATAGAAGGGGATACAAGCAGACTGTTTTCCAGCAAGAAGGAGCAGTTGCAAGAATGGAATGGGGTTCTCGATCAGGGTTTTCCACAGTTGATGCCAGCTATGGAGATCGAATAGAACGCAGTTAGGATTGGGGGCTGAGGACTGAAGATTAAAGATTAAAGAGTCTAGAGCACTCGTTTGAAGGGTTTAACGGTTACTTTAGCGTAGACGCCGGCAGCAACGTAGGGATCAGCCTCGGCCCATGCTTCGGCTTGCTCGAGACTATCGAACTCTGCAATCACCAGACTGCCACTAAAGCCAGCTTCTCCCGGGTCCATAGAATCTATGGCTGGGTGGGGTCCGGCTAGCATTAAGCGTTCTTGATCGGCCAGCTTGTTGAGTCGTTCTAAATGAGCTGGGCGTGCAGACATGCGTTTTTCTAAACTGTTTTCGATATCTTCGCTAATTATTGCGTAATACATATTGGCTTGCTTCTATGCTCGGTCTTCGCTGGCAGATTCGCTTGTTTCACCTTCATTCTCAGCTGCATCTTCATCTTCTACTTCTATATATTTCGCAAGGATGGGCATCTGCCCGATGACAAATGCAAAGGTAAGAATAAGATTGCCGAATACCTTGAACTTAATCCACAAATCTTCGCTTAGGGTGAAAGCTACAGTAAGGTTAATTGCACCTAAAACGATAAAGTAGTAAATCCAAATGTTGTTTAGCCTGGTCCAGACTTCTTTGGGGGCATCTACTGCATGACCCATCATGTGCTCAATAGCGGGCTTGTCTCCAAAGTATTTGGAGGCAAAAAAGATGCTCGCAAATATCCAATTCACCAAGGGAGCTTTCCACTTAAGAAAAGTGACGTTTTGAAAAATGATTGTGGGAATGCAAAAAAGAACAACGGCGCCGAGAGTGATCCACTGGAATTTATCCAGGCGTTTTTGAACAATTAGCAGAGAGCCGTAAACGAGGATGGACGCAGCCAGGAGAAACTCGGCGGCACTGAAAATGCCTCCCACATTGCGCTGATAGCCAGCAATGGTGACTACCCGTTCATCCAGTGCCCAAATGCTGAAAAACACCAATAAGGGTATGTAGTCGATAAGCTGCTTCATTTAAGCCTTGTCCGCATAATCTAGTATGAATTCGAGCAGCATACTAATCGATTTCCAGAAATGTGTCTGCTTTTATCATGGTTTGGTTTAGAATCCTCTTTTTTTCCAAAAGCCCTGACGGTGGGGCATCAGAGCAATTGCATGAGTGAGTTCCTTCAAGTACATCCAGTAAATCCAGAGCCTCGAGTAATTCGTCGCGCTGTTGAGGTGCTTATGCAGGGTGGTGTCATCGTCTACCCCACGGATTCGACTTATGCCCTTGGTTGTCATATTGGTGATAAATCCGCCCTGGACAGGATCAGGAAAATTCGCCAGTTGGGGGATAAGCACAATTTCACTCTGGTATGCAGTGATCTGTCGTCATTGGCAAGTTATGCAAAAGTTCATAATAGTGCTTACCGGATATTGAAGGCATACACTCCCGGAGCATATACCTATATCCTTAAAGCTACGCCGGAAGTGCCAAGGCGGTTGATGCATCCAAAGAAGAAAACCATTGGAATAAGAGTGCCGGACAACGCCATTGCCCAGGCTATCTTGCATCAGTTGGGTGAGCCCATTATGAGCACCAGCCTGATTCTTCCAGGAGAGGATGAGCAGCTTTTTGATGCACACGAGATGCGACTGAAGGTAGGAAAACTAGTAGACTTGATAATCGATGGCGGCGCAGGTGGTTTGGAGCCTACAACCATGGTGGACTTGGTTGAAGGCGTGCCGGAAGTGCTAAGACAGGGTAAGGGAGATCCGAGCCCTTTTCTGTAAGTCGCGAACACGCAATACACCATGAAGGTGTGAACAAAGTAGTAAACAGGAGAATAAGTTGTCAACGGTAGATTCGCAGCAGCGGGTATTGTCAGGTATGCGACCAACTGGTCGTCTGCATCTTGGGCATATGCACGGAGTACTAAATAACTGGGTCAAGTTACAGCACGAATATGAGTGCTTCTTTTTCGTCGCCGACTGGCATGCCCTTACCACCCATTATGGTGACCGCAGCATATTCGAAGAGAATGTGATTGATATGGTGATCGATTGGCTGGCTGTTGGGGTCAATCCAGGTTCTGCCGCTCTCTTTGTTCAATCCAGAATCCCCGAGCACGCTGAGCTCCATTTACTGCTTTCAATGATCACTCCCCTTGGCTGGCTCGAACGCGTACCGAGTTACAAAGACCAACAAGAGAAATTAAAGGAAAAGGATCTGGATACCTATGGGTTTCTCGGCTATCCATTGCTGCAGGCGGCAGATATTTTGATCTATCGCGCCGGTTATGTCCCTGTTGGAGCTGATCAGGTGGCTCATGTGGAATTAACCCGGGAAACTGCTCGCCGTTTTAATCATCTTTATGGAAGAGAGCCCGGCTTTGAAGAGAATGCAGCTGCGGCAGTAAAGAAGATGGGGAAGAAATCGGCGCGACTCTATTCGAATTTGCGAACAGCCTATCAGGAGCAAGGCGATCATGAAGCTCTCGAGAAAGCTCAGGCTCTTTTGAAAGAGCAACAAAACATTTCTATAGGAGATAGAGAGCGTCTATTCGGCTATCTAGAGGGTGGTGGCAAGATGATTCTCGCCGAACCACAATCCTTGCTCACGCCTGCATCGAAGATGCCAGGGCTGGATGGGCAGAAAATGTCCAAGTCCTATGACAATACTATCTGTTTGCGCGAACCATTGGAGCTAATTGAAAAGAAGATTAACACTATGCCAACGGATCCGGCGCGGGTGCGATTAACTGACCCGGGGGATCCTGAAAAATGTCCGGTATGGCAGTTGCATCAGACCTATTCTGATGATGAAACTCGAAAGTGGGTGGTGGAAGGCTGTAAGAGCGCAGGAATTGGTTGTCTGGAGTGCAAGAAGCCTGTTTGCGAGGCGATTGTTGCCGAACTGGAGCCAATTCAGAAGGAAGCGCAGCAGTATGAAAAGGATCCGGATATTGTGCGATCTATCATTGCTGATGGTTGTGAGACGGCCCGCGAAAGCGCCAAAGAAACCATTGCCGAGGTCAGAGATGCCATGGGTTTGAGTAACTGGTAAGAAATCAGTTTTATAATGGGCTTTTAGTAATGCCTAAGGTAAAATTCACCAAGTACTTGGGCTCACGATTATAAGCAGAGCATAAGATTGACCAATAGCGGCAACGAAGCAGACACGGATAATCTTGAATCTCAGGGGGTGCCCGCGACTCCCGAAAACCTTGACGCTGCCCTAGCCCAGCAACAGGAATTGCCATTCGCCATCATCGATGGTGAGGCTATTACCGAAGTCCCCAAAGATTTGTATATTCCACCAGATGCCCTGGAGATTTTTCTAGAAGCATTTGAAGGTCCGCTGGACTTATTACTCTATCTGATCAAGCGCCAGAATATTGATATTCTCGATATTCAAGTGGCGGATATTACTGATCAATATATGTCTTATGTGGACTTGATGGAGTCCACTCAGTTTGAGCTGGCAGCAGAATATTTGGTTATGGCCGCTATGCTGGCGGAAATCAAGTCGCGCATTCTCTTGCCACGGCAGGAAGAAGAAGCTGGAGAGGAAGAAGATCCTCGCATGCAGCTTATTCGCCGATTGCAGCAATACGAAAGATTTAAGAAAGCCGCAGAAGACATCGACGGGCTCGCCCGCATGGATAGGGACATTCATCGTGCTGGCGCTGCGTTGCCGGTAATCGAGCGAATAACTCCTGATCCGGAAGTAGATTTGCAGGAAGTATTGAGATCCTTGTCCAGAGTACTGAAGCGTGCCGATAATTTTGGGCATCACCATATTCAGATGGAGACTCTATCCACTCGCGAGAAAATGTCAGAAATTCTAGTAAGGATTAGCAATAACAAATTCGTGCCTCTCGGTTCTTTGTTAATCCGGGAAGAAGGCAGGCTCGGTGTTGTGGTAACTTTTCTGGCGATAATGGAATTGTTGAAAGATTCCATGATTGAAATAGTTCAATCGGAAGCCTTCGGTCCGATTCATCTTAAATCGAGAAGCTAAGGGCTTTTAACAAAGATTTTTTAGGAAAAACGGCTAAGAACATAAAATGAGTGATGTCGACAATAAAGTAAAAATGATCGTAGAAGGCCTGTTATTAGCTGCAGGGCGTCCATTGTCGCTGGATAATATAATTAATATTTTCAGCAAAAGTGAGAAGCCTGACCGCCAGGAATTAAAAGCGGTTATGGAGAAAATCTCAGAGGAATGTGACGATCGAGGTTTTGAATTGAAGGAGGTAGCTTCTGGCTATCGTTTTCAAGTAAAGCAGGATCTCAGCGAATGGGTGGCAAAGCTCTGGGAAGAGAGGCCGCCTCGGTATACTCGCGCGCTGCTTGAAACACTGGCATTAATCGCTTATCGGCAACCCATAACCCGTGGTGACATCGAAGAAATTCGTGGTGTTGGAGTCAGTTCCAACATAATTCGCACCTTGTTGGATAGAGAATGGGTTCGAGTAGTTGGTCATAGAGATGTGCCAGGCAGGCCAGCTATGTTTGCGACTACTAAGCAGTTTCTGGATTATTTTAACTTGAAGAGTTTGCAGGAACTTCCGCCGCTCTCGGAAGTAAAAGAGCTGGACCTTGGAGATCCGAAAATGGATCTTGAAGATGACCTGGCCTCTCAACGTATTCTGGAGATACCGGAAGATGTTATTGATGAGAGTAGTGTGGAATTAACGGAATCTCAGAAAGTCGATTTGCTGGAGGAAGAGGAAGCTATAGCTCTTTCCCAAAAGCCTCTGGATGAAATTTTGAATATTCAGCCTCAGGATGAAGCGGATATTGAGGCTGAGTTAGAAGAGGGCGGTGCGGAAAGTACTGAAGAAAACGCTGACCCTGAAGCAGCCGGCACCGACTTAGAAAGTAATGTAGAAGAGTCTGACGCTGAAGACACTAATCAACAGCAAGACGATTCTGAACAGCTTCCAGAGCGGGAAGAGACCATTGAAGAAGCTCTGGAAGAGTTAGACGAATTTATGGCGGACGATTCGGTATTCGAGTTCGAAGCTGGTGACGACGACCTGGATAGTGATGAAATTGAACCCGGTGAGAATAAAAACTCTGGGGAATCTGAAGATTCCAATATCGACTTCGCGGTTGACGATCAAACTAAAGATGATGACGCGAGCACTTTGTGATCGCGTAAGTCGCCTTCCTAATACTCATTACACTCACTTACAAAAAAGCAGATATTCATGAATCAGGAAAGCACTGAGAAACTACAGAAAGTGCTCGCTCGGGCCGGTTTCGGTTCACGTCGTGAACTCGAGGGCTGGATAGAAAAAGGCCGTGTAAAAGTTAACGGAAAAGTGGCGCAATTGGGGATTCGAGTTTCCGAGAGCGACCGTGTTGTTGTGGATGGTAAAAAACTAGCCCCGCAGAACCGAGCCAAGGAAGAGCGCAGGGTGATTCTCTACAACAAGCCTGAAGATGAAATTACCACCCGCAAAGATCCCATGGGACGACCCACTGTATTTGCGAAACTACCACCGTTGAAGCATGGTCGATGGGTTTCCATTGGCCGTCTTGATATCAACACCAGCGGACTATTATTGTTTACTACAGATGGTGAGTTAGCGAATAAGCTGATGCACCCTAGTTCAGAAGTAGAACGGGAATATGCAGTACGCGTCTTGGGTGATGTGACGCCGGAGATGGTTCAGCAAATGCACAAAGGGGTGATGATCGAAGATCACCTCTGCCGATTCACCGACATACAGCATTATGGCGGCGAAGGCGTCAATCAGTGGTATCACGTTGTATTGGTGGAAGGGCGAAATCGAGAGGTTCGCAAACTCTGGGAATCACAGGGTCTGAAGGTTAGCCGCCTAAAGCGTGTTCGTTTTGGCCCCTTGTTTATCCCCAGCACTGTAACCAAAGGCAAGTATCAGGAGTTGAGCAAGCCTGAGATCGACAAACTATTCAAATTGGCCAACCCCAAGGCAGCAGAAAAAGCAGCCAAGAATCGGTCAGCTAAACCGCAACCAAGAAGTTAAGCTTTCTCCGGTTCAGATGGATCAAAGCCCCTAACACTCAGTGCTTGGCCATGAAGAGATTTTGCCTCAGGACTCATTAGGTAGAGATACACTGGCATAATCGAATCCGCTGTCGGTACAGTCGCTGGATCCTCTGCCGGGTAGGCATCTTTTCTCATCTGAGTTCTGGTTCCTCCAGGATTTAGACTGTTTACTCTGACTGAGCTTGTATTAGCCAGTTCGTCCGCCATGGTCTGCATCAATCCTTCAACTGCGAATTTCGTAATACCGTAGGCGCCCCAATAAGCTTTTCCAACTCTGCCGACACTGGATGAAGTAAATATAACTCTAGCATCTTCGGATTGAGTCAATGCCGGAATTAGAGCTTTGCTTAGGTGAAACGCTGAATTCACGTTTACCTGCATCAAGTCGTTCCAGTCTTGCTCTGGATAGAATTCGATTGGCGATCTAGCTCCCAACAAAGCAGCGTTGTGAATTAGGCCATCCAGGCAAGGGAATTGCTGATTAAGAGATTCTGCCAGAGCCTTATAGTCTTGTGCTACTGCTATTTTGAAGTCCATGGGATGAATTATCACCTTGCCAGGGTGAGTGCTTTCAATCTGATCATAGAGTGCTTCAAGTTTATCCTGAGAGCGACTGAGAAGAATTACAGTGGCGCCATGATCAACGAAGCATTGAGCACAGGCTTTACCGATGCCGTCACCAGCGCCAGTGATCATGATGGTTTTGTTTTCCAGTAAATTTTCTGGAGCGGAATATTCAAATGTCATATCAGGCAAACTTCAACAGGTTTAATAGGGATTCGGTTTGAGTGGAAGACTGCAGTATGAAATCAGCGTACCACTCCTCAACTTTACTATCGGCAGATAGATAACCATAGGCGGCGGCAATGGCGATCACATCGGCATTTTTTGCTGCCTGAATGTCTCGTACATGGTCGCCTATATAAACGGTTCTCTCTGTATCTTTTTGTAATTTTTGGCAGGCTAATAGTATTGGTTCCGGGTGAGGCTTACGTTCACTGACATGCTCAGGGCAAATTAACACGGAACATCTACTGCTGAGTTCAAGCTTTTCTAATAGACGAATACTGTACTTTTCCGGTTTGTTAGTCACTATTCCCCATGGAATAGAATTGCTTTCCAGTTTTAACAGAAGCTCATCGAGACCTGGGTAGAGCGCTGCCTCTGTAGTTACTAATTGTTCATAATACAAATCCAGAAGACGTTGATTCAAGCTCGAAAAATCCGGGTGTTCTTCTTCAATCTGGAAGGCCAGCTTTACTAGCGCTCGGGCGCCATCTGAAACTGTTTGATGAATCAGCGCCGATTCTATATGAGGCATGTTATGTTCTTCAAGAAGCTGATTAACCACGACAACGAAGTCGGCCGCAGTATCGATCAGAGTGCCATCGAGGTCAAAGAGCACACACTCGATGGAAGTATTAAGAGTAGTCTCGTTTGTCATTAGGGGTTTTTCAATGAGTCGGGGGATTGGTCGAGGCCTGCAGAAGACTCAAGGTCCTTGCTGTAGGCGGCAAGGTAGTTCACGTCCAGGTTTTTTTCCAGCGAGTATTTTTTTGTAAGAGGGTTATATGCCATGCCGCATTGTTTTATCAGGCTAAGCTCATTGTCGCGACACCAAGCGGCTAACTCCGAAGGTTTTATAAAGCGAGCGTAGTCATGGGTGCCCTTGGGTATAAGGTTTAACAAATACTCTGCACCTACTACGGCGAACAAATAAGATTTTGGATTTCGGTTTATGGTAGAGAAAAACACTATGCCACCAGGTTTGAGCATGCGAAAGCAAGCCTCAACAATCGAGGATGGATCCGGAACGTGTTCAAGCATTTCGAGACAGCAGACGACATCAAAAGTCTGTGGCGACTCGGCGGCTAACTGCTCGGCCGAGATGTTTCTGTAATCGATATCCAACTTGCTTTTCAGCTGATGAAGTCGGGCGACGGATAGAGAGGCCTCAGCCATGTCGATGGCAGTTACATTGGCGCCATGGTGAGCCATGGCTTCAGACAAGATGCCTCCCCCGCAGCCTACATCCACAACAGATTTCCCAGCCAGGTTTATTTGCTGACTGATAAAGTTCATCCGCAAGGGGTTTATCTCGTGTAGTGGCTTGAACTCACTATTCGGGTCCCACCAACGGGATGCCAGGCTTTCAAACTTCTTAATTTCTAATGGATCGACGTTTTCCATTTTTTTCAGGAATTCCCTATCTTTTTCTGCCAAGTCTGGATTTTGCTTCTAAGCAGCACTGTATCTATGGTTTTTAGCTCACCGTGTTCTAACAAACTCTGCCCGGCACACCAGAGGTGGGAAACCTGGGAGGATTGCGAGGAGTAGATCAATTGAGATGTCGGATTATATAGAGGCATATTATTAATTGCTTCAATATCGATGGCGGCAATGTCGGCTTGCTTGCCGCGCTCGAGGCTTCCTATCTCGTTATCCAAGCCCAAGGCTCGCGCGTTGTTTATAGTGGCCATCTCCAATGCCTGAGCAGCTGGAACCGCACTGGCATCCTTTGCGACTGCTTTTGCCAGAAGTGCAGCAGAACGCATCTCGGAAATCATATCCAGGTCATTATTACTGGCGCAGCCGTCGGTGCCCAGGCCAATATTAACGCCATGACTTGCTAATTTGCCGACTTCACAGAAGCCGCTAGCCAGTTTGAGGTTGGATTCCGGGCAATGGATCACATGAGCGCCATTGTCAGCTAATAGCTTCATCTCTTCCTCGAGAAGCTCAGTGGCATGAACGCAAATCAATCGGGGACTGATCAAGCCCAATTCGGCTAATCGCTGGAGAGGTCGCCTGCCATCCGTGGAGACTGCATCAGAAACTTCCTGAAGCGTCTCATGGACATGCATGTGAATAGGCAAATCCAGCTCTTCCGCTAGGGTGTAGAGCTTTTGTAGGGGTTGGTCCGATACCGTATAGGGGGCATGGGGCCCAAATGCAGTGCTGATTAGTTCATTATTTCGGTAATCGTCATGCAACTGAGTTGCCTTCGCGATGTATTCATCAGCGTCCTGCGCCCAAATTGTGGGGAAATCCAGTACAGGACTGGCCAGTTGCACCCGAATTTTTGCTTCCAGAGCGGCTTTTGCCACTTCGTCAGGAAAGAAATACATATCAGCGAAGCAGCTAGTACCTGATCTGATCATTTCAGCGATGGCGAGCTCAGCACCCTGTCTGGCGAACTTTGCATCCACGAATTTGCCTTCAAGTGGCCAAATCTTCTCTTCCAGCCACTGTTTGAGTGGTATATCGTCCGCAACCCCCCGAAAAAGGGTCATCGGGGCATGGCCATGGGCGTTGATTAAGCCGGGAAATATAATGTGATGCCCTAGGTCCACAGTTTCATCAGAGTGAAACCGGACTTTTGCTTCTTCGGTGGGGCAAATATCGAGAATTTTTCGACCCAAAATCGCTATGGAATGGTCTTCTAATTCCAAATTTTTGGGCACCACCGGGATAATCCATTTTGCGTGGATCAAAATGTCGACTTTTTGCTTTGTTTCAGCGCTCACAAGCGGCCTCTGTCTTACTCACAATCGATAAATATTTGGGCTGTTTAAGGCGAGCGATTATACCCAAAACGGAGCAGAATAGCGCGTTATGTGTTTGCGCCAGAAAAAGTTCGGAAATTATTGAAAAAACAGGGTTTTTTGCTCGATAAATTAGCCCGATACACTGTCATTTAACGGGGTTTTTGTGTTAGAATTCTGATCTTTCGCGGCTCCAAGATATGACGCCGCTAAAATGAAATTTACACTGTTGAAGCTGCCTCAAAAATAGCCTTGCCCAGACCCAGAAGAAAGTTCCAAATCGGCCGTTAAAAGTAAGAGGAATATAGAATTTTCTCGGCTTAAATTGTGGGATTTTTCTGGAGATTGAACTGAGGTCGACCGCTTAGTTAAAAGCAGGATTAAGTGCCCAGTTGAGTAGACAGTTAATAGTACGTTTTTTGATCAAACCGAGTGCTGCTCAGAGCCGTAGTAAAGCTGGAAGTAGAGATAAAAGACTTAGAGTTAAAGTAGAGCTAAAGGATAAAGATAGTCTATGACCGAATTTGCCAAACAGGTTCTTCCCGTCGCATTAGAAAGTGAAATGCGCGAGTCCTATCTAGCCTATGCCATGAGCGTCATTATAGGGCGTGCCTTGCCCGATGTTAGGGACGGTTTAAAGCCTGTTCACAGACGTACGCTCTTCGCGATGAACGTGCTCAACAATGACTATAACAAACCTTATAAGAAATCTGCCCGTATTGTTGGTGACGTGATTGGTAAGTATCACCCTCATGGTGATAATGCCGTTTACGACACCATTGTGCGTATGGCACAGGATTTTTCCCTTAGGTATCCGCTAGTTGACGGTCAGGGTAACTTTGGCTCAATCGATGGTGATTCGGCAGCAGCCATGCGATATACAGAAATCCGCATGTCCAAGATAGCCCATGATTTGATAGCGGATCTTGAGAAAGACACTGTCGACTTTTCGCCTAACTACGATGGCACGGAACAAATTCCTGATGTTTTTCCAACACAGGTGCCAAATTTACTGGTTAATGGCTCTTCAGGTATCGCGGTGGGAATGGCAACAAATATCCCCCCACATAACTTGACTGAAGTAGTGAGTGGCTCCATCGCTTTAATGGATAACCCTGATATCGAAGTCGACGGCTTGATGGAATACATCAGCGGCCCCGATTTTCCAACCGCGGGAATAATTAACGGTAGAGCGGGAATTATTGAGGCCTATCGTACAGGTCGTGGTCGCATTTACATGCGAGCCAAGGCTGAAATAATAGAAAACGAGAAGTCTGGAAAGCAAACTATTATCGTTCATGAAATTCCCTATCAGTTAAACAAGTCAAAATTGATAGAGAAGATTGCGGAATTAGTAAAAGAGAAAAAAATTGAGGGCATCACCGAATTGCGTGATGAATCTGACAAAGATGGTATGCGCATCGTCATTGAACTTCGTAAAGGCGAAGTGGGCGATGTGATTCTCAATAATCTCTACGCCCAGACACAGATGCAATCCGTGTTTGGTATCAATATGGTTGCTATCGTTGACGGGCAGCCTCGCTTGCTCAACCTTAAAGAAATTCTGGACTCTTTTATTCGGCATCGTCGTGAAGTTGTGTCCAGACGCACAAGTTTCTTGTTACGTAAGGCCCGGGAAAAAGGTCACATATTAGAAGGCTTGGCTGTAGCTCTTGCCAATATAGATGCAGTGATCGCCTTGATCAAAGCTTCTCCTACGTCGGCTGAAGCGAAAGTAAAATTGTTAGAGCGTTCATGGAAATCAGATAGCGTTCTGGAAATGTTAGGTGAGGTTGGTGCCGATGCGTGCAGGCCAGATGGTTTGGACGAGCAGTATGGATTGAAGGAGTCGGAATATTTTCTAACTCCGGAGCAGGCTCAAGCTATTCTGGAACTACGGTTGCATAGGCTGACGGGTCTTGAACACGAAAAACTCATTAATGACTACCGAGAATTGCTAGTTCAAATCGCAGACTACCTGGACATCCTGGAAAATCCGCCGCGACTGTTAAGCGTTGTAAGGGAAGAGCTCGAAAATGTTCGCAAGGAATATGGCGATGATCGGAAAACAGAAATTGTAGAGTCGCAGCTTGATCTGACAATGGAAGATTTGATCACTGAAGAAGATAGGGTAGTTACTATCTCACAAACCGGATACGCAAAGAGTCAGCCATTAGCGGACTACTCAGCGCAGCGACGCGGTGGAACTGGAAAAGCGGCAGCGACGGTTAAAGATGAAGACTTTGTTGAGCATCTTCTCATTGCCAATACTCATGACACATTGCTGTGTTTTAGTAGTGTCGGCAAAGTTTATTGGCTAAAAGTATTTCTTATTCCGGTGGCAAGCCGAACCGCCAGAGGAAAACCAATCATAAACATTCTTCCTTTGGAAGAGGGTGAGACAATCACCAGCATGCTGCCAATTACAGAATACTCTGAAGGTCATTATGTGTTTATGGCAACGGCTAATGGCACTGTTAAGAAGACTGAGTTAACAAACTTTGCCAGACAACGAAGTGTTGGTCTCAGGGCAATCGAATTAGATGAAGATGATCGTTTGATTGGCACAGCAATCACCGACGGAAGTCGTGATGTCATGTTGATTAGCAGCAGCGGCAAGACCATTCGATTCTCTGAAGTCGACGTGCGTGCCATGGGCAGAACAGCACGGGGTGTCAGAGGAATTAAGATGGCCGAAGGGTTCAATATGATCTCGCTGATTATTCCCGATGAGGGTAAGCAGATTCTATCCGTCAGTGAAAATGGTTATGGCAAGCGTACCAAGATTGAAGACTTCCCTGTATACGGACGCGGTGGACAGGGTGTGATCGGCATGCAAACCAGTGAGCGGAATGGTCAGGTGGTTGGCGCCGCTCAAGTATCAGAAAGCGATGAGATAATGCTGATATCCGACAAGGGCACTCTTGTAAGAACACGAGTTGAAGAAGTGTCCGTGCAGGGTAGAAATACTCAAGGCGTTCGACTGATTCGACTTAAGGGCGATGAGAAACTTGTTGGCCTTGAACAGGTGGATGAGCCGGAAGTTGATGAGTCTCTTCCTGTTGAAGGGGAAGTAGTTGAAGGGGAAATTGTCGACCAGGAAGTCGAAGAACTAGATGCTGACAATACAGAGACCGGGGAAGATATAGAATCGCCTGATTCTGAATAGCTTTATTGAGTTCGGGATCTGTCCTCAGGGCAGGTTCCTCCTCTACTTCGTGGCCACGCAATCAAACTATAGAATTTCACTATGAGTGATCAATCAGATTCAAACAACTTGAAGACTGTTGCTTTCCTTGGCCCGGAAGGTACGTTTACTCACCTCGCAGCAATGCGGCATTTTGATGAGGGTTGCCAGTTGCTGCCCTGCAGGAGCATTGAAGACGTTTTCGTGAAAGTTGAAAGCAAAGAAGCCACTCATGGTGTGGTACCGATTGAGAATTCTACAGAAGGGGCTATTAATAACACTCAGGATTGCCTGGTAGATAGCTCGCTAACTATTGTCGGTGAGGAACTGGTATTAATCCGCCATAACCTTCTTGCAAGCAGCGCAATAGCCTTGAATCAGATTCAAAAAGTTGCGTCACACAAGCAATCCTTGGCGCAATGCCGGAACTGGTTAAAGAATAATCTTCCTGCAGTAGAACAATACGAATGTATTAGCAATGCGCAGGCGGCAAAACTCGCTCTAGAGGAAGATGGCACGGTTGCGATAGCCGGCGCTCTAGCTGCAGAAACCTACGGCCTCGAAATTTTGAATAGTGATATTCAGGATCAGCAACACAACAGTACACGTTTTCTTGTGTTATCCCACGGTGAAACAAAATCCAGCGGTTCAGATAAAACTAGCTTGATAGTCTATATGGAGCATAAACCCGGCTCGCTACTGAGAGTTCTCGAACCTTTTGAGAAGCTGGGTGTGAATCTCAATAAAATCGAAACACGTCCTTCAAAAAAGAAAGCATGGGCCTATGTCTTTTTTATTGATTTCGATGGCCATTGCGATGACGAAAACATTAGGCAACTGTTCAGTGAGTTAGATGAAAGAACAGTTGAGATTAAAGTTCTTGGCTCATATCCCCGCGGCGTAGAAAAAAAATGAATGCAAGTGATTCATTAGAATCAAAATCCGTTCTCATAGTTGGTCTCGGCATGATAGGAGGCTCAATTGCTCGTGGTTTGAGAAAAGCTCACAAGAACATAGAAATAAAAGCCTGTGATCGCGATTTATCTTCATTGCAGGATGCTGAAAGCGAGGCTGCAATAAATGGACATGGTTCTCTTAAGGAGCTTTGCCCGGAGGCGGATTTGGTAATTTGTTGCCTGCCTCCCTTGAGCTTGATCGAGTCACTAAAAGACATATCTCAGCTGGTGAAACCAGGCACAACTGTCACCGATGTTGCCAGTGTAAAAACGGAAATAGCACGCAAATTAGCTGAGATTGGTGGGGACTTCTCTAAGCATTTTGTTCCCGGCCATCCAATTGCTGGTTCCGAACAGAGCGGATATAAAGCAGCAATTGATGATTTGTTTCAGGATCGAAATGTTATTTTAACGCCTGGTCCAGAAGTAAATGGGCAGGCTCTTTCTTTAGTTAATGAGCTTTGGAGAAGTCTGGGGGCAAACATTTTGGGAATGAGTGTAGAGAGGCATGATCAAGTGCTTGCCGCTACCAGCCACCTCCCACATTTGTTGGCTTTCGGCATTGTTGATTCCTTGGTCAAGCAGGAGATGAGCGATGACATATTTCGTTATGCAGCAGGTGGTTTCGCGGATTTCAGTCGACTGGCATCAAGTGACCCCAAGATGTGGTCGGATATATTTGTAAGCAATTCAGTGGCTACCGAAAAGGTGCTGGATGACTATATTGAAAACCTGATAGTGCTGAAGAAAGCGATTACAGAAAAAAATCAGACATATCTTTTTAACGTTTTCTCCAATGCAAATGCGACTAGAGATAATTTTATAAACACCCACTACAAACCCATAATTAAAGACGAACTCGAAAAAATGAATGTTACTTTTGAAGTAGAACCTGGCGGAAAAATCTCAGGAAAGATACGTGTGCCCGGAGATAAATCTATTTCTCACCGGTCAATTATTTTTGCTTCGCTGGCGGAAGGAGTGACAAAGGTAAGCGGCTTTTTGGAGGGTGAAGATGCTCTCAATACCTTATCGGCCTTTAGAGAAATGGGTGTAAACATAGTAGGTCCGGAGAATGGAGAGCTAACTATTTTCGGTGTGGGAATGCACGGACTGAAAGCGCCACGGAAACCACTTTACATGGGGAATTCTGGAACCGCGATGAGGCTGCTTGCTGGTTTATTGTCGGCGCAGCAATTCGATAGTGAATTAAGTGGTGATGAGTCGCTGGAAAATCGCCCGATGAACAGAATTGCAAATCCTCTTCGTGAAATGGGAGCGGACATAGAGACAGACGAAAACGGAACTCCGCCACTTAAAATTAAGGGAAGTTCCCTGACTTCTATCGAATATAAGATGCCGATGGCAAGTGCTCAGGTTAAATCAGCCGTACTCCTGGCTGGCATGTACGCTGAGGGTATTACTCGAGTCGAAGAACCGGCTACCTGTAGGGATCACACAGAAAGAATGCTCGCTGGCTTTTCCTATCCAGTTATTCAAAATTCAGATACTGGTAGTAGTGAACTGCAAGGAGGGCTATCTCTGTCGGCGACAGATATAGACATTCCTGCTGATATATCTTCGGCGGCTTTCTTTCTGGTTGCCGCTAGCATTTCCCCTGGCTCAGAGCTTGAGTTGAGTCATGTTGGCGTCAACCCAACTCGAATAGGAATAATTAATCTCTTGAAGCTAATGGGTGCGGACATTGAAGTCTGCAATGAGCGCCTGGTAGGTGGCGAACCCGTCGCCGATTTGAAAGTACGCCATAGCCAACTCAGGGGCATAGAAATCCCGGAGCAAGAAATACCACTGGCCATCGATGAATTTCCAGTACTCCTGGTCGCAGCAGCATGTGCCGAAGGAGAGACCGTCGTTAGAGGGGCGGAAGAGCTCAGAGTGAAAGAGAGCGACAGACTCGACGCAATGGCCGTGGGCTTAAAAACCCTGGGTGTTGAGGTCGAAGAATATGAAGATGGTATTCGTATTCAAGGAGGAGTAATTGGTGGTGGAGAGATCGACAGCCATGGAGATCATCGTATTGCCATGGCTTTTGCGGTAGCTGGCCTACGTGCCTCAAGCAAAATTCAAATCCGTAATTGCGCAAACGTAGCGACCTCATTTCCAGGCTTTGTAGACCTTGCACGCAACGCCGGCATTAAAATAAGCAGCGGAAGAGACTAAATCTTGGAAAAGCCTCCAGTAATTACCATTGACGGGCCGTCTGGTTCGGGAAAAGGCACAATCGCCTCAAGAGTGGCTTCTGAATTAAGTTATCACCTGCTCGACAGCGGCGCGCTTTACCGCATTCTGGGCATAGCTACGCTAAAGCACGGTGTTGCTCTGAATAATGAGCCTGAATTAGCGAAACTCGCGAAATCCCTTGATATTGCATTCGGTGAGAATGGCTCTGGATCTGTCTCTCTGGATGGAGACGACGTCAGCTTGGAAATTCGAAGCGATCGCGGTAGCGATATGGCCTCCAGGGTGGGTGCTATTCCTGCAGCGAGAGATGCGCTTTTCGAGCGTCAACTGGCCTTCCTCCAGCCCCCGGGATTAGTGGCTGATGGCCGTGATATGGGTACAGTTGTGTTCCCGGATGCCGAAGTAAAGATCTATCTCACAGCAAGCCCTGAAGAAAGAGCCAGAAGGCGATATAAGCAGTTGATAGGTAAGGGTATTGATGCTATTCTGCCCGCCCTTTTGCGAGAGCTAAAAGAGCGGGATGAGCGAGATAGTAAACGCGAAGTCTCTCCTCTTGTACCTGCTGAAGACGCATTAGTGCTAGATACAACCGATCTCAGTATCGATGAGGTGGTTGAAGAGGTACTAAACCAGGCGAAAATAGCCGGTGTTTTAAGTAAGTAAAAGCCATAGCCCTCTCAAAATGAAACCGTTCTCTGACTGCATCACCAGCATTGGCAGTCAGTGAACTTAATGTAATAACCCCGCGCAACTGGATCGCGGACGTGTTAGATATCGCTTTAATAGCGGTATATAACGCATTGAAATATATGGATAAATAATGAGCGAAAATTTTGCTGAACTGTTTGAAGAAAGCCTAAATACAATAGATATGACCCCCGGTGCCATTGTCTCTGGCATCATCATCGACATCGATTCAGACTGGGTAACAGTCCACGCCGGACTCAAGTCTGAAGGCGTAATCCCCCGAGAAGAATTTCTTGACGAGCAAGGTAATTTCTCCCTAGAAATAGGTGAAGAAGTGAAGGTTGCCCTCGAATCCGTTGAAGACGGTTTTGGCGCTACTAAACTGTCTCGCGAAAAGGCCAAGCGTGCTGAGTCATGGATGGAGCTAGAAGCTGCCCATGAGAAGAATGATATCGTCACCGGTATTATCAACGGCAAGGTCAAAGGTGGTTTCACTGTCGATTTAAACAATATTCGAGCCTTCCTACCTGGCTCATTGGTAGATGTTCGTCCAGTCAGGGATACCCTGCACCTGGAAGGACAGCTGCTTGAATTCCGACTGATCAAACTGGACAGAAAGCGCAACAACGTTGTGGTTTCACGTCGAGCTGTATTGGAATCTGTTAGTACTGAAGAAAGAGATGCACTTCTCGAGAAGCTTCAGGAAGGTATGTCTGTTAAAGGTATCGTTAAGAACCTGACTGACTACGGTGCCTTCGTTGATCTGGGCGGTGTTGATGGTCTGTTGCACATCACTGATATGTCCTGGAAGCGTATTAAGCATCCAAACGAAATTGTAAATGTTGGCGACGAGATTGATGTCAAAGTGCTCAAGTATGATCGCGACAGAAACCGTGTTTCTCTCGGCCTTAAGCAATTGGGCGAAGATCCATGGGTTGCTATCAAAGGTCGTTACCCTGAAAACACTCGTGTTAAAGCTATCGTTACCAACCTTACTGACTATGGTTGCTTTGCTGAGCTTGAAGAGGGTGTTGAAGGTTTGGTTCACGTTTCCGAAATGGATTGGACCAACAAGAATATCCATCCTTCAAAGGTAGTTCAGCTTGGAGACGAAGTTGACGTAATGGTTCTTGATATTGATGAAGAGCGTCGTCGAATTTCTCTCGGCATTAAGCAGTGCTTCCAGAATCCTTGGGATGGCTTTGCTGAGAACTTCAAGAAAGGCGATAAGATCTCCGGTTCTATCAAATCAATTACAGACTTCGGTATCTTTATCGGTCTGGACGGCAACATCGATGGTCTTGTTCACTTGTCTGACATCTCTTGGGATGAAGCAGGCGAAGAAGCAGTTCGCGAATATAAGAAAGGCGACGAGATTGAAACGGTTATTCTTTCTATTGATCCTGAAAGAGAACGTATCTCTCTTGGCGTCAAGCAGCTGGAAGACGATCCGTTCATGAACTTCGCTGGTGAATTCGAGAAGGGTAGTATCGTTAAAGGTATTATTACTGCGATAGATGCCAAGGCAGCCACAGTAACACTGCAAGAAGGTGTCGACGGTGTGTTGCGCGCCTCTGAAATCAGCCGCGATAAAGTGGAAGATGCCAGAAACGTTCTAAAAGAAGGCGAAGAAATCGAAGTTAAGGTCGTAAGTGTCGACCGTAAGAACCGAGTTCTAAGCTTGTCTGTTAAGGCGATTGAGATCGATGATGAGAAATCAGCGATCAAAGATCACAAGAAGACAGACGCTGCTGATGTGTCTCCAGGTACTATTGGTGACCTTATTAAGGCAGAAATGGACAAGAGCTAGAAAAAACCTAAGTGATACAGTAAGATACGCTTGAAATACCTGATCACTTGATGCACATTGTCACCAGCATCTTTGGTGAGAGTGAAAAAGTACGAAGGTACAGGGGAAATCTATGACTAAGTCGGAACTGATCGATCGTATAGCCAGCAAGCAAACACAGCTTTCATCGAAAGATGTTGAGCTAGCTGTGAAGGCAGTGTTGGAATACATGTCTCAGGTATTATCTGAAGGCGGTAGGATCGAGATTAGAGGCTTTGGAAGTTTTTCCCTGCACTACAGGGTACCTCGAATTGGGCGTAATCCCAAGACGGGCACTCCTGTTGCATTAAGTGGAAAGTATGTACCTCATTTCAAGCCCGGCAAAGAATTGCGGGATAGGGTTAACACCAGCATGTTGGTCGAGCAACACCTGTAAGACCACACAACCCAGACTTCGGTTTAGGAAGCATGAGCGGCATAACCCTTAATTGGGTTATGCCGTTTTTGTTTGAGAATCGAGTATCCTTTACAGGACTATGCCAATATCAGGTCTGTCAGTGTTCGCGAGTGTTAGATTTTGATGCCTAAATTTATTCTGGATGATTAGATAAATGAATAAGATTTCTAGAGTATTGTCAGGATTTTTCTTGTTGCTGGTTTTTGCTGCCAGCATATCGTTTTCTTATTTTAATTCTGCTCCAATAGCTATCTCCTTCGGTAGTTGGGAGCTGAACCCTCAACCTGTCTCGGTTTGGATTATTACTGCGTTTGTTTCTGGCGGCTTGTTGGGACTGCTGCTTGGTCTGAGAATTTTCAGCGGACTGAAATCCCGTGCAGAGATCAAGCGCTTGAGCAAGGCATTAAATGCGGCGGAGCAGGAAGTCTCACAGCTAAGATCCATGACCCTAAACGATGTGCGAAAGAAGTAAAACTCTTATAAGAACTAAGGGATATCCCTGTGTCTAATCTCGATACATATTTTCTTTTTCTGGTTGCCATAATTGCCGGTTGGTTATTCGGGCGCGTGAATCTGTTCGGACGCAAACCAAAGAAGACCGTTAATGGGAATTTATTTGAAGATTATTTTGTCGGCTTAAACTATCTATTGAATGACGAGCCCGACGAAGCTATCGATACCTTTATTAATGCCCTGGAAATTAACAGCGAAACCATAGAAACCCATCTGGCGCTGGGTGCTTTGCTGCGAAGACGGGGCAAAGTGGACAAGGCGATAAATGTACATCAAGCCTTGTTGGCGAGACCCGGGCTGTCTAAAGAATTTTCAGATTCCACTCGTTTGCAATTGTCTCTTAATTATATTGCCGCTGGATTGCTCGATCGGGCAGAAAGACTTTCCAATGAGTTGCTGGTAGAGAATAGTCCGGCAAAATGGGCAGCGTTAGAGCAGTTGATTACTATCTACCAAACTGAAAAGGAATGGGAGAAAGCAATCGAGGCATCAGAGGCATTGCTTCGAAATCCTGCCAATAAGAAAGATGACAGAAAGAAAGGAGCGGCGGCACATTACTGCTGCGAACTAGCTGAGCAGCAACTACAAGCAAATCAACAGAATAAGGCCCGAGAGCAGATAAAACGTGCCTTTGGCTTTGATCGACACAGTATTCGAGCAGCATTGCTGCTGGCCCGGCTGGAACAGCTTTCCGGAAACCAGAAGGCCGCGATTAAGGAGCTGAGCAAGATAATAGGCAGTCACCCGGAATTTATCCCTCAGACACTGCCTTTGCTCCACGGCTGTTATAAGGAATCTAAATCTTCAGAAGACTATGAAAAGAAGCTGGAGAAGATTCTCGGTGCTTGTCAGGATATAACTGTAGCTTTGGCCTATGCTGAACAACTGAAGCATAATCATAACGATGACAAAGCAATTCAGTTTTTGAATTCGTTTCTCGAATCACGAAGCTCAATCAGCGGCGTGCTGGAACTTCTGCAGCTCTATATGCCTGGATTCGATGACAAGGTCTCGCAAAAGTTTGATTCGCTTAAGACGCAGTTAGAGGAGCTGATTCTTAATACAGCGGCTTTCCGGTGCAATCATTGCGGCTATGAATTGAAAACCCCTCATTGGATGTGCCCCAGCTGCAAGAATTGGGATAGAGTTAAGCCCATTACTGAGGGTAACGGCCACTGATTATGTATTTTTGGCTATTTGTTTTAACTTTTTCTTTAGATTTTCGTTTCAACTTTTCATAAAAAAGGAAGGGAGTTTCATTGGTGACAGAACAGCAGGATCGTAAAAGAATTATCGTTGCGCTGGATTGCAATTCAATGGATCAGGCATTATCGCTGGTGGATAGCCTCGATCCCGCACTTTGCAGAGTTAAGGTGGGCAAGGAATTGTTTACTGCCTGTGGTCCTGATCTGATAACGGCGATCAAGCAAAGAGAATTCGATATTTTTCTGGATCTGAAATTCCACGATATCCCCAATACCGTCGCCAAGGCTGTTGCGGTTGCTGCTGAAATGGGCGTATGGATGGTGAACGTCCATGCATCTGGCGGTCATGCAATGATGGAAGCAGCGGCGAAGGAGCTCGACGCATTCACCGATAATCGACCACTACTAATAGCAGTTACTGTATTAACCAGCCTCTCAGAGGAAGATTTGCTGAGCATTGGGATTGAGCGCTCACCTGAAGAGCAAGTAAGCAAGCTAGCCTTTCTGGCAAAAGAATCAGGCATGGATGGTGTTGTTTGTTCTGCGGCTGAAACTCATCTGTTGCGGGCACAAATACCGGACAATTTTTGCCTGGTTACTCCAGGGATACGACGCCCCGAAGATGCTTCCGGAGACCAGAAGCGGGTAGTGGGGCCGGCGGAAGCGGTTCAGAACGGCAGCGATTACCTGGTGGTTGGCCGGCCGATCACTCAGGCTGCATCGCCCGTAGAAGCACTTAAACAGTTTAATTTGGCCATAGCTGGCATCGGCTAGAATCCTTACTACACTGAGTAAAGCAGCGAATGGCTGCACTCACTCAGCGATAAGGATCACATATGACCAGTACAATACGCAGATTTACCTGTTTGAAGGCGTTCTTCGCAGCGCTTGTTCTTAGTTTCAGCTCATTAGCAATGGCCGCCGACGCACCTATGTTGTTGGCACAATCTTCGGAGCCATCTTCAACCCAGGCTTCAGAAGTACAAAATCAACTCGATATCAACTCGGCTGATGCCAAAACCATTGCCGATTCCCTGGTGGGTATTGGCATTACCAAGGCTCAGGATATAGTTGCCTACAGGGAAATGTATGGCAATTTTCACAGTATTGATGAGTTAATCGAGGTCAAAGGTATTGGTGAGGCGACTCTGGAAAAAATCCGTCATTTGGTGGCGGTTGTGCCTCAATAGGCTTCAAAATCCGATAGACAAGGCACTTTCATATAGTTATGAAAGCGCCTGATTTTATTGATTAAAACATCTAGTAGATTCAGCGTCTTCCTAGCTATAATGGGGGTACGCTCTCAATCAGGTCTATAAGTGTTTTGTCCCTCGTAACCCTCTTCGTCAGTCTGTTTATTGCCTCTGCAATGCTTACAGGTCTGTTCAGGCTAATCGCTGTTCGAATCTCCCTCATCGATCAACCGGTTTCCCGCAGCGCCCATTCTTCCCCGATACCTGTTGGTGGAGGAATATCCATAGTCATCCTCTATTGTTTGATGGTGTTATATCTCGCCATTTTTACTGCCATTCCTTCCAATGAGTTGTTGCTGCTTCTTGCCAGTATTCCGGTAGCGGCAGTCGGCCTTCTGGATGATTTCTGGCAGTTGGATATAAAGTGGCGTGTTCCGGTTCAGTTTCTGGCAGCTTTTTGGGCGATCTGGATGTTAGGAGGAGTGCCAGCCATTAGTTTTTCTCTATGGAGTCTGGAGAATGTATGGATTCTCAGCATTTTGGCGGCCCTGGCACTGGTCTGGTTATTGAACCTATACAATTTTATGGATGGCATCGACGGCCTGGCTGGAAGTGAGTTGGTGTTTGTAAACGCGATGACGTATTTATTCGTTATGAATAGTGGCGACCAGATGCTTCAGCATCTTTCAATATTGTTTATCGCAAGCGGCCTGGGGTTTTTAGTCTGGAACTGGGCTCCTGCGCGCGTCTTCATGGGAGATGTTGGCAGCAGTTTTATGGGTTTTAGCCTTGGTTTAATGGCTTTGCTCTCTATGCATCATGGCAGCATGACTGTCTGGGCATGGGTCTTGTTACTGGGAGTATTTATCGTCGATGCGACCTTAACGCTGAGCAGGCGCTTTATCAAAGGTGAGAAATGGTACGAGGGGCATTCGAGCCATGCCTATCAAAATGCAGCAAGATGCTATAAAAGTCACAGAAAGGTGACGATAACAGTGTTACTAATAAACTGTTTCTGGCTAGCACCGCTGGCATGGTTGGCGATGCAGAATCAGGATTTGGGAATTATATTCGCTATGATAGGTCTACTCCCTTTAGTTATACTGGCTTTACGGTACAAGGCAGGCACTCAGGCTTTCTAGGTTTCAGGAGTAATTATGCACCTATATACGATCCCTTTATCTCGCACCATTAAACAGATGTTGTTGATGGCTGCGGATAGCGCGATGATTATTACCGCTCTGGCCTTGAGTTTCATATTACTGGGCAAGGATTTCTTTGCTCAGGATCAGGTCTTCTATTTCTACCTTTCCATAGCAACCATGCTGAGCATTTTGGTATTTATTCGAATAGGTCTCTATCGAGCCCTAGTGCTTTATATGGGATTGCAATCCGGTTTCCTGTTGTTGCAAGGGGTAACTATTGCCAGCTGCCTGCTCGCTGCCAGTTATTTTTTCTCGCAGACACCAGAGTCTTCCGACTATGCAATTCTTCCCATCTTCTGGATGATCGCCTTGCTGTTTATCGGAGGCAGTCGATTTGTTGCCAAAGTCGTGCTGCAAAACCTTATTCAGAACTTTCGACCAAAAGAACCTGTAATTATTTACGGAGCTGGTAGCTCCGGCATGCAATTGGTTGTTGCACTACAAAATGGTGACCAATATCTGCCAGTGGCATTTGTCGATGATGGTCATCGGATGTTAGGTAGTACAGTTCATGGAATTCGTGTTCACGGTCCTAATTCACTCTATGAATTGATTGAATCTTTTTCTGTTAGGCAAATTCTTCTGGCAATCCCTTCGGCGACTCATGCCGAACGAAAAGAAATACTTAACCGCCTTGAACATCTTCCAGTTCATGTAAAAACAGTACCCGATCTATTCGATATGGTGTCAGGAAAAGTTGGCGTTGATGAAATTAGAGACATCGATATTGAAGACTTGTTAGGCAGAGATATCGTTCCTCCAAACCCGGAATTGCTCGGTGCCTGTATCAGCGGGCAGTCTGTGATGGTAACCGGAGCAGGGGGCTCTATCGGTTCTGAATTGTGTCGTCAGATTATTAATATAAATCCAGCCCGGCTGGTTCTTTTAGACACCTTTGAGTACGGACTCTACGAAGTTGAAAATGAATTGCGTGAAAATTTGGCGAGCCAGGGAGTTGAGTTCGACATAGAAATCGTCGCTTTGCTAGGTTCGGTTTGTAATAAAGTGCAAATGGAAAATGCTCTGCAGCAATTCGATGTTGATACTGTGTACCATGTGGCAGCCTATAAACAGGTTCCCATGGTAGAGAAAAACATTGTCGAAGGCGTGCAAAATAATATTTTTGGCACCTTGATTGCCGCTAAAGCCGCCGACAAATTCAAGGTCAAAAACTTCGTTCTTATTTCAACCGATAAAGCCGTTCGACCAACAAATTTTATGGGGGCAACAAAGCGCTTTGCTGAGCAGGTATTGCAGGCAATAGCCCAAACAGGTAGCGAAACCCGATTCAGCATGGTGAGGTTTGGAAATGTTTTGGGTTCGTCCGGGTCGGTTGTGCCTTTGTTTAGAAGGCAGATTAGTGCCGGCGGTCCGGTGACCGTGACGCACCCTGAAGTGACTCGATACTTTATGACTGTGCAGGAAGCTGCGCAGTTGGTAATACAGGCAGGCTCTATGGCAACCGGTGGCGACGTATTCGTTCTCGACATGAATGATCCAATAAAAATTATTGATCTTGCCAAGAAAATGGTTCACCTGATGGGTTATGACATCAAAGATGAAAATTCTTTTCGCGGAGATATTGGCATCGAATACACCGGCCTTCGTCCGGGAGAAAAACTCTACGAAGAATTATTGATCGGTGAGTCTGTAACGGGAACCGAACATCCAAAAATCATGCGAGCAGAAGAAGACACTCTTTCATGGGATCATTTGGATGTGTTGATTAATCGTTTGGATTCGGCTTGTCGTCAAATCGATCTGGAAGAAATTCGCCAGGCGCTGATGGAGGCGGTAGATGGTTTTGAGCCCAAGGAAGAAGCAGCTGACCCATTGTGGGAAGCAAGAAAACGTTCTGATGAAGCGAATGGGGTACCCGATCTGGAAAAGGTGACGCCACTGTTTAAGGAATAGACAGCTAAGGGAAAAACGGTTAAGGAATAAAAAGCTAAAGAATTACACTATTAAGAAATAGTTTAAGCAATTGAAAAAGAGGAAAGGTTTGAATCCTTTTCAAGCCTTTCCTCCTCAAGAAGTAAAAGCAATTACTGACGCGTCATTGATACGATGATGATTGGGTCGTTGGGCACATTCTGGTGACCGCCTCGGCTAGTTCCAGTTTCAACCGCTGCAATTTGATCTACAACATCCATACCTTCAATCACTTCTCCAAACACAGCGTAACCGAATCCTCTGGACGTTTCGTCTGTGTGATTTAGGAAATCATTATCTACCAGGTTAATGAAGAACTGGCTGGTAGCACTATCGACTACGCTGGTTCTTGCCATGGCCAGGGTGCCACGATCATTAGGCACTGATGCACTGGCTTCGTTCTTAATCTCTTCATACGTGGATTTCTGCACCATGTCGGCGTCAAAGCCGCCGCCCTGGGCCATGAAGCCAGGTATTACGCGGTGAAAAATCAATCCGTCGAAATAAGAGTTGTCTGTAT
Organism: Gammaproteobacteria bacterium; assembly: GCA_018661465.1. GTDB lineage: Bacteria > Pseudomonadota > Gammaproteobacteria > Pseudomonadales > Pseudohongiellaceae > UBA9145. Next base: position 53,842 of record JABJIC010000017.1, on the reverse strand, counting down.
AGCGTAGGAAATTCTCTACGCTGATAGGCGCCTTGTCAGCCCACAACTCGATAGTGACCGTTCCCTTGTTAGTTTCCATAACAACCACAGGATTGTCCTGCGCCATCACGGATGTGCCAAGAACCATCAATAGGGTAAATAGTATTGCTCGCATAACTTTCTCCAATATGTTCTTTCTTTACTTTATATAAACGGATTAATAAAAACAGCTCAGTAAAAGCTGCTCAAAATCTGAGCTGGCTACTATACCGTAAATCGAATGAGCTTAACCATAGATGAATGTGATCTATTAGAAAACCGTGGCAATAAAAAACCCGCATAGCCATTGAGCTGTAGCGGGTTTCTTAATACTTTGTTTGGCTGCCCAACCTCGACTCGAACGAGGAACCAAGTGATTAACAGTCACCTACTCTACCATTGAGCTATTGGGCAATTAACTTGCTGCTCTACACAAACCAGTATAGCTGCAAACCGCGCGTATACTAATGAGAAATTCGCATGCGGTCAATACTCACTACACGTGAAGGTCGTTTCTAATGTAATCTTAGGGGTTTGTATAGGCGCCGGCGATCCTGAGATGGGCAAACAGTTCAAAATTCACGCAAAATTCAATCCTGCGGGCGATCAGCCTCAGGCTATCGAAAAACTCATTGAAGGTCTTGATGACGGCTTGAGAGCGCAGACTCTGCTTGGGGTCACCGGTTCGGGTAAGACTTTTACCGTTGCCAACGTTATCGAGCACACCCAGCGCCCAACTTTGGTGATGGCTCCTAATAAGACTCTCGCCGCTCAGCTATACGGTGAATTCAAAGAATTCTTCCCCGATAACGCCGTCGAATATTTTGTTTCTTACTATGACTACTATCAGCCGGAAGCCTATGTGCCTTCATCTGACATGTTTATCGAGAAAGATGCGTCGATTAATGACCATATCGAGCAGATGCGACTCTCAGCCACCAAGAACCTGCTGGAGCGCTCCGATGTCATCGTAGTCGCCACGGTTTCTTCAATCTACGGCCTCGGGGACCCAACTTCTTATCTGAAAATGGTTGTTCACCTGGATCGCGGAGACAAAATAGACCAGCGAAATTTACTGAAGCGTCTTTCAGATCTTCAGTACACCCGAAATGACATGGAATTGCGCCGGGCTACCTTTCGGGTTCGCGGCGATGTTATTGATATCTATCCAGCGGAATCTGAAAGAAACGCTATTCGTATCGAGCTATACGATGACGAAATCGAACGATTGTCCTATTTCGACCCCCTAACCGGCGGTGTAATCAAGGAAGTTCCCAGGCTTACTGTTTTCCCCAAGTCTCATTACGTGACTCCCAGAGAGAAATTATTGGGTACTTTGGATTTTATAAAGGAAGAGTTACGGGAAAGACTGGAATTCCTGCATCAGAACAATCGACTGGTGGAAGCGCAGCGACTTGAGCAGCGAACTAAATATGATCTTGAAATGATTCAGGAGCTGGGATATTGCACAGGGATAGAAAATTATTCCCGCTATCTCTCCGGGCGAGAATCCGGCCAGCCTCCACCCACGCTTTACGATTATCTGCCAGATAACGCTCTAATAGTTGCCGACGAATCCCATGTCTCTATTCCTCAGCTGGGAGCCATGTACAAGGGCGACAGATCCCGCAAGGAAACTCTGGTGGAGTATGGCTTTAGACTGCCTTCGGCGCTGGACAATCGCCCCCTCAAATTTGAGGAATGGGAAAACCTCATACCTCAGATAATTTTCGTTTCCGCGACGCCGGGCCCTTATGAGGAAGAGCATGAAGGAAGCAGGGTGGAGCAAGTTGTTCGCCCCACTGGTCTGGTAGACCCGACATTAGAGGTGAGGCCTGCCATAACCCAGGTTGACGATCTTCTATCAGAAGTAAGAAGAGTCGTCGCTCTGGAAGAGAGAGTTTTGGTCACGGTTCTCACCAAGAGAATGGCAGAAGATTTGACCGACTATTTGGCGGAGCACGATGTCCGTGTGCGTTATCTTCATTCGGACATCGAAACCGTTGAGAGATCCGAGATATTGCGGGATTTGAGGCTTGGTGAATTCGATGTGCTGGTGGGAATCAATCTATTGAGAGAGGGCCTGGATATTCCAGAGGTTTCCTTGGTGGCTATTCTTGACGCTGATAAGGAAGGCTTCTTAAGATCGGAGCGATCGTTGATTCAAACCATTGGCAGGGCAGCCAGAAACCTAAACGGCAAAGCGATTCTCTACGCAGACCGAGTAACCGGCTCTATGGAGAGGGCGATGGCGGAATCCAATCGCCGCAGAGACGTTCAGCTGGAATACAATAAAGAGCACAAGATCACCCCGATTGGGGTGACCAAGAAGGTGCTGGACGTGATGGAGGGAGCCTATTCCACCGCCCCAGGCGCGGGTAGAACCCGGCGCCGAGGAGAGCGAGGCGTTACTGAGAAACAGGGTGCCTATGACAAGCTGGATTTCTCAAAACCAGCGGAAGTGCATAAGGAAATTCAGGCCCTGGAAACTCAAATGTACGAGTTCGCCAAGGATTTAGCTTTCGAAGAAGCCGCCGATACCAGAGACCGTATTGCAAACTTAAAGAATCAGCTGTTAAAGCAATAACTTAAATTGATTTTTCCCAAGAAAGCCATCGACACTTGGTGCCCTGTTTCCGTATAATCGCCAGTCTTTTCTGCAGGGGAGATTAGCTAATACTCTCAGCGGGACTGGAAGCCTCTTTTGGGTTCAACTATTGGATATTTAACTAGATACTGTTACTAGATATAACAGGCGCGTAACTCAGTTGGTTAGAGTGCTACCATGACATGGTAGAAGTCGACAGTTCGAATCTGTCCGTGCCTACCAATCCTCTAGACTTATGTTTTTAGACAACCGCTTAAAACACTTGTTTAAAACAACAGCTCAATACTAATGCTTAAAGCTACATCGATCGGCAACAGCTGATCTCACTACTATTCGAGAAGAAGATGTTACAGATTACATTACCGGACGGCAGCAAGAGAGAATACGAAGGCTCTATTACTGTTGCGGGAATAGCAGAATCCATAGGGCCCGGCCTGGCAAAGGCTGCGTTGGCGGGGCGTGTTAATGGGGCCTTGGTAGACACCTCATTCGAAGTGAATGAAGATTCTGAAGTTGCGCTAATTACCGAGAGAGACACTGATGGAGTCGAAGTGTTACGGCACTCCTGTGCTCACCTTATGGCGCAAGCAGTTCAGCGGCTGTTTCCCAAGGCGCAAGTAACTGTTGGTCCTGTAACCGAAGACGGCTTCTTCTATGATTTCGCCTACGAAAGTACATTTACTCCCGAAGACCTTCAGGCTATCGAAAAAGCCATGGGAGCAATTGTTAAAGAAAACTTAGTAGTTGAGCGCTCGGTGATGAATCGCAGCGATGCCATTGCCATGTTCAATGAGATGGGCGAAGACTATAAAGTAAAAATTATCGAGTCTATCCCCGGCGACGAAGACCTCTCTTTCTACAAGCAGGGTGACTTTATCGACCTCTGCCGCGGCCCTCATGTGCCGAGCACAGGTAAAATTAAGGCGTTCAAGCTGACTTCGGTGGCGGGTGCCTACTGGAAAGGTGATTCAGACAATGATGTGTTGCAGCGAGTCTACGGAACAGCCTGGGGCTCCAAGGCTGACTTGAAGCTCTATTTGCAGCGACTCGAAGAAGCTGAAAAGCGCGATCATCGCAAACTTGGCAAACACCTCGACCTGTTTCATTTTCAGGAAGAAGCTCCGGGCATGCCATTCTGGCATCCGAAGGGCTGGGCAATATACAAGGCCGTTCAGGAATACATGCAGAAAGTGCAAGATGCCAACGGCTATAAAGAAATCAATACCCCGCAGTTGGTAGATTACACACTGTGGGAGAAATCTGGCCATGCATCAAAATTTGCAGACGAGATGTTCAGCGTGGAATCGGACAATCGCATGTATGCGATCAAACCGATGAATTGCCCCTGTCATATCCAGGTATTTAACCAGGGATTGAAGAGCTACCGCGATCTGCCTCTACGATTGGCAGAATTTGGTTCATGTCACCGCTATGAGCCATCAGGCAGCATGCATGGTCTGATGCGAGTGCGCAGCTTCGTGCAGGACGACGGCCATATTTTCTGTACTGATGAGCAGATCCAATCGGAAGTCGCAGACTTCATGGACTTATTGTTTTCTGTATATAAGGATTTTGGCTTCGATGAAGTTATTCTCAGACTCTCAACCCGACCAGAAAAGCGAGTGGGTGCTGATGAGCTTTGGGACGCTTCCGAGCAGGCTTTGAAAGACGCGCTGAATGCCACCGGCAAACATTGGGAACTGGTACCCGGAGAAGGAGCCTTTTATGGCCCTAAAATCGAGTGCTCTCTGAAAGATTGCATGGGCAGGATCCAGCAATGCGGAACAATTCAATTGGATTTCAGCACTACTGAGCGACTTGGTGCTTCCTATGTTGCCGAAGACGGCAGTCGCAAAGTTCCAGTCATGTTGCACCGAGCAATTTTGGGCTCATTTGAGCGTTTTCTCGGCATTTTGATCGAGCATTATGCCGGTGCCATGCCAGCCTGGTTAGCACCAGAACAGGCAGTAATTCTCAATATTACGGACAAGCAGGGCGATTATTGCCGAAAAACACAAGAATCCTTGAAAAATAAAGGGTTTAGAGTGTCTACGGACTTGAGAAATGAGAAGATCGGCTTTAAAATCCGCGAGCACACTTTACAGAAGATTCCTTATCTCCTGGTAGTTGGAGATAAAGAAGTGGAATCTGGCTGTGTTGCAGTTAGAAAACGCGGAGGTGAAGACCTTGGAGCGATGACAATCGATGACTTTTGTACACTCTTAAGTCAGGATGTTGCCCAATTTAGCCGCACTGAAGAATCAAGTGAGTAGTTGTAACTAGTAAGAACAGCTGCACACATTTAGATATTTAACGAATATGAGGAAAAAGCGCTCGCGCAAGTCATGAGAAGTAGCTCTAAGAAGCCCATTATTAATGAATTTATCGAGGCGGATCCGGTTCGCCTGGTAGGTGAGAAAGGGGAACAGCTAGGTATTGTATCCATAGAAGATGCCAGAGCAGCCGCGACGGAAAATAAGCTTGATCTGGTGCTGATTGCACCTGATGCAGAGCCTCAGGTCTGCAAGATCATGGATTATGGCAAGCACATATTCGATCTTAAGAAGGAAAAAGCTGCAAACAAGAAAAAGCAGCGAAGAACACAAGTAAAAGAAATCAAATTTCGACCAGGGACGGAAATAGGGGATTATCAGGTAAAACTACGCAACCTGATACGTTTCCTAGAAGATGGGGACAAGGTTAAGGTTTCATTGCGATTCCGAGGCCGGGAAATGGCCCATCAACATCTTGGAATGGAGCTAGTCAACAGAATCCGTGTGGATCTTGTTGAATATGGCGTCGTTGAGCAGGAGCCCAAGATGGAAGGCCGACAAATACTAATGGTATTGGCACCGGTCAAAAAGCGCTAATAAGAGGAAGGGTCAGTGTCCATTGATCCTCAGGGTTCAATGGACACTGACCTTTTTGCTTGTTAGGTATTTTATTAAAAGCAGCTTTCTACTTTTTTTACTCTCAGAGAGAGTAAGCATAGAAATGCAGCAAATGCGGAGTTACACAATGAGTAAGTTGAAAACCCATAGCGGTGCCTCGAAACGGTTCAAGAAAACCGCCTCAGGCTTCAAGCGCAAAAGCGCCTACAAGAGTCATATCCTGACCAAGATGACGACAAAGCGAAAGCGACAATTACGGGGTACAAGTGCGGTTCATGCCGACAACGTTCCTCAAGTAAAACGTATGCTTCGCGAAATCTAATCTGAATCTTATTTAGGAGAAAATCATGGCTCGAGTAAAACGCGGCGTCGTTGCAAACAGACGTCATAAAAAAGTTCTTAAGAAAGCGAAAGGTTATTACGGCGCTAGAAGCCGGATCTATCGCGTAGCTAATCAAGCAGTAACCAAAGCCGGTCAATACGCATACCGTGACCGTAGGGTGAAGAAGAGAGTTTTTCGTGCTCTTTGGATTACTCGCATCAATGCTCAGGCTCGTGAAAACGGAATGAGCTACAGCCAGTTAATCGCTGGTCTTAAAAAGGTAAACATCGAAGTTGATCGACGTGTACTTGCTGATCTTGCCGTACATGACAAGCCAGCATTTGCGACCATCGTTGACCAAGCGAAAGCCGGCCTAGCAGCTTAACCCTTTTCGGACGCAGCTCATGGCGGATACCGATTCCCTTCTTGCAGAAGCTCTGCAAGCGATCTCAGACTCCAGTGATGAAAAGTCATTGGAGTCTTTGCGTGTGGAATATTTAGGTAAGAAGGGAAGTCTAACCAGTTTACTGAAAAGTCTTGGCCAATTAGCGGCAGAAGATCGCCCGGCAGCTGGAGAAAAAATTAATATAGCTAAACGCGAAGTTCAGCAAGCTATTGAAGAAAGAAAACAGGCGCTTGTTGAAATCAGTCTTAATGCTCAGCTTGAGCAAGAAGCGATTGACGTAACTCTTCCCGGTCGTCGTCAAAGTCAGGGCGGCTTGCATCCAATCACTATTACCATTGATAGAATCACCGCCATCTTCGAAACCAGCGGCTATGATGTTGCCGAAGGTCCAGAAATCGAAGATGAGTATCATAATTTCGAAGCGCTAAATATTCCTGCTCATCACCCCGCTAGAGCAATGCATGACACATTTTATGTGAGTCCTGGCACTGTGTTGAGAACCCATACTTCACCGGTACAGGTGAGAGTTATGGAAGGTGGCAAGCCTCCTTTTAAGATGATTTGTCCTGGTAGGGTTTATCGCTGCGATTCTGACCTTACCCACACGCCAATGTTTCATCAGGTTGAGGGTTTGTTAATCGATGAAGGCGTAAGCTTTGCCGATCTTAAGGGCACTGTAATCGATTTTCTACATGCTTATTTCGAAGAAGAAATGCCAGTACGTTTCAGGCCTTCTTACTTTCCGTTTACCGAGCCATCTGCAGAAGTGGATATGGGTTGTGTAAGCTGTGCCGGCAAGGGCTGCAGGATATGCGGCAATACCGGTTGGCTGGAAGTGATGGGTTGCGGAATGGTGCATCCTAGCGTTTTGGAAATGTCTAACATCGATGCAGAAAAATATAATGGTTTCGCATTCGGTATGGGTGTGGAACGTCTTGCCATGCTCCGCTACGGAGTTGGTGATCTAAGAACCTATTTCGAAAACGATTTAAAGTTTTTACGGCAGTTCAATTAGGTCTACCGTTTCCTAAGCAGATTAGTTTTGGTCTGTTGCAGAATTAAAATTTGTATCAATAGATAAATTAGAAAAAGAGTCAGCACCTAATAATGATATTCAGCGAACAGTGGCTTAGTGAACTTGTAGATCACAAGCTTGAAACTCAGCAGCTAATAGATGAACTAACCATGGCTGGTTTGGAGGTCGATGGTTCGTCTGCTGTTGCCCGTGAGTTTAGTGGAATCATAGTTGGTGTGGTGAATAAGGTTGAGCCTCATCCTGATGCTGACAAACTAAACGTATGCCAGGTTAGTGATGGCAAAGATTTATTTCAAGTTGTTTGCGGTGCGCCTAATGTTAGAGAAGGGATGAAAGTTCCTTTTGCAATTATTGGTGCAGAGATACTCCCTGTAAGTTCAAAACCAGACGGCGACGAAAAACCTTTCAAGATTAAAAAAGCAAAGCTGCGCGGTGTCGAATCAAATGGCATGCTTTGTTCTGCAGAAGAACTCGGGCTTGAAGAAAGTTCCGAAGGTTTGTTTGAGTTATCAGAAAACGCTCCTGTTGGTGAGGACGTTAGAACTTATTTGCAACTCGACGATATAAGCATCGAGTTAGACCTGACACCTAACAGAGGTGACTGTCTTGGCATGAAAGGGCTCGCCAGGGAAGTGGGTGTTATTACTCGACAGGATGTTAGTTACCCAGAAGCTCAAGCCGCGCCACAATCTATCAGTGATGAATTTCCAATTGGCATAACAGCAGCAAGCGAATGCCCTCGATACCTCGGAAGAGTCATCAAGAACATCAACCTGAACTCAGAGTCTCCACTCTGGATGCAAGAGAAGCTACGCAGATCCGGTTTGCGAAGTATTGATCCTATTGTTGATGTCACTAACTACGTGTTAATGGAACTTGGCCAACCCATGCATGCTTTCGATTTTGCAAAGCTGGAAGGGCATATCGATGTTCGTTTAGCCAACAAGAATGAAAAGCTTACTTTGCTGGACGGCAAAGAAGTAGAGCTGACCCCTGATACTTTGGTAATTGCAGATTCGAAGAAAGCAGTTGCTATGGCGGGCATCATGGGCGGGCTGGATACATCGGTTACAGATGAAACCAGCGATGTGTTCCTTGAGTGCGCATTCTTCTCCCAGTTAGCCATTGCCGGCAAGGCAAGAGCCTACGGCATGCATACAGATGCTTCTCATCGTTATGAGAGAGGCGTGGACTACAGCTTGCAGCATGAAGCTATTGAGCGCGGCACTCAGCTTCTATTAGAGATTGTTGGTGGTGAAGCCGGGCCGATTACCGAAGCCACGGGAAAGCTGCCTACGGCTGCTCAGGTCAGACTGAATTACTGCTCTATCAAGCGCTTTCTGGGTGTAGAGATGGGCAGCGCCGAGGTAGTGGATATCCTTACACGCCTTGGCTTTGAGACAGAATCCAAAGATGACGACGGAATTGTGGTCAATGTGCCCTCATTTCGCTTCGATGTAGCCATAGAGGCCGATTTGATCGAAGAAATTGCCCGTATCTATGGATATAACAATATTCCTCAGGAAGGCGGCCTCACTAAGCAGCAATTGAAGTCCAAACCAGAGGCTGAGCTCGGTATTTCCCGCATCAGGCAGCATTTGGTGGCTCTTGGCTACCAGGAAGTGATTACCTACAGCTTTATCGATCCGGAGATTGCGGCAATCAGTTGCCCCGGCGAAACACTAATAGAATTACAGAACCCCATATCAGCCGAAATGTCAGTAATGAGGCCCAGTATATTGCCGGGGCTTTTAAGCTGTTTAAAATACAATGAAAACAGGCAGCAGGATCGGATTCGACTGTTTGAGTCCGGCTTGGTATTCCAGTCTATAGACGGTGAGATCCGGCAGCAGGGAAGGCTGGCAGGATTGATCTCCGGATCAAAAAACCCATTAAACTGGAATACAAACAAAGATTTAAGTGATTTTTATGATGTAAAAGGTGACATTGAATCATTATTCGATCTTAGTGGAGAAGGGCTGTCTTACAGCTTTAGCTCTGCGCAATTCGGCTGCTTCCATAGCGGACAATGCGCAAGAGTGGAAAAGGGCGGTGAATTAGTAGGTTATATTGGCGCGCTGCACCCGGCAATCCAGCGCAAACTGGGCATCACAGAGAACACCTATCTGTTTGAACTTGCTCTGGATCAGCTCAATATTAAGTCAATTCCGGTGGCTAGCAAGCTGTCTAAATACCCGGAAGTGAGTCGAGATCTGGCATTTGTCCTCGATATAAGCACCACTTCTGCTCAAATTTTAGACAATGTTAGGGCCAATGCAGGAGAGTATTTGAGCGACCTTCGAATATTTGATGTATATCAAGGGGATGCGGTCGCAAAAGATAAAAAAAGTATCGCTTTGGGCTTGACGTGGCAGCATCCTTCACGCACTCTTAGCGACGACGACATAAATGCAATAATTAGTACTTGCGTCAACGGACTACAAGACGATTTTAATGCAAATTTGCGGAATTAGTTGGGGATCTTGATATGGCGGATGGCGCACTAACCAAAGCCGACATGGCTGAATGCCTCTTCGAAGAGCTGGGTTTAAACAAACGCGAAGCCAAAGAAGTGGTTGAGCAGTTTTTTGAAGAAATTCGCCTCTCTCTCGAAAAGAACGAACAGGTTAAGCTTTCGGGCTATGGCAATTTTGATCTCAGAGACAAGAAACAGCGTCCTGGCCGGAATCCAAAAACCGGTGAGGAAATACCCATTAAGGCACGTCGAGTTGTAACATTCCGACCAGGGCAGAAGTTAAAAGCAAGGGTAGAGAGCTATGCTGGAACCGAAGAATAACGACGAATTACCTCCAATACCTCCAAAGCGTTACTTCACTATCGGTGAAGTAGGCGAGCTCTGCGCAGTAAAACCCCACGTACTTCGTTACTGGGAAGCCGAATTTCCTTCATTGAAGCCGGTTAAAAGACGTGGAAACCGTCGATATTACCAGCGCCAAGACGTAATCCTTATTCGCCAGATCAAAAGCCTTCTCTACGAGCAGGGCTACACCATCGGTGGCGCACGCCAGAAGATGAGTGATGACCCTGATGAGGTCGCAAAGACCAACGTAAATGCCGGAGAGATCAAATCACTGGTGAAAGACCTGGAAGCCGTTATATCTCGTCTGTAAATCTGTAATAAAAAATTCGGGGAGAACACGGCCCATGACGTACACTGTCGTAACTCCCTCTCTGGTAACAAGAAGAAGGTTAGATAAGCCAGACTAAGAATGGAAGCGCAGCACACAGGGATCAAGCCCGCAGAGTGAAGTAGGTAAAATTCTCATAGTTCAGAAACAATCTTCATCGGGGCGTAGCGCAGTCTGGTAGCGCACTACACTGGGGGTGTAGTGGTCAGAGGTTCAAATCCTCTCGTCCCGACCAATTTCTCTTTTTAGTACCCTGCGAACCACCTCCCTCGACCTTGCGAAATCGAAGAAATTATGGTGATTTGATCCCTTTGTATTCAGTGACCCACGTCAACGGTATTACAAGACAGGCTTAATCAGTTAAGCTTATAAGCTATGAGCGCTCCCAAAAATCTGCAAGTCCGTCGAAATCTGCTTAAAGCTATAGGCGCAGGAGCTATCGCTACAACTATTACCGGCTGTGCGTCGGTAGCTACCTCCACTGCAAGATATCAACGGCCATACTCGAGAAAGCCCTGGGTTGCACCCAGAATTTCTGCGGACAATGTTATTCGCGAAATCGTTGGTCATCGACCCTATCGGGCATCGGGGTTTGTTGTAAAGAGTGAGCGCTTTGGTGACAAGCTAGTTGTTCATAATTATGGTCACGGTGGAGGTGGCATTAGTCTGTCCTGGGGTTCCTCTGCATTGGCGGTTCGCGAAACTGCTGGCTTGGAACCTGGTGAGGTAGCGGTGATAGGCGGTGGTGTTATGGGCCTGACCAGTGCCCGATTGCTGCAAGACGCTGGCTGGAAAGTCAAAATCTATACCCGGGCAGTGGCCCGGCATACTACTTCCAATGTCGCGGGAGGAGAATGGGGGCCCTATAGCGTTCACGATCCCGAAGTTTCCTCGCCGGCATTTAAATCTCAATTGCAGTTCGCCGCCCGTGTGGCACACCATGCTTTTACTAATTTAGGTGGGCCGGATTACGGGGTTCGCTGGACAGAGCTGTACACACTGAGCGACACGCCTATCGGAGATGATGGAGAATTTGGGGATCTATACCCTTACCGAGTCGACCTTTCCCGTAATGAGCACCCATTTCCGGTTCCTTATGTGCGTCACGAACTCACTATGATGGTTGAGCCTGCTACTTTTCTTCGGCGACTGACGGAAGACTTTTATCAGGCGGGCGGGGAGTTCGTGATTCGAAATTTCAGCAATAAAGAAGAGATTCTGTCTTTGCCGGAGTCAGTCTTGTTCAACTGCACCGGGCTTGGAGCGGCAACTTTATTCGAGGATGCCGAGTTGACTCCTGCCAAGGGACAGCTGGTATTTCTGCCACCTGATCCTGACGTTGATTACCTAACTATTGGAGGAGGGCCGGGCAGCCTTTATATGTTCTCCCGCTCGGACGCCTTGGTTCTTGGTGGAACGTTCAAGTTGGGCGATTACTCGACAAATCCGGAACCGGACGAGACGCAGCGAATCCTCTCAGAGCACCAGCGAATATTTTCGAATTTTTAGTAGCGAATAGAAAAGGTTGAAATCAAAGGGGTCAAATCAAAGGGGTCGGAGTACTTTGATTTTCAATCTGACACGCAAATAGACTAAATCTAACCACTCTGACCTCTATGATTAATGTGTCCCCGCTTAAAGGGAGTGTAGTGGTCGTCGGTAAATCTGGCCGCCCTGGCCAATATTTCTACTAGTAAGTTGTCACGCTGGGTTATTCAGCAACACGCAGTATTTTGTCCATCTTCTTTCCTTTACCCAGTTCGTCGACCAGCTTGTCCAGATATCTGGCCTGTTGAATAAGTGGATCTTCCAACTCTTCGACTTTGTAACCGCAGATGGCACCCTTAATAAGCTGAGCATTCGGATTTAGCCTGCAATTCTCAAAGAAGGTTCCAAAGGTCACTTCGTCGTCGATCAGGGATCCCAATTTTTTTTCATCGTAGCCAGTTAGCCACTCGATGACTTCGTGTAGCTCTTTTTCGGTTCTGCCTTTCTTTTCAATTTTTGCTAAGTAGAGTGGGTAGACTGATGAAAAGGTCATCTTTGCTATGCGTTCGGCAGTGCCGGCAGGTGGCTTGTTCATGGTTACTTGGTGTCCGGTCAGGTATTGAATTAATCGCTAATCGCTTTAGCGTTATGCGACCATCGTCAATGATCTTAGGCGTGCCGCAGCATGTCTTTCTTGATTCATTAGTTATGCGTTGACCCTATTTATTCGTTCTTTGATCCTATACAAAAAAGGCCCCGATAACATTTATTATCGGGGCCTTCAAAAACAAGAGATTTAACTTACTTCTTGGATTTTTTCGCTTCCTGTCTTTCTTTCTCAGCTGCAACAACGTCTTCAGAGACTGACCTTGGGCATTGCAGGTAATGAGAGAACTCCATAGAGAACTGACCGCGACCTGAGGTCATTGTCCGCAGGGTGCCAATGTAGCCAAACATTTCTGCTAGAGGCACATCGGCTTTAATGCGAACACCTGTGGTGCCAGAGTCCTGATCTTTGATCATGCCGCGACGACGGTTTAAATCGCCAATTACATCGCCCACGTGATCATCAGGAGTAAATACATCTACCTTCATGATCGGCTCGATTAACTCGGGTCCGGCCTTAGGCATTGACTGACGGTAAGCGCCTCTCGCTGCAAGTTCAAAAGCTACTGCTGATGAATCCACTGCGTGAAAGCCACCATCATATAGTTCGATCTCAATGTCTAACACTGGGAAGCCCGCTATTGGGCCGTGCTCCATCATGCCTTTGAAACCTTTCTCAATAGCAGGGAAGAATTCCTTCGGTACATTACCGCCTACAACAGAAGAGCTAAATACATAGCCTGTGCCTGGTTCGCCTGGCTTAATACGGTAATCGATCTTACCGAATTGACCGGAACCACCTGACTGCTTCTTGTGTGTGTAGGTGTCATCAATTTCCTGGGTAATTGTTTCACGGTAGGCTACTTGAGGTGCGCCTACTTCCAGTTCAACACCGTAAGTACGATTCAAAATATCGACTTTAATATCAAGGTGTAACTCGCCCATTCCCTTGAGAATGGTTTCGCCGGAATCTTCGTCTGTCTCTACTCGAAATGAAGGATCTTCCGCTACCATTTTGCCAATGGCGATGCTCATTTTCTCAACACTGGCCTTGTCTTTCGGTGATACCGCAATTGATATAACCGGATCAGGGAAAATCATGGGTTCCAGAGTACAGGGGTGATCTTTGCTACATAGGGTATGACCTGTTTGCACGTTCTTCATGCCAACGATGGCGAAAATGTCACCGGCTTGCGCTCTATCAATTTCAGCACGGTCATCGGCATGCATTTCTACCATACGGCCAATGCGCTCGGTTTTACCTGTATATGAATTTAAAATGGTATCGCCTTTGTTCAGCACACCGGAATAAACTCTAACAAAGGTCAGGGCGCCAAAGCGGTCATCCATAATTTTGAATGCCAATGCGCGAAATGGTTCAGACTCAGCAGCGACTGTAGCGAACTCACCGTTGGGTTCGCCTTCCTCATCGGTTAAAGGCTGAGGTGGAACTTCGGTTGGGCTGGGCAGAAAATCAACAACCGCATCCAATACCAATTGAATACCTTTGTCCTTAAATGCAGAACCACAATAAGTAGGGAAGAAGTCCAGGGCGATTGTGCCTTTGCGGATGCAGCGCTTAATGTCATCCATCGACGGCTCTTCACCTTCTAGATAGGCTTCCATCACGTCATCATCTTGCTCAACAGCCGTTTCAATTAATTTTTCACGCCATTCCTCTACTTGATCAACCATGTCTTCTGGCACTTCGCCAATTTCGAACTTTTCAGGGTTGCCCGGATCAGGCCAAACATGTGCCTTGCGTGTGAGGAGGTCAACTATACCTATAAAATCGTCTTCTCTGCCGATGGGTAATACCATGACCAGAGGGTTTGCGCCGAGAACGTTCTCGACCTGACCAACAACTTTGAGGAAATCTGCGCCTACGCGGTCCAGCTTGTTAACAAAGATAATGCGCGATACTGCTGAATCATTGGCATAGCGCCAGTTAGTTTCTGACTGGGGCTCAACACCGCCCGAACCACAAAATACACCAACGCCTCCATCCAGCACCTTAAGTGAGCGATACACCTCAACAGTGAAATCAACGTGACCCGGAGTATCAATAATATTGAAACGGTGGTCATCCCAGAAACAGGTGGTCGCCGCAGACTGAATAGTGATTCCGCGCTCCTTCTCCTGATCCATGAAATCTGTTGTTGCTTCACCATCATGCACTTCCCCGGTTTTATGGATTTTACCGGTTAGCTTAAGAATACGTTCTGTGGTGGTGGTTTTGCCGGCATCAACGTGGGCGAAAATACCTATGTTTCTATAAAGTGATAAATCAGTCATTGTGCTGCTCAAGGGTTAGTTAATTAGTTAGGTCAAAAACGGTGCGGCATGATACTGAGTTTCATATAGAAAGGCGAGTGGAAAGTGAGGGAAAAACCAACGTAATCTTCTGAAATGGCTCAAAATATTGTTCTCGTCATGAGGGGAATAACAAGAGACGCTAACAATTTGACAACTTACTGGCAGGAAACAGCTCTCTCAAGAGGAAAAGGTGGGCGAGGGGGCGCTGACTTTGCTCCTTAAGTTGTTCAGTTTCTGATTGTTTTTTAATCAATTTATGGGTTGAATTGCCACATTTTGTGACATCGCTTGTCACTACAGTTTGTAGGGTTTATTCTGAATTCGCGTTTTATGGAATGGATAGCCAAGATGGTTCCGGGTTTTATTGGAACTCTTTGGAATGGATAGCCAAGATAGCTCCGGGTTCTATTGGAATTGTCATTAATCTTGGTCTCTATTTAGTCTTAGCACTGCTAACCAGCCTCTTTAGACGGGAATGGCACAGCAGCTATATTCTTTGTTTAAAACAGGGGCAAAAATGAAAAAATCAAAATTGATAGGCCTTCTCTCTGCAATAGCTATGGTACCAACCCTGGCTGCAGCTCAAAGCGTTGATCATCCTACCTACGCAAATGAAGTCTCAAGGATCATCCAGGACAACTGCCAAATCTGTCATCAACCAGGACAGGTCGGGCCAATGTCTTTCACCAACTACGAAGAAGTTCGTCCCTGGGCACCACTTATCAGGCTGAAGGTTCTGGAGCGTGAAATGCCTCCTTACCAGTATGACAACGATATCGGTGTTCAAGAGCTGAAAAATGATTGGCGTATGTCTGATGAAGACATTAACACGATTGTAGCCTGGGTAGATGCAGGCTCCCCTATGGGAAATCTGGAAAATCTTCCTCAGGAAGCGGAATTTCCAGTAATTGGTGAGTGGCGCCTGGCAGACGAATTAGGCCTGCCAGACCACACTATCAAGTCCTCTCCTTGGGACGTTCCAGCGAATGGCCAGGATATGTGGTGGGAACCCGAAGTAGATGCGGGTCTTACTGAGAGCCGTTGCATCAAAGCGGTGGAAACTATGCCTTCTGCAGCCGCCCATGGATCTACACACCATGCCAACTCTCACTTCGTAGTTAAAGATGAAGATGGCGAGTGGGTCAATGGAGATCGTCTGTCCGAATTTGCATTCGGCAAGCTCGGTGAGAAGGTTCCCGAAGGCGCTTGTCGTAAGGTTCCTGCCGGTTCTAAAGTAGGCTGGAGCATTCACTACTACCCTGACGGTAACGCTGTTCCTGACGATCAGGTTACTGTTGGTATTTGGTACTACGATGAAGAAGATGACTTCAATGAAGAGGATACCTTCCCTCAAGATCTGCGTGCCTATAACTTGAGCGGTGGCGGTGACTACCTCATTGAGCCCCACGGCACATTGATGACACAGGGTTTTCATTCTTTCGATCATCCAGTGCGAATTGATAGCTGGCAGCCCCACTTGCACCTGCGCGGTGTAGCTATGACTATGGAAGTTTTTGATCCTGCCACTGGCCGAAAAGAAGTGCTAAGCCAGGCTTCGAACTGGAATGCAGGCTGGAATCACAGTCATACTTATGAAGATGGTTTTCAGCCGCTGGTTCCTGCTGGAGCGACAATCATTCTTACCTCGTGGTTTGATAACACAGCGAATAATCCTCGCAATCCGGATCCGGATCAGTGGGTCGGCGCTGGTCAGAGAACTACCGATGAGATGTCTCATGCCTGGATCGCCGTTACCCATTTAGACGATGAAGGTTTCGAGGAAATGCTGGCAGAGCGAAAGGAAAGCGAAGATAGAAACGTTGCTGGACGCTAAATACTGCTAATCAAGGTTAAGCCATCGGCATAACCAGGTAATACAAACAACAACGCCCTTGGCCAGTAGTGGTCAGGGGCGTTGTTGCGTGTAGGGCTAAATGTCTTTAGCTTTGAAATTTCTCAGCGTATACTTTTTCGTCACCGAGTTAAGTGTTCCGGTTAATTTCATTGATGAGGGGATAACCATGGATTCGAAGAAATCCGATCGAAGAGAATTCTTGAAGCGCGGAGCGGCATTGGCTGGCGGCGTTGCGCTAGGCACTACAAAGACCGCAAACGCCCAATTAGAGGGGCCTGAATCCTTTCAGCGCGGAACCGATGAAATAGTGGGCTACGGCAAGCGTTCCCGCTTCGTCGATTCGGTGCGTATACCCCACGGGGGCAGGGCGTCACCGGATGCTTTTGGACTAGATTTTCACATTGCTACGCCACTTCAAGACTCAGTCGGCGTAATAACTCCTTCTTCTTTACATTACATGGGCACCACACGTGGCTCATTCATACCTGATATCGATCCTGAAAAGCATCGCCTGATGATCCACGGCATGGTGGACAATCCGCTGGTGTTTACCATGGATGATTTGAAACGTATGCCTTCAGTTACCCGCCTTCACTTTATAGAGTGCGCGGGCAATCGCTCAAATCGTCGACACACCACTATTCAGGAAACCCATGGCATGACCAGTTGTGCCGAATGGACTGGGGTATTGTTATCCACGCTGCTCAAAGAAGCTGGCGTACAAGCGGGTGCTGACTGGATTGTTGCGGAAGGCGTAGAAGAGGTTAAGGGGGCATCAAGTATTCCTATGACAAAGGCTATGGATGATTGCCTGATCTGTTACGGCATGAATGGCGAACCGGTTCGTCCTCAGCAGGGTTTCCCATTACGCCTTATGGCTCCTGGCTTTGAAGGAATTTTTAACGTGAAATGGCTGCGTCGAATCAAGGTCGTGGATCAGTACTACATGACTTATAACGATTTTGGTCATTTGACCCAGGACCCGGCAACCGCCGCATTGGGTTATCAGATTGGACCTAAATCAGTAATCACTCATCCGTCTGGCGGACAGCAGTTACCTGGAGCAGGCTTCTATGAAGTCAGTGGTCTGGCATGGTCCGGCGGTGGCTCAGTAGCCAGAGTTGAAGTTACAACCGACGGTGGCCGCACCTGGTTCGATGCTGATATTCGTGGTCCTGCTCATAAAATGGCTCACACCCGATTCACCTTCGAATGGAATTGGGATGGATCACCTTGTGAGCTGCAGTCACGTTGCATCGATGAAATAGGGCAGGTTCAACCCTCCCGTGCTCAAGCTGCGGAATTTTGGAATCAACCACCGGATCAAGCGCCTCGCGTGAGAGGTCAGGACAATTCGATCCAGCCTTGGCGTGTTGATGGCGACGGGAGTATTCACAATGCGATTGCTTAAACTTCTACCCCTGATTTTGCTTTTCGGGGCGGCAGCTGATGCACAGTCGCCTACCTATGGTGTCGGACGAACACCCACTGATGCGGAAATTCTGGCCTGGGATATTGCAATTAGTCCAACTGGCGAAGAATTGCCCGTGGGCAGTGGAACTGCGGATGAGGGGTCTGAACTCTATCTTGAAAAAGGCTGTGCCGGCTGCCATGGAACAACAGGCGCAGGTGGTCTTGCTCCTCGGCTGGTTAAGAGGGATGTAGGCGTGCTTGAAGACCCATGGCAATACGGCCGTATTCTTCCAATTCGCTCACCCTATGCCACTTCTGTTTGGGATTTCATCAATCGCGGCATGCCTCTGGGAGCGGAAGGTACTCTTACTCCCGATGAGGTGTACTCAATAACGGCTTATTTATTCTTCCTCAATGATGTTATCGATGATGACTTGATGGTGCTGGACGAGAAGACTCTACCGGCCATTCAGATGCCAAATCGTGATAACTGGGCACAGGTGCCAGATTGGTTTCCTGGTCAGCCTAGATTGCAGGGATACCCTTACTAAACAGCTGCGTTTTCGAGAGATTTCCCTAGGGTATTTAGGCGCCGGAATCATCCGCGCAGCTTGAATACTCTTCGCAGCTGCTCTCCTTCGCGTGAGCCTGTGCATAAGCTTGCGATCGGGACTCGGCTCGGTCGATAGCTAAATATCGCTCTTCAACTTCATCAATGTAATCAAGAATTGCCTCTCGAGCACAGAATTGAATTGTGCGACCCGTATGCATGGATAAAATGAGCAATCGTTTTTCGATTTCTTGGGGCAGGTCCAGAGTAAACATGCTATGCCTCGCAGCCAAGTTTCTATGACTTGGTGTGTTTGTGCTGAGTGGTCTTCTGAAATTCATCAGATAGCGTCTAGTAGAAAAGAGGTAAGTACATCCATGTACTTTTATCTGCAATCCTTGCTGACTATTACTATAGATTAGATACAGACTGCTGCCAGTTTACAGGCCATTTACCTCCCACTTACTTATCCATTACTTTCTAGTTACCTCTCAATCACCTTCCATGTTCTTCTAGATTACAGAAGCTTTTCCATCGCTCGATTATTTTCGATGCTGTTAATTCAGCACTCGGTATCCGCGACCGATCAGGCAGCGTTTTATCACTCTTTGCCTTTCTCTCAGTCCTTCGCTGACGCCGCGGGCAGTGCCACCAACGGCTCCGACACCAGCTCCTCGTTTCGCGGTATCGCTGTTTCCGATTACGGCGCCAAAGACGCCGCCGACCACCGCTCCGGAGACAGCACCGGAAGTTGCCTTGGCCGCAATTTGCACTTCATCGGCATAGGCCTGACACTCAGAAAGGTCGGCATTGTACTGACTGATACTTACTCCTTGAGTATCAATAATGGGGTTATTTCCTGTGAGGGTTTCGGCGCTGGAACAGGCTGCCAAATTTAATAAGAGCAGTAAACTGAAATTGACTTTGGACATTATATTTCTCCTTCGGTAAGTCGTTTTCCCTAATATACAAAACGCGTTGGAGGTCTATTGGTTTACAGGAAATTTCTGGTGTTATTGCCTAGTTAAATCGGCTAGAATTCCATGAATAATCGAACAGGGATTGGACCGATAAAACGATACCTATTCTCCAACGGGTTTCGTTGTTTCAGATGTGTCCAGATGCATCCGGCAAACGTTTCTGAAGTTTTACAGAACATAACAAAAAGGTAGTCTTTCATAATCCTATGCGCCTGAAGTGTATAAAATTAGCCGGTTTTAAATCCTTCGTTGATCCCACTACAATCGATTTCCCTTCCAACCTTTGTTCAGTTGTCGGCCCTAACGGCTGCGGCAAGTCTAATGTGATTGACGCCGTTCGCTGGGTGATGGGTGAGAGCTCTGCCAAGAACCTGCGTGGCGAGAGCATGACCGACGTGATCTTCAATGGTTCCGGGGGGCGCAAGCCTGTTGGTCAGGCCAGTGTTGAGCTGGTGTTTGATAATCATGACCACAAACTGACAGGCGAATACGCTAATTTTTCCGAAGTCTCTATCAAGCGTAAAGTCGACCGCGATGCCCAGTCTTACTACAGCCTAAATGGCACAAAAGTTCGTCGTAAAGACATCACTAATATTTTCCTGGGAACAGGCCTCGGTGCTCGAAGCTATTCGATTATTGAGCAGGGCATGGTTTCCCGCTTGATTGAATCCAAGCCGGAAGAGCTGCGTGTTTTTATCGAAGAAGCGGCAGGTATATCCAAGTATAAAGAAAGAAGAAGAGAGACCGAGAATCGCATCAAGCGCACCAGAGATAATCTTGAGCGCCTTACTGATATTAGAGACGAGTTGGAACGTCAACTTCAGCACCTCCAGAGACAATCGGTGGCGGCAGAAAAATACGCTGAATTCAAGCAACAGGAACGAGATACCACAGCCAATCTGAATGCGCTTCGCTGGAGAAGCCTTGATGAGCAACTGAAGAATAATCAGGAAACTATCAAGAAGCTGGAAATTAATATTGAGGCCACTACCGCAGACCAGCGAGAAGTAGACGCGAAGGTCGAGAAGCACCTGTCAGACAATGCGGAATTAACCGATGCTCTTGGTGAGGTTCAGGCCAGGTTTTACAGCCTGGGTAATGACATCGCCAGAATTGAGCAATCAATCGAACATCATATTGAGCGCATCGATCAATTGAAGCACGACTTGAGTGAGACCGAAGAGGTTTGGTCACAAACAAAAGAAGAGCTAGATGTTGATCTAAGAAAGATTACCCATCTGGATGCAGAGTTGTTAACGGTCAATCCTCAACTCGAAGAAGCTAGAGCAGTAGAAATTGAATCCAGTAAGCAATTGGAAGAAGCTGAAAACGCATTGAAGCAATGGCAGCAGGATTGGGATGAATTCAATCAGCGAGCAGAAGAGCCACGTCAAATTGCTGAAGTTGAACAGTCTCGAATTCAACAGTTGGAAAATGTTGTTGATCGAGGCCTGGAACGTAAAAAGAAACTAGAGGAAGAAAGGCAAGCGCTGCAGGATCGGCCCGAGGATGAAACCCTCTCCGCTGCATCGGGAGACGTGAGCTTGCTCGAGGAAGAAATCTCCACCTTGCAGGATCAAAATCGAGAGCAGGGCGAGAACATCGAAAAATTCCGAACTGACCTCAGCCAGTGCTCAGATGATCTGGATAAAACCCGAAGCGAGTTACAGACCTCAAAAGGAAAGCAGGCTTCGCTGGAAGCACTACAGCAGGCAGCACTGGGTCAGGATAATGAGGCGCTTAATCAGTGGCTTAAGAACAAAGGGCTGGATAATCACCTGCGACTTGCCGAGAGTTTGAAAATTGACTCAGGCTGGGAACTGGCAGTCGAGACCGTATTAGGTGATTCCCTGCAGAGTATCTGCGTTGAGGGACTGCAAAACGTAAGCGACTTACTGTCAGATCTGCCTCAGGGTAGGCTTTCGCTGGTGGACGTGTCTTCAGGAGCTGCCGAAAACATCAGTAATCCGGCATCTCTCACCACTCTAAATAGCAAGGTAAGCAGCGAATGGGGCTTGAATGATCTGCTTCAAGGAATCTATGTCGCCGAAAACCTGCCTCAAGCGCTAGCGTCTCGGGACAAGCTTGGCGCTCAGGAATCAATTATTACCCCTGATGGCATTTGGCTTGGCCGATCCTGGGTTCAAGTCAGCACGGTAAGTAAGCAGGACTCGGTGGTAGAGCGTCGAGGGCTTATTGCGGATTTATTCAAAAAAATCAAACGATTAGACGAAGAATCTAATGTTTTATATGAAAAGCAGGCGGAGCTAAAACAGTCCGTAAGGGATTCAGAATCAGCCAGAGAAGCTCTACAGGTGTCTATATCTGAGAAAACTCGCGTTCATGGCGAATTGAAGTCGCAGTTAAGTGCCCAGATGGTAAAAATCGAAGAAGGGGAATTGCGTAGAGAGCGCATTCATCATGAGCTTGAAGAGCTGCAACGCCAGCTGGCAGTAGAAGAAGAGAACATCGCCGAATCCAGAATGCGCCTGCAGAAGGCTCTGGATAGCATGGAAAAAGACGTGGGTGGCCGTGAACGGCTGGAATCCCAACGTGGTGATCGTGAAACTCAACTACAGGAATGTAGAGAAAAATCCCGTAAAGACAAAGACTTAGCTCACGACATTGCACTCAAACAACAGTCTATACAGTCTCAATTGCAGTCCACCCGTGAAGCGATGGACCGCATGGCATCTCAGGTTCAGCGTGGCCGAGAGCGCATGGACTCACTGGGTAAGCAGATTGAAGAGTCGGATGAGCCTATTGGCAAGATGCGCATAGACCTCGAAGCCCTATTGCAGAAGCGGCTTGAGGTGGATAAAGAATTGGCAGAAGCCAAGGCTAAGGTCGATGCCAACGAGCATACGATCAGAAGCCTCGAGCAGAAGCGAAATCAGCTACAAGAGCAAACCAATGAGATTCGCGAGACCCTGATGCAGAATCGCCTGAAGAGTGAAGGCGCCTCGGTCAAGCGAGAAGGTATTCTGGAGCAGCTCGAAGAAGCCAAATTTGATCTTCAGACAGTTCTGGCGGCACTTCCAGAGGACCTCGATGAGGAAAGCTGCGAGCGGGAACTGGAGAAGTTAGGCAATCGAATTCAGCGTCTTGGGCCGATAAACCTGGCGGCTATCGATGAATATGCCCAGCAATCAGAGCGCAAAGTCTATCTGGATAAGCAAAATGATGACCTGGAAAGGGCACTAAATACCCTGCAGAACGCTATCAGGAAGATTGATAAGGAAACCCGTAGCCGATTCAAAGACACCTTCGACAAGATTAATGCCGGCCTACAGAACCTGTTCCCCAAAGTATTCGGAGGCGGCCATGCCTATTTGGATATGACTGGTGAAGATCTTCTGGATACTGGTGTTGCCATCATGGCCAGACCTCCCGGAAAGCGTAACAGCACAATTCACCTGCTATCAGGTGGTGAAAAAGCGATGACGGCTATTGCCCTGGTTTTCTCCATATTCAGGCTAAATCCATCACCTTTCTGTATGCTGGATGAGGTTGATGCACCTCTGGATGACGCTAACGTTGGGCGTTACGCCAATTTGGTCAAAGAAATGTCGTCTGAAGTGCAGTTCATCTTTATCACTCACAATAAGATCACCATGGAAATGGCGAATCAGTTGCTGGGTGTCACTATGCACGAGGCTGGGGTCTCCAGAATCGTTGCCGTGGACATCGATGAGGCCGCTGAACTGGCTGCGATGTAATCAGCAGCTGCAGCAATGGCCTTGTACTGAGGTAGCAGTGAGCTAAGTGTCGAATTACTGATGAAAAAGTGTCAATACAGCGCCAGAATCGCGCCAAACCAGTGCTGAGATAGAAAGTCTTCAAAAAGCCCGTTTCTTAGCTAAAGAAATAGCGGTAACTGTAAGATAATATTAAAAATTTTCCAATAAACACAATGCTCATACTAGGGCGTTGAGAATTTCTTATGAGTGGACGCGAATTAGTCATTTTATTACTGGGTTTCGCCATTGTTGCGGTGATTCTGCGTGGCCTTTATGTAGCTATTCAGGCCCGTCGAGGTCAGATCCGTTTGGCCATCGACAAGAACATTCCCCAGGACGTGGACCTGGAAGCCATTGAGCTATCTGAGCTCCCTGGAGGCGGAGCACGGGTTGTTAATCGTTCATTGGAAGAGGTGAATCGGCAGAACAATGCCCTGGACTCAGCTCAACAGCGGGCAGAAGAGCTGGATCTAGGTGAAGAGGATGACGAACAGCAGATCCCGATGTTGATGGATGCTGTTGAGTTGTCGGATCAGCAGCCGGAATTCGAGGCTGGGATTGAAACTGTATACGCTAGCGCCGTGTCTTTGGAAGAAGAGTCACTTGAAGAAGAGTCTCTGCAAGATGAAGAAGCTCTCCCTGAAGAAATCCCAGAAGAAGAAACCTGGGAAGATGATGAAGATTACGAAGAAGATTCAGCTGAAGAAGCTGATTTCAATGAATCCGAGTTTGGTCGTCAGGAGCCTTCACTCGCTAATGACTCTTCAGCGCATGAAGAATTGGATGCTGAGGCTGACGAGGATGAAGACGCTGATGAAAATCCGGATGATGTCCTGTTCGACTACGGTGAACGCTCTAGTCAGGCACAGGAAGAAGCCGATGATGTGTCCCCGGTAGCTATGGCGCAAGATAATCTCGCCTCGGTAATGCCTGACTATGAGGATACTGGCGAAGAAGCTGAGCTGGAGCCAGTTGCGCAACAAAGTGAAGAAATATCCGGCGATGATTGGAATGATGAGGACGATGAGAGTGAGGACTCTTACTCGGAATCTCATTCTGAAGAGGAAAGCGAGACTGAGGAAAAAGAAGAAGTAGGCTTGGCTAGCGCAAGTTTTGATGAGCAGTTGGGTGACTTCTCTATGACCGCAGGAGAGCGTATTGGACACAACCCCATAATAGGCACTGACGAATCACAATCCGGTTTATTCGAAGATGATGAACCGGCTGATGAGCCAAAAGAGCCAGCGCCGAAGTCTGGCTTTCGTTCACTTTTCTCAGGTTTTGGAAAGAAGTCGAAAGAAGAAGATATGGAGAAGACTCCAAGCAGACAGCCCAGGTTCGAGGCCGAGAGTGCGGACGCCGAGATAGATGACACTGAATCTCGGCACGGCTTTTTTGAAGATGCAGAGCCTGTTCCGGAAACTGTCTCAGGACTTGAGTCAGAGTCAATTGAGGAAGAAGTTGTTCAATCCTTTGAGCAAGTTTCCGAAAAAAAAATCAGAGATGAACTAGCAGAGGTCAGGAACAAGCCAGAGACAGCCGATCCTGTCACAGAAGCTTCCGAAGTATTAGTGCTAAACGTAATGGCGAGAGAGGGAAGAGCCTTCCCTGGAAATGATTTAATGCAGGTGCTGATAACGTCAGGATTGAAATTTGGCGATATGAATATCTTCCATAAGCGTTTAAGCAACGACAGCAACGGTCCAATTATATTCAGTGTTGCCAATGCGTTGAACCCGGGTGTCTTTGACCTGAATAACATGGAGCAATTCACCACAATGGGAATCAGCCTATTCCTGGCACTTCCCACCCCAATAAATAACCTGGACGGCTTCGAGCAAATGCTGGAGACCGCTCAACAGATCCGTGGAGCGCTTGACGGCGAGCTAAAAGACGATCATCGTAACGTCATGACCGCTCAGACTATCGAGCATTACAGGCAGCGGGTTCGCGATTTCGAGTTACGCCGATTAAAGATGGCCGGCGCACGAGGTTAAAAAGCTAAGCAATTTTCAATGGCAGTTCCTGACAAAATCAAACAGGAAGTCGACAAACTTCGACAACAAATAGAACATCATAACCATCTGTATCACACTCTGGACACTCCAGAGATCCCCGATGCAGATTATGATGCGATAGTTCTGCGTCTCGAAAATCTCGAAGAAGAATACGACCTTCAAACTCCTGACTCTCCAACTCAACGCGTTGGCAGTGCTCCACTCTCACAATTCTCTCAGGTTCAGCATGAACTACCCATGCTGTCACTGAATAAAGTTTTCGATGAAGCCGATCTCTTGGCTTTTGACGCAAGGTTAAAGAAGAGACTGGATAACGAAAAAGAAATTCAATTTAGCTGTGAGCCTAAGGTAGATGGGATTGCTGTCAGTCTGCTGTATAGAGATGGTGTATTGGAACGTGCGGCGACCCGCGGTGACGGTACAACAGGTGAGGACATAACGCGAAATGTTCGAACTATTAAAAGCATTCCCCTTCGGCTTAAAAAGCTGAAACCTGGCACCTTGCTGGAGGTGCGCGGGGAGATATTCCTGGGTAAGCAAGGTTTTAGCAGGCTCAATGAGAAGGCAAAGGTTGAAGGCAGTAAGATATTTGTAAACCCTCGTAACACGGCGGCAGGATCTCTACGCCAACTAGATTCAAGGATGACTGCTAAAATTCCACTACAGATGTATTGCTATAGCATCGGTCTGGTGGAGGGGCTTGAATTGCCGACATCACTTTCGGAGACATTCAAGACACTTGGGAAATGGGGATTGCCGGTTAACTCCGATATAGGCATTGCAGTAGGTATAGATGCCTGTCTTGAATATTGTCTTGATCTGCTGGGCAAGAGAAATTCTCTCGGCTACGAGATTGATGGAGCTGTTTTAAAGGTCGATGAGCATGAGTTGCAACAAGACCTCGGAAGCAACGCGAAGAGCCCAAGATGGGCCATGGCATATAAATTTCCAGCTGAAGAAAAATCTACCAAGATTCTCGATGTTGAATTTCAGGTAGGGCGAACTGGCACCGTAACGCCAGTTGCCAGACTGGAGCCCGTATTTGTCGGTGGCGTAACCGTGAGCAACACCACGCTACATAATATGGATGAAATTGAACGTCTGGGTTTGAGAATAGGCGATACTGTTTTAGTAAGGCGGGCAGGGGATGTCATACCCAAAGTCGTTAAGGTTATACAGGCTGAAAAAAACAAGAAGCCTAAAAAGATCAAGATGCCTGAGAATTGCCCGGCTTGTGGTTCTGCCGTGGAAAAAGAAGGTGAAGTGCTCTACAAGTGCAGTGCTGGAGTCATTTGTCCGGCGCAGCAGAAAGAGTCGATAAAGCATTTTGCTTCGCGAACAGCAATGGACATAGAAGGCTTGGGTGATAAGTTGGTTGAGCAGTTTGTGGATGAGGATGTAATAGAAAACATTGCAGACATCTTCACTATCGATGAGGGTCAGATTGCAGACCTTGAGCGTATGGGAAAGAAATCCGCCGAAAACCTTATTCAAGCCATTAACGATTCAAAAGAGACAAGCCTGGCGAGATTTCTATTCTCCCTCGGCATTCGTGAAGTGGGTGAGGCTACAGCCGCTGGCTTGAGTAATCATTTTGGAAATCTGCAGAGCATTATTTCGGCTGATCAGGAAAGCCTGGAGAAGGTGACAGATATAGGGCCGATAGTGGCAAGTCACATTGTCACGTTCTTCGCCAATCAAAGTAATCTCGATCTAATCAGCAAGCTTCGTAGTGTGGGAGTTAACTGGCCTGATATCGAGGTAAGCGATCAGCAAAAGCCTCTCGACGGTCAGACATTTGTACTCACTGGAACGCTGGAAATTATGCCTAGAAGTGAGGCGAAAGCAGCCTTGATGGCGCTGGGGGCCAAGGTGGCTGGCAGTGTGTCAAAGAACACTTCTTGTGTTGTTGCAGGTCCTGGGGCTGGCTCAAAGTTGACTAAAGCAGAAGAACTGGGAATAAAAATATTGGATGAAGGGGAATTTTTAGCCTTTCTTGATGATCTAACTTAGCATGGTGCTTTCCTTACAAGCGGTATAACCTACTTAAAAACTAACTCGTTGTTTGCTTACATGAAATTATCCGTACTCAAGTCATTCGCAATAATCTTGTCACTGCTTGTCATTTCAGCTTGTGCAAGCTCGCCTCCCCGTAGTGTTGCCGATATCTGTGAAATATTTGAAGACAGGCGGGCATGGTATCGCGCCGCACAAGATTCCGAACGTCGTTGGGGAATTCCTGTTGCGGTCAATATGGCATTTATCTATCAGGAGTCGAGTTTTCAGTCCAGAGCGCGTCCTGAGCGCAATCGTTTTCTGTGGATTTTCCCTGGTTCACGCCCCTCGTCTGCTTTTGGTTATGCTCAAGCTTTGGATGAAACCTGGGAAGAGTATGAAGATAGATCTGGTAACGGGCGTGCTTCACGCTCAGATTTTTCTGATGCCATAGATTTCGTTGGCTGGTATAACGCAAATTCCACTCGCCTCAGCCGGATTTCAGCAAACGATGCCCGTAACCTCTATTATGCTTATCATGAAGGCAATGGTGGTTATCAACGTGGCACATACACAGACAAGCAATGGTTAATCGATGCGGCCGCTCGGGTACAATCCAATGCCAGTCGCTTTGCTAGCCAGTTAGATCGTTGCGAGCGTGAACTGAATAAGAACTGGTTTCAGCGTCTAATCTCCTGATGATGTGTTTGAAGATAATTGTTTAAAAAATAGTTTCCTAAATTTAATATCCAGAATGGAGCGCCCGAACATCGAGCGCTGCTTCTGTGTCTTTTTATATATGCAAAGAGTATTTCTATGAGTTGGTGGGGAAAAGTAGTAGGTGGCACATTTGGTTTTATGATGGGGGGACCATTAGGCGCCCTTATGGGCGCTGCATTAGGTAATTACTTTGATGGTGGGCTAGATGCAATCAGCCTAGATGATTCATTAGGTCTAGGTGCTACCGAACGGGTGCAGTCGGTTTTCTTTACGACCACATTCGCCCTCATGGGCTACATTGCCAAGGCTGATGGAAAAGTTACCCGTGATGAGATTGCCATGGCAGAACAGGTGATGTCACAGATGCGCTTGTCAGAACAACAGCGCGTGGTAGCAAAGAATCTTTTTAATGAGGGTAAGAAAGCAAATTTTCCCGTTCATGAAGTGCTGGCTCAGTTCAAGAGGGAGTGCTTTAGACGTCGCAATCTTATCCAGATGTTTCTGGAAATTGTCACAGTAACCGCCTTTGCCGATGGCAAAATGGATGACGCGGAAAGAATAATCCTTGAAGGTATAGCTAAAGACCTTGGTTATACCCCAGCTCAATTTAAAGCACTGTTGAGTCGCCTCTCTGGTCAGGCTCATTTCATGCACGATGAATCCTCTGCTGACAAACTGAAAGCGGCTTACGGTTTACTGGGAATTAAAAAGTCTGCCAGTGATGCCGAGTTGAAGAAAGCCTACCGTAAGCAGATGAATCAACACCATCCAGATAAACTTGTAGCAAAAGGTCTACCTGAAGAAATGATCGATATCGCCACTGAGAAAACTCAGGAGATCAAGGCGGCCTACGAGATGATTAAATCCACTAGAAAGTAGATCAAATATTGATTGTGCTTAGGAAGCCCAGTGAGCTTGCTCGCTGAATTTCTTTCATATTACTGTGCCATGAATGCAACAGTGAATTTATCGAAAAGTGTCATTGATTCCGTTCAGGGCGCCATTGCCAGGACATAACTCATCGGCGCCAAGGCTATTCAGAGGTCGATCTATCGTATATTGAGTCTCATGCAAGTCGGAAGTCGACTGGTTGATATAGAGTAAGCCAGTAGCAATCTTTCCCTTTTTCTTATACTTGCTTATGTGACCAAGGGCTTGGTCTTTATCGGTTGGATCATAGCTATCATCAGTCTTGTGCAGATGAATTACTGATCCATCGTGAAGAGTAATGTCTTTCTCCTCGCCAGGCTCATAGTTGGTAGTTATTTCATCGCGCATTGGCACGAAGTCAACATCGCTCAATGCCACATAATTTTCCCAGGTGTTTTTGTAACCATGACTGGAAAGATCAGTGTTGTTAAAAGTAACGCAGGGCGAAACCACGTCGATAAAAGCAAATCCCTTATGTGAAAGACCTGCCTGCAAGAGAGGTACGAGTTGCTTCTTGTCTCCAGAAAAGCTCCGCGCCACAAAGCTGGCACCTAATTCGATTGCCAAGGTCGCCATGTCTATATTTTCAAACTGGGCTTCTTCACCTGACTTTGTTCTCGAGCCCATGTCGGCAGTTGCTGACATCTGCCCTTTGGTTAAGCCGTATGTGCCATTGTTAGCGACGATGTAAAGCATGTTTACCTGTCGCCTAACGATGTGACAGAACTGACCTAATCCTATTGAAGCGCTGTCCCCATCACCGGAGATACCAATGTAATGTAAATCTTGATTAGCTATGTTGGCGCCGGTAGCAACCGATGGCATTCGGCCGTGGACTGAATTAAAGCCGTGGGCTTTGCTAAGGAAGTAAGATGGAATCTTTGAAGAGCAGCCGATGCCGGAAATCTTTGCTACACGGTGAGGCTCGAGAGACATTTCTGCCGCCGCCTGAATAATTGCGGCGCTAATGGAATCATGCCCGCATCCACCACAGAGAGTAGTCAGAGTACCTTCGTAGTCTCTTCTGGTTAGCCCCAAGTCATTGGTCTGTAGACCTGGGTGACTGAATTTAGGTTTTCTTATATAGCTCATTGGCTCTTGCTCATTGCGTCTTTTTAATTAAAAAGGGCTTTTTGTTTTTGAAAGTTATTCAGCGGTCAGGCCGAAACTCCTTCGCTGTTCTCTATCTCAGACATCGAATCAAGCACTGCTGTTTCTATTTGCTCTGCTGTAATCAATACGCCATTGTAGTTAAGGATAGAATGCATTTTGTCTTCAGAAGCATTGCATTCAATTTTGAGAAGACTCTTCAGCTGTGCATCTCTATTCTGGTCGATTACATAAACCAGATCATGATTGTTTATGAAGTCGATAACGCTGTCATGAAATGGGAAAGCCCGGATTCTCATAGTGTCGATTGAAACGCCTTTCTTAGCCAAGCCATCAAGTACTTCCTGAATGGCGCTTTGGGTAGTTCCTAAATAGACCAGTCCCAGCTTGTTTCCATCACTGCTTGATATAACTGGCTCTGGGATAAAATTTAAAGCAGTTTTCATCTTAAGAGTTAAGCGGTCCATCACTTCAGCATAGACATTGCCGTCTTCAGTATAAGCGGCATAGGCATCGTGTGAGCTGCCTCGGGTGAAGTAGCTTCCCTTGGACTCATGAGTGCCTGGATAGGTGCGATAAGGAATACCATCGCCATCTGAATCGAGGTAGCGACCATATCGTTCAATTTCTTCAAGTTGCTCAGCGTTGAGAACTTTGCCCCGATCATAGTCGCGCTTATCATCCCAATGTAGGTCTTCACAAGATTGTTCGTTCATGCCGAGCTCGAGATCGCTCATTAAAATCACAGGAGACTGTAACCTGTCGGCTATATCAAAGGCTGACGCAGCGTCTTCGAAGCATTCTTTTGGCGTGGCAGGGAATAGCAAGACATGTTTAGTGTCGCCGTGGGAGGCGTAGGCGCAGCTTATTAAGTCGCCTTGCTGAGTGCGGGTTGGCATTCCAGTAGAAGGGCCGGTGCGTTGAATGTTAAACAGTACAACTGGTACCTCTGAGAAGTAAGCTAATCCCAGAAATTCTTGCATAAGGGATATGCCGGGGCCGCTGGTTGCCGTAAAGGCTCTTGCTCCGTTCCACCCGGCACCGATAGCCATGCCAATCGCTGCCAATTCGTCTTCAGCTTGGATTATTGAGTACTTACGTTTTCCAGTGCCGGCGTCAATGCGCAGGCGCTTGCAGTATTTTCCAAAACTGTCTACTACAGAAGTGGAAGGGGTAAGCGGATACCACGAGGCGACAGTTGCGCCGCCGTAAACGCAGCCCAATCCAATAGCTGTGTTGCCATCAATTAGTATTTTATTCTTGTTTTTGTTGCTGCTTTTCAATCTAAGTGCAAGCGGGCATGCAAAATTTTCAGTTGCATAATGATGCCCCAATTCCAGCGCATGGACATTAGGAGGGATAAGTTTTTCTTTCCCCTTAAACTGGTCACTCACCATGCCAGTTAATACTTTGAAATCAATGTTTAGAAAAGCAGACAGAGCGCCAACATAGACTATGTTTTTAAAAAGCTGCCTCTGAGCGGGTTTCTCAAATTCCCTCAGGCAAATGTCCTTAAGCGGAATCGGCAAATAATTAACATCATCGCGAAGAAGCTCGTTAGCCAAAACTTTTGATGAGTCATAAAGAACATATCCACCTGGAAGAACCGAGTCGATATCTTTACCTATTGTCTGCTCATTCATGGCGATCATCAGGTCCACACCTTCGCGGCGACCAAGATAACCGTCTTCGTTTATTCGTACTTCATACCAGGTTGGCAGACCTTGGATGTTGGACGGGAATATATTGTGTGGACTAACAGGAATGCCCATGCGGAAAATGGCTTTGGCAAACATGCTATTTGCAGATGCTGAACCAGAGCCGTTAACATTGGCAAACTTGACCACAAAGTCATTGGTTTTGGTGATTGTGCTCACCTTGGATGACTGGATTATTTCGGACATGCGTCTACTGCCTTTGCGGTATTAAGAAGGTACTTATGCATATCCCATGCACTTGTTGGGCAGCGCTCGGCGCAAAGACCGCAGTGTAGGCAGAGGTCTTCGTTCTTCGCCATTATGCGTCCTGTGGTTAGCGCGCCAGAGACGTATAAGTCTTGTTCCTTGTTCTCCGCCGGGGCGAGGAGGTCTTTGCGTAAGGTATCCTCTTCAGCATTCTGAGTGAAGCTGATGCAGTCCGTAGGGCAAATGTCGACGCAGGCATCGCATTCGATACAAAGCTTGTCGGTAAAAACTGTTTGGATGTCGCAGTTAAGGCAGCGCTTGGTTTCTTCGAATGCTAACTGCTCATCAAAGCCTAGCTCAACTTCAAGGTTTATGTCGTTAAGAGTTTGCTCTTTTGCGGCATGGGGTACGGCGTATCTCAAATCGGCGCTGATGTCATTTGAATATGACCATTGATGGATGCCCATTTTCTGGCCTTGAATATCCATTATGGGATGTGGCCGATCATCAAGATCCTGCTTTTCACATAGCAGATGTATGGAAAGAGCAGCCTCATGCCCATGGGCTACAGCTCTAATAATATTGTCAGGCCCTAGTGCGGAATCACCACCAAAGAAAACTTTCTCATTGGTAGATTGAAATCGGGAGTTAACAAGAGTGGGCAATTCCCATTGGTCGAATTCAATGCCTAAATCTCTTTCTATCCACGGAAAGCTGTTCTCTTGACCGATGGCGCAGATCACGTCGTCGCAAGGAAGGATAACCGGATCATCGCCGGTTGGGATAAGTTGGCGTCGACCATTCTCGTCGATTTCCTTGCGTACTTTTTCAAACTCCATTCCTACAAGCTTGCCATTCTCAATGATGTATCGCTTGGGAACATGAAAGTTAAGCACTGGGATATCTTCGGCAATGGCGTCTTCAATTTCCCATGGAGATGCTTTCATCTCATCGAAACCACTGCGAACGACAACACTAACTTCTTCGCCGCCGAGCCGTTTGGATGTGCGACAGCAGTCCATAGCGGTATTACCGCCGCCCAGAACTAAAACCTTCTTACCTATGCTTTCGATGTGCTCGAAGGCAACACTTGCTAGCCATTCGATTCCTGTATGCAAATTCTCTTTGGCTTCCTCGTGTCCGGGTAGGTCGAGCCATTTTCCCAGTGGGGCGCCTGTTCCAACAAAGACAGCGTCATAGCCTTCAGCGAGAATAGATTTCATGCTGGTGACATCTTCACCAAAGCGGCAATTAATCCCCATATCCAGAACGTAATGTAATTCTTCTTCCAGCACCTCTAAGGGCAGACGGAAGCGAGGTATTTGGGTGCGCATTGCGCCACCACTTACCGGGTCTCTTTCATAGAGGGTGATTTCATAGCCAAGAGGCAGCAGGTTTCTGGCAACGGTTAATGATGCCGGGCCGGCACCAATAAGAGCGATGTGCTTGCCATTTTTCTTCTTGGGAATTTCAGGAAGTCGATCCCTGATGTCGGATTTGTAGTCTGCGGCAACTCGCTTGAGTCGACAGATGGCCACGGGCTCTTCTTCAACGCGGCCTCGACGGCAGGCTGGCTCGCAAGGGCGGTCACAGGTTCTACCCAGAATCCCTGGGAAAACATTGGACTGCCAATTGACCATATAAGCATCAGAATAGCGCTTCTCAGCGATAAGTCTGATGTATTCGGGAACTGGAGTGTGAGCGGGGCAGGCCCACTGACAATCAACTACTTTATGAAAGTAATTCGGGTCGGCTATATTGGTAGGCTTCATTGCAAATTCGTTAGCGATATCCCTGATTAATTCTGCTTTCGCAGAGGCTTAATGCCTGCTAACAGGCGCGTCTAGTATAGGCAAATGATCGCCATTTGTATCTAGTTTATGACAGTCTCGAATCAAGTCTCGTCTCGCTGAGCTTATTAAAAATTCGAAGACAGGATACATAGGAAATATCGTCCAGAGCGGCCCTTAGCTTTAAGGTAAGTTCGGGGCTGATTTCCTTCTGATTTAGTACCAAATCTATCTCGACGCCCTGATTCAGGTAATGCAGGTCGATGCTGGCGA
Source organism: Gammaproteobacteria bacterium (assembly GCA_018661465.1). Taxonomy (GTDB): domain Bacteria; phylum Pseudomonadota; class Gammaproteobacteria; order Pseudomonadales; family Pseudohongiellaceae; genus UBA9145. The sequence continues at coordinate 19,724 of JABJIC010000017.1, read as the reverse complement.
CGTCTTCTTCTTTTAGCAGTTTCGCCCAATGATCACGAACACTCTGGATAATTTCTCCGCGACTGGGAAAGTCCATATGATGTTCTGGATGTTCACCTGATTCTGAATGCTTCACCGGGTCTATGTGGGGGATAACTTCACTGATATCGCTAAATCTGCCGATTAAGGATCTACTCGCCAATTCCCCCAGTTGATGCCCTTCGGAAACTGAAATCCTCGGGTTCACCTGTAAACGTACTTCGAGAATAATCTTTCCACCGGAAATTCGGCTGCGCAGATTTGTTATTCCCTGAATTCCATCGATCTCCAGTACGCATGTTTCAAACTCAGCCTTGCGATGATCAGGAACCGCGGTATCCACCAGCTCACTGAGGGCATCGGCACACAGCTCCCAGCCGATCTTGGCAATTATCAAGGCAACAACGATGGCTGCTACCGTGTCCATCCACACATAACCTTGCTGTGCAGCAATCAGTCCAATCAGTACGGCGATAGAGGAGATGGCATCTGATCGGCTATGCCACGCATTGGCTTTTAGCAGGCTGGAGTTAAGCCGCTTGGCGACAGACATGGTGTATCGATAGATCCACTCTTTGCTGGCTATGGAAATAATTGCAATGAGAATGGCTGCAAGTGCGGGAGTAGGAATAGACTCGCTATCTCGCAGTCGGTAGTAGCTATCGTAGAGCAAGATCCCTGCTGTGATGAAAAATACCACCCCCATGCCAATGGTGCCGAGGGTTTCAAAGCGACCGTGCCCATATTGGTGCTCATCATCAGGCCCTTCGTGGGATATTCGGGCAACGATGAGGACGAATACATCTGTAACGGCGTCAGTCAGGGAATGGATGCCGTCTGTTATCAGTGCGAATGAGTTAAAAAACACGCCACCAAGAATTTTGGCCAGACCTATAGCGATATCAAGCCACATACCAATCAGGGTAACCCTGGTTGCTTCCTGTTTCGGGGATAATGTGTTCATTCGTAAGAGAGCTGAATCTGGAGGATATGGTGGCCGTAAGGGCTTTGTCTGCCAATAAGGTGCTGAGTGAACAGCTGATTACTGATTGCGTGTAGGCCACAAAAAAGAAAGCCCAACAACCATCGGCGTCGGGCTTAATATACTATCAAGGGAGAGATAAATGAAACAAAACCCACAATTTTGCAAAACATCTACCTACACTAATTCAGACTGTCCAATTGGGGCTTAGTTCCCTTTAATTTCAAAATATTTTCAATTAATTATTGTCTAGTTACTAGATCAAGTAGTCTCCATAACTAATTGAAATAACTATAAATTCAATATCTCTATATCTTCGAGCCCGCTTTCTTCCACTGTATCCTTGTTGCTTATTATTCCAATGCTGCAAGGTTTATCAGTGAAATACAGCTCAGCAGCATTTTTCAGGTCCAAAATTGAGGTGCTCAACACACGCTCCCTAAACGCCATCCGTTGCTCCAGGCTGCGATTAAATAAACGGTTATAGAAAGCCTGCTTAGCTTCTCCTGCTGGCGAAGCAGGTTTATCCATTGTGGCGATAACCCCCAATATTGCTTCTTCCAGTTTCTGTTCGCTGTGCTTCTCAGTCACCAACCAATCAATGGCTTTATCAAAATCATCCAGAGTCTCGCTAAGGCGGGGGTCTCGATAGGAGAAAAAGCGAAATGAGGCTGAATTGGAATCCTGACTGGCTCCGCCGCCATAGGCGCCGCCCTGTTCGCGAATTGCCCGATGCAGAAAGCCATTGCGAAGAAATCCAGCCAGTACTTGAAGTACGGCATTGTCTTCATGGCTGGAAGGGACGGTCGCGAAGGCTTTGGCGCAAAAATTAACCTGAGTTGATGTTGTCCAGGCTTGCCTTAAGTTTTCTCGGATCGGGTTCAGGGCCAATCGAGTATCTAGAGGAGAGGTCTGCTCCTGCCAGAAGTGATCTACATCCGCGAGCACGGCTGATTGATGTTCCGGCTCGGCAATCACCAGAAACTGGCGCTTGCTCTCAGTAACTATTGAATGAAGTCGTTGCAAGGAGCTTAGGAGTCCTTCTCTGCCTTCGGCTTCCGAGAGTTCGTTGCGTAATGTCTTGAGTCTGCGAATCCCTTCGAGCCCCGCTGAATTGTGACTCAGCAATGCGCTAGGGCTCATCTTGCTGGAAGCAAGACTCATAGCCAGACTGTGACCCTGCCCAGTTATGCTGGCTTCTTTACGAGCGCAGATTTGATCCACCAATTCATGAATACGGCGATCTTCGTCGAAGCGAACCTCATTGACAGTTTCATGAAGTAGTTGAGACATTTCTCGATGATTACTTTTGAGGCATTTCGATGAATAGCTAACAAATCCCGTGTTTTCTTGAACATCATTCAAACCACTTCGAATACTGCTGAAACAATTAATACCGCCGCTTACTTTCGCTTGCCATGCTTGCACCTCAGCATAATCCTTGGTGCCAACTCCCAGCTCACTGATGCAGGCGCCGTAAAGCGGCAAGACTTGCAGTAGTTCAGTCTCCAGGGAGGGAAGTTCAACGACGACCTGTTGATAGCAAAGTCCATTGGTTCCCTGTCCATAAAAAGAAGCAGAGCTTTTCGATTTAGCTAATATTGAATCACTGGCGGTCGGTTCGGTTATTTTAGCTGGTACATCGCTTAGGCCTACCTTAGGCAATATACCTGGGTCGTCTTCTTCCTCTTGTCTCTTGGCTAAAGCCAGAGACTGCTCAATAATTTGATCTGCCTCGTTAACTGTAAGACCCGATTTAATGTTTGCCAGTTTTTGTTTTTCGGCTGCGACTTTCTGGTTAGCTAATTCGGAGTCAGGGTTGAGGGTTAGTCGAACCCGATGAGGGTTGTCCAGAATCAAGCTTTGAATAAGCTCTGGGATAAATCTTTCGTTCTTTATTTGTTCCCGTAAGTCTGCGAGTACAGGATCGATATTTAATAGCTTGATGGGATCGCCGCGGTGCAGTGCTGTAGACAGACCGGCAAGAATTAACTGAAGCCCATAAGGGTAGCTGTCTCCGGATATTTCCCTTTGATTCAATTCAAGTTGATGCAGGGCAGATTCCACAGACTCTTGAGGAACCCCTGTTTCTACCAAGGTTTTTAGAGTGGAGAGGATCAATTCTTCAACTTCCTCACTCGTGTCTCCGTTGCAGCCTTCAAGGCCGGCCATAAAACTCATTTCACGGTTAGAGTCTTCCAGGCCACAAAGTGGGGAAGGGGAGCTGCCTAGTTCACTTGTTTCCAAAACTTGCATAAGTGGGCTTGCGCTATTATCCAATAACACATTACAAAGTAGTTCGGCTTGGAAAACCTCGTCGAGGTTTGTACTACTGCCAAGCAGCCAACCAAGAACGATGTGGCTCTGTTTATCTTCTTCATCTTCACAGGCAAAGTTATCGACAACCTCAATTGGCGATGTATATCTTTTCTCATTGTCCACTGCTATGTGGATATCCAACTTTTCAAATTTGGAAAGGGCTAGGTCCTCAATTCGCTGGTGATGCTCAGAGACTGGAATATCACCGAATGTCATGAGCACGCTATTACTGGGGTGGTAATGGGATTGGTAGAAATCCTTTAGTTGTTGATAGCTTAAATCGGGGATGTCTTCCGGTTCTCCGCCGCTATTGTAATGATAGGTGTTTGTGGGGAACAGGTGCTTGCTCATGGTTTGCCATAGAACGCTGTTTGTGGAACTCATGGCGCCTTTCATTTCGTTAAACACAACTCCCTTGTAGAGAAGTTCGGATTCACTGTTGCTCATTTCGCTAAATTCAAGACGATGGCCTTCCTGAGCAAAATCCAATTCATGAAGTCGTGAAAAGAATGTCGCGTCAAGATAAACGTCCAAAAGGTTATTGAAATCCTTTTTGTTCTTGCTGGCAAAAGGGTAGGCAGTCCAGTCACTACTGGTGAAGGCATTCATAAAAGTATTTAGTGAGCGCCTGATCATCATGAAGAAGGGATCTCTTACTGGATACTTTTTGCTTCCGCAGAGCGCAGTATGTTCCAAAATATGAGCAACGCCGGTCGAGTCTTCCGGAACGGTTCTAAACGCCACAAGAAAGACGTTCTCTGTATTTTCGCTCGCCAGATGATAGTGCTTGGCGCCAGTGACTTTATGCTCATACTCCTCCATCGTAATGTTAAGGGAAGCGATTTCTTCACTGCGTAACTTGTTAAATGCCGGATGAGTTGCTTGCGTGTTTGATTCAGTTTCTACTGAAGAGGAGTTACTTGCTACAGCCATGTGTTTTTTGAAGCCTTTTCTATGTGTTTTGAATGTGTGTTTGACTCAATCCTTTAAGCCAGTTCTCTGAGTCAGACCGCTTAGTCAGATTCTGGCAGCTCAAGAGTGAAGCGGCCCAGTTTACCCGAGCGGAAGTCGTTTAGTAATAACTCTGATGTTTTATTCAAGTCTGCCCGTCCGCCCTTTACCAGACAGCCACGAAGCCTTGCGATGTGCTCAATAAGCAGTTCCGCACTGTTTTCATTTTCTGTTGCGCCGTAGCGCTCCTTGATACGCTCAGGATATTCCGCGATCAGCAGCTCGGCGAGAAACCAGGCAATATCCACAGAATCGATAGCCGTATTTCGGATTGTCCCGGTTGCCGCCAAGCGGTAGGCGCAGGTCTGGTCTTCCAATTTGGGCCACATCATCCCCGGGGTGTCTACCAAGTACCAGCCTTCATCTAACCTGACCCTTTGCTGGCCTTTGGTTATGGCGGGCTCATTGCCAGTATTGGCGACTTTGCGATCCAACAATTGGTTTAAAAGGGTTGATTTTCCCGCATTGGGAATGCCTCCGATAACCAGTTGTACGTTTCTAGGTATATCGGGAGAATCTTCAGCTAGCCGTTTCTTAATTAGGGGTTTTGCTGCTCTGACTATATCGCTACGCTGCAGCGGCGAGTCGTAACCGTTAATCAGGCATGCGCTATTCTTCTTATCTGTAAAGTATTTGTGCCAGGCCTTGGTGGCGTCTGGATCGGCAAGATCGGCCTTGCTTAGGATTCGAATGCAGGGCAGGTCGCCTCTAATGGTTGCCAGCAAGGGGTTGGAGCTTGAATGGGGGGTGCGTGCGTCCAGTACTTCGATAAAAGCATGGGTTTTGTGCATCAATTTAACCAGCTCTTTGCTGGCCTTATGCATATGTCCGGGATACCAGGATATTGTCATGTAGCTCCACTCCAGCGGCACAGTTTAACTGGGCTGGACAGCCAAGACCATACGCAGTGCTGGCAATACCGCTTTTGAAGAAGATTGAGCAAGGATATACTGACTAAAACCAGATATCAGAGTGTGAGAAATGGAAGAAATAATTAGAGCTAAACTAGAAGAGGATCTGCAGCCGCAGATACTCAATATCGAAAACGAAAGCCATATGCATGGTGGGTCAGCAACCGAGTCTCATTTCAATTTGACGGCAGTGTCTTCCCGCTTTGATGATATGTCTCTGGTAAAAAGGCATCAGCACCTCTATGGCGTATTGGCTGATGAACTGGCTGGTGAAGTGCATGCTCTTGCGCTGCATCTATATACACCGTCAGAATGGTCGGAGCGAAATAATCAGGTTCCTGCTTCCCCGGATTGCCGCGGTGGCAGCAAACAGGATATCTCTTAGTCCTTGCTTCTTGGCTGCAGAGACTGACATAAAGAAAGGCCGTCTTGTTGCGTAAATTAGTTTTCTCGATTTGCTAACCGAAGCACAATTCTTGGTGTCGATTGAAGTCGAAATCCAGTACTATTTGTTGATCAATGTGTGAGGAATTTTGAGGGCGCATGAAGCAGAAACATGGATAATCAGTCACCAATGGGACGCAGAAGGGTAGAGAGGCTTAGTGCAGCAATCATCGCCGCCTGCATGGTGGTTCTGATTATCTCTGTTGATCAACTTGCCCGGGAGAAACGACAGCCATTGGCTGTCGAAGAACTGCCTCTTCCTATCGCTGTATTTCCTGACTTTGCCTCCGTTTCAAGTATCGATGTAAAGAAGCAACAGTTTTTTGATTATCTTCAGGACTATATTGACGCCGAGAATCAACGGATTAGCGTGGTCAGAAGAGAGCTGCAGTCTTTAGCTGATATTGTAAATGGCGGCGTGGCCCTGAGCACGCGAGAACTGGAAAGGGTGCTCCTCCTGTCCGATGTCTACCGGCTTCCTGATTCAGTTAGCAGAGATGTTCAGCTCGTCGACGAGCTTCTGCTTCGAGTTGACCAGATTCCGGCATCATTGGTGCTTGCTCAAGCCGCTAACGAATCAGCCTGGGGAACCTCTCGATTTGCCCTGGAAGGGAACAATATATTTGGGCAGTGGTGCTATGAAGAGGGCTGCGGAATGATTCCTCTGCAGAGAGTGAGTGGAGCTAGCCATGAAGTGCAGAGGTTTGATTCTCTGGAGCATTCTGTACAAGGTTATTTTGCTAATATAAATAGCCACCCGTTGTATGAATACTTTAGAGAGCTTCGTGCATACATGAGAAACAGGGGAGAAGACCTTGATCCGATGATTCTCGCCTACGGGCTGGGAAGGTATTCCCAAAGAGGAGAGAACTACGTCGATGAAGTTCAGACCTTAATCGAACAGAATAACTTGCGATCCCGAGATAAAAACTAGGAAAGTTTGGCTGCAATGCTTTCCGTGCAGATGAGGGAGTAAGGCTAAACGCATTCCTTGATTTTCTGTAAATGTGTCAACCTTACTTTCGTATTTGTTCCCAGCTAATCGTTTGAAATACTACCTATAGTTTCAGCTCCAGCTATTGATACTTCCTCATCCTGAAAGCCTCTAACCCCACTAGCTGTCACTGCGCCGATTAATTCTCCATCAAGGTAAACTGGTACGCCTCCCTGAAAGGTAACGCCACCTTCGATCTCTTCAATTTCTCCAGCTTCAAGCCTTGTTCCGTATTCACCAGAAGTAAGACCGGTTTGTGTCACCACCAAGGCTTTGCTATTGGCGATAGTAATGGTGCGCGGCGAAGCGCCATCCAGGCGACGCAACATCACCGGGTTGGCATTCTGGTCAGTAACCAGAATAGTTACATTCCACCCCTGTTGGCGCGCGTGGGCTTCTGCAGCCTCCATGGCCTTCATGGCCAGGTCATAGGTCATGCGACTTGGTTCTTGCTGTGCTAATGCCATTGTTGATAACGACAGCATAAACATTAGTGCTACAAACTTGGTAAATTTAGTTGTCATTGGATTATTTCCTCATTACATGGTTTTGATGTGAATCCGCGGTATAAATTTCGTTGTTCTACATCTTTTTAATCTGTTTGTTATGTATTGGCCTTCCTTTCAAAATTGCACTATATAGAAGGCTGCTTCCGATTCGGTTTTCTCATCATTTGCCGCTGCCTCGTAGTTAGGCCGGTTTAATCAGGCTTGTTCCATTCTTATTGTGTAATCGTACCAATCAACTATCTTCCCCTCTCTGATGAAGAATACCCCGACACCGTGCCAAGTCTTGATTCCGAAATTTGAAAAATAGTCAATCCGCTCGTTTATTACCATCGGTCCTCGCGCAAATGTGTCAAGGACCTCGAAGCGGTCGACGCTGTTAATGATAGTCTCAATGCGAGCGGATACGGCATCACGACCATCGGCCAGTTCCGTTGTTTCCGTCATTCGGTATGCGCTATCTTCAGAAAAGAAAGCCATTATTTTGCTCAGATCATGGCTAGGCCAAGCCCCGCAGAATTCATTCACGAGCTGGACATTTGTCTGCTCTTCCGCTGTTAGCTCCGCTGCAGTAGCCGAGCGGGCCATGCCGGCAAGAGCTATTGCTCCAGCGCCAGCAGCCAAAAAATTCCTACGGTCTATTTTAGGTTTTGTCGTTGTCATGTTTTACACTCCAATTTTCATATTCTCACTACTTAGTCAATGTTCTTACTTACGGGTTGCTACTAGCAGCCGATGCTTCGAAGCATATAGTATTTGTATATGGCGCTTGCGCGCTTTATTTCCTAACAATACTAATCGGGCATGATCCATTGCGCCGAGTACCAGAAATATCGATTTGAATCGGGATCTGGTGCGGTGCATATATAACGCCAGCGTCTTCCACTGTATTCCTCAATACCATGCACTTCCACTATTCCATTTTCCAGATCGGTCCAATTGAGTTCCAATGGTTTGCTATTAGCAAAGCAGCCGATTTGTGACAGCCGATATTTGCCCGGTTCAAACTTGAGTGTAACTGATGGGTTACGGGTCTCGGTAACAGGGGATAAGGGCTCAAGCTTTTCTACATTGAATGCTAATGTTTCAAACTTGGTTTTCGCAGTTTCCAGATTGGCGTAGATACTGGCTAGGGGGAAACGGGGCAGGGTCAGGAAGTTTGAGTAGGCGGCGATTGCTCCTGAATTTTGCGCAAAACCAGTGAACTGCTGATCAGCGAGCATGGAGACTATCGCCGAATCATACTCTCCATAGGGATATGCTAGATAACGGTGAGATTGACCGGTGTGTTCCTCGATAGTGGTCTCGGCCGCTAATAGCTCAGCCTTCAAGCGATCAATCCAGGCGGCATCATCTTCGTCAGGCTCGCGGTCGAGCATATAGGGGTGGTCCACCAAATGATTAGCAATCAGAACTCCTGCTTCCGACATTTCTTCTATCTGTTGCCAGCTCATATAACCAGATTGCCCGTTGTCTACAGGACCGGTACTCAGGAACAGCGTAAAGGGAAAGCCGAATTCCTCAAGCATTGGATAGGCGGTTGCATAGATAGATGAATAACCGTCATCGAAGGTAATAGCGACGGCTTTATCTGGTAAATCTTCGCCTTTTCGAAGGCTTTCGACCATGGTGTCCAGGGTGATAACCGAAAATCCGTTATCCCTGAGGTATTCAAGGTGGATTCGGAAATCTTCAGGTGAGATAGAGGTGGATGGGGGAGTAGCACTGTCTACGTGATGATAGAGGAGAATGACGCCATGTTCCTGCGCGCTGGCCGGCTGAACGAAGAGGCTACAACACAGTGTAAACAGCAGGTAGCTTATGAACTGCAGTGATTTGGCACGGTTTTCCATCTGCCAATAATAACCCACTTTTGGCCTGGGAAAGCAGCTTCTTAATTGCCCTCCGCAACGTTATAATGCGCAGCCCCGTTGCACTGCGGGTAGATTCATCTAATTCTGGAGCAAAGCAATGATATACACAGGCAAGGCGCTGAGCGTCGATCTTTTGCCGTCTGGCACAGCCCATCTGGTATTCGACCTGGAAGGCTCTTCTGTCAACAAATTCAATCAGCAAGCCCTTCGAGAGCTTCAGGAAGCGGCGGAAGTATTAAAGAGTGCTGACATCAAGGGCGTGATCTTTTCAAGCGCCAAACCGACCTTCATCGTAGGTGCCGACATCACTGAATTTACTGCCATGTTCGAGCAGGGCGAAGAACAAATTCATAATTGGTTAGTGGAAGCGAATAAGGTATTTACCGATATTGAAGACCTTCCCGTTCCAACTGTAACCGCCATAAACGGTATCGCTCTTGGTGGTGGTTTTGAAATGGCTGTGTCCACAGACTTTCGAGTCGCAACGGCAAACGCTGTTGTAGGTTTTCCGGAAGTTAAATTGGGCATATTACCTGGCTTTGGTGGCACGGTTAGATTGCCTAGACTTATTGGAGCGGACAATGCCAATCAGTGGATTGGTAGCGGTGCTCAAATTAAATCAGCACAGGCCTTCAAGGAAGGCGCTCTCGATTCAATTGTAGAACCTGAGGTGCTCATTGAAGCGGCTGAGAAAATTATTGCCCAATGTAATGCCGGTAAACTGGATATTCAAAAAATTCGCGCTGCGAAAACTTCACCTCTAACTTTAAGCCCAATTGAGTTAACGGTAGCTTTCGATACCGCCAAGGCGATGATCGCCGCAAAAGCTGGTCCTAATTATCCGGCGCCAATTACTGCCGTGCAGGTGATGCATGAAGCGGCGACATTAGATCGAACTGGGGCGCTGGAGAAAGAGCATCAAGGTTTTATCAAGTTGGCGACGTCTCCAGTTGCTGCCAACCTTGTGCAGATGTTTCTAAACGATCAATTTCTTGCGGGCAAAGCTAAAGCCCATCTCTCCAATGCCAAAGACATAAAGCTGGCCGGTATTTTAGGGGCAGGAATCATGGGTGGTGGCATTTCCTACCAGTCAGCCTTGAGAGGAACTCCTGTACTAATGAAAGACATCGCTCAGGAAGGTTTGGACTTGGGCATGGCTGAGGCAAGAAAGCTTCTTGAAAAACAAGTGGGAAGAGGAAGGCTGGATGCGGCGAAGATGTTCGGTGTCCTATCCAATATTACACCAACTCTTGATTATGACGATTTCGGCAAGGTCGACATCGTGGTGGAAGCTGTTGTTGAAAACCCGAAGGTTAAAAAGGCTGTATTGAGTGAGCTGGAAGGCCTGGTAACTGAAGACGCAATTATCGCTTCCAATACTTCTACCATCTCTATAGATGAACTAGCGACAGCGCTTAAACGTCCAGATAAATTTTGTGGCATGCACTTTTTTAACCCGGTACCACTCATGCCATTGGTGGAAGTCATTCGCGGTGAGAAGACTAGTGATGAAACTATTGCTACGACTGTTGCCTATGCCAAGAAAATGGGAAAAACACCCATCGTCGTTAATAACTGTCCTGGCTTTTTGGTTAATAGAGTTCTGTTCCCATATTTTGGAGCCTTCTCGAAGCTGCTCCATGACGGCGCTGACATTAATCAAATAGATCGGGTCATGGAAAAATTTGGCTGGCCCATGGGGCCTGCCTATTTGCTAGATGTGGTTGGCCTTGATACGGGGGTTCACGCCCAACAAGTTATGGCTGATGGATTCGATCGTATGAAGGTCGGCTTCGAGAGTGCTATCGATAAGCTCTATGCCCAGGGAGACCTGGGGCAAAAATCCGGACGTGGCTTTTACGTTTATGAAACTGACAAGCGAGGGAAGCCGAAGAAACTTCCTAATCCTGAATTGCCTGCTTTGCTGGATAGTATTCGCGATGGCGCAAAGGATTTTGAAGATCAGGAAATCGTGGAGCGGATGATGGTTGCCATGTGTCTGGAAGTTGCACGCTGTCTTGAAGATGGAGTTGTAGAAACTGCCATCGAAGCAGATATGGGCCTGATACTGGGTCTGGGGTTTCCGCCGTTCAGAGGTGGTGCGCTGCGATATGCCGATAGCCTCGGCCTGGCACAATTCTGTGAAATTGCTGACAAGTATGCCCATCTTGGCGAGTTATATCAGCCAACAGAAAAAATTCGAGAAATGGCTGCCGCCAACAAAACATTCTACGGCGTATAAGGAGATATTGAGATGACTATTAATGCAAGAGATGCCGTAATCGTAGATGGAGTTCGCACACCGATGGCTCGGTCCAAGGGTGGAGCATTTCGTAATGTTCGCGCAGAAGAATTGTCAGCAAGGTTGATTGACGCTCTGTTTGAACGAAATGCCGGAGTGAACCCTGATGAAGTAGAAGACGTTATCTGGGGCTGTGTAAACCAAACTCTTGAACAGGGTTGGAATATCGCCAGAAACGCAGCCTTGATGTCGGTGCTTCCCCATTCTGTATGTGCTCAGACAGTGAACCGGCTATGTGGCTCATCGATGTCGGCTTTGCACACTGCAGCGATGGCTATTCAGAGTAACAATGGAGATCAGTTTATTGTAGGCGGTGTGGAACATATGGGTCATGTAGACATGGTTCATGGTGTTGATCCTAACCCCAAGGCTTCAAAGCACATTGCCAAGGCATCCTTTATGATGGGTGTGACTGCCGAAGTTCTCTCAAAGATGCACGGTATCGACAGAGAGTCTCAGGATAAATTCGCCGTGCGCTCTCATCAGTTAGCAGACAAGGCTCGCAGTAACGGCGGTTTCGATAATGAAATCGTTGCGATCGAAGGCCATGATGCTCAGGGAATAAAAACACTGATCGAACAGGACGAAACAATTCGAGCGGATAGTTCTGTCGAAGGTCTGGCGCAGCTACGGCCTATATTTGATCCAGCCAATGGCACAGTAACTGCCGGAACTTCATCACAGATATCCGACGGCGCATCAGCCTTGTTGATGATGTCAGCGGAAAGAGCGCAAGCGCTAAACTTGAACATTCGAGCGAAGGTCAGGTCTATGGCTTATGCAGGTGTTGATCCATCAATAATGGGTTACGGTCCGGTACCAGCAACAATGAAGGTATTGAAAAAAGCCGGATTGTCCATTGCTGATATTGAAGTCGCTGAATTAAACGAAGCCTTTGCTGCGCAGGCGCTACCAGTTCTTAAGGATCTACAGCTTCTTGATTCCATGGAAGAGAAGGTGAACCTTAAAGGCGGGGCGATTGCCCTAGGCCATCCCCTTGGTTGTTCCGGAACGCGAATTACTGCGACCTTGTTGAACAATATGGAAGACAGGGATGCGACTCTAGGTCTGGCAACAATGTGCATAGGTTTGGGTCAGGGCATAGCGACAGTGCTGGAAAGAGTTTAGTGGTCGGTATTGGTGTGTGACGACAAAGAAATACTAGAAAGCAACATTAAGAGCTAAGAAAGAGTAATGGAAAAGGGTAAGGATCAATTGAAATTAAATCGCTGTCGCAAAAATTTGCGGCGGGATGTTGGTCGTGCCATTGCAGACTACAATATGATCGAAGACGGTGACCTGGTTATGGTTTGCCTGTCTGGGGGCAAAGACTCTTTTGCCATGCTGGACATTCTGCGAAATTTGCAGAGACATGCACCGATCAACTTTACTCTTCATGCGGTGAACCTTGATCAAAAACAACCAGGTTTTCCTGAGCATGTTTTGCCTGAGTATCTCAGCGCCATCGATGTAGATTACAAAATTATAGAAAAAGACACCTATTCCATAGTTACCGATAAGGTCGCTGAAGGAAAAACCTATTGCGGGCTATGTTCCAGGCTGCGTAGAGGTATTCTGTACAATTACGCAGACTCTATTGGCGCAACAAAAATTGCTTTGGGTCACCATCGAGACGACATTGTAGAGACATTGTTTTTGAACATGTTCTACGGAGGAAAGCTTAAGGCCATGCCGCCTAAACTCCTTAGCGACGATAAGCGAAATGTGGTTATCCGGCCCATGGCTTACTGCAAGGAGAAAGAGATTGAGAAGTTTGCTGAACTCAGCGATTTTCCTATCATTCCCTGTAATCTGTGTGGCTCGCAAGATGGCTTGCAACGACAGGTAATCAAAGGCATGTTGCAAGAATGGGGTCGTAATCAGCCGGGCAGGATAGAGAGCATCTTTCGCAGCATCGCTAATGTCTCTCCATCGCAATTGGCTGACCGGAACCTATTCTCCTTTGATGGGCTAAAGGTCCAACGTCCAGACTCACAGAATCTGGATGTTGTGGAAATAGTCTAAAGTGGTTTTGAAATAAATATCTGGTCGAAGAAAGAGCGCTAATGGAAATTCCTTACAAAGAACTATCTGAAGATGCTCTCAGGGCAATTGTTGAGGAATTCATCACCAGAGAAGGAACTGATTACGGAGATCATGAATATTCGCTTGACGACAAAATTCTCCAAGTTAAAAAACAGCTGGAATTGGGTGAGGCTGTAATTAATTATGATGCGGACTCTCAGTCCTGTCATCTGCAAGCCCCTGGATCTATTTTTGTAAGCGGCGATGAGAACGAAAATAAAGACGAAAGCGATAAGCAGTAATGAGTGATTCAAAAGAAACACACAGTAATTTGGATATCGGCGTAGATCTTGATGCCTGTGGTTTATTTTGTCCCGAACCTGTGATGTTGCTACACAATAAGATACGAGACATTTCAGTTGGTGATCTCTTAAGGCTAACTGCTACTGATCCTTCAACCACCAGAGACGTGCCTAAATTTTGCCTCTTCCTAGGACATGATCTTGTCGAGCAGAAAGAAGAAGAGGGTAAATATGTTTATCTGATCAGAAAGAATGAGCAGCCTTAAGATGAGTTCTCAATCATCTGACATTTATTTGATCGATGCCTCGATATACATTTTCCAATCCCATTTCTCGCCTTATGTAGAGTGCTATGACCGTAACGGAGTCGAGCTAAGCGCGCTCTATGGCTTTACTTCATTTCTCTTACAGTTTTTACGCAGGACAAGGCCTCGTTATGTGGGCATTGGTATGGATGAAAGCCTGTTTTGTGGTTTTCGGCACCAGATGTGTCCGGACTATAAATCAAACAGAGAGCTTCCTGATGAAAATTTGGAAATGCAGTTAAAGGCCTGTGCTCAAATTTGTGAAGTACTGGGTCTGAGTGCTCACTCCAGTCGTAAGTATGAAGCGGATGATATTATAGGCACAATGGCTGAGCAGGTTTGCGCCGACATTAGCGATGGTTCTGAATTAGTTATTGTCACTAGAGATAAGGATCTGGCGCAGCTTATTCGCGATGACTCTCATTATCTCTGGGATTACAGCGGAAACAAGAAGCGTTACAGAAAACATATTCATGACGAGTACGGAATTTTGCCAGAGCAGTTCCCCGATTATTTAGGGTTGATCGGCGATAGCGTGGATTGCATAAGCGGTGTTCCCGGCGTGGGCCCGGTTAAGGCAAAGGTATTATTAAACGAGTTTCGCGACATGCAGGGTATCTACGAGAACCTTGAGAAAGTCCCTGGCCTTGAACTGCGCGGCGCAAAGCGCCTTGCCGAACTTCTAGAGCAGCATAGGGATCTAGCGGAGCTCAGCAAAGAGCTCGCCACCATCGTTTGTGATGCTCATTGCAATTCCGAGGATGAGGATGAAAGCTTCGTAGGAATTGACTCAGAAGATTTAGTCATTGGAGAAGCGTCGGAAAAAGAGCTGGAGTCATTTCTCAGTAACTACTCTTTTAAACAAGAGGATAGTTCAAGATTGCTCTCTCAGCTTCGCTCTTTATTGGAAAGCAACTGATTAGGAAAGCACTGAAACATAACGTACTACAGTAGTAGAAACTGAATATATTTTGGATTGAAAACTATCTGAAGCTGCTCCACGGGCGTAACGCTATCATGAAAATAATTGCCGATGCAGATATCCTCGACGTATCCAAAAGTCTCAGTGACCTTGGTGAACTGGAGCTGATTTCCGGGCGAGAAATTCAAGCCAGACACCTTGCTGATGCCGATGCGCTGATAGTACGCTCCATTACGCAGGTTGATGAGTCTCTTCTGAAAAATTCCAAAATTCGATTTGTCGGCACCGCAACCAGTGGCTCGAATCATATAGATACGGAATACCTGTCAAGAAACGGTATTGAATTTGTTGACGCCAAGGGAAGTAATGCTAACGCGGTCGTGGATTATTTTTTTTCCGCACTGGCGTTTGCAGTAGTTCATAAGAGCCTGGATATTGACGCCTGTACGGTGGGCATTGTAGGTGGTGGTAAAGTAGGGGGCTTGTTAGCAAAAAAGCTAAAACTCTTGAGCATCCCATTCAAAATATGTGACCCGCCTCTTGATCAGCTTCAATGCGCTTCGGAAGAAGAAACAAAAACGGATTACTACTCGTTGGGTGAAGTGATGGCTTGCGAGGTCGTTACCCTTCATGTCCCCTTAAGCCATAGCGGTGAATTCCCTACAGCAAGCCTCATTTCGAATGAGCAACTTGGCCTTCTTCCGAAAAATGGCCTTATGGTGAATGCCTGTAGGGGAGGCGTGGTAGATGAACAGGACTTAATTCAATTCCTCAAAAACAGAGAAGATGTCTCAACTGTGTTTGACGTATGGGAAAACGAGCCTTCGCCCAACAAAGAGCTTCTTGAATTAGTGGATATAGCTACGCCACATATTGCCGGTTATAGTAGGGAAGCGAAAGCTGCTGCAACTGAGATGATGAGGAAGGCGATTTATGCTTATCTGGGAAAGGAAGAGAAAAGTCTGGAAGAAAACCCTGAGCAGAATAAATTCAATTTGGAATTGCCAAATTTAGACAATGACAATGTATGGAATAGTGTTCTGAAAGCCATGCCTGTCATGGAAATATCTTCCAATTTCAAATCAGCTGCAAGCAGTATTGATGGCGATAAAGTATTTGATAAAATCCGTGCCGAGCTTCGAAGCCGTAGGGAATTTGGTGCCATCCATCTGATAGGAAAGAGTCAATCTGAGTTAAGCCCGGCGAAGGTAGGCTTTCTGGGTGCTCTGGGGTTTAGTTTTCAAGGCTAGCGATTTTTTTAGCTATCAGTTCTCTTCCAGTATTTGTTTATCCTGGCGGTATTGCGCAATTAGCATTTCTAACTAGCGGTACTGTTCCAGTACCTTGGCTATCTTGCCAACAGCTTCACTAAGCTCGTCTTCTCTCGGTAAAAACACCAGTCGAAGATGATTAGTGTCGTCTATATTAAACGCGCTACCCTGAACCAGCAGTATCTGTTCCTGATTAAGAATATCCAAAACCAATGCCATGTCATCTTCGATTTTGTATACCTCAGGATCAAGCTTGGGAAACATGTAGATTGCTCCTTGTGGCTTAACACAACTCACTCCTGGAATTGATGTAATTAGCTCCCAGCAAGTATCCCGTTGCTGTTTGAGTCTGCCACCCGGCAATACCAGCTGATTTATACTCTGAAAACCGCCAAGGGCAGTTTGAATTGCATACTGCGCCGGTACGTTCGCACATAAACGCATATTGGTTAGAATTTCCAAGCCTTCGATGTAGTTTCTTGCCTGATTTCTCGGTCCGCTAAGAATCATCCAGCCCGCGCGAAAACCGGCTAGTCGATAAGACTTCGATAGTCCGTTAAAGCTTACGATGAATACGTCATCACACAGAGATGCCAATGGGATGAATTCAGCATCGTCATAAACAATCTTGCTGTAAATTTCATCGGCGAACAGGATTAGGTCGTTCTGCCTCGCTACATCTATAAGCTCCAACAAGATCTCACGACTGTATACTGCGCCAGTGGGATTATTAGGATTAATCAAAACCAGAGCTCTGGTCTTGGGTCCGATTTTGGACTTTATGTCTTCAATGTCAGGAAACCAGTCCGAGCCTTCGTCGCAAACATAGTGAACAGGATTGCCGCCAGCCAGGCTTACTGAAGCTGTCCATAATGGATAATCGGGAGCAGGGATCAGTACTTCATCATCATTATTGAGCAAAGCTTGCATGGACATAGTGATAAGTTCACTTACGCCATTGCCCAGATAAATATCCTCGATTTCAATATTTGGAATCTGTAGCCTCTGACACTCCTGCATGATTGCCTTGCGGGCAGAGAATAAGCCTTTGGAGTCGCAGTAGCCCTGGGCATTGGCAAGATTATGAATGACATCCTGAAGGATTTCATCGGGAGCATTGAAGCCAAACGGCGCTGGATTTCCGATATTCAATTTCAGAATCCGGTGGCCTTCCTCTTCCAGTCTTTTAGCTTCTTCCAATACCGGACCGCGAATGTCGTAACAGACATTGTCCAGCTTGTGTGATTGTTCAATGCTTTTCATAAGGTCTTCTTCAGGCTTGTCTTTAACTGCCTTATATTATCGGCCGATTCATCTATGATATAAAACAAACTACGTCATGCTGGGAGATTTTACAGCAAGGGGTTTACAGTGTTAAGAGACACAACACAGCATCATGAGGGAAAGTAAGTGGCTAAAATAGAGAAAACAGAAGAACAGTGGCGAGAAGAGATGGATGAGGAAACCTTTCATGTGACCAGGGAGAAGGGTACCGAGCGAGCTTTTACGGGGAAATATTGGGATACGGTAGAAGAGGGTGAGTACCTTTGTACAGCCTGTGGTGAAAAGCTGTTTGAATCAGAAACCAAGTTCGATGCAGGTTGTGGATGGCCCAGTTTTTTTAAACCTGCCAGCGACGACAATATAGAAGAGATAGCCGATAAATCCCTCGGAATGATCCGTACCGAAGTGGTTTGTAAGAATTGCGATTCACATCTCGGGCATGTGTTTCCAGATGGGCCACCGGAGACCGGTTTACGATACTGTATTAACTCGGCGTCTCTGAAGTTTGAGAAGAAGGACTAAAAATGAATCAGGGAAAAAGCCGATTCGGTAGAATCTGCTTTTTCCTTTCGATGATTTAGGGATGGGCTTTTTTATTCAACAACCTGACCTATTCTGTAAATACCGTCAACTTGATGCAAGCCATCAATAAGATCGAACCCACCGACGAATGAATCCCCGTCAGCCTGGCTGAAGACGCCACCGAGATTGGCTTCGATTGTACTACTGATAAGTCCGCCCGGGTCCGAAAGTGTTCCTGCCGTCGCACTGATATCAACAACTCCCGCGGCTACGGTGCCAGAGAAAGCTACATCCCAAACCTGAGAGCCTGCGACCTCTACATTAAGAGTTCCGGCTGCAATGTCTCCTGTTCCAAAATCAACATCGAACCTTGCAGACAAGTCGGTCACACTGCCGGCGCTACCACCTCCAATAAAGATATTAGCTATCGTACTATCATACACACGCGTACCTATAAGGTTAGCAACGGGAGTTGGGTCAACCAGAGCGAGATGATTGGAAGTCTCTATTTCAATTTTCGATGCTGGTGCATCCCTAACGATAACCCAATTGTCCTCAATCGGATTATTCCATGTACCCCAGCTGAGGTTGGAGTCGATTGTAGTGATTGCTGGTGCGGTATAGCTCTGGGCATTGATAACTGTTTCGGTTTCTAAGAGAAGGTAGGCACCAGAGGTATTTAATGAAGCATCACTTGACCCTCTGAGACTAAAACCTCCAGTGAAAGCGTTAATTCCCGAGCCAGAGTAATCCGCTGTAAAAATGCCAGCGAGTTGACCGTCGATTGAGTCTGTTTTAGTGCCATTTTCAAAAATTCCACCTTTGCTAGAATCTATGGTGAATGAAGAAAGAAAGAAGGGTGGCGTTATCCCCCGGCGTACCTTTGTCTCCTATGGTTTCCAAAGTGCCGCTAAAAACTACATCCCATTTCTGAAAGTCAGAACCATTAACATAACCCAATGACAGGAACCCATTGTTGTTGGATCTCGTTGTTCAATTGCGGAAACTGACGCGTTCACAAACCCCTCGAACAAGGCTTTGATGTCGTTTTGCAAAATCGTGTTTTCTATTGCAATACCAGCCTGGCTAGCCAGAGCTTGTAACAGCACGTTGATATCTGAATCGAATGGTTGTGTGTATGCCATTGCAGATTTTTCGTCGGAGACTTTTAACGATCGAGCCTTCTTGCGGTTTATAAACTGCAAAACACCGATAACTTCTTTTTGTTTATTCGCTAAAGGAATGGCCAAAATTGACTTTGTTCGATAGCCGGTTCGCCTATCAAACGATCTATTGAATTCGTAAGGTACATCTCGCGGTAGCTGATAAGCATCGGGAATATTAAGTTCGGTATCTGTATAGGCGACGTAACCCGCAATTGAAGATTCATCTAGTGCGAAGCGCATTTCCTCAAACGGAAATTCCATGGAGTCATTTTGGGTAAGTTTAAAAACCAGATCTCTCTCGTGATCGCTTATTTCGTCAATCAGAAACAAAGACGCTGCATCACAGCAGGCAATGTTTTGGCCTTCATTAAGAATCTTACGCAGAAGCGTCATTAGGTCGTCTTCTGCTGATAGGGAAATACTGATGTCTGAATCGCTATCACTTTACTAGACACCTTTCAGTCATACAAAATGGCTATAAGAGAGGTGAATATGAGCAACAATCGATACACAGAAGAATTTAGAATAGAAGCGGTCAAGCAAGTAGTTGATCGAGGCCACAGTGT
>JABJIC010000026.1 GCA_018661465.1 Gammaproteobacteria bacterium | reverse complement strand
GACTTAGTCTGGATAATAATTCCCTAAGTGGGAGCATACCAACTTCGTTGAATTCCTTTGGCATTAGTGACAGCGCATTTAATGCGGCGCCAGCAGTGTCCATTTCCGATGGAAATCGAACGATTGATGACACAGACGGTGTGGCGGGAGAGGTTGTGTCTGTCACGGCTACCGCGACAGACTCGGACGGTGAATTGGCATCTTATTTATGGCTTATTGGAGACGAAGTAGTCGCCAGTGGGACAAGCGCTAGACTACCTCTGAGTGACGGCAGCACTACGGTGACATTCCGCGCGACAGACGATGACGGCGAGAGCACAAGCACGAGTGTGACCATTACAGTCGAAGCGCCTGTCGAAACCGCAGAAGAATTTGTGACTGAATACAATGGTGTTGCAGCGCCTTCATTCCTGAGTGAAGAAATAAATACAATCAGTGTATTCGATATGAATAAACTGAAATTGAGAAGCTGTATTAGGCTCACACTGAGAGGAGAGCCATATTCACTCAACGATTATGAGCAATATGATATGAACTTCAACTTGCTCAGCTTAGACGATCTCACATTTAGACTTGTTGATTTCAGGCCATTTAATCTCAATGGGTCAAGTAATCAGTTTGGCGAAACACCCGGTTGCTCCGGTCAATTTGAATTATCGTCAAATATTTATAAAGATATTATAGCTGTCCCCGGGACAACTGAAGCTGGCAACCTAAAATACGATTACTATGACGTAGTTATCGATCTGATTGACATGGACAGCTTGCTTTTTAGACTTCGAGATATATCTATTATTACTGGCCCGAGTAGCGTCAGATGATTTAGAGGTGGTTAACAAGTCTCTGAGTACGAGCTCATGAAAGCGGTCGGATAATCTGAATGACATGCTGAGTCGGGCTTATCTCGTTGTATGAATTCTCTGTCCATCCTGCTTGAGTACGAAGATAGAACATAGCAGCTGTAGTGTTTCCTTCTAGAGCTTGAGCGATAAGATTAGTAGCAACATCGGCTATCGCGCGGGATTTTCCGGCTCTGAATGCTCTGGCGACCTCAGGCTGGCGTTCTTCAATTGCCCTGAAAGTATTCGCACATACGCCCATGTAGTCTGCAATCTGAGTTTTGGTTAATACAGCGGCCAGTTCCTCTACTTTACCGATCTGCTCTTCATTAAATACGATTAGCGGTTTACCAATAACCGGAAATTGGCTCATTATTCTTCTCCCTTCGCATTAGATAATGGGCGTTTAGAGGCGCAAATACTCCGAGTCCAGCCATAGTCTTTTGTTTGTAATGGCCTCTGGCCTTTGCCGCGCGGCTTAGCGAGATAACTCAAGTGATAGATTACTTTCTGAATTGCGATTTCATCGCCGCGCGGGACGTTGTGGTACCTACTCCAGTAACAAGTGCCTCCGCAAATCTGGCTCCATAACTCGTTAACCCAACGCTGCACTGATCCCGGGTGCCTGATTTTATTACCGTCCAGATAAATCACACAGTGGTAGTGTTGGGATTTTGCCTTTTCTTTTTCACGCACCCATACAAATCCGACATTTTTCATCTTGTAACTGACTTTGATGCGTTTAAAAAGTCTGCGTTGAAGAATCGAAATTATTCGGTTGTCATCCGTATACTGTCGGAGATGAAGATCGAATCGGAAAATATGAACTCGGCAATAGCGGAGGAGAAATGTTTCGCAAATATCAATCAGCGGTTTTAGGATGTCGGTGCGTAGAGCTCTCCATTTATCCGAATTGACCCGATAACTCTTTCTGTGCCGCAGATAATATTCGTTGTTGATTATAGTTCTTGTCATAGTGAACCGGCGCCTCTCTCTTCGAAGTTATAAGCGAGCACTGGCACTACGATACTATTAACAAGTCGGCGGACAACAGTAAGGTACAGCTTGCTCAAACGCGCATCGTTACTGGGACTAATGTCGTGTAAGAGCCTGAACACAGAGGTCAAAAAGCGGGCGCTGATGGCTGAGGACGGCAGGCGAATAACAGTAAGGCATAAGATGATAGTAATCACTTTACGATGCCTGCTGAAAACTGCACGTTCATACCAGTTTGACGCTTGTGTTCTAAATCGATAACAAGCGCTTCGATTTGATTCTTGGTCGCGCCGCTGCAAATAGCCAACACGAGTGAATCAATCTCGCTTGACGGCCAACCGACGGCTCTAGCCCCGAGAGAAATCGGGGAGGTGATGAGGCGTTGCTTTACGCGTAAGTTGAATGAACTTAATGGGAGCCCGAGAGCCTCCATAGCTTGAGGCTTTCGCAGTATTCGTAGGGAGTCATTTGTGGCCATGAGTAATTCTCTTTAGTTGTTGTCAAAAGAGAAAACAGTGTGCCAAATCGGTAGAGGTAGAGTAGGGGCGGGATTATTGGATAAGAGCGCCCCCGTTTTTATGTTGCGATTTGTACGCCTTTTTTATGATGTCGTCTGTAAAAAGATACTTGTGCTCCGAAGCTTTTTTAAATTCTAAATCGTTTAGCGCATCTCGAATTAATGTTACTGCGGTGACAGTGCCCGTAGCTGCATCGCTATTAGAGTACACACTAATAGCTGCTTCGATACCCAAATTCCTTCGGATGCCAAAGTCACTCTCTGTTGTTAACCAATAGATACAGGATGCAAGCGCATTGTCTCGGTCAAGTGTTCTAGAGAATTTACTTCGGCTAGTCGGAGCCTTTCTTCTGGCTAGCAACACTTCGACGGTGAATAGTCGCAGAGTTTCTGGCAGAGGTGTAGCTCTTTCGATGAAGAAAGCGGCTATTTGGATGGCGATTTGCCAATAAAGCAGCTTCTCTGTCGATAGTTGTATGACAGATGTAATCAGATCGTCTGACGATGTCTGATGATTCTCTTCTATCCAGCGCTGGTAAGTGATGTCGCGTTTAAGGTGAGAGATAGGTGTATCTTGAACAATCATCGCGCTTTCACTTGTCAATCGGGCATACAAATAATCGGCGTATTTCTCTGCGATTTTTTTCAGCTCTGTTTTATCTGCCGGTGTTGTTGTAACGCTAGCGAAATGCTTTTGAATCTCGGTGTGTAACTTTTTGATTTGTGCTTGAGTGATCTTTTTACTCATACCCCGGTCCCTTTGCTGTTTGCGCCATGGCCTCATCAATGTAGTGACTCCATGCCTTCATGAGATCACGTCTCTGCTCAAGATAACTCGCTCGATTGTATGCCGCTCGGACTTCATTCTTATCCACATGTGCTAAAGCAGACTCTATCAAATCGGGAGGGTGGCCAGACTCGTTAAGATACGTGCTCGCGATTGATCTGAATCCATGCGCCACTAGCTTCCCGTGATAGCCAAGCCTTTTTAATGTGGCGTTCGCTGTTTGAGGATTAATTGATTGAGACGGGTGGATGTCGCTGGGGAAAACGAATTGCTTATGTCCTGAGATAGCGCGCATGCTTTCTATAATACCGAGTGCTTGCTCTGACAACGGGACAGCGTGCGGTTTCCCCTTCTTCATTCGGTGCGCCGGTATTTTCCAGACACGATTATCTGTATCGATTTCGGACCATTGTGTTCCAGCCCCCTCACTTGGTCTTACCATGGTATGTAAAAGCCAATACATCATTCTTCGTGTGACTATTTTTATGTTTGCTTTGGAGATGCTTAGGAGTAGGACTGGCAGCTCAGAGGGAGGTATTGACGGTAGCTTTGATTTTACGGGTTTGAGAAATGCGTGCCGAATACCTGCAAGTGGGTTGGCGTCAATTAAGCCGGTGTTAACGCTCCAGATCATTATTTCATTGATGCGTTGAATGACCCGCTTTATGGTCTCGAAAGTTCCTTTAGCTTCTAGTGGTTTGATAGCTTCGATAACCATCGGCGCCCTGAGTTCGTGGATGGGCTTGGGGCCGAGAGTTGGAAAGACATGGAGCTCAAGACTTCGCCAAATGTCAGCCGCGTACGACTCAGTGACCTCTGACTTTTTTATGGTCATCCATTGTGTTGCGACTGATATAAGCGTGTGGTCTTGTGCTAATTTTTTATTTTTATCCGTAAGCTGACGGTGGGACAGCGGGTCGATTCCTTTCGCTATAAGAGCTTTGTCTGAGGCTCGGCGCTGGCGTGCATCTGAGAGTGAGATCGCAGGGTATGCACCATAAGTAATTGTCTTTCGACGTTTGGATAAGGGTTGGGTGTATTTGTGGCGCCAAATTTTAGAATGGGTAGGCGTTATGGCAAGCGAAAGACCGGCTCCATCGCTTAGTTCGTAAATCTTTGCACGTGGTTTTGCTGCTTCAATGCGGGTTTTGGTCAGTGGGGTGACTGTTTTCGGCATTTTATGTCCAATACGAATTAGGCTTGGACCTTCATCGTACTACCTATCGGACAAAAATAGTGAGATCTATTTAGATTTTCTTAGCTACTACTGGGTGTTGAATAGCTCTAAGGTATTGTTTTACATTACTTTAATAGATTTTCTTAGCGCTCTATAAACGTTGTATTGGTGGAGGCGGGGGGAGTTGAACAGCCGACCATAACTCCGGGAACTTATAAGAAATTATTTGGATAGGTTCTGACAAGTGTTACTTCCAGTGTAACTAAAACTAAAAGTCATAAACGAACAAAACCCCGGCCGGGGTTCTGTTTTCAATTGGTGGAAGCGGGGGGATTTGAACCCCCGTCCGTCAGTTCGCGGCCATCGGATCTACATGTTTAGCGTCGTCTATTAAGTTAACCCTCATCGGCCCGACGGGCAGGGAGATTTGGGCGAGCTTGAAACTTTTTAGCCGCTTCGCGTCAAGCGCACTTAGCTGGCGATTCCGTTCTAGATGACGATTGCGATCACAAGTTTACGGACATCCCTGTGGCAATCGCTAGCAAGCTCTTAGGCTGCTAGGGCGTAGCTTTCGTCGTTAGCAACTATAAAGTTGCAGCGATTGATTTACGAGAGTCACTACCCTCTCGACATGCACCTCAGGTGTTGATACCGGCGTCGAATCCGAATCGCTCCCAGATGAACTACTCATAATAGCATAAATGGGGGCTCTGGGCTGTGATTGCAAGCACTTTGGGGGATGGGGAACAGGGAATTGAGGGAAGGGGAGTTTTGTCAGTGGTTAACGATTCTCGTGACGAACAATACGCTGCTTATCTACAGCCCATTCTCGGTCTTTCTCCGCAGAACGTTTGTCATGGTCCTGCTTACCTTTGGCCAGGGCGATTTGAAATTTCACCAGATGACCTTTCCAATACATCTTGGTGGCAACACAGGTGTGTCCCTTTTGATTAACTGCAGCAAATAGCTTTGACAGTTCCTTACTCTTTAATAACAATTTCTTGGTTCTGTCTGGTTCGCAAACAACGTGGGCACTGGCGGTATTGAGTGGTGTTATGTGGCAGCCTAATACAAAAGCTTCGCCGTCTTTTAGAAGTACATAGCTATCGGTAAGCTGCACTTTTTTCGAGCGCAGGGATTTAACCTCCCAGCCCAGCAGAGCAACGCCAGCCTCGTAGGTGTCCTCGATAAAGTAATCGTGGCGCGCCTTTTTATTGACGATGATTGTGGTATCCACCGCCTTGGCTTTTACCCTTGTTGTCTTCGATTTTGCCATGGGGCGCGATTATAGCCGTTTACTAGACCTTTGTGGGTGAAACAGTGTGAATTCAAGACGCGCGGTTTGGTGTTAGGAAAGCGCTATCGGAGTGTATTTGGGTGTTTGTGCTGATCTGGTGGCACTGGTAGAATCCTCCAATACTCGCCAAGAACAATAAGCTAATATATTGAGTTAAAAGGAGTTTTTGATGGTTGAAGATAGAGGGCAGTTTAGCTCGAAGTTAGGGTTCATTCTTGCTGCTGCGGGCTCTGCCGTTGGCCTCGGAAACCTGGTTGCCTTCCCGGTAATGGCATCCAAGAATGGCGGTGCCGCCTTTCTTATCGTCTATTTATTCTTTATTGCCTTTATCTGCTATCCGGTAATGATTGCAGAGATTTCCATGGGTCGGCGCAGTCAGCGTAATCCGGTGGGTGCTTTCTCGGATTTGTCCGGTGGGTCTTTTGCCTGGAAGATTGTCGGCATGTTGGCGATTCTTACTCCCTTTATGATCGCCGTGTTTTACACCGTTATCACCGTCTGGTTGGTGGTCTATCTAAAAGAACTCTTAAGCGGCGGGCTTGAATCTCTGTCCCAGGAAGCAACCTTTGGTCAACTGGTGGCGGAGCCATCTCTGTTCTTCTATTTAATCTTCTTGCTTGTCATCGTGTTCGCTATTCTTCTGGGCGGCGTGAAAGGCGGTATCGAACGATTGGCCAGGGTATTAATGCCTACACTGGCTGTTATGTTGCTTCTACTTACTGCGTTCGTTTTAACTCTGGATGGAGCCAGTGCCGGTATCAGTTACTACTTGGTGCCTGACTTCAGCAAGATGAGCCTGACTACTGTTAATGGTGCTTTGAGTCAGGCCTTCTTCTCTTTGTCTCTGGGCATGGGAATTCTAATTACCTATGGCTCCTACTTTTCCCGTGAAGATAATATTCCTCAATCCACGCGCATGGTGACAATTGCCGATACCAGCGTCGCCTTCTTTGCGGGCTTGTTAATACTTCCAGCCATCTTTGCTTTCGATCCAAACACCAATACCGACGACCTCTCTACCAGCAGTGTGGGCCTTATCTTTAGCTTCCTGCCGAAGATTTTCCTCTCCATGCAGGTAGCGGTGGGTTACACAGGAGCAAGCATCGTTGCAGTAATTTTCTTTACGCTGGTTTTTTTCGCGGCGCTAACATCTCTGGTGTCCATTGTTGAAATTCCTATTTCCTGCTGGATAGATGAATTCAAAATATCCAGAAAAAAAGCCGTTCTTGTACAGGCTGGTTTGCTAAGCCTGTTTGCTATTCCTGCAGTTATGTCTCTGGGTATGTCAGACTTTTTTACAAACTTCACCAGCTATGGCGGTGTAACCAAGTCCTTCTTCGATTTGGTGTCTGACGTTTTCTACGAAACTATTCTGCCGCTAGTTGGCTTCACCGTCTGTATCTTCTGTGCCTATAGATGGAAGATGAGCGGGCTAACTTCCGAGATTGTAGTTGGCGATCCGGATTTCGAAGGCTCGCTACTGCAGAAGTACATGAACTTCTCCTTGGGCACTATTATCCCTGTAGTTCTACTGGTTGTATTCATCAGCACTGTTTACACCATTTACCTATAAGCAGCGGCCGATGGCATCAATCAATCGCAGTGCCTTGGTGGAATACTCAGCCGAGCAGATGTTTGACCTGGTAAACGATGTGGATAGCTACCCCCAGTTTATGCAGGGCTGCAGCCACGCCAAGGTAATTTCCCAGGACGAGAATGAACTCATTGGCGAGCTCTGTCTGTCCAAGGCGGGAATCTCTCAGCGCTTTACTACACGCAATCAATTGCACCGACCAACTCACATCGACATGGAATTGGTGGAAGGCAACTTTTCCAATTTTTCGGCGCGCTGGTCTTTCGATGCGCTCGCCGAATCGGCCTGCAAGGTTTCCCTGCAGATGGATTTTGAATTTAACTCATCCATTGTGGATTTCGCGGCGGAGAAACTGTTTAGCAGCTCTGCCAACAATCTGGTGGATGCCTTGGTGAGCAGGGCGCACAAAATTTATGGCCAGAAATGAGCAAGGCTATATGCAAGATAAGAGAGCAGCGCAATGAACACTGATTTGGATGAAGAAAAAACAATAGCAGTGGAAGTGGCCTACGCCACTCCTGAGAAGCAACTGATCATTCCTGTTCAGGTAGCTGAAGGCACAACGGCCTACGAGGCGGTTGTGCAGAGTGGAATCGCAGCTGAGTTCGATAGCATCAATGTGGAAAACGATGCTATGGGAATATTCTCCAGAGTCCTCAATGGCAAGACTTTGCCCATGCCCAAAGAATACATTCTCTCGGCGAAGGACAGGGTGGAGATATACAGACCCCTTACCATCGACCCTAAACAGGCACGTCTGAAGAGAGCTGAGGCAAAGAAAGCGAAAGCCAAGAATGCCCTGGAAGACTAGGCTATCAGCCCCGGATTGACCTTTCATTCAGGCCGCACCCAGACATCTTCTAAGACTCCAGCCTGACCCAAATCACCCTTGTGGAAGAGAATTCCCTCCAATACCGGTCACTTCTTCTAATAGCGCCATAGATGGCGGATAATAAAGGTATTGGCTCTGATCGCGGAGAGCGTGGAAGACAGAATAAATACCTGTAAAAGAAACGAGAGCACAAAAGCCCATGGCTAAAAAGAAAGAACTAAGCTTGCTGCAAAAGATCGAACACGGCTTGAGTGAATATTACGCCGCGCCTTATCGTCGATCCTTCGCTCGCGCCCAGCGTGACGAAGAAGATTTGTTCATGCTGCTGGTGTTCGCTGAGCAGCTCGGCGTGCCTAATCCCGCTGCCTATTACACCATGGAATTATTGCCCATCGTCTACGATCGTTTCCATGATTGGCATATTCGCATGGGCATGGAACGCTCCCCACTGGATCATGTCTCTTGCTGTTAGAACTCGCTCAATCAAAACGCATTTTATTTTTCGGCGGTAAAGGTGGTGTCGGAAAAACTACCGTGTCTGCCGCAACCGCTCTGGCGGCTGCCAATGCTGGTAAAAGTGTTCTTCTGGTATCCACCGATCCTGCTCACAATCTAGGCCATCTTTTCGACAGAAAGATTGGCAGTAAGCCTAAGAAACTCTCCGCCGGTTTGGATGCTATGGAAATGGATCCTGACGAGACTGTTAAGAAGCATATGGCAGAGGTAAGCAATTCTCTTCACCGCCTGATGCCGATAAACCTGCGCAGCGAAGTGGACAAGCATATGAAATTGTCCAAGGATGCGCCGGGCATGCAGGAGGCCGCTATTCTCGAACGTATTGCCGAGGTGGTTGAGGAAGGCCTAAAAAAATATGACCTCATCGTATTCGATACTGCACCTTCCGGTCATACCGCACGCTTGATGGTATTGCCCGAGATGATGTCGGCATGGACTGAAGGTCTTATCCAGCGCCGAGAAAAGGCAGACAAGTTTGCTGAAATAGTTAGAGACATGAGCGGCGATTCCAGCGTGGAGGACAAGGTATTCGGTAACGATGCCCAGGATTCCGACAAGATGCGCGAGTCCGGCATTAGACAAATTTTGAATCGTCGTCGTGAGCGCTTTAATAATCTTCGTGATCAGTTGGCGGACGAAGACGAGACTTCATTTGTTATTGTTCTGGCTGCCGAGCGTCTACCCGTGTTGGAGACTATTGAGCTAGAGGCACAGTTGCAGCAAGCGAATGTTAAGGTTGATTGCTTGGTGGTGAACAAACGGTCGCCGAAAGGAGAAGGCAGCTTTCTCGAAGAGCGCCGCTCACAGGAAGAGGCCCATATCACTACTCTAAGCAAGGCACTGCCAAAGATTCCCCGGCAAGACATCAGTCTGTTAGCGAAGGATATTGTCGGGCTTGATGCGTTGAATGGATTGGTGGAGCGAATCTCCAAGTAGAGCCTTTCCTGCCATTAGAGATTTCAATCTTAGTGGCAGTGGCTGGGGTAATTAGGCTACAAGTAACTCTAGAAAGATTGCATCACGTTCCGAGTCTCTGTATTTTAAATTGGCAGTATTGAGATAAAGGTACTAAAGTAAGCAAACTAGAGTATCAAGATTCAAAGTGGCTTTTTATAAGACAAGTTATAAGACAGCTCTTAAGACAATTATTTTTTAGGCAAACATGTTCAAAGCAAGCCCAACAATCCAGCTTATTCGAGAGCGCATGCTAGCTCTTAAGTCTCTGCCAGTAATGGCAGTGCTGAGTCTGGTGTTGCTGTTCGCCCAAGCTGAACAGCTTGGACATACTCACGAAGCCGACCTGCAAGCGCAGTTCGATTGTGAAATCTGTCTTAAGCTGGGTTCTCTGGAAGACGCTGCGATTGCAGATACGCCAAGCACGAGCTTTATTGTTTCAAGTCAGTCTTATGACGCTCTAAACCAAAACCTTTTTACTTCAGTACCCCCGAGCGCAACAGCGCGCTCACCTCCCTCTTACACATAAACAATTCGGTCATCGATCGGCCAACCATATGTTTCGGCGACTCTAAATACTTGTCGTTGCGGCTTGATCGATTCATTCCACCGCTTCATGTGTGAGATAGAAAATGAATTCCAAATTTTTACATTTACGAAAAACCGGCACGGTTGCCTGCGCAATAGCTCTGGTATCGACAGAACTAGTCGCTCAAGACCTGGAACATGTCGAACAGAACATCGAAGAACTTGTAGTTACTTCTACGCTCCATAGAAGTCGCGCCGATACGGCTCTGCCCGTAAACATTCTCGCCGGAGAAGAGCTGCGTGAAAAAATCGGAGCAACTCTTGGTGACACTCTTCAGGATCAAGTAGGAGTCAGCATCGCCTCCTTTGGTGCGGGCGTAGGTGCGCCAGTGATCCGCGGGCAGACTGGCAACCGGGTTCAGATTCTGCAGGGCGGAACAGGCAATATCGACGCCTCTTCCATCAGTGCCGATCATGCTAATTCTCTGGAGCCAGCCTTGGCCGAACGCATCGAAGTGCTTCGCGGCCCAGCCACCTTGCTCTATGGAAATGGTGCAATCGGCGGAGTGGTGAATGTAATCGATAACCGCATCCCGGTACGCCTGCCCGATGGTCTTACCGGCATGATTGAAACCAGAAATAACAGCGTCTCCGATCAACAGGTAAGCATCTTTAAACTGGAAGGTGCCGCGGGCCAAATAGCCTGGCATGTAGATGGAGTCTACCGCGAGAGTAATGATGTGGAGATCCCCGGCTTCGCTATCAACCCCAACCTGGTTGACCTTGAGGATGGGGAAGCCCTGGAAGAATTACACGAGAGTTACGGCAAGCTTGCCAATAGTCATGCCCGTTCCGATGTACAGACCCTCGGTGCTTCTTGGATTCTGGAGGACGGTTACATCGGCTTTTCCCAGAACCAGTTCAGCAATCAATATGGCATTCCCGGTGGCGCCCATGAACATCATGACGAAGAAGGCTCTGAGGAAGAGGTTCATGACGGCGAAGAAGAAGGTGATATTCGCATAATCATGGAACAGCAGCGCAGCGACCTGGAGCTTGTTATCCCGCTCAATGGCTGGATCGAAGAAATACACGGGCGTGTCAGTTCGGTGGACTACCAACATCTGGAAATTGAAGGCATTAGCGACACTAGCAAAGGCGAAGTAGGCACGCTGTTTGAACAGGATGGGCTGGAAGGTCGTTTCTCGTTTCATGTAGATGGTCACGGAGACCATGAGACAGTGATAGGACTTCACTTTGCCCACCGTAATTTCTCGGCACTGGGTGAGGAAGCATTTATTCCCACCACCGACATCGATTCCGAATCCTTGTTTGCAGTACACAGTGCTGACCTGGGCTTCATGACCTATGAGTTTGGAGCTCGTGGCGAAACACGCAAGCTGGACTACCGTCGTGGCAATTGCAGTAATCGTGAAACCAGCTGGAGCGGGTCGTCCTCCGCCATCTGGCGACTCAGTGAAAACTACAACTTCATAACTTCTATCGCACATTCCCAGCGTTCGGCGACAGTGGAAGAATTGTTTTCAAACATCGACATTGGTTGTGGCGAACTGGCTGAAGATACTTTAATTCAGCACGCGGCAACGCGAAGAATGGAAATTGGCAATCCCGATGTGGACAAGGAAAAATCTACCAATTTCGAAATTGGTTTGAGAAAGCATATGGGCGCTGTTACCGGTGAGATTAATATTTATCGTAACAATATCGCTGACTATATTTTTCTTCAGGACACTGGCAGCTATGTTGATGAAGTGGAGATAGCGCGTTATCTGCAGGAAGATGCTTTATTCACTGGCTTTGAAGCGGAGGTTAATTTTCCCTTATACCGAACAGGCGATCATCTTTCGGAGTTCACCGTGTTCGGTGACTATGTGCACGCTGAATTTGACAGGGGACTCGGTTCAGCAAAAAATGTCCCAAGAATTCCTCCCATGAGTGCTGGCTTCGAGTGGCGGCATTCCCATGTAAATTGGCAGACAAAATTACGTTTAACCAAGGTTGGTTCCCAGTCTGATCTGGCAGCCAATGAAACCGGTAGTGACTCTTACTACAACTTGAACTTTTATACTGATTATCACTTTGATCTGAGAGCGGGCAGTGGACTCGTGTTTCTCAAGGCGACAAACCTTCTCGATGAAGATATACGCCACCATGCTTCTTTACTAAAAGATCTTGCGCCGGCAGCAGGTCGTGCCATTGAGGTAGGGTTGCGACTGGAATTCTAGTTGCTAGCTGAGCTGTTGATTATTTGAGAGTGTAATAATAGAAGGCGTTATAAAGAGTGTTCTAAAATCAAACGTCGTCAGTAACTTCTTCACTGTCGGCATCAACCGCCACAGCTTCCATCTCCGATGGAGTGAAGTCACCAGTAAAATTAACCAATTGATCATCTTCGAAGAACACAGAAATTCTTTCCTGTCCTCTTTGGCCGCCGCCTGGCTGGAAGCTATAGATGTAGTCCCATCGATCCTGATGGAATGGATCGCGAACCAATGGAGTGCCCATGACGAAGATAACCTGACGTTTGGTCATGCCCGGAAGTAACTGATCCACCATGTTCTGGGTAATGACATTACCCTGTGGAATGGCGATCTTGTATACCCCTGGAAAATCCATAGAGCCGATGCCGGCGCAGCCTGTGAGGGCGGCCAGTGTGAGCACAAGAACAAATTGCTGTGTCAGTTTCTTCATATTTCCGTCTGGTATTTATCTTGTCAGCGGCAATAACCAGATGTTTTATCAGGTTATTTTGCTTTCGTTAACAGCCTATTCTCTTTGCCTGAGCTGTAGCGAGCAGGCATAATACCTCACTTCATACTCTAGTAGAACCACCGCACTATCTCTAAACCAATAGTCTATAGGCATTGCTGACTATAGGATTATAGATAGCGCTGAGAAGAGCATCATGGCAGCTGAAAATCAGGAACTCAAAAACGCAGGACTCAAAGTAACTCATCCACGGGTTAAGATTCTGCAAATACTGGAAAGTTCCGAAAACAAACATCTTAGTGCTGAAGACGTGTACAAAGCGCTTTTGGAAGCCAACGAAGATGTAGGCTTGGCCACCGTGTACCGGGTGCTAACTCAATTCGAATCTGCCGACCTGGTGATGCGCCATCATTTTGAAGGTGGCAGCTCGGTATTCGAACTCACTACCATGGAACATCACGACCATATCGTATGTAACAAATGCGGTAGCGTTGAAGAATTCTATGACGAGGTGATCGAAGAGCAGCAGGAAAAAATTGCGGAGAAGTATGGTTTCGCTATCACCGATCACAGCATGTATCTGTATGGTATTTGCAAGAACTGTCAGTAATCGCTAGCTCGATACTGGCTTTAGCGCGCTCTCAATTGCCACTCTCAAGTCCCACGCTCTAGTGCTTTCTAACATTTTAGTCTTGAGAATGTGCTGCGAATTCCAAATAGCTAACTCCTGCTAAGAACTATGTGTTTTAGCTGTCGCTGCTAACTATTGGCAACCATCTGCTGAGCATGGGCCAATGACTCGGCACTGAATTCCTCGCCACCCAGCATGCGGGCAACTTCTTTCACTATCTCATCGGTTTCAAGTTCGGTAATCCGAGTTAGTGTGGATTTTTTCTCAGTGGATTTGCTCACGAAGAAATGATGATGCCCCTGTCCGGCAACCTGAGCTTGATGGGTAACGCATAGAATTTGAGTAGACTCCGCCAGCTGTCGTAGAAGTTCGCCAACAACCTTGGCCACACCGCCACCGATACCTACATCCACTTCATCAAACACCAGACTAGGTGTGTGAGAGGTCTGTGCGGTTATCACCTGAATCGCCAGGCTAATACGGGAAAGCTCACCACCGGAGGCGATCTTGATTAGTGGCTTGGCAGGCTGATCTGGATTGGTGCTCACTAAGAATTCGATGCTTTCAAGCCCACTAATAGAAAGTCTGTCCTTCTCGTTCCCGCCGCTCCCATCGCTGTTTTTATGAAGACTTATTTCCAATTGCGCATGAGGCATGCCCAACTTCTTCAGCTGTTCATTAACTTTCTTTGCCAGGGTCTTGCTGGCTTTGCTTCGCTGGCTGGACACTTCTTTTGCCAGTTGTTGATACTGACTGCGTAGCATCTGATCGTTGGCTTGCAGTTTTCCCAATTCTTCTTCGCTGTTTTCCAGCATCGACAACTGACTGCGCAAATCACTAATCAGCTCGCCCAATTCCACTGGCTTTACTTTGTGCTTGCGAGCGATGCCATGAAGCAGACTAAGGCGCGCGTTTACCTGTTCCAGCCTCTCCGGATTCGCTTCGAATTCATCGGTGAAAGATCTCAGGTCGGCAACTGCTTCATCGAGCTGAATGGTGGCGGTCTCTAACAGCTTAATGATGTTGGTGATTCGCCCGTCTTTCTCAGGCAGTTCCTGCAAGGTCGCCAGGGACTGATGCAATAGGGAGCTGGCGTTGGAATTTTCGTCTTCGCTGCTCAGGTTAAGAGACTGACGCACGGCGCCGATGGTTTCATCGGCATGGTTCAGGGATTTAAACTCACCTTCAAGGGTGGTGGCTTCATTGTCGGCGATGTCCATCTCATCTAGCTCTGTAAGCTGAAAGGACAGCAGTTGAAACTGTGCCGAGTCTTCGTCTGATTGATTGCTGAGTTTCTCAATAGTTTGGAAATTCTTATGCCACTGACGCCAGGTACTCTCGAGCTCTGCAATTAGCTTGGGTTTTACGCCGTAGTCGTCCAGTAGTCTCTGATGGGTCGCTCGATTCAGCAAGGATTGATGTTCGTGCTGGCTGTGTATATCCAGCAGCATCTCGCCGAGGGTTTTGAGGTTGCTTAGGGTAACAGGGCTGCCATTGATATAGGCCTTGGAACGGCCATCAATCCCAACCAGCCTTCTCAAGATGCAGAACTGAGCATCGTCGCCTTCTGACTCTTCAAGGAGGTCATTCTCCTCCAACCATGTATTGGCAGTTGGAATCTGGCTGATATCAAACTCGGCGCAGATCTCGGCTTTGTTGGTACCCGGTCTGACGATGGTCTTGTCAGCCCGATCTCCCAGCGTCAGGCCCAGAGCCCCCAACATAATTGACTTGCCCGCTCCGGTCTCGCCGGTGATAACCGACATGCCTGCCTGGAAGTCTATTTCCAGGGCATCGACGGTGGCGTAATTCTTGATTGAGAGTTGGGACAGCATAGCTACAAAGTATATGGGAACAAGCTGGATAAATGCACACTATTAGGTGTAAATAATTTGAATAAAAAAGCGCCCTCAACGCTTGAATCCACGTCGCCCAGACCCCATATAGCGGACATCGGCTTCGATGCTGTGCAAAAAGCTTATTTCAGCACAGGAGAAGCCGCCGCTAGAAGGCACTTTTGAAATAGCCAGAAAGCACATACGTAAGCGAGAAAGCGCATATAAAGAGAAAGCGCATATAAAAAGAAAGCGCATATAGAAAGGAGAAAGCCTGAACAAGCAGTCTCCAGACCATAATCAGAATGAGCCCAACAAGGGTCCTGAAAATAGCCAAGTGGAAGCGACCGACGTGAACGAGAATAATTCGAAAGACACCGAATCGAAAGAAACTGAATCAGAAGAACAAGCTGATTCAGAAAACACTCAATCAGCTGAAGAGCAGAATGACGCTAGCTCCGAAGAGGTGGATCAGGGCGAGATCAACATGGAACAGGCTCTGGAAAAACTCTATTTAGCTGAGGAAGAAGCCCAGCAGGCGAAGGACGATCTGCTGCGAGTGAAGGCGGAGATGCAGAATCTAAGACGCCGCACCGAGCAGGATGTGGAGAAGGCCCATAAGTTTGGCCAGGAAAAGTTCAGCGGCGAACTGCTGCAGGTAATGGACAATCTGGAAAGGTCTCTCGCCGCAGCCGCTGATAGCGAAGACGAAGTTGTGAAAGCTATTCATGAAGGCGTAGACCTTACTCTTAAGAGCTTCGCTGACTGCTTCGCGAAATTTAATATCGAGGCAGTTGATCCTCTGGGTGAGCCATTTGACCCTCAGCTTCATCAGGCCATGTCTATTCAGGAAAGCCCGGAAGCCGAACCCAATACAGTTATCGCCGTAATGCAGAAGGGTTACACCCTCCACGGACGAGTAATCAGGCCAGCAATGGTAATGGTGTCGAAGTAGGCTTTTTCAATGAAATTCGTGGTATCCGGGGCTGATTCAAAGGGAAAAACTGGACCAGATCAAAATATCCACTGCAAATCAAAGGAATTAGGGCCTCGGTCCTTGAAATACGGCTGATAGGGCCAATATTGGGAACATAGTTATTAATCACGGGATTTGAGTTCAAGGTCCCTCATAGGTTCAGCCTGGTCTGAATCAAGAATGAAATAGTTCGGAGAGTTAGAAATGGGAAAGATTATTGGAATCGACTTGGGAACCACCAACTCCTGCGTAGCAGTGATGGACGGCGGCGAAGCCAAAGTTATCGAAAATGCAGAAGGTGATCGCACCACTCCATCCATCATTGCCTACAGCGAAGATGGTGAGACTCTGGTAGGCGCACCGGCCAAACGTCAGGCGGTTACTAATCCAACGAATACACTGTTTGCCATCAAGCGTTTGATTGGCCGTCAGTTCAAAGACGACGTGGTTCAGAAAGACATCAAGATGGTGCCTTACAAGATTGTTGAGGCAGACAACGGTGATGCATGGGTTGAGGTAAACGGCGACAAGATGTCTCCTCCTCAAATTTCAGCTCAGACTCTGATGAAGATGAAGAAGACCGCGGAAGATTACCTCGGTGAAGCAGTTACCGAAGCGGTTGTTACCGTTCCTGCTTACTTCAATGATTCACAGCGTCAGGCAACAAAAGATGCCGGCAAGATTGCTGGCCTTAATGTTAAGCGAATTATTAATGAGCCAACTGCTGCTGCCCTTGCTTATGGCATGGACAAGAAAGCAGGCGACTCTACCATCGCAGTTTATGACCTTGGTGGTGGTACTTTCGATATCTCAATCATCGAAATTGCCGAGACTGATGGCGAACACACTTTTGAAGTGCTCTCTACAAACGGAGACACCTTCTTAGGTGGTGAAGATTTCGACCTTCGTTTAATCGATTATCTTGCAGACGAATTCAAGAAAGAATCCGGCATGGATCTACACAACGACCCACTGGCATTGCAGCGACTAAAAGAAGCTGCTGAAAAAGCCAAGATCGAACTGTCTTCTTCACAGCAGACAGAAGTGAACCTGCCATATATCACAGCAGATGCCAGCGGACCCAAGCACCTTGTGCAAAAGCTGACTCGTGCGAAGTTTGAATCACTGGTTGAAGATCTGGTTGAGCGCACATTGGCACCACTTAAGGTGGCTTTGAACGACGCTGATCTGGATGTTGGTAGCATCGACGATGTCATCCTGGTGGGTGGTCAGACTCGTATGCCTCTGGTTAAGAAGAAAGTTGCTGACTTCTTCGGTAAGGAATCTCGCAGCGATGTGAACCCTGACGAAGCAGTTGCAGTAGGCGCGGCCATTCAGGCGGCGGTTCTTTCCGGCGACGTAACTGATGTATTACTACTGGACGTGACTCCTCTATCTCTTGGTATCGAAACCATGGGTGGAGTTGCCAGCAATTTGATCGACAAGAACACAACTATCCCTACCAAGAAGACACAGGTGTTTTCAACGGCGGATGACAATCAAACTGCGGTAACTATTCACGTAGTGCAGGGCGAACGTAAGCAAGCGGCGGGTAATAAATCTCTGGGTCGATTCGACTTGAGTGATATTCCAGCAGCACCGCGCGGTATGCCACAGATTGAAGTAGCCTTCGACCTGGATGCCAACGGTATTCTTAATGTCTCGGCTAAAGACAAGGCAACTGGCAAGGAACAATCCATCGTGATTAAAGCCTCCAGTGGTCTGTCTGATGAAGAGATCGAAAAGATGGTTCAGGATGCTGAAGCGAATTCTGCCGAAGACAAGAAGTTTGAAGAGCTTGTTACTGCGCGCAACTCGGCCGATGGTCTTGTTCACGCTACCAAGAAGACTCTTGAAGAAGCAGGCGATAAGGCAAGTGATGAAGAGAAAGAAGCTATCACTGCTGCCATCGCAGCTGTTGAAGAAGCAATTCAGTCCGACGACTTGGAAGTTATAGAAGCCAAGACTAAAGAACTTTCCGAAGCTTCAACTGGTCTCGCTCAAAAGATGTATGAAGAAGCTGAAGCGGCGAGTGCCGCAGCAGCTGGAGCAGAGGGCGCAGCGGATGGCGCAGGTGCAGCACAAGATGACGCTGTAGATGCGGAATTCGAAGAAGTTAACGAAGAAGCTAAAGAAGAAGTTGAGGAAGAGGAAAAGTAAGATAGCGTTATCGAATAGACTGCCTGTGGCCACTAAATAACCGCTAGCAATCTTAAGATTACTCTTATCGCTACAATATTTTCGCTTCAATACTTTGAAAAAACTAAGTCATCATTTTGGCTTAGTTTTTTTTGCGTTTATAGCTGGCAAGGAATGTCGGTGTTCCCTTAGCGGAATTTAGTACGCAGAAAGAAGTACGAAATAAATAATACGTAACAATTTTTACGAAACAAATTGCGAAATAAAAAGTACACAGGAATAGAGAGTTAGGGACTAATGTCAAAACGAGATTTTTACGAAGTGCTAGGTGTAGACCGTGGTGTCGAGGAAGCCGCTTTAAAGAAGGCTTACCGGCGCATTGCCATGAAACACCACCCGGATCGTAATCCTGACAATCCTGAAGCTGAGGAAAAATTCAAGGAAGCCAACGAGGCTTTTGAAGTGCTCTCCGACAAAGAAAAGCGTGCTCGCTACGATCAATATGGCCACGCAGGAATTGAGGGACAGACTAGTGCTGGTTCTGCTGATTTCGGTGACATCTTTGGCGATATTTTCGGTGACATCTTCGGCGGCGGTGGCGGTCGAGGCGGTGGGCGCAGTCATGTTCGAAAGGGCGCCGATCTACGTTATAACCTCGAGCTGAACCTGGAAGAGGCTGTCAAAGGCACTTCAGTAAAGATTCGTATACCCACAACTGTTGCATGCGATACATGTGATGGTAGTGGTGCCAAGAAGGGTACAA
Source organism: Gammaproteobacteria bacterium (assembly GCA_018661465.1). GTDB lineage: Bacteria > Pseudomonadota > Gammaproteobacteria > Pseudomonadales > Pseudohongiellaceae > UBA9145. The sequence continues at coordinate 11,738 of JABJIC010000026.1, read as the reverse complement.
CGCCAGTTGATTGTACGACCTGTGGTGGTCATGGTCAGGTTCGAATGCAGCAGGGTTTCTTCTCTGTGCAGCAGACTTGCCCACGATGCCAGGGTGCTGGAAAACAGATTAAGGATCCATGTGAGACTTGTCATGGACGAGGTAGCACCGATGAAACCAAGACCCTCTCGGTTAAAGTTCCGGCGGGTGTAGATAACGGTGATCGAATTCGCCTTACTGGCGAGGGTCAGGCTGGAGTGCACGGCGGTCCGTCAGGCGATCTCTATGTTGAGATGTCCATACGACCTCATAAGATATTCGAAAGAAATGGCAGAGACCTTCATTGCGAGATGCCTATCAGTATTGTTGATGCGGCTCTTGGTGGTGAATTGGAAGTACCCACGTTGGATGGCCGGGTTAAGCTGAAGATTCCTGCAGAGACTCAAACCGGAAAAATGTTTCGATTGCGCAATAAGGGCGTCACCCCGATTCGAGGCGGTGGCAACGGTGATCTTCTATGCCGTGTTGTTATCGAGACGCCGGTGCATCTCACCAAGCGTCAGAAAGAATTGTTGGAAGAATTTCAGGGTATCCAGGAAGAGCATGCTCACAAGCAATCTCCGAGAAAGACTTCCTGGTTTGATGGCGTCAAAAGTTTTATCGACGACCTGGTTCCTTAATTTCAAACAAGAAGCCAGGACATCGCGTCCTGGTCTGCTAGTGGTCGACAGTCTTCAGTGGCTATTTAGGCGCTTATATCACGAAGCTATTTTGAGCAGTTAGCTTAAGCAGTAATCTTAAGAAATCACCTTATTCAGAATTTCCTGATGCATATCGGCCTCTAGACGCGGGCCAAATCTCGAAACCACATTTGCCGATGCCAGGCTGGCTAGCTTGCCCGCTGTCTCAAAGTCCATCCCGTTTGTCAGGCCATAGAGAAAGGCCCCGGCGAACATATCGCCCGCACCGTTAGTGTCTATAGCCTCAACATCATGTGCAGCTATTGTAATAAAGTTTTCACCATCAAATAACAGGGCGCCTTTTGGGCCGCGAGTGATGGCAAATTGCTGAGCCTTTGCCTTCATCATGTCACAAGCTTCTTCGATGTTGTCTTTGCCGGACCAGAGCAGGGCTTCTTCTTCGTTACAGAATAATAAGTCCACTCCGTTGCCCAGCACCTCGATTACATTGTCTCTGAAGTACTCCACCATGGAAGGGTCTGAGAAAGTCATCGCTGTTTTGATGTTGTGGGTCTCGGCGTATTGCTTGAGTTCGGTGATCGCTGCCATGGCACTTGGTGAAGTCACTAGATAGCCTTCTATATAGATGTACTCAGACTGTCGAACCGCATCGTGATCTATTTCCGCCGGGGAAACTGTTTCCGAAACTCCAAGATAGGTGTGCATGGTGCGTTCGGCATCGGGGCTGATCATAACCAGACATCTACCGGTAGTACCCTCATCACCTTGGGTCTGCTTGTCGGTTTCGATATTGTGATCGCCGAGTTCGCTCAAGTAGAAATCACCTGGCTCGTCGTTCGCGACCTTACAAGAGAAATAGGCACTACCACCGAATTGGCTCAGGGCGTAGAGAGTATTAGCAGCGGAGCCACCTCCTGCACGTTTCTTGATGCCGAATTTGTCGCTAAGAACTTTTAACAATTCCTGTTGCTGTTCATGGGCAACCAGAGTCATTAATCCCTTCTCGATATTGTGGTTAGTGAAGAACTGTTCATCAACTTCAAACTCTTTATCCACCAGAGCATTACCCATTCCATATACACTGTATTTCGACATTCTGTTTTTCCTGTAAGTCTTGGAACTAAATATTTTGATCTTAAGAAGCTAATGACTGCCTACATATTAGCAACGGCGGCGAAAGCCTTCTCTGCAGCGTCCAGAGTTAGTTGAATTTCATTGTCGCTATGGGCGCTGGAAATAAACCCTGCTTCATAAGCAGAAGGTGCCAGGTAAACTCCGTTATCTAACATGGTGTGGAAATAAACCTGGAACGCCTCTGCGTCACAAGCCATTACTTGTTCGAACTTAGTTACTTTTTCTTCTTTAGTGAAGAAGCAGCCAAACATGGCGCCTTGCTGATTGGTGGTAAATGGAACGCCAGCAGCTGCGGCTCTTTCCTCAAGACCGGCAAGCATCGCGGCGAGTCTGGTCTCCAGATTATTGTAAAAGCCAGGCTCGGAGACTTTATCCAACATGGTAAGACCAGCAGCTACCGCCAGTGGGTTTCCTGCCAGAGTACCAGCCTGATACACCGGGCCAGTGGGAGCTATTCGGTCCATGATCTCTGCCTTGCCGCCGAATGCGCCAACGGGTAGGCCGCCACCGATTACCTTGCCCAGGGTGGTAAGGTCAGGTGTGATATTGAATATAGACTGCACTCCACCAAGAGCGGTTCGAAAACCTGTCATCACTTCGTCAAAAATTAGTACGGCGCCGTGCTTGGTGCATTGCTCTCTGAGGGCTTCAAGAAAGCCCGGAACCGGTGGCACGCAATTCATGTTTCCTGCGACAGGCTCAACGATTATGCAGGCCAGTTCATCACCGTGTTCGGCGAAGAAGCTTTCAACTGCTCCGATGTCGTTAAACGGTAGAACGTGGGTGAGGTCGGTGTAGGCCTTGGGAATGCCCGATGAATCTGGCTCGCCCAGAGTTAAAGCGCCGGAGCCGGCCTTTACCAATAGCCCGTCCACATGGCCGTGGTAACAGCCTTCGAATTTAGCGATCTTGTCTCTGCCGGTGTAACCGCGAGCCAATCGAATCGCGCTCATAGTGGCTTCGGTTCCTGATGTAACCAGCCTTACTTTTTCGATAGCAGGCATGATCTCGCAGATCTTGTCTGCAATCTTCACTTCGGCTTCTGTTGATGCCCCGAAACCAATTCCCTGATGTAGCTGATGTTGAAGCGCTTTAACAACGTCTTGCTGACAGTGGCCCAGAATTAATGGACCCCAGGCTCCTACGTAATCGACGTAGCGATTATTGTCGGCATCGATAAGAAAGGGGCCTTCTCCTGCTTTAAAAAAGAGAGGATTCCCGCCCACGCCTTTGAAGGCTCGTACCGGGGAGTTAACGCCACCTGGAATATGTTGCTGTGCCCGTTCAAAGAGTTCGCTGGATTTTTCATTACTCATGGATAAAGTCTTTCCTTTCTTGAAGGTCAAAAGTTAAAAGTTATAAAGCTAATAGGTTTTATGGCTCGCCTAACTGTTCAATAGTTTGATTGAGCAATTTGCTGAATCAACTCCTGGGCATTGTTCTCTATAGAGTCGGTTTCACCACGATTAGAACAATGATGCCAACTAACATAAACACCGGCAGCTCATTGAATATGCGGAAGAATACGTGAGTGCGAATTGAAGAGTCTTCTCTCAATGCCTTCATGTACCACCAGCAATAAATATGGAAGGCCACTACAAGTGCCACGAGTCCCAGCTTTGCATGCATCCACCACCAGGCCATAAAGTAGGTGGCATTTGCCATAAGCAGCCAGGTACCCAAGATGATGGTGGCTATTGCCGAGGGAGTAGTAATTCCCCAAAACAGTTTCCTCTCCATGACCACGAAGCGGTCCTTGCTCACCTGATCCTCGCTCATGGCGTGATAGACGAATAATCGCGGCAAATAGAAAATTCCGCTGAACCAGCAAACCACGAAGATTATGTGAAAGGCTTTAACCCAAAGCATTCGGCTCTCCTGAGCACTCAAATGGATCGCCATTATAGACTAATACCGCCCGGATGGGGATGGGTAAATTAGCTCTAAGCTGTTGATTTTACGCAATGTAATGCTTCAAATCGTTGCAATCCTTGCTCCGGGGTGTAAGATACTCATCCCGGCGTTTCAGCCCAGTCGTTTTTAACGAAAAGGCTAGAACGCAAATCTATCTCTGAAACGTCAAACATAAGTAATACTAAATACGCGGGAGCGTGCTGTGATCAAAGTCGGAATTATTGGAGCCACGGGCTACACAGGAGTTGAATTACTCCGCCTGCTGGCACCGCGAAACGATGTCGAGGTAACAATAGTTACTTCGCGTGAGCTAATGGGTACAAAAGTAAGTGACCGTTATGCCAATCTTCGCGGTCACATCGACCTTGAATACTCAGCACCGGATATGAAAGTGCTTGGCAAATGTGACGTGGTTTTCTACGCCACTCCTCACGCGGTTGCTATGAACACGGTTAGTGAACTTTTGGATGCCGGTGTGCGCGTTATCGATTTGTCTGCCGACTTCCGTATTAAGAATATTCCTCTTTGGGAACAGTGGTACAAGACTGAGCATGTTGCACCTGGCTTAGTAGCGGATGCGGTTTACGGTTTACCGGAAATTAACAGAGAAGCGATCAAGACAGCGAATCTAATTGCAGTGCCTGGTTGTTACCCAACGGCGATTCAACTGGGCTTTCTTCCTCTGGTTGAAAACAATCTGGTGCAGTGCAACCGTCTTATTGCCGATGCCAAGTCCGGTGTTAGTGGCGCAGGTCGAAAGGCCGTGGAGGATTTTCTCCTCACAGAATCCACCGAATCAATCAAGGCCTATGGGCTGAGCGGACACCGTCACCATCCCGAGATTTGTGAGAGCCTGAATAATTTTAGCGAGGACGAAATCAAGCTTACTTTTGTTCCTCACCTAACGCCGATGATTCGGGGAATATTGGCCACTCTTTATGCGCCTGTGAAAAACGGTGTGAAAGTAGATGTGAATGAGCTGCAGGATTTATATGAAAAGCGTTATGCCGATGAGCCTTTCGTGGACGTATTGCCTCAGGGGCAGTTCCCGGCAACCCGCGATGTAAAAGGCTCCAATCGCTGTGAGATTGCGGTGACTTATTCAGCAGAGACCGACACCATCATTGTGCTGTCAGCCGAAGACAACCTAGTTAAAGGCGCTTCAGGTCAGGCGATACAAAACATGAATATCATGTTCGGCATTGACGAGCTTACGGGCCTTAATGGCATTTCCTTAATGCCCTAGAAAAGAATCCAGTAGCTAGTAGTCTTTAAAGTAAGAACTTTTAAGTGAGAGTCAGGATCAGTAGTAATAGTTAAAAAAATAGCGAGCCCACGGAGAACTCCCGGTGCCAAATGTAGTCAAAGGTAGTAAGCAGGAAAAAATGGTTGTGGTGCCCCACCGGCCGAACCGTCGCCTGTTTATTGCCATTGCGGCTATCCTGGGTATCTCGGTTAGTGCTGTGGGCGGGTTTGTTTATGGCAATTACCAAACTTTGATAAACCAGGGAGCAGTGGCCACTGCAACGCAGAATTTGAATAATGAACTTGCGGCACTTCAGTCTGAAAATGCCGAACTGCATCGTCAGGTTACGATTCTTGATCGCTCTAGCGAGATGGACCGAAGAGCCACGGTGGAAGTTCAGTCTACCGTTGGCACTCTACAAGGTCGCGTAGCCCAGCTTGAGCAGGACATTACATACTATCGAGGTGTGGTTTCGGCGGAGACCGAGGGCACCGGCCTGGTTATTAGCCAATTCGATCTTGATGGAATACGAGAGAGTGATCTCTTTCGATATAAACTAGTTTTGCGGCAACAGGATGCCGATGGTGACAGTTATCTGGAAGGCCATGTGAATGTGAACCTGGTGGGCCAGCAAGGCGAAACCCAGAAAGTGCTTGCACTAAAAGATATCTCTGAAGAACAAGATCAATTGGATATCCGTTTACGCTTCAAATATTTTCAGAACATCGAAGGTGAGCTGACGCTGCCGGAAGGATTTACACCTGAACGATTTCAGATAGCGGCAATGTCAGTGGAGCCGGTTGAGAAGAGTATCAATCAGAATTTTAGCTGGGCAATCGATTAAAGACAGCTGAGCTAATTTAAGCAAATTTATTTAGCCGGATAAAGTTAGTCGGACCGAGTAAGCAGTATTAAGTTTGCCGAACCAAGTTTGCAGAAAGCAGCAGTACAAGAGGATAAGAATATGTTTAACAAAAAAGTGATAGAGAAACCTATAGACAGTCACGCCCATACCCTGGTGTCCAGATCTACCGAGATCGTTGGTGATATTCACTTCAGTGGCGAGTTAATCATAGAAGGTAAGGTTAAAGGCAGCATCTATGCAGAGGATGATTCCAAAGCTTTGATCCGTGTAGCCGAAGGCGGCTGTGTGGATGGTGAGATCTGCGTGCCAACTGCAATTGTAAATGGACTGGTGCAGGGCGATGTTCGGTGTGCCAATCACATAGAGCTGGCTTCTAAGGCCGTAGTAGTCGGAAACGTTTACTATAATCTGATCGAGATGGTGATGGGCTCGGAAGTAAATGGCAATCTGATGCACCTCAGCTCGCAGCTCAGCGATGCCCAAAAACTCGGTTTGGATAGACAAGGCTTGAATAAACAGGCTCTGTCTTTTGAAACCAGCTCATTCGACTCTTCATCTGTAGATAACAAATAGGTTCGAGCGCAAATCAATTCTGAGTGAAACAGAGTCTAATAGTTGACTGTTTTGCTCGGTTATTGAGATAATCGAATCCACCCCCATATAAGAGAGTGTCCAGAGAGTCTTTTGTATTAGGACTCTCGTATCAGGCCCGTAGTATCAGGACTCTCGTATCAGGAAAGGGTCTGGAAGTTTCATGGAGCAATACCTAGATGTCAGTAGTTCAATCACATAACCCGGTAATCATGTCTTTCACAGACAATGCAGCAGATAAGGTGCACAGCCTTATCAGCGAAGAGGGTAATGACAATCTGAAACTACGTGTATTCGTAACCGGAGGCGGTTGCTCTGGCTTTCAGTACGGCTTCTCATTTGATGAAGAAGTGAACGAAGACGACACAGTCGTCGAAAACAAGGGCGCCAGCTTGCTGATCGACCCTCTGAGTTACCAGTATCTTGTTGGCTCAAAAGTAGATTATGTTGAGGGGCTGGAAGGGTCTCGATTCATCGTCAACAATCCTCTGGCAACCACCACCTGTGGTTGCGGATCATCTTTCTCTATCTAATTACTTATTGCGTGTAGGTTCTAAGAGACGCTTTCCTGAAGAATGTGTTTCGAAGCCTGAATGCAGAATCCATCAGGCCTGATAGATGCCGCCCAGAATAACTGGTTCAGTAGCACCGGTGAATGCGCTGGTATCGATGGCTTTTCCATCAATGGTTTGCTGAGCCATCCATGCGAAGGCAATCGCCTCAACCCAGTCAGGGTCTATACCCACAACGGTCGTGGATTCCACTGTGCAGTTTTCAAATTGATATTGCAGATTGTCCATAAAGGTTTTGTTGTGGGCTCCGCCACCGCAAACAAATATCGCATCAGGGCTCAGAATATTTTCTATGTCTTGAGCGATTGAAGCGACGGTGAATTCCAGTAGCGTCGCCTGAATGTCTTCGGCGGTAAGTTCTTCAGTATTACTAAAGTCCTTTAGTTTCTGTTCTAGCCAGGGGCCATTGAACAGTTCTCTACCTGTGCTCTTGGGGTAGGGTCTTAGAAAATACTCTTCATCGAGTAATAGTTCTAACAGATCTGCATTAGCTTCGCCGGTGGCTGCCCAATCTCCGTTCGCATCGTAATTCTCACCCTTGTGTTTGCCGATCCAGTAGTCCATTAACACATTGGCAGGGCCGGTATCAAAAGCGAGGCACTCACCATTTTTTTGCAGCACCGTGATATTGGAAATTCCACCGACATTAACGACCACGCGATTTTCTTCGCTGGAAGAAAAACAATTTCGATGTAGCAGGGGAGCCAGTGGCGCACCTTCACCGCCAACTGCCATGTCTCGACGACGGAAGTCAGCCACGGTAGTAATGCCTGTGAGTTGGGCAATGATATTTGGGTCTGCGATTTGTAGAGTAAAAGGAGAATCACCTTTTGGGTGATGAAATACTGTCTGTCCATGACTGCCGATAGCGCGAACTTTCGATGCATCGATACCGGTTTTTTCTAGCAATTCATTGACCGCCTCGGCGAAAACTTTCCCAAGGCTAACATCCACCTGACCCAATTCTTCGAGCTCTATGTTCTTGCCGGTGCAGAGTTTTAGAATTTCTTCTCTTAATTGCTGTGGGCAGGATTTAAAGACGCTATCAACTAATTCAACTGTGCCGTTGTTTTCAAAACGAACTAACACGCAGTCGATACCGTCCACACTGGTGCCGGAAATCAGCCCAACATAGTAATTGGTTTCTGTCATTTTGGATTTGCTCAGTCGGCGCTGGGTTGGTTCAGCGTTAGCAGCCTGGTTTCATTCAAGTCGCTAAAACGCTGCAGAAGTCCAGTAGTCTGGGTGCGGAATCTGTCCATCTCTGCGGCATCAATCGACACTGCTTGGGGTAGTTGGTCGAGAATAGTTCTCGGATTTTTATGAACTCCGTTTACCAGGAATTCATAATGTAGATGAGGTCCGGTGGCGCTGCCCGTGGATCCAACGTAGCCGATGATGTCGCCTTGTCTTACACGGTCGCCCTTGCTGATGCCGTTGGCATATTTTGATAGGTGGGCGTATTTGGTTTCGAATCCGCCGGCGTGTTTAACCACTACCAAGTTTCCGAATGAGCCATTACGACCGGCATGAGTTACCCGCCCGTCACTGGTAGCTCGAATTGGCGTGCCACGATTTGCTGCGTAGTCTGTTCCTTTATGAGCACGAATTGTATTCAGTACCGGGTGTCGTCTGCGTGGATTGAAGTTGGAACTGATTCTGAAAACATCGAGAGGACTTCTAAGGAAAGCCTTACGCATGCTTTCGCCTTCAATATTGTAATAGCCCTCTTCACCTTCTTCATTTATATAACGAATAGCGGTAAAAGTTCGGCCTTGATTGGTGTAGCGGGTTGCGAGTATTTCACCGTTGCCGATGAACTGACCATCGAGGTATTTCTCTTCATAGAGAATGGAGAAATCATCTCCAGTTCTCGGGTCGAGAATGAAATCGATTACGCCACCAAAAATATTAGCCATCTCCATGATGGTCTGAGTAGGAATCTGCTCTCTTTGTCCGGCCATGAACAGGCTGTCGTTAATAGTGCCTACTTTAAAATTCTGGCGGTACTCAGGCTGTTTGAGAATTGTCTCTACGTCGTAGCTGTCTTCTCTTAAGGTAAACAGATAACCCTCGAGCGGTGACTTGAATAGGCGTAGTTGTTCGAGCTCACCCTCATCAGGAATCATGAAGTCCAATTGATAGCCGGGATAAATTCGATTGAGCACTTTGGCTTCGTCGCTGCTGTTCAGTACTTTGAACATGTCCTGCGCGCTAAGGCCAACCTGGGTGAAGATGGCAGAAATGCTATCGCCGCTCTCTACCTCTACATTCTTCCAAAGAGTGACGTCGGCGAGCATGGGCTCTGGTTCTGCTGTATTGCCTTGAAGAGTGCCTTGAAGAGTGCCTTGAAGAGTGTGTAGAGGAGTGCCTTGTGGAACGACGAAGTCAGACAGGTTTTGTGTGGTGGAAAGCTGGCTGCCGGAACTGATATTTGTTTCCAGTTCGGTTTGGCTTAAATCGATGGCTAAAGGGATGTTTCGTTGGCCATTTTCGCTCTTATTTTCGCTTGGGGAGGGTAAAAAGACGACGGCGAGGAACAATATTGTCAAAACACTGGCCCCATAGACATACTGTCTCGGGTAGTGATTAAGAACAAAATTCTTAATGTATTCAACAAGATGCATAATACGTTGCTGCACTTTTAGTCTCTTTTTACTCGCGAAAGCGCGAAATTATAGCAATCTGGGCGCCTTTTCCCAGACGTTTTTCTCCTGCCGCGCCGCACATTCAGCCGGTTCTAGTGTAAAATCGCCGCTTTTCCAAGGCCTAAACGCCCCAATAATCGAGCCCGATAGGCTCCAATATATAGGGTAGCAAGCAGTGTTTCTTCTGCTTGAGTCGGCAAAAATGACAATTTAGTTAGTAATAGAACGGGTAGACAGCAGCAAAATGAGTAATTCAGCCATAGACATAATCAGTGATTTACAGGGTCGCGAGTTAATCGTGCAGCTTGCCGGCGGTGAGGATTTAACATCTCACCTCAATGGAGCGAGCCGGACTGTCTATTGTGGTTTCGACCCCAGCGCCGAAAGCCTGCACATTGGATCCATGGTGCCACTTCTTGCCCTGAAGCGTTTTCAGATGGCTGGACACAAGCCCATTGTCCTTGTTGGCGGCGCTACCGGCATGATTGGCGACCCAAGTTTCAAGGATTCAGAGCGCGCGCTGAGCTCAACTGATGTTGTGTCAGACAGAGTGGAGCGACTCAAGCCCCAGCTTAGCCAGTTTCTGGATTTTGATTGCGGCGACAACTCTGCGGTATTGGTGAATAACCTCGATTGGACCCAGAACTACGATGTGCTCAGCTTCCTGCGTGATGTAGGCAAGCACTTCTCGGTCAATGCCATGATTCAGAAGGAATCGGTAAAGCAGCGCATCGAGCGGGAAGGGGAGGGCATCTCTTTCACCGAATTCAGCTACATGATCCTGCAATCCTACGATTTCGCCGAATTGAACAAGCGTTACAACTGCACCGTACAAATAGGCGGCAGCGATCAATGGGGAAACATAACTGGTGGCATCGACCTGACTCGTCGGATGAATCAGCAGCAGGTATACGGCGCTACATTGCCTTTAGTGACCAAGGCTGACGGCTCAAAATTCGGTAAGTCTGAAAGTGGCACCATATGGATGGATGGCAAGAAGACATCGCCATACGCCTTTTACCAGTTTTGGCTTAATACCGCCGATGCGGACGTCTACAACTACCTCAAATACTTCACCTTTCTTAGCCCGGCTGAGATTGAAGAGATTCAGCGCAGTGATGAAGCCGCAGCGGCGCGGCCTGAGGCGCAGGGGATTCTGGCCAAGAGCGTTACCGAGTTAGTTCATGGTAATACCGGTTTGGAAGCGGCATCCCGTATTAGTCAGGCCCTTTTCTCCGGCGATATCGCCTCGCTGACGGATGATGATCTACAGCAGCTGGAATTAGATGGCCTGCCTTGCTCCACAGTGGAGAAGGGCGCTGAAGGCATCATCGAGGTACTGGTTGCCACTGACCTCGCCAAGTCCAATAAGATGGCTCGAGAGTTCATCGGTAACAATGCGGTTAGCGTTAATGGGCAGACTGTAGAGTCTCAAGACCTGACTCTTTCGGCTGACAATGCCCTTAGCGGCAAGTATTTTGTGCTGAAAAGAGGCAAAAAGCTGTTTCATCTGGCTAAGCTCAGCTAGTAGACGAGCTGATAGTTAAACTGGAAATACCCTCTATTTTACGGCAAATAACCAGCCTTTATAGAGGTCTCCAGCTGGCCTTTTCTGCAGTATTAAAATTAGTTTCAATTTAAGCCGTTTTTTCTCGCTGAATCCCTTGCCAATCGGCGCTATACAAGTATAATGCGCTCCCTCTGTGTCTACAGGCACGGATGTTCCATGTTCTTTAAAAATTTAGATTAAGTAATAGAGGTGGGTGCTTGCTGGGGTGTTATCTGTACATAGTTATAGATAGTAATCAAAGTGAGCAACTGCGTTATAAATATTAAGCAATTTTGAAAGGTTCTTCGGAATCCGGAAAAATTGTCAGTAGTTGTAAATCTTTGAGTAAAAAATCAGTTGTTTGAATTGTTGGTAAGTCTTCGGACTTGTAGTACTGACAGTAGTATCAAATGACAATTGTAAGATTAAACTGAAGAGTTTGATCATGGCTCAGATTGAACGCTGGCGGCAGGCTTAACACATGCAAGTCGAGCGGAAACGATGGGAGCTTGCTCCCAGGCGTCGAGCGGCGGACGGGT
>JABJIC010000012.1 GCA_018661465.1 Gammaproteobacteria bacterium | reverse complement strand
GCGGTGAATAATTACATTACTGGTTACTACAGTCGCGTGAGGCCGCATCAACATAACGGTGGATTATCGCCAAACGAGTCAGAGCAAAAATACTGGATTAACCACAAACTGGTGGCCAATATTACTTGACCACTACAATCACACTTATTGCCAGCAGTGCGTTTTCACAATCTCCCCCAGAAAACCAATACTTCGATTCCGACGGCGTGAGAATTCGATATATTGAATTGGGCTCCGGGGAGCCTGTTATCGCAATCCACGGCTTTACACGAAATAGTGATACTTGGCTTGAGAGAATCTCTGGTTTAGCGGAGAACCACCGTCTTATTCTTTTTGATCAAAGAGGGCATGGACTCAGTGACAAACCACATTCAGTGTCTGATTATGGAAGAGAGTTGGGACACGATGTAATACGCCTTATGAACCATCTCAACATTCCCAAAGCACACATCCTCGGTTACTCGATTGGAGTAGCTCCAATAGGAATGGCTATCACCGAGAATGAAACTAGATTTGTTTCCGCCGTTTTCGGTGGAGGTGCTCCAAGATGGGATTGGGGAGAAGAGAGGGATCTATTAAATCAATACAGGTATGAGCGAATGCTTAGATCTCCTCGCCAACAACAAGCGGAATCCGGCATGGAGGGCCAGGATCAAATTGCACTTGCCAATCTCCGGCTGGGAGAAAAGGAATTAGTAGTAAGCAAAGAAAGTCTATCAAAACTGGGCATTCCTATTTTCGCCATTGTGGGCAGCGAAGACCCCGCATTGGAAGCTGTCAATAAATTTAAGAACATACTCCCTGCTATAGAGCTACGTGTGATTGAAGGCGAGTCGCATATATCTGCACCTGAGAATCCTGAGTTTGTTGATAGTATTCAAGATTTTTTTGCCAGAAACAAATTGAACTAATTTTGGCGCTCTAGATAATAGATGGAGTCAGAACAAAAACAGTAGTTTTAGAAAAGCGCAATAACAGGAGCAACATCATGGGATCAATTTCCTTTCTCGCCACTAAGTACCTAATTACAGCAGCGCTGGTCGTGATTATTTCGGAAGTAGTCAAATACACAGGAAAATTTGGCGCCTTGATTGCTGCGCTGCCTATGGTCACAGTATTGGTATTAGTCTGGCTCTATATTGAGGGTCAACCCGATGAGCGAATATCAGAACACGCCTGGTACACGTTCTGGTATGTAGTTCCAACACTGCCAATGTTTCTGATATTTCCTTTTTTAATGAGCCGCATGAATTTCTGGTTGGCCCTTGGCGCTTCAGCAGCAATAACTGTAGTGAGCTTTGGACTATTCGCCCTGCTGGTTCGGCAAGTTGGAATAGACCTATTGTAGTTGTGCAGGCATGAACTTCTTCACTTTGCGTGATTTTTATAAGACAGCGGGTATCATTAAAAAATACCAATAAGGCATTTTGCTCTATCTATCACTTAGCCAATTGATTTTTTAGAATCCTCTTCAGGACACCATCATTTCTCAAGGCGCTGCTCACTGCCCACTTGGCAATGCAAAAACCCACAAGGTGGCACCACTAGGCGGATTATTAATTCCGGCTCTGCGTTCCATGTTGTTGGCGAGAAAACTGCCCGAATTTGTAGCCACCGCTACATACTGTTTTCCATCTACCCGGTATGTAATTGGATAGGAACTGGGAGCATTATCCAATCGCTGTTGCCACAGCACCGAGCCATCGGTTTGATCGACAGCCCTAAAGTAACGATCGACCGATCCACTGAATAGCAATCCGCTATCAGTTGTTAGGTTGCCACTGGCGGGTGGAGCAAACTGCCGCTCTGTCCATTCCACCTCGCGAGTCGCGAGATTGACTGCCTTTACCATACCCCAGAGTCCATTCGTAGATGGATCCGGATACTTCTGCCAGCGTTCTCCCGTGAGGTTGTTAATGCAAGTATCCTGCATGGGAATGTACAGAATGCCGGTTGCGGGATTGTAGGATGAAGACTGCATATTGCGCGCCCCCAAAGCGTCGGGGCAAATACCGTTCAGGGAGAGGCCATCGAGTGACTGACCTGGTTCCGGAATCGCTTGTTGGCTTAGAGATTTTTCGCCGCTACGGGGATCGATTTCTGATATGACATTTTGCATATCCAGATCCATGGAAAATAAATATTCTCCAGTGGCCGCGTCCACTGCTTCGAAGATAGCTTCCTTGCCTCCGGTGACGATAGCTTTGCGCATCACACCCTCGAACGGCAGGTTTATAATCTGTCTTTCATAAGCCCAATCATGATCGAGCTGATCGTTACGCATATGCTGGAAATGCCAGACCAGCTCGCCGGTGTCGGCGTTCAATGCGATGGTGGAGTTGGTGTAAAGTGCATCGGCTGTTACGCCGGCTGCATCGCTCAGCACCCGTAAGGAATTGGTGTCATAAGTTGGCGCGGGGCCGAAGTAAAGCAGGTTTAACTCTGGATCATAGCTTCCGGGGTTCCACACAGAACCACCGGTGCGCTCGTCAAGGGACAGGTTGTTCCAAGTATTACCGCCGGGCTCATCGGGTCGGGCGATAGTATAGAAACGCCAATCTTCTTCACCGCTATCGAGGTCGATGGAAACAATGAAATTACCACCGGCAACGGTGGTCTGACCGGTCATTCCGATGATCGCTTTTCCCTTTACTACCATGGGTGCAGATTTAATCTGGAAATCTGTTTCGCCATTGGTATTGATCTCATGGTCCCAAATTATTCTGCCGGTTTTGGCTTCCAGTGCCAGCAGGTGAACATCGGAAGTGGGGACAATAATTTTATCTTCGTAGATTGCGACACCTTTCTTTGAGCTTGGCGGCACACCGAGAGGAAGTTCTCTTTGGTAGCTCCACAGTAAATCCCCGCTCGCGGCATCGAAAGCCTGAACTACATCACCATTGCTATAGGCGAAAAGAACACCATCGTGCACTAGGGGAGTCATCATATTGGCGCCGGAGGGCAGCGACCAGGTCCAGGCAATTTCCAGATCCGCAACGTTCTCTCTATTGATTTGATCAAGGGGGCTGTGACCGAGATTCTCATGGGTACGGCGCCAAATCAGCCAATCATCTTCCGGAGGATTCATAAGCATGGCATCGCTTACCAATGTCAGATTATCCAGGCGGCTCACGGGCACCAATGGTCCATTGGTGTCGTAACTGGGATCCCGCGGGTTTAAGGCAGTCGGAGTCAGGGGTTGTGCGGGAATAGTGAGCCCTTCCAGATCCGCCAATGCAACAGGCAGGGATGTGGTGCCGGCCTCTACGCCGTTACGCTGAAGCAGGAAAGCGAGTATTTGACTATAGGTTTGTTCACCGAGCCCGCCGGGCTGAGTCGGCGGCATCCGTTGCAGGCTTGTCGCCAATTCAGTAACGGCTTTGTCACCCCAGCGCCGACTGAAGAAGTTGCCGCTGAGACTTGGTACAAAGCCGAAGCCTTCGAGGTTATAGCCATGACATTCGGCACACTGTTCTTCGTATTGCGTTTCACCCTGTGCAGCCTGTTCATCAGTATAGCCAGCCGGTGTTTGCGCCAGCACAGGCAGAGCAAATAAGAACAGACCTCCATAACAGCAAGTGTGCAATAGGCTACGAGCCAGGCGAGTTACTTTTGGATTGCCGTTACTTCGTTGCGTGCTTTCCATCAAAATCAGCCCCTTCTTATTGTTATGTGCCACGAGCGGGTTGGATTAAGGAGTTTTACACAATTAGCAGGGACAGACCATGATTTATAAAAACACGCCCTGCCCAAGCTTATTGGTAGAGATATAGAACAAATAATTGTGAATTGGATTCTGGTGAGCAGGAGCACATTAGAGTAGCCTGTAAGTTCGAAATTTCGGGTAGCTCACAAGCAGCAAGCGAAATTTCAGCTAATAAATAAGAGGAGAAACTCCATGAAAGACAATAATAACAACCGCGATACACGTCGCTCCATGATTTTGGGGATAGGAACAGCCATGGCCGGTGCCGCACTGGTAACGCCTCTTGCAGCCAACGCCCAGAGTCGTGGACAGGGCCGGGGATTTCAGGCTCCGAGTCACGACATTGACACCTGGATGGACGAACTGTCTGGCAATCACCGAATTTTCATTGATACATCCACCGGTACAGGCGGCGCCGAAGCCTTGCTCTATGCTGCCAATCTCAACAACGCTACTACCACCGCCTATGCCGGAGAGGATGCGAGCCTAGCTATAATAGTATGCTATCGCCACTTCTCCACGCCCTTCGCCTTCAATGATGGGATGTGGGAGAAATATGGCGAGATTTTCCACACGGTTACCGGAATTGCAGATCCCAATACCAGTGCCGCACCACGCATTAACCTCATGCAGACTGCAAGTTATGGTCTGAATCTGCCGAGTTTCGGCAACACCATAGATAGCGCGCGCCAGAGCGGTGTGGAAATCGCGATCTGTGATGCCGCTACCCAATTCCTTTCGTCCCAGATTGGTCCAGCTACCGGGCAGGAGATACAGGATGTGTATGAGGAGCTCAAGGCCAATGCGGTACCGGGAAGGTTCGTATCTGCGGGAGTTATGGCGTTAACTCGCGCTCAGGAGTACGGCTACAGTCTGTTATACGCAGGTTAGGAACAGAGGAAATGGGGACAGACCACGATATACGTAGATATGGCCTGTCCCCATATTCATTCACTCAACCTCATTTGAATATTCGCGACTATTAAAATGAACGCGAGTTTTATTGGCAAAACCGACAAGTGACAACATCACGGGAACTTCAACCAAAACTCCCACTACGGTGGCAAGAGCAGCACCGGAATTCAATCCAAACAAACTAATCGCCACCGCCACTGCCAATTCAAAGAAATTGGATGTTCCAATCAATGCCGCGGGGGCTGCTGTACTGAATGGAACTCTCCATAGAAACGCCCAGCCAAAAGCAATAGCAAAAATCCCGTAGCTCTGAATTAACAGAGGAATGGAAATCAGAACGATTACCAGCGGCTTGTCTATGATGACTGGCGCTTGCAATCCAAACAGCAGAATTATGGTAGCCAATAATCCCATCACTGATATTGGCTTAACTTTTGCGGTAAAGTTTGCAATACGATCATAATTTTTCTCGCCATCCAGTTTTTTGCGTGTGAGATATCCAGCTACAAGTGGAATTACGACATAAAGAATGACGGAAAGAAGTAATGTTTCCCACGGAACGACGATATCTGTAACACCAAGCAAAAATGCCGCTAATGGCGCGAACGCAAAAATCATTATGAGGTCATTTATAGAAACCTGTACTAAGGTGTAGTTAGCATCTCCTTTTACCAGCTGACTCCAAACGAAAACCATAGCTGTGCACGGCGCAACGCCTAGCAATATCATTCCAGCTATATATTCTTTAGCAGTTTGCGGATCGACGAGTCCTGCAAATATGTATTCAAAGAACAGAATACCTAGTGCTGCCATAGTGAAAGGTTTGATCAACCAATTGACCACCAAAGTTATGCATAAGCCTTTAGGTTTTTGTCTTACGTCTTTTATCGAAGAGAAATCGACATTGACCATCATGGGATAAATCATTACCCAAATAAAAACAGCAACAAGCAAATTAACACTTGCATATTCAATTGCTGCAATTGATTCGAACAGCCCAGGCATGACAACACCCGAGCCCACACCAACTGCAATACAAAGTCCAACCCAAACACTCAAATATCTTTCGAACATCCCCATAGCTGGGGCATCTTCATCGGCCATAGTAATTCTCTTTGTGTTCATTCTTCTATTTCTAGAAATGGGGTGTTGAGGATAGACAAAGACTTATAGATTCGCTGTCTACCCCCTTTTTCTTCAAATATACACGCCTATTATCCAAATTAACTATGCCACTACATGTGACACTATGTCGTAAGCTGACGCTAACTATCTATATGTAAAGTGATTTGCATCAAATGAAATATCCATAAGGGCCATAGGGCGACACTTTGTAACAGCAATTAGAAAGGACAGATCACAATTAGACGGGGCAAACCAGAAGGGAAAAATCAGAAGGGACAGACCACACTAATAAAAACGTGACCTGCCCCGTATTGCTTAAACAATATAATATTCTATTGGTCTCACATAAATGTTTTAGTGAGAAAAGGACGGAGGAAACTAATCCTTGCTCCTCCATCCTTTATTGATGAACCCTTCCTCAGATTCCCCAATGAATCACATGGCTCGCCCACAGAGTCTGATCGCCACAATTAGCGACAGGCGCATCGTCAGGCAATCCTGCCGCTTTGGCTCCCATATCAATTCGCTCAGCAAGCCCTACTCCGTCCTCGCCGATAAGCCGAATGATTATGCTAGTGCCCATAGTCTGCCCATTACGAGGGCCCATGAAACGTTGGGAAAGTTGCATTAAGGTAGTATTGCCTTGCTCGCCGAAAGGCGCATTAAGAGCAGTCAACCCAGCATAAACATCTGCTATTGTACTGCCTTGGGCTACTTCGCATGCTCGCGACGCAACCAGAGTCGAGTTATTCTCCCCATTGGCATAGGCAGCACCTGCACCCACATTTCGATTCACGAAGAATGAGCGATTGACGTTATCACAAGTGACTATTTCATTTAGATAGCCGCCTGCACTAGCAGTTTCCGCGTTAGCTCGCGATGCCGAGCTTCGCGCCCAATGGGCCAGATTGTCCCAGTACACGACTCGTAAAAGAGCATTTGAAGGCACGCTTGGACCCGCTATAGGCTGTCGATAGAAAACCAGGTTCGGTCCATCCTCGTCACCGCTATTGGCGGCACGCGCCACTGCAACTGCGTCGGCGAAGGTATAACCTTCACTGATCTCGCAGGCAGTATTAACAATGACATTGCCTGGGGGCATGTCCTGAGCAAAGCTGGGCAGACTGATTAGAAAGCTAGTTGTAAAAACTAGTAGAGGTAGTATTTTCTTCATTTTGTAGTTCCTTTTTTATTAGGTGTATACAAGCAAATACATCGATGGTGATCGATATATTAGTTTCTTGCATCAAAGATTATTTTTGTTAACTACGAATGATTAGCTCGAGATGAGGGGCTAACTACACATTACATGTTCAAACTAACACTCCTTATACTGCTGTCAATCAAAAAGAAGCATTGTCAGTTATCTTTATGCAACGCATAAACCTTGTAAGGAGATATTTGACGGAATAAGTGCCCGTACTTTTTGTATCAATAGGTCTCTAATG
>JABJIC010000020.1 GCA_018661465.1 Gammaproteobacteria bacterium | reverse complement strand
CCTTGGCCCCAGCCTCATGTTTCTTGATTGCCTTAATGATTTGTTCGTCTGTGTACCGCTTCTTCATATCGAGATCTCCATCCTGTTAGATTAACTGGAAACCTCATCGTGGTCATGGTTCTAAAAATGGGGGATAGGTCAACACCAGGAATGGACAAAAGAAGGGTGGCAAAATTACTAAACCTCGCTTCTCTATACGAAAAATTATTCATATTATGTGGTATTTGCTTTCATACACGGAGCGGAGTTGACCGGGGAGAAAGAAAGAAGATACGGACATCAATCTAGTAAATTATTGAAACTTTAGAGATGAAGAGAACCAATCACTAAGTAGCTCTCTGCTTATGATTCCGCTATGGGATTTCATCTCGTGCTCATTGTCGAAAAAGTAGCTACGGGGTAACTCACCATACCAGTTAGCATCAATACTAAATCGTAGCTTTTCTACGAAGCTATCTGCAAACATCCATGACTCCATTTCCGTCAATCCAAAATCTTCGAGAAATTCTTGGGAGTATTCCCGCTGCTCTATCGGATCAGTAGAAACGAGTACATATGGCAAGTTGGGATTTAGCTCCAATAACTTGCCCATGAATTCAAGCTCAACTAGACAGGGTGGGCAATCAACAGACCAGAGACCGAGCAAAAATTCCTCACCCTCGTAGCTGGACTTTATTTCCTGAAATGAATCCGCTGTGAACGCCTTAAAATTGTCAGCCTGCGCAGCTACACTGAACAATACAAGCAATGAAGCAACACAAAAATCTAAACATTTCGTGCGCTGAAACAATGAGCTATTCAACATAACTAAGCCCTAAAGCTCTTCCAGCAAATTTCTCAAACACGTAACCATGTTCGTCGCTATGCCAACTTAGGAACAATCCATCATCCTTGTTTACTATTAACGGATGATCCGAGCCTTGAGAGGTAGAGCGAAGAATTTCAGATACAGACCATGATTTGCCATCATCGATGGACTTGATCAGACTAATTTGAGATTGCTGCCCGTCAAAAGCCTTCCATACCAAATAGAGCGTCTGGTCATATTCAGCAAGGTAGGGATGGCCAGCGCCGGCGCTGCCATCAACTTGATATACA
Source organism: Gammaproteobacteria bacterium (assembly GCA_018661465.1). Lineage (GTDB taxonomy): Bacteria > Pseudomonadota > Gammaproteobacteria > Pseudomonadales > Pseudohongiellaceae > UBA9145. The sequence goes on along the minus strand of JABJIC010000020.1, from coordinate 8,137 downwards.
TCTTCTGGGCTAGCCTTCTCAAATGAGTACCGAGCATAATAAATCCCCTGATGCAGGTCTCCGTTTGTAAACCAGCTCATGTGATAGTCACCAGACTTTCCTGATTGAACCATGCTTGGTCCGTGATGTGGGCAGGCATCGATTTGCCAATCGTCGTAGCTCGCCCTGCCCATTTCCATGGTCTTTCCATCTGGAGTGAGAACAGCAATTGCATGGTCCCTAGTAGTTACTCCGAAAATCTGGCGCCATAGGATGGCAATATTTTCAGGACCCCGTGGCGCTATAGCGATTCTACAACATTCACAACTGTTATTGGCAACGCGGTAATTTTGAGAAAAGGTTTGACCCTGATCCGAGGACACAGCGTAGTACACAGCCGCTCCCGCATAATCTTTTCCTAATTCAATATTGGCTTCTAGATCACGCTTATCGACCCAAGTAACATACATGTGACCGGACTCTGTAAGAAACAAACTCTCAAACCTGTGCCCGGTAAATAGCTCATCGTCATTGATGGTGCGAGGAGTTTCAAAAGTATCGCCGCCATCTGTAGATCGGCTAAATCGAATTTCACCAGTAAATCGAGGTGAGGTTTTCTTGGTCCACGAAACAAAGATGTTGGAATCTGCATCAACAATAATTTTGGGCCTGTTCTCACCGTTATGCTCAGCATCCTCTGGTATTTTATTAACCACTACAGAAGGCGAATAGCTTTCGCCAAAATCATCGGAATGACTGACATACACATGTTGATCTTGCACATAGGTAAGCCACAGCCGTCCATTCTGATCGAAAGTGGCACTGGGAGTCGCACCGCAATCAACAGAGGTAAGTCCCTGTGCCGACGTATCGCATTCATTCGCAGACACAGCTGTTGTAGACAGAAGTAAAATGCTAAAAACGGCTACTGCCGTTTTAGAATAGCTACTAATTAATTCAATCACATTGATCGCCTTGTATTTGAAAACGCCCCCTTCCAAGAACGTTCTACACAATAATTGTATTGTTAAAGATCGTATGAAAAATTCGCGTAAAAAGTTCTGCCTGGCCATGGATGGGCGACGTATGCAAGCTCATCGGTCAGATTGTCAATTCCAATTCCAAGCGACATGCCTCCATTTAAGCGATAGGTAGATTTCAAACCGACCCTGGTATATCCATCCTGCGCACCATAGACACCATCTTCGTCGTCCGTGTTATCAATTCGACCGAAGCTATCACTAGCGTATTGCAAATTCAGGCCCATGTCCCAGTCGGAATTGAGGTGGTAAGTTGCCAACAAGTTGCCGCGCCACTCCGGCATTCGGGGATATATATTGCCTTCTAATGAAGGGTTAGGATCGTTCTTCACTACCTCTGAATCTGTGTAGACTGCATTAAATCTAATATCCAGATTAGGAATGAACATATCTTGAGCGTTAGCAATGAATTCTATGCCACTGGTTTCCAGTTCATCAACTGGAATAAATGTACGCAGTGATGTACCACCATCGAGTATTGTGGCCTGCGACTCAATCGCATTCTTAATCGACTCGGTGAAGTAGTTAACTCGTATATAACCGTTGCGTATCGTTCTTTCTGCCATAAGATTGTGATGCAAACCATCTTCCGGAGCCAAGATAGGGTTTGAAATACTGACTGTGTTATAGGCCTCGAATTGACTGAACAATTCCTCGACTATCGGAAAGCGATAAGCCTTTGCTATCGAATAGCGAAATGACCATTCGCTAATAGGCTGATAACCAATCGAAAATTTGGGAGAAGTTTCGCTCGACGACCTGCTCGGCACATGAGTTAGATCATATTCCGCAGTTGCTACATCATCATTATCGAAGTAACCGTTGGTACTCTTAAAATCCTCATAACGCGCACCGAAGGCAGCGTCCCACTGATCATTCAATTGCCAATTCAGCTGCGCAAACGCCGCAAATATTTCAGTTTCACCACCGCTGCGAGAGGTAAATGAATCCTTGCTGCCGATTGCATAATTACTGGAATTGTAGATATCGAGATTAAGTTGGTACGACTCTCTACGAACTCCAGTAACCAGTCCCAGACCTTGAACCCCCAGATCATCAAAATACAACTTTACTTCGGCTGTGTCCCAACCGGTGTCACCAAAATCAGATACCTGACCGTTTAATGTGTGTGCTGGATCATCTGGGTGGGAGCTGCTGTTACGGCTCTCATCCCGCATAACGGTGAATCGATTTATATTCGCTTCAAGCTCAATTGATTCAGTTAACTGTCCCCGAAGCCGCAAGCCTGCAGAGAGGCTTCTTCGCTCTAAATCTGAAGTAGCAAACCGACTGGCAGGAACCGAGAATTGTCGACCACCGTCTATTACATCGCCTCTATATACTGGATTACCAGACGTATCACGTAAGTAAGTGTTGGCGGAGTCGTTGACCGAATTGCGATCCTCATAGGCCAAGTTCAATAAAGTAGACCAGTTACCAAAATCATGTCCAAGTTTGAACTTGTAGTTATTGGTCAGTGTATCGACGACCCCTGTATCCATAAACCAGTTTCTTGATCGACTACGCTCGTCGTTGTCGACGATTGAACCGGTTACCGCTAAAGGAGTCGCACTTGAGCTTCCTCCGCCATAACGAAATGTTTGTGGCTGCGATTCATTGTCAAGACGATTGAACGAGAAGTAAAAACTAGTGTCTCCAACTTTGTTTCCGTACGACGCGAAGGTTTTATAACCGTTCACAGTTTCATCAAAACCGTAGCCGTCGAATGACTGAGAGTAGTAAGAGCTATCGAAGTGAAATTCACTTTGCTGTGGAATTGCTGTTTCTATTTCCATAACACCGCCCATGGAATTGCCGCCATATTCGGCAGAAAAAGGGCCATAGAGAACTTCTACCTGCGCAATCTCACTCGCGGAAACCATCGTCCAACGCGGAGCTCCGTTCCATCGCGATTGCAAAAAGTAATGCAAAGGCACTCCATCGGCGAAAACCATAGAGCGTGAAGTTTGAAACATATTGGAGCCGCGCATGCCCATTACACCATTGGAATCGCCAATGAAACGGCGCCTGATAACTACGCTGGGCTCAAATTTCACCACATCTTCCGTTGTGGCAACGTTAATACTCGCGAAGTCTTCTTGAGTAAGTATGCTGGTTGGACTGGAATTGGCGAAATTCCGGTCACTTTCGCTTCCCCAGACCAGAATTTCTTCAATCTGTTCTTCCGCGCCGTATACCAGAGGGGCGCTGAGCGCTGCCATGACCATCCCAACTTCACTGGCGAGGCGTCTATTTCTACTAGCCATTTGACCAAACTCCTAAACTGAAAACTGAGTGCAGTCTATAAAAGATACTTTGGTATGGGATGTGACACATTGACGCAGCAAAGCCGTCAATAGTTATTCCTTGATATAGATCAATTGTTGAAAAACACTACGACAGAAGGGAAGGCAGAGATAAATTGAGAGAAGTCCAAAACTACGTGGGCCTGAAAGGCAACTTCCATGTGTCTTCAAGCCACGGTTTTAGATTCCTAGCTACAGGAAACCTAAAGTGAAAAACGGAAGCTCAGCTCATATGCCCTAGGGTCTCCAAATATCCATTGGTTAGGGACATACGGCGCGAGGACATAGTCTTCTTCGTCGGTTAAATTCCTAGCTCTAAACGTAACCGTCAAATTTTCTGTAGCCATCCAGTTCACACTAGCATCGAACACCGTGTACTCCGGCATCTCTTCAGTGTTGCCATCATCTGCGAATCGAGAATCCACATAGCGAAACCCGCCGCCTACTTGCACGTTGTTAATTGGTGACCAGTTGAGCCAGAGATTCATAGTTTGCTCTGGCACGTTTCTAGGCGTGTTCCCCGCAAGAGAAACCCCTCCTGAATAGAACTCATCAAACTGAGCATTGATGCTGGCCGCATTGAAATCAATACTCAGCGAGTCTGTTGGGTTTACCCGAAGAGTAAACTCGATCCCGTCTGAACTCTGCTGGCCGATCTGCTCCGTTATCGCCGATGCGGGCAGTCGAGTGAGAATGTCTTCCTTTTCAATATCAAAATAGGCGAGAGTATATTCAGCTCGTCCTTGCATTAGCTGCTGCTTGAGGCCGATTTCATACTGCCTGCCAGTAGCTAGATCAAAGTCTTTATTACCACTACTAATGGAAATCGGCGAAGTAACAGGGTCTGCTGCGGTACTTGCTTGGGCATAGACACTCATCTGATCCGTGGGCTGATAAACTAAGCCAGCTCTCCAAGTAAATTCCGAAAAATCAGTATCAAAACTAGCAGCAGGATTTCCGCCTATTGCGAGATCGAAGCGGTCGAATTCAATATCATCATAGCGCCCACCTAGTACCAAACTTAGCTGGTCAGACAGTTGCAAAACGTTGTCAATGAAAATGGCTGCTTGTTGCGTCTCGGTTTGATAGTCCAATATGGTTGGGATGCTACCTGCAGGAGTTGCACCAGGATTGAAATCGGATATTGGTACGCTATCTCCAACACCAAAACCACCAGTACTAAAATTATTCAGGTAATCGAGTTCAATATCATTCGCCTCGGCTCCAATGCTCAGGCTATTCGCCATGCCAGCAACTTCCGTGTCGATCAGGAAATCAAACCTAGTTCCTATCTGATCTTCTTCATGGACAATTCCTAGATAGAAAGCCCTATCAATTTGGTTGGTGATAGCGTTATGCGAATACTCTTCCAAATTTTGCCATTCTCTGGATGCATCTAGGATATAAGTATCATTTCTAAAAGTAATATTATCCGACAGATTCCATTCGATATGCATTCGTGACCACAAGTCTTCAAAAACCACTTTGCCATCAGCGAAATTGTAATTGTTTTGTCGATGTGAGCGGCTCGCTTTACCATCAATCAGTGGTGTACCCCAAAAAGCAGCAGCATCAACATCAGCATAATCCATGCTGAATCGAACGCTCAAATCTGCTGAGGGCTGGTAGAGTAGCGAGCCGGCCAATACTTCTCGGGTTTCTTCAGCACGATCGGCGAAGCCATCTTCTTCCTGATAGGACCCATCGAGACGGAATGCCCACTCATCGGAAATTTGCGCTCCACCACCAAGAGCCAAGCGTTTCATGTCAAAGCTACCCACGGCAACGGCGGCCCCGAAATCACTGTCACCCAGAACTGGAGATTTGGGAACATAGTTAATAGTTGTTCCCAGAGCTCCCACGCCATTAATTACTGAACCTGCTCCACGTAAAACTTCAACTCTGTCCAAAGTCCAGGTATCCGCTGGGAATGTCACTGTTCCGGCAACTATGTAGAGACGCGTACCATCGTAAGTATAGACAGTGGAGCCATGCCCGTTGAACCCTCGAGAAGAAATTGATGTACCTCCATTGCCTGGGCTAGCGCTTGCAGAAACACCAGTTGTTCGCGTAACAGCCTCCAGAGCGCCGTAGTCTCCCTTGGTAGCTATTTCGTCGCGACTGATGATGTCTACGCTGGCAGGTATATCGAGCCCGGATAATCCGAGCCTACTACCTGCGCTGTTCCGCACATCTAGGCGAATAGTGCCTACTCCGCCCTGCCCAACTACCAATATCTCTTCGATTGTCTCTTGCTGGGCGATAGAAACCGTAGTTAGGCCTAATGTAGCTATGCTAATTGCAACCCTGAGTGGACTTAGTGAGGATGGAAATTTCGTGTTCTTGGTTCTGGACATTGTTTTGCTCATAGTAAATTAATGGGTCAATGTTTATACGTGTGCATTTCAGTCGTAACTGCATTCGGGGTGCATACTACTGTTAAGATAGAGCGTAACAGCAGTTAAAAATTGTTTTTAACGTTCCTTAACCAGCAATACCTGCTTTGTTCTTAGCCAGACATACAAGCTTCTTGCTATTCTTCAGTCCTGATCAAATCGGCCAGTAACCAGTTAAAAATAATTTCCCTACATAAAGAGGAAAAACTTGGAAATCACATCTCTGTATACAAGAAATATCGCGTTGAAACTCCTAAGTCTCACTATCGCAATGTCCTTTCTATCTGCCTGTTCGGAGGAAGAATTAGAATGGATTGATGTTCCACTTTCTGAAAACACCTATTTTGACAATGAGCCAGAGTATCGTACGGACATCATCGAGATTCCCATATTCGCGAACGCTGATTTGGAGTACATGCTAGACATGCAAGCGGGTAACTCAGTCGCATACAGCTGGGAAGCAGTTGATTTGGCAGACTCTCAGTCACTTCTTGCTGAGTTTCACGGACATACAGTACGGACTTCGGAAGAACCTGGTGATGTGATGTTCTACAAACAAGGACGTGGAGATACATCTAATGGTTATCTAGTAGCGCCGTTCAATGGCGTACATGGCTGGTATCTATCAAACGAAACCAACAATGACATCAAAGTATTACTCAAGCTTTCCGGTTTTTACACAATACCATGAAGGTGAAACCTCTATTATTTCTTATTCACAGATGGCTTGGCGTCGGCATGTGCCTATTATTTGCTCTCTGGTTCGCCAGTGGCATAGTCATGATGTATGTAGAATATCCAGAGCTCACCGTAGAGGAAAGATTAGAGAACTTGCCTGCACTTGAAATTGAGAAAATTCGTTTAAGTCCATTTCAGGCTTCAAAAACCATTAGAACTGAAAGCGCTTTTTCGAGCGTAAAATTAACTTCGATTACATCCAGGCCGGCTTATAAGTTTGAAAGCAGCAGCAGAATTCCCTATTTTGTGTATGCAGATACTGGCGAATTATTCTCCGGGTTTGATGAAAAATCAGCGGTAATGGTCGCTTCGTTCTCTGGCTTCAATAAAATTGGCAGCTCCCCTAGCTATGAAAAATCGCTTGAACTTGATCAATGGACTGTATCTGCCGGTCTAGACCAATTTCGCCCACTGCACAAAGTCAACCTAAATGACGCTGCTGGCACCGAGCTGTATATCTCGGACAAAAGTGGTCAAGTCGTGAGGGATACACATCGTTCCGAACGTTTCTGGAATTGGTTGGGTTCGACAATCCATTGGATTTACCCTGTACAGCTAAGAAAGAACGCCGCACTTTGGAATGACGTCATCGTTTATATTTCAGTGTTGGGGGTTTTTTCTGTCGTGACTGGCGGGATAATCGGATTTATGAGAATTCGGGTTAGAAGCCCCTATCAAGGCAAGAGAATAAGCCCTTACAGGGGTTGGATGAAGTGGCATCACATTGTGGGACTTTGTTCTCTCGTTTTTGTTTCGACTTTCATCTTCAGTGGCTTGATGTCAATGGGACCATGGGGGGTATTCAGCGCTAATACCTCAGCTAGAACTCAGATGGATCGATACACCGGTGGGGATACTTTACAGCTGTCAAACCTACCTCTTCCAGAATATTCGATACTTTCACTACCATTAAAAGAGATTGAGTGGCATAAAATTCAGAACCAACCTTACTATACAATTGTATATTCGTTAGACAAAAAAGAAGTAAGCTTTAGTGATTCCTCCAATAGCAGTCAGTCAACTTTGCTGCTTTCCAAAATCAATGAAGCGATTCCACAATTACTACCCAGCTCAAAATTACTCAGTATGGAAATAATCCAACAGCCCGACGATTACTACTATTCTCGACATAATCGATACCGACCCTTTCCAGTTTATAGAGCAAAATTTGATGACCCTGAATCCACTTGGTACCACATCGACCTTGCTTCGGGAGAAATAGTAAATCGAGTAACTGATGCAAGTCGCCGTGAACGCTGGCTTTACAATGGTTTGCACAGTCTAGATTTTCAATTTCTGTTACAAAAGCGCCCTATGTGGGATTTATTGGTAATTCTTCTTAGTCTCATTGGATTTGTGTTTTCCCTAACTTCAGTAGTAATTGGTTGGCGAAGGCTGATCCGATAGCAAACAACTGATTCGTAGAGAGTATGAAACACCGCAACTCATCGTCGCGGTTTTTTGCAATTAACCTACTGAGCTTGTATAGCTCCTAAATATGAGCTTGCACAACTGACTTCATCTTTGATTAGTTTTCGACTGTAGTGGCATAGTTAATTTGGCCACCTAAATAGAGGTGCTATTATGCATTTCCTACAATTAGGTGACAATATGACACGCAAGAAAAGGCCCAATTTCAGTCCAGAGTTTAAGCTGGAATCAGCCCAGCTGGTTGTTG
>JABJIC010000022.1 GCA_018661465.1 Gammaproteobacteria bacterium | reverse complement strand
GAGTGATATTTTTGATTACATTGAAATGTTTTATAACAGCAAACGACGGCACAGTTCCAATAATCAGCTGTCGCCTGTAAAGTATGAAGAGCGTTATCAACAGAGGCTGCTAAGTGTCTAGAGAATTGATAGCGATTCAAACCGTTAAACCTACAGTTACAAAGGCGATAGCTATTTTTGTCGATTTTTCCATAGTTAATTCACAAGTCAGTCTCTTCGTTAATGGTGGGCACTTGTTTCTGAAAGAAACATAACGCCCTTAATGGTAGGTGCGGAACGCGCACGTCCTTTTTGATTTGTTTGTTATGTGTTGGTACTAGCTAAAGCTAAACACTAGGCTATTCGCTAAATGATACTAAGCCAGTATTCTCTATAGTAAATCTCAACACTCTCCCCAGCTCACTTCCTGAGGAATAAATAAAACTACCACTAACAAGGTCACCCTCACCATTAATGAGTGAGTAGGTTCCAGTACCAGATTCATTCTGACGCGAAAAGTAAATCGTGTTTGTACTATAAGCCTCGATTGGACCGAATGAAATACGGCTTGTAGGCAATGAAACAATAAACTCACTATATTTATTATCTGAGAGATTACCGATTATGGCTTTTGGAGAAATGAAATAGTAGCCCACTGCTATAGTTAAGATCATAGCGAGGAGCAGCTCAATGAGCCTATATTTGTTTTCAGATATGTAGGCGATCATGAATCTCGCTCCATCTGCCCGCATATTGACGCATCGAAACACATAACGCCCTTAATAAGAGGCGCGTAACGCGCGCGGCCTTTTTGATTTGATTGTTATTTTTCGTTTGCACGATTTCCTAATTGCATCCCTGCATTCCATTGCTTTCTATATAGGCCGCAAATGGCTCACCTACTTCTGGTCTCACATCGCACCACATAAATTTGAGATCATTGCTCCGAAGGAATGCGTCATATCCTAGCGAAGAAAGCGCCTCTGCCTGCAGTAATCCTTGAGATACTTGTAAATATATTGTTTCAAATTGTCTGAGTGAACCAATCGTTAAACTGATTAGTAGTTGGCGATCGGAATCATTAAGATTGCGATAATCGTCTTCTGTGCCATTGACTATCTTTGCGAATAAATCATTCAGTTCACGATTATGAGCTAATTGGAACCAAAGCTCTGAAGTGGCGAGCCCGATTTCTTGGTAAGCCGCAGCTCGCGAGGCTATTGTGCTTTGACGAAGCTCTAGACCCACAAAAAGCAGCGATATAACAACAGCTAGCACTCCAATGATTTCAATTAATTGCCTATTTTCCAACTTCATAAGTGTCTCGTAATTGGATCTCAATAATTAACCGCTGCCTAGAGTAGAAACATAACGCCCTTAATAATAAGAGCAGCCGTGAAACGCTGCTTCCTTTTTGATTTGATTGTTATGTTCCGTGACTGGCTAGGTTATCTTCCTGTCGCCATGGGCGAATCTGTTTTAGTACTCTCGCCATTTCATCTTCTGCGATTTCTGTATCATGTGCTGCCTGAGCCCGAAGCCAATACCCATTAGAAAGACCGAAGAACCTACACAGCCTAAGATCGGTATCTGCTGAAATAGATCGCTTCCCAGAAACTATTGCGCCAATACGCTGCGCAGGAACTTCGATCTCCTTCGCAAGGCGATACTGGGAAATTCCTAAGGGTTCCAAGAACTCTTCTTTCAATAACTCTCCTGGGGTTACAGGTTGTAGTTTTCTCATAAATATTCTCCTAGTGGTAATCCACAATCTCGACATCAGCTGCGCCGGCAGTGGTCCAGCGGAAACAAATTCTAAACTGACCATTAATACGAATGCTGTGCTGATTTTTACGGTTGCCTTTCAGAGCCTCTAGACGATTTCCAGGAGGAACTCTCAAATCAGTAAGTTTTTCAGCAATCTGCAATTGTCTGAGCTTACGCAGAGCCGCTCGTTCAAAGTTTACAAATTTTCTGATTCGGCGGCCTTTGGAGAGTGCCTCTGTGTCAGAACATTTGAAAGAAATAATCATTATCAAATAGTAACGCTATGCGACACTAACGTCAAGCGTTACTATTTATTGTGAGCCTCCGCCTCGAAGGAACATAACGCTTTTAATAATAGGGGCGCGTAGCGCCTCCTTTTTGATTTGATTGTTATGTTCCGTAGCTATTGGCACTTCACCTACCGCAATACTCGAATCCAACATTCATATCTATGTCAGTCTCGCCCAATTCACTATAGATTGATTCAATTAGAGTATAGAGGTTTACTGGGCCGACACTCCCATTAAGTGGGTTTCTTATCGCTATGCGATGGTTTTGATACTCTTTTTCATATCCTGGATAGCGGTAACGGTTCATCGCAATTCTTCGCGCGGGTCCTTCCAAGGGTCGATCAACAACCCCTGCGTTCGCTATCGACCATCTCATTTGATAGTGGTAAAAGCTTGCATAAAAAATACTTGAAAACATGACTTGTTCTTGTGGCGTTAGTTCATCTCCTGCACAGCCTCGATACCAAATTCCTGCGTTATCCGTTATTAGTGTCCTTAATTCCAGATTATTAGAATCGAGCGTGGTGCTCATCTCCACTTCCGCTGCGGCTCTGGATAACCTCAATTCAAATCCTACAAAGATCAAAGACAATACGACTGACATTACTGCAACAAACTCTGCGAAGTGCCGCCAATTTGTATTCATGTCAATTATTCTCGTTTTCTACGGATTGGCACAAGTTAGTGAACATAACATTTGTATATGGCGAATTCTCGGGTTGCTTTTTCATCGCCTCAGTCTATCTCGTAATTCCTTGAAATAAAACAGGTATTCCAAAAGCGAATTTTGGGCTGTCATGCATATGGGAATTCTCGCTTAGCTTTTCTCGCCGCTCGCTTTGTTTTTTTCGATTTTCCATCTCTTTGATTTCTCACTCCTTTATTTTGCCTGTTTGAGCATATCGAGAACCGTTCGGTGGAATGCGCGCGTTTCTTTGCATAAATTTTGTTTTTTGACTAAAACTTAGTTTGTTTAACCAATTCTTTAGAGGTGATTATGAGTGAGTTTATTGAGTCAGTAAGAACGAATATGCGTATGCGTGGATATGCATTATCTACCGAAAAAATCTACATCACCTGGATAAGGCGATTCATTCATTTCTGTAACCTTGAGCATCCTAAAGATGTAGAGGTCGCAAAAATTGAAGAGTATTTGAGTTATCTGGCTAAAGAATGGAATGTCAGTGTAAATACTCAAAAAGTTGTATTAAACGCCCTGGTTTATCTGTTTCAGAAGTACTTGAAGCGGGAAGTAGGTGACTTGGGTTTTCGGCTAGCAACCAAGCAGCGGCACCTGCCCTCGGTTCTTTCCAGAGATGAGGTTGCTCTAATTCTTGCACAGCTCGAAGGTAGGAACCGACTTATCATTGAGCTGCTCTATGGTAGTGGGCTTAGGGTTAATGAATGCTTGGATATTCGGATTCAGGATATCGATATTAAGCTCGGCGCACTTGTAGTCCGCAATGGTAAAGGAAGAAAGGATCGCCAAACACTTCTGGCCAAATCTGCTGTTCCGCAATTGAAAATTCAGATGGATATGGCGCTCGGTGTTCATGCCAAAGACGCAGTAGCCGAAATTGGTCCTGCTATGACCCCTGCACTTTCGCGCAAATATCCGAATGTTCATAACAAGCCAGCGTGGGCGTTTTTGTTTCCCTCTGCTAAGCAATGCATTCATCCCCTCACTGGAGAAGTCTGCCGATACCACCTACACCAAACTGGAGTTCGGAAATTTCTTGCTGTGGCCGTAAACAAGTCTGGAATAAATACCAAGAGAGTGAGCTGTCATACTTTTCGCCATTCCTTTGCTACTCACATGCTTGCGTCAGGGGCTGACATTCGAACAGTTCAGGAATTGTTGGGTCACAACGATGTTAAGACTACGCAGATCTATACCCATGTACTCGGGCGCCATCATTCGGGTGCTTCCAGTCCTCTGGACCTACTTTGAACTACTGCTGTCGCTCTTGCGAAACGGCAGCAGGCTGGCAGCCTCTTCTCTGTATCTATCTATATGGGGCCTTTCCTCATCAAGGAAATTGTTGATCGCATCCGCGAAGCGTTGATCTGCTATCCAGTGGTTGGAATATGTAATGATTGGCTCAAAGCCGCGCTGTATCTTATGTTCGCCCTGAGCGCCTGAGTCAAAGCTCTTCAATCCATGTTCAATGCAATATTCCTGTCCCTGGTAGTAGCAGGTTTCAAAATGCAGAAATTGATAGTCTCTTGCGCTGCCCCAGTAACGACCAAACAGCTTGTCTGAGTTTCTGAAGAACAATGCCGCTGCAATTATCCGATCATCTTTCATGGCGCAGTTCATGAATAGTTGTTCAGGCATGGTTCGGGCAATTTGTTTGAAAAAATCCTGGCTTAGGTAACCTTGCATGCCGCGCATCATGTAAGTACTTTGATAAAACTGATAGAAAGTATCCCACTGCTGATCACTAATATTCGTTCCATCTACTATTTTGAATTCGACTCCCTGTTCCCGTACCTTTTGCCTTTCTTTTCTGATGTTCTTCCGCTTGCGGGAGTTCATAGATTCAAGGAAATCCTCAAAGCTTTCATAGCCGCGGTTAAACCAATGAAACTGACAGGCGGTTCTGGCGGGGATACCGATAGACTCAAACAAAGCGTTGTCTTCCTTTTCCGGAAACAGAATATGCCAGGAAGAAGCGTTAATGAATTCTGCTTTCTCTTTCAGCTTTTCAAATATGAAACTGACAGCTGTTTCTTTCGTGATGCTGTCATCAACGAATAGTCGCTCGCCATGGCTGGGGGTGAATGGAGCAGCCGAAACAAATTTGGGATAGTAATCCAGGCCGTAGTTTTGGTAGGCGCTGGCCCAGGACCAGTCGAATACATACTCGCCATAGGAATTGGTCTTCTTATAAAGCGGCATTACTGCAATCGCCTTCTGCGTGTCATCGTAGATTACCGCATGATGAGGTTTCCAGCCGCTCTCTTCGGTGGTGCATCCTGTTTCTTCCAATGCCCACAGAAACTCATAGCGCATGAAGGGGTTTTCTCTACCTGCAAGCCTGCTCCAATTCTCTTCACCGATGTCGGCAAGTGAATCAACAAATCGTAGCTCGAGATTATTCGTGGTATTTGTTTGAGTCATTGGAACGAAGGAGAAGACAAAGAGGTGCGATAGCTCCGCAAATTGAGTAGCATGGATTCCTTTCTAGTGTAGACAATTTAGCAGGTAGACAGTGGATTCTCCTAATTTGATACGGCGCATAACCGAGAATAAGTCGGTGCTGCGCAAATCCGAAGCCAAGGTTGCAAACTTTGTGCTTGAGCATGCAAATGATGTGATCAACATGCGCATCGTGGACCTGGCCGAAAGCTCTGATGTGAGTGAGCCCACTGTTATCCGTTTCTGTCGAGCCTTGGGCTTTGATGGCTTTCAGTCTTTCAAGTTACAGCTCGCCCAACAGCTTGGCCTGGGTGGGGTATATACGCAATTTGCCGTGGACGACAAAGACACAGTTAAGGACCTTAGCAACAAAGTTTTTAATACTACCGTGGGCTCCTTGCTTGCTGTTCGTGATGAACTGGACCCGGTGGTAGTAGAGACCGCGATTAATACCATTCGCAAAGCGAATCGAGTGGAGTTTTATGGTTTCGGGGCTTCGGGCTCAGTAGCCGCCGACGCCCAGCATAAGTTCTTCCGCCTGCAACTCTCTGCGGCAGCCTACACAGACCCCCACATTCAACATATGTCTGCGATCTCGCTGGGCTCTGAAGATGTAGTGGTGGCAATTTCTCAGTCAGGCAGAACTAAAGCCTTGCTCGAGAGTGTGAGACTGGCCAGAGATGCCGGAGCTACGGTTATTGGGCTAGCCCCACAGAATACGCCCCTCAGCGAACAATGCAGCATTCCTATCTACGTGAATATGGAGGAAGAGCACCAGGCGTATGCTCCGGTGTCATCGCGCATCGCACACCTGGTGGTAATCGATGTCCTCGCTACAGGCGTAGCATTGCATCGAAAACCTCTATTGAAAGATCATTTAAAGCGCTTACAGAAAAGTCAGAAAGCCTTGCGCAATATGGACCAGGACTAGCCTAAACATCTTCCTTAGGCAGATATTGTTTGACGATCAGCTGGCCAGACAAATACTCCGCAAGCGCCTCAACCAACCCTGTTTCAAGTCGCCACTGCATATACGCTGCCTGATTTTCGGCTGCCGCCCACTCTTCAACTAACAATACTGTCGATGTTTCTTCGTGTAAGTAAGTTTTTACACTGATGCAGCCTTCATACGCTCGAGTGGCAACCAATGCTTCTGTCATAAAACTGAGGAAGCTATCCACTTTATCAGGCTGTATAGGAAATTCCAGATTAAACAGTACGCTCATTTTTCAACCCCGTTTGTTTTTCTTCATCGTGCCAATTTATTTTTGCTTCCGAATGAACCTAGATTAGATTCACACCCATTACTACTAAACGAACAATATCTAGTTCAGGGCTAAGCTAGATTAAGTTAACTCCCATGACCACTAAACAAACAACTGAGCATAGCCACATGAGGCTTCTTAAGGGCTGAGGTTCATATCCCGATTCCTGAGCTGGTTTTGTGTTTATTCCTGAAACGTAGAACGCAACGAAGGCGACCCTAAATATAAGCCAGATAAGAGCTACCATGGTGTTGCTTTCTATATTGAGATAAACCGAAAGAACTGCGAACACAAAAAATACCGGCAGTGACTCCCTCAGATTATGTACAGCCTTTTCAGCTCTCTCTCCCGCAGGCTCGCTTATTCGTTTTTTCGCTATCATTGGCAGCATTATCTGTATCAGATATAGCAGCGTGGTATGCAAGATTACATAAATCATAATTGTCCCTAATTAGTTTGTTAGTAGAAGCTATTCCACCGTTACCGATTTGGCGAGGTTCCTTGGATGGTCTACATCAGTGCCCTTTGTGATGGCAACGTGATATGAAAGTAATTGCAGCGGTATAGTAAACACGATGGGGTCCAGAATGTTCGGACAAGGAGGAACATGAATTACCTTGGTGCTCTTATCGCTCTTGAACTTAATAGTCTCGTCGGCAAACACGTAAAGCTTTCCACCCCGCGCGCTCACTTCAGACAAATTTGCCTTGAGCTTGCCTAGCAAATCGTTATTAGGCGCCACGGCAATCACCGGCATATCGCTATCAACCAATGCCAGTGGCCCGTGCTTCAACTCACCAGCGGGATAGGCCTCCGCGTGGATATAGGAAATTTCCTTAAGCTTAAGCGCTCCTTCCTTAGCAATGGGGTATTGAATACCTCTACCCAGAAACAAACTGTGGTGTTTATCAGAAAACTGTTTGGATGTTTTCTTGATCTCATTATTCAGCGCAAGAGTTTTCTCAATCAGCGCGGGGAGCTTGGCAAGCTCCTTAATCAACTTTGATTCCTGGCTTGGCTTCAGGCCGGTTCGTCGAGCTAATACTATGGACAATATTAGAAGGAGAGTAAGTTGAGTGGTAAAGGCCTTGGTCGAAGCCACACCAATTTCTCTTCCTGCCATAGTAAGAATACAAAAATCAGATTCCCTGACCAATGAGCTAGTAGCCACATTACATATGGCCAGGCTGGCAACGTAAGGTTTTTCTGATGCATAACGCAGTGCGGCTAATGTGTCTGCGGTTTCGCCTGATTGCGAAATAGTGACAAACAAGGTGCCGGGTTGAACTATTATATCTCGGTATCTATAGTCGCTGGCGATATCTACCTGGCAAGGAAGTCTTGCAATGCTTTCAAACCAATACTTCGCCACCTGGCCAGCATGGAAACTAGTGCCACAGGCAACAATCTGTACTCTCTTTACTTTGTTGAAGATCGCTTTGGCCTTAACGCCGAATGCCGCTTCCAGAGCAGCATTGTGGCTTATTCTTCCATCCAGCGTGTCCTGTATTACTTGTGGCTGCTCATAAATTTCTTTGAGCATGAAGTGCTTATACTCGCCCTTCTCTGCTTCCTCTGCGCTATTCTGAATTCGGGTAACAGCTCGCTTTACTTGCTTAGCGCCATGCCATATTTCAATATCATTTAGGCTGACTTTTGCTATGTCGCCCTCTTCAAGATAAATGAATCTGTCAGTTACTTGTCCAAGAGCCAGCGGGTCAGAGGCAACAAAGTTTTCGCCAATGCCCACGCCTATAACCAAAGGACTGCCCGATCGCGCCACGATAATCTGATCCGGTGAATTCTTGTCGATAACACATAGTCCATAAGCGCCATGCAGTTTCTTTATTGTTCTCTTGGTGGCATCAAGAAGAGAAACCTTACCGCCTCTTCTCGCCTGATGAATCAAATGCACTATTGTTTCGGTATCTGTCTGGGTTTTAAACTTGTAGCCGTCGGTTTTAAGTTTTTCCCGAAGTGGCTCGTAGTTTTCGATGATGCCGTTATGAACTACTGCAAGGTCTTTGTCAGATATGTGAGGGTGGGCATTGGCTATTGTCGGCTTTCCGTGTGTTGCCCAACGAGTGTGTGCAATTCCCAAGTGTCCTTTTGCTTTTTCTTTTGTTGCCGCCCTAACCAGTTCATTCACTTTACCTACGGCTTTTACAGTAGAAATCTCGTTGTCAGCACCGCTAAGCAGAGCCATGCCTGCCGAGTCATAGCCCCTGTATTCCAGGCGCTTTAAACCTTCAAGCAAGATGCCCGAGACATTTCTTTCTGCTACTGCTCCTACTATGCCGCACATTGCTGATGGATCCTTTTTCTATGTACTTATTTGGTCTGGTTTACAGTTCAGACTTCTTTGGCCGTTTCCAGCCCGGAATATTTCTCTGCTTGCCTCGCCCTACAGCAAGATGATCAGATGGCACGTCACTATTAATTGCAGAGCCGGCTGCGATAAAAGCATTATCCTCTAGCACTACAGGTGAAACCAACACACTATTAGACCCAATAAATACATTATTGCCGATTATTGATTGATGCTTGTTTACGCCGTCATAGTTACAAACAATAGTGCCAGCACCAACATTTACATTCTCACCTAAGGTTGCATCTCCGATGTAGGCCAAATGACCTGCTTTCGTTCCTTTGCCCAGAACGGCATTCTTGGTTTCAACAAAATTGCCTATCTTTACTTCATCATTCAATACAGTGCCAGGTCGCACTCTTGCATAAGGACCAACACTGGCATTGCTTCTAATATCCGCGCCTTCGATGTTGCTGCCGGCAAGAATTTTACTTCCATCGCCTATGCTTGTGTCTTTGACGATAACATTAGCGCCAATCTTCACATTATTTCCCAGGGTCACATCACCTTCGAAGATGACATTAACATCAATTTCGACATCACTTCCTACGATTAGTTCGCCACGAATATCCAGTCGTGCCGGATCTCGAAGACTAACCCCTGCTTCCAACAATTGTTCTGCATTGTTCATTTGATAGTGTCGCTCCAGTAATGCCAGCTGTGTCTTGTCGTTTACGCCCTGTACTTCAAAGCTGTCTCTAATGACGGTGGCGTTTATTGTGAAGCCGCTTTCTGCCGCCATGGCAATCACGTCAGTAAGATAATACTCACCTTGCTGATTCTCGTTTCCGACCTTTGCGAGCCAATCATCCAGGCTTTGTGCCGGAACAACCATAATCCCGCTATTTATTTCCTGAATAGTTTTTTCTTCGTCCGTGGCATCTTTCTCTTCGACGATGGCAACGATGCTGTCTTTCTCGTCACGAATTATTCTACCGAGACCAGCCGGCGTTTCTGTAATTAGAGTGAGTAGAGACAGGCTACTTGCATCGGCCTGGTCAATCAACCGTGCCAATGTTTCCGTTTTTATTAGTGGAACGTCGCCGTAGAGTATTAGAACCAGATTGTCATTGCCGCTGGTGTCTATTGCCGGCAGTGCCTGTTGAACCGCATGACCGGTTCCCAACTGCTGGTCCTGACTAGCCCAGACTAGATCTGCCTGACTCGGCTTGTGTTCAAAGTGTTGTTGAATTTGGTCGGCGCCGTAGCCTACAACTACATGGGTAGAGCGGCTATTCATGGCACAGCCCGCATCGATAACATGCTCGAGCATGGTCTTGCCGCCAATAGGATGAAGAACCTTTGGCTTGCTGGAATGCATTCTGCTGCCTTTGCCAGCAGCCAGTATGACAACATCAAGTGCGCGTTTAGTGTTCACAGTAGTATTCAACTAATAGATCTCGCAGTAGTGCTTGTTGAAAAGGTCTTTTTATTTCTGTTCGATCGATAAAAATCTGTTTGCTTGGAAAAAGGAGTATCTAGAAAAGAGAATATCAAAAAAAAAGGTAGCTAGTGCTACCTTTTCGATTCGTGTCTTTGATTGCAGTTGAAGGCTACTGAGCGCGATTCTTCAACTGGCGCAATGCTCTAAGCTGAGCTGCTGCCTCTGCCAGTCTGGCCGCGGCTGTTGAATAGTCAAACTCAGCACTCTGATCAGCCATTGCTCTTTCAGCTTCTTCCATTGCTTCCATCGCAGCCGCTTCATCAACATCATCGGCTCTAAGTGCAGTGTCCGACAGTAGAGTAACAACGCCACGCTGAACTTCCAGAAAACCACCGGAAACATAAAACACTTCTTCTTCGCCGCCAGCCAAGACGAGCTTTACTGGGCCAGGAATAAGAGCCGTTAGCAACGGTGCGTGGCCCGGCGCAATACCAAGATCACCCAGGGAGCCAGCAGCAACAACCATCTCAACGACGCCGGAGAAGATGCTCTTCTCAGCGCTTACGATGTCACAATGCATTGTCATGGCCATAGTCTTTACTCTTTCGTCAGGTCGCGGTTTTAGAAATCAATCTCAGCTATTCGCTTTTAACGTTATTAAAGCGTCTTCGCTTTTTCAACGGCTTCTTCGATTGTTCCTACCATGCTGAACGCTTGCTCAGGCAGGTTGTCGTAGTCGCCATCAAGAATTGCCTTAAAGCCGGAAATTGTATCTTTCAATGAAACATACTTGCCCGGTGCGTTAGTGAAAATTTCAGCAACGGTAAAAGGCTGCGACAGAAACTGGGAAATACGACGAGCTCTACCCACTGTCTGCTTGTCTTCATCAGACAATTCGTCCATACCGAGAATCGCGATGATGTCTTTCAATTCTTTATAACGCTGCAATACTGTTTGCACGCCGTTGGCTGTGTCGTAATGCTCTTGACCGATAACGTTCGGGTCAAGCTGACGAGAAGATGAATCAAGTGGGTCAACCGCCGGGTAAATACCCAGTGAAGCGATGTCACGTGAAAGTACAACCTTCGCATCGAGGTGAGCAAACGTAGTTGCCGGAGAGGGGTCAGTCAAGTCATCTGCAGGTACGTATACCGCCTGGATTGAAGTAATTGAACCGTCTTTAGTAGAAGTAATACGTTCTTGAAGCGCACCCATTTCTTCAGCAAGTGTTGGCTGATAGCCCACCGCTGATGGCATACGGCCAAGTAGTGCTGACACCTCAGTACCCGCAAGCGTATAACGATAAATATTGTCGATGAACAAAAGCACATCACGGCCGTCATCACGGAATTTTTCCGCCATGGTCAGACCAGTCAAAGCAACGCGCAATCTGTTACCAGGAGGCTCATTCATCTGTCCGTATACCATTGATACTTTAGATTCGCCTTCAAGGTCGATTACTTTTGATTCCTGCATTTCGTGATAGAAATCGTTACCTTCACGAGTTCTCTCACCAACACCTGCGAACACTGACAATCCACTGTGCTCTGTTGCGATGTTGTTAATCAATTCCATCATGTTAACTGTCTTACCAACACCCGCACCGCCGAACAATCCAACCTTACCGCCTTTAGCGAAAGGACAGATCAGGTCGATAACCTTGATGCCGGTTTCAAGCAATTCGTTTGAGCTAGCCAACTCTTCGTAAGTAGGAGCCTTACGGTGAATAGGCATACGTAGCTTCTCACCAATAGGTCCGCGCTCATCGATTGGGCGTCCCAGAACGTCCATGATGCGGCCTAGAGTTTCAGTACCAACCGGTACAGAAACAGGAGCGCCTGTATCAGCAACAGTCAGGCCTCGGCTAAGTCCTTCAGTACTACCCAGTGCAATGGTTCTAACTACACCATCACCAAGCTGCTGTTGAACTTCCAAAGTTATTTCAGTGTTATCAACAGTTAAAGCTTCGTAAACCTGTGGCACGCTCTCGCGTTCGAATTCCACATCGATTACAGCTCCAATAATTTGTACGATTCGACCGCTACTCATTGTCCGGTTCCTCTATCTATCTCTAACGTGTTCGTGAATATAGTGTGTGATGTTTACTTCTTCCTTTCCTTTCTTTCAATAAGGAGAAGAGAACAGCCACCGGTTTTATACTGCTGCCGCGCCGCCCGAAATTTCTGACAATTCCTGGGTAATCGCTGCCTGTCTTGCCTTGTTATAGACAAGCTCTAATTCATCAATCAAGTCGCTGGCATTGTCTGATGCGCTCTTCATCGCGATCATTCTGGCTGCCTGCTCACAAGAGTTATTCTCTACAACTGCCTGGTAAACCTGAGACTCGATATATCTAAGGAGCAATCCATCAAGCAGCTCTTTAGCATCTGGCTCATACAAATAATCCCAGTGATGACCCATGTCTTCTTCTTTGGAAGGCAATAGAGGCAATAATTGTTCTACTGCCGGTGTGTGAGTCATTGTGTTAACAAATTCGTTGCTAACAATCATTAGCTGGTCAATTTCGCCTTTGTCGAATTTCTCCAACATAACTTTTACGGCGCCAATAACATCAGCTATCTCTGCTGTATCACCAATGTCTCTAACCGAGGCGATAACACTTCCGCCGTAGTTATTGAAAAAAGTTGCCGCTCTGCCGCCGATGGTGCAAATATCAATTCCGACGTTCTTGTCATTCCACTCTTTCATTGAAGCAATGGTGGCTTTGAATGCATTGATGTTTAGTCCGCCGCAAAGTCCGCGGTCGGTGGAAACAACAATATATCCAACACGCTTCACATCACGGGTATCGAAATAAATGTGTCTATATTCCGGTGTAGCGTGTGCAATATGGCCAATAACAGAACGAATGCGATGGGCATAAGGTTTGCCCAACTGCATGCGGTCCTGCGCCTTGCGCATCTTACTGGCCGAGACCATTTCCATAGCCTTGGTGATCTTCTGAGTATTTTTAATACTCCCGATCTTGGTGCGTATTTCTTTTCCGCCAGCCATTTCTTTAGTTAACCTCTACCAGGTTTGCGTTGACACGAACTTTTCTAGGGCTGCTTTAAATTGCCCTTCGATGTCGTCGTTGAAGTCGCCAGTCTCGTTGATCTGAGCCATTAGGTCCGCTTGCTCGCTGTTCATATAAGACACAAGCGATGCTTCGAAATCGAGAACCTTGTTCAATTCGATTTCTTTCAAGTAGCCCTCGTTCGCGGCATACAGAGAGACGCCCATTTCAGCAATCGACATAGGCGAGTACTGCTTCTGCTTCATCAATTCTGTAACTCGCTGACCGTGCTCAAGCTGGGCACGAGTCGCATCATCAAGATCGGAAGCGAACGCTGCGAAAGCGGCAAGCTCACGATACTGAGCCAGTGCGATACGAATACCACCACCGAGCTTCTTAATAATCTTTGTCTGTGCAGCACTACCTACACGAGATACCGAGATACCCGGATTCATCGCTGGGCGAATACCGGCGTTAAACATGTCAGTTTCAAGGAAGATCTGACCGTCTGTTATCGAAATCACGTTTGTTGGTACGAAGGCTGATACGTCGCCGGCTTGTGTCTCAATGATAGGCAATGCTGTCAGTGATCCAGTCTTACCTTTAACTTTTCCTTCCGTAAACTTCTCAACGTAGTCAGCGCTCACTCTCGATGCGCGCTCCAAAAGACGGGAGTGCAAGTAGAAAACATCGCCAGGGTACGCTTCACGACCTGGTGGTCTTCTAAGTAGTAGGGAGATCTGACGATAGGCCCATGCCTGTTTAGTGAGGTCATCATAAATGATCAAGGCATCTTCGCCGCGATCACGGTAATACTCACCCATGGTGCAGCCAGAATAAGGTGCAATGAACTGCATGGAAGCCGGATCAGATGCTGTCGCAGCAACCACGATTGTGTATTCCATCGCGCCGTTTTCTTCCAGCTTGCTTACAACGTTAGCAACGGAAGAGGCTTTCTGGCCAACAGCGACATAAACACACTTAACGCCTTTGCCTTTTTGGTTAATGATGGTGTCGATCGCAACCGCTGTCTTGCCAACTTCACGGTCACCAATAATCAGTTCGCGCTGACCACGACCAATTGGTGTCATGGAGTCGATTGATTTAAGTCCAGTCTGAACTGGTTCATCAACAGACTTTCTCGCGATAACACCCGGTGCAACTTTTTCCACCGCGTCAGTCATAGTAGTTTCAATCGGGCCTTTGCCGTCGATTGGCTTACCCAATGCGTCAATTACGCGGCCTTCTAATTCAGGCCCAACCGGTACTTCAAGAATACGGCCAGTACACTGACAAGATTGGCCTTCTCTCAGGCTCAGGTAGTCGCCCATTACAACAGCGCCAACTGAATCTCTTTCGAGGTTAAGCGCCATTCCGTAAATGCCGCCCTCAAATTCGATCATCTCACCGTACATTACGTCAGCAAGACCATGGATACGGATAATACCGTCCGCTACGCTGACGATGGTGCCTTCGTTCTTTGACTGCACAGTCACATCGAGCTTGTCGATGCGCTGCTTTATAATCTCACTGATTTCGGATGGATTCAGTTGTTGCATGCTTTATTCCTTGTTCCTGACCCGTTCAGGAATTCATTGATTCGGCTAATTTGGATAACTTGCCGCGCACCGAGCCGTCGATAACATTGTCACCCGCTCTTATAATTGCGCCGCCGATCAGGCTTTGATCGACACTTGTTGCCAATTTAATTTCTCTCTGTAGACGATCTTTGAGCGCTTGCGCCAGCTTGCTGGAAACATCTGAACTGATCTCAAAAGCTGTCGTTATCTCAACGTCTACTGATTTTTCCTGATTGGCTTTCAGGTTTTCAAACAATAAGGATATTTCCGGAAGTAATACCAGACGCTTATTTTCTGCCAGCAGATGCACGAAGTTATTTCCCTTCTCATCCAGCTCATCACCGCAAACACTTATAAAAGCATCAGCTATTTGCTCGGACGAAAGTGACGGAGAATTTAACAATCCTCGTATACTCTCATCGGCGGTAACGGCAGCAGACAATCTCAACATCCCGGACCAGGAGTCCAGGCTGCTGTTTTGCAAGGCAACTTCAAAGGCTGCTTTTGCATAGGGTCTTGCGAGTGTAGTTAATTCTGCCACTGCTTAGGTCTCGTATTTAATGACTGTTTTTTGGTCTACAGTTCTGATGAAAGCTTGCTCAACATTTCTTCGTTGGCTGCCTGATCAATTGAACCTTCCAGAATCTTTTCGGCACCGGCGATAGCAATTGCTGAAACCTGAGCGCGTAGAGCTTCTTTCGCTCTATTCACTTCCTGTTCAATCTCAGCCTGTGCACCAGCAATGATTCGCTTGCCTTCTTCTTTGGCCTGCTCTTTTGCTTCGTCCACAATCTGTGAGCCACGCTTGTTTGCCTGATCGATGATGCCTGCCGCGTCTGCCTTAGCTTCTTTCAGCTGATCTGTAGACTTGGTTTGTGCCAATTCCAGATCTTTCTGAGCTCTTGCAGCTGCTTCAAGGCCATCGGCGATTTTCTGTCGACGCTCTTCCATGATATTCATGAACAGAGGCCAAACATATTTCGCACAGAACCACCAAAACACGAAGAACGCGATTGATTGCCCGATAAAAGTTAAATTAAAACTCACGGTGATTTCTCCCGTTAATTACGGTTCAATTTAACCGGCTAGGGTTGCAAGGAAAGGATTGGAGAATGTGAACCACATACCAATACCAATACCGATCATTGTTACCGCATCGATCAAGCCCGCTACCAAGAACATGCTAGTTTGCAGTTTCGGCGCTAGTTCAGGCTGACGTGCTGAGCCTTCCAGGAATTTTCCACCCAAGATACCGAATCCAATAGCGGTACCCAGCGCTCCCATTCCCAGTACAAGCAATACGCCAAGTACGGTAAAAGCCAATATCATTTCCATTTTTTATCTCCAGATTTTCTTCAGTTCAAATTGTTTGTTTGGTTTCTTAAATTAGTGGTGCGATTCATGTGCAGCATTCAAATACACGATGGTTAACATCATGAATACGAAAGCCTGTAGAGGTATCACCAATAGATGGAACCCCGCCCATAGAAAGTGTGCCGGCAATTGGAAAAGGCCAAGCATTGACGCGATAAGCAAGAACAGCAGCTCACCGGCGTACAGGTTTCCAAACAGTCGCAAGCCCAGTGAAATTGGCTTGGCGAACAAAGTTGGAAGTTCGATAATTAGGTTGAATGGGAGCATCCACTTTCCGAAAGGGTGGAAGGCTAATTCGCTAAGGAATCCGCCCAGGCCTTTCATTTTGACGCTGTAATAAAGAATGAGAGCAAAGATGCTCACCGACATGCCCATGGTGATATTCACATCGGTAGTTGGAACAATCTTGAATGACATGTGTTCCAGTCCGAACACATACTCACCAATAAGTGTTGCCGCCCCGGTAAACCAATCCACTGGAATAATATCCATGGTGTTCATCAGCAACACCCACACAAAGATGGTTAATGCTAAAGGGCCTATATAGGGGTTCTTGTGGACGAAGCCTTCACTAACTCTGGCCTCTACAAATTCGAATATGCTTTCGACAAAATTCTGAATGCCACCGGGGGTGTCTGTAGTAGCATTTTGTCCTACCCAGCGGAAAAACAATAAAAAGGCGGCGCCGAGAAAGATCGACCAGCCCAGGGTATCAACATGAATAGCCCAAAAGCCCATTTCTGCGGCTTCTTCTGGTGTATGAGCAATACCCCAATGACCATCAACCGGATTGCTACCATAAGTTAGAAAGGAGAGATGGTGCTGAATATATTCTTGAACGGTCTGACCTTCGGCGGCGTGTTCTGCCACTTCGTGTGCCGCTTCTGCTAGCTCTGCCATTTGTCTGCTCGTCTTTCTTTATCTAAGTTGGTGAAACAACTAGGTGAATCTTGTTTGGTAAATCTACTGTGCTGGTTTTTGCTAAGTCTTATTCTCAACGGGTCCATGGCTAATCACCCCGGACATCATCACGCCTACAAAATGGGTAAGCACAAACCCAACAATCAAGGCTAGTTCGTTCAAGTTGCTTATCAGGGCAAAACTTATGGCAAATAACACCACCGTTATGATGATTTTGCCTAACTCCCCTTTGATAAAACTCTTTACCACTTTTTCGGCGTTGCGTGCTCCCTGAAACTTGAAGGCATGCAAGGCAAAATAACTATTCGGTAAAGCGCTAATCAATCCACCCAGCAGCACTGAGTAGGCCATGATGGTGCCTGAAATAAACAGAGAAATTAGTGTCATAAGGCCCGCTGCCGCTAGTTGCGCAACGATAACTTTATGAACTGGAGGGGCTTTTAGATTCGACACGAACGACTCACTAGCTTGGCTGATTGACTAGCCTGGGTCCCCAAAAACACCTCTAAAACGTACGCCCTGTTATGGACGGTGATCACCAAAGCACGCGCATTATAGGGACTTTGTGAGACCTAATCAACTACGTCAGATTTTCAATTTATGTGGGAGAGGATACCGTCCAATTCATCCAGTGAATTGTATTTTAGAATAAGCTTTCCCTTACCCTTGGCGGTGTGCTGAATAAGTACTTTTGCGCCCAGTTTATCAGCCAGATTATCTTCCAGGTTCTTGATATCCGGATCTATAGCCTTGTTCGAGCTAGGGCTGGAACTGGCTTCGGCAGTGAGTCTGCGCACCAGTGACTCTGTTTGACGAACCGACAGCCCCTTGCCTACAACGGAACGTGCGGCCTCGGATTGCTGGGTATCAGGCAATGCTAATAGGGCTCGGGCATGACCCATTTCCAGGTCTCCATGCTCCAGCATGCGGCGAACATCAATATTCAGCCCGATCAGCCTGATCAGATTAGTCACTGTTGCACGGGATTTGCCCACCGCGTCGGCAACTTCCTGCTGGGTTAATTCGAATTCATCCTGAAGCCGCTTCAGAGCCATGGCTTCTTCAATTGGATTGAGGTTTTCGCGCTGGATATTTTCGATCAGCGACATAGCTATTGCCGCTTCGTCGCCCACCGGCTTGATGATTGCCGGAATTGTGTCCAGCCCTGCTATTTGCGTGGCCCGCCAGCGACGCTCGCCAGCAATAATCTCGTATTTGTCCGAAGAAATGGGGCGAATAACAATCGGCTGCATCACACCCTGTTTCTTGATGGAATTAGCGAGCTCTTCCAGAGCTTCCTCGTGCATATCTGTTCGAGGCTGGTATTTTCCGCGTTGAATTAGGTCGATTGGGACGTGTTTCAGGTCACCGTCTTTGTCTTCAGCGGTGTTCTGGCTTGGTGTGGGGGTCGGCGTGGCGTCTTGTTCTGGAGTGCTCGATGGCTCGCTTTTCCTGCCCAGCAGGCTAGCCATTGTTTCCGATCTGCCGGTAGACAGCAGCGCATCCAAGCCTCTGCCTAGTTTTTTCTTATCGTTCATGTCACACCTGGGATAGGAGAATTGGCAGAAAACCTAGAATTCCCTGCGGTTCGCCATTTTACATATTATCCAGCGGCTAGCGCTGCTGCAGCTTCATCGTTTCGACGTAGCAATTCACCTGCCAGAGCTAAATAGGCAATTGCCCCTCTGGAGGTTCGGTCATATTTGAGAACTGGTTTTCCGTAGCTTGGCGCTTCCGCTAGCCTAATATTTCTCGGTACTACTGTTCGATATACCGCATCGCCGAAATAATTGAATAGCTGGCCGTTTACTTCGGTGGTTAGTTTATTTCGTGGGTCATACATGGTTCGCAATATACCCTCAATCTTGAGACCGGGGTTTAGCCTATCGCGGATAGTGCTAATGGTATCCATCAGCGCGGATAAGCCTTCCAGCGCGTAGTACTCGCACTGCATCGGTATCACCACGCCGTCGGCTGCAACCATGGCATTTACCGTTAACATGTTCAAAGAGGGTGGGCAGTCTATAACGATATAGTCATATCGGTGCCGGACCGCATCAATAATTTGTCGGAGTCTAAGTTCGCGGTCTTCAATACTGAAGAGCTCAATCTCTGCCGCTACTAAATCTCCATTAGCGGGCAGTAAATCAAAACCGGACTCTTCCGGGTGCAACACGGCGTCATCGAATTCCGCCTGCTTGGTTAATACATCATAGATGGAAATATCCAGTCCGGATTTATCAATACCGCTACCCATGGTTGCATTGCCCTGAGGATCGAGATCGATCAACAAAACATTTTTCAGGGTGGCTGTCAGAGACGCAGCGAGGTTAACCGATGTGGTGGTTTTTCCAACGCCGCCTTTCTGATTGGCGATTGCTAATACTTTTCCCACTGAACTACTCCAAATCCAAAATATTTTTGAGCACTTTAATTCTAAGCTAAATCGTTCTGCCTAAATGCTACTGCGCTTCACTTCCAGCAAATGTCTTTGTGATGTTATGCCGGGAATTTCAAGTCTTGTCGCCTGGCTTACTTCGAAGCCCTCGGGAAGCTTGGAAATCTCTTCCTCGGGGTAAATTCCCTTCATTGCCAGCAAGCTGCAATCATTGGAAAGTAAGGGCTGTAACTTGTCTACAGCGTCCTCCAAGGTTGAGAAGGCGCGACACATCACCATATCAATTTGCTGCTTATTTTGATAGTGCTCTATTCGACAATTTTCGACACTCACATTGCTTAATGCCAGTTCGGTCTTGACTTGAAAAAGGAAGCGAGTCTTCTTGCCATTGCTGTCGATAAGGACAAATTTTTTGTCTGGGTTAATGATCGCAAGAGGAATTCCTGGCAGGCCGCCGCCGGATCCAAAATCCACAAATATTTCTCCTCTGAGATGAGAACTAATTGCCAGACTATCGAGCAAGTGGAGCGACACCATAGACTCAATGTCAGCTACGCCGGAGAGGTTAAACTTTGAATTCCATTTTTTGAGCAGTACGAGAAAGGCCAGTAGCTTTTCAATCTGGGAATCTTCAACTTCCAAACCCAGCTCGGTAATTCCGCTTACTAGTTGGTTTATTATTTTCTTATCCATCAGGTCTTTCCATCAAAAACCGTTCATCAAAAAGTATCTGTCAAAACCTGCCCGTTTTGACATCCCCATCACCAACACTTACCCATCTAAGGAGCCCTGCAGAAAAGAATTAGCCAACTTTTTGTTTAACGGCTTGGTGCTTTTTCAAGTAGATAAGCAGCAGCGAAACTGCCGCCGGCGTCATACCAGGAATACGTGCTGCCCTGCCGATATTCTCAGGTCTTGCAGCAATCAATTTCTGCTTGAGTTCGTTGGAAAGGCCCTGCATCTGTTGGTAGTCAAAACCCTCTGGCAGGCTGGCATTTTCCTGTTTCTTTAGGCGTTCAATCTCG
Source organism: Gammaproteobacteria bacterium (assembly GCA_018661465.1). Taxonomy (GTDB): domain Bacteria; phylum Pseudomonadota; class Gammaproteobacteria; order Pseudomonadales; family Pseudohongiellaceae; genus UBA9145. The sequence continues at coordinate 69,627 of JABJIC010000022.1, read as the reverse complement.
TCATGTTGACGGTCTATATATCCCTGGTACTTGAGCTGAATCTCTACTTGCAGACAGGCCTGTTCCTGCAGCGGTGAAAGCTGGTCCAGCGCTTGCGCCTCACCGCTTTCAGCCTCAACCAGCGCATGATAATTCACCCTTGGTCGTGCTAATAAATCAGCCAGGCTATATTCCCGAATCATAGGCTTTTCCAGCAAGGCGTTTATACGATCACCCTTCTCTGTATTTGGTTGAACCCATGTTGATTGCAGACGCTTTAACTCGCTCTTTGTCTTGTCTTGTTTCTCGCAAAAGAACTGCCAGCGCTCCTCATCCACAAGACCTAACCCTCTGCCAATTTCCGTGAGTCGAACGTCGGCATTGTCTTCCCGCAAAGTGAGTCGGTATTCGGCTCTGCTGGTAAACATTCGGTAAGGCTCATTGGTTCCCAATGTTATTAAGTCATCAACCAGCACACCGATGTATGCCTGGTCTCTTCTCGGGCACCATGCTGGTTTTTCTCTCGCCGCCAAGCCCGCATTGAGGCCTGCTAGTAATCCTTGAGCAGCGGCCTCCTCGTAGCCTGTAGTGCCGTTGATCTGTCCGGCGAAATACAAGCCTTTTACAAATTTTGTTTCCAGGGAATAGTTAAGATCTCTCGGATCAAAGAAATCATATTCGATAGCATAGCCGGGTCGCGTGATGTGCGCGTTCTCAAATCCCTTTATCTCCCGTACCATGTTTTGCTGAACATCAAATGGCAGGCTGGTAGAGATACCATTGGGATATAACTCGTTGGTATTAAGTCCTTCCGGTTCTACGAATATCTGATGGGATGTCTTGTCAGCAAAGCGCATGACCTTGTCTTCGATGGAGGGGCAATATCGCGGTCCAGTTCCTTCGATGACACCGGTATACATCGGAGAGCGATCCAGCCCTGCCTTTATAATTTCGTGGCAGCTTTCATTGGTGGAGGTGATGTAACAATTAATTTGTTGCGGGTGATCAGATCGTTTTCCAAGGAATGACATTACTGGTAATGGCGAGTCCCCTTCCTGAACCTGCATCACCGAAAAATCCACGCTTCTTGCATCGATACGTGGTGGGGTGCCGGTCTTTAATCGATCCACTCGAAAAGGCAGTTCACGGAGCCTCTGTGCTAGAGCAATTGACGGTGGGTCCCCCGCTCTGCCACCGGCGCTATTTTCAAGGCCGATATGAATTTTGCCGCCAAGGAATGTTCCTGTAGTGAGTACAACTTTCGCCGCTCTTATCTGCAATCCAGCTTGAGTAACAACCCCTTTGATTTCCCCAGACTCTATCAGCAGATCATCTACCGACTGCTGAAACAGAGATAGATTCTCCTGGCTCTCCAGCATTTCCCTGATCGCTGCCTTGTAAAGAACCCGGTCAGCCTGAGCACGAGTAGCTCGAACGGCTGGTCCTTTGCTGGCATTCAATACTCTAAATTGAATTCCTGCCAGGTCAGTGGCTTTTGCCATTGCGCCACCAAGGGCGTCGATTTCCTTAACCAGATGACTCTTGCCAATTCCGCCGATGGCGGGATTGCATGACATCTGGCCCAGAGTCTCGATGCTATGGGTAACCAGTAATGTCTCAACGCCTTGGCGGGCAGCAGCAAGCGCGGCTTCTGTGCCGGCATGTCCTCCACCAATAACAATGACATCAAATGATTTACTGAATTCCACTCTTTGATTCCTTATTTCCCCGATTACCTTTCCATGGCCTCATCAGGCACTGGCCAATTCGAACCAACAGCTCTCAGACTCCTGCTTTGTGTTGAGCCTGTTTTTGGGGCCGGCAAGTATACCTGCAAACCCTTTTATCCCCTGCCTTATATTTAAATACTTAAAACCTAATTATATAGAGTAAGTATAGATAGAGTATTAATGTTGTTATTAATGGTAAAGCGGTTTTCTGTTGATATGCCATTTTTCTTATTAATAATCAATAGCTTGGGGCAATGATAAGGAGGTAGATAAGCCCTTGATATGGGGTCTACAAGCTATTGGCTTGGTGTGTACTGTTTACAGCCATTTTTTTATGTTCAAAAACTGTTTTGCCTTACTCACCTGTTACTCATTTTTCCCTGTTAGTTATTCACAGCCTTAAAAACACTATTTGAGGTATATATTTGAAGAGCTGAGAGACGAGCATCTGCACACGCATTAAGACAATTATTTGGATCTTTCAGATTGAATTCTGCTTATTTTGCTAAGGAAACTACTTTCCAACACAAAAATTGGAAAATATTTCACCAAGAAGGTCATCACTAGTGAATTCACCGGTTATCTTTCCCAGTTCTGACTGGGCTAAACGTAAATCCTCGGCAATCAATTCAAGAGCAGATCCTGAATCAAGATGTTGAAGCGCCGAATCGATTAATGTTTTTGCTTCCCGCAATGACAGCAAGTGTCTTTCTCTGGCAACAAAGGAGCTCTCCTGGCTGGCATGGTAGCCACAGCACATCTTGAGATGTTCTCTCAAACCATCTAGCCCCGTTCGATTCTTGGCAGAAAGGCCGATCACAGGAATTTCTATATTGTCGATTGTTAGTTTATTGAGAGATGAACTGCTGGAATCAATCAGATCAACCTTGTTAAGAACAATTGCGGTGTTCTCCAATAAAAATAGTTCTTTAATAGACTTATCATTCAGTAATGAAAAGTTTTCTAACAGGTTTTCCACAGCTTCTTCAGAGATTGAATCAAGCTTGCTACTATCGAGCAAGAGCAAAATCTGATCTGCCTCTTCGATTGCTTGTTGGGCTCGACGAATTCCTTCTTGTTCTACCCTGTCTTCACTGTGCCTTAAACCGGCGGTGTCAACAATATGAACAGGCAATCCATCTATGGCTATTTCTTCGCTAAGGACGTCTCTGGTGGTGCCTGGGACATCGGTAACTATAGCACTTTCTATTCCTGACAAGGCATTTAGAAGACTGGATTTTCCAGCATTTGGCTTACCCGCAATAACAACCTTTATGCCTTCTTTTAGTAAGGCGCCCTGCTCTGCTTGGCCCAGTGTTGAGTCTAATTCAGATTCAATTTCCTGAATTGATTCTTTTACTCTGGTGTCAGATAACACATCAATGTCTTCATCAGAGAAGTCGATTGCAGCTTCCACATTTACTCTGCATTTGACAAGATTTTCGACGAGTTTATGAATTTTTTTGGAAAACTCTCCTTGCAGGGTTCTTATGGCTGATCGTGCAGCCTGCTGAGAGCTTGCATCAATTAGATCGGCAATCGCCTCGGCTTGTAGCAAATCAATTTTATTATTTATAAATGATCGTTCTGAAAACTCTCCTGGTCTTGCCAGTCTAGCGCCGAGATTTAATACCCGGCTGAGGATAGATTGCAGAACATGAATACCACCGTGTCCTTGTAACTCGAGTACATCTTCACCAGTAAAAGAATGTGGATTATCGAAAAAGAGAGCAATGCCCTGATCGATTGTCTGCTGGTTCTGGTCAAGAAAATCACAGTAATGGGCGTAGCGGGGTTTGGGTGTTAAGCCGAGAATGTGTTTTGCAATATCACTGGCTGCAGGGCCCGACACTCGCACAATGCCAACACCACTCCTTCCTGGTGAAGTGGCGATGGCGCATATTGTGTCGGTATCAAATTGAGGCATCGGAAATCAACGTGAAGTAACAAGGAAGCGTTTACCCTGATAGCTAAAGAAGTTGGACCCGAGCCTGGAAAGATCGGGGCGGATTAAGCCGCTTTCTATCTAGGCCTTCTTGGCCTCATAGGCGGCTTCGATTCTTCGAGTGATAAACCACTGTTGCAGAATACCCAGGGCGCCGTTTGTCAGCCAGTAAAGTACAAGCCCTGCCGGGAACCAGAGGAATAAGACTGTCATCATAATCGGCATGAGTTTCATCATCTTGGCCTGCATAGGGTCAGCTGGAGCTGGGCTCAGGCTGGTTTGCAGATACATGGTGGCGCCCATTAGTAGAGGCAGAATGAAGAATGGGTCACGCACGGACAGATCGGTCAGCCAGAGAAAAAATGGTGCGTGTCTAAGCTCAACACTCTCCAGCAATACCCAGTACAAAGCGATGAACACTGGCATCTGTACTAACATTGGCAGACAACCGCCGAAGGGATTGATCTTCTCTTTCTTATAAAGATCCATGGTCGCCTTCTGCATCTTCATCTTGTCATCGCCGTAGCTTTCTTTTAGCTGAGCCATCTTCGGCTGAAGACGACGCATTCCCGCCATGGAGCGATATTGTGTTTCAGACAATTTATAGAAAGCGGCTTTCACACAGACAGTGAGAAGAATAATCGAGATGCCGAAATTACCAACAAAGCTATTGATGTTGCTGAGCAACCAATAAATTGGGGCAGCAATAAACCAGAGAAAACTGTAATCAATGCTCAGCTCGAGGTTTGGTGAAATTTCTTCCAGCACGTATTGTTCTTTGGGACCGGCATAATATTGTACACCGTGGCTTCCAGTTTCTCCCGAAGCAACGTTAAAGGCGCTGCTGGTAAATTCACCAATATACTGATTGCTTCCATTCTTCCTGGTGGTAAATCGATTTTGTGACTCTACATTTGGAATCCATGCGGAAACAAAATAGTGTTGGCTGAACCCTACCCACCCGCCAGGTGTTTCCACGGTGGAAGAGCCATCATCGTCGATGTCATCAAACTCTACTTCTATATAGGGGTCGTCTTCGGCCGTGGTCACAAAACCAAGATAGGTTCTGCTCATTCCACCTGCACTGCTGGGATCCTCGAAGGAGTCACGCTTAATCTGACCGTAGGCGTTGGCCTGCCATTCGCTGCCTGAATTGTTTTCTACAATATAATCTAGACCGATTAGATAGCTGTCTCTTTCGAAGTGAAAGCGCTTGATTACCTGGACACCATTACTCGTAGTCACCAGGTCCACATCTAAAGAGTTATCGGATTCGTTCATTTCATAACTAACAGATGATGATTGATATGCTGCCCTGCCATTGGCATCAACACCATTCGGACCAATCAAACCGCTTTGGGCCACATAGTTTCGCCCTGGAACATTATCCAACATTACGAATGGGTCATCGGGGACATCAATTTGTTTTAGATACAGAGGTAGTGCCAAATAAACTATGTCTCCACCATTAAGATCAACCCGCAAATCAAAAGTATCTGTCGTAATAGAAATTAATCTGGATGTGTTGTTTGTAACTGCAACAGGTGTGCTGGTAAGCACAGGAGTATCACCACTGGCAGTGTTATTGGTGTCTACTGAAGTAGGGGGCAATGTAGTTGGCAATGCAGTGGGTAAATCGCTTACTGCCGGAGTGTCTGAGTTCGTGAGCTGAGGTATTTCCAATGAAGATGTGCTGCCATCATCTACGACGGGCGGATAATCTTCCTGCCACTGAAGCAGCATTAAATAGGTGACAATGGCGAGAGCGGTATAAAGGGCGAAGCGGGTAATATCCATGTTTAGCAACTACTTATTGGTTAGATGACCATGCAGGTCATTGTTTTTCAGGTCAGGGTTTTTTAAAACAGGGAGCTCCGGGACGGGGTCGAAACCACCTTCGTGGAAGGGGTGGCAACTGCAAATTCGCCGCGCTCCCAATAATGATCCTTTTAGGGAGCCGTGTTTTTCGATAGCTTCTTTAGTGTATTGCGAGCAAGTAGGATAGAAACGGCACTGGTTACCAATGAAAAGACTTAGGCTGGATTGATACGCCTCGATTAATCGAATTAGCATTTTATCTAACATAAGTCGTTTTACTTTGTGCCTTGTTGGAAAACCTGGGCTCAGGCTTTGTTAGTTATTTGCTCTCGCTAGTTTGTCAGCAAGCTCTTTCCACAACTTCTGTATCTTGTCCCGAAGCTGGGGGTTGCCTAGTTTATCAGCATCTTTTCTTGCTAGCACAACTAAATCCAGGCCGGCCAACGTGTCCTGATGAAGACGAAAGGAATCACGAATAATCCGCTTCACTTTGTTTCTTTGTACAGCCTTGGAAATATGTTTCTTGGCGATGACCAGGCCCAGTCGGGAATGCTGGCAATCGTTACTAATCGCGAGCACAAGAATGTGGCGACAGGATGCTTTGAACTGGGAATTGGAGAAAACAGCTTTGTAGTCTTCTGCACTAAGCAGACGAGTTGTCTTGGGAAAGCCGTAATCAGCCACGAGGCACTCTCTCTCTGTCTTCTTATCCGATACACTGGCCGTTAGAATTAGCCAATGGGCTTCTATCAATAGTGATTCAGGGAGAAAACTGAGACTTATGCTGAGAGCTTGGCGCGTCCCTTGGCTCGTCGTCTCTTAATTACCAGACGACCACCTTTTGTGGACATACGTGCTCTAAACCCGTGAGTACGAGCTCGCTTTAAAACGCTTGGTTGAAATGTTCTTTTCATAAGGGTAATCCGGCTTTTCAATCATAAACCGAACTTCTAGATCGGTTCCAAAAAGGAGCGCGAATTCTAGATGGTTTACCCACAAGTTGCAACGAATTATGAAAGTGAATGTTCCAATTCAGCACAATTATTTTTCTTCTAACAGAGGCATTTTTATCTGAAAATTTGATCCAATTGTTAATAACAACTTATCCACAGCTTTTAATTCACAGCCCGCTTGTATATCTGTGAATTAAATGTATTTTTTCTCTCGGGTTTTTCCAGAAAAATCATTTTAACTCTTTGATAAATAACAATAAAAAAAGAGATGAAAAAACCATATTTTGGCCTTTAGATCAGTGGATAAGTGTCGAGCCTGTGGTTAGAATTGCCCCCTGATTTATCAACATTATAGAGATTCGGGTAGGAAAAGTGGTAACAGAGATCTGGCAAACGTGTATTGACTGCTTAAAAGCAGAGCTTCCTTCTCAGCAATTTAATACTTGGATAAGACCACTTCAAGTGACGCTGGAATCTGATAAATTGCGAATATTTGCGCCAAATCGATTTATCCAGGACTGGGTCAAAGGAAAATTTTTGGGTCGTATTCAGGAAATTATTGCCGATGAACATTCGGTTCCGCTAAGCGTTAGCCTGGAAGTCGCTTCGAATCCCCAGCCTTATTCTGTTTCCAGTCCTCCTTCTTTAGGCCAAGTGTCCCAACAGCAAGAGCGGCAAGAACAAAGGCCTTTGGTTCAAAACCCTTCAGGGCAGGGGTCTTCAAAACTCGATCCTATCCCACAGAACCCAGAGATCTATTTGCCGGAACACCAAGCACAGGAATCTAAGCAAAACAATTCAAGCACCAGTAAGCACAGTGAGGCAGTTCTTACTGGGCAACCATCATTGCTGGAAGTACCGCGCTCGCCACCTGCCGCCCTAAGGCTTCGGCCGGGCATGGCCAATAAGCAGCGCAATGTGGATATCATTATTGAAGGCAAGCTGAAGCACCGCGGCGCTCTGAACACGGAAAACACATTCGATAATTTCATTGAGGGTAAATCAAACCAACTGGCTAGAGCGGCAGCAATGCAGGTTGCGGAAAATCCAGGCTATGCCTACAACCCCCTCTTTATATATGGAGGGGTGGGGTTAGGAAAGACTCACTTAATGCATGCTATTGGCAATTATCTTGTAGCCAAAAAGCCAGATGCAAAAGTGGTGTATCTGCATTCAGAAACATTTGTTGCCACTATGGTTAACGCATTGCAGCTGAACGCGATAAATGAATTTAAGCGATTTTATCGATCCGTAGATGCTCTATTGATTGATGATATTCAGTTTTTTGCCGGCAAGGAACGTTCCCAGGAAGAATTCTTCCATACTTTTAATGCGCTCTTGGAGGGTGGTCAGCAGATCATTCTCACCTGTGATCGTTACCATAAGGAAATTAATGGGCTGGAAGAGAGGCTGAAGTCTCGTTTTGGCTGGGGGCTAACTGTTGCTGTGGAGCCACCGGAACTCGAAACGAGAGCGGCGATCCTGATGAATAAGGCGGCGCTCAGTAATGTAGATCTTCCAAATGATGCAGCTATGTTTATTGCTCAACGCCTTCGCTCTAATGTTCGAGAGTTGGAGGGCGCCTTGAAGAGAGTGATCGCTCACGCCGATTTTAAGGGAGAGAAGATCGACCTCGATCTTATTAAAGAAGCGCTTCGTGATCTCTTTGCGCTTCAGGATAAATTGGTAACCATAGACAATATTCAGCGCTCTGTTGCCGAGTACTACAAAATCAAGATGGCCGACATGTTGTCAAAGCGGCGCAATCGATCCATAGCAAGACCAAGACAGGTCGCCATGAGCTTGTCGAAAGAGCTGACAAACCATAGCTTGCCGGAGATCGGAGATGCTTTCGGTGGAAGAGACCACACCACGGTACTTCACGCCTGCAAGCAAGTTAAGAAGCTTCGCCATAGCTCGATTGATATACAGGAAGACTACAATAATCTGCTTCGATCGCTCTCAAGCTAGCGCGATCCGGGCATGTATTGATAAATATTGGACTAATATAGGACAGATTAATGCACTTTGTAATTTCACGAGAGGCTCTGCTAAAGCCTTTGCAAATGGTTAGCGGTGTTGTTGAGAGACGGCAAACACTTCCGGTTTTGTCCAACGTTTTGATGGTTTTGGACGGTAGTGAGCTTTCACTCACAGGCACAGATCTCGAGGTAGAACTTATTGGTCGGGTTCCAGTAGACCAGGCTCATGAAGCCGGTGCCGTCACCGTTCCAGCTCGGAAACTATTGGATATCTGTAAGTCCCTGGCGGACGATGCCAATGTTGAGTTTTCACTAAGCGACAATAAACTAACTCTCAAATCCGGTAGAAGCAGGTATACACTTACTACCCTGCCAGCTAGCGAATTCCCTAGTGTTGATGAAGAGCCAGATACTTTTTCCCTGAGTATTTCTCAAGCCAAGCTCCATGAGTTATTGGAAAGCACAAGCTTCGCCATGGCTCAACAAGACGTTCGTTATTACCTCAATGGCATGTTATTCGAAGTAGCGCCTGACTTTCTTCGAGTAGTAGCAACCGATGGCCATCGACTGGCCATGGAAACATTGAATATGGATAACCCCATAAACGATGTGCAGCAACTCATACTACCAAGAAAGGGCATTCTGGAACTCAGTCGTTTGCTCGGCGATGAGCAAGGTGAAATTACGCTGACCTTTGGTCAAAACCATATTCGAGCAAAAGTCCCAGCGGTGACATTTACATCTAAGCTAGTTGATGGAAAATTCCCTGACTATAACCGTGTGCTACCGAAGGGTGGAAATAAAGTATTAATAGGTGAGTGCCAGGAATTGAGACAGGCATTCTCCAGGGCCGCCATTCTTTCAAATGAGAAGTATCGCGGGGTTAGGGTAATGCTCTCCAATGGAGAGCTTAAGATCCTTGCCAATAACCCAGAGCAGGAAGAAGCAGAAGAAGTTGTTTCTGTTGAATACGAAGGCGATTCCCTGGAAATTGGTTTTAACGTCAGTTATCTCATCGACGTGCTTTCCACTCTAAGTAGCAAAAAGGCCCGGATTACGCTATCGGACCCAAATAGCAGCGCATTAATAGAGGCTGAAGAAGGAAGCGATGCCCTCTATGTCGTAATGCCCATGCGGCTTTAGATGGCAGTGAGTAAGTATTCACAGCATTCTTCCTCATTGAAGGGTTGAAAACCCATGAGCTGCATAAGCAGGTTGGATATTTCTTCAGTTAGAAACATTGCATCCGCATTGATGGAGCCATCCTCTGGGGTTAATCTTCTATACGGAGAGAATGGCAGTGGAAAAACCAGCGTATTGGAGTCTATCCATTTGTTGGCATCGGGAAGATCTTTCCGTAGTAGTAAACTTGATCCCCTAATTAGGCATGGTGACGAAGAGGCTGTTGTTTATGCCGAGCTTTCTGGCGGGCAGCATATTGGTCTTTCGAAATCGAGAAGGAAAAACCATCAGCTCAGATACCAGAACGAGAACCAAAAGAATTGGGAGACAGTTGCTCGAGAGTTACCGGTGCAAGTTCTGGATTCGAATTCCTTTCTACTATTAGAGGGTGGCCCAAAGTCCAGACGGCGGTTTCTGGATTGGGGAGTGTTCCACGTGGAACCAAATTTTGTCTCTAGCTGGAGAAACTCCCGAAAAGCTATTGCTAATCGAAATCATCTATTAAAGCAGTCAAGGCTCGATGTAGACCAATTGGAAGCCTGGGACAGAGAGCTTTGTATTTTCGCGGAAGAAGTTGATGAACTGAGAAAGGCCTATTTCCATGATTTCAATTCGGCTTTTCGTAAAGTTTATGAATCCCTAGGGGGAACCCAAATTGAAGAGCTAGTGCTTACTTATCAGAGGGGTTGGGATTTCGATAGGACCTTGGACGAGATTCTGGCGGTCGGGCGCCAAACAGACATTCGCTATGGTGCGACTCAAAATGGGCCCCACCGGGCAGATGTGGATGTCATGTTGGGGAAGTCTCGAGCCGTCGATATCTTCTCAAGGGGACAACAAAAGATTTTGGTCAGTGCGATGAAAATTGCCCAAGGAGTGTTATTGAGTGATGCGCTAGATCGAAAATGCATTTACTTGGTGGATGACCTTCCGTCAGAGCTCGATTTTGAAAACCGGTCCTCGGTTTTTGCTGAGCTACTGTCCTTGGGCGCCCAATTGTTTATAACGACCGTGGAAGTCGATAATGTGCTGGATTGTATCTCCAGCCCACTGGATATGACGAAGTTCCACGTGGAACATGGTATAATAAGGACTTGATTTTTAATCAATTTATCCGATATTAGGGGTAGTGGAACAGGCTTTAGCCTGATGATGACCCTGGAGTAAGAGCATGAGCGAAGAAGAAAACCAAAGTGAATATAATTCCGATAGTATCAAGGTTCTCAAGGGCCTTGATGCGGTTAGAAAGCGGCCCGGAATGTATATTGGTGATACGGATGATGGTACAGGCCTTCACCATATGGTGTTTGAGCTTGTTGATAATTCCATTGATGAGGCTTTGGCAGGGCATTGTGACGAAATAAAAGTCATTATCCATGTTGGCGAAACCATTACGGTTTCCGATAATGGACGAGGCATTCCCACCGAAATGCATGAAGAGGGGGTCTCCGCAGCTGAGGTCATCATGACCGTGCTCCACGCGGGCGGTAAATTTGACGACAATAGCTATAAAGTATCCGGCGGCCTCCATGGTGTTGGTGTGTCAGTGGTAAATGCACTATCTGAAGAGCTAAAACTGACAATTAGGCGAGAAGGCCAGGTCCATGAACAGACCTATATGCACGGTGTTCCTCAGGCTCCATTGGCCATTGTTGGAGAAACTGACCATTCAGGCACGGAATGTCATTTCAAGCCATCTGTAGACACATTTTCCAGCATTGAATTTCATTACGATATACTGGCCAAAAAGCTACGTGAGTTAGCGTTTCTTAACGCTGGAGTCGCCATTAGGCTTATCGATGAGCGGGCTGGTAAGGAAGATCTTTTCAAATACGAAGGCGGCCTTAAAGCCTTCGTCGACTATCTAAACAAGAACAAAGCGACGGTAAATAAGCCTTTCTATTTCGTTTCAGAGCGAGAAGAAGATGGAATAACCGTTGAAGTTGCTCTTCAGTGGAATGACTCCTACCAGGAGAACATCTTCCCCTATACTAACAATATCCCTCAAAAAGACGGCGGAACACACCTTGCCGGTTTTCGAGGGGCGCTGACTCGTGTGTTAAAGAGCTATATTGACAAGGAATTGGCAAGTAAAAAAGGTAAAGAAGTTACCACATCTGGTGATGATGCCCGAGAAGGCCTGACTGCGATTATTTCGGTTAAGGTTCCCGACCCTAAATTCTCTTCCCAAACCAAGGATAAACTCGTGTCATCTGAGGTGAAAGCCGTGGTTGAGCAGGAGATGGGAGCGAAATTTAACGAGTATCTTCTGGAAAATCCCCAGGATGCGAAGCTAATTGTCGGTAAAATGCTAGATGCTGCTAGAGCCAGAGAAGCTGCTCGTAAGGCAAGAGAAATGACCCGTCGCAAGGGTGCTCTTGATATTGCGGGGCTTCCAGGCAAATTGGCCGACTGCCAAGAGAAAGACCCGGCACTCTCAGAAATATATATTGTGGAGGGTGATTCTGCGGGAGGATCTGCTAAACAGGGCAGAAACCGCAAGAATCAGGCAATTTTGCCCCTGAAAGGTAAAATTCTCAACGTAGAGAAAGCCAGATTTGACAAGATGTTAAGTTCTGTCGAAATTGGAACTATGATTAAGGCTCTGGGCTGCGGTATCGGCAATGAAGAATTTGCACCGGAAAACCTCCGTTATCACAGCATCATTATCATGACCGATGCTGACGTCGATGGGTCCCATATTCGAACTCTCCTTTTAACCTTTTTCTTTCGCCAAATGCGTGAGTTGGTTGAGGGAGGACACATCTTTATCGCCCAGCCGCCTCTTTATAAGATTCGAAAGGGAAAGCAGGAGCAGTACCTTAAAGACGACATAGAACTAGCTAACTACCAAACGCAAATTGCTCTGGAAGGAGCAAGTCTTCACGTCAATGCCGATGCGCCAGGAATTGCAGAGGATGCATTGGAGGCACTGGTTAAGCAATACAACGAGACTTATTCAATTATCTCCAGGTTAGCCCGCCTCTATCCTACGGAAATTCTGGAGGCGATGATATTTAATCGCTTATTAGCCGAGGAAGATCTCAAATCGAAAGACAAAGTTTCCCAATGGCTTGAAGAGCTAAGCGCCAAATTCACTGAGCTACACCCAGGAGTAAGTCCTAACTATACACTTGGTGTGGTGGAAGATCATGAGCGAAGCCTGTTTCTACCCGAGGCGACGTTAAGTCTTCATGGTCTGGAGAAACAATTTGGCTTCAGTAGAGACTTCTTTCACTCTGGAGAATATCGCTCGATTGCGAAACTCGGAGATACCCTGAACGGCTTGATCGAAGAAGGGGCCTTTGTGAAAAGGGGAGAGCGCATTCACGAGATCAAGAGCTTCGCCGAAGCGATTGAGTGGTTGACCAGTGACGCAATGAAGGGGCATTACCTACAGAGATATAAAGGTCTGGGAGAAATGAATCCCGACCAGCTGTGGGATACAACCATGAACCCGGAAACTCGCAGAATGCTTCAGGTCACCATTGACGATGCAATCGGCGCAGACCAGCTATTTAACACCTTAATGGGTGATCAGGTAGATCCGCGCAGAGAATTTATCGAAGAAAACGCTCTTGCCGCAGATAATTTGGATATCTAGGTAATAATCAATGGCTTCAAGCCTTTTGGCTCTTGAACAGAAATAGTTTACGGCTGATAGGCTCGAGTTCCAACGATGCTCGGACTGAGCAGAAGAGATTGGAAGGATTGGAAGAGATAAAAAGTAAAGAGAGCCTGGAACTAAGCCCCAGGCTCAATTTTTCGGCACTTCTAAAGAATCTACAGTTTGACGAATCCAGCCTTCGAGATCATCGGTAAGCTCATCGGCTCTTGCGCCGACCGTGGGCACCGAATCCCCTATAACAACAGTAATTAAACCTGAGCGTTTAATATATTGCTTTGGTGGCCAGCAATAACCTGCATTGTGAGCTATTGGTACCACGGGAACTCCAGCGGCAATAGCAAGCTTCGCGCCCCCACGTGAAAACCTCTTTATAGAACCGTATTTTGATCGGGTTCCTTCGGGGAATACAAATATCCTACGACCTTCTTTAAGTCGAGCTACGCCTTGAGTCATTAAAGACTTACCCGCTTCTCTTGGCTTACTTCGGTCGATAGCAATTGGCTTTTGCAATTTCATTGCCCAACCCCAAAAAGGAATTTTTAAAAGTTCTTGTTTGAGGATTGGTGATACGGGAAAAACCAATTTGTAAAAATAGATGGTTTCCCATTCGCTTTGATGATTGGCAATAATCACGTGAGGATCGCTGGGCAGCTTGTCCTTGCCAATAACTTGATATCGCACGCCGCAGCAAATTCTCAGCCACCCCAGAATAAAACTACACCAGCAGAAAGAAAAAATGTAGCGCCCCCTTTCCGGCAGCAAAGGGAAAAGGATAATAAAAAGAAGAGATGTGAAAATGGTAACTACGTAGTAACCAAGATAGAAAAAAGTAGATCGTATGAAAGGAATGATGTCAGTTAGCATTAGAAAGCAAATGCTTGGTCGCTGATGCCAGGTCATCGAAAACCAGACAAGTTGCAGATAATTCCGGTGACAATTGTTTCTCTGTAACTAAGCCGTTTCCGGTTCGAACTAAAACGGGCACACAGGAAAACGCCGAAGCGGCCTGTATGTCTTTCATACTATCCCCAACAAAATACTGTCCTTTCAAACTGCAGGAGAACTCCGATTCAATTTGTTGCAAAAGCCCGGTCCCAGGTTTACGACACTCGCATCCTTCGTCAGGAGAGTGTGGACAAAAGAAGATGCCATCAACCTGGCCGCCCGCTTCCTCTACCAGGCCACAAAATTTCTGATGCATTCGGGCAAGCGCGAATTCATCAAATAATTTGCGACCAAGGCCGGATTGGTTTGTGGCCACCGCAATCTTATACCCTGCATTGCTTAGAGAAGCGATGGCTTCGATACTGCCCGGAATAGCTATCCACTCATCCTCAGATTTAACATAGTCGGGGGAGTCTTGATTGATAACGCCATCTCTGTCTAATACGACTACTTTCACGGTGAATCACTTTGTCCTTTTTGTTACTTGCTATGTAAATAGGAGATGTCGGCAGCTTGAAGAAACACAGATCTTAAACGCTGCAATATAGCAATTCGGTTATTCTTCAAATTCTGGTCTTCGCACATGACTAAAACCTTGTCGAAGAACTCATCTACACTCTGGCGAAGCTCAGCTAAGGTTTCAAGACCAGCGGTGTAATCCCCTGCTTCAAATAAAGGAGCCACATCTAACTCTTTTTGTTGCAGGGCCGCCACTAATGACTTCTCGGCATCTTCTTGGAAAAGAGATGTATCAATGTTTTGTTCCGTAGCAGAATCTTCTTGCTTGGATAGCAGGTTCGACACGCGCTTATTAGCGGAAGCCAGGGAATCGGCTTGATCGAGTTGGGAAAAATTGTGAACAGCGAGAATGCGCTTATGAAAGTCTAAAGGTCGCCTCGGCTTAAGAGCCATTACAGACTGGAACACATTACTGGAAATGCCTTCGTCCATATACCACGCGCGGAATCTTTCCAGAAGAAAGTCGAATACATTCGCGGCCGTATCATCAGCAATATCGATGCCTTTAAAACCCGCCAATGAAGTGTTGATGCAGTCCATCACGTCCAGATCCACCTGCTTTTCTACCATTATCCGCAATAAGCCAATAGCAGAACGACGCAGGGCAAAGGGGTCTTTGGAGCCAGTGGGGGGTTGGCCTATGGCAAATAGACCGACAATTGAATCAAGCTTATCGGCCATTGCAAGAATGCCGCCGGTAGCACTAGAGGGTAGTTTATCGCCCGAGAAACGTGGCATGTATTGCTCATTGATGGCCTTGGCGACTTCTTCAGGCTCGCCATCATTCAAAGCATAGTAGTAACCCATCAAGCCCTGTAGGTCAGCGAACTCACCAACCATATTAGTGACGAGATCACACTTGGATAGCATAGCTGCTCGCTGACAATACTCTTCGTTCTCGCCTAGAGACTTGGCAATAGAACTAGCTAGGCTAGCGACTCTCTCGCTGCGCTCGAACACGGTTCCAAGCTTTGCCTGGAAGACTACCTTCTTTAGCTGTTCAAGATTGTCCTCGAGCTTATTCTTCTTGTCTGTTTCGAAGAAAAACCGGGCATCGGCGAGACGAGGTCGAATGACTCTCTCATTGCCTTCAATAACCTGGGCAGGATCATTACTGCGGATATTACTGACCGTTATAAACATAGGAAGTAGATTGCCTTCCTTATCTTCGAGATTGAAACACTTCTGATGAGATTTCATTGCCAGTATCAATGCTTCCGATGGCACTTCTAAAAAGTGATCTTCGAAATGACCTGTCAGAGCAACGGGGTATTCAACGAGACCGCATACCTCATCAAGCAAATCTTCATCCATAATAGCCGTAGCTTCATGTTTATCACTTTCTTCAGTAACCAGGATTCGGATTAATTCCTTTCGGTTTTCAAAGTCCGGTATGATTTTTCCTGTTCTCTCCAGAGTGTTCTCGTAGATACTTGGACTAGTTATTTCAATTTCAGAATTATGATGGAAACGGTGGCCGCGACTGCAGCGACCGGAATCGATACCAAGGATATTGGCATCAATTACTTGATCACCGAATAATAGAACCAACCAGTGCACGGGTCGAACGAATTCTACACGTGAAGCTCCCCACCGCATGCGCTTTGGAATAGGCAGCTTCGTTAGTGAGTCGTTAACAATTCCGGGAATAAGTTCCGTAGCAGCTCGGCCGGCCTGGCTTGAAGAATAAGAGAGCTTTTCTACGCCATCTTTATCGACCCTGCCCAATTCGGAAATATCTACTCCACAGGATTTAGCGAAGCCACTGGCTGCAGGTGTAGGGTTGCCGTCACCATCAAAAGCAGCCTTAACTGCAGGGCCAAATCTTTCAACGTTCTTATCGTCTTGTTTTTCTTGCAGGCCGCGGACAATTACTGCCAAGCGCCGTGGGGTTGCGAAACGGTTAACACTATCGAAGCTAAGAGATTCTTTTTTAAAGCCGTCGAGAATTCCAGTCTCGAAAGCCTTGGAGAGTTTGCTCAGTGCTTTGGGTGGAAGTTCTTCCGTACCTAATTCAACTAAAAAATCTTGCTTGGACATGACAGCTATTTTTCCTGCGACCCGTTACCGGTCTTCTAGTATCTTTTTGGGTCTTACTTTGGTTTCTTCTTCGATTTTTGTTTCGATTCTTTCTTTGAGCTTTGCTTCAAATATTCCTGGCGAAGTTCTTCGCTTGCTAAAGGAAAGCCAAGTTGTTTCCGGCTTTCAAAATAGGCTTCAGCTACAAGACGGGCGAGAGTACGAACTCTAAGAATAAATCGTTGTCTCTCTGTTACCGAAATGGCATTTCTTGCATCCAGCAAATTGAAATAGTGGGACGCCTTCAATACCTGTTCGTAAGCAGGTAAAGCTAATTCTTTCTCGATAAGTTGATTACATTGCTCTTCGCAATCATCAAAATATCTAAACAGATTTTCTACCGATGCGTGCTCAAAGTTGTAGGCGGACATTTCCACTTCATTCTGTTTGAACACATCTCCGTAGGTCACTATGCCAGAGGGGCCCTCGGTCCAGACAATGTCATAGATACTGTCAACGCCTTGCAAGTACATGGCAATGCGCTCAATTCCATAAGTAATCTCACCACTCACGGGAAAACATTCAAGGCCGCCCACTTGCTGGAAATAGGTAAATTGGGTGACTTCCATGCCATTGAGCCAGACTTCCCAGCCCAGACCCCATGCCCCAAGGGTTGGCGACTCCCAATTGTCTTCAACAAAGCGAATATCATGAACCGACATATCGATTCCCAGACTCTCCAAAGACTCTAAATACAGGTCCTGAATATTGTCCGGTGAGGGCTTAAGAATTACCTGAAACTGGTAGTAGTGCTGTAGCCGATTGGGGTTTTCACCGTAGCGTCCATCAGTAGGCCGCCGGCAAGGTTGCACGTAGGCGGTATTCCAGGTTTCGGGACCAATTGCTCGCAAAAAAGTCGCAGGATGAAATGTTCCTGCGCCCACCTCCATATCAAGAGGTTGCAAGACTACACAGCCCTTATCAGCCCAAAATTGCTGAAGTGCCATTATGAGTCCCTGAAAGGTATTCAGGTTTAAAGCTTTGTCCACGATAGTACCGTTGCCGAGAAATTCAAAGGGCTGCAATTATCCTTGATTATCATGAACTAATCTAGCGGCAGGCCTGTGGCTATGCAGTGCTGAAGAGAAAGAAGAGGTGCATTAAGGCAGAGAGTTGAGATGAGAGTTGAACAGAGAGCTGAAGAGAGAGTCGTGGATAGCGCCGGGGTGAAAGCTAAAGTGAAAAGCGCACAGCAGAATCGAAGTTTTGGAATCAATTTGGACTAAATGAGCTGGTAAAAATATGGCGCTTGATAGGTTATGATTCAATTCCGGCGCATCCACAGTGTCGCATAGCCGAAATCGACAAACACAAACCTTAGAACACAGGTATCAACATTCAATCACCTCAATCAATTTTTCTGCTTGGGTTTCTAAGGCTAACTGCCATTTTGCCCCTGCCCCTGCTTCATCTATTGGGCCGGGCGTGGGGTCGTACGCTCTATTGGCTTCCCAATAGAGCCAAGGACACTACCCGCAAAAACCTCAGGACCTGCTTTTCTGACAAGAGCGATGAGGAAATATCCAAACTGACCCTGAGCAGCCTCCAGCATACAAGTTGTCTGGCACTGGAAATGGGTAAAGCCTGGCTAATTCCACTAGAAGAAGCTTTTGCCTTGATAAAAGAGACAGAGGGCATTGATCAATATCGTCAGGCGATTGCAGAAGGCAATGGGGTCATTCTGTTAGTACCACATTTAGGTAACTGGGAAATGATGGGCCAATATGCCAGTCAGGATGTTGAGGCCACTTTTATGTATCAACCTCCAAAAATGGAGGCAATGGATAAATTGCTAAAGGAAACCAGATCGAGAGTAGGAATGTCATTGGCTCCAACCAACATAAAAGGTGTCGCCAAAATAATTAAGGCCCTGGACAGAGGGGAAATGGTCGGGCTTTTGCCAGACCAGGTTCCAAATGAAGAAGGAGGAGCCTACGCAGATTTTTTTCAGGAGCCAGCCTGGACCATGACTCTAGTTAGCAAATTAATTTCCAGGAGCCGCCCTAGAGTATTTTTTGGATATGCCAAACGACTGGAAAATTCAGCAGGCTATAAGGCAGTGATTACAGAGGCGGACCCAGAAATATATAGCGACAAACTCGATGAGTCTCTGGCAGGGCTAAACAAGTCTGTCGAACGTTGTGTGCTGGATTGTGTGGAGCAGTACCAATGGGAATACAAAAGGTTTCGGCATCAAGAAGATGGGAATAAATTCTACTGAGCTCCGCTAGAACTATCAAAGCGGCAGAGTAAAACTATCGGCGCCAAAACATTGGCGTGAACAGCACCAATAAAGTAAACACTTCCAATCGCCCAAGAAGCATCGCAAAGCAGAGTATCCATTTTGCTGTCGCCGGCAGATGTTCATACGTGGCGGCGACATTTGCCAGTCCCGGCCCTAGATTGTTTATGCAGGCACCCACCGCACTAAATGCAGTAATGATGTCCAGGCCAGTAGCAAGCAATGCTAGAAGCATTGCCATGTATGCCATTACATAGACAGCAAAGAACCCCCAAACCGATTCGATGATTCGATCGGAGACAGGGTTCTTACCAAGCTTGATTGGTATCACCGCTTTGGGGTGTATCAGTCGTTGAACTTCTCTGAAGCCCTGTTTGAAAATAAGCAGAATTCTTATAACTTTCATTCCGCCGCCGGTGGACCCTGCACAGGCTCCAATTATGGCGGCATAGAGCAACATGTAAGGAAGAAACAAAGGCCAGGAATTAAAATCAGCGGTGGCGAAGCCGGTAGTTGTCGCAAAAGAAACGACTTGAAATACACCTTTGATAAGAGCATCAGAAGCGCTTGTGTAAATCTCCGAAAAATACAGAACAACTACTGTCACTACTGAAACGGTAGTCAGAATAAGCGCGTAGAATTTGAATTCTGGATCCTTAACATAGTGACTGATATTTCGTTTCTGCCAGGCGGTAAAGTGCAGCGCGAAATTTATCCCGGCTATAAACATGAAAATTATGGCCACAATTTCAACCGCTGAATTATCGAAGTAGCCCATGCTTTGATCATGGGTTGAGAATCCGCCGATTGCCACAGTCGTAAAGCTGTGACTTATTGCGTCGAACAAATTCATACCCACAATCCAGTATGCAAGTGCGCACACAATTGTAAGAGTAAGGTAGATGTACCAAAGCGCCTTGGCTGTCTCTGCTAATCTGGGAACCAGCTTATTGTCTTTGACGGGTCCCGGGCTCTCGGCGCGATACAGCTGCATGCCTCCAATGCCGAGCATGGGCAGCAGTGCCATGGCCAGAACGATAATACCCATGCCGCCCAGCCACTGTAATTGTTGTCGATAGAAGAGCAAAGATTTCGGTAAATCATCGAGCCCGGAAATCACCGTAGCGCCAGTAGTGGTAAGGCCTGACAGAGATTCAAACACGGCGTCAGTAAGAGATAATTCTACCGCCGGGGAAAGAAGAAAAGGCAGAGACCCCGCAGTACCCAGCACTACCCAGAAAAGAGTTACGATCAAAAACCCTTCTTTGGTTCCTAGCTCCTTAGTAGTACGAAAAGAGGACAGCCACATAAAAAATCCGGCCCCCGAAACATATATAAAAGATGTTATGAATTCCGAAGCCATGCCATCTTCGTATATCCAGGACACAATCAGAGGAGGAAAGTTTGCAAGGGCGCCAAATATTAGTAGCAGCAGCCCAAGTATTTTTACTATGACGGATATACGCATAGTCGCCTAGAAAAAGGAGAAGCCGACTTGGAACAGTCGTTCAACCTGGGGAATTGTTTTGCGATTAACAAGAAAGAGAATGACATGATCATCGGATTCCACAACCGTGTTGTCGTGGGCAATGAGTACTTCATCCCCTCTTACTATTGCACCAATAGTGGTTCCTTCGGGAAGATCTATATCCTGAATTGCTTTGCCTACTACCTTCGAGGATGTGTGGTCACCATGAGCGATGGCTTCCATCGCTTCAGCCGCACCTCTTCTAAGAGAATGAACATTTACCACGTCTGCTCGTCGAACGTGTGCCAGCAGCGATCCAATAGTTGCCTGTTGAGGAGAGATTGCAATATCGATTTCTCCACCCTGTACAAGATCAACATAGGCAGGGTTGTTAATCATGGCCATTACCTTTTTTGCGCCTAGCCTCTTGGCGAGAAGCGAAGACATAATATTTGCTTCATCATCATTGGTAAGCGCAAGAAAAACATCGGTGTCTTCAATATTTTCTTCGATCAAAAAATCCTGTTGAGAAGCTTCGCCATTCAACACGATAGTTTTTTCCAGTGTCTCCGAAAGGAAGGCGCATCGTTCCATGTCCTTTTCGATTAGCTTAACCTGATATTTGTCCTCAATGGACTCAGCCAAGCGCATTCCTATATTTCCACCACCTGCGATAATAAGGCGCTTATAGGGTTTATCCATTCTGCGCAGCTCGGCCATGCAGGCGCGAATGTTTTCCTTCGCGGCCACAAAGAAAACTTCATCACCCGCCTCGATTACCGTCGAGCCTTCGGGAATTATTGGGCGATCTTTACGAAATATTGCAGCCACTCGAGTGTCGACTGACGGCATGTGCTGCCGAATTAGTCGTATTTCCTGACCAACAAGAGGGCCGCCGTAAAATGCTTTAACCGCGACTAACTGAACCTTGCCTTCAGCAAAATCTAAAACCTGAAGTGAGCCCGGTAGTGCCAGTAAGCGCCCGATAGCTTTAGAAACTATAAGCTCGGGACTAATAACAACATCAACAGCGATGCCGTGCTTCTTGCTAAACAGCCCGTCTGAAACCAAATAGGAAGTAGAGCGGATTCGACAAATCTTTTTGGGGGTTTGAAACATGGAATAAGCAACACGGCAGGCAACCATGTTTATTTCATCACTTTCGGTGACGGCAATGATCATGTCGGCATCGGGACCGCCCGCCTGTTCCAGTATATCTGGGTGAGAGGGATGGCCGTGAATTGTGCTTATATCAATATGGTCTTTGAGCTCGCGCAACTGCTCAGCGTCAGTATCGACAACGGTGATATCGTTTTCTTCGTTAGCCAGGGTTTCGGCGAGGGTGCTACCAACCTGGTTGGCACCTAGAATTATAATTTTCATGCGAGCCTGTACTTAATAATAGGTCTTATATCTGGCTTACGACTGGCTTTTTCTTAGAGGACAATAGAAAAATCCATCTGGACCGTTTTTATCGCCTGGCAGTAGCTGTCTACCAAAGCGACATTCTACTCCCCAATCGGCCGCTATGCCCTCATATTTAGCGTTATCCGTGGATTCTAGAAACTGTGATATCTGCTCTTCGTTTTCCTGCTTTAGCAAGGAGCAAGTTGTATAGAGCAACAGGCCACCTGGCTTCAGGCATTTCCACAAAGATGTCAGCAGATTTGCCTGAACGCCTAGCAATTCTTCTATATCTCGGGGCTGGCGTAGCACCTTTATATCGGGATGACGGCGAATTACCGCAGTGGCTGAGCAGGGCGCATCCAGCAATATGCGATCGAACTCGGCACCATCCCACCAATTGTCTATATCTGATGCATCAGAGTCCACCAGGCGAGCATTCAAACCAAGCCTTTGCAGATTCTCTTCAATTCGCTCAAGCTTTCTCGGTCCCATGTCTATAGCGACACACTCAGTTAGCGAGTGCTCACTTTCAAGAATATGGCAAGTCTTTCCACCAGGCGCGGCACAGGCATCCAGAACTTTCAGCCCCGGTTGTAGATCGAGCAAGCCAGCAACCATTTGTGAAGCTTCATCCTGAACACTGGACATCCCTTCCAAAAAACCGTGAATTTCAGAGACGGCCCTGGGTTTGGCCAGATACAGCGAAGAATCGGCATACTGACCCGGGCTCGACTCAATACCTGCCTCAGCTAGCTCCAACTGATACTGCTCTCTACTAACTTTGCCAAGGTTAACTCTCAAGCTTAGAGGAGGTCTTTCATTGGAGGCGATCACAATGGATTCAGCATCGTTTGGCCATTGACTTTCTAGTTGATCGAACAACCATTTGGGGAATGAATATTGAATATCCGTAGAGGTGGAACTCAATCCCTCCTCAACTTTATCTTTGCCTCGGAGATAGTTTCTCAGTACAGCATTAACCAGGCCTTTAGCCCAGGGCTTGCCTAATAAATTAGCTGCTGAAACCGACTCGTTAATCACTGCGTATTCGGCTTGGTTTAGCTCGCGAAGCTGATACAGGGCCGCGATCAATAAACACTTAATATCCCGGTCTTTACTCTTAAGAGGCTTTTTCAAAAACTGGTCGAGAATATGTTCGAGTAAGCGAAACCAACGGCAACAACCATAACAAGTTTCCTGGATAAGGCTGCTCTCCGGATGGTCCTTATATTTCGACAGGTGAGTGGATAAGGAGCCGGAACTTTGCAATAAGCTTGAAAGCACCTCTGCAATAATCACTCTACTTTTCTTTTCAGTATTCGCTTGGCTTTTTGCCACGCTATGCTTCCTCGGAATTCGCGAACATATTTCCTGGCGCAAACAACTCAGGACGAGAGTTCAGAACATCTCTAACATGAGTCGCGCTCTTGCCAGGAAGCTGAACACTTGAAACTTCGAGTAATCCCTCTGCGGTTTGAACCTCAAAAGAATCTTTAGAGCAAGCCACAATAGTGCCATGACTAACATTTAAATCTGTAGCACTGCCAATAGGCCGGGCCTGAATAACCCGCATTCGGTTTTGATTGAGGTAGCTAAATGCGGGAGTTCTACCGATACTGGCGCGGACCTGACGATCTATCTCGCTTGCCGGGGAGCCCCAATTTATCAGGGATTCAGACTTATCCAGCTTGGTAGCGTAACAAGTGTCTGCATCATTCTGAACTTCCGCATTTTCTCTAAAAGTCGACAACTGATTGAGGGTCGTGACTAAGGCAGAAGACCCAGCCTCGATTAGTTTGTCTTCGATGTCCACTCTATTGTCTGTATCCTCAATGGTAACTTGTACCTTGTTGAGCATGTCTCCTGTATCTAAGCCTTCATCCATTTGCATAATAGTGACACCTGTCACTTTATCGCCCGCCAGAATGGAGCGTTCAATTGGTGCAGCACCTCGCCACCTTGGTAAAAGTGAGGCATGTACATTGACGCAGCCAAATTTTGGAATATCAAGAATTTGCTGGGGCAGTATCAAACCGTAAGCAACTACAACTAGTACATCGATATTCAACTCGCGAAGTTGTTGTTCCGCTTCTACTGATTTGAGAGAGACTGGCTGCAGGCAAGGAATTGAATTTTCGAGAGCAATGGCTTTTACAGGGCTTGCATGAAGTTTTTTTCCGCGACCAGATGGCCGATCAGGCTGAGAATAGACAGCGATGACTTTATGGTCAGATTGCAGCAGCCGGGAAAGATGAGCAGCAGCAAATGCAGGAGTGCCTGCAAAACAGATTCGTAGTTTTTCCATTGAAATCAGGCCGACTTTTTGTGCTCTTTTTCGAGCTTATGACGAATACGCTGACGCTTGAGCAGACTAATGTAATCGACAAAAAGTTTGCCATCGAGATGGTCAATTTCGTGTTGAATGCAGGTGGAAAGCAGGCCATCAGCGAAGAATTCAACAGCCTCACCGGTTCTATCCTGTGCTGCTACTTTTATCTCAGCTGGCCGGGAGACAATCTCATAGAAACCAGGAACAGAAAGGCAGCCTTCATCGTAATCAACGAGCTCTTGATCAATTATCTCGAAACTTGGATTAATAAGTGCTTGAGGACTATCCTTATTTTCCGATACATCTATTACCAGAAGCCTTTTATGTACATCGACCTGAGTCGCAGCGAGCCCGATCCCCTGAGCTTCGTACATAGTTGCGAACATATCCTCGATCAAGACTTCGAGCTTCTCGTCGAAAACAGTTACGGGCGCAGCTATTTGCCTTAGTCTGGGGTCTGGAAACTCCAGTATTTGAAGAATTGCCATATTGTCGAATAACCTGGTAGTGCCTTGTTCCGGGTGAAAAATGCAGGATGTGATCTGCGTCTAGTGATAATTATAGCGTATTGCTAAGATATCAAGGTTAAAAATGCGGAATATTGATATGAAGAACACGGGATTTAGACGGTTAGCACTGGCAACAGTTCTGGCCCTTGGCGCCATATTGCCTATGAGTGCGGTTGTTGGCCAGTCCAGTCTATTACTAGCTGAGCACCCAGAGAGCTATACCGTGGAAGCTGGCGACTCCTTATGGAATATAGCCAGTCAATTCCTTCAAGACCCGCAACGCTGGGCCGAAGTTTGGCAACCCGATGATTATCTCGACAATGCTGACCTTATCTATCCCGGCGACACCCTAATTATGAGTACGGTAGAAGGCAATCCTCGAATTTTAGTGCAAAGAGGCGATCGCGACATAGTTGCTTTGGGCCCAGAGGTAAGAGTAGAGCCCCTTCTTAGTGCAATTCCGGCTATTCCGCTTGAAGCCATAGAGAACAGTTTCACGCGCAACCGAATTGCAGACAGAGCACAACTCGAAGCAGCGCCCTAATAGTGGCAAATATCGGCGACAATCTGACCATCGGAACAGGCGACGAAGTTTACGCCAGGGGTATTTGGCCCTCCGGCGCTAGCTCATTTGAAGTATACCGAGAAGGGACAGTCTATCCGGGTGCAAACAAGGATGAATTTTTGGGTATTGAATTTGAATATCTAGGCTTTGCCAGCATTACAGAAAGCGAGTCTGTGGACTTGAAAAAATTGGTGATCAACAATAGCAGCAAAGAGATACGAGTTGGTGATCGCTTACTTATTAGAGAAGAATCTCGTATAGGGGCAACAATATTCCCCGTCGAGCCATCGACAGAAGTATCTGGGCAAATAATTGATCTAGTTGATTCAGATGCAAAGGCATCCCAGCTGGACACAGTTGTTATCAACCTAGGGATGCGCGACAATCTCGAGGTTGGTAATGTATTGTCAATACAACAACCTGGAGCCCGCGTAACTGATGAAGTAGAACGCAGCCGTATGTCATTTCGCGAAAGATTTCAGACCTTCTTTAATCAGGATCGGCTACAACTGCCAGGAAAAGAGATCGGAACCTTGTTGGTTTATAAAACATTCGATGAACTAAGCTACGCCGTGATTTTAAGTAGCACTGAGCCCGCGGAAGTCAGCAATATAGTCGTCAATCCTTAGCAGTAAGCAATAGACGGGAAAAAGCCCCCAAAGCACTCTCAATACCAATAGTCACAAACCTCCTCCATTGATCAAGGATGAACTATGGACGAAGCCCTGCTTTCCAGGTATCTACACCTATTCCATTCTGAAAATCTCAGCACCACAGTACTTAGCAGGCTGCTGAGAAAGTTCGGGCAATTGACCACAGTCATGAATGAATCCGATGATGATTTATTGTCTGCGGGGCTAGTAAGCAAGCAATTACTTACGCTAAGAAGCATAAGTAATAAGCCCAGAGATGAACTGGTAGACCTGGACCTGAAATGGCAGGAACGCTCTAATCACTATATTGTCTGCTTTGAATCCCACCTATACCCTTCACTATTAAGACAAATTTACGGCGCACCACCGCTTCTCTACGTGGTGGGAGATCCTGAAGCCCTATCAATGAAGATGGTTGCTATCGTAGGCAGCCGAATTGCTACGGCATATGGTGAACGCAATGCCTATTGGATGGCGAGGGAGCTCGGTGCTCTGGGTATAGGTATATGCAGCGGCCTTGCCAGAGGAATTGACGCCAAAGCGCACTATGGGTCGCTGGAATCCGGTGAGAAAACAGTTTCAATCATGGCAACAGGAGCGGACATTGTATATCCGTCAAAGAATAGGGGCCTTGCAGAGAAAATTGCAGAACAGGGTGCCTTGGTTACTGAATTTCCATTGGGAACCAAACCGTTGCCTTCCCACTTCCCTCAGCGTAATCGCATTATTAGTGGTATGTGTCTGGGCACGCTAGTTGTAGAGGCAACGGAGAAAAGCGGATCACTAATAACTGCAAGATATGCTTTGGAACAAAACAGGGAAGTATTTGCGATTCCCGGAATAGTAGGAACAGAACAAAGCAAAGGCTGCAATCAACTGATCAAGCAAGGAGCAAAACTGGTAGAGGAGCCGATGGATATCCTGGAGGAACTTGGTCTTTCCCTTTCCTATAGCGAGAGAAATGAGAGAGAAGAGAGAGATGAGAGAGATGAGAGAGAAGAACGCGCCACCGAAAAGACTAGCGAAAATATTAGTGAAAAGAATAAGGGAATAAGTAATGGAAAGAAAAGCGACCGAGTTAGGCGAGTTAGAGAAAAGGTAAATGAAGTTAATAATGAAGCGAAACTAATACTGAATTCAATTGAACCTCAAGGTAGCTTACTGGAAGGTATCAGCAGCTGCACCGGTATTGAATACGAGAAACTCATCGAGCAACTACTGAATTTCGAACTGAGTGGAAAGGTGATCAATAAACATGGAAGATACTTCAAATCTAATTGCTAACTCAGAGCTATTGCATAGAATGGCTTACTCATGTAATTTCCCCGTTTTCCACTTTTTGAGGAACTAGCAACAATGTCCAAGCCTTTCGTCTCCATCTTAATGGGCTCAGAGAGCGATCTAAGCATAATGCAGGCTGCAGGGGATATATTCACTCAGCTGCAAATTGGTTATGAAATTAAGATCACTTCAGCTCACCGCACACCAGCAATCACGCAGCAATTTATTAGTGATGCAGAGTCGCGCGGCTGTGAGGTATTCATAGCGGGCGCGGGTTTGGCAGCACATCTTGCTGGGGCAACGGCAGCACACACAACAAAACCTGTCATTGGCGTGCCTATTGATTCCGGCCCTCTTAATGGATTCGATGCACTGCTTTCTACAGTTCAAATGCCAGCGGGTATTCCCGTTGCTACTGTTGCTATTGGTAAGACCGGCGCAAAGAATGCAGCATATCTTGCAGCCCAAATTCTCTCACTGGGAGATGCCGAACTGGCCCAGCGAGTAAAAGCAGAGCGAGCCGCCAATTCAGACAAGGTCCAGTCCCAGGACAAAGCACTGCAGGATTCCCTAAACTAAGACAAGGCTTAAACCCCAGACATTACTTAGTTAGCGTTCGATCCATAGGCTGGAAATTCCTTAGCGATCACACGATTAAGTTGAACTGTAGTCAGGCAACCATAGTCAGGCAACATAGCTAGGCAACCACAGTGAAATAAGCTGAGTCAGGTAAACTGTAGGTAGCTAAGTGAACTGTAAGCTATCGATTATAGTTAATGGAATTACAGTCAGCGGCACATCAGCTAGTGGCAAACAACAGTGACCAAGCCCATCTATAAACAAGCTCAAACAGTTCTCGAACAAGGGGGCATCATTGCCTATCCAACTGAGGCGGTCTGGGGTCTGGGTTGTGACCCATATAATCAAAAAGCCGTACTAAAAATACTAGACCTCAAACAAAGGCCCATCGAGAAAGGCCTGATACTCGTTGCGGCTAACAGACAACAATTTACTGGCCTGTGCGATAGTCTGGAATCGGCCCAAATAGACAAATTGGATGAAAGCTGGCCTGGGCCAACGACCTGGCTCATTCCAGATCCGGCAAGGCTGATTCCTGACTGGATAAGGGGTGAACATGAAACAGTGGCTGTGCGAGTTAGCGCTCACCCACTTGTAAAGGCCCTGTGTCAGGCATTCGGAGGACCGATTGTCTCCACATCTGCCAATGCGGCGGGGGAGCCAGAAATTAGATCTAGCTTAATAATTGAACAGCAATTCGGGGATAGAATTGACCTTATTATAGATGGTGAACTTGGCAGCTCCTCTGAGCCTTCCCAAATAAGGGACCTGATTAGCAATAGAGTGATTCGATAATAGTGATGCTTCGCAAGTCAGCGTAAAGCGCGACGAAGCCAGCGAGAACGCGGAACAAAAAGGAAGAAGAATTGAACTCCAATAATATTGATGAAGTAAAACAGTTTTTACTGAACCTGCAGGATAGTATTTGCAGTGGTCTCGAGAGCCTCGACCCAAGCGCAGATTTTCAAACCGATAGATGGGACCGAGACTCAGGTGGTTCCGGAATTACTCGTGTAATTGGCAACGGCGATGTATTTGAAAAAGGCGGTGTGAATTTCTCCCATGTATTTGGAGACGCGATGCCGGCATCTGCGACCGCTTCAAGACCAGAACTTGCCGGCCGTGCATTTCAGGCAATGGGAGTGTCATTGGTAATTCACCCGAAGAATCCTTTCGTTCCCACATCCCATGCAAACTTCAGACTCTTTGTTGCGGAAAAAGAAGGCGAAGACCCAGTTTGGTGGTTCGGCGGAGGCTTTGATCTAACTCCGTATTATGGCTTCGACGAAGATTGCGTACATTGGCACCAACAAGCAAAACAATCCTGTGAAGGTTTTGGCGATCAGTATTACGACAAATTTAAGAAATGGTGTGATGAGTATTTCTACATCAAACACAGGAAAGAACCCCGAGGCGTGGGAGGTTTATTCTTCGATGACTTCAATGAACTTGGATTTGAAGACTGCTTTAAGTTTGTTCAATCTATGGCAGCCGGTTATCTGAAAGCGTACATGCCAATTGTTGAGAAACGTAAGGATCATGCCTATGAAGAAAAGCATCGGCAGTTTCAGGAATACCGGCGTGGGCGCTACGTCGAATTCAATCTGGTTCAAGACCGAGGCACAATATTTGGGCTGCAGTCAGGAGTGGGACGCATAGAATCAATTCTCATGTCACTGCCTCCGGTGGTTCAATGGATTTATAACTGGAATCCTGAGCCAGGAAGCGACGAGGAAAAACTCTATAGTCATTTTCTTAAGACACAGGATTGGGTATAAACTTATATTTTCCTTAGAGAGATCGTTGATCTTATAAGTAGGCTACCTAGTCGATCTATTTGCTTAGTTAATTTAGTCGATTTTTTTAGCTGAACTGTTTGCTAAGCATTCAGCCGAACGATTTAGCCACACGATTTATTCATACAATTTATTCATACAACAAGGACAAACCGTGTCTCGATATGCCGTTATAGGCAAGCCCGTAAACCATAGCAAATCACCTAGAATTCATTCCTTGTTCGCGAAAGAGACTGAACAGGAGATGGCTTATGAGGCAATAGAAGCCGACGAAGAGTCATTCGATAGTTTCGTGACTGATTTTTTTGCGGGCGGTGGATCGGGATTGAATATAACCGTGCCTTATAAGGAGAAGGCATTTGCTCTGGCAGAACAAACTTCTGATCGAGCCGGTCTTGCCCGAGCGGTCAATACACTATACGTCGATGATCAAGGTCGCATCTGCGGGGATAATACTGACGGGGCTGGCCTGGTTAATGACATCAAGACCAACCATGGATTTGAAATTCGCGGCGGTAAGATATTAATTCTTGGTGCCGGTGGCGCTGTCCGTGGTGCTCTTGCTTCTCTAATTGCAGAGCAGCCCGAGGCTATTACCATCGCTAATCGCACTGTCTCCCGCGCTGCCCAGATTCAACAGGAATTTAGCGATGTTTTCGATATATCGGTGAGCTCTTACGAAGAGCTTGGTGATATGCCGTTCGATCTGATTATAAATGGAACTTCACTGAGCCTGAGTAACGAATTACCCGCTGTAGCCGCTTCTATTATAGGAAGAGATAGCTGTTGCTATGACATGATGTATGCCGACACCGATACTGTTTTTGTTTCGTGGAGCAAACAGCATGGTGCAGCTCTCGCCTTGGACGGTTTGGGTATGTTGATTGAGCAGGCTGCCGAATCATTTTATATTTGGCGCGGAATACGACCAAATACTCAATCGGTAATCGGAAGGATCCGCTCCTAATTTTTTAGCTGGCTTGTGGGTAGTGCGATTGCACTAGCTTGCCCCACTAAATATTTCCTAAATAACACGCATAAAAAAAGGGCTGTTGGTAACAACAGCCCTTTTTATTTCCAGAGATAAAGAAGCCTAGTGAGCTTCTTCCTCTTCATGGTGTAGATCACTTGGAGTTAACGCCACGGCATCTCGATCGTGGCCTCTATACTCATAGCGAGTTTCGGAAGTGTAATTTCCCTCAATTACCATGAAGCCAATCAGGAGTAAGAGAACGACTGGTGGTCCCAAGATAGTTAGTACCAGTGCCATTCTTTCCCACATGACGTGCATGAATATAGCAACGATAAAACCAGCCTTTAATACCATAAATAGTATTACTAACGACCAGCGCATAGCGCCCTGTACTTCGAAATAATCCACCGCGTACGAAAACGAACTCAGTACGAAAAGGAGAATCCAAATCTTGTAGTAGATACCAAGTGGATGTTGTTGACCTGCTTCAGCTGACATCTCTGTCCCCTCTTACAATAAGTAGAAAAATGCGAAAATGAATACCCAGACAAGATCCACAAAGTGCCAATAGAGGCCTGCAATCTCGACTATCTCGTAACCCTTGTTGTCGTAATATCCTTTCCTTACTCTATTGGCGATTACCAATAAGTAGATAACACCCGCCGACACGTGTAATCCGTGAAAGCCGGTGATCATAAAGAATACAGACCCAAACTGTGGTGCGCCGAATGGGTTACCCCAAGGACGTACACCCTCTTCAAGAATCAGTTTGCTCCACTCGAAAGCCTGCATGCCAACGAAGGAAGCACCGAATGCTGCCGTCGCGCACATAAACATAAATGTTTTGGCTTTGTCCTTTCGATAACCAAAGTTAACCGCCAGCGCCATCGTTCCTGAGCTGGTGATCAATATAAAGGTCATGATCGCGATAAGGATCAATGGAATCGGGTCGCCACCAAAGGAGAGCGCAAATATCTCACTCTGATTTGGCCATGGCTGAGTGGTAGTCAGCCGGACATTTAAGTAGCCCGTTAAGAAGCAAGTGAAAATAAAAGTATCACTTACCAGAAAAATCCACATCATCGCCTTGCCCCAAGGCACATGATAGGCTTGTTTGTCAGCAGACCAGTCGTCAACCAGACCGTCTACTCCGCCAGCAGCTTGATTTAGTGCAGCTTCACTCATGCTAGTTTCCTGTTTTATTAGCTTAAATCTTTATAACAACAATTATCGGGTAATGTGCTCGAGTCTTATGTATTAGATAAGATTGCGAATACGATAAACCAAATAATTAACAAAAAGTGCCAGTACAAAGTACATAGCTCGATGCTTTCTCTAATGTCTTCAATCTTTCCACCGGACATCAATCGAATAGAACTCTTACTCCAGACCCACAAGCCACCCAGAAGGTGAACCGCATGCAAGCCAGTCAGCAAATAGAAAAACGAAATTGCTGGGTTGGTTGCAAGGTAGTTTCCAGAAGCTTGCAAGGTGGACCAGGCCAACATCTGTCCCGCTATAAACAGGATGGCGAATACGCCGCCACCTATAAATGCAGTCATGATGTTTTTCTGAGACTCAGTCTTGCTTATGTTTCTTGCCCATTGAAATAGAACACTACTGATAACCAACAAGCCGGTGTTAAGCCAGAGTTGTGTAGGCTCAGTTAGTGGAGCCCAGTCCGGCAGTTCCATGCGAATAAAATAGCTGACCGAGAACAATGAAAAAATAATCGACGCAACCACCAGGAAGACAATCAGTGCGACCCTCTCCGGAGAGGCATCAAATGTGCCTTCCGGACGAAGTCCGCCGATTACCCCTTTTGTTTCCCAGGGTTTGGCCGTGACTGCTTTAAACAGACTCATACATCTGCCTTGGAAGCATCTACATCTGGATCGAAATGATCTTCACCAGCTGTAGGCTCAACGCTCTCAGGAGTATTCATAGGAATGAAATCCTCATGAGCACCGGGAACGCTGTAGTCATATGCCCAGCGATAAACTACTGGCAATTCGTCGCCCCAGTTTCCATGTACCGGTGGAGTGTCAGGAGTTTGCCATTCCAGAGAAGCTGAATTCCAAGGATTTCCATCAGCTTTCTTGCCGTTGCGCAGGCTCCAGAACATGTTAACGAAGAACAGAATCTGTGCTGCACCAACAAATAGTGCTGCCAGAGTAATAACCTGATTAAGATCCTGAGCAGACTCTGGAATGAAGTCTGTTGTACCCAACGCATAGTAGCGACGTGGCACACCGAGGAAGCCAAGATAATGCATTGGCAGATAGATCAAGTAGGCTCCAAGGAAAGTACACCAGAAGTGAGCTTTGGCTAAACCGTCATGGAACATACGACCAGTGATCTTCGGATACCAGTGGTAGATAGCTGCGAACAGAACCAGTACCGGAGATACACCCATTACCATATGGAAGTGAGCAACAACGAAGTAGGTATCTGAAAGCGGCAAATCGATAACCACGTTGCCCAGGAACAGACCAGTTAGCCCGCCGTGAACAAATGTGAAGATAAAGCCGATTGCGAAATACATTGGCGCGTTAAGACGAATATCGCCTTCCCACAATGTCAGTACCCAGTTGTACACTTTGAGTGCCGTTGGTACCGCGATGATCAATGTAGTCGTCGCAAAGAAGAAACCGAAGTAAGGGTGCATACCACTTACATACATGTGGTGAGCCCAAACGATGAAGCTTAATCCACCAATTGCGATAATCGCCCATACCATCATGCGGTAACCAAAGATGTTCTTTCGCGCGTGTGTCGAAATAACATCGGATACCAGACCGAAGGCTGGAAGTGCAACAATGTAAACTTCCGGGTGACCGAAGAACCAGAACAAGTGTTGAAACAACAGCGGGCTACCGCCGTCGTAGTCCAGCGGAGTTCCTGCTTCGATGACTGCTGGCATGAAGAAGCTAGTGCCAAACAATGTGTCGAAGGTCATCATGATGCCGGCAACTAATAGAGCGGGGAATGCGAACAGGCCCACAACCGTTGCTGTAAAGATTCCCCATACTGAAAGAGGAAGGCGCATCATGGTGAGGCCGCGACATCGATACTGAAGAACTGTAGTTACGTAGTTCAGGCCGCCCATTGTGAAAGCCACAACGAATGCAACCAGAGACAACAACATGAGCACGATACCCATGTCATGACCAGGAGTTCCTGCCATCGACGTTTGCGGTGGATACAATGTCCACCCGGCCCCGGTGGGACCTCCGCCGACGAAGAAGCTCGCCATCAAAATAATAACTGACAGTAGATACACCCAGTAACTGAGCATATTCAAAAATGGGAATACCATATCTCTGGCACCAACCATGAGCGGGATCAGGTAATTACCGAAGCCCCCAAGGAATAGTGCTGTAAGTAGATATACAACCATGATCATGCCGTGCATGGTCACTGCCTGATAGTATGAGTTTGGATCAATCAGGTCGAAAGACTCTGGATATCCTAGCTGCATCCTCATCAGCATTGACAATACTAATGCCACAACGCCCACAGCAATTGCCGTGCCGCCATATTGAATGGCGATAACCTTGTGATCTTGGCTCCAAACGTATTTTGTGACCCAGCTATGGGGATGGTGAAGTTCCATCTCCTTGTCTTGGTCAGCCAGTGGTACGTAAGCCATTAAAACCTCCTAACTTGTTTAACTTTTCAGTAGCTCTTAAAGAGCCACGTTTAATTTTAAGTATCTTTAATCGAAATTCTTAAAAACTTTTTTGACGGCCGCTTATCTCAGTGTATTGATGTAAGCCGCTACGTCTTCAATCTCTTCTACACCAGACATTGCGGTAGCCATTCCAACCATTAGCTCACCGTAATCATCTTCTGGGTGCAGTCCACGGATACCAGCTCGGAAATTGCTGATCTGAGTAACGAAGTACCAGTCACTCATTCCCGCCAGTGCGGGCGCGTCCGTATACCAGGTGCCAGAAGCGTCATCCAGGTGACATGCCGCACAGTTACGATCATAAATATCGTATCCGTTGTCCACGTCGCCGCTGATAGTTGGCGTTGCTGGAGTGTCAGGAAGTGATGCAATGTAGGCAGCCATGTTTCTGACAGCGTTAGCGTCAGCTAGCATATTGGCCATTGGTGCCATTGTTTGACCCGCTGTATCACCTTCGCCACCGCGCGCACCGTCTTTGAAGTGCTGGAGTTGGCGTTCGATGTACCAGGCTTGCTGTCCGGCAAGTTTAGGCCCGTTTAATGCTTGATTACCTTCGCCCTGTGCTCCGTGGCATGTTGCGCATACGGCATACTGAGCTTGTCCGGCGGCAGCATTTGCGGCTGGCATGGACTGAGTCTCGGCGAAAGTAGGTTGAGCGGCTAACCAGGAGTCGAAATTTGCTTGAGAGTCGACTACGACTGAACCACGCATAACGAAGTGACCGATACCACAAAGCTCTTCACAAAGAATGTCGTAACGACCTTCTTTCGTGGGATCGAACCAGAGGTAGGAAATCAGACCAGGAACAAGGTCCATCTTCACGCGGAATTGAGGAACCGTGTAGTTGTGAAGCACGTCACTTGAACGAAGCAGCGCTTTGACAGGTTGGCCCACGGGAAGATGCATAACCGGGTCATTTACGACCACATCATCTTGACCATTGGGGTCTGCAGGATTCACACCAAAAGGATTCGATTCACTAACATGACCTGTGTCAGCTGTACCCATAATGCCGTCGGCACCAGGATAACGGAACTGCCACTGCCATTGCTGACCCAGCACTTCAAACTCTGAAGCACCCTCGGGCACAGTTACGATGCTGGCCCATACGAACAGACCCGGTGCAAGCATTGCAACTACACCAAGAGCTGTGACGATGGACAAACCTGTTTCCAACTTGTGGTTTTCAGGCTCGTAAACGGCCGTGTGGCCATCCTTCTGGCGAAATTTGTAAACGCAGTAAGCTAAAAATAAATTAACTGCTACAAATACAATTCCGGTAACCCAGAAAGTAATAGTGATAGTAGTATCGATTGATCCCCAGTCGGCTGCAATATCAGTGAACCACCAAGGGCTGGCAAAATGGAAAACGACGGATCCAATAACCAGAAGAAAAATAACGACCGCTAAAGCCATAGACCAGTATTCCTTCTAAAATTTACAAACGTGTTCCAGCAAACCAAATGACACTTTAGGTATCAGCAGTTAGTGCTGGAGAATAAGTTTTATTACTTCTAACGCGATTCGATGAAACCAGCGTATCGACAATGAATAAATCAAAGCTAACGCCATAATCTGCTCAAAAGAGGATTATTTCTCTATTCGATAGTGAAAGATTGGCTCCAGTGAATTTCCTAGTTTTTATTATTAACTGGAAGGAGTTTGATACATCAGAGAAAGCCCTGAAATTAACAGAGAATTCAAAGATTTTTCGCACACCTCACGCGCAACGGAATACTATAGAAAACCGCAATTCCACGCAAGAGGGAAAACCCTCTAAAAGCCCCAAAACTTGCGCGAAATCAAGCATTTTTGACAGCTTTCTGTCAGTAACAAAGCATTGACTAAAAAACCTCCGAAAATCCGACCAAAATTCGGCTAAACCGCTTTTGAAATCTGGGCAATAATCTTGAGATTGATCGTCAAACATGGTTGAATGCCCGCGCTCCGAATATGGGCAGCGGATAAGCAAGGGCAAGTACGATATAATTGCCTGCAAATCTATCAATTCTATTTTCTAGCAAGTGACCCGTGACTGATATTACAAGCAACCCAAGCACTGCCAACTGGCGCGATTTCTATGAAATGTGTAAGCCGAGAGTTGTGTGGCTGATGATCCTGACCTCTCTGGTCGGCATGTTTCTTGCCGTTCCGGGTATGGTGCCTCTGGATATCCTAATTCTGGGGAATATCGGAATTGCCTTGGTTGCTGCCTCAGGTGCGGTGGTTAATCACCTGATCGATAGAAAAATCGATATCATTATGAAGCGCACCCACAACCGTCCTGTTGCACAGGGCCGGGTTGAGCCCAGGCAGGCAGCGCTATTTGCAGTGGTCATCGGTGTCACCGGCATGGCGATTCTACTTTTCTGGGTAAACGCCTTGAGCGCATGGCTCACTCTGGCTTCCTTTGTCGGCTACGCTTTTATCTACACGGGTTATTTAAAGCATGCGACTCCACAGAATATCGTTATTGGCGGGCTTTCCGGAGCCATGCCTCCCCTGCTGGGCTGGTCAGCTGTAACCGGCACTATCGACAGTGGCGCTCTAATTCTTGTTCTAATCATATTCGCCTGGACCCCGCCCCATTTCTGGGCTCTGGCTATTCACCGCAAGGATGAATATGCGAAATCAGGTGTTCCAATGCTGCCTGTTACTCACGGCGTGCGTGTAACCAAGATTCATATTCTTATCTACACTTTCATTCTAGTTGGGGTAAGCGTGTTGCCATTCTTCACTGGAATGAGCGGACTACTCTATCTGGTATCAGCATTGGCCCTCGGCGCTGGCTTTCTCGTCTGGTCCAGCCGTCTAATGTTCAAGCCCAAGCCGACCACGGCGATGGACACATTTCGATTCTCTATCCTCTACCTGACTCTGTTGTTTGTGGCTCTGGTAGTCGATCACTATCTAATCTAGCTCCCTTGGTCGCTAAACTTCTCTCATGAAAATAAGCCTTCCAGGGAAGATCGGCCTAGCTGCCTTTCTTCTATTCGACATATTTCTCGCGATCTATCTGTTCAATCTATATGGCTTGAGCAGCGACAGAGACACGCTTGTCGAGCTTCGAGACATCGGAGTGAGCATCTATCCCGATCAGAGTAAGCTGACAGAATTCTCTCTTCTAGATCAAACCGGGAGCGAGTTTTCCAATAGCGACCTGGATAACAGATGGTCTCTCATCTATTTCGGTTTTACCGCCTGTCCGGACATCTGCCCCCTAACCATGGCGGAGCTGGAACAGTTCTACATTGCTCTCGATGAGAGTGAGCGTGAGGACCTTTCCATAATTCTGGTGACGGTGGATCCAACGAGGGACACCCCGGAAGAAATGGCAGCATACGTCGGACAGTTTCATGAAGACTTTCGAGGGCTGACAGGTGACTTCGAAACTATCTCCTTACTGGCAGATGATCTTTTCGTTGTTCATGAAGTTGCCGGTAGTGAAAATTCAGATGAGAACGGGCACGATGACCACGTGGAACAACTTCCTCCCGTAGGCGAAGACTATCTGATAAATCACAGTGGACATATTTCGATAATCAACCCTCAGGGGCTGAGATTTGCGGTGATGAGGCCGCCTCATCGAGATCAGGATATCGCAACAGCATTCAGGACTATAAAGAACTTCTAAGTATTTTTAGAAGGTTCTTGAACGCCAGACCTAAAATAAAGCAATAAGAAAATTACCGTAGCGACTACAACAATCGTAGGACCTACCGGCACATCCAAATAGAACGAAGAAAAAATCCCCAGAACAACCGATATGACTCCGATGATACTGGCTTTTACTGCCATTTCTTCGGGGTTTTTGGACAATTGTCGTGCCGCGGCGGGCGGCACAATCAGCAAAGAAGTAATCAATAACACGCCGACAATTTTCATTGAAACTGCGATTACCAACGCGATTAGTAATAACAAAATCAAATTCATTTTTGCAATATTTATTCCTTCGATTTCTGCCAATTCCTGGTGCACCGTTATTGACAAAAAATCATTCCAGAATTTGTAAAACACAACGGCAACAAAAAGAACTATCCCCAACACCCAAACTAAATCAGTAGTGCTTATGGTCAATAGGGCGCCGAATAAATAGGCTTCCAAATCAACCCGAATCGAATCGGCTAAGGCGAGCACTACAACACCAAGAGCAAGGCTACTGTGAGCGAGAATTCCCAATAAGGTATCTGTGGAGAGAGAGGGTCGTCTGTCCAACAGAGTGAGCATAAAGGCGAATAGCAGACAGGTGATAATAATGCTGAGTTGAGGATTGCTATTGGTAATCAGCCCGATAGCGATTCCCAGTAGTGCCGAGTGAGCGAGAGTGTCACCAAAATAGGACATGCGCCGCCAAACCACCAGAGAACCCATGGGGCCGGAAATTGCTGCCAGCGCGAGACCTGCCGCCAAAGCATATAGAACGAAATCCGTAGTCAGTATCGAGAGCAGGGAATTAGTCATGATCGCAGCCCTGCTCCTTTTCGCCAATAAAACCGCCGCCAATAATGTCGCCGCCAATATCATGCTCATGGTTGTGGTGATGGGTATAGACCGCCAGGTTCTGCGCGGCACTGGCACCGAACAGAGCTAGATAGGCTGGGTCGTTACTGACATGTTCGGGTTTGCCATGGCAGCAAATATGATGATTAAGACAGATCACCTCGTCGGTGGCTGACATCACTAGATGCAAGT
Organism: Gammaproteobacteria bacterium; assembly: GCA_018661465.1. Lineage (GTDB taxonomy): Bacteria > Pseudomonadota > Gammaproteobacteria > Pseudomonadales > Pseudohongiellaceae > UBA9145. The sequence continues at coordinate 30,679 of JABJIC010000022.1, read as the reverse complement.
CGTGGGAGATCATTAGCACCCCACAATTCTGTTTGCTGCGGATCTCTCCAATCAGCTCATAGAGCTCAGCCTGGCCAGCGAGGTCTACTCCCTGAGCAGGCTCATCGAGTACCAAAAGATGGGGCTCTCGAAGCAATGCCCTGGCAAGTAGCACCCTCTGCAACTCACCTCCCGATATGGCGTTGATCTGATGTTGGCTGAGATGACTGATGCGCAGCAGATCTAGAGTCTCTCCCAGCAATGAAGGATTGCGGTTATTTGCCAATTGTAGAAACCGGCTGACAGTTATTGGCAGAGTAGGCTCAACGTGAATTTTCTGCGGCATATAGCCTATTCGCAATCCTTCACGGTGAGTGATTGAGCCTCCATCTGGCTCTAGCAAGCCAAGGGCTATCCTCACCAGAGTGGTTTTGCCTGCACCATTGGGCCCGATGAGAGTGAGAATTTGGCCTGGCTCAACAGTGAGGTTAATGTCCTCAAGAATTTTTCGGTCGCCGAAGTTCTTATGAATAGATTTCGCTGAGAGAAGAGGAGTGTTCCCTGGAGTGTCTTTTGCGGGGTGAGCTGAAGAGCGAACTGAACTCTTGTCTGAGCTCTTGTCTGAACCCTGGTCTGAACTGTGTAATTCCATTTTGTAGCCAGCTGTTTTTATGTACTGATAGTTATACGCTAATAGTTTTTACTGATAGCTACGTACTGATAACTATACTTCGTGAGCTATATTCCGTGAGCAAACCATCCCCGAAGAGTCGCATCAACAGGGATGAAAACCTAGGGACAAGGTCCATCCGTATGAGCACGGTGGACAATGGTATATCATAGCACCGTTGTCCACCGTGCTCATACGGATGGCCCCTGTGAAACTAATTCCATGAGACAAGCCTTAACCCTTTTCCTCTTCCCTGTTCTTAGGGTCGGACTGCTGAGCTTACTGTGTTTGCCAGGGCTGGTTCGTGCGGATATTAGTGTAGCGACAACAATCAGGCCTCTGCAATTAATCGCCGAGGCTATTCTGCAGGATCACGGTGAAGTATCCGTGATTGTTAAAGCCAATCAATCTCCACACCAGTTTTCCATATCCCCTTCCGATCGTTTCGCATTAGCCCGAGCAGACATCGTGTTATGGGTTGGCCCTGAATTCGAAAATCAATTGAGCTCTCTGCTAACTCAAAGTGAAGCGTCTCTTCTCACGGCGAGCGAGCTAGAAGGCATGACACTTTATGAATTGAGCGAAGAATCCCATCTAGGTCATTCCATCGATTCCCATCTTTGGCTGGATAGTGGCAATGTGCTTCGGCTTGCTTCCGAGCTGACGACTTTGGCCGCTCAGTTAGATTCCAGCAATGCTACGGACTATAGAAATAACCTCGCATCTTTCAAAGCCAGCATCGACAACACCGTAATGACAATTTCGGAATGGCTTCCAGGCTCTCCTCCGAGCACTGAGTTGTCCACAAGCCAAAACCCCATGAGCTTTGTTGTCTATCACAATGCCTTTCAATATTTTGAAAAAGAATTTGGTCTGGAGCATGAATTTGAGCTGGTAAGAGACCCTGAAAATCAGCCTAGCATTCAAGAGATTATCGAGACACGAAATCTATTTGCTTCACAAAGGCCTGAATGCCTTTTCGTGGAGCCCGATGCGAATATGGAGCTAGTCTCCACTTTGCTCGGAGACTATGAGATCGAAACCTTTGTTGTCGATCCGCTGGGCTACTCTTTAGACAACGGGGCCAACGACTACGCAAGTTTCTTGCAGAGTGTCGCCCTTCCGTTTAAGAACTGCCTCTCTGGAGTACAACAGTAAGAGATAAAGCAGCAAGAAGCTCGCAAAAATTAAAATTGATAATTCCGAACCCACATCCCACGGCAAAACCAAAACTCAAATCAGCCGTGAGCAGTAAGCAAAGGATAGAAAAGGACTAGAAAGTGGCTGAACCAAAAGAACTAATACTGGTAGACGGGTCTTCCTATTTATTCAGGGCTTTTCATGCACTGCCGCCGCTCGAAAGTAGCAAGGGTCAGCAGACGGGTGCGGTAAAAGGCGTGATCAACATGATCCGCAGCCTGATAAAGAATCACCCGGATAGCAATATTGCGGTGGTATTCGATGCCAAGGGCAAGACCTTTCGAAGTGATGTCTATCCAGAATACAAAGCTCACCGCCCGCCCATGCCTGATGAGCTGCGATCACAGATACAACCAATTCATCAGATAATAGAAGCGATGGGCCTGCCCATGCTTATCATTCCTGGAGTTGAGGCAGACGACGTAATCGGTACTCTGGCAGTTCGAGCCACCGCGGCGGGAATGAAGTCTCTGATTTCCACGGGCGATAAAGATCTCGCTCAGCTGGTAAACGGCAACGTAACCCTTATGAACACCATGACCAATGAGATATTGGATATTCCAGGTGTTGAGAAAAAATTCGGAATTGGACCGAAGCTAATCATCGATTACTTGGCATTGATGGGCGACAAGGCAGACAACATTCCTGGCGTGCCCAGCGTAGGACCGAAGACCGCAGTTAAGTGGCTTCTTGAATATGGATCCATGGAAAAAATAATCGACAATGCAGAAGCAGTTGGTGGAAAGGTAGGAGAAAAGCTGCGGGAAAATATAGAGCAGCTCAGACTTTCCTATGACCTTGCAACCATTAAGCTTGACGTAGAAGTCGATACAAAAATCGAAGAGCTTGTTCACGGCAAAGAAGATGGAATTAAACTCCATGACCTGTTTTCAGAATTGGAATTTAAGGGCTGGATAAGCGAGCTTGAAGGAAAAGGAATAAGTGGCTCAGGCAAAGTAAATGCAGAATCATCCGGCGATTCCAAGAATGAGACAAAACATGAGGAAGAGTTAAAAGAGTCATCACTAGCGCCCATAACAGCGCCTGAAAAAATTGATTACCAAACAATAAGCACCGAAGCCGAATTGCAAAAGCTACTGAAAGTAATTTCGCCGTCAAAAAGTTTTGCAATTAATCTCGAAACAAGTGAAGGGCATTTTCTCGAACGTAAGCTAATAGGCATATCAATTTCACCAGAGATAGGGAGTTCATTCTATATCCCACTCGCACATGACTACGAAGAAGCCCCCTCCCAACTTGATACACAACTGGTACTAGCAGAATTGAAACCGGTTCTGGAAAACCCATCGGTGAACAAGCTTGGCTACGACCTTAAACAAGTTAGTCATATTCTAAAAAACCACGACATCGAGCTAAAGCCATTAAAGTTTGATGTGCTGTTGGCTTCCTATGTAACTAATTCGGTGGCAAGCAAACATCGCCTTATCGATATAGCAAGAATCTATCTAGATGTGAGCGCTAAGAACCTTGAAGAACTATTAGGCAAAGGTCGAAACAAGCTCAAATTGCATGAGGTGCCTATAGAAAGCTTCTCTGAATATGCCGCCGAAAAAGCAGACCTAATTCTAAGAGCATCTATTCGTTTGCAACATGAGCTCAGCACCAACGGCCATCTACTTGGTTTGTTTCAATACTATGAAATGCCCTTGGTGGAAGTGCTGGAAACTATAGAAAGAAATGGCATATTGGTGGATTCAAAAGTGTTGGCCAAGCAGAGCGATGAATTAGGAAAATCCCTCGAAACGCTACAAATAGCGGTGTTTGAGATAGCCGGAGAAGAATTCAACCTGGGCTCTCCCAAGCAACTTCAGGCAATTTTCTATGAAAAGCTGGAGCTACCGATACTCAAGAAAACCAAGACAGGTCAGCCCTCAACTGCAGAACCGATTCTTCAAGAGTTGGCTAAAGATTACGAGATGCCAAGATTGATTCTGGAGCATCGCTCTCTCAGCAAATTGAAATCCACCTACACCGATAAGCTGCCCCTGGAAGTTAATGAAGGTAGTGGCAGAATTCATTCTTCCTTCCAACAAGCAGTTGCAGCGACAGGACGGCTCTCATCCACAGATCCCAATCTGCAAAACATACCTATACGAACCGCAGAAGGCCGGCGAGTTCGCCAGGCGTTTATTTGTGACAAGGGCAATAAGTTAATGGCTGCCGATTACTCGCAAGTAGAATTGCGAATCATGGCTCACCTCTCTCAAGACGAGGGCCTGCTTCAGGCCTTTTCAGAAGGGGTGGATGTCCACAAGGCAACAGCGTCCGAAGTTTTTGCTGTAGACCTTGAAGATGTAACAACTGATCAACGACGCAGTGCGAAAGCAATCAATTTTGGTTTGATCTACGGTATGTCGGCATTTGGTTTAGCGAATCAACTCGATATTCCGCGGAAGGATGCGGCAGAGTATGTGGAACGTTATTTCGAACGCTACCCCGGCGTTCGCAAGTACATGGATGAAACACAGGCTTTTGCTGACGAGAAGGGATACGTTGAAACCCTCTTCGGCCGTCGACTGTATTTACCAGATATCCACGCCGGCAATGGCATGTTACGCAAGGCAGCCCAGCGAACTGCGATCAACGCACCGATGCAAGGAACGGCAGCGGATATTATCAAACGCGCAATGATAGATATCGATCACTGGCTTGCCATGGGTGAGTTAGATGCAAGGATGTTGTTACAAGTTCACGATGAATTGGTATTCGAAGTTAAAGAGGGCGACCTGGAACTTCTTTCTGAAGGAGTAGAATTTCGAATGGCTAGCGCTGCTGCACTCGATGTGCCGCTAGTAGTGGATATCGGAGTTGGTGACAACTGGGATGAGGCGCACTAGAAAGCGGGCACGTAGCTTTGGTTAGGGCGCGTACTGTTCTTTTTGGTTTCAATGATGGTGTCGCGTTCCGCTAGTTGTTTTCCGGGGACGCTCAAGCACATCCATGTGGCGCTTCGTTCAGGCCATCCCTGGCCTTCAAGACCCCTGAAAACAACTAGCGGAACACTCTTTTCAAGTATTGTGCTTCTTTCAAAACGGCCCGTAGATTATTTGAGGATTTCTAGCGTTGGGGAAGAGGTGCTTTGGCTGCAGTCAGATGCAGCGCCGAGTGACAGAGGGAGACCGCTTTTTGGGCTCCCGACCGAGTGAGGGAACCCGGGACGGGCGTAGCATCGCAGCCAAAGCACCTCTTCCCCAACGCGAACAATGCCTAATCGAAGCGGCGCCTATTTAACAAATATCCAACTTAATCCTTAGTGATTAGGCCAACGGCTCGTCACTCTCAACTGTTAGCCATTCACCCAGCTTCTGACGTGCCTCATCAACCCCTTCATTCTTAAGCGAAGAAAACAGCTGAATCGATACGTGGTCTAAATCCCTCAGCTCCTTCTGCACGCCAAGGAGAGTATTTTTGGCGGCACCTCGCTTCAGCTTGTCTGCTTTAGTGAGCAGAATATGCAGCGGAAGATTCGATTGCGTTGCCCAATCCACCATCATCCGATCGAACTCCTTCAGGGGGTGTCGAATATCGCTAAGTAGAACTATTCCGGAAAGCGCTTCGCGTTTGCGCAGGTACAATTCCAGCTCTCGTTGCCATTTATCCTTTACAGACAAGGGGACTTTGGCAAAGCCGTATCCCGGCAGATCCACCAGATAGGTTTGGTTTCCCAGTTCGAAGAAGTTGATTAGCTGGGTTCTTCCCGGCGTTTTACTGATTCTGGCGAGGCGCGAATGGCCTGTAATAGTATTGATAGCGCTGGATTTACCAGCATTGGAGCGGCCCGCGAAGGCAACTTCAGCGAGAGAGTCTTCAGGGCAGGCTTTTAGGTTGGCGGCACTGATGACAAATTTGGCTTGGTTGAAATTCATGTTTGGAGGAGAAATCCCTTATTTGGCAATGGTTTGATATGGTTTGATAGAGTCACTGCCTAATTTGCGTTATAATTCGCGACCGCGATTTATCGAGTTCTAAGCTTGTCGACTTTGCTCCATATAGAGTCTTTGTCGATAGCTAAGAAGATAGATAAGACGATTTTAAGACCAGTTGGCTGTCACTTCGGCTGACAAGTATATAGGAAAGTCGCGATTCGAATTATAGAAAGCTTCGTTCATCGAAAGATGACACCTAGCTAAGCGTTAGAATAAATATTGTATAAACGGGAAAACCCATGAAGAAATTAGTAATTGCGTTAGTCTCGGTTCTTGTAGCCGGATTCATTCCAACTCTTGCTCTTGCCGACGGTGATGCCGCTGCAGGTCAGGCGAAGTCTGCACTTTGTGGCAGCTGCCACGGCGCCGACGGAAATAGCCCACTGGCTATGAACCCTAAGCTGGCAGGTCAAAATGCTTCTTATCTTGTTAAGCAGCTTCAAGACTTCAAAGCAGGCAATCGTCCCGGTCAAACAATGGCCGCAATGGTATTGGCGCTTAGCGACCAGGATATGGAAGACATCGCTGCCTTTTATGCCTCTCAAGACGCAACCCTTGGTGGTGCCGATCCTGCAACAGCGGAATTGGCCGAATCTCTATACAGAGCGGGCAATGCTGACCTATCAATTGTTGCTTGTTCAGCTTGCCACTCACCAACAGGTCAGGGCAATGCCCCCGCCGGTTTTCCAGCCCTGAGTGGTCAGCATGCGGAATATACTCTTATGCAGCTTAAGGATTTCCGCTCCGGTACTCGCGCTAACGACGCCAGCAGCATGATGCGCACCGTAGTTGAACGCCTTACAGACAATGAGCTGGAAGCCCTTGCCAGCTACGTTTCGGGCCTCAACTAAGTTTTAACTAGGCCGAACATCAAGCGAATTGAACCCGGTGAAACATTTTCGGGTTTAGGTGGTCTTATACAGCAGTAGCAACTATCTATTGTCAAAACCTACTGTCACAACATTGCCCATTGCGACAACATTGCGATGAGTGACATGGCAGGGCAGCAATAGCTGTGATACTGTTTTTTCATTGGCAAACAGACGGGCATCAAGCTTTGAGACCCGAACTGAGTAAGACAAACAAAACAAATTAGACACGAACCGAATAAGAAATAGACGGAGTTCAATAATGATGAAGCGAACAATTCAACTTTTAACATTTGTAGTGCTATTACCAATGGCATTCTCAAGCTTTGCACAGATTGAGAAATACGTTGCTGGCACTCACTACACCGAGCTTCGAGCTCCGGTAAACACTAACGATCCTTCCAAGGTAGAAGTACTGGAAGCCTTTTGGTACGGGTGTTCACACTGTTTCCGATTTGAGCCTTTACTGACTGATTGGGCGTCCAGACAGGGCGATGATGTAGATTTCGTGCATTTTCCTGCCATGTGGAATGCCCTGATGAAGATTCATGGTCAAATTTACTATGTTGCTGAAGCCCTTGATGCCATAGACCTTGTACATGAGTCTGTATTCAATGCCATTAACATTGAAGGCAACCGTCTGCAGAATGAAGGCCAGATCGCTGAGCTATTCGCCAAGCATGGCGTTGATGCTTCAGACTTTGAAGCGGCATTTAACTCATTCTCAGTACGAACCAAGGTAAATCAGGCTGAGAAGCGCATGCAGGATTATCAAATCCGCAGCACGCCGAATATGATTGTTAATGGCAAGTATCTTGTCGCTACTGGAGAAGCTGTTCGCACTCAGGCAGAGATGCTGGAAGTTGTTGATTTTCTTGTAGAAAAAGAACGTAGAATGCTTTCCAGCTCTGGCGAATAAGTCCTCACCAGACCCGAAATACGAAAGCCACCGCGGGCAACTCCGGTGGTTTTTTTGTGCCCGATTGTTTTTGCCCCTTTGCCCTCCTGCTTGATTATTTCTCCTTCTAAAAGTTTTCTGCGACTAAATGGTCCAGATACCGCGTATAAGCAGTAAATCCGTACTGTATAAAACTATTTTGCCGATATATCAGTCATATAGAACTGTGAACAAATAGCAGTAAGAATAATTCCCATTAAGAACAATCAAGGGCATCTAGAGTCCCGGCATCTCAAGTCTTCAGGTGAGAAGCAAAGGGAACAACAGACATGACTGGTTTAGCACTACAAAATACTCATTGGCGACAGAAGCTATTGGGCACGCTCCCCGCTCCGCTGCGAATTTTGCTGCAGGGCGCGTCAGGTCATGACCTGATTAAGAATGTCGACGACACCTTACTTGTTCATAACAATAAGCTTGTCCATTTACAGTCTGGGCGCTCTGCGGACTTGTCTGAATCAGATAAGGAATCGTTTCCGGCAATTCTTGCGAAGGCAGCACGCTCGCTGCTGCAAGCAGACACCAAGCGTGACAGAGAAGCTCCCTTGCTTCTCCTGCTCCCCGCCAATGAATTCGTCGCCACTACTATTCACCTTCCTGGTATTGCTAAAGACAATTTGACTGCTGCGCTGCAGATCCAATCCGGCACTGTCATTCCAGGTTTCGAAGAATCATTAGTGCTTTCAGTAAATCCGGAATCCGCCGAACGAGGGGAAGATCATATTGCGCTTTGGATGACAGAGAATCGGCTTTCGAATTTTTTCTCTGCTTTCGAAGATGAGGGAATATTTCTTGCTGCCGTTAAACCGCGGTTGCTACAGGTAAGTCCTGAGAGTGGCTCGGTCTCTGTAATAGATGATGACTCTGACTGCTTAACTTTGGCGTCGGTTGAAAATGGTGTTCTTCGCCAATGGCTCATGCTGAATAAGATGGACCTCGAGCAAGATGAATTTCAGCAGCAATGGAATGAAATTATTGCCGCTGAAGGCAAGAGCAGTATTGCCGAGCTAAACACTGAGAATGATTATCTTGAACGATCGGAAAATATAAGTAATAGAAACTATTTCTTCTTTCCGCAAGGTGCCCTACGGGCTACTCATAAAGAGGAGAAAGGCAGACGACTTGTAGCCGCTGCAGCGACATGTGTGGTGTTGCTGTTCATTGCTGCTATTCCTTTTCTTCTACAAACATTGGAATTTCGTTCTCTGGCTTCAACCCTGGACGCGCAAAGACGGATGGCAACAGAAGCACGGCAGGATCAATCCATCGTTGTAAATTTTGAAAATGAATGGGGCTCCCTGAACGATTTTCCGGAACAGAGAATTCGCACAGCGATGTTCACGCTGCAAAATATTCTGAGCCCCGAGGGCTTAACTTCCCTTGAGCTGTCAGAAGGCCTGGTAAAAATCCAAGGAACCAGCGCAGACCCGCAAGCAATTTTGCAAAAACTGGAGATGGACCCGATGTTTACCGAAGTTGTTTTTTCTCGCGCCACAAACAATAGCCGCTACTACATCGACCTACGATTAAGCACGGTCAATTTTGAAGGCTATATGGTGCGATATTTCCCAGATGCTTAAGAGCTCTTAGCTAACTAGAGGTCCATTGTTCGATATCAGAAGACCAGAATAAAATAGATTTCAATAAATAGATTAGAGAATAAAAGTAGAGAGAGTAAAAAAGACAGTATGCAAATTTCATCACGTGAACGAAACATATTGATATTGGCAGGTCTGGTAGCAGCAATCTTCATTGCTACCAGCATCTTTCCGGCTATCGGTGATGTGTATCAGGGTCGTGAAGATTCTCTGGATAGTTTGCGGCTTGATATTGAAAGAGAGCAGCGGCTAATCGCTAACACCGCAGACTGGCGGGAACGCAGAGTTTCAGTTGAATTGGCAATGGCCGAGTTGGAAGCTCAAACCTTCGACGGCGAAACCGTTCCCATCGTTGAAGCGAACATTCAAAGCGCGCTTTCCCTGCACGCCCGTGACTCAGGAATTACAGTGAGCTCGACGCGACTCGCGGAAACTCTGGAAACCGACGGCTGGTTATTGATAAGCCAGGAAATGTCCTATCGCACCACTGATCAGGCGAACACAGTCGCGTTCCTGGAAAAACTGGAACAGTCCTTGCCTCGTCTTCGCGTCACCGACTTCAATGTTAATCGATCTCGTAATCAGTACAGCGGCTCTATCACCGTTGTTGGTTTCACTCGCAGCGAAGGCTTGTTGCTTAATGAAGCTGAGGAACAATAAACGTGTCCTACAGCGAAATGACATTACCGGTTTTTAGTCAGCTCTTGGAGCCTCAGGGAATTGCACCCTCCCAGGATTTCCAGGAATCAGGCAAATTGATTTGTGAACGTCTGCCAGAGATTGAGCTAAGAGCAAAGATTCGCTTCGCTTTGAATGACCTGGTTCGATTCAATGTTGGCAGTGATGATGAGGTAAGAAGGTTGCTGCGTCACTGGCGAGCGGAATTGTCTCCGCAAATTGAAAACAGTGATGAAGACATTTTTGTTTCAGGCTTCGAAGATGATGAAGCGCTGACAGACCTGGCATCGGAAGCACCGATTATCCGACTGGTAAATCATCTCTTCGCTCGTGCACTGGATCTGGATGCCAGCGACATTCATTTCGAGCCAAACGAAACTTATCTAGATGTGCGTTGCCGGGTTGATGGCATCATGACTCGTATCGAACGGCTACCTATCAAGATTCATACTGCGGTGGCTTCCCGTCTCAAGTTAATGGCCAAACTGGACATCGGAGAGAAGCGCTTACCTCAAGACGGGCGAATTGATTATCAAATAGGTAGCAAGCAGTTAGACATGCGTGTCTCTACCTTGCCAGGCGTTCATGGCGAATCTGTTGTACTAAGAATTCTGGATAGAAGTGATACGGCGGTGGAGTTACAGGCTCTCGGTATGCCGGTGGAGATTCTCGACCAGTATCAGTCAATGATTACCCAGCCTCACGGCATGATTCTTATCACCGGCCCAACCGGTAGTGGTAAGACAACCACGCTTTACGCCACCCTGGAGAAAATTAACAGCGAGAAACAAAAAATCATCACAGTGGAAGACCCTGTGGAATATCAGCTCGATGGTATTACCCAGATTCAGGCTAATGCCAGCATCGGTCTGAGCTTTGCTGAAGGACTGAGATCCATTGTCCGTCAGGATCCAGATGTGCTGATGGTTGGTGAGATTCGGGACCATGAGACTGCAGAAATTGCTATTGAATCAGCTCTCACCGGACATCTTGTGTTTTCAACACTGCATACCAATGATGCCGCCGGCGCGGTAACCCGCCTGCAAGATATGGGTGTGGAAGGTTATCTGATCTCTTCAAGTTTATTGGCCATACAGGCTCAGCGATTGGTACGGAGAGTGTGTACCGATTGTGCCGAGACTCTGCCCATCACTGAAGACGAGCTGGCAGTTTTGGAAATCGAGAACGGTGAATGTCCGCAGGTTGTAAAAGGCAAAGGCTGTGAGCGCTGTGGACAAACTGGTTACCGAGGACGCATCGGTCTATATGAATTACTGGTGATGAGCGATGCTATTCGTCATCACATCGCCACCGGCGCCGATGCCAATATCATTCGTGAAGAATCCATTCGTGAAGGCATGCGAACTCTAAGAGAAGATGCACTGGAGAAACTTAAAGCCGGGCTCACCACGCCGGAAGAAGTAGTGAGGGTTACCAGAGCCCTATGAGCACTCTCTATTACAAATATCAGGCATTCGATATCCATGGCAAAGTTCAGAACGGACAGCTTAATGCTGACTCCGAGAAGGAAGCTGTTCGTATACTACAGGGCAAGAACCTGACGCCAGTTCAAATTCAGGAAACCAGAAATGCCTCCGGGGCTATTCGTCGCTCCAAAATATCCCACGATGATGTGCTGGATTTTACCAATGGGCTAACCACACTTGTTGAAGCCCATGTTCCAATAGATCGCTCACTACGTTTACTCGAAGGAGTAACAGAATCTGCGGCCATGCGGGAATTGGTTATTGATTTGCTACGGGATGTAAAAGAGGGTAAGAGTCTGGCTGAAGCGATGGAAAACCATCCTCGTGTGTTCAGCAAGATGTATGTGAATATTGTTCGCGCCGGTGAAGAAGGAGGCATTCTTCACGATCTGCTTCCTGATCTGGCAGAGTTTCTAGAAACCAGTGCCAAGACTCGTCAGGCTGTGATCTCTGCAATGATATATCCGGTGGTTCTGTTAATCACCGGGATCATATCAGTGGTTCTATTGCTGATATTTGTAGTTCCACAGTTTGCTGCCATGTTTGAAGATGCCGGAACTGATATTCCAGCATCGGCGGCTTTTCTGCTTTCACTAAGTGGAGGAATTCAGAGTTACGGTTTCCTCATCATAGTATTCATTGTGGCTTTAGCATTTCTCTGGAAGCGTATGGACAGTGATCCTGCCAGCAAACTGCGTAAGGACAATTTCTTGCTGTCAATGCCCATGGTGGGTTCATTGATTCTCTACAAGGAGTGCGCCGTATTTTCCCGCACTCTGGGTTCATTATTAGGAGCAGGCATTCCTCTGATTCGAGCCTTAAGAGTTGCTCGCGAAGTTATAGCCAATACAGTACTCACCAGTCATCTGTCTCAGGTTGAGGAAGATGTGCGCGGTGGAGCAGGACTGGGAAATTCATTGGAGAAGACAGGCGTCTTCCCAACTCTTTTGCATCAGCTAGTCGCTGTAGGCGAAGAATCCGGTCGTACCTCGAGTATTTTGCTGAAGCTGGCCAAAACCTTTGACACCTCTGTTCGAAATCAGATGTCAGGATTGGTGGCAGCTCTTCAGCCCGCACTAATTATATTTCTGGCCATCGCCGTTGGTGGCATCACAATTACAATGTTATCTGCCGTGTTCAGTATGAATGCGGTGGAGTTCTAATTCGGAGATTCCCGTGAAGCTATTCTCGAAATCAAATTTGGACAGGACTCAGCAGAATCGATTTCTCAATCGACATTTTGCTCTGAAGAAGGTTTGCATTCTTGGCGGTTTGCTAATGATGACTTCCTGCACTGTTCTCGAGGCTCAATCGAATGCGGGTGCAAGCAGCGCTCCAGCTACTAGCCGTGCGTCTACTCAAACTAACTCAAATGCCAATAGCAATCAGACTGCCATACCTGTGATCAATACAGCCGCGAACGATGATCAACAGGCACTGATTAATGAAATAAACCGTGACGGAACTCCGCAGCAATTCACCGGCTATCGAGATCAGGTGCCAGCGCCGGAGCAGCTGAATGGAAACAACGTCGTCGAACTAAATTACGAACAGGCAGATTTACGACTTGTACTGGAAGAATTGGCTGACGCGCTGGATATAAGCATTGTTATAGACCCCAGCATAGACGACAAAATCAGTATTCGGACTTCGGCAGAGAGACCTCTTACCCAGGAAGATATCTGGCCACTAATTCGATTACTTACTCGCGATGCCGGCGTAATTATTGACCAGGTGGGCAATGTCTACAATGCGCGCAAATTGCCAAATAGTCTTCCGGTAGAGATAGCGACTCCCGAGACTCTTGGTGATGGCACTGCTGCACGAATCATGCAGGTTACTCCACTAACCTATATTTCCAGTGATGCGGCAATACAAGTGATCGAGCCGTTGCTAGCACCTGATGGCGACGTTAGATCATTGTTAAGTAATAACACCCTGGCAATATCTGCTGGCGAATCTCAACTTCAACGCATCAATCAGATTCTATTTCTAATCGATGCTGATCCTTTTTCTAACCAGGGAATACACCTCTATCAGTTGAACAATGCCAATGCGGTTGAAGTGGCAACAGAGCTTTCGGAAATTCTGCAGTTGATTGAAGGGCCCACTCCGGCATATCAAGTAAAGGGAATTGAAAGGATTAATGCCATTCTGGTCACTGCGCCTGCCAATCGCGGCTTTGATGAAATCTCTCGTTGGGTGAGGATTCTTGATGCTGATGGCCAGGAACAGGTTGAACAATTATTTCACTACCGCGTAAAAAATCTGAATGCAGTAGATCTCGCAGCAACTCTCTCGGACGTGTTTGAAGATGACCGGGATGATGAGACGCCAGCTATTGTTCGGCGAGAAGATGGAAGACCGGCTGGTGATGGCGGCGATGATGGCAACAGCGCGCCACCTAATGAATTGTTTGTAGCTTCATCATCTGCGGTGTCGGCTAATTTGAGGGTTAAGATTGTTGCTGATGAGGGCACCAATAGTTTGCTTATTCGCAGCACCGCCAGAGACTATAGACAATTACTCACCACCATCAATCAACTAGACTCGGTTCCTCTACAGGTAATGATTAATGCCGTTATCGCTCAGATAACTTTGTCTGACACAACGCGATTTGGTGTTGACTGGTCGCGGGTGGCAGCAGACTCGGCAGTGGATTCAATTTCCACTAATTCCTCTACAGGATTTTTGCCGGGGACTGGTCTTGGCGGTTTGATGTTCAGTAAATCTTTTATCGATGGAGCTGCCCAGGTAGATGCCACACTGGAAGCGATAGCGGTCAACAACGATGTACAACTACTGGCGAGGCCCTCGCTTACAGTGGCCAATAATCAGGAAGGGGAAATTCAGATTGGCGCACAGGTTCCGGTGGAGCAAGGGCAATCCGTTGCTTCCGGAGGAATTGCCACAACTAATATTCAGTACAGGGACACTGGTATAGAACTTTCCATTACTCCCCAAATAAACAACGATGGTATTGTAAATCTGGTTATACGTCAGAGTTTATCCTCGGTGGATAGCGGATCTTCCGGCGTAAACAATAATCCGGTATTTAACAATCAGGAAATTCTCACAACGGTGGTGGTTCGCGATGGTGAGAATGTTGTTCTTGGCGGCCTGATCCAGACCGACATGGAAGAATTGAATACCGGAGTACCCGGACTAAATCGAGTGCCACTGATTGGAAATTTGTTTTCCTATCAACAGGAAAAATTGGAAAGGCGTGAACTATTTATTGTTATGCGCCCGGAGATCATAAATCTCAATGAGGAAAGCAGTATACAATATCAGGACATTCTTGATCGTTTCGACATGGCCTCGGATTTACTGGAGACTTCCGGATTCTAGACTGCATGAGATTTTGCTCTGGCAAATAACTAAACAACAAAAAAGTGACTATCTAATAGCACTTTTTGCAATCTTCAAAATATAGCCATTGAAATACAGGTAATTGGACATGAACGTAAAACAACAGACACAGGCTGGTTTCACCCTGATAGAGATTCTGGTGGTAATGGCCATTATCGCGATGTTGGCAGTCATGGTTGCACCCAATATTTTTAATCAACAAGCGGGTGCAATGCGCGACGGAGCGCTAGCGCAGATTTCTGCATTGGAGACAGCCCTTGATGCCTATCGCATCGACATGAATGAGTACCCCGATAGTCTTGAAGGATTGGTAGAAGACGAAACCGGACGCGCCGCCTGGAACGGACCTTACTTAAGAGGCGATGTGCCAATGGATCCCTGGGGCAACGAATATGCTTACGAAGGCGAGGGTCGGGAATTTACCCTGATTTCATATGGTGCTGATGGCGCTCAGGGCGGCGAAGATGATGACGCCGATATCGGACGCTAAGTCCGCTAGTTTTCTAACTCCTGTTATGGCTTTCTCTCCGGCTATTTTGCTAGCTGTACCTTTAATTGTCTCACCAGCTTTCCCTCTAGCTCCCAAGCCAGCTATTAGTGCCGGTAATGCCAGAGGCTTCACCCTGCTGGAACTATTGATGGTTATGAGCATTATCGCCATGGCCAGCATCCTGGTTGTTCCCAATCTTGGCGGTTTGGATTCCCGCACTTTCAATGCACAAACCCGACAGGCGGTTTCCCTCCTGAATCATGCACGAAGAACAGCCGTAGTAAGCGGACAGGCCAGCACGATTCGCTTCAATGCCGACCTCGATGATGAAAATGAAGCAGACACACAAACAGCAGGTTTCAGTAGCAATGATTCCAATCTTGAAGATCGAGCCCAGCGATTCAGAGCTAATATTGTTGGCGAGTGGAATAGCTCTGGCATAGATATCAGGTTTCGAGACAGCACCGACCGGGAAGAATATGTCGAGGACAGAATCGAAGTGACTTTCTATCCCGAGGGAGGCAGCACTGGTGGAGTATTGCTGCTGGCTCAGGAAGAAAGAGAATTGCAGCTGATAGTTGATCCATTCACCGGCCGTATATCCAGTGAAGAGTCGGAGGAATAAACTGTGCTTAAGACTCAGCTATCTCTTCGCCTTCAAGTTTCCTCTCATGACTTCTTTCCGAACTCCATTCCCGGTCGTCGTTCCCGGCAATCAGGATTTACACTGTTGGAAGTTATCGTCGCCCTAACCATAACCGGATTTGTTCTGGGAGGTTTATTTTCTCTAGTGGGGGGCAGCAAGCAACTGTCGTGGAAGTCGGAGGACAGCTTGATTCGTGCCACCAGGGCCAGAGCCGCGATCAACTATGCCCTATTGGAGAATGAATTCCATGACGTGGAGCTGATCCTGGAAGACGATAGCTACGAAGTACGGGATCAGGGTCTTTTGGAAGACCCCGAGCGAAAAACCCAGGCCACTGCGTATGCCTTGCAGGCAATAGAAATTATCAACGAAGATCGTGATGAAATAATTAGTAGTAACCGCTGGATACAGCTGAGCTTGCCTCAATAAAAGACAATGTGGATTCACTGACAAACTCATCGATTTTATTTATTCATTCATCATAAAAAAATGCATGTGATTCTCAACCTGACTTAAACGAAATGAACAAAATTACCCACACAAAAAAAACCAACCACGGTTTCACCCTAATCGAAGTCATTCTCTCTCTCGGCCTGACAGCAATGATCCTGGGCTTGCTGAGCACCGGTGTATTCATCGTCGCTGAAGACTGGAACAGAAACTCGGACATCCTCGATGAAAGCCTGGATGAAGCACTAGCTATATTACAACTAGATCGAGCGCTTCATGGCGCATTCCCCCATAGCTATACCAACGAGGAGACCTTGGGTCGTGAAATTTATTTCTTCGGCGAAGAAGACCGTCTAAGCTGGGTATCTACTGTGTCTCCACAACGAAATCCCGGCCTCACTGCTTGGGAATTATTCTCGGTGGAAGATGAAGGCACCTACCTCAACCTGGTTCCCGCGTTTAGTGATAATCCTGAATTGAGAATTGAGGAGAAAGAGCCAATTCTTTTTCTTGAAAATTACACCGTGGAGTTTAGTTATCTCTACGAAGAACTTGGAGAGAGTAAACTGTGGACAGATGAGTGGATTGGACGAGAAGCTCAAAGTTTGCCACTGGCTGTTTATGTGCGCTTCATACCGATGGATGAGTTGCAAGCCGAGAAAGAAGAGCTGGAGATAGTTGCCCGCATTCGAAATAACGAGCACCGATCTATTAGACCCAACGATGTTAATACCGGCCTCTAATATTCATATGAAATCGATAAATGCAATGAACAAACTGAATCAAAAAGGCTCTGTCATAATTATTGTTCTATGGACAGCGGTTCTGTTGACGGTATTGGTTACGGCGATGGCAAGCAAGGTTCGGCTCTCTGCCAAGACGGCACTACACAATCAGGAAGCTACGGCCTACTGGGCAGAAGTAATGTCTGCCGTCAACAATGCAGAGATGGAATTGATGATGCAGGGAATGCCACCACCCATTGGGGAGGCGTTGGAAGAGTCGGAAGATGGAGAGATCAGGGATGAGGCGTATCGCTTTAATGGGCAGAGCCTGGAGTTGAATTATGAAACACCAGAGGAGGTGGTAGTTCGAATTTACAATCATGGCGGCAAGATTAATCTGTTGAGAATCCCACGGCGAAATATGCAGCTACTAATTGAGAAATTGTTAGGGGGTGAGGAAGCCGAGCCTGAACAGGTGCAGGATTTACTGGCTGTCTGGACAGATTGGACGGACCTGAATGATCTGGAAAGCCTTAACGGTGCAGAGAAAGATTATTATATGGAGCTGGAGCAGCCCTATGCCCCTCGAAACAACCCGGAACTGGATACAGTTGAAGAGATACTTCACATCAAAGGCTTTGATGAGCTTCTAAAAGACATAAATGTTGATGCGGCGTTTACCATCTATGGCAATGACAGAACAGTTAATCTCAATCTGGCCACTCGGGAAGCAATGCAGCTTCTCCCCGGTCTGGATGATGAGCTCATTGAGACCATCATTGCTTTTCGAGAAGTGGAAGACATTAGTAATCGGGCCGAAATTGCCGAAATCATCCCTTTTGAGAACCTGCAGGAACTCTCAGCCTGGATCGGGACCAATATATCCAATTGGTATTCCATTTTCGCCTATCCCAGTGCTAGAGCTGTTAGCGGAGAAGAGACTTCAGATGAAGAAGACGAATCGGAATATAAAGAAGACCCTATTCGCCAAGCCTATATGGAAATAGTTGAAGTGCGTAGTTCCAATGCTCTTCCGAGGGTTTACAAGATCGACCCATACGGATATCTTCCCGACTCCGCGCCAGCACGTGTTGATGAATATGACATAGATTTACCCTAACGATGCTGAATAGAACGCGAATGATCTTCGAATTTATATATCCAGACTACGTAATCGAGACAAATGTTTTCCTCCAATAAAAAGTTTCTGACTAAAGAACAACTTGATTCCTTTGATAAGAATGGCTATCTGGTAGTTGATTTTCAATTAGAGAATTCCGATCTTGATAGGCTGATAGAAAATGTTGAGCCTCACTACCCCCCCCCGAGTATAAAAATAAGCCGGGATCACCACTTCGTTTACAAGATGCATGGCCCTATGTAGAAGATGTTAGAGAGCTTGCCGTAAACGAAAATGTACTCGCCAGCCTAAGACAGCTATTTGGCCGTAAGCCTCTGCCATTTCAAACTTTGAATTTCCCCAGCGCGACTCAGCAATTGGCGCACTCGGACACAATTCATTTTAATTCCTCCCCTAAAGGCTATGTTGCTGGTGTTTGGGTCGCGCTGGAAGACATCGATATGGAAAATGGCCCGCTAATCTACTATCCGGGAAGCCACAAGCTGCGGGAATATGGTATGGAGGATTTTTCGCTTAAGCCGGGCAAGGAAAGCTATAAGAAATACGAAGCAGAAATTCAGCAGTTAGTTAAAGAAGAGCAGCTCACGCCGTCTTACGGAACTATAAAGAAAGGTGAGGCACTAATTTGGCATTCCAATCTATTGCATGGCGGCTCAGCGCTGAAAGACCCAAGCAGAAGCCGGCATTCTCAGGTAACTCATTATTTTTTTGCTGGATGTAAGTATTTCACGCCAATGGACAGTGCCGATAAAGAGATGGCACTGAGATTTCCAGATTGGATACCGGATAATTCTCATACTTTGGGAAACACTGCATTCGGCAAGAAAATTAAATCATTGTCGAACAGGGTGAAACGAAGGATTTATACTTGAGCTGAGTGCTGAGTGCTGAGTGCTGAGTGCTGAGTGCGAAAGGAAAGCTGGCAGGCGGAAAGCCAAAAGCTTAGTCGGCTTCACCCAGCTGCCAATGGGACTTCATAATCATCGGGCCGACGCCCTTATTGGCTTCCATAGCCAACAACTTACTGAACTTGGTTTCATACCAAAGCAGGCCGCTCTTATCGGCAAGGCCGCCGAGCACATAGAACTCCCCTATTCGCATCGACACGCTCTCAATGGTCAGGGAAACCTTGAACACATCTCCCTTGTTATAGGTTTTCAGCTTCACATCTTTAGCATTGGTGGTTAAGAAAGACGCGATAGGCTCTTCAGATGACCGCATAAAGGCAAAGCCGAAGTTGCCCTCCATACCATCCACCAATGCCTGGACTTCCATTTCCAGCACCACGTCGTCCAGTGGCTTGAGGGTAGTGAGTTCTTCTCCGGAGGTAGACTTAACCGAGAGAGAATTAATACGACAGTCTTGAACCTGAGCCTCTTCATTCTCTTTTTCGGACTTTTGTAACTCGACAGGAATATCATCGCGAATGCTGTTATAGGTTTTCTTGTTATTACAAAAATCTTCGTAATGCCCTACTACCTTATCGCATTCTCCCATTTCCCGAATCTTGCCTTTGTGGATCCAGATAGCAATGTCGCATAGCTCCTGAATATGAAACATGGAATGGCTACAGAGCACCATGGTCTTCTGCTGCTCTCGAAACTCATTCATGCGCTGAACGCATTTCTTCTGAAAAGCCATATCGCCAACTGAGAGTGCTTCATCGATAATCAGAATATCTGGACGCACCATAGTCGCGATGGAAAAGGCGAGACGCACGAACATTCCGGAAGAATAGGTTTTGACAGGCCGGTCTATGAAGTAGTCAAGCTCCGAAAAATGAATAATATCTTTTTCCAGTTGAGCGATGTTCTCATCGGGTACGCCGAGTAGTGATGCGTTGAGATAAATATTCTTACGACCGGTAAACTCAGGATGAAATCCCGCCCCTAGTTCCAGAAGAGCCGCAACCTGACCATGAATGGTGATATCACCACTGGTGGGCTGTAGTGTTCCAACCAGCAACTTGAGAAGAGTGGACTTGCCGGCGCCATTGTCGCCGATGATTCCCAGGCTCTTAGCGTCAGGTAGGGCAAAGGATATATCGCTCAGCACATGATAGAGAGTGTGCCGAGGTTTGCGAAAGATGAGTTCAGCGAGGCGATCTTGAGGGCGTTCATAGATTCTGAAATCTTTATTAAGGCTTTGTACGGAGATACGGGTCACTCTGTTATTCCTTCCTAAACCTAACTAAAGAACGTCGCCAAAGGCGTTTTTAATTTTCATGAATAGCCAGCCACCGAAGAAATAGCTAAGCAGGGAAACCGGAATAATGATCTGTAAATGCGCCAGTGGCAATTCTCCGCGTAAAACAATTTCACGATAAAGATTTACAAAACTGTGCATCGGGTTCAGTAGAAACCACGCTTGCACTGCTTCATCCTGAATCATGGTTATAGGGTAGATAATAGGCGTCAGGAAAAACCACACGGTAATTCCCAGAGCCACGAGCTGTTGAAGGTCTCTCAGAAAAACACTGAGGGCGGACAGTATTGCCACAAGGCCAAGGGTAAAAAGAAACTGCAGGAAAAAGATTATTGGAAGCCAGAACCATAGCCAGTTAAGGTAGCCCTGAAAGGCGAGATAGACAAGTAGCAGGCCAAATCCAATCGCATGGGTCATATAAGGCACGGTAGACCCCACAAACGGCAGTATCTGTACAGGAAACATAACCTTGGTAATCAGCGGTGCTTTTTCAATCAAGAGTCCGGTAGACTTACCGATTGCTTCAGCGAAGGCAAACCATGGCAGGTAACCTATCATCATGAAGATGACAAAGGCTATCTCACCGAAGCCCTCTACTGCTCGCAACTGGAAGATATAGGCAAAAACGAAAGAATAGATGATGATATGAATTAGTGGAGTCAGGAATAGCCACAGAAACCCACCGATAGATCCGGTAAATTGGACAAAGAAATCTTGCTTGGTGAAATTGTGAAAAAGACGATAGTTGGTAAAGGGAGCCCACAACCATTCACGAATTAAAATGAAGAACATGTCCAGCCCTTGCTAGAAATCAAGGTCAGCAATTCTACTCTACAATTACTGGGGTGTCAGAGTAAAATGCCTGTAATTGACTAAGACGGCAGAAACTATATGTTAAATCCGGAGCATTTACTTACCTCCTACGAGATTTCAGATTTGCCGAAAGGCCCATGGCTTGTTTTCGCTCCCCATGCTGATGACGAAACCTATGGTATGGGAGGGAGCCTGCTACGGGCTCGTGATGAAAATGTGGACACCCACATTGTCATACTAACCGATGGCGCGCTTGGAGGAGAGAGTGATGACCTGATTTATGTTCGGCGAAAGGAAGTCCAGCAAGCTGCAGCCATGCTCAACGCAAGCTCGTTACAGCTCTGGGAGGAGCCAGACCGGGGTCTCAGCTTGCGCCAGGAATTGGTCAGCCGAATTGTAAAAACCATTGAGGAAACAGCACCAGCAAGTGTTTTCCTACCCGGCCCCATGGAATTGCATCCTGACCATAGAATGACTGCTCAGCTTGTCTGGTCAGCATTACAAAGTATTGAAGAGGCTAATTGCCCTGCTGCATTCAGTTATGAAATTGGTGTACAGAATCCGGTAAATCTATTTGTCGATACGAGCAAGCAGAAAAAAAACAAGGAAGCATTGATGGCTATTTACAGTAGTCAGAACAGCGAAAATAACTATGAAGAACTGGTGATTTCATTGGACAAAGGAAGAACCTTTACGCTGGGGTCTGAGGTTAGTTACGCCGAAGGGTTTTATCGTTTTTCAAGGCAGCAACTACAGCGATCCTTGAGGGAGGTAACCCACGAAATAGTGGATCTATATTTCTAGTGAACTGGGTTTTTCGAGACTTGAGTTGCTGACTCACCTTGCTCAGCCATCCAGCTAGGCCATATGTCGATGGGCCACTGTGCTTGTACCCACTGACTACGGACGATACTCAACCATTGCCGAAGTTGCTGAGCTTCAAAACCTATCGCTACGCTTTCAACACCCTCTTTTTTGAATACAAGCCCAACGATGCCTTCTGCACCCTGATTTATGTCGACCTCTTCTACTAGCCAATCTTGGTTACTAAGTGTGCTGTCTACTGCGTCTTGCAAAGGTAGTTCAGCGGTCGCAGCTTGTTGAGCAAACTCCTGAAGTAGATTGCCAGCGTCATCGTCTTGGGTGGGATTTCTCGTGGCCTCGGTCGAGGAGCGGGAAATTGCGCTAAGTAAATAACTGATCAAGCTTCGAGACAACCTCTGCGTAAGCCATAGACTGATAGTATTTCCTGCTTCATCTTCACCGGTTAGGCGGAAGCGGTCTTCAGTTTCAATGTATTCTGAGGTAAGTCGACGAAGTTCTAACATGGCGACTTACAGACCTGGCGATTCCAGCCAGCTACCAACTTCGAGCATGTCATCGGCGCTCAGCAGCCCAGTTTCTCTTTTCAGAAGAAGCAGATACTTAACATGGTTGTATCGTGTAGCCTGCAAGTCACGCTCGGACCTGAACTGGTCTCGTAGAGCGTTAAGCACATCTACACTGGTAACTGCGCCGAGTTCGAACCCTCGCTGCATCGCTGTTGACGACAGTGTAGTGGATTCAACGAGTTTCTGGGCCGCGGCAATAAGAGTTTCTGCGGATTGCACCTGCAAATAGGCGGAGCGCACTCTCTCACTAGCCTCCAGCTGCACCTGACGTAATTCACTTTCGGCAATTCTGAGCTGGCTGGTGGCCTCTCTAACCCCCGCACGATTGCTGCCGCCGGCGTATAGGGGAATCGTTATATCCAGTCCAATATAGGTATTATCAGTTCTGGCCTGGGGGATATTATCGAAACCCACATCGGAGTCCTGGCGCTGAACGATGAAGTTCACCTGCGGCATATAAGCACCGCGTCGTTGGTCGATGCGCTTATCGGCGGCTTCCACGGCGTATTCTCTGGCGCGAACTTGGTGATTATTGTCTTCGGCCTGCTGCACCCAATAGTTGATGCTGTTTTCAAGCGGCGGAATATTGGCATCGTCGCTTAATCGATATAACTCCCCACTCTCTACACCACTGGCCGAACGCAGGGCCTCGCGTCGAACCGCCAGCTCGGTCTGCAGCTGCAGTTGCTGTGCCTCGACGGCCGCAAGGCCTGCCTGAGCCTGATATAAATCGGTTACCTGTGCTAGTTGGCGGTCATACATACTTTGAATTTGATCCAACTGATTGCTTACCGCATCCAGCTCGGTGGCAATGGAGCTCAGGGCATCATTTGCCAACAGCACATCAAAATACTTCTCGGCAACATCGGTTAACAGTAATCCCAATTCTCCATAATACTCTGCCTCGAATTGGTCTTCTATTAGGGATGCTTCCTTACGGGCAGAAAATGCCTGCCAGTTAAATAATACCTGGGTTAGCGTAATGGAATAACGCTCTCCATCGAAGGTCTGTAGACTGCCCAATGCATTGCGCCGGTTATCAGACCTGCTGGCATTGGCTCTTAGCTGAGGAAGCAGCTGACCCTTGGCCGCACTGGTACGCGCAGAACCAATGTTTAACCTCTCCTCGGCAATCTTTAGCTGGGGACTGTAATTGATGGCGGCACTAAAAAAATCTTCCAGAGTCGAACCGGCCATGGGACTGGATGGTCTCCTACCGGAGTCATCGGCGGCAAGCAGTGCCGATGACCATCCGCCGATAAGGGTAAGCCAAATAACAGCCAGAACTGAAGTATTTTTCATAACCGCTAGTCTTCGTTTAGGCTGCGTGCCAGGGAATCGGTAAATGGCTTGAGCAAATATTGCAATAGGGTGCGAGAGCCCGTACTGATAAACACCTCGGCAGGCATACCCGGCAGCAGTTCCAGATCGCCCAACTCTTCCATGCCCTCCGGCGTCACCTCGATACGAGCTAGATAGTAGCTCATGCCTGTATTCTGATCGGTGAAGGCGTCGGCAGAAAGGTTCAACACCGTGCCAAAAATGGCTGGTACGGCACTGCTGAAAGAAGAAAAGCGGATAATGGCTTCCTGGCCTTCCGATACCCGGTCTATGTCCGCGGGGGATACACTGGCTTCGATAATCAAATCTTCACTCTGTGGCACTATATCGGCAATAGGCCTACCTGGCCCAATTACCCCGCCAACCGTATGAAACTGCATACCATTCACTACCCCATCCTCGGGTGCTCTTACCACCGTACGGCTCACCACATCTTCCAGCGCTGTCACTCGCTCATTAGTGTCGTTCAGGTTTGTCTGAACCTCGCTTAATTGGGTGACTACTTCGTTCTGAAAATCTCGCTGCAGCTGCAAAATTTGCAAGCGGGCTTCGCCAATTTGAACTTCCGTGCCGGCGATATTCGCTGCATGATCTGCCGCCTGGGCCTCGAAGGTGGCGTGATTCCGCTCAAGTTCTCGAAGCCGGGTCTTGTCAGAGAAACCTTGGCTCAGCAGTTCCTGGGTATCGCTTAATTCATCGGCATAAGACTTGGCCAGTACCAGTTTGCTCGCCCGAAGTGCTTCCAGTCCGGCCACTTGCTCTCGCAGTTGCTCGGTGCGTTGCTCCAGCACCTCGGTGCGCAGTTCGTTGGCGGCACGGCGAGCCTGAAATATGCCGTTTTGTGCCAGCTTTTCCTGTCTTACACCGGCTTCGCTAATAGAAGGAATGTCGGGATAAACCACTTCATCCAGCCCATCGCGCTCGGCGATTAATCTTGCTTCTCGCGCCTTCAGGGCCACGAATTGACTGCTTGCAATCTCCAGTTGTGCCATAGACTGGGTGTTATCAATTATCAGCAAGGGATCCCCGGCGCGCACGGAGTCACCATTTTGCACTTTGATCTCGCTGATAATGCCTCCTTCCAGATGCTGAACTGTCGAGCTATAGGATCTTACGGTGACTCTTCCGGATGCAGCGGCCGAGCCCTCCAGCGGTGCTACAGCTGACCATGTCCCAAATACACCGAACACCAGGAAGAATAGGGTCAGCCCGACGCGCTTGGGCGTCTCCATACTGGTACCCACACTTAGTGTGTTAGCAGGCTTCTCAGCAGCATCGCTTTCCAGAACGCGTATTTCTTTATTTTCACTCACGATTTGTCTCTTTGTCTCTTTGTCTCTTTGTCTCTTTGGCTTGCATTAATCTTGCGATGTTTCTACATGTCTTGAGTCGACTAGTACTGTCCTTGATTAACAGTGTGGTTTGAATCTCAAATACAGCTCTTAATTTTTAGTCAGCAACTAGCCGGCAACTGAGCGTGGGACGGCGGGAGCCGCCAAGCTGGCCAGTACCTCGTCCTTCGGCCCATAACCCAGGGCCAGTCCGTCTTTCATAATCAGAATTTTATCGACGCTATTCAGCACCATTTTTCGATGGGTGATAATGATAACTGTAGAGCCCTGGGCTTTGACCCGTTCAATCGCTTCTACCAGTTCCTTCTCGCCCTGATCGTCAAGATTTGAGTTTGGCTCATCCAGAACCAGCAAGCGAGGATTGCCATAAACCGCCCGGGCAAGACCGATTCGTTGTCGCTGGCCGCCGGACAATACACCTCCGGCTCCGCCGATGATGGTGTCATAGCCCTGTGGCAGATTCAGGATTAATTCGTGCACGCCGGCCATCCTGGCCGCCTCCACAATCTTCTCGGAATCCTCGTTACCAAAGCGGCATATGTTGTCCGAAATAGAGCCATCGAATAATTCGATATCCTGTGGCAAATAGCCGATAAAGGGGCCTAGTCGAGTGCGGTCCCAGGTTCCGATGTCGGCGCCGTCCAGACGCACCTTGCCACTATAGGTGGGCCAAATACCCAATAGCGCTCTGGCCAGAGTGGACTTGCCCGATGCGCTGGGCCCGACAATGCCAATCGCCTCGCCTGCAGTTAATTGCAGCGAAACTCCTTTGACCGCAGGCACTCTCGCACCCGGCGGTATGACCACGATTTGCTCGGCACTTAAATTACCTTTTGGGTCTGGCAGGGGCATGGTTTCAGCTGCGGCCGGCGCCTGCAGCAGCAATTGGCCGAGTCGCGCATATTGCGCTCGCGCCAGTGTGAATGGCTTCCAGGTTGCCACCAAAATATCAATCGGAGCCAGCGCCCGGCCAAGTAATAAGGAACCGGCTATCATCATGCCGGGGGAGATTTCCTGCCGCAGTGCCAGCAGGGCGCCAAGGCCTAATAACAGGGACTGCATAATAACGCGGAACGACTTGGAGATATTGCCGATCACTCCTGCTCGACGGCTGGCGTCCGCCTGTAGGGAAAGCACCTGATCCGAGAGCAGATCCTGTCGGCCGCGGATAGCATCTGCCATGCCCATGGCGGCAATCACTTCGGCGTTACGCAGGCTACCGTTAAGTTGACCTGAGGCCCGATTGGCCAACGCATTGGCCTCTTGCAGGCGGGCGCTGGTGGACTTCTCATTGATATAGGCAAATACCACCATGACGATACCGGAGAATATCGCGGCATAGCCGAACAGGGGATGAAATACGAACATGATTGCAACATAGACGGGAAACCAGGGCGCATCGAAGAACGCAAACACCCCATTGCCAGTAAGAAACTGGCGTAGGCTGGCCAGGTCACTCAGTGGTTGCGAGGTGGTACCGCCGGATAAAAGGGAAGCCCTGAATGCAGACTCCGATACCCGCTGGCGCAGATTCTTCTCGATGCGATTACTGGCACTCACCAGAATCATCGCGCGCACCCATTCGAACCCTCCCATGGCCATTAGCAAGGCCACCATTAATAAGGTGAGCATGGCCAGAGTCGACAGGCTACCACTGGCAACTACGCTGCTATACACCTGCAGCATGTATATAATCGGTACCAGCATCAGCACATTAATTGCCGCGCTGCACAGGCCAGTATAGATGAAATAGTGTTTTACATCTTTTAGGGCGGCAGCTAGTTCTGGATATTGTGTCTTGCTGGAATTGTTCTTTGTTGTTGTCATTGGTGCTTTTTCTTGAAGCAAGAAGCCGGCGCAATATGCAACTGGCGTCAATCGCTTGGTTAATAGTTAGTCATGAAGTTCAAGTATGTATTCTAATTTTACTTTTTATATATTGCCTTGCTGCGTTTAAATGAGGGCAGCGCTGTGAGTTTTCAACCCCGCCCACTAAGCCCTCCTCGTTTTTTTTCGATTCGAAGTAGAAGCCGAACGCTATTTAGCTTGCCCAGTACCAGTGCCAGTTCAAATGGAAATTGCTCTACAATTCCTCTTTACCTTCAGCAAGGCTTTTCAGGCTCT
Source organism: Gammaproteobacteria bacterium (assembly GCA_018661465.1). Taxonomy (GTDB): domain Bacteria; phylum Pseudomonadota; class Gammaproteobacteria; order Pseudomonadales; family Pseudohongiellaceae; genus UBA9145. The sequence continues at coordinate 3,243 of JABJIC010000022.1, read as the reverse complement.
GTGGGTCCTTAAGCAACAAACTCGCTGATCCATCACGTTTAACTATCTGCCGATTTTGTAAAGTCTGAAACACCCGGGTCACGGTTTCCCGGCTCACATTCAGCATGATTGCGATTTCCATGTGGGTGGGTGGGTTACTAATTTTTGTGCCAGCCTGGGCATTCTTGTCTTTATCCGGCACCAGCATCCACAGCTGACAGCAAACTCGCTGTGCAATATTTGGCAGCGCCAGTAGCGAGCGCTGAAACGTCATCTGTCGCACCCTGGCAGCAAGCTTCAAACCCAGCCCATTAACCACGCTGGGAGCTGTGAGCATTATCTCTCGCAGATTGGTCATTGGCACACAGACAACAACAGCTGTAGTCAGGGCAATTACGTACTCGGGTTGAGGCCCGTGATCAAACAGGCCTAGTTCGCCGCAGAACTCACCGGGTTCTACAAAATACAGGCCTACTTCGCGGCCATCGATGGTGAAGTCTACCCCCTGTAGTCGCCCCTCAAACAGGAAGCAGATGTGGTCTTCTTTTTCTCCCGCCTTCAACACCACGCCTCGCCGCGCAAACTTGCGCAGAGAAGAATGTTGCGCAAGTTGACTCAGAACGGCTTCAGGCAGAGGTTTGAGAATTGTGAAAGAACTTAATAGTTTGGGGGTTACCACCATGAACTCTTAGCCATGTCTTTTAGCCCTGTCATTATAGTAGAGACAACTCTCATCGGGGACGGTTCGGCATTATAAGTGCTTGAATTACATTAGTAAATGAGATTATATGGGAGTATACACATGGGCTATCCCGGTCTCATGTGATTTCAGTCACTCTCTCCTCTGTTGCTCTGAGGTATCGTGGCATCTACTTGAAGATGGGCTTTATTAACGACTATGACAACACAATTATTCGTCAGATTGCAGAATTTCATTAGGACTTGTTCGGCGCTTGGCTTCGCCGTGCTATTCGCCCTGTCTGCTCCAATGGCCTCCGCGGTCGAACCCCTGAACAACGAAGCAGGTAAGCCGGTCGAGAATCAGCAATCATCGGTATTGGTAGGAACAGTGAGCTCGGTATGGGGCAAGGCCTATGTAGAGTCACCGGATCAGCCCCGCCAGCTAGTAAAACCTGGCTCATCGATCAAGGTGAGCGACAAGATCACTACCGCAGCCAATGGCACTGTACATATCCACTTTGTGGATAAAGCCTTGATGAGCGTTCGGCCGGACAGCGAGTTGGAGATATTAAGTTACGATTACAATCCCGAAAAGCCGCAGCTCTCCGAAGTAAAGTTCAACCTGGTTTTCGGTATTACCCGCTCCATCTCCGGTGAGGCGGCCAAGGCAGCCCGGCAACGCTTTCGCCTCAATACACCCATCGCGGCCATTGGGGTTCGAGGCACAGATTTCGTGGTCAGTGCTACCGACAATACAACCAGGGCTCTGGTAAATGAAGGCACCATCGTGCTTGCGCCTTTTTCAGCCGAGTGTAGTTTCGACGCCTTCGGGCCCTGCGATGTTAATGCAGTGGAATTAACCGGTACTTCCCTGCAAGTTATTGAGCTGGACGGCAGTACGCCTCTGCCTCGCCTGCTAGCCTCAGAAGAAATTCGTGACTCCGATACCTTGCGAGCTGAAGTCCAGCAGGCCATTAGCCGGGCTGACGAAACGGTTACAGAAAATAATGCTGCAAGTCGTGATGTTTTTGTCGAGGAAGTGGCTGCAATCAAGGTCGCCGATGCCGCAACGGATTTGCAACAATCAGTAACAATCGTAGCGCCCGAGCCAGAACCTGACTTCACACCCGAGACACCTCTGCAGCTTGTTGACCTTAGTGACAGGCAGCTTGTGTGGGGGCGCTACGCAGTAGCAGGGCTCAACGAACAGGATCGGGTGAGCCTTAGCCGTGCCGAGGCTAGCGACGGCCGTGAGATCACGGTTGGAAATTTGGCTTATGGGCTTTTCCGCACCGAGAATGGAAGCAAGCGTCTGGATAAGGGGCTGGAGGTCGTGAGTTTTTCCCTCAACTCTGCCCAGGCTTTTTATAATTCATCTACTGGTGTTGTCGCTATGGAGGTCAGCGGCGGCAGTCTCGGCATCGATTTTCTGGAGAATAGCTTCGCCACCGAACTTAATTTGAATCACAGTGCTACCGGCCCGGTGGATTTTTTCGCAACAGGCAGGCTGTTTGATGGCGGCTATTTTCATAGTAGCACCGATACTCAGCGCATTGCCGGGGCTGTAAGCCTGGACGGGCAGGAAGCCGGTTATTTCTTCGAGCGTCAGCTACAGGACGGGGGCATTCAGGGCCTCACGCTTTGGGATAGCCAGTAACATGAACCTGCAACGACTCCTTCCGCCCAATCCATTAAGCGCCATTCTGCAGTTAGGCCCGGCAGTGGCCCGTGTGTTGGTGCTGGCAGCGGCAGGCGCTATCAGTATGGTGCTGCTTTTGGCTCTGGGGCCGAGTCTGCAGATAATGGAAGAGCGACTGGGAGGATTAGGCTGGACACTCTCTCCCGACACCACCCTCGAACAGCGCATCACAATAGTAAGCATTGATGAAAAAAGCCTTGCCGAGATAGGCCCCTGGCCCTGGACGCGGCCGCAACTGGCATTGCTGGTAAATGCCATCGATGATGCGGGCGCCCAGTCACAACTACACGATATCAATTATCCCGAAGCCAAGCCAGGCGATGCTGCCTTATTGGCTGCTCTGCAAAATGCACGAGGCGCTGTGATTGCGCAGGTGCCGATACTGACCCCACAGTCGTCTCTCCGTACCGGACTTATGACGCATCCCATCGGCGGGCTAGTTTGCAACACAGTAGGAGAGGCGATACAAATTCCCAATACCAACAGTTTTCAGGCGCCACACAGTGGTTTTGCCTCCATTCCCAAGGGACATATAACACCAATTATAGATGGAGACGGCGCCATTCGAACGGCGCCAGCAGTGATCTGTGTCGACGGAGCTGCTTACCCATCCCTGGCCCTGACTGCCTTCCTGCAAGCCAGCAATATTCAGCCCTGGCAGGCATCGATACAGCCAGGCAGTTCACTGCTGGACCCCGCGTACATACTCCAATTAACCGCCTATCCTGGTCTGGACATACCGTTGGATAGCGACGGTAATATGCGAATTTCCTACGCCAGCGATCCTTCCGCCTATCGTGCTGTCTCGGCAGTAGACGTAATTAACGGCGAAGTCGATCTGAGCCTGCTGGAAAATGTCTCGGTACTGGTAGGCGCTACCGCCT
>JABJIC010000031.1 GCA_018661465.1 Gammaproteobacteria bacterium | reverse complement strand
GAGTGATATTTTTGATTACATTGAAATGTTTTATAACAGCAAACGACGGCACAGTTCCAATAATCAGCTGTCGCCTGTAAAGTATGAAGAGCGTTATCAACAGAGGCTGCTAAGTGTCTAGAGAATTGATAGCGATTCAATCTGGCCTTTAAAGAAAAGGTCAAAAAAACGTCTGCTTTGGCCTGAAAGCAGACATGTGGAATCGCCAATGTGAATGCTGTTCATATTTGGATCGAAAGGTTCGTTATCGGCCCAAAGCGAGCATCAGTCGCTAACTTAAAAGCCTTTAGTCGACAACTCCCTTGGTTCAAGCTGAATTCTGCGGTATCTTTTCCCTGCTCTAGCTAATAAATTTCAACTCAGTGTAAAGACATATCAGCACTACAACTCTGAGCTGGTCATTCTCTAATGATTCAGGAAAAGATTATGAAAACAAAAACTATAAACTATATTCTGTTTTGTATAACAATTTGTGCATTGCCTTTTACGGCATTGCAGGCAGATGAATACGATGACCTCATAGCTGCCGCTCTCAATGAACCAGGCAGGCTTGAACGAAATAGCAGTCGTGACGAACTGCGCAAACCCGCCGAAGTAATCAAATTCATGGGTGTAAAGCCCGGCATGAATATTTTGGACATCCTGGCTACCGGTGGGTACTACACAGAAATACTTGCCGGAGTTGTTGGTGAAAATGGACGGGTAATTTCACATGAAATGGCCGCCGAGGGAATGGATCCTAACTATTATTTCGCTGCGCACATTCGAAACTCTCCACACTTGGACAACGTAGTCCCGATCTATGCTGATCTTAAGGATCTGGATCTGGAGGAGAATACTCTAGATCAGGTTTTCTTGATTCAAAACTTCCATGATCTTTGGTTCAACCAATATGGCGTTGATCCTGATGCGACACTGGCAGTTTTTCACAAAGCCCTTAAGCCTGGTGGCACTCTGGCGGTTATCGATCATGTGGCAGAAGAGTCTGCTCCTACTTCCGTTGGAAACAGCCTACATCGCATCTCGCCAACCTTAACAAAAACAATACTGGAGGATGCAGGATTCGTCTTCGAGGCGGAGAGCGGTATCCTTCTAAATATGACTGACGATATTACTAAGAATGTCTTCGCGCCTGATTTCCGAGGTAGCACCAGCCGCTTTATTCATCGCTATAGAAAACAGTAGTTTGCTAGTGTACTGCCTTCGATCGGAAGCTCAATCGGAGGCAGTCATTTAAACGGATGGGAAGACTCACAATTGACAACTTAAGCTTGTGATTGTTCAGGCTCCTAGGCTTCCAGAGCCTTATGCTTGTACTTCTGATATCCAATTGTCTACAACTCGTTCCAATATTGACAGTGGCAAAGCTCCACCACCCAATACCGTATCGTGAAAAGCGCTTATATCAAACTTCTCGCCCAATTCACTGCGAGCCTTCTCCCTTAGCTCAAGAATCTTAAGCATGCCGATTTTGTAACTCGTTGCCTGACCTGGCATGACAAAATAGCGGCGAACCTCTGAGCGTATTTTGCCATCGGGTAGGGCAGAGTTTTCTCTGTAATACGTGTTAGCTTCCTCCTCGCTCCACCCTTTTGCGTGTATGCCTGTATCCAAAACCAGACGAACAGCACGATATATCTCCGAGCCAAGACGACCAAAGTCCTTGTAGGGATCTTCGAATGCACCCATCTCTTTGGCCAGCAATTCTGCATACAGTCCCCAGCCTTCGATATAGGCGGTAAAGCTCGCAGTCTTGCGAAATTCGGGTACTCCAGTTAATTCTCTCTGAATGGATAGCTGCATATGATGACCCGGAATACCCTCGTGGTAAGAGGTTGCTTCCATCTTATGACTAGCTAACTGAGCCATATCCGATAGATGTGCATAGTAAACACCCGGCCGAGATCCGTCTTGGGTACCGGTTCTGTAGTGGGCCGCACCACCATCCTGTTCCCGAAAGGCTTCAACCCGTCTGACTTCCAGCTCGGCTTGGGGAAATAAACCAAAATAGTCGGGAAGTTTCTCTCGCATGACAGCGATGTAGCTCGCGGCGTCATCCAGATAGCCCTGCCTGCCTTCGTCGTCATTTGGATAATAAAAACGGCCATCGGTTTTGGTATAAGTAAAAAAATCTTCTAGGGAACCTTCGAAACCCACCTGCTGCTTGATGATTTCGATTTCCGATTTTATCCGAGCCACTTCGTTTAATCCCAACTGGTGGATTTCATCGGCACTTAAAGTGGTGGTAGTCATGCTTTCCAGACTGGCCTGATAGTAATTATCACCGTTATTTAACGAAGCTACCCCCATGGCCTGTTGGCTTGTGTTCTGATAATCCTCTTGTAACCAGGCTATCAAGCTCTGGTAGGACGGCTCGAAAGTCTCCAGTAAGGCTTTTTCAACTTCGCTCAATAGTTCGCGCGCCCTGGCCTCACCAATTTCTCCTTCGCTTAGCAGGGCTTCGATTTTTACTTTAGCATCGGCCCACAGTGGAGCATCCACGTTGGCCTGTGAATCAAAAGGTGCGCCGGTAATTAGTGCTAGCGATTGTTCCGATACAATTTCGTAGGCGAATCGTGGCGCGCGCACATTCTCTTCGGCACCAAGTTTTGCTCGATACAGAGACTGATCAATACTGCGGGCTATGCCAACTATGCGCGAAATGTATGCTTGCATCTCCGATTCATTGCTTACGGTGTGGCTGTTGATTAGGAAATTTGGCAGCGAGGTATGAGAGCCCCTCATCTGGTTAAATACATAGTTGTGTCTGCGAAACGGTGCCATTGCTCTGGCTGTTTCGTACTGATAAATCCAGATGTCATAGGAGATTTTGGCATCACTGGACAAGGCATCGTAATCAAAATTGGATTGTAGTTGCTCGACAGTTTGCGCTCGCCACTGCAGCCGCTGCTCACCTGCCTCTTCGCTGGCATCGTCTATTTGGTCATACAGGTCTTTACGCCCCAACCTCGTCAGGCGCATGGGCGACATCAAAAGAAGTTCTTCATTGCGTTCATTCAGCCACTGGTTAAGCCGCTGAGATTCGGTGATGGTGGCAGTTTGTTCTACTTGATTTGTAGCTACATCAGCGGGCGCAACCACTTCCGGCCCACAGGCGCTCAGTCCTGCAAGTATAAAGACGCTGTTAATAATCAGGCGCATTGTTTTCATCCTCTTTCCAAACGCAAATTTTTCCCTGCCAAGACCAGACTCTATTAAAAATTATTGCGTTGAAGCTGAGGGCTGCAAAAACTTCGCCGCGCAGAACATACCCGCCGCCATGATTACTTCAATAACAAGTGGCATGAGCATTCTTTGATCGAAGCCATCTATTCCCAGGCTAAGCAGCCTGCCAACGACGATCATTAGTTCACTTAGAGCAAGTACATAAAGCAGCTTGTACTCAGATTTCACTAAGGCATAAACTGCCACCATGCCCAAGCTGAGGAAATGACCCCCAAGAACTCCACGGCCAGCACTCAAGCCCGCGACACCATCCGGCGACCACGCAAAAGCAGGCCCTGCCAAAGCCGATTCAGGACTTAATAAGGCCGATAGCCCAAGCGCTAAAAAACCGAGGGTTAACAAAATTGCCAGAATTTTAAGTGTAAGTTGCAAAGCATTTCTCCTTTTTACAATGAGTTTACAAGTCTATTATTCCTGAAAGTGCATCACGTCCGATTTCGGCCAAGACCTGCTTTTCAAGCTTCTCAATGTTTGCTCAATTGGGCATGGTCAAAAAAGTTGTAATTGTAGAATCGATGAATCGATTTGCTACAGGATCTGCACCAGCCGCGCCAGCATGCCCCCAAATTGTTTCAATAGGCGCAAGCAACACGTCTCGAATAAAACGGCTTTCATTTCTCAAATCGGTAACACGAAAATACAGATCAGTAGAAGCAGGCATTAACAGCACTCGTGTACTGATCGATCGAAGCGCATTTTCAAAGTCACCATCCTGACCAGATGTGTCTGCAATATTGTGATTCTGCCAGGTGACCGCCTGAGAAAGTAAATCATTGGCATCGCTGCCTAGAAAACCTTGTTCACGGCGTTGAATCATCTCATCAAGAGTCAGTCCCATATTCAGGTAAGTCTCTCTGCGCCACCATTCTTGGGAATACCCCCATGCAGCCCAGTGCGAACCGAGGGTTCGTATTCCTTTCTCTGGAACTTCAGTGTATTCGCCATTTTGCCAGGCGGCATCTGCCATTATTGCCGACTTCGCGCCCTCAAGCCGCACAATACCGAACGGGTATTCACGAGCGTTACCACTTAACACGACGATGCCATCCATGTAGTCAGGATAACTGACCGCCCACTGATAGGACTGTTGCCCTCCCATCGAAAATCCAACAACCGCTAGAAGATGAGGAATTCCAAACTCATCTGTAAGCAGGCTATATGCAGCATCGACATTGTCGCGGATAGAAATCTGGGGGAATCGAGGCCCATCTTGAGGCGGGGGAGTATTACTCGGTGATGATGACCAGCCATTCGCGAACATGTTAGTTCGTACAATGAAATACTTTGCCGGGTCTAGTGCCGCGCCTTCCTGAACAAGAAAGCTAAGCTCATTATTGTTACTAGCAGAATATGATGAAGGTATCAGAATGGCATTTGATTTTTGTGCATTCAAAACGCCCTCCGTTGTATAGGTGATTTTTGCGTTTTGCAAAACCACGCCACTCTCAGTTGCGAAGTCTCCAAGGCCGAAAGACTCAGGCGTTATTTGCCCATAAGCTGCCTGATAAGGAATGCTAATTAGAATGATCGTTGCAAGTAATAACTGTGGTGCGTGTTTGCTTAAGCTAGTCCTTATGCCTGCCATAATTACTCCTTACTATTTGCGAGTTTTAGTAAATTTATTTGCCTGCTTTCGCTCAATAACGGACTGATCCCTACTCGTTAGTTCTTCAAGTGACCAATGCCAACCCGAGAGGCAAAATCCTTATACCTAGGATGTTGATGTAGCGCTCTAAACCCTGGCTGAACATCCATGGTGACTAACCAGTGATCCTTAATTGAAAATGCTTTCTCCAGCCACTCAAATGCCAGATCGAATTCTTCAAGCACTCCGTAGATACACGCCACATGTGAGGGCCAGAAAAAATCTCCTTCACGGGACTCTAATTCCGCAATGATTGCTCGAGCCTTGCCTGCTTCGCCGGCTTTAGCATGAGCATAGCCTATTGCAGGTAAATACAATGCGCGATTCCCAGTTCCTTCCTTGATCAGTTGTGCGGCGGCGATAGCATCGTCATAACGACCAACTTCAGAGTAGGAGTAAATTAGCAGTGAATGGATCCACCAAAGGGAGTGATCTAAATCCAAGGTCTTAAGAAGCTGGTCGATGGATTCTTCATACCGTCCATCACACTGAAGAGTCCAGCCGTGATGCAAATTGACGAATGTAGATACTGGATCGACCTCTAGGGCTATTTTGTCTTGCTCCAAAGCTTTTTCCGGTTCTTGTAGGATTGTGTATAAAACGGAAAGCCAATATTGTGCAGGCGGATATCTGGGATCGAGTTCGATTGCTTTAAAATATTCCTCTCGGGCGCCCTCCCAATCCCAATCAAAATACATTTTCACCAATCCTCTCGAAGAATGGGCTTCCGCAAGCGAAGGGTCTAAGCTCAGGGCTCGAGTAGCATTTTCATTAGCAAGCGGGAAGGCAAGTTTGGGCGGCATATAGCCGTAGTAACCGAGTAGAGCATAGGAATCTGCTAGGCCAACATAGGGCAATGCATATCGCGAATCGGCGGCGGCTGCTTGCTGGAAATATTCCATACCCTTCATAATTCCTTCACCGCGTTGGTTCCAGAAATAGCGACCTTTGAGATACAGATGATAGGCGTCTAAATTATTGGTGTGTCGTGTAATGCGATGGCGTTGCGTATCCTTTGGTACATCGTTGCTATTACTAAGTAGTTCAATTATATGAATAGCTATAGCCTGAGCGATTTCATCAAGGGTTTCAAATACATCGATGAGCTTACGATCAAAGGTTTCTGACCACACATGGTAGCCATCCTTTACTCCAATTAACTGGGCAACAATACGCATTCGATCATCAGCTTTGCGCACGCTACCCTCGACAACATACGCAACGTTTAGGCGGGCTCCAATGTCTCGTATGTCTTCATTTTTATTTTTGAATACAAAAGATGAAGTGCGAGCAACCACTTGAAGATAAGGGGTCTTGGCAAGCGCATCAATAATATCTTCAGTCAAACCATCACTAAAGTACTCATTGTCTATATCGCCACCTATATTCATAAATGGCAGAACTACTACAGAACCTGAGGGTGCACTAGCTATTGCTTGTTTTTCGGAAGACTCTGAATCTGGATCTTCATGCCAATCAGATAGAGTACGCTTTATGCCATCGGTCGTTATATCGAATACCCAGGCAAGGGCAATAGCGACAGGAAATCCTGCAATCATGACTACTAGAACTGCGGTGACAACATAATTCGGAAGCGCAAATGCCGGCACAATAACATCCGTCACTTGGATCAACACCCAAGCTGCTACAAGATAAGCTCCGGCTACAGGTAAGACCCGGCGTCGCTTGAGCTCACTGATAAATCCTTTGCGTTCCAATTTGCTATCCTCTTAAAGGGATATTGGTGCTAATTCTCAATTAGTTAGGCAGCTGTTTTGAATTTAGGTGAACAGTCTAACATAGGTAATCATATCGCCTAGTAGCGCCATTTATTGGGATCAAGTGTGGGTTTCAAGAAGAAATGCCATCCCCAGCTACTGACAGTAAGTGGACATTTCCAAAAAGCCAAAATGTGTCCATTTTCATAATGCTGAGGCCGGTGATTCAAGTCCATCCATTGCTATACTCATTTTGTCTATTGCTGCCAAAGTGCTACCCTCTAAATCAACCCCTCATTAAGGAAATGTCATAAGTATGGATATCACTGACGCTCGCAAAACGAAGTTATCGCTCTCGATGAAGATCGCGAGCTCACTGGTTCTTCTTTTTGGATTAGGTCTGGCACTACTCACCCTATCCTCTGCTGCTGGAATCTGGCTAGGCTTCTGGGATTTTAGGCGCGGCTTTGCTCTACTGCGACCGGCTAACGAATGGGGAGACGTCATTTTATGGGCTTGTGTAGGCATAACTGTAACCGTAGCTATCGCTAATCAGCTAGTAAAGCCGGCCAACGGAAGTAAGCTGATAATAATGGCTGCTAGCGGCACTGTGGTTGCTGCTATTGCGTTCTATATCCCTGAAAGCTTCCGACCCGGTGAAGGAGTTAACTACCCGCCTATTCACGACATTTCAACCAATCTGATTTCTCCACCGGAATTTGTTGCGATACTTCCACTTCGTGTCGATGCGGCGAACACTGTCATCTACGGCGGATCAAACAATATGACTCCAGAGCGACTGGTTCAGCTCACAGAAGAAGCTTATCCAGATTTGGTCACTCGGCGTTACAGTGAATCGGCTGATGAAGTATTCAGCAAAGCCCTCGCGGCAGTAGATGAATTGGGTTGGGAGCTGGTTGATCAATCAACTGACGAGGGGCGAATCGAGGCCACAGATACTACGTTTTGGTTCCGGTTTAAGGACGATATCGTTATCGAAATTAATCAACAGGGATCAGAAACCCTGGTGGATGCAAGGTCAGTGTCCAGAGTTGGAACAGGCGATGTAGGTGCCAACGCGATACGGCTGAGAAAACTTTTCGAGTTGCTGTAAGCGTCATCAAATTCTGGATTAGGTCAGTCTACGGCTACGGTAGTTGGTGCTCCTGCCACCTTGAGCATATGTACCAGAAACTTGGCCGACGCAGTTGAACTGGCGTTGCGGCTTGTTTGATGAATATCACTGGGAGATTCATAGAAAGTTTCTCCCGGTCCCAGTTTTACGATGGGACCACCTCGTACCTGCATTTCCACTTCACCCTCCAAAACATAGACAAAAACATGTGCGTTATGTCGATGAGGAGACGAAGACTGGCCCGGCTCGAGATTGATCTCAATGATTCGCATCTCCTGATTTTCCAAAGCGCCAGGCAATGGCGTGATGGTGCTGAGAGGTTCATCTGCAGCCGACGCCGAGGCAATCGCCACTACGTTTAGAAACAGTAAAACAAGAAGCATGCTAGATAGTTGTTTCATATACATCCCTTCCCTTGTCAGATAGAGTTTTTACTGAGCACTGATCTCAATAGTTTACCCCATCAAGATGCTCAGAATTTTCTTTAGAATGTTGACCTAACTTTGAATACAAATTCTGGACCGTTAGCAGAACAGGTGTTCTCTATTTCAATCAGATCTCGGTCACGCAAATACCCATTGAAACGTTTACGCTGTGTACAAAATTCATGATCCAGCCCGTTATTGATTTCCATTCGATAGGTCAGATTCGCAAAACCTGTTTTCTCGGCAAAGAGAGTTAAGTTCGAGCTCAATTTACCGCCGTTATAGAACGTCACATTATCAATATCATACTGAACTCGATTGCCTCCGGTGCCTCCCATGCCACCTATCGGTTCTTGGTAGTTAATACCGAAGCTAAGGTTCCTCTCTGGCATATCCTGTCGATATCCCAAGCGGATGCCACCGCGATCAAAAGGAACGATGGTGCGCGTCTTACCGATTAGCGGATCATATAGATAAGCATCTTCCAGATTTAAGCTGGCAGTTACCACCGCCTGTGGTAGATTCAAGAAACCCAGACGGATACTTGCGTTAAGGTAGAGTGCGAAGACCTTTCCATCTCCGACATTACCATTGGTGCTCACTAAATTTTGAGGATCAGGAGACACATCTATTTTACCAATGGAATTGCCTACATCGTAATAAAAGAATCTGGAATTCAGCACACCACCATCATTGGGCAGCCTGTAATCAAGATTGATGTTGTAACGCCAGGTTTCCTCCTGCTCTAGTTCAGGGTTTCCCGCAACCGTGTCCTGGTCATCGTCTTGCTGATTAACACCCGCCGAGAAATCTCTAAAGCTTAATTGAGAGACGTCCTTCTCCGCTGACATACGTAATTGAAAGCTCCGGCTTATATCGAAACGAAAATCCAGCTTCGGTTTAATGAAGTCGAAATCTCGTTTCTTGTTAATGTCGCCTGCCTGTTCAATTTCTGAGACTTCGTACAGTAAACTGCTTTCCAGTGACATACGCGAATTGATCTGCCAGTTATGTATGGCAAAGCCTTCCATTCTCATCTCTTCAACTTCAGAAAAGGCATTGGGTACCGGTATAGCAGTTAAGCCTCCGTGTAGAGGAGAGCTGGTTCCCGGCACGTTTAATCCGAGACGAAGAGAAGAGTCTTGAATGGTCTGCGCACCCTCAACACCCAATTCCAAAGTCTGACCCTCTACTACACCCCAGGCATAAGACGTTCTTACTATTCGTTCGCGGTAACGGCTGGAAGTATCAAGAAAGAGATTCTTAGTCTCTTCTTGACCCAATGCAGAAGACGCAAATCGTTCGCGGTTATTGGAATTGTTGCGCTCGTTAACTATGAACAGTAATTTAAATTTACCACCGTCATCGAAATTGTGTTCATAGTCACCGCCAAATTCCCAGTTATCCGATGTCGCCGGCATATCCTCACGTTCAATGGAGCTGGATATGGGCGAGCTTTGATAATCTGTAATCGTTCTGATCAACTCAGAAGACGGATCGTTTTCGCTAAAGAGAGCATTGAAAGCGATTCGATCCGAGGGCGTAGCTTGATACACCAGATTTGAATTGAGTCGATAATTAGTCTGATCCGTAAGCCTGTCATAGGCACGAGTTTCATTTAAGGAGTGATCTGCTAGCAGGCTGGTCTCAAAACTTTCCTGCAGACGATAACCAGAGCGCACGTCCGCACTCAAGAGGTAATTGAATTGACCCGTTTGACCACTATAGGACACCGTACCAAGAGGCTTTACTTCTCCGTCATCAAAGCGAGTAAACCCTAGCTCCGTTGAAAGATTTGAAGTCGACAGCTCTTCATTTAAGACAATATTTACCAGCTGCCCAGTGTTTCTGACATCGAGATCCCCTGACGTGCCACGAATGATTTCAATATAGTTCACTTGATCAGCGGAGATTCGGTCCAACTGGCTACTGGCTTCGTTTGCTTTTCCTGCCAGACGCTTGCCGTTTATCAGTATCTGACCTTCACCACCCAGCCCACGGTCACCACCAGCACCAGGGCCAAAGCTCGGAACTTGATTGCCTTCCAGAGCGAGACCGATACCCGGGATACGATTGAGCATATCGCTCACTGATACGGCGCCATACTCAGCAAAATAGGCGGCAGAATAAGTAACGGTACCATCGTTTTCAGTAACTTCTTGAGCCTGAACCAGACTAGATAACACTGAAAGCAGCACGGCTGCACCATAAGAAAACTTAATCGTCATAAACATATTACTCATTACATTTGATGGGAGACGGTTTTTTGGATGGCGTATTTTACAGTGACCACGGACCACGAGCTAGCCGTTACCAATGCGCTGATCTCATGAACGGAGTTGTTCGTCTAAAATCAGGCTATCGAGCCTGTACTTATTCAATTCATTGTCGGTATTTCAGCAAATCAAGAGCTAGCAGACTCCCTAGCGAGCAAGCGCCGTTCTCTCAGCAACATAAAGATAGGAACTGTACATGCAGCTGCAATCAAGAAGGTAAGTACACATATTGCACCCCACATTAGATAAGACATTTTAAGCCGTCCTGTTTCTACAAAGGACCACACCAGAAATGTAGTCACCACTACAATCAAATCATTGGTGAATGATGACGCTGCAGGATTAGCATAGAGACCTTCAAAATAACTGATCTCCATAGGTTGTAAGTTAAAATACCAGGTCACCGGCAAGCCAATGAGAGCGAGCACGGCATATATAATTTGTAATCCAGTTATTTTCATTTTAGCTCCTGTGAGATTTATCTGATTTATTGACCTACTACTGAGTTCAATCATTGCCTGAATTCATAACACCCTTAATGACAAGAGGGTTCGCGCCTGCCCTAATCGATTTATTTGTCATGGGCCTATTTCTTTTTCATCATATGAGTCTATCCCGTAATTCCGTGAGATTAAACCGATACCCCAGAAGCAGCTTCTTGACTGTCTTCCATTAGAGAACCCTCCAGCCCGCTTATTTACTAAAGCCTGACTTACATCAATCTCCCATTACTAACGCTGGATACAATCTTCGGCACTATTATAGTGAGAGGTTTAAAATGAAATCGTTTAACAAAATTGTAACCACCTTGGCTGTTCCTCTAATTCTACTTGCTCCCACTTCCGCCTTCTCCCATGAAGCAGGAGATATCATTGTGCGCGTGGGCGCCACGTCGGTGAACCCGGACGAGAGTACAACTCTGATCGATACAGCAGCCACTGGAGCGCTGCCGTCAACCGGAGCAGGAGTTAGCAATAACCTTCAGCTGGGTCTTAATCTGGTCTATATGGTGAGCGACTCTCTAGGAGTAGAAGTACTGGCTGCTACGCCTTTTACACATGATCTTAAGGCCAAAGGTCTTAGCGCCTACGGCTTTTCCACTACCGGGCTGGGAAGTGTAGATCATCTCCCACCAACAGTGACTCTAAATTATTTTCTGGGCGGGGCTAACTCTCTGATACGTCCCTATGTTGGAGTCGGCGTTAATTACACGACTTTCTTCAGCGAGGATTTATCCTACCGAGCAGAAACAGAGCTCGGTGCTAGAAGCCTGGATGTCGATGATTCATACGGCATAGCCTACCGAGCCGGTGTGGATTTCGTTCTCGGAGATCATTGGATGCTTAATGCCTCAGCGTGGAAGATCGATATCGATACCGATGTAAGCTTTGGCTCTGCACTTGGCAAGGTACAAGTAGGTGCTGAGCTTGACCCCTGGGTTTATATGATTTCGCTGGGCTATAAGCTCTAAGCTTTGCTTAATTTGTGACACGAAAAAGGGGGATAAGATCCCCCTTTTTTTATGCCTGGAAAATCCCGCGAATGCCTCTCCTAGAGGCGTTCTTCCAGAATCTATTTTCTCAGAGCTCTCTCACCCAGATATTTCTGAAAGAAACAATCTGACCGTGATCCTGCAGAGTAATCGGCATTTTCCCGCAGCAATCCTGATTTCTTTCCTGCCCATAGGGCACCAGAGCCGACGATGATAATGTCATATTCCTGTTCAGCCATCTGTGTCTTCTGTCCCTTTTATGCAATACCTGTTTTTGTGATTCTCAATTACTGCCTCTATTTGAGCACCCTAGCTTAGCCCAAAATCCGGTCGGTAATCTTTATCAAGCAAGGAATTGGCTTCCTCATCGTTAGTAAAGCGCATAGACCTGCCATCGTAGTCCAATACTTTATGATCACCCGCACGGCGGACAGCTACATTGCCGAGCAACATGGTTTCGGTAAGGCGAGCAGAATACTCAAAGCTTGAAGTAGTTGTTTTACCAGGGTCTTTAATCGCATCTATCCATTCCTGATAGATTCCGGGAGACCGATCCAGGGTTTTCGCAGGCGCGGGCATCTCTGCATGAACAGCATCTGGAATTAAACGAGGGTTTCTGCCGTACACTCCATGCATCAAGGTATTTCTGTCACCGACTATCAAGACACCGCCGTCGTTATCCCCCATTTGACGACCATTCTCAATTATCTCCGGTCGCTCGGGAAGCAAACCTCCGTCGTACCAGGTCATTTTCACTGGTCCTCGATTACCCTTCGCCGCAAATTCGAAATGGATCTTGGAACCTATTGGAAATGACTCATACTCTCTTCCCCAGCGAGTAGAACTTGCTGATACCCGAGTGGGAAGGTCCAGGTCGAGAGCCCAATAAGGATGATCGATTATATGTGCTCCCATATCACCAACCACGCCGGTACCGAAATCAACCCAGCCCCGCCAATTGAATGGATGATAGGCTCTATCTAGATAAGGTCTGTGGGCCGCTGCTCCCAGCCATAACTCCCAGTCCATGGTCGAGGGAACTGACATGGAACCCTCAGGTCGCGCAATTCCCTGGGGCCAAACTGGTCTATTGGTCCAACAGTGAACTTCTCTTATGTTGCCCAACACTCCGCTGGCCACCCACTCATTGATTTGACGAGCACCCTCTTCGGCATGACCCTGGTTGCCCATCTGAGTAACCACATCGTTTGCTCTGGCGCGTTCAGCCAAATAACGGGCTTCGCGTACTGTATGACAAAGCGGCTTCTGTACGTAAACGTGTTTACCCAAATTCATAGCATGGGTCGCAATAGGCGCGTGCATGTGATCCGGTGTGCTTACTAATACCGCATCAATTTCTGGTTCACTGTCCAGCATTTCGCGATAGTCTCGGTATTTCTTGGCCTTATCTCTAAAGGAAACAGCGAAATCCTCATTAAGAGTCCCAGCCATTTTCGTGTCATCAATATCACACAGGGCATAGATATTCTCATGGGCAACGCTTCGAATATCCGTTGCTCCTTTTCCGCCTACTCCAACAGCTGCAATGTTTATTTTGTCGCTGGGAGCAACATAGGCAGGTCCGCCTAGTACAGAACGCGGAACGATCATGAAAGCGGATGCACCGCTAATGGATTTTATAAATTTTCGACGAGACGGGTTTTCTGAAGAATCTGATTCGACTTTCTTAGTCAGCTTTTCTGTGGACCTTTCTTTGAAATCACTCATTGAAACTCCCCCTATTTTTTGTCTGTGACACTCTATTCATAAGCAGCGCGTCTATTGCAGCATGACGTGCGTTTGAATTGTGCTCTCTTGTTCCTGCCCCTATTACTTCACTTATTACAATTCCGCCTCTTGGGCTGCGCGTTCCGCCCGCAAATTACAGGCTGCAACTTCAGGAAGCCGAGCCATGTATTTGAGCATTAGAGCGCCGCGTATATCAGTCTTTTCGATGTAGCTACTTTCCTCTTCGATATAAAATATTCTGGAGCTTACTTCTACCAGCTCTTCGTCCATCGCTCTGGCACATCGATGTAATGGCATATCGGTCGGCAGCATATCTTCAGCGCCTTCCCGAAACATGAATACCTCGCGTGACTCTCCAAAGTAAGTGTATTCCACAATGCCATCACCATCAGTATCCTGAATGCACATCTCGTAGAGAAGAAAATTGTCACAATAGTGACTGTTCGCTGGCCTCTCTCCAAAAAAATCACCGGCACAGGCACTCAATAAAACAAAACTGCAAACTAACAAGGCAACTCGGCTAGAATTCTTAGCCACTTTAATAATAGCTCCTGTGTACATATTTCTTTTGTGCATAACTCTTTTGCGCATAGCTCTTCTGAATAACTACGCCTCAACCCTTCCTATCATATCTACATCTAATCACTAGTTAGCGGTGATTCATTAATTTCAACAAGTTCTTGTCTGTATCTCGCATCCAAATCTTCATCAGGCCAAATAATAGTCACAAGCCAGCCTACGATCAATGCCGAAAGAAAGGAAGGCGGCATTGTTTCCAGAGCAGTAAAATACGGACCAATTGATTCCATGCCCTGAAGAACAAATTTACTGATCATGGTCATGGAAAAACCGGTAATCATCGCAGCTATAGCTGCTCTTTCTGTGAATTTTGACCAAAACAACGACAGAATAATCATCGGACAAAAAGTTGCTGCGATTCCAGCCCAGCCGAAGATGGCAAACCAGAAAATCGTACGATCAGGTGAGAGTATGGAGACTGTTACAGCCAATCCCAGTGAAAGAAGAGCGAAAAATAGAGTAATTCTCCTGCAGAGACTCGCCGCTGCTTTATCCGACAGCCCCGGGTTGAGAATTTTTTCGTAGAGGTCATGGGTAATTGATCCGGCGGCCATAACCAGCAAGGAAGAAACCGTAGACATGATGGCAGAGAGAACCGCAGCAACATAAAGCCCGACTATCCAAGGGGGAAATGTATATTCCACTAACTCAGACAAAACATTCTGAGCTCCATTGCCTAGAACACTATCTGCCTCAACTCCCTGTGAGGTGAAAATATAACGACCAAGAACACCGATGCTTACCGCGGAGAAATCTACCAAGAGAGTGAACAGCATCGCCACCCAACGGCCTCGACGAATCTCCGCCTCTCCTCTGATAGCGATGAGCCGTGCAAATACCTGAGGAGAACCAAGAAAGCCGAGCCCAATAAGCATCATGCCGATGACTACTGAAACATTCATGAGGGTGAAGCCGCCCGCTCCCCACATGTTTACCAAACCTGGCTCTATGGCTTCGAGACCTTGATATATTGAGCCCGAGTTACTGAGGGAAAGAAACGCAACCAACGGCAGTAGAACCAGGCATATCAACATCATGGCTCCCTGGAACATATCGGTCCAGGCAGCAGCGAGAAAACCACCTGCAATACAGTAGGTGGCAACAATAACGAACCCAACCACAGCACCGGTTAGGTAATCCCATTGAAGGAAGGTTTCAAAAGCTGACCCCGTAGCGTCAATTTGTGCAGAGATATAGATCAATACGAATATAGAAAGGGAAATTGCTGAAACCAGACGCAGATGATTGGTCTTCGAATCGAATCTGCTCGCTAGGTAATCGATCACGGTCATCGAGTCGTACTTATCTGTAAGCCGTTTGAAACGAGGAGCCATAATAAACCAGGCAATTCCTACTCCAATCAACTCTCCAACGACCACCCAGTAGGTACTAAAACCTAACATCGCACCCATGCCGGTCAGGCCTAGCAGCAGCCATGCAGACTCACCTGTAGCCTGAGCAGAAAAGGCAGCAACCCAGAAGCTTAAAGACTTACCTCCAATGACGAAGTCATTCATGGTGTGAACGCGTCTTGAGGCTAGGTATCCCAGAAACAGCAGAACTCCGAAATAGATAACAATCATCGCGTACTTTTCAAACATTGCATCGTCCTGTGGAGATAGAGGGTGGAGACTGATACCGGATAATACCTCTCACGGCCACAACTTACACCTCGACACCATAGTCTATTGTTTTCGGCAGCTCTGGGCTGCTGAGAGCAGCAAATATCAAAGGTATGACATTGTGATCTCTAGTAGAATTGCCCCTCGCTGCACCTTTCTATTCCTCGGCCCGAGTTCCAGGACAATTGGATGTCACCCTTAATTTTCAGCGCTGTACTATTTGCTGCCGTATTACACGCTACCTGGAATGCCCTGATAAAAGTCAGTGGTGACCGCCTTGTAGTAATGGCTGTAACAACTGCCTTTACCTCAATGCTGGTTTTCCCCTTACTGTTCATTCTGCCCTTCCCAGCTCAGCCTAGTTGGATATTCCTGGCGCTGTCCGCCTTGGTTCATACTTTCTATTTGCTGTTGTTGGTAAAAGCCTACGGTTACGGTGACTTCGCTCAGGTCTATCCTCTCGCCAGAGGTTCTGCTCCCCTACTCACTTCTATATTGGGGTTTCTGTTCCTCAGCGAGGCGATGGATGCAAGCGAGATATTCGGCATGTTATTGATCGTTTCAGGAATATTCGCTCTCGCTTTTCAGCGCCGAGATGGAAAACTACAGCTTTCGCGACCTGCCTTGTTCTACTCGCTGATGACTGGTGTATTTATTAGTGCCTATTCGCTCGTTGATGGTGTTGGCGCGAGGCTTTCCGAAAACAGTCTGAGCTTTACAGCATGGATGTTTTTTTTCGATGGCTTCGCTCTGCCTGTAACCGCTTACTTTCGAAGGCCAAAGGAGTTGCTGCGAAGCAATATTAAGGAGGTGTGGAAATCAGGAATCCTCGTGGCATTGCTGTCTCTGGTTGGTTACGCCATTATTGTCTGGGCTTTCAGTCTGGAAAGAATTGCTCCAGTTTCGATTCTCCGTGAAACAAGCGTGATGTTTGCCCTGCTGATTTCTATCTTTATCTTAAAAGAAGGGTTCTCCAAGTTGCGTACGCTTATTGTCTTCCTGATACTCAGCGGCATCGTCTTAATGGGAATATAGACAGGAAACAAATCAACAATGGATACGAATTCAATCATAACTCTTGCTGTGTTATTCCTTATTGTAATAGGAGTAATTTTCCGAGTTGCATTCTGGCCCGGCATTCGTTCGAAAAGCATTCAGAACCAGCCATTCCCAAAACCCTGGTTGGAAATACTTAATCGTCGGCTGCCTTTTTTCGAGAAGCTACCATCGCCCGTGCAGAGGCATCTTCAAATTCTGATTAAGATTTTTATCGAGGACAAATCATTTGTAGGCTGCGCAGGTCTTGAGATCGATGATGAAATTCGAATCACAATTGCAGCCCAGGCTTGCCTCTTACTTTTAAACCGGAAAGATGATCCATACAGTCAACTACAGTCGATTCTGGTCTACCCAACAACTTTCATTGCCACCCGACAAATTAAGGATGAACTAGGTCTGGTATCTACCAATCATGTTGCTCTATTAGGCGAATCCTGGAGTCAGGGAAAGGTGATCCTTGCCTGGGACAATGTAGAATTCGGCGTATGCAATTTGGAAGACGGCCGCAATGTAGTGCTACATGAATTTGCCCATCAGCTTGATAATGAAACCGGGACCCATAACGGAGCACCACTGCTTAGAACTCGCGGAGCTTATCGCAGTTGGGCACAGATCTTTTCGGAAGAGTTTGAAAGCCTTCAGGCGAAAGCTTATGACGGCAAAGACAGTCTAATCGACAAATATGGCGCAACTAACCCTGCCGAGTTTTTTGCTGTATGCACCGAGACGTTTTTTGAAAAGCCCACTGAGCTTCGTCGTAACCACCCAGAGCTTTTCGAGGAATTAGAAAAGTTCTATGGCGTGAATCCGGAAACCTGGCAAGAGTAAACAAATGCAGACCGATGGCGGCATACAAGCCCCGGGGATCCAGATTTGTGATCTTCAATATTAATCCACGAAGAACACCGCACTGCCTTTTCCAGGATCAGATAGGCGTGGTAGTCTACGCGACCTGTCAAACTCTAGAGACTTATCCATCGTGGAATATCTCGCCATAATCGCCTTTGCAATTACGACCTGCGTAACTCCCGGGCCCAACAATGCCATGATTATGGCATCGGGACTAAATTACGGTATCCGCAAAAGCGTCCCCCACTATCTTGGAATCTGCCTCGGCTTTCCAGCCATGGTTGTTGCAGTGGGGCTTGGCATATCGCAGCTGTTTGATCGATTCCCGGTTCTTCATGTGCTGCTGAAACTGCTTGGAGTCGCTTATCTTAGCTATCTGGCTTACAAAATAGCCACAGCGCCGGTTACCGGCTCTAACGAAACCCATGGAAAGCCCTTTACCTTTGTTCAGGCCGCTGCTTTTCAGTGGGTAAACCCTAAAGCATGGGTACTAGCTATAGGCGCTACCGTCACCTACACAGTCTTGGGTGAAGCCTACACTTCTCAGGTGTTACTTATAGCTCTGATCTTTCTGGTATTCGGCGCTCCCTGCATCATGTTGTGGTTATGGTTTGGAGCCAGCCTAAAAAGCATTTTGCAAAAACCGGAATATGTGAAAATATTCAATCTCTCAATGGCAACATTGCTGATGTTGTCATTAATTCCAGTATTTCTGGATTTGTTTGAACAGTTCACCAACTAAATAACAAAATCATTTGGAGTAAGCTATGCAATTCATGATCACCGCTTATGACGGCACCGACGAGAATGCCCTAGAGCGCCGCATGTCTGTACGTGAAGCACACATAGAGGGCGCAAAAGTCTTAAAGGAAGCAGGCAATATGATAGCTGGGGGAGCAATTCTCGATGAAGCTGAACAGATGATTGGCTCAACTGTCTATGTTGACTTCGATTCACGTGAAGAACTGGATCAGTGGCTGGCGAATGATCCCTATGTTACTGGAAATGTCTGGCAAGACATTACGGTTTTACCTATCCGGCTTGCGATAAAGCCCTAGTCTCTTTTGTTCCGATCCTTAAAGAGACAGAGATAGAAAGCCGGCTTCAAAATCACTGATTAACGCCGAGGAATTCCAGACTAAGACCTTTGGTGTTCTCGCCATTGAATCCCTTCCAATTCTTCTCTAGAGCAAAGCCCTCAGCTCCAGCCTGATCTCGCGGAAGATAGTCCAGGCTATCGCTTTTACCCTTGAGATGATAATCGAAGAAGGCGGTGGCAAAGTGATCCATGATGTTATTCATCTTCACATTTTCCCAAGCTTCATCGGTGTAGTGGTTCACTCTGGGGTCATCAATCTCCACTAGCTCAACGGGTGGAGGAATTGGCGCTCCGGCACTATGGCCAGCACCTTCAAATGTGAGTAGATAGCGATCACTACTTGTCGCATTTTCAAAAATTGCGCGAGTTCCCTCTAAATAGCCAGCGGTTTCATCTGCATCTCCCGCCAGATAGAAAGTAGGAACTTCAATGCCTGCCACATCCTCTGGCTTGAAAAAGCCACTGTTCATTCCCCAAGGAGCAACAGCAAATCCAGCCTTTATTCTGAAATCCAGATTGTCGCGAAAGTCAGGGTCTCGAACAGTGTGTTCACTTAGGAGACCATTTGGAGGTGACATAAAACTTTCAATCATCTCTTCACTGAATCCAGCGCCAAGATTATTCAATAAGCCATAACCACCCATGGAAAAACCGACAATTCCCGTAGTATTTGCATCCAGTAGTTCAAAGAGAAAGCTATCTGCCTGTTCGGAGAAAGCTGCCATCGAATTCAATACGAAGCGCTGATCCAGAGGCCGGTGATACAAAGTACTAAGTATGGATGCCTGATTATCGTAGGTGCTCTCTGTGTGATCGATTGATGCAACCACATAACCTTTACTGGCCAGATTCTCACCAACATGACTCATAAGGAATCGGTTACCAGGGTATCCATGGGAGACTATCAGCAGAGGAAAGCCAGACTCCGCCGTAAAAGGATTGGCATCTCTGACTGCACGACCATTAAGTGTCGCTATAATTTCCGGATTTCGAGTGATCGCCTGATAGCTTCCTGCTCTGTCCTGACCAGCGTCCAATTGTGCCGGATACCAAACTTCCAAAGTGAGTGGCCGGTCATAGTGAACCGGCTCTTCCTCTTCTCCTCGGGGAGTATTGAGAACATCAATGCGGCCTTCATCAATCAACTCGATTGTGCGTACGCCAATATCATAATCACCAAAATTCGCCAATTCCGGCGCATCGGACAACACCAAATCGATTCTGTTTTTCTGAGAGGGTGGTTGCTGAGCGACTACAGTAGAGCTAAGCATGAGCAATAGGACAGCGAGACAAGTTTTTATCATTGGATTACAACTTCACAACACTAGTTATTGACTATTAATGAACCCGGTACCGAGGCTCATTCACAAGAGAATGGACAAGCCTAATTCAACTCATGTGGATATGCCAGAGCTCTTTCCTTCGCTTTGATGGCTCGGCTGGATTGATAGGTTTGAATGAATTATTCAGCTTACTTGTTTTTATAGCAGTTACTGTTACATTGCGTGCATGCAAAAATCCAGTTCAGCAATACTCAGAAATGGCCTAACATTTCTGAAGCCCTACAAAAAACAGATAGTTATCGCTTCTATAGCACTGGTATTTACCGCTGCCCTGACACTTGGGCTGGTGCAATATGTTCGAGTGATCGTGGACAGAGGCTTCGTCGAAGGCTCCACCGAGTCCCTCAATGCAGCAATACTTGGCTTTGTCATCGTCGCCGTCCTGCAAGCCCTGGGAACCTTCGCCCGATTCTACTGGGTATCGTGGCTTGGCGAACGGGTAACCGCCGATATTAGAAAGGCAGTGTATTCACACATTATTGAACTGCATCCCGGCTATTTCGAAGACAATCTCAGTGGCGAAATCCAGTCTCGAATCACTACAGATACCACATTAATCCAATCGGTCATTGGCTCCTCAGCATCCATTGCCCTGCGCAACTTGTTGATGATGGTAGGTGGAACAATCTTCCTGTTTATTACCAATCCGAAACTTACTTCGGTAGTGATGATCTGTATTCCTCTGGTTATTGGACCAATCATGTTTTTTGGGCGCAAGGTCAGACGACTGTCCAGAAGTAGTCAGGACGAAATTGCCAATGTAGGTGCATATGTCGGCGAAAGCATTCAGCAAATTAAGACAGTTCAGGCCTATAACCATCAGCAATATGACGACCGCCAATTTTCGACTCATGTTGAAACAGCATTCAAAGTTGCTCTAAGCCGCATCATGATGCGGTCTTTCTTGATTACTATCGTCATGACTTTGGTATTTGGGGCACTCGCGGTGATGATCTGGGTCGGCGGTCAGGATGTAATCAATGGCAGCATGTCCGCCGGTGAACTTACCGCCTTTGTCGCTTATGCGGTGATCGTCGCTTCTGCCGTTGGTGCTATTAGTCAGGTAATAAGCGAATTACAAAGAGCCACTGGAGCAATGGAGCGCCTAATGGAATTGCTGGAGGCGAAAAATGAAATCGCAGCTCCGGAAAATCCAAAACAATTAAACGGCGAATTCAGAGGTTTGCTGGAGTTGGACGAAGTGGAATTTTGTTATCCATCCAGACCAGAGACCCCTGCTCTTAACAAAGTCAGCCTTAGTATTCAGCCTGGCGAGAGTGTGGCATTAGTGGGTCCTTCGGGAGCGGGAAAATCCACACTGTTTGATATGGTATTGCGTTTCTACGATCCACAAAACGGTAAGCTTTGTCTGGATGGCATCGACATACGAGAACTAGACCCACAGGTACTGCGCAGCCACATTGCTATCGTCTCGCAGCAACCGACCATGTTTACCGGAAACGTCTGGGACAATATTCGTTACAGTCGACCAGAGGCCAGCGATGAAGAAGTATTAGCGGCAGCTGAAGCGGCCTACGCCAGTGAGTTTATCGATAAACTGCCTGAGGGTTACGATAGCTATTTAGGGGAATCGGGAATTCGATTGTCCGGCGGTCAGAAGCAACGAATCGCTATCGCGCGGGCGATACTGAAAGACCCCGAGATTCTACTTCTCGATGAGGCTACCAGTGCACTGGATGCCGAGAGCGAGCGCAAGGTACAGCTAGCACTTGAGAAACTGATGGCGAATAGAACTTCTTTAGTTATCGCACATCGTCTTGCCACAGTAATGAATGTAGATAGAATTGCCGTGCTTGATGGAGGTCAGCTAATCGCCCAAGGTTCACATAGTGAATTAATGGAAGAATGTGAGCTGTATGCAAAACTAGCCAGCTTGCAATTTGCCGAACCGAGAATTTCTGAAGTCACAGCTGAGGCCGTATCAGAAGCCTAAGTCTCCGAAGGAACACCTGACGAGAACTAATCTACCCACACTATGAATCATTACTAATTGTTACTAATCAAAGAGTGGATAGATTTCAGTTTCTAGTGCTGATAAGCAAGAGCTCTCTCTTCTGCCGTATCGGTATGACCCTTGAAGTCATGCAACATGACATAAAGGCTGGGAATCAAGAACAGTGTAATTACCGTCGCAAACAACACTCCGTATGCGAGAGAAATCGCCATAGGGATAATGAAGAAGGTTGCTGGATTCGCAGTGACCATCAATGGGACCAAACCGATAAAGGTGGTGACCGAAGTTAAAACGATCGGTCTGAAGCGCATCATCCCGGCTCTGGAAACAGCTTCAACCATCCCCATACCTTCCTCTCGAAGCCTGTTGATAGAAATCACCAGGACTAAACTCGCGTTAACCACCACCCCGCTAAGAGCGATAATCCCTAGTATCGAGAAGAACACCAAGTCGGCACCCATTATGAAATGGCCGAACACAGCGCCGATCGCTCCAAATGGAATGACACTCATAATTATTAGCGGCTGAACATAGGACTTCAAAGGAATCGCCAACAGCGCAAAGATCACCATCATTGCAATAGGGAAAGTGGTCAATAGCTCTGAAAGAGAATCTGCTTGTTGTTCTCCTTCTCCGCCGACAACCAGCTCAACATCCAAATCTCTCTCCCAAATGTTCTTGTACTTGGCAATAATCTCTCGTCGAATCTCTTCCGGTGTCACTACTGTCCTATCTAGATCTCCGCGCACGGTAATTACCCTGCGACCATTCTGTCTGTTAATACTGGAATAGCTACTACCCAGGGTGTAGTCAGCAATACTCAGAAACGGCACTTCGGCACCGGACGGCGTTCGAATCAATAAATCTTCCAAGTTACCTAGAGACTGCCGCTCTTCTTCGGGATAACGCACCATGACTCGAACATCATCGGTTCCTCGCTGAATTCTCTGAGATTCGGCACCGTAAAACGCCTGCCTTACCTGAGTGGCAATGTCATTGAGGGTTAAGCCTAAGGTCTTCCCCTGGTCCAGAATCTGGATTTGAACTTCTTGCTTGCCGGCTCTGAACGAGTCAGACACATCGAAGACACCAGGATATAGCATTAGCTCCTCCCGCAACTGAGATGAAGCCTGTTTCAAATTTTCTTCGTTTCTACCTTCCAAACGATAACTAATTGCATCACCCGCTGAAAAGGCATCAGAGACAAACGTTAACTCAATAGCATCGGCGATTGTCCCGACTTTCTCTCGCCATCGATCTCGTATATCAGCGGAGCTCATCTCTCCCCGCTCAAAAAATGGGGTCAGGTACAACACTACTTCCGCTACATCGCTGCTGCCTGAATTACGACCTCCACCACCTGGGCCACCTCGCGGGGCGGTGCCTCCGACGATGGTCAAGATACTTTCAACTGCTCTTTCTGTTGCAGCAGGAGCCATACCACTGGCTTTTAGGGGGATCAACTCTTGTTCTAATTCGGCAACTAACTCAATAGCTGCGTTCTCGATTATCTCGACAGACGCTTCGGTAATGGAAGCCGGCACTCCGGCAGGCAATCTAACGGTAGCCCAGACAGTGTCTCCTTCGATGGAAGGCATGAATTGGAAGTTAACCCGCCCGCTGAGCAATAAGGCCATCGTAATGACAACAACGCCTGTTGCCGTGGCCCATGCTGCATATCGATATTTAAGTACCTTCTTCAGCGCTCTTCTATAGCCATGCTCAGCAAAGTGCTCCATTCCATCGGCGATCTTTTCTTGAAAATTCTGCCACATGAGTACTACGCGAGTACCCTCAAGAAAGTAACCTTCAGTTTTTCTGTGGGCAATGTGTCCTGGCAGAATTAATTGAGATTCAACCAGGCTGGCAATCAGACAAAATACAACCACACCGCCAATGACATTTGAGAAGGCTCCAAACTGCCCAGTCTGAAGCAACAGAGGTAGAAATGCGGCAATTGTAGTCAGTACACCAAAAATAACTGGCATTGAAACTTCTAGAGTACCTTCGATCGCCGCTTCTTCTTTCGGGTAGCCCTTTTTCTCATATGAGTAGATACGTTCACCGACAACGATAGCGTCATCAACAACGATACCCAGAACCAAAATAAACCCCATTACCGTCAATGAGCTTATGGTCATATCCATAGCTGGAAAAACAGTCAACGCTCCTGCAATCGCGATAGGAATTCCCGCTGCAACCCAGATAGCCAGTTTGAAACGCAGGAAGAGTGCTAGAATAATCATTACCAGAAGCAGTCCCGTATATGCATTCTTCGCTACTGTTGATATACGAGTCTGCGTGCCTACAGCGGAATCTGAAACAACACTAATTGACATCCCTTCGGGCAAATTGAGATCTGCTGATGCCATGAATTCGCGCACCTGCTCTGCAGCAGTGACGATATCTTCTTTTCCAACTCGCAACACATCAATAATGGCAGCATTGACGCCATTGATCCTCGCGTCCAGATAGCCCTCTTCAAAACCATCTCTTACGGTTGCGATTTGACCCAGACGCAATTGTGTCCCGTCGGGAAAGGACTGAACCACAATATCTTCGTACTCGCTTCCGCTGTAAACCTGGCCTTTGGTTCTCACCAAAATTTCACCGGAATCGGTTCTAATTGTGCCGCCAGGAAGGTCCAATGATGCGCGATCTATGGCCCGTGAAATCTGATCCAGCGTGAGGCCATACTGTCGTAAGGTAAACTCAGATACTTCGATTGAAATTTCAAATGGTCGAATGTATTCGACATTCACAGTGGATACTTCAGGCAGGTCTATAATGTCGTTGCGAATTCGCTCCGCTACAATCTTCAGGTTCTTGTCATCAGTCTCTGATGCAAGCGCAAGAGTCATTACATTACCGCTACTGCTGAACGCTCTGACTATTGGCTTTTCTGTTTCTAATGGGAAAGTAGAGATTGCATCAACCTTACCTTTCACATCATTGAGAACTCGATTCAGATCCGCACCACTAGCAAGCGTCAGGGTTGCATCGCAGCCACCTTCACGAGCAGTACTCGTCAATTCGTCGATATCTTCTGTGCCTTGCAAGGCCTCTTCTATTCGCAGACATACCGCAGACTCTGATTCGGCGGGTGTAGCACCTAAATAGGCAACGCTGACTTGCAGGAGACCAAAATCCATATCAGGAAATTCTTCCTGATTTATATTGTTATAGGAAATAAAACCGCCTGCCAAAAATATCCACATCATCAAATTTGTTGCGACGGGGTTCTTAACAAACCATGTAATAGGAGTTCTCAAAACTCACCTCTTAGCCTGGGCTAATAAATTTTAGGAGTAGCTTGTGCTTACTAAATGTATTCGACGATTGGTTGTACTGACATGCCATCAACCACAGCTTGGATCGGCGAGGTACAGATGCGTTCACCTGGCAGAATTCCGCCACTAATCAACACCTGCTGTTCTTCCAAGCGAAAGATTTCAATTTCGCGGTAGTACATCTTGTTCTCAGCATCAACAACCAGAACTTGATTGTTATTGCGAATAACAGACCTAGGAAGCGAAATCAGACCATCGACTTCTCGACCGATGATTTCCGCTTTCACGTAGAGACCCACAGGCAGAGGAATTGTCTCGTAACCATCTCTAATCGTGGTAGAACCATCCGGTTGTTCGACACGAATAATGGTTTGAACAGTATTGCTATTGGCATCGATTGTCGCTTCTGTCCGAACCAACTTGCCTTGCCAGATATGTTCTTCGCCACCAAAAAACCCCGTAATCTTCACTTCTGGAGCCAGGTCCCCGAGAAGTTCTCCTCGACCACCGAGAGGGATATCAAGAAAACCTACCTGTCGGAGAGCCAATGGTAATCGAACTTCAACCACGTCAGCCCCAAACAAAACACCTACACTCTGGGCGCGATTAACATATTGCCCTAGCTCTACATCACGACTTTCGATAATTGCGTTGAATGGCGCTTTGATTTCAGTTCGAGCGAGATCCAGCTCAGCCTGACCAAAACTTGCCTGGGCATCGGCGAGGCGCGCCTCATTAACTGCTGCTGTTCTTATGGAATCCTGCAACTGAGAGTCACTGGCCAAACGTTGCTCTGCCAATTCGCGCAGGCGGGAGAGTTCGTTCAAAGAATGGCTGGCCTCAGCCTCAGCCTGCTGCAGAGCAGCCTCACTTCTGAACAGAGCCGTTTCGAAATCACTGGCTTCGAGACGCAACAAGACTTCTCCTTCCATGACGTGACCGCCTGCTTCCATGGCTGGAGAAATCCATGCCACAGGGCCAGCTACTGCCGCAGAAACATTGGCTGTTTGTGCCGCCTGAACTTTCCCCTGAGATTCGACTGTTAGTTGAACTGACTCTTGCTGTACTTCAATGACTCTTACAGCGACCGGAATTATCTCTGGGGAGGACTCCTCTAATTGCGGTGGATTCCTAATCAGTAGCGCTGCTACAAGAAAGCACCCTACTAATATTGCAACCGGTAATAAAACTCGCTTCATGCCTGAACTCCATTTTGCGAATCAACATTCGCGTATTTTTTGTAAAGTAATTCTCATCCGCTATTTCATGCTTTAGCGGCCTGTACTGGATACGACAGCTTAACTTGCTATCGATTCTCCTAAATCAAGTTAGATTGCGGTCTCGATTGCAATCTATGTAGATCCTTAATGCTGTACTCTCTATGATTTTTATCAAGCAGTCTTGAGGCTGAGCTCCTGTTCTCGCGTCTGAATCGCTAGCTTTGTAGCCCTTCGCAATTCCTCAAAATGTTGATCAAATGCATCTGCAGCCATGGCCCCGTCTTTCTTACTGATACTAATCTCTAGTTTTTTGAAGAAGCCCTCCAGTGACAACTCATTCATCATTGGCTTGATTCCTGATTGCATCATGCCTTCTACGAACTGAGCCTTTAGGTCGTTTCCTATGAGCCTGACCACAAGATTGTCCGTGATATTGGAAATCAACTCATGAAACAGACTCATCCTGGGCTGCATGGTCTCGAAGTCATTGGCATACCTTGACATTTCTACGACCATTTTTGTCATTTGGATCAGTTGCGCCTCATCAGCCTTTTCAATAGCGCCCTTAATACTAAGGGAGGTCAAAGCGGCAAATGTCTGCAAAAACTGATCGACCAATTCAGCATCAGGAAATTCGTTCAACACCATTAAGGGCCCGAGGATGGCAATACTGGCAGAATCAATAGACTGAATACGGGCACCACCAGGCTGGGAACGGATCAATCCCATTTGGTCTAGCTGAGACAAAGCCTCACGCACTGCGCCACGGCTAGCATCGAAACGGCTTGCCAGATCTCTCTCCGATGGAAAACGTTCCCCGCTGCGATATCTTTGCAAAAGGATTTCATCTCTCAAAATCCCGCAAATTTCGTGGCTTAAAGTATTAGTATCTGACATCGAACACTCATTTATTTCGCTAATATTTGGTCTGACCAATTTGGTCGGACCAAATATAGGGCCAAAATCGTGATTTACAAGCTTCAGGAGATGAAATGCAGCTAATTACAGGTAAAACGAGTGATTTCATCAGGCTGATTTTAGGTCTTGGCCACAGGCCTGTTTTTCCCGCTGTTTTCATCGAAATAAGTAAAGCTGTGGACCCCTGGAAACTCATTATCTTTGATTTCAATCTGACCGCTCTGAACCAGTCCACATATCTGCCCGGTGAATGGACAAAAAGGGGGTGAGATAAGGCTTTGGCGGTTGTTCACCTGTGACAAATCTGCTTAAATCCTAACCTCATTCGCACACTCTGACCTCACTCGCAGACAGTCAAACTATGGAACAACTAAAAAAATATCTCGTCGACAATTTTGAAGGCGTATTTATTCTCGTAATTCTTGTCTTTATCAGCGCCATAGTCTGGTTCATTGAAGCAAAACTCGCATTTCTGAACTTTTTCTATCTACCGGTGCTTTTAAGCTCCTACTATCTGGGAATTCGCTCCGGCGTTTTGGGGGCATTCTTTACGTTTTTGGTGATCGTTATCTTCGCCAGCATCTACCCGGAGAGTTTCATCGGCGTAGTGGATATTTTTAGCCTCTGGGCCTCTATCCTTACTTGGGCGGGATTCTTGATTCTAACCGCTGTAATTGTTGGTTTTACTCACCGGGAATTGCAGGAAAAAATGACAGAAGCATTAAGAGCCAGAGCCGAGGCTAGCGGTAATGCTGAATTGCTCGAACAAACTATGACCACTATTCGGGAATTCGAGTCAGAGCTGGATTACAAGGTAGAAGAACGAACTCGGGTATTGGAAGAAAAGAACAAGTCGATACATGCGCACAAGGAGAAAGTGGAAGAAGCTCTCTACTCAACCATGGATCCCGCGGTGGTCAAACTAATGATCGAGGGCCGCATCCGAACAGAGAATCGTCGGATCAGTGTGATGTTTTCCGATCTCAAAGGATTCACCCAATAATCTGAAGACCATTCTGCTGAAGTAGTTATTACCGAACTCAACAAATATCTGGCGGACATGGAAACCATCCTGCTTCAATACAATGCTCATATCGATAAGTATATGGGTGATGGAATCATGTCTGAATTCGGCGCACCAATCCGTTTTGAAAAACACGCTCTACTAGGTGTAGCCGCCGCCTGGAAAATGCAGGAACGCATGAGCAAAGGCAACTACCCATTTAAATTGCGAGTAGGTCTTTCCACAGGTGTCGCAACAACCGGTATTATTGGTTCCAAGAGACAATCTTTTACGGCTTTCGGGGATGTTGTAAACCTGGCATCCAGAATTGAAGGAATGTGTGAGCCAACCAGAGTGACTGTCGATGAGTCTACATACAAAGACTGCCGCGACGTCGTTAATTTTAGGCCGGTGTCTGGGTTGGCATCTTTTAGTCAATCTGGAAATTCCGATCTTGTAGAGCAGATAAATGCTCTGTTACAAGAGATCGAAGACAAGCCCGACGACGTAACACTGCGAATCGCTGTTGCCGATTTATTAAAAGATGCTAAAGACCCAGAACAAGTCCACGTACATCTGAAACATGCCATGGAAGTCGAACCCAGCAACAGCGACGTAAAGGTTGCCTATGCTGAAAACTCTGTGCTGATGGACAAACAAAGAGACCTCAACGTTCGGGGTCGTCGCAGCACTGTTCATCTTTATGAAGTGGTTGGCTTTAAGAATCCAATGGATGAATGCAAACAGCTACCCAAACATCTACTTCAGGAACTCGAGCCACGACTTGAGAAACTGGTGACTTACCCAGAAGATTTTATTCTTCCTGTTGAATGTCTTGACGGCGCGGTGGGTTTTTCTCGCATGGTAGGCATCACTGGATTTTTGCTGGCGGAGCGCATGAATCTTGTTGATCAGGAAAAACACGATATTCTTGAAGCGGGATATCTCGCTGAAGTTGGCAAGACCATCGTTCCTGAAAATATTCTGAACAGAAATGGCGGCTTAACAGAGGATGACTTCACCCATATCCACATGCACCCTCGTGAAGGTGTGAGGCGACTGCGTACAGCGGGCTATGAAAATGAGACCATGCTTGAATTGATCGAATGCCACCATGAAAATTTTGATGGCTCAGGATATCCGGCCGGTATCAAAGGTGACAACATCCCTGTTGGCGCTCGAATATTGGCAGTAGCAGAAGCCTACATCAGCCTGACTTCAAAACGTCCATACCGCGACCCGTGGGATGGCAGGGCTGCATTGAACGAGATTGGCAAGTACGTGACTTCCGGAAAATTTGATCCCTCCGTAGTGGATGTACTGGCAGAGATCGTCACCGAACTAGGCTAGACACTCCCTCTCTCTTAAGGAGAGGGTTCTAATGAGTCACTACGTAGCCAAACAAAACCATAGTAACTAGCACCTGACTCAATAACTTAGTGTGTTTGGCAGTTTTATTATTGTTTTTCATTTTCTTATTCCTAATAGTCTTTAAAGCGACGATTACAGGATAAGAAATATCTAAGACTAATGGTATGTGCCAGCAATTCCATGGTTTTTTATACAGTAGTCACAGCCCTTAACAGCATGAAATGTGCTCGCATTATCTGCCATGCTCTTTTAAGCTTACCCTCACATTGCAGGCAATAGACCAAATAAGAGAAATAAACCCAATAAGGACCCAACCATGATCAAAATATCCAAAATAGCCATAGCTGCTTTTCTAGCTATAAGCCTGAGTGCTTGTAGCCTATTCGCTCCTCAAACCGTTTGGATTGATGTGCGTACTGCTGAAGAGTATCAAGAAGATCACATCCTCAATACCGAACATATTCCTCACGTAGATATAGTTGCACAGATAGCTGATCTGAATTTGGATATGGACGCAGATATCAAAGTATTCTGTCGTAGTGGCGTGCGCGCTGGAATAGCCTTAACTGCTCTGGAAGAGTTAGGTTATACCAATGTGGAGAATGTCGGCGGCATAGCCGATGCCAGAGAAGTAATCGGCGGTAATAGCGTCAGATAACAAAGCAAATAAATGGAGCTTCAGGTTTAGACCAGCTCGCTGGCTTACCCTGAAGCTCAGTTTTAGTTCCAGTCACTGCTTTTAGTTGGTCTTTTTTTAGTCGATACTCTTAGTGGAACGGTGATAACGCTCCACAACGTCTGGATCTGGCGACAGGTTCACACCCGATTCGTTCTTTCCTTTGAATTCCAACCTGGATAACAAATAACGCATGCTCTCCAAGCGGGCCTGCTTCTTATCGTTCGCCTTAACAATTATCCATGGGCTGTAGGCCGTGTGAGTCTTGCTAAGCATTTCTTCCTTATATTTGGTGTATACATCCCAATGTTCCTGAGCCTTGTCATCTACCGGGCTAATCTTCCATTGCTTTAAGGGGTTTAAACGACGGGATTGAAAACGATCTTCCTGCACATCCTTGCCTATGGAAAACCAGAACTTCACTAGTTCGATTTCGTCTTCATAGAGCATGTGCTCAAATTCAGGAACCTGTTGCATAAAAGTGCGATATTGCTTCTTCGAACAGAAACCCATTACAGGTTCCACTACCGCACGGTTGTACCAACTTCGGTCGAAAAATACGATCTCTCCCGGATTTGGAAGATGCTCCGTATAGCGCTGAAAATACCACTGTCCTTTTTCAACCTCGGTAGGCTTGGTCAGAGCAACCACTCTCGCACTTCTAGGATTAAGGTGTTCGATAAAACGCCTGATGGTTCCACCCTTGCCTGCCGCATCACGTCCTTCCATGATGACTGCTACTCTGCGTCCTTCCAATTGAACCGAGCGTTGTAAACGCACCAATTCTATTTGCAGTTTTTCAAGTTCCTGTTCATAGCGCAGCTTGTATAACGCTTTGCTGACATCGATGTTCTTGGTTGAGAGTAACTTCACCAACCCTTCTTTCGTGTTTATCTCCGCCAACTCTTCATTGCTTAACTCAACATTTTTCTTGAGAGTTTTTCCAATATGCTTTTCATCCTGAGTTAGCGCATGGCTTGTTCGACTTGGATCGCTGGAGACTAATACGGGTTTGGATTCTGCAGATACAGTGTTGCTGCTCATTACCTTATTCCTCAAAATAAATTCACAGAACTCCCGTGGTTCTTTGCGACTGAATAAGCAAGAGAACAGAGAATTCTAAGTTTAGCCTAGCAGGAGTTTATTTCCGGAGGGCTCAATGCACGAAACAGACCGAAATCCGCTTGCTAACACCCCATTGTCCCTGATGGACCATTACCAGACTAGTCCTCAAGAGAGACCTTTGGAAGGGGCATATAGGGCAATTATTGAGCCAAATCAAACTATCTTCAGACACCAATGCCAGTGCAGCAATTTAGGGTCTTTCGGGGAAGATTTGGGGCTTAACGGTCCAGCCTCTCTTTCAATTCCTTCTCGGTGTCATCTGCAGCATCCTGCAGGAGATCAGCAACACTATTCGCCGCATCGAGTGCATTCTGCTGCTGCTCAGTCAGTACACCTCGCGCTTCTTGAGTGTTTATCGCTGGCTCCTCTTCAGAACTACAAGCAAGCAGGAATAGTGAAGCAGACAAGACCAATATCGTTTTAACTTTGCTTGAGTTAACTATCCCAACATGTGAATTTAAACTATTCATACTCAACCCTCTTCCCGGTTTCAGATTCGCCATTCACTGTAACACTGTGATATATCTATCGATAGCTGAAAACCATAGGCCGGCGTGTGGCAGTTCACAAAAGCAAAAAATGAGTTAGTATTGCTGCGTTTTTAATACCAGCCTTACCGGCTCGTATCCATTACAACAAGAGAAGTAGGCAAGGTTGAGCAAGCGATGAATAAAGGAATAAGTATCATCATAGGGAAAGTGAATGTCCTCCTTATTTGTGGGGCTGTTCTTGCTCCCTCTTCTGCGCTGGCTCAGCAGTTCGAGCCTGCAAGAGATGAATTCGGCCACCCTGACTTCCAGGGAATCTGGAATTTTTCTTCCAATGCTCCACTGGAACGACCCGAGAGATTCGGCAATAGGGAATTCCTGAGTGAAGAAGAAGTTCAACAAACATTAGAAAGAAGACGAGTTTCGCAGATTCGCTCAGCCGAAAGAGAGGCGGATGTTTCTCAACGTATCATCAACACCAGCGATGCTCGCTCAGTAGGAGCCGTGAATAATTTCTGGATGGAAAGAACCGAGTTACTCCCAAACCAGAGAACCTCATTAATCATCTATCCAGACAATGGTCGCCTTCCTCCCATGCAGGAAGGACTTGAAATACAACGAAGTGATCAGTCAGGCATTGTCGAAATTCCAGGCACTCGTCCGGTGAGATACACCCATGGTGGCATAGCAAGCAACGGCCCGGAAGATCGCGGCCTTTCCGAACGCTGTCTGGTCTTCAATTCGGGTCCGCCAATTCAGAGTGGCCCCTACAATAACAACATGCAAATTATTCAGAATAGAGATCATGTTGTTCTATTGTTAGAAATGGGTTTCGACGCCCGCATAATTCCTCTCGATAAAGAAACGCATATCGATTCTCGAATTACTCAATGGTCCGGTGATTCGAGAGGATACTTCGAAGGAAATTCTCTGATTGTGGAGACCCGCAACTTTACAAATAAAATTGCCAGTCTTGGCCTACGTGACAAAGCCTATGGTGATGCCGGTGAAAGATTACTTATAGAGAAGTTTACAAAAACCGGCGAGCAGTCATTGGACTATGAATACACCATCGAGGATCCAGCTACCTTCACCGATAAAATTATTGTTAACTTACCGATGGTGAGTGTCGATGAAAGACTCTATGAATATGCCTGCCATGCCGGCAACTATGCCATAGGCAATATTTTAAAGGGTGCCCGCCATTTGGAGAATTAAGAATTGTGAATGGCAGCGTGAGAGGATGCATGAACAGGCGAGCGATACGAATAGACACCGGTAAAGAAGACTCCATACACAAACAGCAATAGAGAGATACACATCGCTGGAATCAAAGCATTCAAGGTGCCGAAGGTTTCAATGATCCAGCCCAAAACCAAGGCGCCGAGTGGCGCACTCCCCAACAAGCCCAAACTATAGACAGACATTATCCGCGCCCGAAACTCGGCTTCAGCTGTTTCTTGCACAATGCTACGGGCAAGAGTCATGGTTACTCCCATATTCAGACCCCAGGCAATAGACGCAAGCGCAAACAACCAGAATGCCGGCTGTATCCAGAGCAAGCCCAAGATGAGCAACCGAGATAGCTGCATGATGAGAAATATCTTGCCCGGCTTTTGCAAAGGCATAAGACGAAACATCAGAAAATTAGAGAGAGCTGCGCCGGCATAAAAAATCACCATCATCATGGACAACAAGAAAGCATCACCTTCGTAGATACGCTTTACGATAAATGGGAACACCGTCATGAATGCGCCGGCGTTAAAAATCGATGAGACAAAATTGATCGTCAGGGTATGAAAAATTACTTTCTCTTGGTACACAGCCTTGAGTCCGGCCAGTATGACCTTCCAAGCAGCTTCCTCGCTAAGCTGACCGTCCACTGCTCGCGGAGGCAAACGACGAACAGCAAGAGCCCCAAGACCTACACAGACAGCCTGGAACGACAACACCGGAATCAGCCCCAGAGTGTCCATTGTCCCCGCTACGCTTAGCCCTAGAATCTGAACCAAAAACCCTAAGGCGGTAGTTGCAGAAACCGCTCGCTGTACCTGAGTTCCTGCAACATCGTTCAGAATTGACTGCTGGGCGGGGCTGGAATAAGAGATCACTACACTCATGCCCAGGCCCCAGAGCAGGACTGACCAGATGTGCAATTGATCTAAACCTACAATAAAGATCAAAAAAACAGGGAGCAAAGGGGCAACTGCGTAGACCCTGATCAACAAGGAGCGAGGGTCGCGGCCATCCGCTCGAGCGCCACCGAGTAACATAAGAAAAATGCCAGGAATACCGGTGGCTGCCTGAATCATTCCTACCTGAGTTGCAGGCAGCTCAAGAATCCCTATAAGCACCCAACTCAGCAGAAGCTGCTGCATGGCAAAAGCTATACCTGAAAATGCAGTGGAGCTTAAATAGAGGCGAAAGCCACTATTGTTCCAGATGCTTTCGGGCCTATTCACAAAGGCGACTCAAAACCCTACTCTCTTCTTGGTTTTTCTATTTGGTTTTTCTATTTGGTTTTTCTTTAACTTTATCAATTGGTTTCAACTTTGCTTATTCTCTTTATTCCTAATCTTGTTATTCCTGTTCCTGCGGATATAGATAACGAATCCGAACATCGCGAAGCCGTTTGGTCGCGCCTTCGATAATAGCAGGCCTGAAACTTATTTCACGGATAGCTCGGGTCGCCTGTCTGCGGACACCGCGCTCATCAGGCATTGCCGAGATAACATCTACCGATGAGACATTGCCTGTACGAGAGATATTTACTTCGAGATCGACATAAGCGAGATCGAGAACGGTATTTACCAAAGGAAAATCCTGTGGGGGACGGGGAGAAGATCCAAGATCCTCACTCCATGCCGTGAATACTATGCTTTGCTCATCATCTGCATTTGAATCAGGTTTCTCAAAGTCGTTAAGCCCGCGCTGCTGATAGTCTATGGCATCCTGCAGGGTGGTGAAGTATTTTTGCGCGGGAATCGCTGTAGGAGTGTTAAAAAAGGACTCGATTTTCTCTTCTGCAATGCCCGCTTCTAACAATTGTTCTCTGGCTTTTCTGTAACTGCGATATCCGAGCCCGCTACTCATTAATAATTGAAAGTCTCCGTGATATATAAGAGCCATGGCGCTGGCTTCCACATCATCCTGAGTGGCGATTAGTTCTTCTATTCGTGTAACTAGGATAAGTCCATCCCGTAGATAGCGCTCCCCTATTCGCTCGCCAGGTTCAGTAATGGGGACAATGCTGCCTCTGCTCGAAGGAACCGTAACAATTGGTGAAGGACCCCAGTAGGGTGAATTACCCAGATTAATACTGCCGCGACGAGAACTCTGCAGTCGGCTGGCACCGTCTTCACTGACCAATCGATCAATAGCATCGTCGCCGAATCGACCTCTGGCATTCAGCAACTCTACCAACTGGAAGTAGTTGTAAGCCCTCTTGTACAACCAGGGAATCATTTCAAGGCTGTCTTCTCCATAGGTCTCTTCGGCAAGCTCTTCCATTCGCCGATAAATAGCGCGGCCATAAAAAAAACCTCGAACCCCATCTCTGCCGCCATCGAGATACACACGATTCATATACCAATGGGCCTGGCGATCCATGGCCATGAGTTGCTGTTCAACATCGGGATTCGACTGGGAGGCATGAATATAGCGAATATGTTCCAGAGTATCTGACACCTGACTCCAGTCGCCCATCCTCATTTGATTGCTGATTATGTCTTCGAGTAGTGGAATAAGGCCGAGGTCCAGCAATCCCAAATTGGTTCGGGCTAGCTGTAATTGTCTATTTTGGAGATCGGCTACTCGCTCGTAGTCTTCGAACTCTATAAGCAAGGAAACCATGCTGGACAGAGGTTCCTGAATACTGGGGTGGTAGGCATCGTATTCGGACTCCAGGTCAGCGATCTGTCCTCGATAAGCATCTAGCTGCTCATTTAGCTGACTAAGTCGCTCAAATGGACTGACTTCTTCGGCCGCGGATAATGACTGGATATAAGAAAATACCAGTATCAGGCTGAATATCAGGGGGTTAGCGTTTTTCACGTCTGCACCATGAGTAATGTCCACACAATAGCTGATTCTGACAATAGCTTGATCTCTTTAACTTGTCGATACACACTAGAGATTAGAAATTCTACAGAATGGGCAAATCCGAACCGGTTTTAACATGGAAATGACGGAAAAATGAATCTTCGCCTTATTCCCGCGCTCCTTATCCTCACGCTCTCCTATGCACCGGCTTTTGCGCAGCAGGATCTGTCTGAGCTAAATGATATTGCCGGTGAGTTTGCCTTCGTTCGGATCCAGTACGATAGCTACTTCGACGGCGGCTATTATGGTGGTCCATGGGCTACAGACTTTCCTGCGGCGGATGAGAATTTCCTGCGCGGCGTGTCTCGCCTCACCAATGTGCGTGTTGTGAGTCGCCCCATAGTCCTCAGATTCGATGACGAAGAAATATTCGACTACCCCTTCCTCTATGCTCTGGAAATGGGACGCAATGGTGGTTTGTCTCTGTCTACAAATGAACTGGAGAATTTGCGGGAATATCTGATGCGCGGCGGATTTCTCTTAATAGATGATTTCTGGGGAGAGCGACAATGGGATGCGTTCTACAGAGACTTCTCGATGATATTCCCTGACAGAGAATTAGTGGAATTGCAGCCGGACCATGAGATCTATCACACCTTTTACGATATCGAAGGCGCTCAGATGATTCCTGGTCGTGGTGGCAGACAGGGGTTCGGTCAACAGGGTATGGATATTGCCAGTAATCACGCCATCGTGGATGACGATGGTCGTGTCATGGTGTTGGTAAACTGGAATTCAGATATGGGAGATGGTTGGGAACACACCTACGATCAGTGGTACCCAACCCAGTATGCAAACTCTGCCTATCAGCTCGGAATAAACTACCTCATCTATTCCCTAACTCATTAGGGCTCCAAGCTTCTTAATTCAGCAACTACTCACTCAAGTCTTTGGCCAATTTATAAAGAAATTCGTAACCACCGTAGAGAGATTCTTTTCGTAGTCGTTCATCCTGCCCATGGATTCGCATATCGGTGCGGTCTACAAACAATCCAGATACTCCGTAAGTAGGAATGCCGGCGTTACGCATCTTCGCGCCATCGGTAGCTCCGGTGGACATGGTTGGCATAACGGTAATGCCGGGCCACATCTCCTCAGTAACAGCCTCAACAGCACCCATTATCTCTTCCGTGAGGGGCGATGGGTCAGACAATCGGCCTCCTCCCTGATAGATCACTTCCATTTCCGGGTTATCCACTACTCGCGTCAGGGTGCGCAAGACATCCTCCGGGTCAGAACCAGGTAGCATGCGCACATTTACTGTAGCCACTGCCGATTGTGGAAGCGCATTGGAGGCATGACCTCCGTCCAGCAAGGTCGCCACTGCCGTAGTTCTCAACTGAGCATTAATTGCCGCCTCACGACTTAACCGTTCGAGGGATTCTTCAGGAATTGGCGTCTCTAGCAATGACCTGAGATCAGCGGCCCGTTGCCCTGTGTTTATTTCAGCCTGCCTCTCAAAACTGACTCGCATGACATCGTTTAACTCAACGGGAAAATCGAAGTCTCTTATTTTCAACAAAGCTTCAGCAAGATCGTAGATAGCATTGTCGTCACGGGGAAGTGAGGAATGTCCGCCGGGGTTTCGCGCAGTAACTTGAAAGCTGGCAAAAATCTTTTCCGATATCTGTATGGTATTTGCTAAGGGCTCACCGTCCTGCAACAAACCATATCCTCCCTCGTTAATTGCCAGGGCGCCCTGAATCAGACCGGGTTGATTATCCAGCAACCAGTAAATTCCATTGCTGCCTCCAGTTTCTTCATCGGAGGTAAGGGCAATCACGATGTCTCGATTGGGTACAAACCCCTCTTGCTTGAGGCGAATCAGATTGGCAGTAAATATCGCCGCCATCGCCTTATCATCCAGGGTTCCACGGCCATAGTAGAACTCTTCATCTTCATTGAGTACAAAAGGATCTAGATTCCAGTCATCACGCTCTGCCTCAACAACATCAATATGAGCCATCAGGATGATGGGCTCCTTAGCACCCGTGCCGTTAATTCTGGCAACCAGATTGCCCTTATGGGGCAAGGCGCCACCGATAAATATATCCTCAGCAGGAAACCCTGCCGCCTCTAGCCATGCGGCCATGCCTTCAACAGCGATTGTATTATTCTGCTCTGAGGCGGTGGTCTTATACTCGATCAATTCCTTGTAGATCTCATAAAGAAGCTGGCTGTCATCTTCGGGAATATCACGTTGAGCCAGCGCATCCTGAATAAAGGACAGCGACAGGGCGAGCACGCAGAACAATTTAAATTTAGTTTTCATTTTTTTCTCTACCTTAGCTTCTCACTACTTTTGAGTAATCTAGTCTATACCTGCGAAATTCGACCGGGCATTGTTCGTATTGCTATTAACCGCCTAGCAAATTAACCTTACTAAGAATTTATTCCTTTATCCACTGCATAACAATCGGGATTGAACCCATGAAACTGAATTTAAAGCTGATTCTTCCTTTTGCCGCTCTGTTTTTAGCCGGTTATTCAATGGCTGCAGAAGAAGCCATCTCTTTCGATGATGCAATAGCGGATACTCAACATTATGAAGGTTATTTCGATTTCTATTATCAGGACAGCAACGGTAAATTGCTTCTGGCAATTGAGAATTTGGATGAAGAATTCCTTTATACCAACTCTCTTGCCACCGGTATCGGATCAAACGATATCGGGCTGGATCGAGGACAAATAGGCTCAGGCAGAGTGGTTAAATTTGAGCGACACGGAAACAAAATATTTCTAAAACATATCAACCTCCAATACCGCGCTCAATCCGACAACGAACTGGAACGACTCGCAGTAGAAGAGGCTTTTGCTGAATCCATACTCTGGGGATTCACAGTGGAAGCAGAATCTGATCAGGCGGTGCTGATCGATCTAACGGATTTCCTACTCGAAGATGCTCACGGTGTCAGTGCAACTCTCGCGGCCAGTGATCAGGGCAACTACAGTGTCGACAAGACCCGCTCGGCGCTCTACCTTCCCCGAACACGAAATTTCCCTCAAAATAGTGAATTCGAAGCACAACTTACCTTCACCAATAGTTCCAGTAACGGTCGACTCGTTCGCTCAGTTACCCCTTCAGCCGATGCTATCACTGTTCGTCTGCACCATTCCTTTGTACAACTTCCAGATGATGGATACACACCAAGAAAATTTCATCCTCAGTCCGGTTTCTGGTCGCGAAGTTTTGAGGACTTTGCCGCCCCAATTAATGAGGACATGACCCAGAGATACATCTCCAGACATAGATTGGAAAAACGCAATCCCAATGCAGCAAGCAGCGAAGTTGTGGAGCCAATAATCTATTATCTCGACCCTGGAGTACCGGAACCGGTGCGGTCTGCGCTACTTGATGGCGCACGCTGGTGGTCAGATGCGTTTGCAGCAATTGGATTCGAGAATGGTTTTCAGGTGGAGCTCTTGCCTGACGATGCAGACCCCATGGATATTCGCTACAACGTTATTCAATGGGTACACCGCTCAACTCGAGGCTGGTCTTATGGCTCAAGCATTACTGATCCTCGAACAGGTGAAATCATCAAAGGTAAAGTGACCCTGGGAAGCT
The DNA here is from genome assembly GCA_018661465.1 of Gammaproteobacteria bacterium. Classification (GTDB taxonomy): domain Bacteria; phylum Pseudomonadota; class Gammaproteobacteria; order Pseudomonadales; family Pseudohongiellaceae; genus UBA9145. The sequence goes on along the minus strand of JABJIC010000031.1, from coordinate 58,702 downwards.
TACGTGTCCGGCAAGACTACCGTATCGCTCAATCACTGATAGGGCTGGCGACTGAAGGCTCCGATGAAGCAATACAACAACTGGCTTTGTCCCGTATACGACAACTATCCGCACACGAAGTCGGACATACCCTTGGCATTGCTCACAACTTTGCAGCAAGCATTAACCAAAGAGCATCCGTTATGGACTACCCACATCCGCTTATCGACATTGATGATGTAGGCCTACTTAATGCACTCAATGCTTATGATGTCGGACTGGGTCAATGGGACTATCAGGTTATTAAGTACGGTTATAGCGAATTTTTGAATGCCACTGAAGAGAACAATGGCTTGAGCAATACGCTCCAGGAAAACAGTGATGCCGGGCTTCTCTATATTTCCGATGCCGATAGCCGTGCACCGGGCAGTGCTCACCCACTTTCCCATATGTGGGATAACGGCGGTTACCCAACCACCGAACTGGACCACTTACTGGAAGTTAGACAAGAAGCCCTAAATCGATTTGGCGTGGGAAACTTGAACCCCGGTCAGCCCTATGCTGAGTTGGAAGAAATACTGGTGCCACTGTATCTTCTCCACCGTTACCAAATTGATGCGGTGCAAAAAATTGTTGGCGGCACTTACTATGAATATGGCGTGTACGATGGCGATCTCAGCAATCAGCAGCCTCAGCTTGTGGCAGTTCCCGCAGACGAACAGTGGCAGGCAGTCGAAGCACTAATAAAAACATTGGATCCGGAAGTTCTGGCGATTCCGCAATCGGTGCTTGAAATGATTCCACCCAAGCCCATTGGATACAATCGAAGCAGAGAAAGCTTTCCGCTTAGAACTGCCCAGGGCATTGATTATCTCGCTATCGCCGAAACAGCGGCGGATCACACCGTGCAGGGTTTGTTACAACATCAACGCCTGACTCGAATGAATAACCAACACGGCAGGGACTCATCACTACCCTCTGTTACAGAGTTGATGGATCGGCTTCTGGACGCCAGCTATTACTCAACACAGGGCTTCGATCAGTCGGCGAATATTCAACGCGCAGTGCAAAATGTTCTGTTGTATAGAATGATGGCTCTGGTCAGGAATGACGGCGTAGACAATCAGGTAAAAGCTCAAGTAAACCTTTCTCTTCATGGACTACTGAATTGGTTGAACCAGCAACTCGGCGCGGATGCAGACTCGCAGTGGAAGGCGCATCATCAGCTGGCGGCGGACGAAATCAATAACTGGTTCGAAAGAGGCTCCATCAGCAGTTTATTAAGCGCACCATTACCCATGCCACCGGGAGCTCCTATATAATGGGTGAAATTGATAAATTTTTGCGCTGTTTTCTGCACTTTCTGAAGCACTACACGGAGAATTTCTGATGTTTCTGTCAATAATGATAATCATTTTTCTGGTGGCTTCAGCCGTAGTGCTTCATTACGAAATTCTGAGATTTCTCTCAATCATAATTCCAAAATTAAAAGTAAAGCATCGGATTCGAGTTGTTGTCGGGGTTTTCGGTACTATCTGTGCCCACATCATCGAGGTATGGATGTTTGGCATCGCCTTTTATCTGATGTTTCACTACGGTGATTTCGGAACTCTCGAAGGTAACTACGATGGATCCCTGATCGACAGCGTGTATTTCTCGTTCAGCAATTACACTACTATTGGTTACGGCGACATCGAACCATTCGGCCAATTGAGATTCCTATCGGGTATGGAAGGTCTAACCGGACTGTCTCTTATAACCTGGTCATCCTCATTCATGTTTATGGAGATGACTCAGTTTTGGGAAGAAGAACCTTAGACCTTAATTTTTGACCCTCATAAATAGCACACTTCACAAGAAACTATTTCGATGAACTGCTGTTACAAAAAAGGGGCCGAGGCCCCTTTATTGATTCTTGATGTAGATCCAACTAATCCTTTCGCGAGAAACTAGTTCTCTGCTTCCAACTGTTCCAGTCTTCGAGCGCCGCCGAGGATTCCCGGTAAACCGTAATTTCCTTCATGACAGGCATATTCATAAGGCTGAGCATCAGTTGCGTTAAATGACATTTCACCACGCCAGGTTTCACTGTAATAATTCGGGTCACTAACTTCAAACTCATAAAGTACCTGTTCGTCGGAAAAACGGGTAAAGCGCTCAATTACTTTTCCCTCATCCGAGAGTGCTGCGGAATTACGTGGAGCTTGTTGCGGATGTAAATTTATTGTTTCAACAACCAGAGTATCTCCATCCCAGAAAGCGACTGAATCCCCAAGCCATGGCTTGTGGGAATCAGGGCGGTGCTCACCATCGATTGGAATGATTCGAGCATCATGAACCATTTCAACCATAATCATTACATAGTCATCGGTTTGCACGATCTGATACATATTGTTGTACAAGACATTATTCATCGGTGGGCCACCGGTGCTGCCAAAGCCGATAAGGCAGCGCTCGCCAAGAGCTCTTCCTTCGGGTCCATCATTGCCAGAAAATTTTGCAAAATTCTGTCTGCGTAGTTCACCGCCCTGCTCTGAGTAAGGAACTCTTCCATTTTCCGGATAGGTAATCCAGGAAGTTCGATACTCACCTTTTACATTACCAAATTGAGTTCCGGGATCTACCCAGAACGCGTTATAACCGCGTCCTCGACCAAGATCTTCGCCAGAAGGAAGCTCTCCCTGTACCTGATTATCATCCGTCGCTTGTCGAACGTTTTGATGATGATTTGCAGTCATCTCGGCTAGACTGTCGTCGGGAATAATCAAACCCACTTCCTCGTAGTTGCCGGAGCGTTGCATAGTGGTCAGTGAGGCATTAGTCCAAAAGCCTTGAAGATCAGGCTTACCGGATGCATTACGTGGCGGGTCATAGGCATCCTGGGCAATTGCGGAGGAACTCAATGTGATTACTGCGAGGGCGATTATATTCTTGGAGCTAATCATGGGGTGTCTCTCTCTTTTGCTTACTTTACATTACATACAGGAACAGCAGCTGTGGTATTTTTCCTTGTTATTCAGCCACTTGAATCCTTAGCCTATGTGGCGGCTGTGAGCTCCAGATTAAAATGAGCTAACTGATTGAAAATAAACCACCACTCTGTATTAATCAAGGGCAGTTCTGGTGAACAGAGATTAAGGAGAGTTAGTCATGAGCGTAATAGACGATCAATTGTTTGACGCGTTATCAGAAGAAGATCAGCTTAAGATGAAAGATATCAAAGCGGGAGTCGGCATATTTGAGTTACTTGGCCTAATTTTTTCAGGCAAGCAGGCCTGGATGATCTGGTATATCTATGCTGTTTCCATTGCGTTCCTTATTGCGGCGGTAGTGTTCTTCAACAATTACACCGAGGCCACAGATATTCGGGCTGCTTTGGATTGGGCGCTTTTGCTCATCGCTTGCATGTTCATTTTTACTATAATCAAAATGGCTGCATGGCAACATATGTGCAAGAGAGAAATGCTGCAGGAGGTTCATCGTGTGCAGATGCAACTTATGGCAATGAACAAAGACAAAAACTAATCGTTTATTCAGTGTTTTGTTATAGCCGAACAGTATTCAGCACAAACTAGAAAAGCCTATTAACCGGTGATGGTCCAAGCGACAACCAGCCGCCCTGATGTTGTGCGGCGCTGGCATCCCCTCTCGCCCAGTCACATACGCCTTCAGGGAATACTTGCTCGAGTTGCGCCAAATCTTCCAGCGTCATCTCCACTTGATAATCAGCTCGACTCACCCTGCGACGCTGACAACTGATGATATCGTTCTCCAACGGCGCACCGGCCACATGGCGAGGAGTCTGATAGGCAGGGTAAAGCTCGCTGCAGGCTCCATTCCCCGAATAAGCTTGACGCTCTTCAATAAGACTATGCTGTTCATCGGTGTTATCCCAACAGCTGTCCAGCAAGGACTGGGGACGGTTTCTGACAGTCTTTAACACTGGATCAGCAGTCGCGGTGTCGCCGACAATATTCATTAACCAACTATCCATCTGGCGAAACAAATTCCCCAAATCCGGTTGCTCCTCGGTGAAGCCCCAAAGCCCCCCCACTTGCATAACATGGTTGTCCGCGTGTCCATTGGCATTTATCAGGCGCTGCCGGGTGGAAAACTGATGTACGATCATATGAATATCGCCGCCTTCTCTATGGTCGGTATAACTTCGATAATCAATAACTGGAGTAGAGGCTAAACCCTGACCACCGGACAAAACTCTTCCAGATTCAATGGCTCGCTTGCCTGCTTGGGAATCACCACGATGTCGCTCGGAAACATGATTGAGATTTCTGTCAAAGCCGCCTATATCACGATTTAGGTCGATGAATTGCTGAGCACTAATAACGCCATCATTTAGAGCGGCCAGGCCGTATTGCACTCCCACATTATCAAGAGCGCGCTGCGCCATGGGATAATTGCTACCGTCTACATCACCATAGACATTGACGGTGTGATCATAAACAGTTGCTCTGACACCGTTTGGGTTGGACTCGGAGTAAAGTGAATCTTCCAGTGCAGGAATACTCACCTCTCCTCCCTGCTCTTCTTCAGGGGTTTCGATGTTGTAAATGGGGTCCAGTCTTCCTGCTCCGGTGGAAAGATTTGAAATCGACCCCCATGAGCCGAAGCCTGCAACTGCCAACTGCTGATCTACGGTAAAGCCTTCTTGGTTGGTCTGGGTGAAGTAATAATTGAGTAAACGAGAATCGGCGAGAGTAAAAATAGTCGCCGAAGTTACATCGGGAAAGCTTGAAGACACAACGATCCCATCAAATACTCCCGGGTAATTATCGGCGGTCTGGTGGGATTGATAGGAGCCCCCAGAAGCACCAGTGGCGATGCTATAAACAGGCACGCCATAGTGTTCAATAAAACGCTCTTTCACCATGATGTGGGTTTCTGAGGCGAGAAGGTCATTACAATTCTGCCCAAATACATTCAAGGTGGAAGAAGTCACGGCATAGCCTAATTCAAATAAGCCTCTGCGCATTACTCCACCGGTTCGATTACCCTGCTGATACCAGCCACCACGACAGCCACCACCGTGTGTATACACCAGTTTGCCATTCCAGTTCTCACTACGATTCCAGGGGTCCAGGGCTCCCATGGCAGGATCATGAAGCATGGCGATTTCGTAGATAGCACGATTAACTGTGCCGGTTTCCACTCGAACTAAATAAGGAACAGACTCTCCACTTGGCTGACTTATCATTGCCATGTCTTCAGGAAAGTCCCCGGCAATACTTCGAACGAAGTTTTTGAACTGCTGATCAGTATCAGACCAGTACACATAGTTTATCTGGGTGGTGATTGAACAATTCAGATCGTTAGCGGAACCCAGTGTATCTCCGGCAACAGTTTCGAACTCAGATGTCTGACAATAGAAAGGCTGCTGATGAGGACCGGAAATAATGGGGCCAGACACAGGGTAGTTTGTCAGGGTAAGGGACGCTGTTTCTGAACTGTTGGCAGCTGTCGCGGTAACACGGCTATCTCCAACAGGAATGTCGGTCAGCATAGCCTGGATTCGGCTAGAGCCTACTGCTCGGAATAAGTGGCTTACATCGCTTTCATTAAGCGTAATGCTCAGCTGCTCAGGGCTGAGACCCGCCTCGACTTCAAGCTCCAGCAAGACATCCCCACCTGTTATCAGCCAGGGTTTTGTTGATAGCGTTCTTATAGCTATTCCCGGGGCTGCAGCAGCTTCGACATTCGTGGCGCTGGTAGAGACCGGCTCCTCAGTAGAACAAGCAGCAAGCATGGCCGCCAGAACAAGATAGATAACCTGCCTGCCAAGCGATAAGATTCCATTTTTATTGGGTTTTTTCACCGAATCACTCCCCTAATTGATTGAGCTATTTTCCAGAGGCTATCCGTTAATGTAAAGCCTTGAATAGGATTCGATATAAAGAATTGGTTGCCGAGACGACCTGCTCTTTCTTAACATTCATATCAACGCTGTTATCAACTACAGACTCCAGAAAAAAGCAGTGCTAGAATCGGGGTCTGATATTTAGAGGCAGCGGAAAAGAAACATGAATGCGAAAGAAAAAATAAAAATGGTAGACGTGGAAAAAGCCGGCAAGATCAAGATCGATAAGAAATGTTCGAAATGTAAGAAATCCATTTGCTGCAATTCTATTAATCAGAAGGTGCCGGCACCTAAAACGAAGGAAGATTTCGATCACCTTTTGTGGCAGGTTTCCCATGAGGGCATCAATATTTTCAAGGATTCCGATGGCTGGTTTCTTCACATCCATTCAAACTGCAGTCACCTTCTGCCTGGTGGTGTTTGCGGAATCTACGACACTCGCCCATGGGTTTGTCGTGAATACACCAATGATTTTTGCGAATTCGACGAGTCTATTGAAAAAGCCAGTGAGCTGTATTTCTCCACCCATAAGAAGTTTGATAAATATTGCCGCAAGCGTTTCAAAAAATGGGATAAACGCTTCAAAATATACGAGTAATAGTCATCTAAGGCAGTCATCCAGGCTGCTTATCTAAACGGCTTGTCTAAACAGGTCATTTGGAACAGTTCGAGGCTAACAAAGGGAGTATCTGGCGAGTGAAAACAAGACAGGGCTACTTCCCGGCGTTAGTGCTTCAGCTCCTCATGCTGGTTCCCATGTTGTCCCACGCCCAACTCAGCCCCATCAGCTCAGATAGCGTAGAAGCTGTCATCGCCAGCGCCAGCACACTGTTGCGAGAGCTGGATCAATTGGCTGCACAATGCCAGCAAGACAGCGCTGAGAGTGAGACCTGTGACAACTTCCTGCAGGCCATCGATGGTAGTTTGATAGCAGACTACCTGGAGCAGTGCTCCCAGTTAAACAACTGGAAAAAGGACATGCTGGCAGAGGCTCTTAATTCGAATTCAGATAGCTTAGCTGTAGATAGTTCAATTAGGGATATTCCCAACAGCTCTACTCAGCTAAGAAGAGTCGCCGGAATTGAGAACTTATGTGATGATGCTGCGCTGGAGAACAATACCCAATTCGTATTTACGGTTTTCAATGATCTAAGGCAGCAAGGCAGCAATTCAAGAACTACCGATTCTGTTTCCAGAAGAGTTACGGATCTGGAATTTTCTATCCTGGAAAATGCAGAAAGACGCTCATTGCAAAACTCATTTCAACAGGAACAACTGAGGAGGCAATTGGAAACCGAGCAGCAGATAAACTCTCAACAGAATGACTTGCTTCGAAAACAGATTGAGAGGCAGCAGATAGAGAGACGGAACTAGTAGAGCACCAGAAAATCGCCATTCGGCAGACTTGCAGCAGCGGGAAAGCTGTAATTAGGAATTGTGATCTCCTCTTCGAAGCTAAACCCTTCAACTTCTCCATCGAAATCGAGCAGACGCATATTCAGCCTGCCCCCTCTGGCATGACTGATTGCCTCGCCCCACGCAATTAGTCGCTGATCTTTTCCATTGAATGCCAACGCCGGATTTTTCTGTCGCGTCTTGACGAATGGATCAGCAACAGCCATCGCTCCTGCTTCCGATTCGAGTTCCATCTGAATGATTCGGTATTCTGTTTCAAACACCAGCCAGTTACCAGAATCTTCATCCAACACGATGTCATTGGTACTTAACGGACATGATGATAGTTCCCATTCCTGTAATGCGCCTACAGGACCATAGCTTGAACCGATACTCTCACCTTCTGCTCTTTCCAGGGTCAATAGTTGCATGTGCCGACCAACGCCATCGATTGCCGAACGATAGGCCACAAATAAATCATCATCGATAAAATCTGTAGCCAGAGAGCAACAGGCACAAGCACCGAGGTCCGGATTACTCAAACCAAACTCTTCTCCAAAGTTCTCGCCGTTGTCTTGGGAGAGTCTGGCGTAAACAGTTCTTTCATACTCCCTGCTTAAATCTCCTGCTGCCCACACGATCGCCACGTCATTTCCTGAAGCCGCGACATCTGCCGTGGCATCGATTCCTTCCGCAAATTCACTGACCATTGATTGCTGAGCTTCGAATTGAGTGCGCTCAGGATTTGAACGTGCATAGAAATACTCACCGTCATTTGCTCGATACCAGACCGCGTGAATACGTCCTTCTCCATCGATAGCAATCGCCGCACGGGCAATGGAAAAAGTCTGCAGATTGAAAGCACCACTGGAAACTTTAACCGGATTACCGAATCGATTCTGCTCGGGGAGGTATTGTCGATAATAAAGATTGCCTTCACGTGCCGCGGGAGCACGTAGTCGCTTCTTGAAGTACAGCAGATGAATATTTCCACTGTCATCGCTGATCAAGCGAGGCTGAAGCCCACGATCTGGAGTGGCTTGAATATGTACTTCGGAGATTGCAGCTGAGGAGAACAGTAAAAGGCTTAAGATTAGTAAAATCTTGGTCCAGGGGTTGCACTTCATCTGCCGGGGGTTGAACTTCATCTGTTTGCCCAGATACACCATATTGAAGCCACGAAGTAGAATAAAAGACCGATTTAGGGCAGACTCTGCCATCAATCATAAGCTGCTGTTAATGATATACATCATAGCAGCACTTGAATCGAATTGAATTAGCCTGAATCTCGGCTAAACTTAGAGAATATACAGTCTACAGCAGGAATATCTCATGCAACTCAACACATTACGAACAATACCAGCTCTGCTGGCTATAACGTCTCTTGGCTTCCTGGCAGCCTGTTCCTCCCCTGAGGAAACAGCAAGTACAGCCCCGAGCGAAGATGCTACTTACAACACTTCCTTGAATATGCAGGAAGTAATGGCAATGGTGCTGGAACCTGCCTCAGACATCTTGTGGGATTCTGGCGGATGGGTAACTGACGCCTCAGGTACGGAAGAATTATTTCCTTCAACTGATGAAGGCTGGGCCTATGTTCGCGCTCAGGCTGCAGTAGTGGTTGAATCTGGAAACATCCTGGCCCTTCCAGGCAGAGCCGAAGACAATGATGCCTGGATGATTTATTCCGAAGGATTGAGTCAGGCCGGAATAATGGCGATGCAGGCGGCTGAAGCACAAAATAAGGAAGATTTCTTTCAGGCTGGTGCGCAACTGTACAGTGTCTGTACTGCCTGTCATCAGGCCTACAATCCTGACATCTTGAACCGCTTCGATGAAGAGCAAGCTGACTAGTTTGAACATGAAGCTATTCTCATCATGAATCTGCTCTTCACTAACTTCAGGCTGCCTTCACTAACAGGCTCAGCTCTTAGCATACTAGCTATAGGGTTTTCCCTGTTCTCAGCCAGCGCTTTCGGACATACCATCGAAGGCGGTGATGCAAATTTCGTTCAGGCCATTGATGGCCCTGCTCCAATGCCCTTTATGTATCTGGGCGCAAAACATATGGTTACCGGCTACGACCACCTACTGTTTCTGGTGGGTGTAATATTTTTCCTCTACCGCCCTAAACATGTGGTGCAGTACGTAACTCTGTTTGCTATCGGCCACAGTATTACCCTTCTTCTTGGAGTCCTCGCGGACCTTCAAGTAAATGCCTACATAATCGATGCCATCATCGGTTTGTCTATTGTCTATAAAGCCTTCGAGAATATGGATGGCTTCAAACGCTTATTGGGTTTTGAGCTTAATACCCGAATAGCGGTTTTTGTATTCGGCCTCTTTCACGGATTGGGTCTGGCAACAAAATTACAGGAATTCGACCTCTCCCCGAACGGTCTGGTGACTAACATCATCAGTTTCAACATCGGTGTTGAGATCGGGCAGATACTCGCGCTCTCGGCGGTATTCATTGCCCTGAGTGTATGGCGCACCAGCGGTAGCTATTTACGCCATGCGTTTGCCACCAATACAGCGCTGATGACCGGAGGCTTTATGCTGGCCGGACTCCAATTAAGCGCTTTCTTCTTGCAACCGCCTATTTAGTTAGGCTCCAAACAGTGGAACGATTACAGTGACCGAGCAGCAAAACACCACTCCACCATCAACAAGAAACATTATCATTGCTTCCTGCATCGCTTTTGCAGTCGCCATGGTAGTTCTCTTCACTGCCATACTGCCGGCTGAGTTCGGTAGGGACCCTCTGGGTACTGGAGAGCTGCTAGGGCTTAACGTTCTCTCTGCAGAAGAAAACCCATTCGAAGAACATGCTGAGATTCATCGCACAGACTATGTGGAATTCATTCTCGAGCCTTTCCAATCCGTGGAATATAAATACCTGATGGATCTGGATGCACCGATGATCTTTAGCTGGGTAGCCGATGGCGAAGTTTATTACGATATGCATGCCGAGCCGGCGGGTCTGGGAGAGGAATATGCCGAAAGCTTCGAGCAAGGAAATGCCGATCGACGCATGGGTTCATTCCATGCTCCCTTCGCTGGAATTCATGGCTGGTTCTGGGAGAATCGAAGCCTGAACACGATTGTAGTAGAAGTCTACAGCTCCGGATATTACCAGACCTCAACCGTGTTCCGCGATGGTGGTGACTACGAACGAGTTATCGAGCCCGTAGCTGAATAAATAGTTGAATAAAGAGCTGAACAAAATCCCAGATAAGAAACACCTCTGATTCTTCGGTATTCCTTTCATCTCTTATCCCTTTTTCGGGAGCAAAAAAAAGCCCGCTTATTAAGCGGGCTTTTTTTATAGTCTATCTAAGCAGTTACTACTGCCCTGGCTCTGTACCATCAGAACCATCGCGTGGAGCACCAGTACCGGAAGAACCCATGAACAATTTACGTCCATCCGGGAAAGTGATGTCACGGCCGTTGGCGCGACAAGTTGGCTCGCACAGACGGTCTTTAGATTGATAACCAGTTACAACGATATCTGTACCTAGTACCAGAGAGTTACGGTTAATGCCGCGACGCAGAAGCGTATTTGGCGTACCGCCCTCTACCATCCAGGGACCTGGATCGCGAGTAGCTTCTGGATCATTGTTTTCAAGGTGGATCCAAGTGTGGGGGTTAATCCACTCAACACGAGTAATAGGGCCGCCCAATCGAACAGGCAGATTCGCGTCAAATTCAGCAGAGAACGCATGGTGCGCTACAGCCGTTTGCTGGATCGCTACTACGCCAAGCGCAGTTACAGCAGCTAGTGCCAGTAATTTAGTCTTCATAGAATTCACTCCGTTTTTAGCTTTAATTGTCTTAAGCACTGTCTCGGTCTGGTTTGATCAAGCTATCTTACCTGCTTCTATTAGCCTTCTTTCCCCGAACCCCTAACAAACGCCTAAAACACAATATATTCAGTTAAGCGGACAGTTACTCCGCATTTTATACAAGGGCTCGCCTTAAATCCAAGCGTAAAACGCTGAAACGAGCCCTTTTTTGATGTATATCGCCGAATCAGGCCTAGAAGCCCAGTTCAGACTCGCGACCCTTACGGTATCTGCCGTACATCATTTCTTCTACGAACTCCACGCACTTGAATTGTGGCAGCTCGAAACCTGCTTCGAGGCGACGGTAGATAGGCATCTTGATAGTCCAAGGACGCTCAAAGATAGTTGGATCTTCCATAGTCGCTTCGTATTCAATTACGTTTTCACTTACCAGCGTATAGCGCTCGGTAACCTTCATTTGATAGCTGTGGTAGTTACCAGCACGGTCAAACCAGGTGCGATCATCCATACCATGAGCTTCAACTACCCAGGTATCTCCGTCCCAGTATCCCCAAGACTGACCCATCCAAGAATCAAGCGGTGCAGGACCCGGATCTTCAAGGAAGACATTACGTACGGCTCCAGCGAAAGAGTAGGCAATGAAGAAAGCACTCTCACTCTGAAAAATCTGAAATGGATGAGGCATATAAGTCGCACGTGGTACGCCCGGCATATAGCACTTGATCTCAGGATCAGAAGTTAGCCAGTTTGCGCGATTCTCATCACGACGGGCAACAGCTTCAGGTCGGTAAGGAATAGTTCCACCTTCGACAACACCAAAGCTTGCTGGAACAGCACCGATGGCGCCCATAGCAACTACTTCAGGAGCAGGTACTGGTACGAAATCACCAGGTACCAACTGATAAGCTGCCTGTGGCGGCGCAGCTTCAAGATTGTCATTGGCGTTCATCAGAACCTGCCAAATACCGTTAAAGTCCGGCTTACCATTTGGACCACGGGGAATATCACTACCAGGTGCTTCTGCAGCTGCAGCTACCTGAGTTGATTGAGTTTCGGTTGCATTCTCCGCTGGAGAACAACCTACGAATAACACTGCGAATGCTAGGAGCAGCCCTTGAATCTTCATAGTTGTACCTTTATTGCTTTAATTAGAAATACTCTCGTTAGAGGTGCAATGATATAACCATTTGGGTATGTGTGTGTCAAGCCAAACACTGCGAATCGTCTAGCTTAGGGACAGTATGCCCCAGTCATGAAAAAGAGACTGATTGTGATGAAAATTTGCTGGTTTTCACTGTTTTCTTGGCCAGTCTTGATTGCCGAGCTATCTCTTGCCTAGCTATGTCCTGCCGAGCTCGGTGAGGCGGAAATGCTTCACTACCGGAATAAAAATCAGCAAACAGATCACTGTGAGGATGGCCGCCGCCAGAAATGGGCTGCCAGGGAAGTAAATTGGCGCACTATCGGCGGTAAATACTGCAAATAGCTGGGTCATTATAAGCGGGCCAACAATAGAGGTAATGCTATTCAGGCTGCTGAGAGCTCCTTGTAATTCACCCTGAGCATTAGCAGGAATCTGGCTGGTCATGATGGACTGAAAGGCAGGAGTTACAAAGCCGGAAATAGAAGCGACAGCAAGCCACGGATACATCTGCCAGCCTTCAGTGGCAAAAGCATAGCCACTAAAACCAATGACCAGAGTGACCAAGCCGAATACCCCGGATTTAAACGATCCAAACCGCGGGACAGCCCAGCGTATCAAAAAGGCCTGTACCAGTATCATGAACACGCCTGCGTAACCCAGAGCGAAGCCGATCTGACTTTCTGACCAGGCGAATTTTTCCATCGTGTAATAGGTGAAGGTGCTGGGCAGAGAAAAATGACCAAGCATATAAAGAAAATAAGCCAAACCTAGTCCAAGAATCACCGGATATTTACGCATCTGTAAAAGCGCACCAACGGGATTTGCTCGTTTAAGGTCAAATGGCCGTCGATGCTCTTCAGATAGAGATTCTCCCAATGCAAAGTAGCCGTACACCAGATTTATAAATGCCAGAGCCGCTGCCGCATAGAAGGGAATACGCGGACCATACTCGCCCATCACTCCGCCAATAACCGGACCAAAAATAAAGCCCCCACCGAATGCTGCGCCTATCATGCCGAATCGCTGAGCCCTCTTCTCCTCGGGTGTTATGTCGGTGACATAGGCATAGGCGAGGGAGAAAGTTGAGCTGGCAATTCCAGCAATCATGCGAGCAATGAACAGCCAGAACAGTGTGGGCGCTACTGCCATAAACAAACTGGCAATACTCAGTGCCGCCAATGAATAAAGCAGAACAGGTCTACGACCAAACTTATCACCGAGGTTTCCGAGAATAGGTGCCGCGAAAAATTGAACCGCAGCGTAGGTAAACATCAAATATCCACCGATGCGGGAGGCACCGGAGAGACTAGTATCCGACAGTCCCATGATCAGGCTGGGCATAACCGGAAGAATGATTCCGAAACCGATGGAGTCGATAAACACCACCGCGATAATAAACCCCAGTGCATGTTTGTGACTTGAAATATCTACTGGCATGAAAAATTTTTCCGTTCAATCTTTCAACAAGCAAATGAAGTCTTCAAATTTACCACCAGCACTTCTTGCTAGAGAGCCATGACAGGTAATATCAACTTCGAAAAGCCATCGAAGTCCAAATCCCGAATATCCAAACCCTTGAGATGCTGTCGGTAAAAACGAGAATAGAGGATGGCATAGCCGAGAATGCTTTTCAGTTGCTGCAGCTGACCCGCAGCCATTTGAGCAGCGGGCCACCATTGAGTTTAATCAATTTGTTTAAGCAGCCAGTGCAGTGCCTGATTCTCGGCACTAGGAAGCAAAGGATCCGGCACTGATTCCGGCCTTGAATTCATATTAATTGCTCAAGGCCAAAATTACCCGACAACACTATTCCAATTGTCAGTAAGATATTCCGCCGTTCTCCATGACAGCGCCTGGACTGTCAAAGTTGGATTACGTGAACCGCTAGTACCCATTACAGAGCCGCCCAGTATCCCCAAGTTTGGCACTTCATGGGAGAAACCCCATTGATTCACAACATTGGTTTGGCTGTTCAGGCCCATTCGCGTGCCACCGTAGGCATGAGTAGAAGGACCCATGACATTCCCAACACCGGATTTGATTATCTTGACCGCTCCCGCCTCCAGATACCACTGCTCCATCTTGTCCTGAGCGAATGTAGCGATGCGTTTTTCATTGTCGCCATACTTCGCTGTGATTCGAGTAACAGGGAACCCTAAGGGGTCCTTAACCACAGGATCGAGATCGAGGAAATTATTTTCATAGGGCAGCGTAGTCTTTTGGATGTAGGACGAATTAGTTCGATCAGCATTCTTCATGACGAATGCCTTCCAGTCAGAACCCCAATTTCGAACTTCACCAAAGGTACTCATCTTGGCTGCACTCATTGGCTTGCGATCGGTATGGGCCCAAAGGTTAGCGCCTCCAATAAAATCCAGATCGCCATGATCAAAGTTATCATCCGCCCACTCATCGATTGCTACACCCTGTGCAGGTAATCCATACCAGTTGTGCAAGTCACGATCAAAAAGCGCAGTTACCGGGGAGCCTTGGTGATGACTAAGATAGTGCCTACCTACCTGCCCCGCATTATTGGACAGACCATTTGGAAAGGCTTTGGACTTTGACAGCAACAAGAGCCGTACATTCTCATAAGCGTAACTCGAAAGAAGGACTACATCGGCGGGCTGGAAAAATACTTCGTTGCCTTTTATGTATTCAACACCTGTGAGTTTTCCATCGTAGTCTGTGACCAGTTCAGTAACTCGCGCAAACGTAACTACGTCGAGATTACCGGTATCAACGGCCTTGGGAATTACATTAAAAGCCGTTGAACTCTTGGCCTGCACATGGCAGCCGCCTTTATTACAGAACCCGTGATACTGACATGGTGGACGTCCATCATAGACCTCGGTGGCAATAGCCGCTGGACCCTGGAACGGATTCCAATCCAGATTACGCGCCGCTCCTCCCATTAAATCGGTGAAGGGAGAACTACGAAGAGGCTGCATGGGATATTCCCGCTGACGCTCTCCTTCAAATATATTTCCTGCCTTGTTTATTGTGCCCTTAACATTTCCAGCCTGACCGGAAATACCAACGGAGTATTCCACCTTGTCATAGTAAGGTTCTATTTCATCGTAACCGAAAGGCCAATCTTCAACTGTTGACCCTTCCGGGATTCTATCCTCACCGTAACGTTTTTTAGTTTCACTAACGACTTTGAAATCCCAGGGGTTCAAACGCCAGCTCTGGGCCCAGTAGTGCATCGTGGTGCCACCTACCGCGTTCATCATCGGATGATAACTTTGAGTAGCTTCGGTGCTGGTATCTGCGCGCACAGTAGGAGCTTCTGAAGCGGCTTTCTGCACGGACTGCGGCCAGTTTCGTGAGCCATTACGCAATTCGTCAGGAGCGAAGTCCCGTGGGCTTAACCAACCGCCCGCTTCCAGTCCTACAACCTTAAGACCAGCATTGGTGAGAGGGAGGGCGGCAACTCCGCCGGCTGCACCCATACCAATAATAACCACATCGGTTTTTTGTAATCGTCTAGGCATAATCATTGCCCCCGTTTGAATCTACATCACCGCGAATATTGGCAGCCATCTTCGTGTAGGTTTGATTGTCATAGGCGGATTGATGATTGGGCTCTAAATTAGCGCCTTGGGAAACATCAGTCTCCGATGCGCCAAGACGAATGCCCGGATAACGCAACATGTCCCAGCCAACGAAGTTTTGATTTCCACCATAGTAGGGATCACAAAAGGTGCCATCGATAGTGTGACTGCGCACCATATTAAAGAAGCCGGGGCCGCTCGGAGAACAACCAGGAACTCGATTGCGTTGCACACCAAGCAAAATAGAATTTTGCTCATCTGTTATTAATTGGTAATAAGGCTTGCCGCGGGTTTTACGAGCGAAGTCATTAATTGCACTTATGCTCACCATGTAGTCATGTCTTGAAGAAATATTTTCACTGGCCAGAGATCTGTCGATGTAGTGAATCGCTCTGGCCTCTTTAGCGCCGGGTCCATTGTCATCGGAAGGAATCAGACAATCACAAATCGCCTCAAGGGTTTCGGCCTCTTCGGCAGTTAACACCTCGAGAGCTTCTGTAGCTACGATATCTGCCGTGCTGTGTGATTGACTGGCAGGAGAGTCTGCCGCGATAACATTGCTGGCTGTTGCAGAGCTAACGGCAGCAGCACCCATGATGCCTGCGCTTTTCAGCAAATTACGTCGAGATAGATTACTGGGCTGATCGTCTCTCAGAGAATCATCTGAGCTACCACCATTGGTTTTCTTAGAGTGCGCCATTTCTGTCTCCGCAGAATAAGGAATCAAGGCTTGAGACTAGCAAAATATCCAGCGCCAGACCATCTAATTGCCAGTGAAGCGATTTAGCGATTCAACTATGGGGACTAAATTTCGGAAAGAGGCAACACACAGGCTACTAACCTGAATAACAAACCTAAATAGATAAACGGACTGACTAGGCTGAAAAAACAATGCCGAGGAAAGGCGATTGAAGCAATTAGCTTATAGCGCTTATTTCGTAGGTTAGTCCACCAGTACTGCGACCAGTGGAGCCACGTTGGGAACTGAAGTATAGGCGTTGGAATGAAGGATCAAATGCGGGGCCGGTTATTTCAGATCTTTCATGGCCGATTATCTGCAAAAGCGGAACAACACGGTCCTCGGTTAACACCACCAGCTGCATATCACCATTATCTTCGGCGACCAGCACATCGCCAGTAGGTGTAATCACTACATTGTCCACGCCCTTTAGAATAGGATTGGAGCTTGTCTCCACATCGTAAAGAATATCCAATAGCTGAGAATCGGTGTGGTAAATCCACACCCGATTGTCATGTTTCGTGGTGAAGTAAGCTTTGCCTTCAAAGATGCCGATACCTTCTCCACCTTTGAAAGGATAAAAACCCTCGACCTGTTTGCGGGTGGGCTCATTACTCGCTAAGGCATCTGGAACGGTTAGCCACTCAATGAATGAGGCATTCTCTCCATCCACCTCTCTTTCCACTAGCGATGCAATCTGCAAAGTTCCAGTGGCGAGATTCGGCAAACCATTATCAGGAAGGAATCTGTAAAAACCTCCGTCTACTAAATCCTCAGTGAGATAGAGGCATTGATTCGGCACGTCGACAGCAACTGCTTCATGTTTAAAGGTTCCCAAAGCAGATCTGAGCACTGCCTTTGTATTGCCCATCGGGTCACATTCGTAAACCTGACCTTTATCGAATTCTTCGCAAGATAACCAGGTGCCCCAGGGAGTTGGTCCTCCTGCACAATTAATCGATGTGTCCTGAAGAATGGAATAGGCATCAACTACATCACCTTCGCTATTAAAACGAAGCGCGCCGACTCCGCCGTGATTAGATCGGACCTCGCTGTTGGAGACATAGACCCATCCGCCATCTTCGGTTGCGAAAGTAGCTCCACCATCCGGCGCGGGATGCCAGGTATAACCCGGCAGGCCAATAGGAGCTTCGCCCGACCTTGCCACAATTCGAGATTTAAACCCTGGTGGTAGCATCACACCATTTTCATCTGGCGGAAGCAGTTCATCGAGATCATTTAGAGAATTAAAGACGCCTACGGATAATTCGCTAGCATGGGCTTTGGAAGAAATTGAACTGGAAACCAATCCGCCAGCGGCAAACAGGCTTACACCTTGAAGCCCCATACGAAGGAAATTTCTGCGATCTATTTGCCTACTCATAGGTTCAGTTTACACCTGTTTTATTGCAGATTGTGATTGGTAACAGAATTAGTGGAATTGCCGGAGGCTAAGATCTCTAAAATCCCTAATTATTTAGGAGGAAACTTCCCAAGTGTGACCACTTAGCAGTAACTCCTGCAAAGATGCGGTTCCGTTTCTAGCTTCCTTTAATACTGCTTGAGTATCCTCAATAAAAGAAGCCTTGGATTCTTGATAGATAACACCAACCGCCACAGGAAAATCAGGATTGCTCATGGTGGCGAGCATATTTGCCAGAATCTTATTATTTTCATCGTGAATTAATAGTGGCTTATCCGCATCATCTGAGGAGACAACTTCAAGAGCAAGAGTGTCACGATTCAAATGAATTCCCTTCTCTGCTTCCTTTCCAAACACGCAAGGCTGCCCGTGCTCCAGTATCAATTTGAAGTCGGCGGCAGTTTTCTTGTCTTTTACCGAATCGAAAATGCCATCGGCATAGATTGGGCAGTTTTGTAAAATTTCCACGAAGGACGCACCGTTATGGTCATAGGCGCGACGCGTAACGGCAGACAAATGCTTTGCTTCGGTATCGATAGAGCGAGCAATAAAAGTAGCACCAGAACCGAGAGCTACTTCACAGGGAGATAAAGGAGAGTCGATGGAGCCCTTGGGAGACGATGGCGACTTGGTTCCACGCTGAGACGTCGGCGAGTACTGGCCTTTGGTCAGTCCATATATCTCATTATTAAAAAGTAATATCTGAAGATCCACATTGCGACGCAAGGCATGAATCATGTGGTTGCCACCGATACTAAAACCATCACCATCACCGGTAATCACCCAAACATCCAATTCCGGATTAGCGAGCTTAACACCGGTTGCCACTGCAGGAGCGCGACCATGAATAGTGTGAAAGCCATAGGTGTTCATGTAATACGGAAAGCGCGAGGAACATCCGATTCCTGAAATAAAAACCTGATTCTCTCGAGGGCTATCGAGTTCTGGCATCAGCCTCTGAATAGTTTTCAGAATGGCGTAGTCGCCACAACCGGGACACCAACGAACTTCCTGATCGGAAGCAAAGTCTTTCAAGGTCAGCTTGGTAACAGCTTCATTCATGACTTGCCCTCCAGTTTTTTAAACTTCTCGTGGATAGCCGCCAGTATTTCACCTATTTTGAAAGGCTGTCCGGCAACTTTATTGACACCTTCTGCATCAATTAAAAATTCGGAGCGAATCAATTTTATAAACTGTCCGGTATTCATTTCCGGAATAAGAATCGCATCAAAACTTCGCAATAATTCTTCCAGATTTGCAGGCAGAGGTGAAATATATCTAACCTGAATATGGGAAACATCCAGGCCCTCATTTCGAGCTCGTTTAACTGCCTGATGGATTGCACCAAAAGTTGAACCCCACCCAACTACAGCCAATTTCCCCGAATCATTTCCGAGACAGACTTGCTGATCAGGGATGTCTTTAGCAATACCGTCAATCTTTGCCTTGCGCAGATCAGTCATCTTCTGATGATTTTCCGGATCATAGGAGATGTCACCAGTTTCGAAGCTACTCTCAATTCCCCCGAGACGATGTTCCATTCCAGGTGTTCCAGGTTTCGCCCACACTCGCGCAAGAGTTTCTTCGTCACGTAATGAAGGTTTAAACCCCTCCACTTCACTGTGATGTTTCACAGGAAACGGGGTTAGAGTGCTTGTATCAGGTATCTTCCATGGCTCCGCCGCATTGGCCAGATAGCCATCGGAGAGAAGCATCACCGGGGTCATATATTTGGTAGCAAGACGTACCGCTTCTATAGCTACTTCGAAGCAATCCGTAGGGCTGGATGTTGAGATCACCGGCATCGGTGTATCACCGTGACGCCCGTAGACTGACATCAACAGGTCAGATTGTTCCGTCTTGGTGGGCAAACCAGTAGACGGACCACCGCGCTGAGTATTCACCACGATCAGAGGCAGCTCTGTTGCTGCGGCCAAGGAGATGCCCTCAGCCTTAAGTGCTATTCCGGGGCCTGCACTTGAGGTAATGCCTAAAGCGCCAGCGAAAGAAGCTCCAATAGCAGAGCAAACTGCTGCAATTTCATCTTCAGCTTGAAAGGTGCTTACGCGAAATTCTTTACGACTCGCCAGCTCGTGCAAGAGACCGGATGCCGGCGTGATCGGATAGGAAGCAAACAGAAGATCAATTTCAGCCAGCTCGGAACCTGCTATTAATCCCCAGGCCAAGGCAGTGGTGCCAGTAACATTTCTGTAGGTGCCAGGTAGAACTTTTGCCTTTGGAACTTTATAGACATGAATACCAGAAGGAAGCTCAGCTGTCTCGCCATAGGCGTGACCTGCATTGAGAGCAGCAATATTTGCTCCGGCAATTTCCGGCTTGCTTGAAAACTTCTCCTGTAGACTCTCAATTGTAGCTTCCCTGTCGCGATCAAACAGCCACATGACCAAACCCAGAGTCCACATATTCTTGCAACGCAGTGCCCCCTTATGGCCAAGCTCGAAAGATTCAACAGCTGCCAATACATGTTTGGAAATATCAATAGCTAGAACCCGGAAACCATCGAGGGATCCATCTTCTAAGGGATTATTTTCATATTTGGCTTTTTGCAAATTCTTCGCAGTGAAAGCGCCGCTATCGATAATCACCAATCCGCCATCTACCAGATTGGCAATATTGGTAACCAGAGCAGCAGGATTCATTGCCACCAGAACATCCAGAGCATCACCCGCGGTGGTGACATCTTCGGCTCCAAAATAAATTTGGAAAGCGGAAACGCCAAAGGTAGCTCCTATGGGAGCGCGAATTTCTGCCGGGAAATCAGGAAAAGTCGAAAGGTCATTTCCATAGAGGGCCGTAGCTTCGGTGAAATTACTTCCCGTAAGTTGCATTCCGTCGCCGGAATCGCCAGCAAAGCGCACCACTACATCGACGACTTCTCTCTCGTCGAGATGATGTTCACCCAGCTTTTCTTCTACTAAATCCATGGAAATCTCTCTAAAACAACTGATTAACACCAGTTAAAACACTATCTGCTCACTAAATCCGTAGCTATTCAGGCAAAACCACGGAATACACAGGGTTTCAGCCGAGCCGGTGATATTCGTCGAAAATCAGCGATTCATAGTGGATCGCTTGAAAAAAGAGGCAGGATTCTAACAAATTATTGAAGGCGAGGCCTATTCTTTAAGCACCGGTGTGGCCGGTTCTCAAAAAATAGACCCGCTTGGAGAAGCTTACTGCTTGATGAATTTCCGCATGATCATGCCGTCGCCACCCTCACCACCGGTAACTTCGCCGGTGTATACATTTCCCTCGGCGTCTACAACCACGCCTTCCGGCTCCGAGCCTTCGATGAAGCCCATGACCGTGCCATCTTCAGCACTGCCGTAGGTAACTCCTCTTTTGCTCTGATAATCGGCAACATAGAGAATGTCGTTGTCGTCGATAAACATGCCACTTGGCCAGCCAAACTGATCCCATTCGGTGATGTATTCTCCATCCTGACTAAAAATCTGGATGCGATGATTAGACCTGTCGCCCACCAACACACGGCCACGTCGATCAATTACGATTGTATGGGGCAGATCTAATTCGCCTGCACCAGTTCCCTTGGTTCCCCATTCCATGAGGTAACGCCCTTCCTTACTGAATTTAACGATTCGATTGTTCCAGTGACCATCTGACACGAAGATATCGCCATTCTCGGCTACAGCTACGTCGGCTGGACCATCAAATGTATTTGGTCCTACTCCGCGGAAACCACGCGCTCCTAGTCTCAATAGCACCTTGCCATTGGTATCAAACTTGGTGACTGTATGACCGGTTTGAGGATGGTAGTCAGTAGCCCAAAGAGAGCCGTCAGGGGATGCGCGAAACCCATGGGGAAGCGAGACCCACTCCGAGCCCCAGCTGTCCACAAGATTGCCTTCCGAGTCGAACTTCATTACAGGTGGTTCGGCGCGATGGAAGGCATAGATAAAGCCTTCCTGATCGATGGTGACATTAGGAGTTTGGCCCCACTCTATTCCATCGGGAAGAGGTTTCGGCCAGTCAGGGTCAAGTACATATTCCGCTGCTACGCTAATTGTTGAAGCCAGCAGGCTAGAGATAAGCAAAATGCTTGAGCCCAGCAGTTTGCTCTTATTGTTGGAATTTGATTTCAAGAGGGCATTCATGTCGGTCACCGTCATTATTCTTAGTATTGGAAGAGCCCAAGATTACACGGAATTGGAGTCGAATCAACCGCTGCTGCGCGCTTGTCTGATTTGGAGAGACTGATTTTCAAGCTACCTGCGTATAGATAATAGACAGCTAGCTGACAATGTCTTTTACATGAATCAACAAGCATCTCAGCAGGAGAATGAACATGAGAAAATTAAGATTACTTATCAGTCTCGGTGTACTTAGCATCCCGACTACAACTATGGCTGCCGATGAGCAGGACAGGAATCCGTTGGCAAATCTCGATAGCAATGGTGATGACAGTGTCAGCTTTGCAGAATTTCAGGAAGGAGATACCAGAGCCTTCGCCAGAATCGACAGCAATGAGGACGGCGTACTTTCCATTGATGAATTTCTAACTGGCAGGCCCGGCCCTATGGCAGGAGGTCGAGGCAATCGTGGCAACCGCGGCGACGCTGATGGACAACGATCTGAACCCAGCGAAGAACAACGAGCCCTAATGCAGGAAATGATGGAACTGCGAGCGAATGAGCAATTTCAAGAAATGAACAGGGATGGCGATGAATTTGTAAGCCTCGCTGAATTTCAGGAAGCGACATTCCTCAGGCTGGACCAAGATAATAATGGTGCACTCACAGCTCAAGAGTTACGCCCGCAGCGTCGAGGCGGACCTCGAGCTGGAGGCCGCCGACAGGGAAGCCCACGTGGCGGACAAACTGGAGACAGACCTCCACGCGCCTAATCGTTCAATTCGGCATCATTAGCCGTGCCGCAATATCCTTAGAACAATGTCCCTACAACAAGGGATTAGGATAGGATGTAGGCAGAACTAGAATGCAAAGTGGGGGAACCTAAAGCGTAATGACTGATGAAGAATTGATGTTGGCTGTTTGTGAGGGTGATCGTTCAGCCTATCAAACTATCGTAAATCAGCATCTAAAATCCATTAGTCATTACGCTTTCAGGATTCTTGGAAACCAAAAAGACACTGAAGACATCAGTCAGGAAGTGTTCTTAAGGCTCTGGATCAATGCTCGAAAATGGAATCCGGAGAAGGCTAAATTAAGTACCTGGCTACATCGAATTGCACACAACCTATGTATTGATTATTTAAGAAAACATGGAAGAGTACAGACTCAGGAAAGCTTTGAAGAAGAGATTGAACAAATTAGTTCAAGTTATGGCAGCAATAATGACAGCAGCAGCGATGACGGTGGAAAACTGCAACTACTTAAGCAGGCAATGGATCTGCTGCCTGAAAGCCAGCGAAGTGCACTCAGCCTTTGCCACTATCAGGGTTTTTCCAACAAGGAAGCCGCTGCTATTATGAATATCTCTATTACAGCTTTGGAATCAGCAATTGCTAGAGCAAAGCGAAGCTTACGAGATCAACTATTGATAGTAGATGAACACAAGCAGGGCGACTGAATAGTGAATTCGAGACGCGGCAGGAAAAACTATGACTATTGAAGAGTTTACAAAACTTGTAGAAACCTACGGAACCGAATCCGGCCAGTGGCCAGAATCGATCCGAGAGGAATGTCTCAGTTTTCTAGCAAGCAATGTGGAAGCACAAAGCCTTCTAACTCAGCATCAGGAATTAAATGAGCTGATGAATAAAATTGAAGTGCCGGAGTTTCCATCTTTACAGTCTCGCGTACTGAATCAGGCTCTACCAGAGCAGGACAGATCTCTATTCGACCAAATATTAGATTGGTTACTGCCGGCCAATAATTTTGGAAAGCAAATCTGGAGACCAGCAATGGTTGCCTGTTTACCGCTGGTATTCGGCATTGTAATCGGAAACTTTTTTAGCTTCGGTATCGGCATGGAAAACGATGGTTTTTCCTACTGGGAAGACGAACTTACTATGCTGTCTCTTAATGACTATTCGGAGAATTTGTTCTAGCCATGAACAGAAATAAATTAATCAATGTCGTTCTGATTGTTTCACTGGCGATCAACCTGGTTTTCATCGGGGGCATTGCCTTTCGTTACTCCAATATGGACAGGCTCGAATCAAGTCGACCCCTGCCTCCCAACGTAGGCTGGATCGTACGTGATTTAAGTGATGTTAGACGCGAGGAATTAGATCCTCTCCTACGGCAAAGCTTTGAGGAAGTTAGGCCACTTAGAATGGAAATGGTTGCTGCTCAACGCGAAGTTAATCAGCTGATGTCCGCCCGGCCATTTGACGCGGCAGGTTTGACCCAGGCTTTTCGTACCTTAAGAGAAGTGAATGTCAGATATCAGGCGATGTCCCATGAACAAACAGGCACCATACTCGATGAGCTAAGTGAAGAAGAACGCCAGATGGCAATGGAATTTGTCGAACGCCGCGGACCCCGTGATGGCCGCGATGGTTTCAGAGGAAGAAATGGCGGCCCAGGTGGACCAAGAGACACCAGTGACCCGGGGCGTAGACTTCGTCCACCTCCGCCAGAGGATGATAACTAGTGACTCACGAAGAGCTATGGACTCCTGAAATAAAAAAAGGCAAATACCGACACTTCAAAGGCAATCTCTATGAAGTCATTGATGTAGTTCATCACAGTGAAACCCGAGAGCCCCTGGTGCTCTATCGCGCCTTATATGGAGAACACGGTTTATGGGTGCGACCTCTTCCAATGTTTATGGAAACTATTGAGAGAGATGGTCAGGAAGTTCAACGCTTTCAGTTTGTTCCCGATGAGGAAAATTAGATATTTACGTTTCTTCACTTTTAGCTTCTCGTTTAAATCCCCCTTTAACTACAAGCTCGATTCTCAACTCCTTTAAGACGCAACAGCTGGCTTTCTTTTACCCCGTTAGCGTACCCATCTCTTCGTCTATCCTTATCGCTTCAATGTGAACTAACGCACAATTCCCTACTCTTAATGCTTTAAGCTCAATGCTCTTACTGTAAACCAATTGCGACTGCCCACGTTTATCTATACAAGTTCCAGTTAAAAGCTGGGATTAATGCAAAGAAACAGTAAACGAATTATTGAGAGCTACAAGGAGACAGACATTGATTAAGAAACGAAACTCCATACTTTGTACGTTGGTGTTCCTGCTATCTTCAGGATTTTTCTCATCCAGTATGGCGCAAACAGGCGCCTCAATTCCCTTTTTCGAAATCGATACGCTTCATATTCCAAGAATCGATGTCGATGGTTACGGGTCGCTGAGAGTTTCCCTGTTGTTGCTTGACGAATCCACACTTACCTTTAGTGTAAGCGATGCGGTTGCAGCCGATCAGAGTTTAACACCCGGCGCCACATTGGATCTCTCCACTACTGTTCTGGATATCCCCCTTGTAAAAGTTGATACAAATTTTTATGCAGTAAAAATGCAGCTCTTACCTGGAGATCAGTTTCAGATTACCGTTGCCGATGATGCAACGCTTCCGGGGCAAACGGCCTATCAGGAACAATGTCAAACATGCCACGGCGATGTTGGTCTGGGTGGTTCCGGCGGAACAGTGATAACAGATTGTAGTAATTGCGGCGGACAGGATGTTCTCAGTACCTACATCAACAATATGATGCCTCTAGGTAATGTAGCTAACTGCGTAGACGAATGCGCCAACGAAGTGGCCGATTACATACTTACGGTTTTTTAAGAGCTAGCTTAAGAGACCTGCGATAGCGCCAGTCATACAGGTTGCTAGAGTACCGGAGATTAGGGATTTAGGCGCTAGCTGCACAATTTCCTGAGCCCTCTCCGGGCACATGCCACTCAGTCCGGCAATCATAATTCCCAGGCTGCCGAAATTGGCAAAGCCGCACAGTGCATAGGTCATTATCACTGTGGATTTTTCAGACAAGACACCATCCGGTAATTGCACCATTGCAAAGAATGCCAGCAATTCATTTAGCGCGGTCTTTATTCCCATTAACTCACCAGCGGCCATTGCTTCAGACCAGGGAATACCCATCAGCCAACTCACCGGCGCAAAGACATAGCCAAACAGTTTTTGCAGAGTGATAGGTTCAGCACCCGGGAAAGGCAGAAGCGACAATGCGGAATTGAGCAAGGCTACCAGTGCAACAAGCACCAGCAGCATAGCGCCAACGTTAACCATTAACTTTACCCCGTCAGCTGTACCCTGGGTGATAGCATCCATCAAGGAGTGATATTCCGTGTGCAGCTTGATGTCATCCCCTGATACTTTTTCAGATTCCGGCACCATGATTATAGCGAGCATAATTGCAGCGGGAGCAGAGATCACAGAAGCGGTGATTATGTGGCCGAGAGGATTTTCCAGCAGCCCCTGCAGAACCACCGAATAGAGCACCATGACAGTTCCTGCAATTGTAGCCATGCCGCAGGACATCACGATAAATAGTTCTCCTCGCGTTAATACTTTTATGTAGGGCCGGATCAACGCCGGAGATTCAACCATGCCGATGAAAATATTTGCGGCGCTGCTTAAGCCCACCGCACCACTCACATTCATGCTTTTCTGCAAGACAAAAGAAAAGCCTCGAACTATCTGAGGCAAAATCCTGTAGTGCCAGAGAATGGCAGAGAGTACAGAGAAAACCAGGATCAATGGCAGCACACGAAATGCGAGAACCATGGTTGCCCCCGGCTCGCTCACGGTGAAGGGGTAATCCACATTAGCAGGATCACCACCGAGATAACCAAACACAAACAGCGTGCCGCTCTCGGTAGCTGCAACTATGGCACCTACTCCGTCATTGAGCAGAGAAAGGAATTGCTGCAGAAATCCAATATTGAAAACGCCGAAGGCAAAGAGAAACTGCAAGCCAAAACCGGTTAGCAATAAACGCCAACCCGGTAGTTGTCGCTTCTCGCTACAGAGCACGGCAATGCCAACAAAGACGATGAGACCAAATAGGGCTTGAAGGCTTAGCATGATTTCCACCGATATTCTCCGGCTTTAGGTTCAGTTAGTTCAACCGAGGCCTATTGAAACAATAAAGATCATGGAATCGAGAACGGGCTTTCCGCGCTGCTATTCCTGGATCGAATCCATTCAACCATTGGTTGACGAAAATGGATTTCAGTATCAAAAGGAGTATTGTCGAATTTGGCTATGGAACCATAGTTCGATCCTCCTTCATACATAAAGCTACTCACCAATACCCTATATGAATTTTCAGCATCCAATAATCGACCAGTTTTTGAGAGTCTCCAATCGTACTCCGTTCTGGAGATTCCCATAACGAAAGGTCTCTGACCTTCGGCAAGTATTTGCACTATTTGGTTTCCGGTGAGCTCTACTGCCACGATAGTATTCTCAAATGGCAAAATTCCTACGATGTCTCCCAGAGTGACCTCCCCTCTCGGCAAGGGACCCCGCAGTCCTGGCCTATTATTTATAGCAATATCTGCAGTGCTGTCAGCAGCTAACCAACTGGAAACAACCAATCTCTGTAATC
The DNA here is from genome assembly GCA_018661465.1 of Gammaproteobacteria bacterium. Lineage (GTDB taxonomy): Bacteria > Pseudomonadota > Gammaproteobacteria > Pseudomonadales > Pseudohongiellaceae > UBA9145. Next base: position 31,254 of record JABJIC010000031.1, on the reverse strand, counting down.
GATCATCACCCCTCTCTAGAGTAATAGGCGAATAACCCAGCACCGAATCCAACTCTGCATCGGCCCTTTCTCGCCAATCGGATACTAGCTCTGCAGTCATAGGGTCTGCAGAACCATTTTCATTCATTACGGTTTCGTATTCGGCAGAGAGAATGACACCGGAATCGATATCGTAGCTAAATTTAGCTTTGGCGTAGGAACGATAGTTAGATCCTCCCTCCAATAAAATAGTGTCTCCAACTTTCTGCGCCACTAATTCATTGCAGTGACCACCACCGATAAGGCTAATATTAAGGTCGGCAATTTTCTCAGCCAGTGGCTCCAGCTCTGCCATGCAAACATGGGCCACTACAAATATCATATCCACATCTTCAGATGTCATGTCTGCAACGGATCGGCGAAGCGCTGGTTCATAGTCAGTAAAATCCAATTCTCTGACGTTTATTGGATTCGTTGCCTGAGGTGTTTCAGTAGTGCTTAGACCGGCTATCCCAATTCGAAGATCATTCAACTCCAGAATTGTGGATGGCAGAAACTCAATCAGATTGTTTTCTTCAATTCGCGAATCGGCACCCGGTTTCCAATTGATATTGGCAGCCAGATAGGGATAGTCTGCTTGCTCCATTCTCTGCTGCAAATTATCCAGACCGAAGTCAAACTCATGATTACCTATGGCAGTGGCGTCATATGCCATGCTGTTCATTAGCTCCACCATGCCCTCGCCTTCAAACCAAGTTGAGATTGCTGGGCCAGTCCAGTGGTCTCCTCCACTAAGAACCAGAAACGGACCATCCTCGGAATAGCCTTCCTTCTCTCGCCACAGACCAAGCAGGTTTGCCGCTGAATTACCCTCTTGGGTGCCTTCCATCCATCCATGTTCATCATTGGTATAAAGCACGGTGAGTTCGCGAACGGAATCACCAGCCGATCCGGTCCACTGACAAGATGCCGTAGACAGCATCATGCACAATAAAATTAACTTGTACTTATAGAAGCGGCGAGTAAGAGAGTTCATCATGGCAAAGAAGTCTAACATAGCAGTATATATTTCGGTTCTGATATACTGCGCCGTTTCCAAATTCCAGAGCAGTCTATGAATTCCAAAAAAACTACTTCCTCATTACAGAGCGGTCTTATTCTTGCAGCCCTGACCCTTTTATTATCCCTAGCACAGACTGCCCACGCAGGAACTCTTGTAAGGGTGACCACTTCCGTTGGGGATTTCACCCTGGAACTGTTCGATGACACTACACCAATAACAGTAGAAAACTTTCTCAACTATGTCACCTCGGGTCGTTACGATGGAACCGTTGTTCATCGCCTGGTACCGGATTTTGTCTTTCAGGGAGGCTGGCTAACTTTCGATGAGACCGCCAACACATTCTCTCCGATTGCTACCGACCCTACTATTACTAATGAGTTCGAGGTTTCAAACACCAGAGGCACGATTGCCATGGCTAAACTAGGAGGCGACCCTGATAGCGCTACCAGCCAGTGGTTTATCAACTTAGTAGATAACACCTCTCTGGACAGTAGCAATGGCGGGTTTACTGTGTTCGGTAGAGTGCTCGATGAGGACATGGATGTCATAGACGCCATCGGCGCGCTTACACCAACAACCCTTGTCTCCAATTTAGACCCCTTCCCGGTGATCAATTACAACGGCGGGACTCTTTTGAGCAGCAATCTGGTTAATGTCGCCATGTCACTTATCGAGGCGCCAATTGATCCACCCAATTATTTTGATGCGGCTAGCGGCTTACTCAATGTAACCGTTGATGCCGGCGCTTCAGGAATAGCATCGATAAGCTTCGCGCTTACTTCCACAGAACCGGAAGTGATAATTCAACTGGATTTATCTAGCATAGAAATGCTGACGGAGTCCGTAGAAAATATAGCAACGTTTGATGGCAGTACTGGTGAGCTGGTTTTGCCGGAATTAGTTATAGACGGCAATGTCGCTTATCGAAATGTAAGGTTTCAGCTTAGCGATTCAGAACAGTTTATCTTTACGCTTAATTCTTTCGAATAGATTCCGGTTCGGAGCTCTTGTTCCGATGTAATAAGAGTTGATACAAAGAAGAGGTCTATCCCTAATTATTTGTGGTAAATGGAGACAAACTGAAGGTTTCAGAAGCAAGCAAAGTGACCTTCCCTGTTAAGGGAGTCGTAGACATTAATTAAAATAGCTTCTATTCTGCTTATACTCGAATCGATGCAAGTAAGTAGCGCATGAGTGACACAAACAAGACTTCGTCAGAGCAATTCACCCGAGAGCACCTGGATCAGTTTCAGGTCTTTCGCGATGTGTTGATAGACCCGATCTGGGAATTATTGCGGCAGTGTGAAGTTCGCAAGCTCAGCGAAGGCGAGGTGTTGCTAGAGAAGGGCCTGTCCAATCGAACTATGTTTTTCGTTCTCGGCGGTTCCTTAAAGGTCTATCTCGATGACGGGCATCAACGGGAAGCGGCCGAATTAGGGCAAGGGCAAACTGTAGGCGAACTCTCGGTTATTGACGGCAGTGCCGCTTCCGCCCACGTCGTTTCTGCCGGCGAAACCTTGCTGCTAGCCGTAGATGAGGATACTTTCTGGCGCGTAACGCATGCATCCCATGGTTTCTGTACAAATCTGCTAATGCTACTTTCCCTGCGCATGCGCTCCAGTAATGTCTCTCTCCATGAGAGTGAGAATCTGCAAGGAAAGTTTGAAGAGCAAGCCACGACCGATGGCTTAACCGGCGTCTACAATCGCCGCTGGCTGGACCAGATGTTACCGCGACTCTTGCAGCGCAGCGAACAGGATAAGCTGCCTTTCTGCGTGCTCATGATCGACGTCGATCACTTTAAGAACTTCAATGACAATTACGGCCACGCAGTAGGCGACATCGCACTACGTATCGTCGCCGATACTCTGGCTAAAAAAGTACGGCCAATTGATTTGGTGGTTAGGTACGGAGGCGAAGAGTTTTGCGTGCTCTTACCTGAAACTGATTTGCAAAGCGGCATCGGCGCAGGCGAACGCTTACGCAAAGCTATTCACAAAGCCAAGATATGCGATAGCAACGACAAGCCTATTCCAGGTATTACCATATCTGCCGGGCTTGCCCAGTGGCGTGCTGGTGAGAATGCTGAAGATATATTGAAACGAGCAGATCAGGCGCTATATGTGGCGAAGGAGCAGGGTCGAAACCGGGTGGAGACTAGCGCCTGATTTTGATTCCCGCTATTTATTCAGCGCTCTTGAATCCATCCCTTCTCTATCGTCTTTAAAGCACTTCATGATTACTGACAATAAGTGACTTAGCTACTGACCGCATCCGAGGTGCTCGAAGCATTGCCAGAAGATCTGGTATGTCGGATCCAATACTCTGCAAAGCCCCAATGCAGGAAAAAGGACGCAGTAAAAGAAACGATGGAATACAATTCGGCTTCCTCCCGCGTTGGATTGCCTATCACAATCAATATTGGAATGAAGATCAGCCGCATCGTTACAATACTGAGCCCAATAGCGTAGGCTCGCAGCATCCATTCTCGATGTTCTTCAAAATTTCTGCGACGGGCATTAAGAAATCCTTTTACTATTGAAACCAGGAAAAACAATCCGAATCCTCCGATCACTATCTGCTCGAGCAAGCCCGAATAGGGAATAATAATGCCTATAAATAATGCCGCTCCCCCCAAAATCAAACCAATCGTAGCTAGAATTCTCCCGCTCCAGCGGTGATAAGCTGGATATTTACTTCGTATTGTTTGCAAGAATTGAAGTGGTGCTAGCGCCAAGTAGATGAGGCCTGGAACCACATGTGCAAGAGTAACGTTGGGATACTGTTCAAATCCTTCGTTTGCCCCTCCGGTAAACAGAAAAGTGATCGAAAAGCCGACACCTAATACGGAAAATAATCCAACAACAATAGTTAGGAGAAGTTCTGACTTTTTCATAGGAAACACACCTTCTTGACCACAGGAATCAGAGTACTTTGACTGTCACCCTACCCACCAATAACTGCACAGAAATTACAAATACCGATTAAGGAATTCAGCAATCGCCTTATAGCCCTGTATTTGATTGTCTCGATTGCGAAAACCGTGACCTTCATCTGGATAGACATGATAGTCCACATGAACGTCATTTCGGCGTACAGCGGCGACCATTTCATCAGACTCGACCTGCAGCACACGAGGATCATTTGCCCCCTGCAGAACTATCATGGGCTTAACGATATTCTCGGCGTGAAACAGAGGAGAAATTCTTTCCAAGCGTTCTCGATCAGTTGCCGGATCGCCCATCTCATCATACAAGGCGGTTTTCTGTGCTTCCCACCAGGGCGGAATACTCTCCAATGTGCGAAGCCAGTTGGTGACTCCGAAAATGTCGACGCCTACACTAAATTCCTCTGGTGCAAATGCGAGAGCAGCTACCACCATATAGCCACCATAGCTTCCGCCGATTATGCCGATGCGTTCTGGGTCAACGAGCCCTGTGTCAATTAGCATTTGCTTACTGGCAACCACGTCACCGAGATCTGCTTCGCCATGACGTTTATTGTCCATGCCGTAAAAGGTCTTGCCGTAACCCGAGCTGCCTCGATTATTAATCGCATAAACAACATGGCCCTGATTTACCAAATACTGGATGAGACCATTATAGCCAGCGCGAGACTGACCTCCTGGCCCACCATGCACCCAAACCAGCGCTGGCAATTTATTGTTTTCAGTTGCTTGAGGCGGCACATAGAGAATGCCGGGGATTTGTAAATCATCATAGGAAGGAAAGCGCACCACTTCGGCGAGGGCGAGATGTTCTGGATCTATATTTTCGTGCAAACTTCTCGTGAGTCGAGTCGGTGGAGAACTGCTACCCATAGCCTGTATAAATAGATCACTGGGAAACTGACTACCGCTGCCATACATGGCGATGTCACTATCGTCGTGTGAAAATCTAACGGAAGTTATATTGGCGCCATCGATAGAAGGAGCCGTTACGGGATCGAGTGTCTCCGCGTCGAATATTGAAATCTCAGTTCTCGCGTCTACATTTGCTCCGGTAACCAGATAATTTCCTTCTCGAGAGAAGCTGGCAAAAGCAATATCCCAGTCCACACTCAGCACTTCTTCTTTTTCGCCCGTTGCCAGTTCGTAGCGCATTAGATGCTGATATTCACTGTCTTCATCGGTCGTATAATAGAGATATTCATTGTCTGGAGAAAAATCAGAGGGTCGAGAACTAACGTTTCCTTCATGGGGAGTGATGTTTGTTCTTTCTCCCGATGCCAATTCCTCGAAATAGAGATCGTTATCATCAGCAGTATTCAATGCAACCAACGCTATATATTTGTCATCGCCTGAAATACTGGCTGGGAAAAATCCATCTTCATTCAAGTAGATCAGTTCTCTAGGGTAACCAACAGCTACCTGGTAACGGTAGACATCGAAGAACCGAGGGTCTCTCTCGTTACTTTGCACATAAAATGATTGGTAGTCGGCTGCCCATCCAGAAAAAGCGGCCTTGAGATTATCACCTGGCGTCAGATCAGTTGCTTCCCCATCCAATTCCATTACATAGAGATGGTTTAATTCGTTGCCACCCTGGTCTGCCGTATAAAGAAATCTTTCATCTTCTGCAAAATAGGAAACAGCCAGAGTCGCGTCACTGGTAGAACTTGTGAGTTGAACTGCTGGGCTGCCGTCTACTTGAATCGCATAGACGTTGAATATGCCGGTGCTATTGTTGTGCACAAGAATCCTGGAATTATCCGGCGAGAAACTGGCACCGCCATAAGAGGTGCTATTCATAAAATCTTCAATTGGATAACTGGGAATACTGTCTGAAACTTCCGCTGAATCCACAACGGCTTGATTATTCGATGTTGGTTCCGAATCAGTCTCTGACCCACATGCCATGAGCATCAAAGAGATATTGAGCAAGAGAAAATAGCGAAGAATTTTCACAGTGTCACCTCGTATATAATGGATTTGTCACGAAGGCCAGCATAGTCCTTTGCATAGGCAAGAGTCTAGAAAAAACAACGCCATTTGGAACCTGTGTTCTAGAAGGCTGTATCTCGAATAGTTAGCAAATTTGTACGGGACATGGCCGTGGAAGGCTTATTTTCAACTGGTGGTTTTGGAACAGAGAACCGAAACTCCCTAACCCCTTAAGGAGTTCCCCGATTTTTCCCTATACCCAACAACCGACAAATATAACGCCGCTCGATTTTTAGGACCTCTTTGTGCCCTGGATCCATTGCAATCGAAGTGGTCGATATAGCAATTAACAGCAACAAGTAGAAAGAATATCGTTCTGATTCTCCAAGCAACAATGCTGAACTGAGCATTGCAGCCGCCCACAATAATGATTGACCTATTATACGTTTCGAACTTTGTTTATAACTCATCACATGATTCCTTTGTTGAGAATATTCACTGAGGCTGGCCTCAGTGGAATTACACATCTTTGAAAATATGTTCCGGTTCTTGCTGTACTCATCGAGCAATGCATCGGGCTGGCCCAGTTTTTTCGTTGCCAATGAGAACGCCTGTTGATCGCTAAGGCCCTCCTCCAATAGTGCTTCGATTTCGCAGTACAAATGATCCTTCAACTCTTCCTTTAACTCGGAAGACTCGCCTTGTGAATTGCCGATACCTTGGCACCATTCATCAACAGCAGTTTCTAGATTAAACATGGTGTTTACCTTTCAAGTTTTGCAGAATCTGGCTCAGTTTTTCCCAGTTGTTCCGCTGTTGGACAAGTTCCTCTAGTCCGCCTTTGCTAATTCGGTAGTACTTGCGCTTGCGACCAGACTCCGCCTTTTCCCAATAAGACTCAATGAATTGCTTCTTCTCGAGTCGGTGCAGGATCGGGTACAACATGCCGTCCGCCCATTCCAGTTCGCCACCGGAGAACTCGCGTACTTGCTGAATAATGTCATAACCATAACTGTCACCATTATGGAGAATGGACAGTATTAGCGGAGTGGCGGACGCGGCTACTAAGTCTTTGGGCAAAGCCATCTTCGTTCAATACCTATACATAGAGATTCTATGCAAGTAACAATACATAGCATTTCTATGTATGTCAACTTTTCGTAGCTTCAGCTATAGAATGAATGTCTGACAAGACAGGTAGTTGTGCCTCTATTGATTGGAGCATGGCGCCGTGTGGGGCTCTAAGAGATCAGCCGTCAGTGAAGTCAGCCTCAAATCGGAGATATTCAGGCCCCGCCATGTTTAGCTATAAATAGTCCGCTTTAGGTCGAAAACGTACATTGAATAGAAAGTCGTTACAGACTGAATGGATGGAGTTGCGAATTGAAAAGCAGTTCTCGGGAATAATAGAAAGCACAAAAAAAGGGCGAAGATTTCTCTTCGCCCTTTAGTGTTACATAGTTTATTTCCGGCTGATTAAGGAATCAGGCGAGGAATAAATTTGGTCATACCTTGAACAGGACCAACTTCACCTGCATAGATAACGCCGTTCCTGTCCACAGTGACACCTTCACCCATGGAACCTAAACCACCCATACCTGAGCCACGTTCTGAGTCATGCTGAGGTATATAGTAGAGCACCTCACCAGTGCGAGCGTTTCCAACACGCAGACCTTTTCTCCAGCCCGGGTTGTAGTTTTCATCAGACTCGGAATCGATTGCATAGAGCATGTCCGTAGCTGGATCAATATACAGACCACTGATGCGGCTGAACTGATACCAGGTATCAAGATGCTCACCTTCCTGAGTAAAAATCTGAATGCGGCTATTTCCACGGTCTGCTACGAATAGGCGTCCCTGTGAATCCATAGCAAGAGAGTGTGGTGAACGGAACTGGCCGTCTTCGAAACCAAATTCTCCAAAACTCTTAATGAATGTGCCGTCTGGTGCAAAAATGGACATGCGGCTTTTCGCGGTTGGACCAGCTTCATTCTGAAACTGAGCACCGTGAGTGTCGCCGACATAGATATTGCCATTTGGAGCAATCAATACATCATTTGGCGCATCGAAATGAGTTGGCGGATCTCCTACTTCTCCAGGAGTACCCAGAGTCATCAACAATTCACCGTCGGGGCTGAATTTTAATACTGTGTGACCTTTTCCGGCAGCCGCAGGATTCTCTTCCAGTTCACGGGCGTTGGCAGAACGGGCATCAACTACCCAAACATTACCTTCGCTGTCCACATCCATTCCGTGAGGCCAGATAATTTGACCGGCACCAAAGCTGGTTAATACATTGCCGTTTGGATCCAGCTTTACCATTGGATCAACGTCTGATGTTGCACAGGAGTTTGTGCCACAGCGATCGCCTGCCCATACGTTAATGCCATCGATGTCGATGTTTACCGCACTCACTGAGCCCCAGCTGCGACCATCGGGCAAAGTGCCGAAATTGCGTTGGGTTTCATAGGGATTAGGCAAATAATTCACCGGCTCCTGGTCAGCATGTGCTGCGGGTTGAATAGCACCCGGTCGAGCAGGCTGAGCCAATGCGCTTGCAGAAAGCATGGAGATTACCACTCCAGTCAGTCCTGCTTTGAGCAGGAATGTTGCCCCTGTTTGGGATCTTTTGTAGACCTTTTTCATTTTCTTACCTCTTTAGAGCTTCTATTGCGAATACGATATGTAGACAGAACCCTAGAACATGGACTCTCAGAGCAATCTTGTCAAGATCATCGGTCGACCACTTATTCATCTCACCGCAAAGCAATCGGGGGCTCTGGACTCTGGAGCAGCTGATGTTTATGCTCTGGCTAGCCAATTCGAGATCCAAATAAGAAGAGACCTATGGGCAAGAATCTAATCTACGTAATTTTCGCAATTTGTCTGCTGATGGCGGGCATTGTCATAGCCATCATCATGGCAGAACCCGTTGCCGGTTCCGGCGGTGTAGCTCATCCAGAAATTTCAGGCATGCAGGTCGGCGGTGATGGACAGGCAAGACTGGTTCATATTGGCAATCTAGCCTTCATGTTTCACACCCTCCTACTCCTACTGATTGTGTGTCTCTCAATTCTGGGAGTATCCGAACGCTATCGAAGCAAAGATTTTATTCTCTATATGTCAGGCACTGCACTACTGAGTCTATTTTGTTTGTGGATGATGTGGTCAGGTCACCAACAGTTTATGGAAACAGGCACCACAGGATATTTTATGGGCTTCCCAATCGCTACCGCCTGGCAGATGTACGGCACGTGGATTTCAGCGATTCCCTTGATCATCATCTACAGCGTGGGTTTCAGAAAATACATTTTTACTGAGCAAGATGAGAAAGACTTTAACGAACTTCTCGACGATCAGAAAAAGAAGTTGGAGCAGTAACACATGGAAGCTTTTCGTCAGGAAATAATACTAGGCGCTGTATTCCTTTATATGGTGTTCTGTATCGCCACCGGCCTCTGGGCCATGAAACGAACCAAAAGTTCCAGTGACTTCTTTATAGCCGGTCGCGGCCTCGGGCCAATAGTAGTAGCTCTGGCCCTTTTCTCCAGCACCTTGAGTGGTTTCGGCTTTGTCGGTGGACCTGGATTGGTTTACTCCATTGGGGTGAGTGCATTCTGGATGGTAGTGATCTCGTCTGCCGGTTATGCCATTGGTTTTTTCCTGGTGTCGAAACGAATCAGGATGATCGCTGAATTGCGAAACTGTATCTCGCTGCCAGACATTGCAGCTGCCAGATACAACAGCGAGCTAGTAAGATTCTTAATGGCCGTAACAATTGTTCTTGGGGTTATGGGCTATCTCGCCACGCAGATTCTTGCAATGGCCGTAGTTATGCAGGCAATCCTTTCCGGAACGGCGATGTTTGCAGATATTGGCCTGGTGACCTGCGTCGCAATTTCTTCAGCAGTACTAATTTTTTATTGTGTAACCGGCGGCATCATCGCCTCTGTTTATACCGATGTGGTGCAAGGCGCGATAATGATGATTGCGGGCACGCTTATTCTCTTCACTGCCATGTCAGTGTTCGAGGGCGGCATGCAGGAAGCAACTTCGATCATTCTTGCAAATGATTCCGAGTCCATGATGCCCTTCGGCGCAGCAGGAGTGATGGCGTCTCTGGGTTGGTTCTTCGTGTTTGGTCTGGGTTTGGCAGGGCAGCCACACCTGATCACGAAAATGATGATGAACAGAAATATTTCCGACAACAGAAGCATTCTTCCCATGTCTTTGTTTGGTTACATCATGGCTGCGCTTTTGTGGATATCGATCGGAGTAGTGATTCGAGCCGCGGTAATCGATGGTGTAATCGACCCTCTGGCTTTGCCCGATGATGCTGCCTCGGTGTTTCTCTCTGTATTCGCTAACCCGCTGTTAGCTGGAATCGTGTTCGCCGGCTTGTTCGCTGCAATCATGTCGACCTCCGATGCTTTTCTCAATATCGGTACTGCCGCCATCATTCACGATATTCCCAAGGCTATTCATGGCCACAGCGTTAAAAATGAATTGATGTGGGCTCGAATCGTAACGGTACTGCTAGCTATAGTTGCCGCCAGCTTTGCACTCTATTCTCACTTCAAGGACGCAACCCTTGTAGCGCTGCTGGGAGCCTTTGGCTGGGCCACTTTTGCGGCGTCTATCTTTCCGGTGATTGCTATCGGTTTGAATTGGAAACGAGCCACCGTGATGGGAGCTGTAGCGGCAATTGTTTCCGCATTAGTGATTAACTTTTTTGTGCAGCTGGCAGGAATTGTTCCACCTTATGGAATTAGCGGTGGGCTGCTGTCATTTCTTACATCTCTGGTTTTATTCATCGGAGTTTCTTTGGCGGGAACCGAGCCTGAACTTCCAGACGACATACGCAGGGCTATGGATATCTAAATATCCAGTCGCCTTGCGTCGTTCGTCTTTCGCTGTTCGTCTAGCAACAGACTACTGCTGATAAACTAATTTTCCGTCTACCCATGTCTGTTCAATCTCGATGTTCATTATTTCTTCGGGATCAATTGTGAGTATGTCATCGGATAGCACAATCATGTCTGCCAACTTTCCAGGCTCTAGTGAGCCCTTGATATCTTCTTCGAAATTTATGTAAGCGCCCTTGATGGTGTAGCCCTGAACAGCCTCTTCGATAGTGATAGCTTCGTCAGCTGCAAAAACTCTGCCGCTCATTCCTTTTCTGGTTACCGCCGCATAGATTCCAACCAGTGGACCAATTGGCAGGATGTCACTGGATATAGCGACGTGAATACCGTGGTCCATGGGTGAACGGATCGGATTATTATGCTCCAGCCTCCAACCGTCCAGGTTAGCCACATAGCGCCCTTCTAAGGTGTAGGTGAAATTTGGCTGCTGAGTAATATGAATACCGTGCTCTGCCATCTTCACCATGGTTTCGTCGGAAGGACGCATGGAAAAATGATTAAGATAGTTACGATGATCCTCGCGCGGGCTACGCGTAAGGGTATCGGCTAGCGTGTCCACCACCAGCTCGATCGCGGCATCACCGATGGCGTGAATGCCCATCTGCCAGCCAGCATCATGAATTTCATTAATCAGGCTTACCAATTCTTCTTCCGGCATATTCAGATAGCCGCGATAGTCGCCTTGATCAACATAGGGCTCCTTAGTGAATGCGGCCGGACCGGTAAATCCGCCATCGGCAAATATCTTTATAGGACCGATCTTTAGAAAATCGTTTCCATCGCCAACCCTCGCTTTCAATGCCTGAATAGCTTCGGGATTATTCCACTGAAATTGCAGGGAGGATCGAGGAAGGTCCACTCCATCCTTGGCGTAAAGCTCTTCCCACATTTCATAATCGCGAGGAGATTTTGACGCATCGGTTATGCTGGTAATTCCCTTAGCCAACAGGTCACCAAGGTTTATTTCCAGACTGGCGATCAGTTCATCGTAAGTCGAATCCGGTACCAGACGACCAACAATTCCCTGCCGCTCTCTAATGATTCCATTAGCAACACCGTTCTCATCGCGCTCGATAACTCCGCCCTCTGGATCCGGAGTCTCATCGGTGATTTCTGCCAGTTCCAGAGCCAGGGTGCTAACAACTGCACTGTGACCACCGGCGCGAGTAAAAGTTATAGGATTGTTAGGTGCGGCAATATCCAGATCCTCTCGCAAGGGCTTTCTGCCTTCGGCGAGCTCGTCTTCAGACCAGCCATACCCGGTTATCCATTCTCCTTCTCCAATTTCAACTACCTTCGCTCTGATCAGGTCCTGCATCTCGGCTATGGAAGTTATCTCACCTAACTCGATATACCTGATCGGTCTGCCGCGAATATGAGTATGGGAATCGATAAAGCCTGGAATCACTGTCTTGCCAGCCAGGTCCACCTGATTGTCTGCCTGATACTGTTGCAGCAAGGACGAATCACCCACGGCAACGATTCTTCCTTCATCGATTACAACGGTATCCTGAATGCTGAATTGATCATCGACAGTGACTATTTTCCCGTTACTGAGAATGGTATCCACTTGCGTCAAAGACGAAGATGCACTATCTGAAACTTCCACAGCTGCTTCTTGTTCTGGCTGACAAGCCATCAAGGACAAGACCATCACAGCCAGAATGGAGCGCTGCAAAGCATTGTTTGAATTTGAGAATAGAGAAGGGATTTGGGTCAAGAAATTCATGACGGCACCTTTATTATTAATTATTGTTCAGTGTTTTTATTACGTTTGAATTAAGTAAGCACGAGCGTAAGACAGTCAAAAAACATCAGAGCTCTGGATAATACAACAAGATGGGGGGCGCGCAACTCTGAAATCGTTCTACTGGTGCTTCTTTCTTCCCCTCTTGTTTCAGCTCGTTCTTCAGGATTCTTCAACAAAGCCCTTCCAGATGGGCTGGCTCATATAGGTGACAAATTTATCTGATAATCCTTCCTTCTTCAGATGATCGACTGAAACCGGAAGTGCCACAGGAGTGAAATCCGGATTGTCTCGCTGTTGTAGTGGAAAATCATGGTGAAGAATTGCCGCTCTCCCCAACATTATCCAGTCTACGCCGGTCGCCATAGCTTGTTCTGCTTCAGCGGGTGTTCGAATTTTCCCGGCAATACCCAGACGCACATCGCCACGGTTCAAAGCGGTGAAGTAAGACAGCAAGCTCTTTCCTTGCATCTCTTCTTCTTCGGGCTCCTTGAAGACGTCCCAAAGCGACATGTCTAAAAAGTCAATCTGCCCAGTATCCATCAGCCTCTGAGCAACTTCCACTACCTCGGCGAGCTTCATTCCAAACCGTTCCGGAGACAGGCGCACACCAACCATGAAATTCGATCCGCAACGTTGACGAATACCATCGATAATCTCGAAGAAAATTCGGCTCCTATTATCAAGACTTCCACCGTAGTCATCTTCACGCTGGTTAATCTCTCCGCTAAGAAACTGACTCAGGATATAACCATGGGCACCATGAATCTCTACTCCATCAAACCCTGCCTTCTCACTTCGCTCGGCGGCGACGATGAAATCTTCGATGAGTTGGCTTACTTCATCTGAACTTAAAGCACGCGCTCCAGTTTCTTCATTGTCTGAAGGACAAACTGGCTTGCTGCCTATAATATCTTCAGGTGATCTCATGCCGGCGTGATGAATCTGGCAGATTGCGACACTGTCTTCTTGCTTTATCGCAGTTGCGAGCCGACTCAAGCCTTCGAGATGATCATCTGAAAAGACGCCAAGTTGCCCGGGAAATCCCTGCCCTATAGCCTGAACATGGGCAGCACAGGTCATAGTCAGACCAAAACCCCCTTTCGCTCTCATTGTCAGCCATTTATATTCATCATCAGACAGAGTGCCGTCAGTATGGCTCTGAGTGTTGGTCAAAGGCGCCAGCATAAAGCGATTCTTCATATCTGGACCACGGGTGAAGCTTAAGGCGTCAAACAAATTACTCATAAGGAAAAACCAATTTAGGGAATGGAATCAAAAACTGGCGAAAGAGTACTATTTTATTGATGCAAACGGAACACAGTACTGGATACAAAAGCCATTGATTCTGTAAACTGACAGCTCGCATGTATAAACGAACAGTTAAACGAACAGAGAAAAGAACAAAAACAAAGAGGTAACACTATGCCGCTCCATCGTTCCGCCACAGTAATTGGCAGCATTCTACTATGGGCCTTAGCTGTCCCAGTGGTAGCACAACAGGCCGATGCCATATCCTCGGGGACAGAGTGGGGCCAGTATCGTGGCAATCTAGCAGGCACCGGGTTTTCCCCGCTCGATCAGATCAATCAAGATAATGTGGCAGACCTACAAGTTGCCTGGTCCTATTCGCTTCGCTCCGAAGACGAGAATGCCAGAGGCCCGAATTCTCAGGCCACACCAATTGTTGTGAACGGCATTATGTATGTCCCCGCTGGCGACCGAGTCGTCGCGCTTGATCCCGTTTCGGGACAGGAGATCTGGCGGCACCAGCTAAGTGAAGGCACACCCTCCAGACGAGGTGTTTCTTATTGGCCAGGTGATTCTTCCCATAACCCTCGAATACTCTTCACCTCAAGCAGGCGCCTGGTCAGTTTAGATGCGGCAACTGGTTCCATCGTTTCGGAATTTGGTCAGTCCGGCGAAATCGATATGATCATTCCCTACAACTCAGTACCCATGGTTTACGATAATATTATCGTGGTTGGAGCTAACACTCCCCGCGGCGCCATCGGTGGCATAGGCAATGCCAGAGGCTTCGATGTGCTCAGTGGTGAGAAGGTGTGGGAATTCAATTCCGTGCCACAACCGGGAAGCCTGGGACATGAAACCTGGGAAGGTGATAGCTGGATAGGTCGGCTCGGCGCTAATGCCTGGCCATTTTACTTCACAGTAGATGCTGAACGAGACCTGCTGTTTATTCCCCTGGCTTCACCCATTCCATTTGGCTATGGCGGAGATCGAGCCGGCAACAATCTGTTTGCAAATTCATTGGTTGCCGTAGACATTCATAGCGGCGAATACAAATGGCACTTTCAAACCATTCATCATGATCTATGGGATCATGATCCACCTGCACCACCATCGCTGTTTAATATAGGTGATACACCTGCGCTGGGAGTAACCACTAAATCAGGTTATCTCTATATTTTGAATCGGGAAACCGGTGAGCCTATTTACGATGTTGAAGAGAGAGCCATGCCTGCCAGTGATGTGCCAGGTGAAGAAACGTCTCCTACCCAGCCAATACCAAGTATCACTCCACCAATGGCAAGAGTGAGTTATTCGCCATCGGACCTGGTCACTGCGGCAGATACCTCAGCTGAACACGCAGCGGCCTGCGCCGAGGTGGTAGCGAATGCGGGGCAAATAATTAATCAAGGCGCGTTCACACCATGGACATACCGCCCAGCTGGCTCCGGAGACAATACAACTCTACTTTTCCCAGGCCTGGTTGGCGGTCCCAATTGGGGCGGAGCTGCATTTGACCCCAACTCTGAATACCTGTTTGTGTTCGCTGCTAACATCGGCACCTTTGGCTGGATGGAAGAAGCCGAAGACGGAGCTGATTATCCCTTTCAACGCCGAAGCCCGCGTCCTGCAAGCTTCGACGCCCAAGTTGGAGATATGCGCCTGCCCTGTCAGAAACCACCCTGGGGGACTTTGAGTGCCGTTGATACCACAACCGGTGAAATAGCCTGGCGACAGGCCGTTGGCGTTACCGAAAGCTTACCTGAAGGTCGTCAAAATACAGGACGACCGGGAAGAGCAGCCGTGCTGGTGACAGCGAGTGACTTACTGTTTATTGCTGCGACAGATGACAATCGACTACGGGCGCTGGACACACGAACCGGCAACCAATATTGGGAAGTCCTGCTTCCGGCAAGAGGTAATGCCAACCCCATGACTTATCTGGGAAGTGATGGCAATCAATACATCGTTATTAGCGCTACCGATGATTTGATGACTTTCCGACTGCCTAACTAAGAGCTATCAGATTTAATTTTAATGATGATTCACTGTGAAAAATCAGTCGCCAGATATTAACTGGTGATTGATTTTCCAATGAATTAAAAAACAAAATGCGAACCAGTTTGCGTTTCCAATCGATACAAATTGCCAGCGCCTGATAGACGGAATACATTAGGGCTTCTCTCAAGGAGTTCCCCATGGAAAAGCGCATCGAAGACCGAATTAACCGAACCGTTGCCATCTTTGTCCATGTTCATGAGTGCGATGAGCGACCCGAAGTAGTCGATGCATCAATTCCCTGCGAAGCGACTGATTTCTCCCCCCACGGACTTCGGAGTAGAACAAACCTGGCGCTGCCCATTGGAACTGGAATCAGTATCACCATTGGCATTAGCAACCCTTTTACTATGTATGTATTGAAGGGCGTGGTGCGTTGGGTTGAAGACCGCAATGGCGAACATATTATTGGTGTTAACTTCGAAGAAGGAAGAGATGAACATCTCTATAAGTG
Organism: Gammaproteobacteria bacterium; assembly: GCA_018661465.1. Taxonomy (GTDB): domain Bacteria; phylum Pseudomonadota; class Gammaproteobacteria; order Pseudomonadales; family Pseudohongiellaceae; genus UBA9145. Next base: position 14,895 of record JABJIC010000031.1, on the reverse strand, counting down.
GATAGATGGCTTTGAACGGAATTTCGACCATCAATATCTATATAAAGTAGCTTGAGCCTACTTTAGGCTTTCAGTACTGCACCGCTGAAGCCGCGCATAAGCTATCATGTACGCTGGGCAGAGCCTTTAACGATGCTCTTCAGCGAATTTAATGAAAAGCCCCAGTAGACCTATAATAGAGAGCCCTCAGCAGACCTAATAAAGAGCCTTCAGCGGACCTAATAGAGAGCCCTCAGCAGACCTAATAAAGAGCCCTCAGCAGACCTAATAAAGAGCCCTCAGCAGACCTAATAAAGAGCCTTCAGCGGACCTAATAAAGAGCCTTCAGCGGACCTAATAAAGAGCCCTCAGCGGACTTAAGAAAAAATCTCTGCACAGACCGCTTCACTCGCTACCAGCCAACAGCCGCCCCATCTTTTCTATGATCTGATCCGCCACGGTAAACACCATTTACCGGCGCATCTGTATCAATACTTTGTTGAGAATATACCGGCTCTGGTAATGACGGGTCTTTAGTAAACAGGATCCCCTGATAACCGCCCACACGGCCGCCATTAACCGAACGCACATCATGCCCCTTCGCCTCTAGTGATCTGCCAACCAGACTATAGAGATTATCCTCCAGCGAAAGCACATTGCTATTCTGACTGTGAGTGAATCGAGCAGCATCGGTGGTCATCTGCACATTCATACCGTGATCTATAACATTCACCATATGTTGCGCGTGAGTCTCCGGCTGAACCGAACCTCCCATGTTTCCAAAGGTCATTAGAGGCTCGCCGTCCTGCATAACAAAGCCCGCGATAATGGAATGGAAGGGACGCTTTCGCGGCGCTACTATATTGGGGTGATCTTCATCGAGGGAAAACGCTACGCCCCGGTTATGCAGCATCATGCCGTAAGGAGGGATGGTTACTCCACTGCCATATACCGAGAAGATGCTGTGAATGAGGGACACCATATTCCCCCATCTGTCGGCGGTGGTTAGATAGATAGTGCCGCCGTTCAGACCGCCTTTGATTGAAGGCTCGGATGCTGCGTCCATATCAATGCGATCACACAGACCCGCTGCATAGGACTTGGAAAGCAGTCGCTCGACGGGAATGTCGGAGAACAAAGGGTCGCCGTTATAAGCCTGAAGGTCAGAGTACGCCAGCTTCTTGGCCTCAACCATGAAATGCCAGTAATCCGGATTAGAGGGGCCTAATGAACTTAAATTCAGGCCGTGAACCGGTGCGCATACTTCCAGGATATTCAGCATTTCCAGAGCGGCGAAGCCCTGCCCCGGTGGTGGTAGCTGGAAAATGTCATAGCCGTGATAATTAGTGGTGATGGGTTCTATCCACTCGGATTCATACTCGGCAAGGTCTGCATGATTCATTACCCCACCTTCGGCCTGCACTTTGGCAACGAGGGCATCGGCAATATCTCCCTTATAGAAAGCATCACGACCTTCTCTTTGGATCAGTCTCAATGCATCTGCCAAATCAGGATTTCGAATGATGCTGTAAAGAGGAGGAACTTCACCGTCGTTTAGAAAGACTTCGTTGGAGTCCACATCGTTTCTTAATTTGTTAACTACGCTGCCTAAATCCTGATGCCGACGTTCTGCTTGCCCCCATCCTTCTTCGGCCAATTGAGCCGCGCGTTCGAAAGTTTCCTCGAAGCCAAGAGTACCGAAGCGATTTAGCAAGGCATCGTAACCGGAGATTGCTCCAGGAACTGTCGCCGCATTGACTCCATTTCCAGGCACTCTATCCAAGCCCAGCTCTTCCCTAAAGAATTCAGGTGTCCAGCCAGAAGGAGCCCAACCTGCTGAATTCAGCGCGTAGAGTTTTTTATCTTCCGCGCTCCAAACCAGCGCGAATAAGTCTCCAGCAATACCGGTATCGTTCTGAGAAGTCACATCCAGTACCGCCGCAGCGGCGACCGCAGCATCGATGGCATTACCACCACCGCGTAGTATTTCCAGCCCAGCTTGGGCGGCTATAGGATCACTGGTTGCCACCATGCCGTGTCTGGCAATTACTTCTGAACGGCCTTGAGCTAACCATCCTTGCCCTCTTGAACCGGCAGCCGCCACCACATTGGCAGCGGGGTTGCTGATCTTCTCACTGGGAATACCGAAAGCATTGGGAGACTGCGCATCCGCCACAAGAGGTAGAGCAAACAGTGGAGAAAGTACCAGACCGAGGAAAGCCTTATTCATTGTCTTCGACTTGTTCGCTTTGCTTTGCATTTAATACCTCTCCCGATCAAAAAAGTTTTTGCTATGCTTTTTATTTTGTTAGTTATTGTGTTTTTAAGTTACATCCAATTAGTGAGGATGGGCTTGAAGATGTTGAGCCAGCAAATCCTTACCATAGTCGTTACCATTCGGCGTACGCACAACAGTGTGAATATGATCACGGGTAGGCGTGCCCGGTGGGTTTATGGCTGTAGTGCCCACGGGGTTCTGATGATCAAACTCGATCAATATCACCGGGCTCTGAATGCGATAGTAAAACACCGAGTCGTCTTCAGCGTTACCGATCCAAGTAAAATAAGTGTCGTCAATATGCTGACCGATCTCATCCATGGTGACATCGGCGTGGGGCTCTCGAAGATTACCTATATACACCCGTATCAAATTCAACAGACCTAGCTTCTGGGAGCTATTCAGCGCATCCCCTTTCAGGCCTTCATAGTCCAGGGTGATATTGTCCGCATTAGCCGCAGCCAGTTGATTATTGCGGGTCTTGTCCGGGTTAATGGTGGCGCTAGTTTGCTGGGAGTTATTCAGAGACTGCATGAACTCCAGCCCAACGTTCTGTTCGTCCTGCATAATTACATTGCCGGCATACATACCGGTTTCAGTGAGAACCGGCTCGCCTCCCCAAAACGCAGGAGTCATGACCACCTGATCACCGAGAACGAAGAAATTAAGCACCAGATGGTGACCATCCAACTGCCAACCCCAGGGTTCATCGTTGGAGGGAATACCCATGATGGTGAAATAGTATTTTTCGACACCGTAACGAAGAGGTTCCTTATTAATTTCAAGAAGAGCCTGTTCGGTGCGCATGACAGACCTGGTCTGATCCATGCCTTCAGGACTCAATGAGGCTTCAAGAAGACTCCATGCTGCTGCTTTTTGTAGTTCTGACATTTCTTCCAGACTAACGCCGTGACGGGAAAAGATTCCCACATCCACGTTTGACCAGTTGCGCCATTCCGGATCATCTATTGCGTAATGGGTGCGGCTGAGTTCACCATCACTTAGCGTATCGAGAAAAGTATCCGCCGCCGATTTTATCGCTGCTGTTGAAACTCCTGTGGAGCGAATAGGAAACAAGCCATCCATCACGCCAGCTGAAGTAGCAACACCGCGAAACGGTTGGCCGATGGCATCTGCCAGGCCTTGAGAAAAAACTCGCTTGGTATTGAGCAGATCTTGTGAATAGCTGCCAGAGTTATTGGTGCCGGATTGGGAATATACTAATTGCAGAGTAGACACAGCGGTTGCGAATAATAGAATCAGGGAGATAGTCAGCTTCTTCATGGGGCACTCTCTTTTTTATTTTTATTACCGAACCCCGGAGCTTTTACCAAACGCGGGATTCTTGTCAGGAATTCGACACAATCAGCAATAGGCGATTGTATCTCTTTTCAAGAAGGTACCTGCAAGCTGATCATGCTGCAAGTCGCCTTGGAATGGGTTTGCAAGGCTGCACGGGATAAATTGAGTGAGGAAGAGCGGGAAAGACTGTTCAAGAGTGCTAGCGGGGAGCAGCCTACTCAGCCATTACCCGATCGAGAGCGTCGGCGTCGCGCCAATGACCCTGTCGCAGGCGATACATCAAGACAACCGCGATAGACACGATCAGCAGACAGAATACGACCCAGGATACCTTGGGCCCGAATTCGAACACGCGAATGACAAAGTATTGAGCTACCAACATTGCCCAATGCAGGAACGTGGATACCTTCATCAGCCATGCTGTATCCCCTGCGCCTCTGAGCACGCCTCCGGAAACCAGAATAAGCGCATCAGCCATGGCATAGCAGCTAAGTCCAACCATCATGTAGCCAGCCATTTCCCTTATGTCTGAAAAATCACCTTGCGGCGGTGCGAACACCTCCACAAGCGGGAAGCGGAAGGTAATGAAGATAAGCGCCAGAACGGCGGAGTAACTAAGCGCCAATATAAATCCAGCGGTCATAACTGCATTTGCATGTTCAAGGTCGCGAGCACCTACGAAGCGCCCTATCAAGCTGATTATTCCGATATTGATTCCGATCATGGGTACAAATGAAAGTATGTCCCAATTAAAAACGATAGCCGCAGAGGCCGCTTCGGCAATGCCGTAGCCCTGAAACATCAACAAGAACAAATTGAAGGCAGCAACATTTAGGAAGATCTCCACACCTGACGGAGCTCCCAGTCTAAGAAATCTTTTGAAGATGCCTTTATCGAAATGAAAAGATTCCAGCACATGAAATTTCTCACGGTGCTCTTTCGCAAGATAAAACATCATAAATAGAATGAAGGCGAAAAGTGTCGAGATGATAGTAGAGAGAGCAGCACCCTCTATGCCCATTTCCGGAAAGCCGAAGCGACCGAAAACCATGGCATAACACAACGGTATATTAAGAATAAGACCGCACACATCGCAGATCATCACGACTTTAGTTCTGGCGATGCCCGCAAAATAAGATGACACGCAAACCTTGGCCAGAGTGATCACCACACCCAGCATTAGAAGTTTGTAATATCTCTGCTCAAGATCTATCAGCGTAGGATCGTGGCCCATCGCACCAAACAAACTCGACACAGCAACGGTAATCAGAATCAGCAATGGAATGCTGAGTACCACCATGATAAATCCCTGGGTAACTACCTTGGCGCACTTTTTATATTCGCCAGAACCCAGATACTGCGCTGACATTGCATTGGAATAGGAAAACAATCCTGAGAAAAAGCAGAACGAGAAGAAGCAGGCCACCCCTCCTCCGAGAGCAGCAGCCATATGGATTGGATCAATCTGTGACATGAAATAACGGTCGGTGAAGATCATCACTGCAAAAGTGCCCTGAGAAACCACCATTGGCAGGGCGATTTTCAACAGTTCACTGGTTATGTCACGACTAAAATGTATTCGATCTAATAACATCACGACCACACTCGAGAAAGAGCGACAAATAGAATTTAGTTGGATGTGGCTGGGACTAAAAAGAGGATCGCGGAAGAAAAGAATGGGCGATCAGGGAGAACTGGAATTAATTAGTCGAAACCGGCGTGCATAGTACGCCTTTGCCTGGACGTTGACAATGGTATGCAGCACAGGGAAAGCACATTAAGACAAAAAATAGGCCTACAGTTTCATCGCCTGTTTTTTCTTATAGGTCATGCTACGCCACAGCCACTCTGCCGGACCAAAACGATAGTTTTTCAGCCAGAAAACCGAAAAGACCACATGGAATAGCCAGACGCCAAACACCACATAGTAAACCTGATGACGCGCCAGCTCTCCCACCAGCCCCAGGCCAAAGCCCATGAAGATAAAATTACAGATAACGGACTGAGAGAGATAGTTGGTAAGTGCCATTTGCCCAACCGCCGCCATGCCGTTTCGAAATGCTGAGAGGACACCAGACTTGCAGATCATCATTACTAGTCCGATATAACCGAAGGCGAGAGTGAGCCGGCCTATGTCATAACTCGGCCTTGCACTAGCCGCCCACTGAAAATCGAAGCCACTGTTGATAAAGACCATGGTTTCCAGAAGATTGATTGGGATGCCAATACCAAAACTAATCAGAGTTAGCTTTGTATAGAAACCCATGCTTCGCGACGCATCGAACAGCCCCCATTTCCAGCAGGCCATGCCAAGCAGCATCATGGACAGCACGTCCCACACAACAAACGCTACAAAAACTACGGTTTGCAGAAAGATATTTTCTTCGGCGGCATGAATAAAATTATCTACGTATCCAGATTTCTTGATTTGCATTTCTTCTTCAATCAATTCCGGTGTAGCAGACTGGCCCGCCAGAAAAGCATCCCAGGCGTCTAATGATTCTTGCTGTTCCACGGTGAGCTCTGTACCAGCAGGAAGAGACGTAATTACATTTGCCTCGGACTCAAGAAATTTAGTACTAAAATGCAACCCGGAGTGTAGAAGCATAAGCACGGCTACCATGCACATGGAGTAGATTGCCAAGCGCTTAGCTTCAAGATTACGAAAGAAATAGAGCAATAAACCGGTAACGCCGTAGGCGTAAAGGATGTCCCCAACCCAGACAAAGAGATAGGCGTTAACCAGACCAAAACCAATCAACAGAACCGTTCGTCGATAGAACAGACCTTTGACCACCGCTTCATCTGCACCGGGTTTGTTAAGAAAAATTAACATTCCGGCACCAAAGAGCATGGAAAACAGCGCACGCATGGCGCCCTCCACCATCACGTCCATGGAGGCGAAAGCAAACAGATCCAGACCTTGGGTAGCACCGTCTACGGCGGGATTGGAATAGGCGGCGAAGGGATAAGCAAAAGCGATGATATTCATCAACAGGATACCAAACACTGCGACACCACGAAGGGTATCTATTGATTGAATCCGTTCTTTTTTGCTTATGGGAATGTTCTCGGAAGAGGTCTCACCCGCCTTTTCACTTGTCTTTTCACTTGTGACCGAGGTCATATCCCTTTCCTCTTTTTACTTTTTGTATTCCATTAACTATGCTTTGCTATGGTCACAAGATAAGTACTATTCAGTTTATTATCAACAAGCAAAAGGGTGGGCAGCAATGAAGACGAAAATGATCAGACAAATTAGCATGTTCAGTATCCTCATCGCGCAGCTAGCCTTGCCGCTAACTGCAAACGCCGCTGAGTCAGACTATGAAATGCCTGGAGCTGTTGCTGCCGTTGATCTTGCGGATGACATTTTCACAGATTCTCTGGCGCGCCTGCCACAAGTACGCAGAGAATCTCTGGACGCATCTGGACAGGAAGCTTTCGATACTTACGTCAGCCCCGGCACCGGCTATGAAACTGGTCTGCGCGGCCCCATCGGCAAATGGATGCACAGTCCTGAACTGGCCAAGGCAATGTTTGATGTCAGGCAGCGTGTGCGCTACGGCAGTGACAGGGATCAACGTCTAACTGAATTGACCATTATCTCCGTGGCCAGAGAAATCAACAATCAGTACGAATACACCGCCCATGAACCTCTAGCCAAAGCCGCAGGCTTGGAGCAAGAGATAATTGATGCGGTGAGGTTTCGAAAGCCAATTGAAGAGTCCAGAAACATAGCCGGTTTTGGTGAAACCGAAGAAGTCATCGTTCGATTTGCTCGAGAAGTTATCAGCGAAGAGAAAGTTAGCTCGGAAACTTTTGCCAGAGCGATAGATATTTTCGGTGAAGAAGGAGTCATGGACCTGACTGGCTTGATTGGCTATTACAGCTTCGTAGCCATAACTTTGAAAGCATTCGACGTGCAACGACCGGTGGGCAGTGATTTATTATTGCCGCTGAGAAAATAACCGAATAATTAACGCTGATGTAGATTGACCTAAATCAGCGTTTGAGCCGATTTAATGGAAAAACACGACGATCCTCGTCAAAAACAGCCTTGATGGAGTAGAATTCCTCCAATGATGGTTAACCGCCAGCGAAACCGGCTGGATTAACCAGGAAGCTGATAATCACCTTCCATTTACTAATACGCAATACGGAGTCAGCAATGAAAACAAGTAAGATCGTTTCATCCCTGTTCGCACTATGTATAACAGCGGCCGCGAGCCAGATTTCCGCACAGTCACTTGATGACGTAACTATGAACGTCTATAAGGAAGAAACATGCGGCTGTTGCGCCGGATGGATCACACACATGGAAGAGCGAGATTACGAACTACTCACCCATCATCCCGCTGATCTGAACGGTATGAAGGAAGAGCTGGGCATTAAGCGTGAATGGCAGAGCTGTCATACCGCTGTGACCAAAGAAGGATTTTTGTTTGAAGGTCACGTGCCAGAAAAATTCATCGCACAGTTTATGGCATCTCCACCAGCAGGTGCTCTAGGTCTTGCTGTACCGGGTATGCCCCTGGGCACACCGGGCATGGATTTCAGTGAAGCATTCACACCATACGATGTCATCCTGATGAATAAGGATGGAACGTCTTCAGTGTTTTTCGAAGTAAAGACTAAGGCTGATCAGGGGCTATAAGATCAGAAAGTCTTAGCCTTGTAAGCTACAGACCCAAAAAGCAAAAGGGGCAGAGATTATTATCTCTGCCCCTTTTTTGTTGGATACTTTCAGGCTACAAAAAGAAGCCTTAAGAACTATTGCTCTACAAAATGAAAATCTGCAGGACCTTCTCTTCGAACGACAATAATTACATCTTCGCCACCGGCTGGCACATCCCAGGAATGATTGAGCTTACCGGGAAGGACAATATAACCTCCAGTTGAAACAGTGTGGGGAGTGTCGTCCAAGACGATAGTTACCGTTCCCTGCACTACGACTACATGTTCGTTATGGGTATGCCAGTGGAGATCGAAATGGGAGCCTGCTGGAAATAAGGCGTAATAGGTAAACCCACCAGTGGCAGGATCGGTGACCTGCCGAGCGGAACGCACACCTACCGGGAATCCGTTTCCACCACCGGCCTCGCCCCATTGGATATCAGAGAGATTCTTAGCCGAGGGTTGTAGAGTAGATTCCTGAGCTGAAAGAACTCCAGAAAAGGAAATGCAAACTAAACACAACAAGGACGCCAGACTCAAAAAACGTCGAGAAAATCCAGACAACAAAAAAAATCTATTCATGCTTCTCTTCCACGTAACTAAAGAATCTGGCTAGTATGATACAAAATGCATGGTTGTTTCTACTAGATTCTGAGTGTCAGGTTTTTTCCTCTCGCTTCAATAACTTGAGCTGGACTTCCAATTCATCTATTTCGTGATCTCGAAATTTATAAGAACTCATTCCATCAAGTCTTGCTGCCTTGTTCAAATAGCGGCGCACTAATCGCGGTTTTCTCCTTTTAAGATGAAGATGAGCATAATTCAGATATGTTTCCCATTGCTCTAACTTTGCACCTGTTCTCATTGAAATACTAAGGGACTCTTTGAGATCTCTTGCAGCATCAATTAAGCGGTCACATTGGATAAAATACTTTGCCCTGTAGTTCAATCCAGTTGGCAGGTATAACCACTCATTTGCTTCTCTAAAAAGATTCACTTGCTGATCTAGAAGCTTTTCCGCAGTTTTCGAATCGCCGCGCTCTTGGCATATCAGACCATGGAAAAGCAGGTCACTACCATAGAGTGAGGTTGTATCGAATTCTACTTGCCAAGATTTGTTCTCTCTCCACTGAAAAGTTAGGCGTGATCGCTCCCAGGCTTTCTCTACTTGCCCGGTATCAAGAAGAAATTTTATATAAAAAGAACTAACAGTAGGAAAGCATACATTTGAATTTGGCTGCGAAGCTTTTAAGACTTTCTCCGAGCTATCAAAAAGTTTCTCAGCCTCTTCCAATAAACCGCTCAAATGATAGGTATAAGCTCTAAAGCACTGAGAGAGAGCAAGCAGAACTTCATTTTCAGTTTTCTCAACACATTCTTTTAATTCGAGGTGTAATTTTTTTGCATCATCTAGTTTTCCTGCAGATATAAGCATTGAGGCATATGGTCCTGCCGCACTAGCTGCCTCCGTCCAGAGCTCCTGGGTTACAAACCAGTCAATACTGACTCTCCACGGCTCCATAGCCTTTTCTATCTGACCTAAAGACATTAGATTCGTAGCAGCACTCATTATCAAATGAAATTTTGATTTGTCCTGTAGCCGCTTAACTGGGGTAGTCCATTCTTCAGCAAAGAAGGATCTAAGACATGCTTGGTCCAAATAGTGAGAACCTCTTGGCAGCATAGAAAAACCCAATTTTATACGTTCGAAATAGATTTGAAATGCTTCTTCGTACATTCCAGCTCTAGTACCGTGAATTACAGCTCTGAACAGAGGTTCTAAATCCACAAGATTATCTGGTTTCTCTGTAGCTTGTGCTTGAAGATATTCAAACATCATCCTATTGCCTATTTTCCAAAGCTCAGGGTCATCTTTTTTTAACTGATATATCAGATAGTCCCTTACCAGAGGGTGACAATCTACACTATGATCATCCCCAAATTTTTCAATCGAGACTAACTTACATTTTTCTAGCGAATGGAGGGCGTATTTCCAACGCGAGTGTGAGAACTCATTCAGTTCAAACGTGAGATTTTCAACAGAGTGACGAGAACAAAGATTCTTGAGTTCAGACAGCAATATTTGTCTATCAACAATTCCCAGCATATTAAGTATTGCAAGTTCGGGGCTGCCTCTAAAAAGTCTCAAATATGCATTTACTATACTCCCAGCATGGCTATCTAGATTTTCTGTCTCAAAGAGCGAAGTTAGCTCCCTAAATTTCCCAACTTCCCCATCATGCACCACACTTAAATACCCACCCAGGAGCGAAAGGCTCAGCGGATGACCGGAGTATTCTGTAGTAGCATTTTCAAACTCGGTATTAGTCCCATGTATGCCCATATTTTTAAGCAATTTACGGCTTTCTATCTGATCGAGATTCTTCAATTCAATTGTTTTAACTCGCTTATCCTCAAAAGAAGCAATATCAGCTATACGAAGCCTGGTAGTAATTACACATAATCCATTATTCTCTGCTGCCAATTCTTTAATCAAGGATGCAACTGCTGGATTCTGAATCTCGCCGCTATTTGAGCGTGGCGCCGTCAGTAGTGGTTCCAGACCGTCCAAGATTAAGAGGGTTTTTGATGCTCTTATCAAATTTGCTAGTCTTGTAGCCTTAGACCATGGAGTACCCTCATCGGGAGACTCATCTCCGAACCACTCCAATGCATGTTCAATGAAAAAATCACCGGATGAATTTTCGTCAGACTCTGATCCTTGCCACGTGAACGACCAGGCATAGACCTTCTTAGCACCTTGATAGTTTCCACCGCTTATACTTGAAAGCCACTTATTAACGAGACTACTTTTCCCTACCCCACCGAAAGCAACAATTTGAACCAAGTTGAATTTACTTCGTTCCCAAGCACCATTGAGCAAACCCAGCTCTTCCTGCCTTCCAACAATATCCAAATCAGTTACTGGCAACTGCGAAAGAGAGAGTTTTTCTGGCCTTGATATTTTGTCCACTGCCAACTTCTCTATTAACCGAAGAACTATTTCTTCAAATTCTTCAAAGGGCAGTGTGAAAGTAATAGGTTCAAGGTAGAAAAAGTCAGCCACTTTTTGGAGTTGTGTGCGAGGTATTTTGTTTCCCGGGCTGGTATCTGTTCCATTTATCCATTTGCTGACTCCTTGCTTTGTAATACCAAGGCAACGAGCTAATTGAGCATGGCAAGTAATATCTGGATTAATGAGGGCGCCATACAAAAAGAATAATTTTTTGGCGAGTTGAGGGTGAGTGTGCATAGTTGGTTCCTCAATTGTGCTCTTATTATTTTCCCGATCCGAGCTCTACCTAAGTCTAAGCATCAGCTTCCTTTGAGATACTTCGATTCATAGTTCATTGAGGTTATCCCACAAATATTCCGGCATCAATCCCTACTCCTAGTACTTTATTTCTGGTATTGATTGCCTAATCACGTAAAAATGTGGCCAATGAATAACTCAGCGAAAATCGGCTAATACCCCAGACTCGCATTATAGGAGCCCTAACTTGAACTTTGACACCAGTCACCCAGATATCACCCAGATCCAGAATCGGCGTGGTATGGGCGTTGCGCTAATAATCAGCGTTCTCTTCGCTCTGTACCTCACCAATACCTACGGCTGGCGCCAAGCGGCGCTGTTTGCGGTGGGTCTATCAGCTGGTGTCATTCTCTATCATGCTGCCTTCGGCTTTACCGCTGCCTGGCGTGAGGTGGTGACTACGGGTCGTGGTGCGGGTCTTCGCGCCCAGATGGTGATGCTGGGGGTAGCGGTGTTGTGCTTTGTGCCGCTTCTTTCTCAGGGTGAATTTGCAGGAACTAATCTTCGTGGCAGTGTTGCTCCGCTGAGTGCTTCCATTCCTGTCGGTGCGTTTATGTTTGGTGTTGGCATGCAGCTCGGTGGCGGTTGTGCTTCGGGCACGCTGTTTACTGCCGGAGGCGGTAATGTGCGAATGTTAGTGACTCTGGCTGGCTTTATTGCCGGTTCATTAATCGGAACTTGGCATTGGCCTGCCTGGCAAGGTGTTCCACGCCTCGCTCCTTTTTCCCTGTTGGAAAATTACGGCGCCCTCGGTGCGATCTCCATCAGCATGGTGTTGTTTGCCAGTGTCTGGTTTGCGGCATCGGCCTATGAGAAACACCGTCACGGTTCCCTGCCCTCTACTGATGATGACAAGCCTTTCTCTCTGCTACGTGGTCCCTGGCCTCTTATTGCCGGCGCCTTGGCATTGGTGTTGGTAAACGTCTCCACTCTGCTGCTCGCAGGTCGACCCTGGGGCGTGACTTCGGCATTCGCTTTGTGGGGTGGAAAGCTTGCTGTGATATTTGGTCTTGATCTAAACACCTGGGCTTACTGGCAAAGAGCTGGTTCTGCTGCGTCATTGGATGCCAGTGTGTTTAATGACGTTACTTCGGTAATGAACATAGGAATCATGTTAGGCGCATTGCTCGCCGCTAGCCTGGCTCGCAAATTTGCCCCATCATTCAAATTACCTTTAGGCTCCTTGATGGCTGCAATCATCGGCGGGCTTTTATTGGGCTACGGCGCACGCATTGCTTTCGGCTGCAATATCGGTGCTTACTTCAGCGGTATCAGTTCAACCAGCATGCACGGCTGGCTCTGGTTTGCCGCAGCGTTTGCCGGAAGCACATTGGGTACCAGGCTCAGACCCTTATTTGGCCTGAGCTGATTCACTAGAGAAGGCTGTTTTAGACTAGAGCTTTAGAATAGAGCTAAGGAAAGATTGAGCGACAGCAAAAAGGGTCAGCTTGCCGCTCTGTAAAAATCGACAAACCTTTTCAGAATGGCGTGGGCGTAATCAACCTTGCCTCTTTCTGCCTCAATAGACTCAAGCAAGTCATCAGCCTTTTCTGCTGGAAAATAGCCGTAACTCTTATAGACATGAATCCTGACCGTGAATTCGTCCGAGTCACCCTCTGGGTGAAACTGCGTGGCATAAATGTTTTGCTTTAGACGAAACATCTGCACCGGACAGCTCTCATTGCTTGCCAATAGCACCGAATTTGGCGGAGTGATATCGCAAGCTTCTTTGTGCCCAAGAAGAACTCTAATGCTGGCGGGCATGCCCTCAAGAAGCTTGTCCTTTTTCCCCTCTTCGGTGATAAAAATATCTGCACCGCCCACAGGTTCGCCATAGCGTTTTGAAATTGGTGAGCCGCAATAACTACCCAGCAGTCCATTGCCTGAACAACATCCCATAAAAGGAAAGTCTCGGGCCACAATATCATCGAACAGAGAATTAAATCCGTTCTCTATTTTTTTCTGAATATCGCTCTTGTCAGCCTCGGGCGTGCTGACATCGAATGGGCTGCCGCCGACAATGATAGCGGCATAATCATCCAGATTGATCGAAGGCAGACCGTCGCGCTCTATTCTCGCACGCTGAACTTCCCTATCCTCAAGCCCGCCATGGCGCTTGATGGCCTCAAACTCACTGTCCGAGGTCTCGTCCTCGGGGCGAATCTGAATAATTAAAAATGATTTTTTCACTGGGATAATCTCAGTCAGTTAAAGCCGCACATCGATTCAGCTTCGAATGGTTTACTTCGAAACCTATTGTTTCCTAGCTCATAGTTTCGAGCTTTCTACTTTCTAGCAATTTATTTACCAGCACTGCACTTGCCTGGCTAATTGAATGATTCGGTGGAGAATAGCATTTATAAATTGGCCCATAAATGTTGATTTTCCATCTCTTTAACCTACACTGAGAGCCGTTACGAAATTAGGCAGCTTTAATGAACACCAAGCAGGCAGAGATAGACGCGATTGTTGCGGATTACTGGGATCAACACACCGACGAAAGTTATTTCGGCGAAACCTATTGGCTGGCTAATCCCATCATCAATCACAGGTATCAGATTAAAGCCGCCGGAGGCAGAAGCTACGACAGCTGGGTGAATTTTACCGTTCAGCACTTTCTTGGTGAACGCGCCCCGGTTGATAAGGTTCTGAGTATTGGCAGTGGCGATGGCGCCCTTGAGCGCCATCTCGCTACAATTAACACCGCCAAAAATATTGTAGGCATCGACCTCGCGCCCAAACGCATCGAGATTGCCGAGCAGGCCGCCATGGAAAACGGCATGCAAGACATCATTAGTTACATTGTGAGTAACGTTGAGACCTCTCCTCTACCGGGTTCCGACTACGATGCCATTTACTTCAATTCTTCCCTGCATCATATGTCAGACCTCGATGCCATTCTTCAGTCCTGCTCCAATGCGCTTAAAAAAGATGGCTATCTATTTATCAATGAATACATTGGGCCCAATCGGTTTGATTTCTCTGTCCGAGAAAAAGAAGTGATGACGTCGGTGTTTCATACCATCCCCGAAAAATACAGAATATCTCAGGCTGAACATGACAAGGGAATGGTGAGAACACACCTTGGTTTTCCCTCTCCTGAGGAAGTCGAAAGAGTTGACCCATCTGAAGCAATTCATTCAGCAGAAATTGTAGATGCTGTGAATCGACATTTTGATGTAGTGGAATTTAATTTTACCGGCGGTGACCTATCCCCCATTTTTAGAACCATGACCACGATGAGGTTTCCAGTTAATCTAACAGGATGGAGATCTCGATATGAAGAAGCGGTACACAGACGAACAAATCATTAAGGCAATCAAGAAACATGAGGCTGGGGCCAAGG
>JABJIC010000014.1 GCA_018661465.1 Gammaproteobacteria bacterium | reverse complement strand
TGGCACGCCCAGAGAGATTCGAACTCCCGACCAACTGGTTCGAAGCCAGTTACTCTATCCAGCTGAGCTATGGGCGCGTGGAATGCGAATTATATACACTTAATTCGAATGGGTCACTGCGAGACTGCAGGTCGAGATGGATTCTAAATTTGGCTTAGCCAAATTCCTCACCCTTTCGGGGCGGCTTTCAGCCGTCCTTCGCGCTACGCGCTTGTCGAACTCCCGACCAAATTGCTTTAGTAGAACTCTTCAGTATCTTCAGTAGCATTTGTTAACCACCATGGATATGCTTACGTCTAAGTTATTTGGGGGAATAAATCATGACTGATATCAGTGCTTCGACAGAATCCACACCACGCAGTAATCCTCTCTCGGATTTTTCTGCTCAACCTTGGCCTATGGTCAGAAAAGTTGGCGAAGCCTTTGGTTGGCTACTCGTGGCGGGCCTAATATTCACCGCAATCACCTCTATTTTCGGTCGAGCTGCCTTTCTCAACGAGATGGCTAACGTTGCCAACCCCGCCGAAGTGGCAAACCCGTTTGATATTCGATATTGGGAACATGCCCTGGCGACTTGGATGCATTTAGGTCCTGGCTTGTTAATCATGATTATCGGCCCACTGCAATTCATCCGACCATTGAGAAAGAATTATCTTAACGTCCACCGTTGGTCTGGACGAGTCTTCCTCGTTTGCGGTGGCCTTGGAGCTGCCTCCGGTATTTTTATCGGAGTTTTCTATCCGTTTGCTGGCATCGAAAGCCAGGGCTTTAATGAATCCATGGCAACTGCCTATTTTGGAGCCTATACCCTGTTTTGTCTTATCAAGGCCTATACCAGTATTCGCCGTAAGGAATTTGGCGCGCACCGTGAGTGGATGATTCGAAGCTGGGCACTGTTGTTGGCAATCGCTACAGAGAGAGTCATGCTGGGGATACTGATGAGTTCTACCAATATTGGCATCGACATTCTATTTGGCACGACATTCTGGATGGCGGGAGTAACTAACATCGCCGCTTCAGAAATCTGGATTAATCTGACTCGAACTCCAGGCAATGGCGCCCGTCATTGGAAGGACATCGATGAAAAAGCTGCGAAAGCTGCTGCCTAGGCAGGCTGCAGCTCTTCTTCGCCGTCACTCTTTTTCTTAAGCTTGTCCTGAGCCTTCTCTTTCGCTTTGAGCAAGGCATCACCCACACTGCCATCCAGCTGGCGTAGTGTGCTGCTCAGGAAATAGAACAGGGTTACGCAGATTACCAAGATAATACAGGCACCGAATATGGAAATTGATGCGCCAAATCGGTCCGTCGCCATAGCCATGGGAAATACCCCAATCGGTGTTAGAGCAAATGACAACATCATGAAACTGCTCATGCGCCCTCTTACGCTGTCATCCACCAGAATTTGCACCGCTGCATTGTTTACGGTTTGACCGGCACTGGCACACATATTTGCTAACAGAAGAGGAATCAATGCGAGATAGAAATTACTGGTATATACAAATATAGCGAGGAAAAACCCGAACGCTGCAGTACTTCCCAGCATAAGGTGTAATCTGTGAGGTGTATCTCCTCGACGAACTATCCAGATAGAGCCCAGCACACCACCGATTCCGCCAATGGCCATGAGCGTACCAACACCGCTCTCGCCAACTCCCCAGGCTTGCTCTGCCAGAACCACCAAAATATTCTGAAATGGCATCGCTACGAACATAGGCAGCAATCCGAACATAAGACATATCAGCACGGGACGATTGTTTTTAATGTAGCTGAAGCCCAGGGCAATATCTGCAAACAAATGTTTCTTGGGTTCACCACTGTCTGCCGATCGACTTCGATTGACTCTGAACATGCAGGCAATAGCGATGCAATACATGCATATAGAGAGAATGTACGCCCCAACGAATGAAAATTGAGCAATGATTAAGCCCATCATCGCCGGCCCCAATACCCGACTCAAGTTCATTACTGCACTGGAGAATGCCATTGCGCTCTGCAAACGATCTGGTCCTACTACTGTTACCGTAATGGCCATTCTGGCCGGCATGATAAAGGGGAATGCACATCCCGCTATAAACGCTGTACACAGCATATGCCAGAACTGCAGTTGATCGCTCAGCAGCAGACCCAGGATAAATACTTCATTGGCGAGTATCAGACATTGCCCGATTATCACTAGCTGACGCCGTTCGACTCTGTCTGTAATAGCTCCACCCAATAAAGAGGCAAAGATCATTGGTATGGCAACAACCAGGTTTATATAGGCGAGGGATGTTGCCTCACCGGTGAGGTCATAAGCCAGGATGGTGCGGGTGAGCATTTGCCCCTGCATGGCAAAGAAGAAACCCACATTGCCAAAGAACAGCCATCGAAATTGAGCAATTGAAAA
The DNA here is from genome assembly GCA_018661465.1 of Gammaproteobacteria bacterium. Classification (GTDB taxonomy): domain Bacteria; phylum Pseudomonadota; class Gammaproteobacteria; order Pseudomonadales; family Pseudohongiellaceae; genus UBA9145. The sequence goes on along the minus strand of JABJIC010000014.1, from coordinate 71,465 downwards.
AACCGAGTACTTACCGTTGGTTTTAACTGATTCGTTCGTGTCTGATGTGGAAGAAGAGATACTTTGGCTCCAGAAATCGTGCGCGAAGTATAGCTCAACTAGAATCTATTTATTTGGGTGAATTTATTCAGGGGAATTATTTCGGGGATAGTTATTTACAGAGGTCTTCGTCAAAAAGCCTTGCTTACAAAAAAAGAAAGGCGCAAGAGAAGGAGTTAACTCTTGCGCCTAAGAGTTCTGATGCGAGTGAAGGGCATGAATCACTCACTTACAGAACCAGAGCCAAAGGTGGCTCAGTGGGTGGTACAACTAGCGGTTGTTCTGGAAAAACCTCGAATTAATAAAATTGTAATCTGTGGCTGCGGCAAACAAATGGCAATCTCTGCAAAATGCACCCAGATCAGAAGATCCTGTGCCTCTACGGCCTCCGTCAGCACCCATAACATACTCCCAGCCACCGGTTTCAGGTGATTGACCAGCCGCAAGTTTAATCATGATGGTTAGATCAGGATTTCGTCTAGACTCCAAGGCTGCCGCATTATTAAAGCTTTCCTTCAGAAGTATGGTGCCTTCTGGATAGGGGTATCCTTGGGTGCCCCGGTTAACAGCCTCACCTGTGCTATTCACATAGATCTGCCGATAGGCGTTGAAGCCATCGTGCACCGAACCCAGAGTTCCAGTAGGGTCTCCCGTTACTGCTTCGGGTGTTACCTTGTACCAGGACAGATAGTCCGACCAGGCACTGGCATCTGGCCCCAGTTGCGGGGACGTAGACATGCAGGCTGATATGCCAAAAAGCAGGCCGACTGCTGATAGAATTTTGATGTTGATACTCATAGTTCGCTCTCGTCTCTAAGCAACAAATCAGGAAGGCAATGACTCACGGAAAAAGTAGCAGCCTCGGCTGGTCCGGATGCCATACTCGCTGGAGAAAGGTAGCTGCAGAAAACAAATAGCAGAGGCAAGGACAGCACCGCTGTTAGTTTTCGTGACAGGCTGCGGGTTTTTCTTTCCCGGGTGTAGTTGGTAATGCTCATAATCATTTGCAGTTTCTCAATTATTTTCCAAGTGGCTTACAATTAGAGATCGTGTTTACCCACTTTCTATTTCATCAAACCTAAGAATAATTGTTATTTTTTTTAATCCCCTCTGAAACGGCCGCAAAATAAAGGCCGGCCCTGAGGAACCTCAAAGAAAGTTTGGAGTCTCGTAATACAATTAATTCCAGCTGTAAGCCCATAATTTATTCTTCTATTACAATAACCTGCACAGATATTTCACTCGATGCCAATATAGCTCTGAATCGAATGGCTTATCACTAAGTTCTGCACAGCAATGAATAGAGAATAAAATTGCAGGACTATGTTCGACTCTCTGTCGGCTGTGTTATTTTTGTCCATGGCCGCCTATTGGGCTTGCATGAAATACTGTATTTATATACAGTATCTTGAATAATCAGGAATAAGAATATGAATAAGCGTTGCTGGTGGCCGGGAGATGACCCCATCTATATTGCCTACCATGATGAGGAATGGGGAGTTCCAGTTCATGATGACAGGCTATGGTTCGAATTTCTTTGCCTGGAAGGTCAACAGGCTGGATTAAGCTGGATTACAGTACTGAAAAAACGTGACCACTACCGAAAGTGTTTCAAGAATTTTGACATCGATAAAGTCGCTCGCCTGAAGGACAGTACCATCGAGAAACTGTTATTGGATACCGGGCTTATTCGTAACCGACTGAAACTCTATTCGATAAGAACGAATGCATTAGCATTTCAGAAGGTGCAGAAGGAATTTGGGGACTTCGATAGTTACATCTGGTCATTTACCGGAAACAAGGTTCTCGACGGTAAACGCAAAACAGCCAAGCAGGTACCTGCCACCACTACCGAGAGTGATGTTATGTCCAAGGACTTAAAGAAACGAGGTTTCAAATTTATCGGAAGCACAATCTGCTATGCCCTAATGCAGGCAGCGGGAATGGTAAATGACCATACTGCGAATTGTTATCGCTATAAGGATTTGAAAAATTGATACCAATTGCAGAGTGCATTACATAGTATTCCCCATCATGAACAGGTTTCAAAAGCCCAGAATAAAAGAGATAAAAAACTAAACAGAATACCAACAGAATAGTAACTAAGAAAATTAAATGAAAAGGAGCTCGAAATGATTGGCTATATAACCCTCGGTACAAATGATATTGAAAAGGCAGCTGCATTTTATGATGCGCTATTGGCAGAAGTTGGCGCTGGCCGCTTTATGGAAACTGATGAATTTATTGCCTGGGCAAACGATCCTCAGGCGGCAGGTCTTTGTGTTATCAAACCTAACAATGGCGAAGCGGCCACGGTAGGTAATGGTGTCATGGTTGCTCTCACCGTAGATAGCAAGGAGAAAGTAGATGCAATCTACAATAAAGCATTGGAATTAGGAGCTACTGATGAAGGCCCAGTCGGCGCTCGTAGTGACAGTTTCTATGCCGGTTATTTCCGTGACCTGGATGGTAACAAGCTTAATGTTTTTTGCATGACTCAGTAAAAACAAATAGCACACTAAAAAGCCCGGCTATTTTTCAGTAACCGGGCTTTTTAGTTTCCATTTTTTGGAAAAGACTTATCTGTCTAAGTCGGCTTAATCCTCCTGCTCACTGGTTAAGCGAGCATAGGCAATGGAATTTAACTCCTGAGCACGATTTCCAAATACAATCTTGTGAAGTGTATCGGCAATAGTTTCCTGAAAATCGTCCATGTGCAGATAGGAGGAAACATTGCCATCGGTGGGATCCAATGCCATGGTCTTTAAATCCTTACGATGATCCTCCGTAATCAAAATTACCGGAGTTGGCCCTCTGAAGGGGCTTCCTCGCTCATTGGCACGGAGATGCATGAGAAACTGATCTCTAGGTTTCTTGTAGCTATTCCATCCAGTGATAATGCAGGAAAGCTTATTAGTCGCCATCCCGAAAAACCGATCATATTGCTGAACCGCCTCCAGGGCATTGGTCTCATTGTAGGTATTAATAGTTGTATACAGTCCAGTCTTGCCGACCAAGGCTGCACACTCATCCACAAGAGTATTGTTCAGGTCATAGAGTAGTACTACTGGTTTTAGGCTCATGTGCGACTTTCTTTTCAGCTATTTTTATTTTTGGAAGTGAGTCATAGCTCTAAGTAGAGCGAAACACAATGTTTGTGGTGATCGGATCTCGCGTTGTACGGGTTTCATTGGCCGCTACACTGCCGTCTTCATAGCCAAAGCTTATACCGAACAATATCCTGGTGTCATCCTCAATATCGAAGGCTTCGCGCACCAGATCTGGAAAGTTCCTCATCGTACCCATGGGGCAACTATGGAGGCCGAAGGCCACCAGGGTTAGCATCAGATTTTGCGCCCACATTCCTACATCAAGAGCTACCGTCGTACCGAAGGCAGGGTTCATGCCAATAAACGCGATATAAGGTGCATCGAAGAACTCAAAATTACGCAACACTGCACGCATTCTTCCTTCCTTATCGCCGCGGCCTACATCCATTGAAGAGTATAGCGCTACGGCGCATTCTATCTGACGCTTGCGATATTCCCCTTCAAAATCTCCCCGATAGGGATAGTCAGGGTTTGGGGTAACCCCGCCAGCAGTATTCTCAACCATCTTCTCACGCAGACAATTCTTCAAGTCACCAGATGCTACATAAACCTTCCACGGCTGCACATTGCAATTCGATGGAGCTTGTTGAGCTATTTCGAAGATTCGATTGAGGGTTTCCTGAGGCACTTCCTTATCGAGATAACCACGTACGGAACGTCTCTGATAGATTGCATCTATCAGCGCCAAATCCGGATCCGAAACCAAATCCGCTTCCTCTGTATTTTCTTCACTCATGATTTTTTAAGTAATCCCAAAACAGTTCCACCAATAATTCATTTCCTGAGGCTCAGGAAAGAATTCTTCCACCATCAACATCTACAGTCGTGCCAGTTACGAAATTGTTTTGCATTACAAAAATCATACCTGCGGCAACTTCTTCTGAGGACCCTGCTCGCTTGATCAAATGACCCGCTGTCATTGCTGAAAGCTTGCCGCCTTTCTCGTCACCCATCCAATCGAACATCGCAGTATCCACCGTGCCTGGTGAAACCACATTAACTCTAATTGGAGCCATTTCGACAGCGAGACAACGCACCATATTTTCAACCGATGCACCAACACAACTCAATGCAGACTGGCTTGGATTAATTTTTCTGGCAGGTGAACCACTTACTAGCGTAATGGATCCATCTTCGGCTAGATAAGGAGCTCCTGTTCGTACAACTTTTCCGTAACCCCAAAGCTTGTCATAGGCTGCCTTGAATTGATCTTCAGTCTGTTCCAGGAAAGGCTTTAGGGTACGTTCTCCTCCAACAGCAGCGGAGACTAGATGATCAATAGTGCCGACTTCCTTGAAAATAGCCTCTAGTGCTTCCGCATCATGAGTATCAGCCTGACGAACTTCGAATTTTCCATTGCTGATAGCTTTAGCGCTTTCGATATGGCCTTCCGAGCGACCTGCCGCCCAGACATTTGCGCCTAAGTCACTGGCTGCTATTGCTGCAGCAAGTCCTATGCCTGCAGTTCCACCGATTATGACGACATTCTTGCCAGCCAGATTATTACTCATGTCCTACTCCTGTGCTCTTGTGATTTCATTTCTGATGTTGTCTTGCTTATAGTTTTCTACGTACTTTTTTGATTACTTTACATTGCGTTACTAAAAAATTCGGCCTGGGTTCAGAATGCCTTCCGGGTCCATTGCATGCTTGAGAGCCTTCATCAAGGCAATCTCTGATTCGCTCTTGCTGTAAGCCAAAAATTCTTTCTTCATAATCCCGATGCCATGCTCTGCAGAGATCGAGCCCTTCAAATCACGAATAAGGCTATAAATCACCTCATCGATTTCACGATGCAATTTCCGTGTGTCCGCTCCGACGTGCACCAGAATATGAATATTGCCATCACCAATATGGCCGAACAGCCCAATAATGGCCTCTGGCCATTTGAGTCTCAAATCTTTCTCAACCTGCTCACCGAAATAACCCATGTCTCCAACATTGAGGCTAACATCATAGGCATGCATATTACGTATTGCTGAAAATATTTCGGCTGCTGCATCCCTGATCGCCCAGAGTTTATCGATATGTGACTGTGAGTCGCCCAAAACAGCATCTTCTATCAAGCCCAGCTCGGTTGCCTCGTTAAGCACTTCGAGAAATTGCTCCTTATCAGTCTCCGGATTGGAACCCATGCTTTCTATCAAGGCATAGAATTGATGATCCTTTGCCATTGGAATTGACACACTGGGCACATACTCATCGATTAGCTCATAGGTATTGTTCCAAATCACTTCGAAGGCGCTGAGATTCGATCCCAGTTTTGTCTGCATATGCACTAGTAGATTAGCGACTCCGTCAAAATCTTTTACCGCACAAAAAGCGACAACCTGACTGCTAGGTTTGGGAGAGAGTTTGATTACAGCTTTTGTAATCAACCCTAGAGTTCCCTCGCTGCCGATAAACAATTGTTTCAGGTCATAGCCTGTATTGTTCTTTCTTAATTTGTGCAAGCCATCGATTATGGTTCCATCAGCCAACACTGCTTCAACTCCTACCACCAAGTCCCGAGTCATACCATAGCGAATCACTCGGTTTCCCCCGGCATTAGTTGAGATGTTTCCACCAATGGTGCAGCTGCCTCTTGCGCCCAGGTCCAATGGGAATAACATATCACTGCTATCCGCTGTTTCTTGAATAGTTTGAAGCTCCACACCTGCCTCGACAGTCATGGTACTAGTGAAGCGGTCGACTTCGACAACTTTTTTCATGCGTTCGAAGCTGAGTGAAATCTCACCATCTAATGGAGCTGCTGCTGAAACCAGCCCAGTCATACCCCCCTGAGGCGCAACCGGCTGCTTCGCTTGATGACATAGCTTGAGGATTGCCGAGACTTCTTGAGTGTTTGCAGGACGCAACAGGATTACAGGAACGCAGGAACGATCTCCCATATTATCCCGGTAGTTTCTGGAATCAATATCATCCCCTTCTCGATAACCAGCACTGCCAACTATTTTCTTGAGTTGTTGCTTAAGTAGTTGCGCTGCATCTGAGGAAGGTAAAACGCTATCTGGCATTTCTATCGATCTCTTCGGTATATCCAAAACCGTATTCTAGTTAAGCCGATCCTTCTGGCTGATCTTCCTGACTAACCCTAAACCCGGTCAGCAGAGTGAGATGATAATACCACAAGATCTCGCAATTCCGGGGAGATAGCGGACCGCAATTCTGTTAAAATAAGCTCATTACTTGGGCTGTTGAATGCTTGATGTTTTCCAACAAACCGTCCACAAAACTACTACCGCATTTCAGGGAGCCTTCCATGAAAACTCAAATTAAGTTTCTAATCGCCGCTGTTTCACTATCCCTTTTTTCTGCATGCGCCTCTTGGGTACAACTAACAGCCGAAGGTCAGGTAGTTAGAATAATGGATGCAAATCAGCTCACTAATTGTGGGCGGATCGGTCGAGCCAGCGCGCAGACAATGAATGAAATTCTCTTTGTCGAGCGCAATCGCGGACGATTGGAAGATGAATTAAGGACGCTGGCCAGAAATGAAGGTGGCCGTATGGGCGGCAATGTCATCGTGGCTGAATCTGAAATTTCTGATGGTTCTCAGCAGTTCGGTGTCTATTCCTGCCCTTAAATCAGCGACTAGCCCTCCCCTCAGTCTGGAATGTATCTAACCAGACGGTTTAAACGCGAAACTCGTCGCAAAATGTCACTGCATCACCCCGTTTTGGGTAAAATCTACCCAAAATTGCTCCGATTATGTTCTATAATGTAGCACTGCCTTAGAACGCCGCGCTATCTAGAATAATCGACTGGAATAAATCATGGAAAAATTACTGATCTCCTTGAGCGATGCTTACGCTCTCGTTCCAAACTATGTGCTGCGCTTTAAGAGTTTTGTGCTAACGGGTTTAGTGGTCTTTACTGCTTTCATGGTATTCGGCATATTCACTCGCACCGAATTGGACATGACCACAGACAGCTTCTTAGATCAAAGTGATCCAGCGATCTTTGCTCTGAATGAGTACCGTCGCCAATTCGGTAGCGATGATTCGGTGTTTCTGGTCTACCGCGCCAAAGACGGCGATGTATTTTCTCGGCAATCCCTGACCGCTATCCAACAGCTTACCGATGACCTTCGCTTCTGGCAGGGTTTAGACCCTGCTGATTATCCAGAATCCATCAACGATATCCCACTGGATTTTGAAGAGCTGAATCATGTAAGACGAATTCAGTCTATTGCCAATGTGCGTTATCAGGAGAATATCGGCGATACCCTGATGTCCAATCGACTGATTCCGGCCGAGTTGCCGGAGAGCGATGATGAATTAGCCGCAATCAAACAGAGAGCTCTGGAGCACGAAGATTATCTTCTCGCATTTTACTCGGCTGACGCTCAATACGGCGCGATAATGATCCAAACCGACTTCGGTGCACAGCCCAAGGAAGATTACGTTTCTGCCGTGGACTCCAGTGACATCTCATTAGATGACAGCTTCGGAGGCTTCGACGCATTTGACAGTGATGGCGGCTTCGACCTCGAATTCGATGAGAGTGCCGAGGTTCAGGACGTGGTTTTTGAACCGGTAGATATGCTCGGTTATACCAACTTTCACATTATCACCAAAGGTCTTTACGAAAAGTACGACGAGCAATTCGAATTCTATCCGGTAGGCAACCCTCCGATGATGGAATTCATGATGAATATGCTCAATCAGATGATGGTGTTGGGAATAGTGATGGTCCTGATATTCACATTGCTGTTATGGATTCTATTCCGCTCCTTTAGCGCAGTCCTCTGGCCAATGGTTACTATTGCTGCCTCTATGGCTTGGACCTGGGGCATAACAGTCTGGCTTGGAATAACCGTATCACAAATGATATCCCTCACTGTGCTGTTGGTTTTTGCTGTCGGTATTGCCGATTGTGTTCACGTAATGAGCGCCTACTTCAGTTTCCGCCGCGAGGGAAAAGAGCACTACGAGGCATTGTCCCTATCTTACGGAAAGACCGGCCTTGCCATCATGGTAACTACTGTAACTACCATGTGTGGAGTGCTGGCTCTTACAACTTCCGAGCTGCTTCCTATACAAGTGTTCGGCTACATGTCAGCTTTCGGCGTAGTGATGGCATTCTTTTTTACTATGGTTTTATTGCCCATATTACTGGATGTCTGGCACCCGGGAGCGAACACCACAGATGCCAGTTTCGCCGATAGGATTGGCAGAAAGTGGAATGAGCTATATGTATGGAAGAAGGCAGCGATCGCTATCATCTACACCATAGCTTTATATGCCGCATTGGGGATTTTCGTTGGCAGTTATATAGTGCTGATCACTGGCCTGACCTATGTAGTGGTGAATTGGCAGCACCAAATTTTGTCCTATGTGCCCTATATAGTAGCCAAACGACCCGGACTAATACTTGCCATTTTTGCCACTGTGTTCGGTCTTTGTGCATACGGAACCAGCCAGGTAAAAATTGATTCCAATATGACCGAGCTTACGCGAGAAGGAAGCGTCCTGCGTATCGCCTATGAAATTGTTGATGAAAATATGGCTGGCGCTCAATCCATGGTAATTATGGTCGACACCCAGACCACCGACGGCATGCTGAATCCGAAAATTATGCATGCAATGGACTCCTTACAAAATCGTATTGAGACGCGCTATTCAGATCAGGTTTCCCGCACAAACTCTTTGGCGAATATAGTAAAAGACACATATCAGATAATGAATGATGATGATCCTGCTTTCTATCGGGTACCTGATTCAGAACAGATGATTTCACAGCTACTCTATCTGTTTAATAGTGCTAATCCGGAAGATCGTCGAAGCCTTGTTTCTGATGATTATTCTCGCTCTCACGTGTCCCTGAATATCTACAATGCGGGATCTTATGAGTATCAACAATTCTTCGAAGAAATCTCAGTAGACATCGAAGAGGTTTTCGTCGATGCTCGCGGCGATTTTCCCGAAATGGAAATCTATCTAACCGGCTCCATGGCACTACTGATGCGCATGATGGATGAGGTTGCCAATTCACAGTTTTCCAGTTTCACATTGGCCATAGGCGTAATCAGCGTAATCATGATTATCACACTGGGCTCGCTGCAAGGCGGACTCATGGCTATGATTCCCAATATGATCCCTGCTCTGCTTGGATTTGGCATGATGGGCTTGATGGGAATATCACTCGATACCGACACCCTGTTAATCGCGCCGCTAATTATTGGTATAGCGGTGGACGACACTATTCACTTCATGACCCATTACCGAGTGGAGCTGATCAGAACTGGAAGCATTAGCGAATCACTTAAATCGACTATACGCGATGTAGGTCAGGCGGTGATGTTTACGACCATGGTGCTGGGACTTGGTTTTGCCCTTCTCAGCTTCTCCGACTATTTAGGTATGGCGAAAATGGGATTCTTCGGTTCAGCCGCAATATTTGTAGCCCTGCTCTGCGATTTGTTCCTGATCCCCGCCATGATCATGATCTTCAAGCCTACTTTCGGTGTGAAAGATGCCGATACAAGAATTACTTTTATGGAGAATGCCGCATGAACAAATTGACCTACTCCCTGCTGACAGTTGTTTTTACGGGTGCCCTGTCTTCCGTTTCAGCACAGGACCTCAACGGCATGGAAATAATGGAGCTGGTAGATGAGGCACAACGGTCTACTTCCGATTCTGCATTCAATCGCATGCAGTTATCTACATGTAGATTTGGAATCAAAGAAAGTCGTATCACCTGTGCCGAACGTCCGCGAGTCAAATCTCTGGAGTCAGTAGGTAAAAACTACGGATTGAATCTGAAGGACACCAAGAGCATAACCATTGTTCTAGAGCCCGCCGCCGAACGCGGTATTGGCATGCTTAGCTTTGCCTACGACGAATCAGATCGCGACAATGAAACCTGGCTCTACCTTTCAGCACTTGGACGAGTAAAACGAATTGCCAGTGGTAGTTCAGACGATGATACCGAGCCTGCTTCCGTTTTTGGATCGGAGTTCACAACAGAAGACACTGAAACCGGCAAGCTCGAAGAATATACAATCAGTGTTGTGGAAGAAACCACCGAGTCGGGTCGAGATGTTTGGAAGATAGAGATGATTCCAAACGAGGAGCGAGCACGTAAATCGAGATACTCTAGAACAATCTCCTATATCGATAAGGAACGCTACGTTGCCCTGCGCACGGAGATGTACGACCAATACGACAAGGAAGTAAAACGATTGATGGCCTCAAGAGTTGAGCTTGTCAACGATGTTTGGGTGGCCCGCTCACTCACCATGATGAACCTTGTGACCAATCGGCTCTCCAACATGGCTATTCTTGAAATCAACACCGGTATCGCTGTTGAAGAAGAGTTCCTAACCCAGCGAACCCTTACTGATGTAGCTTTCCGCGAGACAGAGCTGGAAAAGCTTCGGGCTCAAATCGACTAATCGAATCTTGTTGATGAATAAAACTATCAAACTCGGCGCTTTCATCGCCCCTCTTTTTTTGCTTGTTGCAAATGAAATTCATGCTCAGGATGATGTTTTGATTCTGGACGATAACGTTCAGTTCGATGACGGGGCTATTTTTAACGACGATAGTTTCAATTTCGATGACGATTTATTCGGCGACGCATTCGATGAAGAATCTGCCGACGATGAATCCTGGCTGGACAATTTCACTATAAAAGTGAGCCAGCAGATTTTTGGACAAGTTAACAACCACAGCACCGAGTTACTTCCCGGCTTTTCCATCCCGCAAGAAGATGAACTAAGCAATAACCGCCTTGGTATAAACATTCGCTATCAAAATCCATTCGCTCCTGGATGGCTGTTGCAAGCAAGCGCCCAAGCCAAGGCCTACTGGGCCGCTGATTACGAATATGAAACCAATGATGATCGCGTAGATACCGAATATCGACTCAATGAACTGTTCCTTCAACGCAGCTTCGGACAACACAGCGTCAAATTTGGACGTCAGACCGTTGTTTGGGGTGAGACAGTAGGAAACTCTGTACTCGATGTTATCAACACCAGTGAATTTCGAGATTTTACAATTATCGATATCGAAGATGCCCGCCTCAACCAGCTAATGGTAGTTTGGGATTTTTTTGGTGAAGACAGTAATTTTTCTACTTTCGTAAACTTGTATCCAGAATTTAATCCACCAGCCGTGCGTGGCAGCCCATTCTTCTTCGAACCCGCATTTAATCTCACCGATTACGATCGTGACAGTGAACTCCTGATTGAAGTAGGAACACAGTGGCGTAAATCATTCGAAGGCAGTGACATTGCGTTTATGGCTGCCTATCTTTATGAAAATCAGCTTCGCTATGAAGATCCGATCTCCGGTTTCGGCGATGCTGTGGGTGAGAAAAATGATTTCCTACTACTTGGCTTCAGCGCTAACCGAGCTATCGGAAAGTTGCTGCTCAACTTCGACTTGGCATACAGTCACAACGTACTTGCCGATAGTTTTAATTTCCCGGGAACGACAGCACTGACCAGCGCGATCAATTTGCGCAAGGATCAGATAGGCACTTCATTCGGTTTCGAATATGCCGTCAGCAATGAGCAGAGCGTAAGTGTTGGTGTTCAGGCGCAGATGGTTCTCGATGAAGATGAAGGGCTACTACCCGGACAATCCTTGTTTAACGAAGGAGTAGTTGGCAGTTGGTTGATGCGTTACAGCAACTCATTGATGAATGGTGATCTGGTATTGTCTTCTACCATGCAGGGGGACTTGAAGGCTGACTCTCTTCTGGTCTTACTCGGTGCTGACTTTACGATAAATGACAACTGGGCAGTCAGTGGTCAGCTTATCAGCATCAATGCTGCAAGTGACTCACCCCTGCTTCTATTCGATGCGAACGTTCACCTCGGCGCTACGATCACTTATTCTTTCTAGCCTCCTTCCGCATGCTAATCTTTGTAGCTCTTCTCGAACTACAAAAATTAAAACTTCAGAGGCCGTTCGAAAATTTCCCGATCAAACTCATCTTCCCAATTCGCCACTGCCGTAGACACTGAAAGATCTCCACTAATATTTACTACAGTTCGCAGCATATCCAGCGGCCTATCAAATGGAAGAATGAATCCCACTACTACGGCTATCTGCTCAGGCGAAATACCAATCGCACCCATTACCGCGGCCATCAGAAACAGAGAAGCACCCGGGACAGCGGCCGTGCCAATAGATACCAGAGTCGTTGAACCTGCAATAATTGCATAATCGGCAAGGGCTAGCTCGATTCCGAAAGCCTGAGCTGCGAATACCGAAACGATACCTACATAGAGCGCTGTGCCATCCATGTTGATTGTTGCTCCCAATGGAAGCACTGTGGAAGCAACTACCGGCTTAATACCAAGGTTTTCTTCCGCAACCGACATCGTGACCGGAAGCGTTGCGGAGCTAGAAGATGTAGAGAAAGCAACTAACATTGCATCTCTGGCTCCACGGAAAAACATCACCGGAGAAAGCCTCAGGGAGAGTTTAATTATCAGCACACCATGAACGACTATCACGTGAACCACACAACCCAGAACTACAGCAATAGCGAGAGTAACTACATCCAGCAGTGCTGCCACCCCCTGAGTTCCAGAGACCCATGCAATCAGTGCAAATACTCCAAAAGGAGCTACTTCCATCACCCAGTGCGTAATGCGCAGCATTGCTTCAGAGCCAGCTTCCATTAATTCCGCAAGCGGTTTGCCTTTATCTCCAATAGTTAACAGACTTACGCCTAGCAAAAGAGCAAAAAAGATAATCGCCAGAATATTTCCCTCGGCCAAAGCAGCTATTGGGTTTGGAGGGACAATACTCATTAATCTTTCAGAGAGAGGAATGGCTTCCTGCACTGTGCCAGGCACAGCATTGGAAAGATCGACGCCGACACCAGGCTGGAGTACCGCTGCCAGGAACAAACCTATTAGTATGGCTGCCAGTGTGGTGCCCATGTAAATGGCGAGGGTCTTAACCCCAAGGGAGCCTAGTTTACTGGGATCGCCCATGGATACTACGCCGGAAACCAGTGTGACGAATACTAAAGGAACAACAACCATACGAATTAGACGAACGAAAAGATCGCCAATCCATTTAATGCTTTCAGCTCCGGGGCCCCAGATAGCACCGACAATAACTCCAAGTATCAAAGCGCAAAGAATCCGCTTCCACAGTGCTATCTCAAACCAGGTACCAATCATTGCCGTCCCCTCTTCTCAACAAAGCTCGATTGCTTCAATCGTTTTTCTTAAAGCTATTTTCTGCTTGCTAGGAGACTATAGAAATTCATACCATAGTTCCAGTGATGGACTTCATTAATCAGGACTGAAAAATGGCACAATGGATAGAAGGAACAGTACTTGAGAACAGCCATTGGACTGAGAACCTGTTCACGCTAAAGATTGACGCAGATGTCGACATGTTCACTGCAGGGCAATTCACCAGCCTGGCTCTGGATATCGACGGTGAGCGAATAGCCCGGCCTTATTCTTTTCTAAGCTCTCCCGGCAAAAAGCCCATCGAATTCTTTTTCTATACTGCAACCGGCGGTGTGCTATCCAATGCCATGGTAGACCTCAAGGCTGGTGACAATATCTGGGTAAAACAAAAGGCGAATGGCTTCTTCACCCTCAACGAGGTTCCTCAAGGTAAAGACTTGTGGATGCTAGGCACAGGCACCGGCATCGCTCCTTTTTTCTCAATATTGAATACGGAAGAACCCTGGAACAGATTCGAAAACATAATCCTGGTGCAGGCTGTTCGTGGCGAATGCGACCTACGCTATCAGGAACTTCTTCAGTCCCTGGCAGATCAATATGGGAGTCGATTCCACTACAAGGCATTTGTAAGTCGGGAAGAAATCCAGGACACCATACATGGCCGAATCCCCCAAGCAATTGCTCAGGGTCAATTAGAGAGCAATGTAGGGAACGAATTTTCGTTGGAGAGATCTCAGATCATGCTCTGCGGTAACCCCGACATGGTTAAGGATACTGTTGAAGCCTTAAAAAACCGGGGTTTTAGTAAGAATCGCCGGCGTACACCAGGTCAAATTACCGTTGAGAATTACTGGTAACCCCTCAACTTCCAAGCTAAAACTGCTGCGAACAAACCGATACTGCCGCTGCCCCTGTGAAATCCTAATTCCTTAATTGACAGGGAGAATCAGTGGGTTTACAGTCACGGAGTTACTCTTAATTAATTAGGAATTAGAGGTCATTGATGGCTCGCAAAGTATCATAAATTCTTACTGACGGTGAACTCCGGATCATGAATGTTATCTGGGATTTACAGAATGCTTCAGTTAAGAACGTAGTAGAGGTATTGCAGAAAGACAGCCCAGTAGCATACAACACTGTACAGACCATGATGCGAATTCTCGAAGATAAAGACTATGTCCGACACACTAAATCTGGCCGCTCCTTCGTGTATATCCCCTTGGTAGACAGGAAGAAGGCGAGAAGTGAAGCATTAAAGCATCTCATATCCAGCTTCTTCGGCGGCACACCTCAGTCCTTGGTAGTGGATTTGCTAGAGGATGAAGAAATGGATGCTTTGGAAATTCAGAAGTTAAAAGATTTGATCAATAATTCAGACTAGACAAGAACGAAGGCTAGCGATGAATGAGATTTTCGAATTCTTAACAAAGATGATATTCAATCATTTAGTCATCGGTTGTTTGATCGTCTTTCTAATCGCTCTAATTTTACGCCCCTTCCCATTGAGCGCCGCTTCCAGACATAACATCTGATTCGCGCCTATGTGCAATCAATTCAGCAGGCCTTCTTGTAAATTTTTACACTAGCCCAACACACCGGCTTTCCGTAGAGCGCTGATCTCTTCTACTGAATAGCCATGGTCTGTTAAAACCTTATCTGAGTGCTCACCCAATTTTGGAGCGGGACCAGGCTTAATCTTTCTTGATCCCGACACTTCAAACGGGCTATTGACGGTACGCATCTTCCCATACTCGGGATGATCCAAGGGCACTACTATATCGTTCGCTTCCTTTTGCTTGTCATTGGCCGCCTCTTCATAAGTAGAGACAATGGTATGGGGGATATCATGGCTCTCCAGTTTTTCCTGCCAGTACTTCACATCATGAGCGATAACGGTTTTGCTCAAAACCAGTATTAACTCGGACATATTTTTTGAACGAGCATCCAAGTCTTGCCAACGAGGATCGACTGGAATATCTGCTCGGTCTATAGCCTCGCAGAAAGGAACCCAATCTTTCTGTGAATTTACCAGGCTCAGTTTCAATAACCTGCCGTCTTTGGTTGGATAATGCAGGGAAGTAAAATTATAAGCATTCTCCCGCGGCCGCTTCTCTCGAAAGCTGGCATCTGCCAACTGTGCCTGCAACATCACCGAGTTTGCCCAGGCTCCGTTCGCCAACAAAGATGTGGAAACCTTACATCCCTTGCCGGTTTTCAGTTTCTTGTAAATACCGGTCATGATGGCTCCGAACAAAGTCATGCCACTAGGGTGGTCACCTGCTCCATAGGGAAACGTGCTTAGCCAACCCTCATAGGGAAAAACCTGAGCTTCAATGCCCGAGCGCGACCAATAGCAGACAGTGTCATAGCCAGGCTTGTGCTTCTCATCACCCTGCTCGCCAAAACCAGTAGCAAGAGCATAGACAATCCCGGGATTAATTTTAATGACTGAATCAAAATCCAGCTTCAGTCTCTCAAGTGCCTTCAATCGATAATTAGTAACCAGCACATCAGCATCTGCAATCAATTTACAAAAGGTTTCATAGCCCTCTTCGCTCTTCAGATTAAGCGCAATGCTTTTCTTATTTCGATTATCCACCTGGAAGGGATAGGCCATATCGGATATAGGCAGCCCGGGAATCTTATGCCAATGTCGATTCAGATCGCCGGTTTCCAGAGGCTCAACCTTTATAACATCGGCACCGAAATCTGCCATTACTACACAGGCAGAAGGAGCAAAGACCATAGAGGCCAATTCAATAACCTTTACACCCTTTAATAAGGGTTCGTTTTCCAAATCATTCATATCACTGGGCTCTAGCAAGCATGTTATGTGGTGAACGACAATTGTACGGGAAATCATTACAAAAGGAATTGTCAGCAACAGAGCTTAATAGTTTGCCCCTACTCTTGATTCTAGTAGAATCTCAGGACTCACCTGACCCAGGTGGTCCACACCTTACGCGATTCTATTAACCGAGCACTCTATGCCCATTTCGCTGGAAGACATCCAAGCAGCCGCTACTCGCATCGAGTCTTCGATAGTGAACACTCGATTCGAAAAATCCAGAACACTCTCGAGCATTCTTGGGGCAGAGGTGTTTCTCAAATTTGAGAACCTTCAATTTACTTCCTCCTTTAAGGAGCGAGGAGCTCTGAACAAGCTTCTACAATTAACAGATGAGGAACGTGCTGCTGGGGTAATAGCGATGTCCGCTGGCAACCACGCCAAGTCTGTTGCCTATCACGCACAGAGCTTGGGAATACCCGCGACAATCGTTATGCCGAAGAACACTCCTAATGTGAAAGTCGAAGATACAAAAAACTTTGATGCTCTCGTTATTCTGGAAGGATCATCTCTGGATGAAGCTGCTCAGTTTGCAGAGAATCTTTCCACCGAGAAAGGATTGGTTTTTGTTCACCCTTACAACGATGAACAGATTATGGCCGGTCAGGGAACTGTCGCATTGGAAATGCTAGCTCAGGAACCTGATCTTGATGTAATCGTGGTGCCCATTGGTGGCGGCGGACTCATCTCCGGTATCGCTACTGCTGCTAAAAATCTTCGCCCTGAAATCAAAATCATCGGAGTTGAAGCCGCTAACTATGCAAGCGCTCATCAGCTTCGTAACGGAGAAGATGTCAGCTGTGGCGGCTCAACCGTAGCCGAAGGTATCGCAGTAAAGCATCCTGGCGAGTTGACCATGGAAGTAATCACTCGTCTGGTAGATGACATAGTTATAGTGGAAGAAGATGCGATTGAAGATGCAATAGACTTACTTATTACTATAGAAAAAACAGTCGCCGAGGGTGCGGGTGCTGCGGCGCTTGCGGCGCTTATGACGAAACCTGAACTATTTACCGATAAGAAAACCGCCGTGCTAATCAGCGGCGCAAACATCGATTCGAGAATTCTTGCCTCCGTACTCATGCGCAGACTGGTTCGTAAGGGGCGAATCGTTCGATATCTGATTAAAATTTCAGACCTGCCCGGAACTCTTTCCGATGTCTCCTCAATGATAGGTGATCTCGGAGGTAATATTTTGGAAGTCTCCCATCAACGTATGTTTGCCAGCGTTCCCGTAAAGGATGCTGACCTCTACATTACAGTAGAGACACGAGATGCAGATCAAAGTGATGAGATCCTGCAAAAACTGAGGGAAGCCGGTTATGACGCCGAATTACACCTTGCCTAAGCATCCAGAACACTATGCTAGTACTCGAGACTGAGTTACAGTAACAACGATTAATAGCCAGTAAATACTCAGGTGGAAGAAATGACAATAAGCCGAAGAAAATTCCTGCAAAACAGCGCAGTCACTGGAATGGGAGTTGCTAGTCTTCCCATAACTTCATTTGCTGCGGAAAATAATGGTGTGCGACCTGCGCCCATGATGCCTACTCCCAATTTTGTGGAGACCAATGGCATAAATATGGCGGTCTATGAAAAAGGCGAAGGTCCCGCAGTTGTGTTCTGTCACGGTTGGCCGGAACTGGCTTTCAGCTGGCGACACCAGATTGAAGCAGTCTCCGCTGCCGGATATCACGTCCTCGCACCAGATCAACGTGGTTTTGGTCTAACCGGTGGGCCGGACGACCCCATGCAATACGGTATGAAAATATTTTGTGATGATCTCGTTGGCATGCTTGATGCCAAAGGTATTGATAAAGCAGTATTCATCGGGCACGACTGGGGCGGTGCAGTAGTTTGGTCAATGGCTCGACTATACCCTGATCGCTGCAGCGGCATCATTGGCTTGAACACTGGAGCCGGCCGACCCGGGAATCTCCCGCCCGTTGAGAATAGCGAGCCCAATCAAATAATCATGACTCCTAACTTCTACCAGGCTACATTCCAGTCTCCAGGAGTCGCGGAACCGATACTAGAGGCTGATGTTAGACACACCTTTGATTTTATTTTAAGCCGTGGTGGTATATGGAATAAGGAAAGCTTTGGCCAAATGCCTGAAGATTCAGCTGAGCGACAGATGGATCTGTTGTCGATGATTCAAAGAGAAGATCCGCCAGGCGATCCATTCCTTCCTGAAGACGTCATGCAATATTTTGTGCAAACCTATGAAGCTACAGGCTTTGAAAAAGGCTTGAATTGGTACCGCGCGGCTAGACGCATGGGAGCAGCGATGGCTAGTGCAGTGGATCGCATTGAAGCACCAAGCCTATACATCGGTGCTGAGCATGATGTAATTCTCCCTCCCTCGGTGGCTGACGGCATGGAAGATTTCATCACTGATCTCGAGAAATACACGGTAATGGACAGCGGTCACTGGACCCAGCAAGAAAAACCGGAAGAAGTGAACAGAGTTATCGTTGAATGGCTGGATCGCAAGATTGGCTAGCACTTCAATTTTTTCTAAGCAAAGCTCGATTTATAAACTCGGCTTAAAATCCGAGCTTATAAAACTGGTTCAAAACTTAACTAAAAATCAGTTCTAAAAACCGATCCTAAAAGCCAAAGTTTAACCAGATCCAAAACTTATCGGTATCTGGTTTGCCGCTCACAAGATCTGCTCCGCTGTAACTCGCATACTTCAAACCTAAGGAAGTACTTTCCGAAATCGGATACACATATTGCAAATCAAATTCACCGCCAAGATCCGAGGGCCCGTCATCAACTTCAAAATCATGATAAATCACAGCCCAGTTGCCCTTGCCTGCTTTTCCGCCAATATTCACATAAGTATCGATCAATCCACCGGCTGGAGTGCCAAGAAAAAGATCTGCCCAGCCATTGTGGGCATGAAGCGTGGCCAGCGGTGCTGAAAAGCCATACGCTCCATCATCAGAACCCAGTTGCTCCCGACCAATCCGAGCGCTTATACCATCAACGGTGATACCAGCCTCTAAAAGTAAATATTCAGCATCATTGTTCGACAAAGCTGTTTCAGAATCTTGTGTCGCGTATTCCGCTGTATAGGAAACGTCGAAGCCATCGTAGCTCCTCGCTCCCACTAATCTTACACCGTAGGTGTCCAGCGAATTTCTCACCGAGTTATCCAACTCGAGCAAATAGGCATAGGCGCTTACCGTTCCGAAACTGGTTTTGTAGTCACCGTGAAATAGGTGATCTTTGGAATCCAGATCAGCGTCGTCAGCGAAAATACGTCTTCTCTTGTCAATGAAGTTGTAACTTAAATTCAGATTTTCATTTGGCTTTAAGGCAAAGCTAACCGCGTCAAAAGTTTGTCTATCCTGACGCCAGCCAACATGACCAATAAACCGATGATTATCATAGGTAATCACCTGTCGCCCGATCTTGGCGGTAAACGATTCATCAGAATACTGCAGAAATCCCTGATCCAGTTCCGTAGACTCCGGATCGGCAATTACCGAGTAGCGGCCAACATTAAACCCAGTCGGCCCAACGGAATAATCATCAAGACCACCAACGATTCGAACATCCTCTATCTCTACAAGCGCACTAAACCCGGAGACTACGCCACTTGAAAAGTTGAGACGAGAGCGAAGTGTTAATGCCTGAGCATCTTCCAGGGCATTGTCCTGATCAGAAGATTCATAACGTAAATTGAAATTGCCCGAAACATTTCCATCATCGATAAAGGCTCCAGACTGAGCTTCAACAATTGAAGAAAACATAAGAAGAGAATAGGAAACTACACTGAGAGAAATGAACTTGAATTGCTGTATCGCTAATTGATGAGACATGCCGTAACCGCCTAAGAACAACTGTTAAATTCTAGTTGCTTTAATCCTAGCATGTTAAGAAAAGCTCAATAACTTGGATTCGCTTCCCGGGTAAATTATTAGGCTTTCTTTTGTTCCAGATCAGTATTTTCAAACTGCCGGCAAGCTATCTCGGCAAATGCGACACCACAAAAATGAAACTACTCAAAGCTCCGAAGCAGGAATGCTTAGCTCACTATCCACAGCAACTCCATCCACAATGGCCGGACGATAAAATGACGATTGGAGTTTGGATATAACCAGTGATCGATTGGGATCTGCAAGATCGCTTTCTTCTCCGGAAATTCTAGCATTTGCGATCTTCCCTTCGCTGCTTACACTGAAAGTCACAACACCTGAAAGAGCAATGTCATCAAATTCGTCTTGATTGAACCGAGCCAATACATCTTCTAATGCTTTTCGCGGTCGATTAAAAACTTGATTGCGCACGGATTGTGATACGTTCTCTGATTCCAGCAATTGAAATGCTCTTGAATATTCGGAGTTCGCTCGCTCCAAATCATTTATCAACAGATTAATATCTCCAAGATTTAACATGGCCTCTACAATTTCCAGTGGCGTAATTTCAGCTTCTTCACTGAGGATTTCAACAATCTGCTGATAACTCTCTCGCATGTATCTGAGGTTTGATTCCAGCTGTCGAGATTTAGCTCTATTGCGGCTTTCAAAGTAGTCCGGATTTGGGGCTCTCTCGTCATTACAAACAGTCACATAAGTTGTAACGCCATTAATAGTTCGAGGCCTCGAGCGGCAGATTCGCTGATTTACTGTTTCGGCGCCGATTCCGGAAAAATCTTCCAGTTCGGCATCGTCTACATACAAGGCGGAATAATAATGTGCCAAACCTTTTGCAGATAGAATATTGATAAGCTCGTTATGATAATTTTCTGAATCATGGCTCAACGAAGCTACAATAGAATCATAGATTTCGATTGACTCATTTAATGGGTTCCTTTCTCGAGGGCTTAACAAGCTTCCCTGGTAGGCTCGAACTTTCCAGTCGGCATAGCGTGACGCTGTTTCACTGTAACGCGGGTCATCAGCCTCGTACAATTGCTTGGCAAGGGAATAAGCAAGATGTAGATTATTTTCTGTTTTCTCCCAATCCTGAGCTCGCATGGAACCTGTAGCAAATAGCTCCAAAAGTGGAAGCTGCTCTTCAGAATAAAGTCCATTTGAGATTCGTACAGACTGAAGCGCTTCGCCATAGGCCTCCAAAGCCCGATCGAAGTCATCCAATTCAAGATAGGCATCAGCCAACGATAGATTAAGTTCAGTAGTTACCCGACTATACACACCACCCAATCCGATCAGGTCTTGCTGGTATTGTGCGATGTTGGCCGCGATCTGAGCCTGCCGCGGGTCCTCGAGAGCGTCTGCTTCGTCTTCAGCCAATGCTGAGGGCGCTAGCAGGACAAATACAATCACCCCCACCGCATAACGCGGCATTTTTCGTCTACGCTCTAAATACATATGAAGGCACTCCTCAGGGTCTTTATCGAGAATAACAGCATAACGGAAGCGTTTTGAAGCTGTTTCCTATACTTTCTGCATTCAAATGTTTCTAATAAAAGCCCTTATCTGTACTGCTCTGGAATAATTCTAGCGTTACTCAAACGTTCGAATTGAGCGCCTAGATCAATTAGAAGCTGCTCCTGAAAAGAAGGAGCTATTAATGTAAGGCCTACTGGCTGCCCATTTTCTGCATAATCCATAGGAACAGTCAAAGCAGGATAATTCGCCAGAGCGGCGATTCCTGCATTTCTATTGTTTATGGAAAGCAGGATTTGTAAATCGTTTTCAGCAAACAGCAAATCAAGATAGCCTCTTGCAGATGACTGAAGCTGTTCACGAATTTCATGGAGCTCAGTAGCCGGAATATTTAAATCTGCCATCATATCGATCAACGCCTGCCCATAGGGTGCGCGAATATCGAGATCCTGCTGATTGAACTCTTGTAAGTCATCGATGGAAGAAATTTCCACAGCGCCGGCAGCGTGTTGGGATAAATAGAGCGCGAGATCCCTAACCATCTCCCCGCCTAATAAATCTAAAAATTTCTCAAACTCTGGCGGTGAAAAATTAACAGATACGGCTGAGGCTCCAATCTGCGTTAGAAGTGAAACTGCATTTTGATAATGACTGTCGTTTTCAAAGTCGCTAATTATTCCCATTCTTATGGCACCGATATCCCGAAGGCGATATTGCAATCGGCTATCTGCACTTCGCAAAGGCATGGCCATATCAACCTCGTCGTATCCCGCCATGGCATTAAAGAGAATTACTGCATCTTCCACAGTTCGAGTAATTGGACCCGTTGTATCAAGTGTCGCAGAGATAGGCACGACCCCGGTACGACTCAGCGTTCCAGTCGTTGGTTTTAGACCCACCGCAGAGTTTGCACTAGCGGGAGAGAGAATCGATCCTGAGGTTTCAGAACCCACAGCTACTGCAGCAAAATTGGCTGCTACTGAAGCACCAGAACCAGAACTGGAACCCCCTGTTCCGTGCTGAAATCGACCATAGGGATTCAGGGTTTGTCCGCCTAATGCACTATACCCTGAAGGGCAATCATCGCAGAAGAAATAGGCCCACTCACTCAGATTAGCCTTGCCCAGGATAATGGCTCCATTGTCCATCAGTTGCTGGGCAATGAATGAGTTTCCTGTTTGATTATCTTTTAGTGCCAAGGCGCCAGCGGTAGTGGCTAGTCCTGCAAAACCAATATTGTCTTTAAGCAGAACCGGAATTCCAAACAAAGAGTCTTCCGCTATTTCTTGCCCGGCTTCTCGGAGATCATCCAGCACCTGGGCTCGACGGATAGCATTTGGGTTTAAGGAAATTACTGCATTGAGAAATCTTTCATCATCACTTTCTATTTTTCGGATTCGATAAACATAAAAAGTGCTGAGCAACTCATAGGATAATTGCCCCGAAGCTACCGCCTGCTGAATCTGCCTAACACTTCTCTCCATAATCAGTGGTTTCAGTGTTTGATAAATACTTTCGGAAAAATTGGAGAGATCGTCCTGAAATGGGGCCCATAAATCATTCTTGTCAGTTACCCTCGAATTAAGTAACTTGAAATGCATGCTGTCATCTTCGTGTTGAGAAAGCTCAGCTAGATCGTCGCTCTCATCGTATGCTTGCCACATAGCCGTGCGCTCCTCTGCTGCTTGGATATCACCGGGTAGTACTAGCGAAAAGATCGCTATCGAGATCCCTATCAAGAATGATGAAAAACGAAACATAGCTGAAGCTCTTTTAATAGATCCGAAATTGATATTCTTAAAATATTTTACAGAAGCTGCGCTGCCTCTATGGAACTTACTCGTGCCGTAATGCTTCAACAGGATCCATATCTGCTGCGCGCATTGATGGATAGATTCCAAATATTACACCGATTAGTGCAGAAATCGAAAATGCCAGGATAGGAGCCACTGGTGTCACTATGGTAGTCATACCCCAGAATGCTGAAATAATGAACGGTATTAGCACGCCGAGTACCACACCGATTAAACCACCTACTCCAGAGAGAATTACTGCCTCGATGAGGAACTGAGTAATAATGTCTTTCTTCTTGGCTCCCAGAGCTCTACGAATACCGATCTCACGAGTTCGCTCGGTGACACTGGCAAGCATGATATTCATAATACCAATACCACCCACCAACAAAGAAATTCCCGCAATAGCACCAGCAACAATAGAGTCCCTTAGGGCGCTCTCTTCGGCCTGCCTTAATAGAGCGAGAGGAATTTCTATCGCATAGTCGACGTCCTTATGACGTCGCTGGATAATTTGTTCGATGATCTCACCGACTTCAATTACGGCTTCCTGATTCTCTACTTGAATAATTGCTTCATGAAGTTCTACGGTTTCAGACTCCATGCCACCGCTGGTCTGCCTTGTTGTTGTTTCACCAAAACGACTCTTAGAAGAAGTAAACGGAATGTAGATACGACTAGGAGCGGCATTGGAACTGCCCGCCTGATTTTGGCCAAGATTTGAATATCCTTCCGATTCCATGATGCCGACAATATTGTAATAGTCGCTGTCTATTTTAATGGAGCCGCCCAAGGGGTTGTCGATGGGAAACAGAGCATTGGCAACTTCATTACTTAACACCACTACGTTGGCATGGTCGCGCACTTCCGATTCACTAAAGAAACGCCCTGCCCTGAGGTTGTAACTTCGGGAGCTTGGGTAGTCCACCGAGGTTCCAACCACATCGGTATTCATACTATTACCCAGATTCCATACATTCTTTTTGACGATACGGGAGGCGATAACATTGGAGATGCCCGGAATGGTATCTCTGATGGTAGAGATATCTGAATTAGTGAGACCATAGACTATAGCCTGTGGTGGGCCGAAGCCTCTGTTGCTACTCTCCTCTACCTCTGCAGGCTTCACACTCTTCAATAGAATATTGCTGGCACCCAAATCCCTGAACTGTTGTTGAGCTTCAAAACTCGCGCCCTCGCTCACCGCCAGCATAGCAATTACTGCTGCTACGCCGATGACGATACCTAGCACAGTTAACAGAGAACGCAGACCGTGGGAATAGATACTCTTAAGCCCCACTTCAGTAATTTTTCTGAAGCGAGTAAAGCTAAATGAAGACCGAGTCACTGCAGCCCTCGGTTGCTGATTAGCCGACAGAGGCGGATCGAGGCTAATTTCGCTCATCGCTTTCCACCCTGCCATCGCGCAATCTAACCCAACGCTGAGAACGTTCTGCCAATTCATCAGAGTGGGTCACCATGATCAGTGTCTTTCCCTGAGAGTGTAATTCGTCAAACAGATTGAGGATCTCGGCACCTGATTTTGAATCCAGATTGCCCGTGGGCTCGTCTGCAAGAATAATTAGGGGATCTACTGCCAGAGCTCTGGCTATAGCTACCCTTTGTTGTTGGCCGCCGGAGAGTTCGAATGGCTTGTGGTCGATACGATCATCCAATCCAACTCGCTGCGCTAATCCCATGGCGATTTCATGACTGTCGCTGGCAGAGAAGCCCTGATAGAACAGTGGCATCTCGATATTTTCCAGCACATTGAGTTGTTGAATAAGATTGTATGACTGAAAGATAAACCCAAGTCGAGCACCACGAATAGTGGAAAGCTGGTCATCTTCCATTTGCGATGTATCCTGATCACCCAGGAAGTATTTTCCCGAGCTAGGCTGATCCAGACAACCGAGAATATTCATTAGCGTCGACTTGCCGCAGCCCGAAGGACCCATGATACTGATATAGTCTCCGGCAAAGAAATCCAGTGAAATACCATGGAGCACCTCTACCGCAAGCGAGCCCATGTGATACGTCTTGCGAATATCGTCCAGGCTGGCTACTACAGATTGCCCACCAACAGAGGCCGGTCTATTTACTGCAGATTGCTGTGTTTCGGAATCAAGCATCAGGTTCTCAGATGATTAACTGGCATTACCGTCGGCACGATTCTGTTGAGGAGCCAGAAGCAGAACTTCTTCCCCTTCTTCCAGTCCGCTTACGATTTCGATAAATGAATCAGAAAAAGTTCCGACCTGTACTTCCCTCTGTCGAGGATTATTTCCATTTGGCAGATAGACTACGCGCTTATCATCGAAGTAAGTAACGGCCTGCACTGGCACATAGACAACAGCCTCCAATGAGTCCACCAGTATCTCAACTTCTGCGCTCATTCCGGGTCGTAGCCAATCATGAGTACCATCTATTTGAATCGTAGTTGGATAGACCTTCAAATCAGGATTCATAAATGCATTAGCTGAATCTGCTACTACTGCAACTTTAATGACTCTCCCAGTGAGTTCCTCATCAGGAAAGGCGTCAATTGACACTTTCACTGCCTGACCCACAGCAACACGCTGCACTGCTGACTCATGAATATTCACCTTGATAGCCATCTCTCGCATATCCGGTATGGTCAGGATCGATTGTCGCTCGCGAATAGTCGCCCCTTCCTGAACCGCTTCCTGACTACTGCTTCCGCGAAAGCGCATTGAATTCTGATCCGACGCTCCATAGACAACCAGCCCTGGTCGTTCGGCTCGAATAGTGGCGTAATCAATTTGCTCCAGCAGATCTTCGAGCTTGTCGACTTCCAAACGATACTTTCTCTCCGCAGAGCTGAAACGAGCCTCTTCCTGAGCCTTCTCAGCGATATTTTCTTTCAGTTGACGCTGATAGCCCATAACTTCATTTTCAAATTTAGACAGTAACTCTTCAGACTCTTTGGGAAATGAGTATTGAATATAAAGTGCGAGACCCGTCTCCTTTTCACGCATCTTGTTTTCAGCCTTACTTAAATTAAGCTCTTCCGCTTCCAGTTCAGTAGGGGTAATAAATCCCCGGTCTTCCAGCCTGCGCTGACCTTCAATCCTGTCCTGTGCCAGCAGCAGCTCTTCCTGAGAAACTTGTAAATCATCGGTGAGAGAGCGGAGCTCCTGTTTTGCTTCACCATCTTCCAGTGAGTCGATATCAGCGAATTCGGAAAAATCCAGATCGTCTCGAACTCCCATATATTCGGAATCCATCAGTAGCTGCTGACCGGTTTCCAACTCTTCAAGCACTAGCGGCTGCAGTACCAAGGTCTCTGCTTCCCTCATTTGATCACCACGCTCAAAAGGAGTTGATTCCAGGCCTCGGTCGCCACCCTGATCACCGCTTCTGCCTCCGGGTCTACCTCCACCTTGCTGCATACGTTCAAGTATTTCCGCTGGCAGCTCTCCACCATTCTCGGCCATCATCTGTTCAATTCGCTCTCGCATCTGAGGAGGCAGAGAATCAAGATCAGCTGGATCAAACCCTCCGGTAGGACGCTGTCGCTGACCTCTGTTGCTAGATGTAAAGTCAGTATCCGGCACGGCTTCAGTGTCAGAAATACCAGCAAATGCCGCCGCATCTGCCTCTTCAGAAGCCGCTATTCGTTCGTCGATCCTTAAATCTTCCAAGATCTTGTTAACTACATTGGCACCAAGAAATTTCTCGAAATCGAGCCGCGCAAATTTCATGTTCTGGCGAAATTCATTTATTTCCGTCATGTTTTCATTCAATTGCATCTCAAACTGAGCGCGGCGTTCTATATAACTTGCCTCGGCTGTTTCCACTGCTATTTCCTGATTGACCCTCTGATCAATTAGCTGCGATTTATCCAGCTCAACAAGAATCAAACCATCTTCAACATCTTCAGGAGTAACACGATAGCCCTCCTCAACTATGTTCAATATCTTTACACCTTCTCGCCCCTTAACCCGCGAACGAATTTCCTGAGACTGAAGCGCTTCCAGAGCGCCTCCTTCAAGTACGGTAATGCTTAGGTCTCCTCTTCGTGCTTCAAATGTCACAGCACCGCTGTAGGAATCAGAAGACTCTCCTCCAGAGAAAACTATTAAGAGGAGCACCACCGCGGCAACGCCGGAAATAGCATATTGAGTTGACTTGCTAGCAGCCAAGAACTGCAGCTTTAAATTTGCAGCCGTGACTTTAACTGGCTCAGGAATTTTTCCCAGGATCATCTTGAGGGAATCACTCATTGATTCTGTCTTCCCTTCCTGACCCTTTTCCTTGTCTGACTTATCGAGGCTCATTTATGCCTTCCTCCCACTGTCCATTATCGTTAACGTAGAGCAGCCCTACGTCACGCCAGAATTCTAGTTTCGCAATATTTTGTTCGACTATTGAGCTCACCAGTTCTGTGCGAGCCGCCGTTAAATCGTTTTGTGAATCCACCGTGTCCTGAATATCACCAAGGCCCAGTTCAGCGCGGAGCTCTGCCTCTTCTACTCGACGCTCATTGATCTCAACACTGGTAACATTAATATCATAGCTCTTGCTTGCTTCGTTCATACGCCGCCAGGTGTCCAGTACATCCAGTTTTACTTCATCAAGGGCAAGCAAATAGTCTCGGGTGGAAGCGTCATAATCGATAAGGGTACGACGATAATTATTGCGCTCCTGTTTGCTGTCCAGAGGCAAGTCGATGTCCAAACCAGCGCGATAGACTGCGTTCTCGAAATCCAGCTCACCCAGGTTGCCACTATTGGAATCAGGTATCGATGCCACTAAATTAAAATCCAGTGTGGGATTCAATGCGTTGGCTGCTACTTCAATCTTGCGCGCGGCGTCTTGCACTCTATCCAACTCGGAATATAAATCGAGTCGAGTCTGCACGGCCATTTCTGTGGCCTGCTCAAGACTAATGTCAGGAGATTCCATGCCTGACTCAGTGATCAGCGTCATCTCATTATCATCCAAAACAATACTGTCATCAGCATCAAGACCGATTAAAATCTTGAAATTGTCCAGGCTGCGCTTGTAACGAGTAATCGATGATGTCCAACGCAGGTCTGCCTGGAGTGCGGATTGTTCCAATCGACCTACTTCCAATAGTGTCGTCAGACCTTCCGCCTGAAACGCCTGCTCCCGCTCGAGAGACAAATTATTGGCCTGTAGTCCGGCATAGTTATTGATCGCTGTTTCCCGATTAAGCAACACAGAGTAATAGTTGGAAGCTACCCTCACTGCAAATGTCTTTCTAAATCTGGTGAAGTCTCGTAATTGATAGAGCAGATCACGCTCTGCCTGCATTAGATTCTCCGCTTCAATCTCGGTGCCAAAATCCCGTAATAGAGGCTGAGTAAATGAACCGATAAGAGCTGTTGTTCCAAATTCACTAATATCGCCAGTGAGGAAGCGGGTAAAATTACTCGTCAGGTTAAGAGCTATAGCTCCACCACCTTTTAGAAGATAACGAGCTCCCAAGCTGGTACCCGCATCAACACTTTCGCTGGTGCTGATATTTTCCATTCCAGTCAGGGCTTGCATATCTGTAACAAATTGATCTTCGGTGTCCCAAAGATAATCGCCACCTGCACTTGCTGAAAATGTTGGCGAGTAACGATAACGATCGAAGGTCAATGCCAGCGCTTCCAGATATAAACGCTCCTTCTGGGTTTGGTAGTCCTTGCTGTGTTGAAAAGCTAAATCCAGAGCAATATTCAAATTCAGAATATGGGCTCCTATTTCGCTGTCAGCTTCCTCGTCGAGAAATTCATATGAATCTTCGTTGATAGCAAAAGCATCGAGATCGACGACTTTTTCCTCATCAACAAGCACTTGCTGGCTCATCCCGGGCACCAGCTCTGACTTACCAGCTATGGCCTGATAACTCTCATTATCTGCACTTTCCTTATAGGAATTACTGCTACAGGCAGCGAGCAGCAAAGAGAAAAGAGCACAAGCTGTTGATTTAATTGTATATTTCATGTATTTCGCTAAATTGGCCAAGATTCTGATTGTCGAATGATTATACGCTTCTATACCTGTTATCAGTCTAATTTTAACGACAAAACGAACTATCTACAGGGGAGATAACAATTTGATTTCTGTTTGTTTTTTCTTGTTATTGTTGCCTTTGGCAGCTCTTGCACTGACAAATCCTCTGTTGAGAAGTTGAATCCAGCATTCAATGATAGTGTCACCTTCTGAAGTGATAATCTGGCCAGTGATGCCAACTGGATATTTTCTGGACTGAACTTGGTTAATGACAGCGGTATAAAGGAGTTTAGAGTCGCTGGTTCAGCAGTGCGCAAACACAAAAACATCTCCAAGGCGCTTCCACTGACGGTTGCACCGGGCTCGTCCAAAAGGACGCTGCCAGCTGCGGGATACATACTAGAAACAGAGGTTCAGATAATATGAAAGCAGTTGAAATTGTAGGCGTCGCAATAGTGTTAGGTGGCATGAGCTATGCCATTGTACTGGCAGAGACTAAGAGCGGTGATTTGCAGGAGCAATTGGACATAGCCATGGGCTTTCAGACTCAGCTACAGGAGCAAGCTGAGGAATATGCCCTGCAGAGAAATGAGTTTGAAGCGCAATTGAGCAGCCTGCAGAGTCAGCTGTTATCAGCCAGCAATCAACTGGCAAATATGAGTGCTGAATTGCAGAGCGCGAGAGAAAAGATTAATCCAGACTACGAAGAGTTGCTGGAACAAGTTAGAGCCCAAGTAGCACAGGAATCCGGGCCGCGTCGAAGAGGCGGCCCATCTTCCTCGCCTTTCTCCGACCCCGCTGTTGCCGATTCCTGGGCACAGGATTCTGTTCCGGGACTCTATCGCGATTATGTGAATGCCCTGGCTCTTCCCGAGGCTGGAAGAGAAGACATCCTGGACGCCATGGTCGATTTCACCTCTCAACGCTATCAGATGCTTGGGGAGTTGCTGGACGGCAATCTCAGCGCAGATCAGGCTGTAGCTATGTTTGGTCCGGATGGCATGGTCAACGGTATGGAGGAATTGCTAAGCGATGATCAGCTGGATGAGTTAAGTCAGTATGACCGCTTGATCAAACAAGACACCGCAAGAGAAATATACGGGGAAGGTTTGAGCCGGTCAGGCAGCTCTATTGAGGGTCTTGCCCATGAGCAGGTAATGGACACGGTGATTGATGAGTTATTTTCTTCGGAGAATAATTACTCCTCGCTGGTGGCCGATGATGGCAGCATGAGTAGTGCCCATGAGGATTCAGTCCAGGCTTATGAACGAGCCCGCGAGCGTCTGCAGCCGGATCTGGATGTCGACCAGCTTGAGCAATACGACCAATTCGTACGCAATCAGACGTCCGGCATCGACATCATACTTGAAGCCACCAGCCGAACAGACGGAGAGAGGGAAATAAGGCATGCTCGAATAGGCGCCGATGATCTTCCAAACTAGCCACCCGATCTGACTTACAATTTTTGCCCGAATGCCATACATTAGAGGCATACGAGAGGCATACGTCATTTAGACAGAACCATTTTGGAGCACTACATGAGACAGTTACTAGCCGCCAGAAATTTGATGCGGATTACGTTTGCAGCACTTATTCTTATCACCGTATCTGCTTGCGGAGACAGCGGAAGCACCACTACCAGTGACAATACTCAGACCGCACAATCCACTGCGGTCGAACAAGCGAGCTCTGGTTACACGCGAATCAATCAAGCAAATGAGAATGACCCGCTGGATGCAGCTATTTTCGAGCTGGACAATGGCCTCAAGGTCTACCTCACAGAAAACCATGAAGAACCAAGATTCTATGCCGAGATAGCCGTGCGAGCAGGCAGCAAGCACGACCCTGCTGACGCCACTGGTCTCGCCCACTATCTGGAACATCTCCTGTTCAAGGGAACATCCCAGTTAGGGACGGTGGATTATGAGGCAGAAAAGCCCTATCTGGATCGCATAGTTGAGCTTTATGAGCAACATTTCAATGAAACGGATGAGGCCGTCCGCGCTGAGATCTACGCCGAAATAAATAGAAACGCACAACTCGCGGCTCAATACGCAATCCCGAATGAATTCGACAAGTTGTATAACGCCATGGGCAGCAGTGCAATGAATGCCCATACCTCTAATGAAGAGACTGTTTACAAAGTGGGTATGCCTTCGAATCGACTACAGCAATGGGCAGAAATTGAATCGGCCCGATTTGCTGATCCTGTATTTCGAATTTTTCACACCGAACTCGAAACCGTGTACGAAGAAAAGAATCGCACGCTGGATAACCGAGGCCGAATCATCTATGCAGCCATGAGCGAAGAATTATATAAAGTTCATCCCTATGGCCAGCAACCCACCATCGGCAAAGTCGAGCACCTGAAAAACCCTTCACTGGTCTACATCCAGAATTATTTTGATACCTATTATGTACCCAACAATATGGCAATCGTTATCAGCGGCGACATCGACATCGATGAGACAATTGAACTGATCAGCGAGAAATTTTCTTCCTGGGAATCAAAGCCGGTTCCGGAAGTAGGTCCCTGGGTAGAAGCTCCAATTCAGGGTGTGGAACGACGTACCGTGCAATATCCAGGCGAAGAACAGGTACAACTGGCATTTCGCACTGTCGGCAAGGGCCACCCCGATCTCGAAGCGCTGATGATGGCAGACATGATTCTGGATAATCGAACCGCAGGGCTGATTAACTTGAATCTAAATCAGCAACAATTAGTGGCAGGTGCAGGATCGTCTCCGCAAATCCAAATTGATGGTGGCGCCCAAACTTTATATGGCGTCCCTAAGCAGGACCAAACTCTGGAAGAAGTAGAACAACTTCTCCTTGAACAGATAGAGCTGGTGAAAGCCGGAGAATTTGAAGAATGGATAATTCCTGCAATCATTAACGATCTAAAGAAGACTCAGAAGGCTAGTCAGGAATTCAACCAGTCTCGTGTAGCCACGATGCGGCAGTCGTTCATCGACGGTACGGACTGGGATTTTCACATAGCCGATATCGAGCGCATGGAACAAGTGGACCGACAGGACATTATCGATGCTGCAAACAAATATTTTGGCGACGAATACATCGCGATTTATCAGATCGATGCTCAACATGAAGTTCCTTCAGTAGCAAAGCCTCAAATAGACCCAATCGAAATTGATTCGACCCGTCAGTCAGAGTACGCGGCTAGAGTTCTTGCCATGGATTTCGACCCTATCGAACCTGTCTTCGTAGAAGTCGACGAGGATTACCGCGTAATTGAATTCGCAGATGGCGTAGAACTTTACTATGCCCCAAACCCTTTAAATGATCTGTTTAGCTTCTCTGTCAATGTAGAAGTAGGCACAGAGGAAAACGAAAAACTGAATCTCTCCGCTTCCTTGATGGAGGTTGCCGGCACCGAAACCATGAGCAACGAAACCCTGCAGAAAGAATGGTATCGACTCGGTAGCGATTTTCGCTTTGGCGCTGGTGAAAACTCCTCGGCAATGTCATTGAGTGGACTCGATGAACAGTTTGAGGAAAGCCTCGCCCTGATGATGGAGTTGGTTAAGACACCTACTGCCGACGAACAAACACTGGAGCAGTTAAAAGGGATTCTGCTGAAGTCACGGGAAGATCAGAAGAGCTCTCCTCCGGCAATCTCACGTGCGCTCTATCTCTACAATCGCTACGGTGAAGAATCGCCCATGCTGGAAGCACTTAGCTCTGAAGAGATTCAGGATACGTCCCTGGATGAACTGATGTCGCTGCCAAGTGACCTTCTCGAGTACAAACATGTACTTACCTATACTGGCTCACTGCCCCTGGAAGACCTCGTATCTTCTTTGCGCCGACACCATATTATTGAGGGAGAGCTTAAGGACACTCCTGAATTTCGTTTCCGCAAGACCCGAGAGTTTGACGAATCCGAAGTCTATGTAGTGAATCAACAGACAGCTCAGGCTCAGGTTCGAATCGAATTTCCAGACAATGATTACAATAACAGTGACACCTTGATGTCCTCTCTATACACAGACTACTTCGGTAGCGGGATGTCTAGCGTAGTGTTTCAGGAACTTCGGGAAGCGAGAGCTTTAGCCTACTCTGCAGCAGCAGCTTATGCTCAGGGCAGAAGATTGAATGACCAGAATCTGATGCTCGGTGTAATCGGCACACAAACCGACAAGACAGTTGATGCTCTAAATGCCTTTGTCGGCCTAATCGATGAGATGCCGGCGTCCAGCGAGAGATTCGAAGAAACCGCTAACTCCATGTTAAATCGTTACCGCACTTCCAAGATTAATTTCCGGCAAGTGATTGGCGCAGTACGAGGATGGGAGCGCCTTGGTCTCGATGGAGACCCCAGAAGGGAGCGCTTTCAACAGTTACAGACGGCGAGCATAGAAAACCTGGTGGAGTTCCAACAGAACCATGTAAAAGACAGACCCAAATTAATATCCATTGTTGGCGACCTCTCTATAATCGATACAGAGGAACTGGAACAATTTGGTACGGTCAAAGAAATCCAGGTGGATGATTTGTTCGTAGACTAGTCTACAAACCGAACATTCGGATTTCAGTTATTTACAAAAAGTTTCACTTATGGATTCCAGTCAAATTGATGTAGCACTCTCAGTCTCAAAACTGAACAAGTCCTACGGAGATTTCAAAGTCATCAGGGATCTCGAGTTGCAGGTAACTCGGGGTTCCATACATGGTCTGGTCGGTCTAAATGGCTCAGGCAAGACCACAACTCTGGAATGCATCCTCGGCCTGAAAGAATTCAACAGTGGCAATGTTTCTGTGCTTGGTTACTCCCCTGCCGACCTTCATCGTGCCAGCGGCAAGCTAGTTGCCATTTTCGACACCTCCAGTTTGCCGCCTAACGTAAGCCTGCGTCACTGTCTTCAGCATGCGAGTCTGCTCTGCGAAAATAAGGTGCGTACTCCGCAAGAAGTAGAAGCAATGTTAGGTCTAGAGGCCTTCAGCAAGTTCAAGATTAAACATTTATCACTTGGTAATAAGCGTCGGGCAAGTATTGCCCACGCCTTATTGGGACAACCCGAAATCATTCTTCTAGACGAGCCTTTTAATGGCCTGGATGCAGGAGGAGTAGACGATGTGCTTTCCCTGATTACCAGACTCAACCAAGAAGAGGGAACCAGTTTTCTCCTATCCAGTCACCAGCTGCCTTATCTGGAACAGATCTGTAGTCATATCGCGGTTCTTCACAAAGGCGCCATAGCCCTTAGCGACTCCGTTCCCAACTTGCTGGCAGGAAATATTGAAACGGTACTGATTCGAAGTGAAGACCGAGCTAGTCTGCTAAATGCGCTGAAAATTATCGACGAAGTTCAATACCTCAAAACCGATGAAGAGGGTTATCATCATATATCAATGGCTAATAAATCCTCGTCGGAACTTAATCAACAACTAACTGCAAGAAATATTGAAGTGTCCGAACTCATTTTGCAAAGAGCTTCTTTGGCAAGCATGTTCCGAGCAATCACCAGCGAGGGTTCGGAATGAAGGATTATTTGCTTACACTTTTCCTGGCACTAAGATCAGAGTTTTTCATTTCCATACGAAGCTTTTCCAGCAAGCTAATCTTGTTGGCACCTTCAGCCTTAATCCTACTTAGATATTGCCTGGTGAAGCTTTCAGAATCTGGCGAGCAGATCAGGGACAGTCTATCGGGTTCTCCTAGTTTTGAAGATGCCATCGCCTCCAATGCCTGGGGTTACTACGTAGACGGTCTTGGGACTGGCATTACCATGTTAGGCCTTCTCTTAGTGGGTATGGCTGCGTACAGCTTTAGTTACGAGAGAGACACGGGCTCTCTTCGGCATCTGGTTATTCGCCGTTTCAGTCGCACTCAGTTGATAGTAGCCAAACTCTTGCATCTCCACATTCTAGCTTTGTTTTCTTTTATCTTTTTGATGCTAACAGCCTATATCGTTAGCGGTGTGTTTTGGGAATTTGCTGCCGTCGCCGAAGATGGCTTCGAGTTAATTAGTGAGCAGGAAATCAGGCAAGAGATTTTTCTCGGCTTGCAACTCGCACTGATTCCGATCCCTGCAGCCATCGCCTTTGGCTTGTTTATTTCAGTATCCAGCATATCTGCTACCCAGGCGGTAACCACCGCCCTTGGAATTAGCATAGCGATTGATGTATTCAAATCAATGCTGGGGGATTATGCTCTCTATATCTATGCGAGCTTTCTTCCCTCACTGCTCGATCAATCCTACTTACAGGATGTGAGCCGACTGGTGAGAGGATATTCGGATGTTCTTATCGATGAGAGAGCCCAACAACTGAATATGTTGGTGCCAATACCAAGCATGTTGATATTTTTAGTCGCTGCACTGTTTTTGGTAAGAAAGCGCAGCCTGTAAGGTCTTACTAATCGGAGATTGTTCTTGGGTCGAAACATCCACAAAAATTTACCATTGTTAATCGGGACACTTTTTTGCGCATCCTGCGTTAGCTATGAGCCTGCTGTACTGGTTCCTGCCCTAACTCTATCCGCTGAACAAATCAGCATCACTCAGCAATCTGAAAATCAGTCTTCCCTGGATTTTGGTATGCAGGTTTCTGTGAACGAGAGCGATTCTTTAAGCAATATCGAAGTTCTGCCTGGAGTTCGAGTGCGCACTGTTAGCCCTAATGGAGCTGCAGATTCAGCTGGAATTCAGGCCGGAGATATTATTCTCAGTGTTAATGGGCTGGAGACCAATCATCCAGACGTAATCTCTGCTCTACAAGAGCAGTCCGGCACTGAAGATAATCAGCAGAATCTAGAGTTTAGTATCGAGTTGCGAAGAAACACCACGGTGTTGGAAGCTACGCTTTCAGCGAGACGATCACGTAGCACTCAGGCTCTGAAAGAACTGTATCGCTCAGATCCAATTGCGACACGGGCGGGATACCGAACTGAGTTAGTGGACGTCGATGGGGCAGCCGGACTAGCCGCAGCCAGAATAGTGGAATTATTTCCTGAAAGCCCATTAGCAACTGCTGGCATTGAAGTAGGCGATTTAGTTTTGACTCTCAATGGCCTGGAAATTAATTCAGCCCAGGGTCTAATAAGTAGCTTGAATCAAGATTTTGAATTGGGGCAAGAAGTTTTCTTCGGCCTCTATGATGGACAAAATATTACACAGAGACCAGTCAAGCTCTGGGACCCGGGCAGAAGAATAAGTCAGATATCATTAGGTCCCCTGCTCCAGTATCAGTCCACATTGGACCCACCGGGGAATAATCTTTCCATTCTCGACTTCTGGTTATTCTCTATCTATGAATTTAGGCGAACAGACGGGGAACGAAGTCATAGTTTTCTGGGTCTCTTCAATATCAGCAGTGATTACGGCGAACTCACCGAAGAATCCATTCCTGCCCGGTAAGACGCACTAACTAGAAGCAGTACATGGCAATCGAGACTACGCACACCTGCTCGATAAGAAACACTAACTAGAAGAAGTACATGGCAATCGAGACTACGCACACCTGCTCGATAAGAAACACTAACTAGAAGAAGTACATGGCAATCGAGACTACGCACACCTGCTCGATAAGAAACACTAACTAGAAGCAATATATGGCAAACGCGACTAAGCACAGCAGTCAGGGAAAACTGAAAATAAGACCTTGGGCGATTCCGCTAGGTCTTACTTGTGCCCTGCTTATATCGCAGTTAGGCAACGCTCAGACCAATTATTCAACATTCGAACTGGAACGGGAAAATAATTGGGACCAGCTCATCGCCGAAGATCTCAATGGAGATCAACTTAAAGACCTGGTGGTATCGAATTATCAACCAGGTGTGGGCAGGGAGTTGCTCATCTATGAGCAGCAGACCGACGGTAGTTTCAATAGCACGGCAAAAAGAATAGAAATAAAATCGGAAATTATCTCTGTTGGATTCGCCGACTTAAGACCGGAACCTGGAAAAGAACTGGTGTTGTTTGCTAACAATGGTGTTTTCAGCCTTTCAACAGCTATGGAAGGATATGGCGGAAATATTCGGCAACTGCTGGAGTGGGACCTAATTGCCACTATGCCTGATCTACAGCAAGTGAATTTCATCGAAAATCTGGAAGACATAAACGGCGACGGCCTGGTGGATTTTCTCCTCCCTGGTGATGATGTCTACGGATACTTCGAAGGCCGAGGCGATGAACAATTCGAACTCGTCAGCCAATTCCAGAGTACAAACAATGTGCTTAACGACATCTTGCGAAACCGAGGCGAAACCGATTTCAATGGAAATATCAGCATCAATGCCGAACAGGGAGTGCAGCTGGAGTTTTCTGCAGAGACACCTTCGCCCTATAGGGGCTTCGTCGAACAGTGGCTGCAAGATGAAAATAATTCTCGCTCACTTTTTCGAAGTGATAATTGGATGCCCAGCGCTATCCTGGCTCAACTCGACCAGGATGAGCTAAAAGATATTTCCTATTTGAATGTGGGAGATGATGGCCTGGGTCAGCTCAATATTCACTATCAACAAGACAGTGGCTTCACTGTAGAAGCAAACTGGAGCGGATCTCTGGATACCCGTGGCAGCCTTCAGTTAGTGGACATCGATGTTGACGGCGTCACCGATCTTCTGCATATGCGAGAGGATAGCAATGAATGGACGGCGCGTTTTTACTTGAATAAAGATGGACACTTCACTCTGGATCAGCCTGATCAGATCATGCGTTTCTCGGGTTACGATGTGAGCCTTGGCTTCCTCAAAATTAACCGCGACCAGGGACCTGTTCTTAGTGTTAATTACTACACAATCCCTGTAGTAGATGCCATTCGCAATGCCAGCATTAATCGTTCCCAATTATTGTATGCCGCCGCGACTGGCGATAGCGAAAACACTAGCCAAATTTTCAATCGCAGGCCTGATTCGCAACTGGAAGAAAGCTTCTCAGCCGACAATGTTCGTGGTCTTTCCGAGCAAATGTCCTTGCAGTATGACGTCGATGGCGATGGCGTCAAAGATGCTCTCTATATCACGCAAAACGGAACCCTGGCAGCGAAAAGAATCGATTCGAGTCTCGAGATTTCCGATGAAGCATTCTGGGAATACATATCACCCCGGTCTGTATATGAATTCGAAGTGCTTCAGTTAAATAACGACGATTTACCCGACCTTATTCTTCGACATGGCGTCTCATCAACAATCCTGGTGGCCAGGCCGTGAATAGAATTAGCCACAAGCTCACATTCTCTCTTGCTATTTATACTGCACTAATTTTTCAAACTGCCCACGCAGCTGAATTGGACGCAAGCGGTCTATTCTATCAAGAGCAGGAATTTCATATTCCAGCAAATGCCGAGAGCATGATTCTTGCTGATATGAATGGGAACGGTCTCAATGACATCGTGGTTCCTGTTGACGACAAAATTCGAATCTATTTCCACAATGAAACCGGATTCGACTTCGAAACTGGCTTCGATGAAATCCAGTTTCCTGGAGAGGCAGTTGGCTGGGATATCAGTACGGCTGCTGATGATAATACATCCGTTATTGTTGCTTTAATTGATGGGCGCGAAGTAGTGAGCTGGCAGATTGGCAATGGAAATATTCATGACGCCGAGACACTAAAAAGCGGCCTTAGTGGTTTTATTAGCAGAGGTGTTAATCGGCTTCACTTCTCGCAGGACATCAATAATGACGGTAACAGAGACCTGATAATTCCCGGGGCAGGTCAACTCAATTTGTACATTAGTGATGGTAGCGGTGGATTTGAAGACAGCATTGCCGTTCAGTCCACAGTGCGCATTCGAAGTAATTTAAATAGTAATGAACTGGAGAGACGTACGGGTCAGGCAATCCGAATCCCTTCAATGGACCTGAGAGACGTTAATAATGATGAGCTTCCCGATCTTATTTCTCGCAGTGATGAAAGGCTGGATGTATTTCTCGCGAATGATACCGACACCAGCTATTTCCCCCGCGAGGCAAGTTACTCACTAGACATCGAAGAAATTGAATCACGCTTGGGTGAATTTGATATCGACAATCTGGATTTCTCCAATCTCACCGGAGTTCTAGCCCTTACTCATGAAGAAATTCTGGATGACGTAGATGGTGACAATATCGATGATCTGTTGCTACGGGAAGGCGGCAAGGTCTCTCTCTACTCAGGAACCAAACAGGGAATGGATTTTGAACAACCCCGCCAGGTATTGCGTTCAGGTGGTAATGTTCTTAGCACTTTTCTTTACGACGAAAACGAGGATGAACTCAAAGACCTTTGGTTATGGCGAGTCGAACCGATTTCGGTCGGCGACATATTCCTCTGGCTGGCACTGTCTGGAAGCATTTCTATAGAAGCTTTTGTCTATCCGAATGAAGGTGAGCGGTTTTCCCGGCGCCCTGCTCGCAAACTAAACATTAAACTTAAATTTCCCTCTGTGATTCGTCTGGCTACTTCGGTTCGAGAGATCACCGAAGTAGCGAGGGAGAATCAGATACAGGACTCCAGTCTAAGTGTAACGGCAAATTTGGATGACAATCTGCAACGGGAAGACCTGTTAGTTATGATCAACAACCGAATCGATATTTTCCTCAACAGTATTGAACCGGAAGCAGATAAGGATTTGTTTCTGGGTAGTCTGGGCTATAGCAGGCAAAGAGATGACTACGAAATAGACATCAAGGAAATTCTCGACAATGTTTCAATTCAAAATAATCCTCATCTTGAAGCTGTCGCAGATAGGGAAGCCAGTTTTAGTATTACATTGAATAACAACATGGAAAGCGGCGATATTATCCCTGCTAAATTGAATCGAGACAGCTACGACGACGTCTTCATCTTCAGCGGGCAAGACAGTAGTCACATTCGGGGATTGCTGTTACTCTCAAGTGAAAACTGAGGTGAACAATGAAAAAAGCTGTCTGGATTACATTCGCTATTGCCCTGGTGGTAGTTAATCTTTTTGCCGAAGGAATAGACTACTACGCAGGCGTTGAGATCATCATGTTTTACAGAATAGTCATGGTACTTAGCATTACCGTGGTTGCCTCTGTATTTGTCGGCGCCATGGCCTTGGTCGGCGCGCTGGAAGGAGAAAAGCCTCTCTCCGGCAATGTAAGAGACACATTAGGGGCAGACAAGAAAGTGGATCCAGCGGTTAACAAGAGTGACCATGAATCGTAAATATACAATTGGTCTTTTAGCTCTTGTAGGCGTGTTGGTTTACGGAATTGTCCTGATCAATGAAAACAATACACAGCAAGAGCAATTAGCAGACTATCGACAGCATGTCGAACAGCTACTATCCGATATTGAAAATTCCACATTAGACAGATTATCTCTGGAACAACAGCTGGAGGAATTGAGAAATGATTTACTTTCACAGAACTCTCAAATCTCTACTGTATCTCAGCAACTGGATGAAGCAAGACTGCAAATAAATCCTGACTATCAACAGATCGAAAACGATCTGCGCTTGCGCCTGACACGGGAAATTTCTCAAGAGCTACAAGCCAGAAACAATAGCCAGGAAAACCCACAGCTAAATCTGCTGAAACAATTGGGTGAATTGGCGCCAGATGAGTTTAGGCAATTGATCTCATTGCAAACTCAATTCGGCGGCTATCTTCAATCTCTCGATATCAGCGATGTACGGATGGAACTAGTGGTAGGCGCCCTTAGCAATATGATCGAGGAGCAGACTCAAGTCACCAGGGATTTTGTGTCTCAAATGCAGTCTCAGGATCAAGGAGACGGATTTAATCCGCTGGCGATGCGCAGCCAGATAATGGAAATCAATAGCCCGGAGTCACAAATTGAGACCCTATCTTACTCACTAAATCAGCAAGAGCTAGATGCCTTTAGCGATTATTTAGCTGAGCAACAGAATCAGGCAACTCAAATTGGAATCAGCAGCTTTTCCTTTCCTGGACCAGCAGGTGCTGCCCCTTCTGCAGTTTTCATCGGCAATGGTCAAAGCGGTAGCTTTCGCGCCGAGGCTATCCAAATATCCCCTGCTCAAAACCTCGATCAAAATTAGAAATATTCCAAGCCTAGTGTCTGATCATTCCTGTCATTGTGATTCATTGGGAAATATGGTTTCATCAATAGTTATTCTTAGACGTTGAATCAAGATAGTTTTTGCAGAATTTTCAGCGACTTAGAGTTCTCCTAGGAATTCAAAACAAGAAGGGAAATGCTGAGCAGGAAGCCTGTTGCAGTCAGCGGAATTACTCATGAAAAACCTTGTGCTTGGCCTGGTCCTTTTCCTCTCTCTTATATCCTGCAGCGACGAACTCAATCGTGCACGGCCCTATATCTTAACCACCGCCACAACCGGTGGCACCTACTATCCCGTCGGAGTGGCCCTTGCCACTATTGCCCATGCTCAACTCTCCGAGAGCCAGGGAATTTCATTGACGGCAATCAGCTCAGCTGGATCTCTGGAAAACGTCAAGTTGTTACGTGATAACCAGGCGCAATTTGCGCTACTGCAAGGGCCGTTCGGCGCATGGTCCTGGACTGGAGAAGGTCCAGTTAGCCAACCTCAGACCCATATGCGAAGTGTCGGTGCCATGTGGCAAAACGTAGAACACTTTGTGCTCCTCAGTGATCTCGCCACTTCAGGCGACATAATGGATCTGAATAATCTGGACGGTGAACGCTTTGTTTTAGGAGCGAGAAATTCAGGTGCGGAACAGACCGGACGATTTATTCTAGATACTCTGGGAATCGACTACGAATCAAAATTCAACCTTGCCTATATGGGCTATGGCCCAACCACCAGCGCCATTCAAGATGGCAATATCGTAGGCATGAATATTCCTGCCGGCGCGCCGGTAAGCTCCATCACTCAGGCCTATGCGCTTTTAGGTGATCGCATGACCATTCTTAATTGGTCACAGGAAGCTTTGGACAAGGTCAATGCAAAGTACCCTTTATGGGACTGGTATGATTTTCCACCGGGCACCTACCCCAACCAAACAGAACTCATCCGTACAGTTGGATCTCCCAATGTTCTTGTCACTCGAGCAGACATTCCCGAAGAAGTTGTCTATAACGTAACAAAAGTAATATGGGAAAATCTCGCCACCTTACAGGAAATTCACGGAGCCACTAAAGATATGCGTCTGGAAATAGCTATTGACGGTTTAGGAGCTCCTTTACATAAAGGTGCCATTCGTTATTACCGGGAAGTTGGCCTGGATATTCCTGATCGACTGATACTCGCAGAAGACAACGAAGCTCTGGCAGAAGGAGTCTGAAGAAGATATGAAATCGAATTACCTTAAATGGGCTGCATTTCTCTTTGCCCTGTTCCATATCTACTGCAATGTGTTCGCCAGCATTTCGGAATTGTGGTTATCTGCGATCCATTTCGGCGGCTTCTGTGCTATCTGCGCTTTGATGGCCAATGAATCCGACCACATAGAAAAAAGGTCCGTCGCCTATTGGGTGAACATTGCACTGGCAGTCACAGCTGTACTAACTTCGGCCTACCTGATCCTTTTTGAAAATGCTCTTTATGCGAGGGAAACAGAATATATTCTAAGCGATTATATCTTCTCTCTGGTTGCCATCGGATTGGCTATCGAGTTTACACGGCGCACAACGGGTTGGTTCATGCCTGTACTGATCCTTGTAAGTCTGTCCTATATTCTCTTCCTAGGCAGGTACATCAGTGGTGTATTTGCCTTCCCTGGCCTGAGTCTTGAAACTGTTCTTTATCGTAGCTTCTTCACCAGTGAAGGAATGTTCGGCCTTACGGCACAGATCTCCTCCACCTTTGTATTCATGTTTATCATCTTCGGATCTTTCCTATTGAAGTCCGGTGCCGGGGATTTCATTGTTCGCCTCGCTCAGTGTCTCGCGGGAAGATATACCGGAGGGGCAGGATTGGTTGCAGTTGTAGGTTCGGGACTCATGGGTTCGGTATCGGGCTCAGCGGTAGCCAATACTGTATCTACGGGAGTGATCACCATCCCTATGATGCAAAAATCAGGATTCCCAGGGAAGTTCTCAGCCGGAGTGGTTGCGGCAGCTTCTACCGGTGGCGCATTGATGCCCCCTGTCATGGGAGCCGGCGCCTTTGTTTTGGCCAGCTATACACAAATTTCCTATCTAACCATTATCGCCGCCTCTAGCCTGCCTGCGATTCTGT
Source organism: Gammaproteobacteria bacterium (assembly GCA_018661465.1). GTDB lineage: Bacteria > Pseudomonadota > Gammaproteobacteria > Pseudomonadales > Pseudohongiellaceae > UBA9145. The sequence continues at coordinate 28,035 of JABJIC010000014.1, read as the reverse complement.
ACTTTCTTACCGTATCTTATTTCGTCCGTATAGAAGCAAAGCGTCTTGGATTAAATCCGACTCAGACGGCCGATTCAGAAAAAGTTTCTGCGGTTTTAAAAGAGGGTTGGCACTTCATCATACCTATGGTGGTACTTGTCTTCTTCCTGGTTTCTGGAAGAACACCAACCACTTCGGCTGCCTTTGCAATCATCTCGGTTATAGCCGCGTCATGGATATCCTCGACTCCCATGCATCTAAATGACATCTTCGATGCCGTGGTCGACGGCGTTAGGACCATGGTTTCAACAGCACTTCTTTTAGTAGCCGTTGGCATCATCATAAATGTAGTTACCACCACCGGAGTAGGTAATGCTTTCTCACTAATGATTGTAGAGTGGGCTCAAGGAAGTCTTTTCATAACACTTATTCTGGTTGCACTGGCTTCGCTAGTTTTGGGAATGGGTCTTCCGGTAACTGCTTCTTACATCGTGCTGGCCACCCTGTCGGCACCACTGATATTTGACCTGATCAGCCAATCGCAACTTCTGGTAGCGCTTCAAGCGGGAGACCTACCATCCAACGTTGCAGCAACCATTGGACTGTTCGGTGGTGACCCCCTGACTGCTCTGCAGGAAATGCCATTGGAGATGAAACAATTAATCCGGCAGGAGATGCTGGAACCAGAACAATTAACTGGGATGTTGCTTAGCGCCCATCTAATTATTTTCTGGTTATCTCAGGATAGTAATGTCACTCCTCCGGTCTGTCTTGCATCCTTTGCTGCAGCCGGCATTGCCGGAACCAGGCCTATGGCCACGGGATTAACCAGCTGGAAAGTTGCTAAGGGGCTATATCTTGTTCCCGTTCTATTCGCCTATTCACCACTAATCTCCGGCACCTGGCCAGAGCGCATTGAAGTATTTATCTGGTCCTGTATGGGCCTCTATGCATTGGCTGGCGTATTGCAGTGGCACCTGGAAGCCAAGATTAATGTTTTGATTGCCGGTCTACTATTAGTCAGTGCAGGCCTATTGATGTGGACTCCCTTTCCAATCATCTTCCATATAATCGGCGCAGCAATACTGGTGGCGATTGTCATCATGCAAAACCGTTCTAGCGCTAGCATCGCTAAAGAAACAAGTTAACCCCCACTCTAAGAGAATATTATGAGCACATATAGCGCCAGACAAATTCATCTTGTAAGCCGCCCTGCCGGCATGCCTGAACATGACAACTTCAAGATGGTAGAGGTAGAACTGACCCCACCAGAGACAGGTGAAGTTCTGGTAAAGAATCTCTATATGTCTGTTGACCCATACATGCGCGGCAGAATGCGAGCCGACGCAGTCTATGCCCAAGCCTACGGATTGAACGAAGTCATGTATGGCGGGGCCGTCGGTGAAGTAGTTGAGTCAGCTGACAGTTCGCTGCAAGCGGGAGACATTGTATTGAATGGCGCAGCCTGGCAGGACAAATTTGTTGCCAAGGCAAACACTCTAAGCAAACTTGAGCCCTTTGATAGAGACCAGCTATCACTTTATATGGGCACTCTGGGAATGCCGGGACTGACGTCCTATGTAGGTTTATTCAAATTTGGCGAACCGAAGGAAGGTGAAACCGTATTCGTTTCAGCAGCCTCTGGAGCAGTTGGAGCTAATGTATGTCAGATCGCAAAATTGAAAGGCTGCCGCGTGATAGGCAGTGTGGGTAGTGATGCCAAAGCGCAGTGGTTGCTGAACGAATGCGGCGTAGACGCTGTAATCAATTACAAAACCTGCGGCGATCTGACAAAGGCATTAGCTGATGCCGCTCCCGATGGTGTGGATGTTTATTTTGAAAACGTTGGAGGTGATCACCTGCAAGCGGCGTTAGAAGCGATGAACCCTTACGGCAGAATTGCTGCCTGTGGCATGATTGCAAGCTACAACAATTCCGAACCTGCGCCAGGCCCAAATAACCTGATGTTGATTGTGGGTAAGAAAATTCGAATTAATGGCTTCATTGTCTCTGATCATGGAGAAATGCGAGATGAATTTCTCAGCGAGATGATCCCCTGGATACAGCAGGGGAAAATCAAGAGCCGTGAAACAGTGGTCGACGGTTTGGAAAATGCTGTTGATGCATTTCTTGGCCTATTCAGCGGTGAGAATTTCGGAAAGATGGTGGTTAAAATCTAACACCTAAACCAGTGTGTTAGTCCTCGGGCGGTACCAGCTATGCTGAGTCCAGTTCTGTTAATGATTTTCGGTTTCATCTTGCTTGGCGCAGGCGCCGAGATCATGGTTACTTCCAGTAGCAAGCTCGCCCTTAGGCTGGGCGTCACCCCTTTGATTGTGGGTCTTACCGTAGTCGCTTTCGGCACCAGCTCACCGGAGCTAGCCGTCAGCATCAAGGCTGCAGCTTCGGATAGCAGTGCTCTCGCCCTCGGCAATGTCATAGGATCTAACATAGCCAACATCGGCCTGATTCTAGGGCTGACAGCCATCATCTATCCCATAAAAATTGAAAAACAATTAGTTCGAAAACAGATCCCTTTACTTATTTTCGCTTCTATCCTCATGGGGTTTTTACTAATCGATGATCAACTGGATTATTCCGATGGACTCATTTTAGTCTGCGGACTGCTCGCCTATTTAGTTTATAACTATAAACAAGCGGGACTGGAATTCGACGCTGAAGAATTGGAATTCCACAAAAAGGAAAACACTCGGGAAGGAGGTGCGATTACCCTTAACGCGATTCTAGTAGTCATAGGAATTATTCTGCTTGTCTTTGGCAGTCAAGTCTTCGTCGACAATGCAGTTACTATCGCCAGACTGGCAGGCATCAGCGAGGCAGTAGTTGGACTCACGTTAGTCGCTGTCGGTACCAGCGTTCCTGAATTGGCAACTTCACTAATCGCCGCGTGGCGGAAGCAAGCTGATATTGCCATAGGCAATGTAATTGGCTCCAATATGTTTAATATTCTCTGTGTTCTGGGGATTACAGCGCTTCTGGCGCCGGTTCTAGGAGACCAGTTCACCTTGCTGGATTTCGCTATCATGGGGCTATTTTCTCTTATCCTACTGCCGCTTGCCTGGACCGGATTAAAACTAAGCCGCATGGAAGGGCTTTTCCTGCTCTCCGGATATGCAGTCTATTTGGCATTCATTTCCCAACAGGGATAAGCATTCCCAAATAAGAAGGAAGGTCGTGGCGAAGAAAGAACACAAAGACTGAAGACTGAAAGTAGCGTCGAATATTCAACAACTATATAGCGCCAGCTTCCATTAAATAAGACTCTATTTCGCCAGCGATTACGCGATAGCCAGACGAATTAGGATGGGCCGCATCTGATTTCAGCGCCGCGTCAGATAGTACATCTCTAATAAGGTCAGGAACATAAGCCACTTGGGTCTGCTCGGCGATCTCTGCATAAAAATCAGCAGTGGAAAGAAATATCCCGGGACGGGGAACCCCCAGCAGCAAAACCTCCGCTCCCTGCGCCTGCACCATAGCAATCATGGCGAGTATATTGGACTTCGCCGCATCGGCACCGGTGCTGCGGAGTAAGTCATTTCCTCCATGGCAAAGAATCACCAATTGAGGTCGATGCTGAGCAAGCAATTCAGGCAATCGCTCCAAGCCTTCTCGGGAAAGCTCGCCTGATATTCCTGCATTAAATATGTTGAGTGCTGCGCTGCTGGCGAGAACCTCCGGATAGCCCTGCCCGGGGCTCGCGCCAAAGCCGGCTGTCAGGCTATCGCCAAAGGCCAGTACCGAAGCATTCGGCGCTAATGGAGCAAGATAAACAAGGTCGCTGCCGCAGGAATAAAGTAGTGAAAGTATAAGGCACAATAAACTCACTCGAATTTTTTTCATCATCGTCCTTGGTATATGTACGCAATTAACCAACATCGAGTTGGGCCAGATATCTATCAAGAGCATTCGCAAATTCTCGCTTGTCGCTATCATTCATTTGCGGTGGACCGCCGGTGTGAACCCCACTGCTTCGCATGGTATCCATAAAATCACGCATATTGAGCTTCGCTTTAATCGTGCTCACTGAAAACATCTCTCCCCGTGGACTCAGTGCCAGCGCCCCTTTCTCAAGCAACTCGTCCGCCAAAGGAATATCGCTAGTTATTACCAGGTCCCCCTGCTTCGCTCGCCTGACAATTTCATTGTCTGCAACATCGAAACCCTGAGATACCTGAATAGATTGAATATTGGGAAAAGGAGGGGTTCGTATAGCCTGATTCGCCACTAACAGAAGATCAATCCCCGTCCGCTCTGCAGCGCGAAACAGAACCTGTTTTATTTGATTTGGACAGGCGTCAGCATCAACCCAGATAGTCATTGTATTCGTCCAGTAATTTTCTCACTAGCAAGCTGTCCTTATTTGTATTTCGAGCAACTGTAGCTTGGGCACATCTAGAGATGATTGAAGTGCTAGTTCGCACAAGGAAATTGTATCAGGAAACAATTTTAGATCGATGTTTTCTGTGCCTTCCACCAAGCAAGCCCACACACTTAACGCAGCCAAACCAACATAGATCGATAGATATGATTAGAAAAACCGCGAGAGCGAGTCCCCATTGTACAGCCAGACTATTTAGAGGGACCGTGTAACTATATTGAGATATTGTCTCATCGAAAATCTCTCTGTCAGGCCTTAGCAAAACATGAAAGGCTACATTAAGAAGGTTTCCCGCCAACGCTACTCGCTCAGCACTGATTCTATTAAAGCGATCAGCAATAATCCTGATACTACCTGCATCCCGTTTGAAAACCTCATCATTACTGGATTGATAGTAGCTAATGAGCGCCTCCAAATCTCCATCAAACAACAATTGTGCAGTGGATTGGAAACCACTTATATTTGCGCTTACTTCTTGATAATGGGCATCGACGCGTTTCTCATACTGATCGATAAATGAGGGAACCTGAATGCCCAACAGCAGACCACCGGCAAAAAGCAACAATCTGCTATAAGTTCGCAATACTGATTTTAGAAAATGACTCATCGAGTAAAATCCAGAATTACCAGAAGCTAAAAGAGCTCAGGAAGATGACATCGCAAGGAACGATCAGGCTATCCCTGTGAAAGCAGGCTACGAAGATCAATAATCGCCGCATTGGCACGGGAAATATAGTTGGCCATAGCGAGGGAGTGATTTGCAAATATCCCAAAGCCTGAGCCGTTGAGAATAACTGGGAAGAATATAGATCTCTGACTAGCCTCAAGCTCTCGGATAATCTGACTCAGACTAGCTTGTGCATTCTTGTCTTCAAGTACTCCCTGAAAATCCACTTCTACGGCTTTCAAAAAATGCATCAAGGCCCAGGTGGCTCCCCGAGCCTCATAGAAGATGTCATCTATTTGCAACCAGGGTGTTTTCACCGACACTTCCTGCCGAACAGGAGTGGATTGGGCAGCACTTAATTCTCCAGCGGTATCGGTGTTAACCCTCTGAGCCCGTACGCTGGCACTCAATCTTTGTGAAAGGCTTCCCAATCTAGATTCCACATCTAATAACCAGCTGGATAGGTTGTCTGCTCTGGCGTAAAACTGCGCGTCTACGTTTTCCTGATCAGCAATTCGAGTCAGATATGACTCAAGACGTTCTATTGCTTCTCTATACTGCCCTTCCGTAGGCGGAAACAACCAGCTGTTATTGTCGAAATGCAATCGAGGTTCTGCAATTATTAAATCAGGGTCTTCTGTGGATTGAGATTGAGATCTACTAAAACTTTCTCGGTAAGCTCGGGAAAGATCTCGCAACTGAACCAGCACACCAAATTCCCAATTAGGAATATTGTCTAAATATAAACCAGGGGGAAACACATCATTACTGAGATAGCCGCCGGGTTTGTCCAAAAGGGTTTCTGCGGTTCGAATCATTGTGGCTGTAGTGGTACTGCCCACCACATATTCGCTGCCGGTCATCCTCAAACGAGATTGCGCGTTTTGGCTTACCGAAAACGCGGCAGGCTCTCTACTCCAATAAAGCCCAATAATTAGGATCAGAATCAACAAGAAGCCCACAATAGTGAAAAATATTTTGCTTAAACCGCCGGAGTCTCCGGAATCCTTAGCCGAGAGGGAAGGCCTTGGTATACGGCCTGTCAGGGATGCAAACTTCTGTTTAATACTTTCCCACATGGCACCAGTTTACACTATTTTGGGACTTGTAAGCCGGATATTGCGGACTCTAGTTTTGAGTTGTAGGCATTCTGAGACGCACAGTAGTACGGCCGGCCAGTTCGATACTTCCCCTGAGACGATAGCCATCAACAGCTTCCCGCATAACGGAAAACATCCATCGAGCCTGATCATCATTAGGGGCTGTAATCAGGAAAAATGCACCATGTTGTTGGGCTTGCCTAGCGATATCTGCGAGTTGCTCGAGAGCGGAATCGCTCCGATTCGATATCTCGCCATTATCCAGATTAAAGAACAGGTCTTCGGAATTTCTTTCGCTTTGAAGCGCTTCAACCACTGGGTTAATGCCGGCATGACTATGATCTACAAAGCGAGCTCGATCGATCATCAATTCCGCTTCGTCAAAAAGACCCCGGCGAATAGATTCTTGAGCCAGCTCCAGATACCTGACAACAATATTCTGCAGCCCCTCAAGGGCCAACTCATTGTCGCTATCGTAGGCGAGTACCCGCTTGAATCGGGCATGAGCATTATCATCAACAGGAGTCAGTAAACGATCATCATCCAAAGCCTGCAATGCGGCATAGAGTGTGTCCGCGATCATGCGTTGCTGATCGGCTGTCGGTTCTCCCGAGCTAACTCCTCCTTCGGAGAGAACGCGCACACTTAAGTTACCTGTCCCGGACTGACCTTCAGCGGACCCTTCATTCTGCGGAGGACCTTGGCAAGAGGCCAGTGCCGTCGCTAATACAAGTAGAGTGATAAAATTACGCATTGCTAACAGCATATTCAGTTTTTATTTCGCCAACAGTCAGTTCAATATTTCGTTAAAAGGAATGAAGTCCAGATTGTCTCCGATCTTCACCTCGCAATGGGGAGGAATAATCAATAAGCCATCGGCGTTACTTAGTGAAGCCCCAACTCCTGAACTCTGATTGCTATAAGGTATCAAATTAACAGCATGATCCTTGTCACGAGAAACCATCGCACGCAGATATTCCTGTCTCTCACCACTCTTGGCTGATTCAAAACCAGATTTCATCTGATATTGATTTGCAAAAATCGATTCGCATTCCAACATGCTTAATAGACAGGGTCGCACAACCAGAGCAAAAGTTACGAAGGCCGAAACCGGATTGCCGGGCAATCCAAAGAACTGCGCATTTCCCAGCTTGCCGCATGCGAGAGGCTTGCCGGGTTTGATGGCAAGCTTCCACAACTCAAGCTTGCCCTCCGCCTCAACCGCTGCCTTCACGTGATCTTCTTCACCAACAGACACGCCGCCAGTGGTGATAATGCAATCCACGCTGACGCTGGCATCTTTTAATGCCTGACGCGTACTATCAAAGTCATCCCCGATAATACCAAAGTCCAGAACCTCAACCGGTAGAGCCGCCAATAATGAGTAGAGTGTATAAAAATTGGAGTTATATATTTGACCTGGCTTCAATGCTGTCCCCGGCTCAATCAATTCATCACCGGTAGTCATCAAGGCTACTTTCAATTTTCTTTTCACAGCCACAGAATCATGCCCAATCGATGCAAGCAAGCCAATATCCTGTGGCAGTAAACGATGCCCCTTTTGTAGCAGTTTCCTCCCCGCCGTTACATCTTCCCCTGCACGCCTCAGGTTTTCACCTTCCACTACTGCCTGTTGAATATAAAGATTATCGTCTTCGATTCTGCAATTTTCCTGCATGACAACAGCATTAGACCCTTCAGGAATTACAGCTCCGGTAAAAATCCTCGCTGCCTGCCCCTGCTTCAAGGGCTTGCCGACAACACCCGCGGCGATTCGTTGAGTAATCTTCAATACCGAACCGACCTGCTGATCTCCCACTACTATGGCATAGCCATCCATAGCACTATTGGCATGAGGGGGAACATCAATATCGGATACGCAGTCTTGGGCCAGAACTCGCCCGCATGCAGAAAGCAGGTCGACTTCTTCATAATCAGCGACCTGATTCAATCCAGGCAACAATGCATCGAAGGCTTCTGATATGGGAGTGAGTTTGCGAGGTGCAGCCATAGATTTATCTCTGTTCAAGCTGCGGTAGATTCGTGGGAAGTATCGACATCATCATCTTTAAGGTTCCGCATCTTATCAATATAGAGAGTCTTGATGGTTTCTTGGAGGTCACCGTGCCAGGACTTCTGCTTTATGCCGAAGGTATCGAATATTTTCTTACTGGAAAGTGTTGAGTTTGCTATTTCCGGCGCCCGTGCCAGTCTTTCGGTAATTTTCATATTATCCAGTAACTGATAAATTTCCTCGTCGTGATTGGCAGCGTATTTTAAAGTCTGTTTGGCGAATTCAATTTCCTTCTTTGTCTCGAGCCCACTGAAGTGGTAAGTGCCCCAGACATTCGCTTCGCAATCCACTTGCTTGCAAACAGCCAAAATTGCTGCCGCAAGATCATCGGTAGGTGTCGGGCTAAATCTTCGTCTGGTCACGGTAAGCTCTCCACCGTGCTTTTTACTGGAATTTATCCAGGATTTGATTAAGCCTTTCTTGTTATGCCCAAATTGCCAACCGGAACGAATAATTATATGGGCACGATGTTTTTGTACGGCCTTTTCACCTGCTAAAGAACAATGGCCATAAACGCCCTGAGGATTAGGTTCATCATTCTCGTTGTATCCCAACTTCTTCTCACCATCGAAGACGTAGCTATTGGAAAGATGAAGCATAGGTACATTGAGATGGTCGCTAATTTCTGCAAGGGTTCCAGGCAGCAAGGCATTGATCTGTTCACAACGTAGCTCGGAGGATTGCGCCCGTTTTAAGGCACTGTGATTGCGAGAAATAAAATCAGCAAGATTTATTACTTGGCTAGGAGCGAAGTCTGTCACCATCTTGGCAATTACTACGTCATTGTCCGGATCGAAGTGCTTATCGGCAGGCGCCAAGAAGCGAATCTTGTTTTTTCTCAAGATCTCGAGCAGCCCCTTACCGGTAGGGCTATTGGCTCCCACTATAAACAATCGCACTTCTGATTAGCCCATTATCCGCAGCGAAGCCTAAAGTTTGATCAAACAGAGATCGAAGTCAAGCGGAACGTGGCTTTCAGCACATTCCGCAGCTTCATTTTGAGTAGTTTCGAAGGAATCGACTAGAACGGGATGTCATCATCGAAGTTATCAAATCCGCCAGAGGCAGCCTGTGTAGGTGCCGCCTGAGCAGCTTGGGCGCTGGACTGTTGGCTTTGAGCCTGTCCTTGGCCTTGACCTGCGCCAAATGGATTGTCGCCCTGAGCTGCACCGCCACCGCCGCGGGAATCCAGCATTTGCATCTCGTTGGAAACAATCTCAGTGGTGTAGCGCTTAACCCCGTCCTGTTCCCAAGATCGGGTTTGCAATCTACCTTCTATATAGAGCTTGGAACCCTTCTTCACATATTGCTCGACAATTTCGGCCAGACGATTGAAGAAAATAACGCGATGCCATTCAGTCTTTTCCTGCTGCTCGCCGGTGGTTTTGTCCTTCCAGGCCTCACTGGTGGCTATAGAAACATTGGCAACACCGTTGCCGTTGGGCATTACCCTGAACTCGGGGTCATTGCCTACATTTCCCACAAGAATTACTTTATTTACGCCTCGACTTGCCACATCTGCCTCCAAAACCGGAACTGTTGCTTACTGTTAATTCTGCTGTTAGCTCAACTATTACAACACCAATAGTCCAACCATCTGTTAGTGCGACTAAGTGTATACCATCGAGTGAAAGGTTGTGAAACGATTGCGAAAAATAGGCAAGGAAATGCTCAACAATTAGAAATATCTGCTTAGAAAAAGTAATTCACTGTCTTTGCTTTACTCTAGTGGACAGAATTGAAGATAATGGATCGTTTCGCCTAGCCACTTTGAGCCCGATCGTTTGAGAAGAGTATGGATCAGATTATTGTCAGGGGTGCCCGCACCCACAATCTCAAGAACATTAACATCACAATCCCCCGTGACAAATTGGTGGTGATTACAGGACTATCAGGTTCGGGCAAATCGTCTCTGGCTTTTGATACGCTCTATGCCGAGGGTCAGCGGCGCTATGTGGAATCACTTTCCACCTACGCCCGCCAATTCCTGTCGATGATGGAAAAGCCGGACATTGACCATATCGAAGGGCTTTCCCCGGCGATCTCCATTGAGCAGAAGTCTACTTCTCATAATCCCAGGTCTACAGTCGGCACTATCACTGAAATTTACGATTACCTGCGATTGTTATTTGCCAGAGTCGGCGAACCCCATTGCCCTGATCACAACGTCAAGTTGCAAGCGCAGACTGTCAGCCAAATGGTAGACAAGGTGATGGAGCTTCCAGAGGGTAGTCGCATCATGGTGCTTGCTCCTATCGTGAGGGAGCGCAAAGGCGAACACGTCCATGTTTTCAATGAATTACGCAGCTCGGGGTTCATCCGCGCACGTGTCGATGGGCTGGTCTGTGAAATTGACTACCCACCTGATTTGGAAAAGAAGAAGAAACACTCCATCGATGCCGTTATCGATCGACTCAAGATTAAACCCGATATCGAACAACGACTGGCCGAAAGTTTTGAAACTGCCATACAGCTCGCCGATGGTTTAGCAATGGTCAGCGTAGGAGAAGACGAGGATAAGCAAGATGATCTTGTTTTCTCCGCCCTCTTCGCCTGCCCCAAGTGCGGTCACAGTATTTCCGAGCTGGAACCACGGCTGTTCTCTTTCAATAATCCGGCTGGGGCTTGCTCCGGCTGTGACGGACTGGGGCTCAAACAGTTCTTCGATGAAAGCAGAATCATCACCGACGATGCTCTGGCTCTAGCTGAAGGCGCCATAAGGGGCTGGGACAGACGCAACATCTACTATTTTCAGATGCTCAATTCACTGGCGGAGCATTACGGATTCAAAGTCGATACCCCATTCAAAAAGTTATCTAAGAAACACCGAGAACTTATTCTGCGCGGCAGCGGCGAACAGCCCATTGATTTTCACTATGTGAATGATCGCGGAGATTCAGTAACCAGGCGCTATCCTTTCGAGGGAATTCTGCCCAATATGGAAAGACGCTACCGGGAAACCGAGTCGAACCATGTCAGGGAAGAGCTTTCCAAGTATTTAAGCTCACAATCTTGCCCGGACTGTCACGGAACACGACTGCGAAGGGATGCAAGATATGTCTTGATTCAAGACCTTAATCTACCTGCCATCACTGAAATGACAGTAGCGCAATCTGCAGATTACTTTAATAAACTTAAACTCACTGGCACCAGCGCAAAGATTGCGGAAAAAATATTGAAGGAGCTGCAAGACCGATTAAAGTTTCTGGTGGATGTGGGACTGAACTACCTTACCCTGAATCGCAGTGCAGACACTCTCTCCGGCGGAGAGGCTCAGCGCATACGTCTGGCCAGTCAAATTGGTGCAGGACTGGTAGGTGTTATGTATATTCTGGACGAGCCATCCATTGGACTACATCAACGCGATAACACTCGACTACTAAATACCCTTTTCCACCTAAGAGACCTCGGCAATACAGTTATTGTGGTCGAACATGACGAAGAAGCCATCGCAAGTGCCGACCACATTATCGATATCGGTCCTGGCGCTGGGGTGCACGGCGGAGAAATTGTAGCCGAGGGGACCTTGGCCCAAATCAAGAAATCCTCGAAGTCTCTTACCGGAAAATTTCTTTCCGGAGTAGAGAAGATTGAGATTCCAAAATCTCGAATAGAATATGATAAGGAAAAAGTACTAAATCTAAACGGAGCAACTGGCAATAACCTTCAGTCAGTTAACCTCAGCATTCCTCTTGGCCTTTTCACTTGTATAACAGGCGTTTCGGGGTCAGGAAAATCAACCCTGATAAATAACACCCTCTACCCGATAACCGCCACTAAACTCAATAAGGCCACTACCCTCAACCCTGCTCCCTATGAAGATATAGAGGGACTGCATCAGTTGGATAAAGTAGTAGACATAGATCAGAGCCCTATCGGAAGAACTCCCAGATCCAACCCTGCAACATACACCGGTATTTTTACTCCGGTCCGGGAATTGTTTGCCGGTACGCAAGAAGCGAGAACCCGAGGCTACAAACCCGGTCGCTTCAGCTTCAATGTTAAGGGAGGACGCTGCGAGGCCTGTCAGGGAGACGGCGTTGTAAAGGTAGAGATGCACTTTCTACCTGACGTGTATGTTTCCTGTGATGTTTGCAAAGGAAAGCGCTACAACCGTGAGACACTGGAAGTTAAGTACAAGGGAAAAAACATCACCGAAGTTTTGGAAATGACCATCGAAGACGCTCGCGAATTCTTCGACCCGGTTCCGGTGATCGCCCGAAAATTACAAACCTTAATGGATGTTGGCTTGTCATATATCTGTCTGGGACAAGCAGCCACCACTCTCTCCGGCGGCGAGGCCCAACGAGTGAAACTCTCAAGAGAGCTTTCCAAGCGAGACACCGGAAAGACACTCTATATCCTCGACGAACCGACAACTGGATTACATTTTCAGGACATCAAGCAGCTACTCTCCGTACTCCACCACCTGCGCGATCACGGCAATACCATCGTGGTTATTGAGCATAATCTTGATGTTATCAAGACTGCTGACTGGGTCGTGGATCTTGGACCAGAGGGTGGATTCGGCGGAGGCAAAATCATCGCCGAAGGTACTCCTGAGAAAGTGGCTACCAACAAAAAATCATATACGGGCCAGTATCTGAAGAAGATGCTCAAATAAAAGACATAAAAAAGGGATCAACCTAGGATGATCCCTTTTTGTCTTGAGCAGTTTCCGTCTATGCGGAGCGAAGGTAGTTTATTACTGTATCAACATCGCTGCGCTCGAATGGATCTGTTGGGCAATTGTCGCATTTGCCAGGCTCCTCGAAAATCTCCTGGACTTCACCGTCTTTCACCACCATGGCATAGCGCCAAGATCGATCTCCGAAACCCAGATTTTCCTTCTTCACTAACATGCCCATACCCCGGGTAAAATCCCCGTTGCCGTCCGGCAATAGTTTCACTTTTTCAACGCCAAGGTTCTTGCCCCATTGAAACATGGAGAATGCATCGTTCACGCTCAGGCAATAGACCTCATCTACACCAAGGTCTTTTAACTCCTGGTACTTCTGTTCGAAGCCAGGCAAATGAGTGCTACTACATGTCGGTGTAAAAGCGCCTGGCAAAGCCACAATCACTATAGTCTTGCCGGAAAATACCTCCTCACTGCTTACGTCCTGCCATCTAAAAGGATTTTCCCCTTCCACCGACTCATCTCTGACACGGGTTTTGAAAACTACTTCTGGTACGTGCTTATTCATTCCAAATTCTTCCTTCTAGTAATTAGATAACCAACATTAGGAAGGATAGAGCAAATAGGGGTATCGGTAAAATTGATTATATCGATGAGATAGATCGTTTTTTTAGATCAAATAAAACGCAGAGGCTATAGCCGAGAAGAGTGAGAATAGGAGTATTGATAAAGAGTACTGCAGGCCAAGATCAGTGTCCCAAGGAGTGTTTAGCAATCCAGGCTAGGGCTGCACTTTGAAAACCGGAAACACAGCGTCGTTTCCCGATTGGAGCTGAGAAACCAGACTCCCATCGAAAAAATTCCAGAATCCCAGCCCATCATCAGACTCGGGTTCCAACAAATAGAAAATCAGATTAGCCAGTCGATTGTCCATGGATACCCGGTAATCTCCTTCTGAAAAATCAACTTCAGCCTGTCTGAACTCTCCCCTAAGAACATTGTTCTGATGACTGTTCAGAGGAAAGCGCTGGGCCTCCATCGCGGCAACAAGAAATTGCTCCCCCCTCAGAGTTTCATCTTCGACTAAAGTTTCTACTTCAATGCCATGTTGTCGCAGTTTTGCTGCCAGTGCCGAATACTCAGCTGGAAAAACATAGGCATTGGGGATAGATGAATTTTTGATTGCTTCAAAGCGATTGAAATTCAAAACATTCTCAATAGTCACAATCTCTGAACTGCGCGCAAATTCGGTATCACCGGCATCGTTTATATAGGGAATGTATTTGTAAGAAAGCAGATCCAGAGTTTCCTCCAAGGGAATCATTTCAAACTGCACTCCATTCTCGATCACCTGTGTCGACGAAGCACGCTGAACGGTTCGAGCATCTGCCTCACGATTTATTCTCTGAATCTCTTCACCATGCAGGCGCGTGTACTCTAAAATTTCCTCAACAAATACATTGGCAGCATGCACCCTCTTATAGAAACGGTCGTGGGCGAAAGTCTCACTGAGTATGGCCATGCGATTCCGAAGCGCCATATTGTTGACCAAATATCGAGGAGCATGATGATAGGTTCGCAGCTCAGTTGGCGGCCAGTCACGATAATCGAAACCACCATACCAACCGAAATCCAGATTGAACTTTTGTTTCACTGATTGTTGTATGGCTGGCAACATCACATCAGCCGTATAGGCAGATGTCGCGGGGTCTCCAGCAGTGTGATAGGACGGAGCATAGGTCAGTGAATAACCGTGCCAGGTACCATTGGTTGTGTGCAGGTCCACCAACAGATCAGGATCCCAGCGATTAATTACCTTCTCATAGAGAGCCGCCGTCTCTATCGCTTCCACGATCATTCCGTCACGGTTAAGGTCTCTACCATGGGCCGCCCTTTCGCCAGCCATCACCGGGCTCATTTCCTGTGAGGGTCTTGAACCGGCTGCCATATTGTCATTACCGTCAGCATTATAAATCGGCACAAATACCAGTATTTGATTTTCAAGAAGATGCTGCTTATCCCCAAATAAAATATCCCGCATCAGGATCAACGAGGCTTCCTTTCCTTCCACCTCACCACCATGAATATTTCCCTGAATATAAATAACAGGCTTGCCACTTTCATCCGCTTGTTGAGGAGTCGACACAGCAGGATCAGCCAACACCAAAATAGGAACATCCTTGCCATCTTCGGTAATCAGCAAACGTTCTCGATGAACAAGCTCACTTCTCTCTTCCAATACGTCAATTACGGAAATGACTTCGGCGAAAGTCGATGTGCGTTCATAGTTCGTCCTCTCGGCAATTGAGATCATACTTTCGGTGAAGACTATTTCATTGTCTGCAGCCAAACAGAAGTTACATACAGCCAGGAGGGAAATAAGAGATTTCTTATACATGGTAAATCAGATACGCCGGTGAGAATGAAGACTAAAAGCTATCGATTGCACTGTTGGAAAGCAAGGGTTTGCACCCAGTTAGCCCGAGTACAAATCGTCAATTGGGTAATTCTATTTCCTAATTCCTATTCCTATTCCTATTCCTATTCCTATTCCTATTCCTATTCCTATTCCTATTCCTATTCCTATTCCTATAACGAGGGTCGTGTACCGCTTACAGTTTTCCGGGGACGCTCAAGCACATCCATGTGGCGCTTCGTTCAGGCCATCCCTGGCCTTCTAGACCCCAAAAAACTGCAAGCGGAACACTCCTTTGTAGAATAGTACCTCTTTCACAAGCGGGTCACTCGGTGCTCAAAATTTTTAGCGGAAAGGCCGTGGTGGTTTGGCTGCAGTCAGATGCAAGCCGAACGACCGAAGGAGACCGTTTTTTGGGCTCCTGACTGAGTAAGGGTACCCCGGAGGGGCGCTGCATCGCAGCAAAAACCACCACGGCCTTTCCGCGAACAAGACCCCATCGAAGCCCAAACCAAACCCACAACTCTTATCCAAAACATATTCCAAGAGCCTGAGGAAGTGAAAACACTCACAAAGTGTGCGGTTTTCTATATTGTGACGTTCTGTAACTTTTATCGAGCGATCCCTCGAAAAAGCCCGAAATACGGGGCTCCCCAGCATTTAGCCCATTCGGAATCTATTGCATTCTAGCCGGAAAACTAATAGCCTCAGATGTAGCTATATATGCAGTAACTACGCCCTCAAATGCACCATGATTTCAGGGCTCTTCAATAACAAGAACGGAGCTATGTCAGTGAATTCCAAACTAACACGCAGACGTTTTATCAAGGGAGTAATATTCTCCGGAGCTGCCGCAACAACCGGCACCGGTGTATATCTCGTGGCGAGCGCCCAAGCTGGGCAAGCCGCTGCAGAACGCTTGATAACTCTTAACATCAATGGTCGTGATCGACCAGTTGATGTCCTCCCGTCAGAGACTCTCGCACATACACTTCGCTACAAGCTCGATTTGACCGGCACCAAGATCGGTTGCAATCGGGGTGAGTGCGGGGCATGTACAGTGCTGATCAACGGCGTTCCGAATTATGCCTGCTCGGTATTGACCCACAATGTAAAAGGTAAGTCCGTGGTGTCTATTGAAGGCGTGAAATCAATGGATGGAACACTCCATTCCATTCAGCAAGCCTTTGTTGATGTTAATGCCCCACAGTGCGGTTTCTGCACTCCGGGTCAGATAATGTCTGCTGTTGCTCTGCTAAATAACAACCCTCGACCCAGCCGTGAGGAGACACGACAAGCTCTGTCTGGAAACCTCTGCCGCTGTGGAGCCTATGAACATTATATCAATGGCGTGATGCGCGCCTCGGGGCAGATAGCATGAGTACTCATATAGGTGTTGATTTCACACCACCAGATATAGCCGGAAAGGTTACTGGTGAGATTAAGTATGCTGAAGATTACAAGCGCGAAGGCATGGTCTTTGCTCGCTTGCTAACAAGCCCATTGCCAGCAGGCCGGGTTGTTAATATCGATGCTTCAGAAGCGTTGAGAATGGATGGCGTAGTTGGTGTTTTTACCGCTGACGATCTGCCGCCCGTACCTCCTCCTGGAAACCCTGCTCTGGCATCTGAGTATGTCACCTATGTAGGGCAACCAATTCTTGCTGTAGCAGCGATTACGGAAGAAATTGCCGAATCTGCAATAGACAAGATTCGAGTTGATTTTGAACGACGTGACTTCGTTGTTGATCCCATCGAAAGCCTTACTCCCGGCGGCAGCAATGCTTACCCGGAAGGTAACGTGCTGGTACGTACCCGCGAAGAAGGTCCTGAGGGAGCTCCTATCGTTGGTGCCGAGATTAAGGACATCAAGTGGCCACAGTCCGCTATAGACGCTATCAAGACTGGTAAAGAACCAGTTGGTGGCGAGTTCACAACTGAATGGGCATTTGGTGATGTTGATGCAGGCTTTGCCGATGCTGCAGCAATTATCGAAGAGCCATTCGTTACAATTGGCTATCCTCACCACTCATTAGAAGCCCGAACTGGCATGGCTTACTGGGAAAATGGCAAATGCTATTTCCACGGTTCTTCACAGAGCCAGAGTGCCAACAATGCCGGTCTTGCCCGTATGCTGAACATCGATCTTGCTGATCTGGTTTTCATCAACGAAGCAACAGGCGGTGGTTTTGGCTCGAAGATTGGTCCTTATCCTTTCATGGCGATTACCGGCAACTTCTCTAAGGTACTTAATCGTCCAGTTCAACTTCGCATTACTCGCGAGCAAGAGTTCTACATTGGCTCGGCACGTTCAGGTATGCAGGGTTGGATCAAGATTGGCGTTAAGGAAAACGGCAAAGTATCTGCAGTTGATCTGGTTATCGTTAATGACGGTGGCGCAACTGGCGGCGGCAGTGGTAACTCTTCTGCCCAGCACGTAACTGTTGCCTATCAGCCTGAGTCCATGCGTTATCGTGGAATCTCGGTTTATACCAATACAACCCCTCGTGGTGCACAGCGTGGTCCAGGTCAGAATGAAATGGCTGCGGTACTGGCGCCAATGACGGATAAAGTGGCGAGAGCCATTGATATGGACAGAGTCGCCTTCCGTAGAACCAATGTTCTCGACAGCGACGGATTCCAGGGTGGAAGCCAGGGTCCTGTAACCAGCGCATTTGTTCGTGAAGCACTGGATCAGGGAATGCGCACCTTCGGCTGGCAAGACAAAATTGCCCAGCCTAAAGACATGGGCAATAACAAGGTTCGCGGCGTAGGCGTCGGCATTGGTTATCACGGTGCCGGTGGTCGAGGCTATGACGGCCTGTTGCGAATTGGCACCGATGGCAGACTCTACATCCACAGTGGTGTGGGTAACCTCGGAACCTATTCCTATGCTGGCACTTGTCGTGCAGCGGCAGAAGCCCTGCAAGTACCTTGGGATAAATGTGACATCCTCCACGGAAGAAGTGATAGGCACCTGCCACATAGTTCAGGTCAGGGTGGCTCAAACACTATTTTTACCCATACCCGTACTAACTGGGTTGCCGCTCAGGATGCTATTACCAAGTTGAAAGAAATCGCTGCTACCGATCTTGGTGGTTCTGCAGATGACTACGAAATTGGTGATGAGCGTGTTTTCCTAAGTTCGAACCCAAGCCAGGGCATAACTTATGCTCAGGCTGCACAGCGTGCAATCGAACTAGGAGGCAAATACAGCGGTCAGGAATATCCAGATGACATCAACCCTCTGACGCAGCTTGCTGTGCAGGGCATAGCCGGTTCCGGTCTGGTTGGAGTAGCCAAGGACAATATCCCAGGTCAGGGACAACCTCCTGGTGTACTGGTTGGCTTTATGGAAATTGAAATGGATAAAGATACTGGTAAGTACGAGATTCTCGACTATACCGCCATTGCTGATTGCGGCACCGTAGTTCATCCAACAAACTTCAACAACGCCATGCGCGGTGGTGCGGTTTGGGGTGTTGGACTAGCGGGTCTTGAACGCCATGTCTACGATCCACAAAATGGTCTGCCGGCAAACACTGGCTTATACCAGAGCAAGCCGCCTACTAATATGGATGTGCCAATTGATACCCAGATGGGCGCGGTGAACATTCCAGATCCTCAGAATCCTACCGGGGGAAGAGGAATTGGTGAACCGACTCAGGGTGCTTCAGCTGCTGCATTGGCAAGTGCTATATCCGATGCTTTGGATGGTCATACGTTTAATACAGCACCGACCACCACGGATATGATCATTAACCACTTGGCTGGTAACACTTACAGCACCAAGTCTCTAAAAACCAATACATTCTAAGGTAAACAACTATGCCATCTCATGACGTAATGCCAAATATGGAACTGTACCAGCCGGTGCAGGTCGAAGATGCTCTAGCCATAGCTGATCGCCTCGCAGAAAGAGCCTGGTTGGTTGGCGGAGGACAAGACACATACGGTTGGTTGAAAGACAGAGCTAAATCTGTTGATGCAATGATTGACCTAAGTGCCATCGAGTCCCTTCGCGGAATTCGTGAAACCAGTGACGGCATCGAGATTGGTGCTCTGACTACACTGACAGAAGTCACCGAGAGCGAGGTAATACAGCAACAGTATTCCCTGCTTTCTATGGCAGCCTCCAGAGTAGCCAGTCCACAAATCCGAAACATCGGTACTCTGGGAGGCAATGCCTCACAGGATGTCCGCTGCTGGTACTATCGACGCGGGCTAGACTGCTATCGTGCCGGAGGCAACCTCTGCTACGCAGATACACCTCAGGGTATGAATCGCGAACACTCTCTATTCGAAACCAGTCGTTGCGTAGCTGCCAGCCCATCTGACACAGCTCCTGCACTGGTTGCTTTAGATGCGACTATGGTGATTCAAAGCTCAAGCGGTGTTCGCACTGTCGCTGCCGAGGATTACTTTGTTGGTCCTGCTAACGATATTGAGAACACGACAGTGCTCCGCCCTGGTGACATCCTTACTGCGGTAAGAATTCCTAACACCTGGGCGAATGCTTCTTTCTACTTTGAAAAAGTTGCCGATCGAAACGTTTGGGATTTCGCTCTGGTAAATATTGCCGCTGCCTTCAAGCTTAGCGGAGATACTATCCAGGAATCTCGAATCGTAGCCGGCTCAGTTCAAGCTACGCCTCGTCGCGTAAGCAATGTAGAAAATGCCATCAGAGGTCAGTCCAGAAGTGCAGCTACTGCAGATTCAGTTGCATCCATGGCTACCGATGGCGCACGGGCTCTGGCACACAATGGATTCAAAATCCCATTGATGGAAAACCTGGTTAAGCGAGCCATCATAGGCTAAAGGTCCTTCAATCCCTGATTCCCACTGGCAGTCGGGGAGCGAAAGGCAGATAGAGATAGAAGAGCATATATAGCTATAGCGCTCCGGAAAAACAAAAGGGGGTAGGCCGTAAAGCCTACCCCCTTTTTCATTCCTGAAATTTGATCCATTGAATATGTTTTCTCTAGGCCGACATCAGTGCCGTAGAGATTCACAGAGCACACAAGACACCATATTAATATAAGGTATCAATATGGTGTTTTCTTAAAGAAGTTTCTCTAAGTGCGATGCCTAAACTAGAGCGTTACCAAGAAAATAGGAAACAACAATAATAAGCGCAGTACAGGCGAAGATCGTCCCGACAACCGGTAACAATTTTGCTTCGCGTTCGTGATTTGCATTGTTCACAAATATCTCTCCGAATTTTAGGTTCCGAGCAAGATTAGCCCAGAGAAAAATATCGGATATTGATTCAAATCAGTAATATTTGTTGAGCCAAGACTGGCCCTGTTACCAGAAGCACCAACTATCAGACTAAAGCATCGGGATTGGGCGACATAGCTATGGCCAAGACTTCCCTTAATTCTTCCTGTCTGTAGGGTTTGCTGAGAAACCCATTCATACCTTGCTCAAACAAATCTTCCGGGGATTCATGAACCACGTTGGCCGTAACTGCAACTATTGGAACTTTGGAGCGAGGTCCTGATAATGCGCGGATCTTGCGAGCAGCAGTAACACCATCCATTACCGGCATCTGCAAATCCATCATTATAATATCCACGGAATGATCGTGAAGATATTCGAAGGCTTCTTTGCCGTTAGACACCGTAACAACATGATGTCCATCGACCTCTAAAAGCCTGGAGAGAACCATTTTGTTTACCGCGTTATCATCGGCAACTACAATATTCAGACTGGATAGCCTCATATCCGATGTTCGGGTAGGCGCTATTGCAGGTTTGGTAGTAGATTTCAGTGGCAGGAATACAGTAAATGTAGAACCTCTTCCCGGCACAGAACTAACAACTATCTTGCCCTCCATCGCCGAGACCAATTGCTTAACAATGGTTAATCCCAAGCCCGAACCACCAAAGCGTCGCATGGTAGTTTTATCTGCCTGCACATAGGGCTCAAATAAGCCGGCCTGCGCACTCTTGGTAATACCTATGCCTGTATCTGTAACTTTCAGACGTAGTCTCTCCAATGCAGTGTCCAGTATTACCTCTACTTCACCAACACTGGTGAATTTGATTGCATTGCCCACAAGATTAAGCAAAATCTGTCGTATTCGAGTAGGGTCGCCTTCGATAAATTCTGGAATGTCATCCTCAATAATAAGTTTAAAACCCACTCCCTTTTCCTTTGCCTGGAAATTTAGTGGAGCCAAGGTTTGCTTCATCAAGTCTCTAAGATCAACCGGGACAGCCTCCAGCTGAATTGTCTGACTATCCAGACGGGAGAGATCCATCACATTATTAATCAGTTCCAATAATGTCTCACTGCCTTGCAGTACAACGTCTATCAATTCTTTTTTCTTACTCGGCAAATCTCCATCTTTTAAAATCTGGGACGCCCCGATTACCCCATTAAGCGGTGTGCGCAACTCGTGACTCATAGCTGCCAGGAACGATGCCTTGGCTTGCTCGGATTGACGGGCTTCATTCTCAGCGATTGTCCTGTCGTGGACTTCCTTCTCTAGCAGCTTAACAGTGGCATTCACTTTTCGCTCAGCATTCAACTGCGCATTTCGAAATGCGAATGTTGCTCCAGACAGCATGAGCAAAACCAGAGAAGCCTCGAAAGCTAGAGCAAGAGGATTAGGGATCCCGGCATCGAGTACAAAAGGAAATTCATAACCGGAATATTGGGCATAGGCAAACCCCCACAGCGTTGCTATACAAATTAATGACCAGATAACACCGGAAGTTCTCCCTGCAACAAGAGATGCAATAGCAGGAAATGTCAGCAACCACGCCCAGGTGTTTCCCCATACGCCAACTGAGAGCATGGCAACAAACATTACCAGCCAGAAAGCAAATATTGGCACTTGAGACGCAAGAAGAGGTTGATCGAAATAAGACTGTACATACAAGCTGAATATCATTACCACTACAGCGAAAGTAATGTAGATATTGTCCCTTTCACCTCCGGTGTAATAATTGGAGATGATCAAACCAATTGCGATGGGTATTGCGAAAAAAATTGTAGTAGAGAGCGTGCGACGCTCCCGGAGAGAAATGGGATTACTAGTCGAAGGATCGAAGCCACCATTCCATAAAAACTGTATGTGCTTTATCAAAAACATGTAATCTTAAAATTCCATTTAGAGGAATTCAATTCCAGGAAAAAATTCTGAAAATTCTTACAAAAAACTTATCGGCATCCACATTCTATGGTGCATAAAGTACCACAAGATAAAGGAGCCTATAGGAGGATTGTATCTTTTTACTGCCCGTTTTTCTGGCTTCAAACCAAATAACTAGTTAAATTCAGCCATTTTCAAATGCCGTCTGGAAATTTCCAAAACCGCACTGCACCAGCCAGGGTCATCATTGAGGTTCGGAATCAATTGCATCACCCTACCTCCCCCTTCCATGAACTGACCTTTATATTCAATTCCAATCTCATGGATAGTTTCGAGGCAGTCAGAAACGAACGATGGGGTGATAATAGCGACTCGATTTATTCCCTGACCCAGCAAGTCCTGTAGATGCTCATCCAGATAAGGCTTGATCCACGCCTGCCGACCAAAGCGGGATTGAAATGCTATGGAATATTCATCTCTTTCCCATGCCAGAGCCTCGGTAATCGAACGTGTTGTCGCAATACATTGAGCGCGGTAGCAGAGTTCGTTCTTATCTGATATCTGCTGGCAACAGACACCAAATCTGCAATGATTAGCATCATCCGCTTTTAAAATCGCCTGTTCAGGCATGCCATGATAACTAAATATGACATGATCTATTTCTTCTTCCTTAAGATGGCGAGTGATAAGAATTGACCAGGCTCTGACAAAAGCTGGTTCGGCGTAGAGATCGTTAACGAAGTGTAGCTTTGGACTAATTTCCCATTTCGATGCCGCTTCATTCACTGCTTCAAAAACAGATGCCGTTGTGGCCGTTGAGTATTGCGGGAACATGGGTATTACCACGATCTCATCCCTGCCCTCCTGCTCCAGTTGAGCCATAGCCTCACTAATGAAAGGTTGGCTATAGGCCATGCCATTTAGCACCAGCACATCTTCATTTGCCTCATTAAAAGAATTTTGCAGACTGAGTTGCACGCGATCTGCATATACTTTCAGAGGAGAACCACCTTCCATCCAGATTGCAGCATAGTCTTTCGCTGTTTTTGGAGCACGAAAAGGCATTATCACCAGGTTCCTCAGGAGCCACCTAGCGACTGGATTCATATCAAACACATTGGGATCTGAAAAAAAGTATTTGTAAAACTGACGCAGACCTTTAGCGGTTGGCTGCGCGGGAGTACCGAGATTCAAAATTAAAACTGCTTTAGACATACTTTCGACTTCTTATATATTCCTGCTCGAGAGCAGGACGAACGAACTAGTGTCTTAGTATACGGCATTCTCGGTCACTTGGTTTTGATTCTGGAATAAATTCAGGGCGAGTTCGGGATGGAATCAATTTGAAGCGGGATGGGATCAGCTCGAATCCTGGCCACCGAGACCAAAATGCATCCATTCGTAAACAGTGCCTGAACCCTCCCTTAGCTTTTCCCGGACACCAATGGAAGGCTTCTCCAGAGACAGAAACTCTAGACAGGAAGAAAGCATCAGCAAATAGTCCGGCTTCAGTTTCTCGACTAAATGGCGTTGATCTTCAACGTAGTTCTTATTATTGAATCCCCAAGCCCTGCCAGTTTCAAACAAAGAGCCTACTGAGGGCCAACCCTTGAATTGTTGAATAACACCGACTTCAAGCTAGGAGCCTTTAGTAATTGGGGGAAAAGTCATAATAATGAAAAGTTATTACTCTACAACAAGCGCCTGTCCATTCAGTGCAGATATCACGTTTTCGACATCTCCAGAAATCAAATCCTGAACCTGAAAGCAAAAAATAAGCTCTTTAAAATTCAGTAACTAGTTAACAACACCTTCACTCAGTTATTCAAGTGGCTTTAGCCAGCAGTGGCACCTTGGAACCCCCATAAATAAAGGGCTGCAAAGAAACTGGGTATGTTCGTAACAAAAAACCCAAAAAAAGGCTGCAATAGCCTGTAAATCCAGTAAACTCGATGCATTGGAATATCTGTCCAATCCAGAATGTCATTAACGAAGGGGGAGTTGTTTGTGAAAAATTCTATTAGATACTCATTACTTGCTGTTCTTGTCACATTTGCCACCACGCTTACAGCGGGTGAGCGAGTTGGCGACTTCGCATTGATCGATCATCAAGGTGCATTCCAGCACATGGCTTGGTACGACGATCACAGCGCCGTGGTAATTTTGCCACAGGCAAATGGTTCAACAGATCCATCAGTGGTTGAAGGTCTTAAAGCCCTGCAATCGCAGTATGCCGACCAAGGCGTAGCTTTTTTTATGCTAAATCCTGGTCTTCAAGAAGATCGCGACGCAGTTGCAGCTGATATTGCCAGTCTTGGTTTGGACATTTCCGTATTAATGGATGACACACAGCTGGTAACTGAATCTCTGGGTATAACTCATCTTGATCAGGCAGTTGTTTATAGCCCTTCCTCTTTCGAAGTTGTTTATCGAGGTCCTGTGCAAGATGAATTGAACGAGTCAATTCAGAGCCTGCTCGACGGCGACAGAGCTGAGCTAATCACGGCGACTACTTCCGGAGCTGCAATCGAGTTTGCTACAACAGCTGCCCACGCAAACCTTTCTTACGAGAAAGATATTGCACCAATCATTGCCGAGAGTTGTGCTGAATGCCACCGTGAAGGAGGAATCGCGCCATTCGCTATGGACAGCAACCTCGCCGTTCAGGGCTGGTCGCCAATGATTCGCGAAGTTATTTTGACCAAGCGCATGCCTCCTGGTCAGGTGGATAACAAAGTTGGTCACAAGATGAAGAACGAGATGAATCTTAGTGACGAAGAAATGCAAATGCTGGTTCACTGGGTGAACAATGGTTCCGTTGTAGACAGCGAGAACGATCCACTGACAGCCCTGGTTTGGCCTGATACCAAATGGGAAATGGGCGAGCCGGACATGATTGTTAAGATTCCACCTCAGACTGTACCTGCTACCGGTGTAGTGGATTATATGGAACTGCAAGTCGATCTTGGACTGGAAGAAGACCGCTGGATTCGAGGTAGCGCAGTAGCTCCAGGCGACGCATCAGTCCTTCATCACATCATTACTACGGTTGTACCTCCGGAAGGTGCTCCAGATTTTCAGCAGATTCTAATGGATGCTCTTTCTGCACTTCCAGAAGAAGAATCTACTGCAATTAAAACCCAGCTTTTTGCTGCATTTGCGTCCGGTGAGCAACCTAACATTACTGAGCTATTCAATCAGCTTCCTGGCTTGGACATCGATTCATTTCTTGGAAGTTCAGATGTAAACCAGGCATCTGTCGCCGGATACGCTCCGGGCAACGACATGTCCTTCAATCCTGAAGGTGTTGGTGGTTTGCTTAAAGCAGGTTCCCAGCTGAGCTTTCAGATGCACTACACAACTTCTGGAAAGGAAAGCACTGATGCAACTGAAGTTGGAATCTACTTCTACGACGAGGGAGTGATCCCTGAAGAGCGAATGGGCGGCGGTGTTGGTAATGAATTCGCAATCGCTATTCCAGCTCAGGCGAAAGATCACGAGATGCAGTTTGTTACTACCATTCCCCAAGAGGCTGAAATTTATAGCCTGATGCCTCATATGCACTTTCGTGGCAAGCGCATGGCTTTTGTGGCCAAGTACCCAGACGGAACTGAAGAGATGATTCTTTCGGTACCGGCATATTCATTCAATTGGCAGCTCGCCCACTCACTGGAAGAGCCACTGAGAGTTCCTGCTGGAACGCAGATCATCGCAACCGGTGCTTTCGACAACTCTTCACAGAATCCGTTCAACCCTGATCCAAACGCCGAGATCAACTGGGGCGAACAGAGCTGGGAAGAAATGTTCATGGGATTCTACTCATGGAAGAATGTAGATCAGGGCGGATCTGAATAAGACCCTCTAATCTGTAATACAAAGGGCGAGCCTTTTATTAATTATTAATAGGTTCGCCCTTTTTTTATTTCTGAAATTCACTGACTAGTGCATTCATCCCCCACCTATCCCATTCGGGAATACCTGTTTCATTTCAAGCAATTACGAGCTAGACTCAGTCGCTTAAAATAGAAAGCCGGCTTCGTTTTCAAGCCTAATGTATTGCCGAGTTGTTGAACACACTACAATTGATACGAGGGTAAAGACGTGGGAGAAATTCAATACAACTCAACTTTCTACGCGATTCTAATGCTGTTTGCCGGAATAGGAATTCCTATCATGGCAGCACTTAATGCGGGACTAGGCGGCAAACTCCAGAGCCCAGCCTTAGCAGCGTCGATCCTGTTTTTCGTCGGCATGCTAGCTTCGATCGGATATATGCTGGCGTTCGAAGGTGTTCCGAAGGCTTTCACCAGTATTAACACGCCATTTTATTATTACCTTGGCGGGTTGTTTGTAGTATTTTACGTTTTGAGCATTACCTGGGTAGCGCCTCGATTTGGCATTGGAAACGCAGTTGCATTTGTCTTGTTGGGACAACTAATTTCAATGATGACCATAGACCAGTTTGGCTTGATGGGCGCACCTCAGACTTCTATTACCATGCAGCGTCTATTCGGTCTGATTTTTATGGCAGTTGGTGTTTTCTTAGTCGTTAGAAAGTAACACTCTCGCTATAGTATTCGAGCTCAAACAACACATAATCAATTAATCAAAAGAAGAGACAGGCAAACTAGAATGACCGAAGAAGAATTTCACAATTGGGTAGCAGCATATATCGAAATATATAGCGGCAAAGAAGAATTTGATGAGTTTCATCCGCAATACTGGGCCATCGAAAAATTCGTGGATTTGGAAGCCGATTCTCCTGAAATATGCTGGGCTGCTGTATTGATTATACTGCGTAATAATCCGGATGAGAGAGTTCTGGCAAACTTGGCGGCTGGACCACTTGAAGAATTGATTGAGCTACACGGGAACGACTTTATCGATCGAATCGAGAAAGAATCCAGATCGAGCCCCCTGTTTAGAAGCATGCTCCAGGGAGTATGGGAAACTACCGACGAAGTGATATGGAATAGGGTTTTGAAGGCGAGGCTGGATAGCTAGGTGCAAGCACCTGGCAATTAGATACTTAGCGAAAAGGAAATAAAGAATTGGGCTTGTTTGAATTTCTAATGGTACTCCTTTCCTTGATCATCGGCTTGGGAATCACCGAGCTGCTTAATGGCGTGGCGCTGTCTATACGAAACAAAAAGACTATAAGCCTTTACTGGATTCACTCCCTTTTCGTCGTAATTGTTTTTTTGGCCCTGGTTCAACAATGGTGGGAAATCTGGAATCTGAGAGATATACAATCATGGACGTTTCCCGGCTTTCTAATGATGCTTGGGGGTCCGATTGGACTCTATCTAATTGCTCATTTACTTTTCCCAGAACCCATAGAAGGACTGAATTTTCGTACTTATTATTATGAGGAAAGCCTACCAATATTAGTGCTAGCAATACTTACTGTACTAGTCTCATCGGCTTTTAGGCCACTTGTTTTTGGCGAAAATATTTTCAGTGTAGATAATTTGAGCTCTTTCGCGCTGCCAGTTATGTTCGCAGCTATGGCAATGACTGAATCGCTATCACTTTACTAGACACCTTTCAGTCATACAAAATGGCTATAAGAGAGGTGAATATGAGCAACAATCGATACACAGAAGAATTTAGAATAGAAGCGGTCAAGCAAGTAGTTGATCGAGGCCACAGTGTCG
>JABJIC010000016.1 GCA_018661465.1 Gammaproteobacteria bacterium | reverse complement strand
CGACACTGTGGCCTCGATCAACTACTTGCTTGACCGCTTCTATTCTAAATTCTTCTGTGTATCGATTGTTGCTCATATTCACCTCTCTTATAGCCATTTTGTATGACTGAAAGGTGTCTAGTAAAGTGATAGCGATTCAGTTGGTAAATAGAATATTACCAATCTCCTGGATTGTCGTTGTCGATCCTGTACTGCTATTGATAAAAGTAGTGTTACCAACTTTATTAATTGTGCTACTTGTACCGTCACTACTATTTACGAATTTAGTGCTTCCTACTTTACTGATGGTGCTTGTTACACCAGCACTACTGTTTATAAAGGTAGTCTCTCCTATTTTCTGAGCTGTAGCCGTAGTACCGTCGCTCTTGTTGATGAAGGTCGTACCTCCTATAGTGGACGCTGTCGATCCATCACTACCAAAGGTAATCCCACCAATCTTTGTATACGTTGTTTGAGCCAAAGCGAATGTGCTTAGCGTAAGCATGGTAGAAATGACTAGAATGTTGCGAAGAATAATTTTTAACATGTTTATCTCTTTTTCCATTTTAGTTTCGATTGCTTTTCAGGCCTTACGCTAGTCTGTTGGCTAGAGTTTCTGGACCCATTTCCCTGATTCCCTTGAGTGCCATCTTGCGAAATTCTGCTTGTTTGGCTTTGCGCTGCTGGGGGGTCATAGGAACCTTTGGTCCCTTGGTAGATTGCTTCACTGATTCCTCCATTATTATCTCCTTGGGGCTTTAACCTAAATAGTCTAACACTGATTTCCAGTCTGGAAACTTGCCTGTACCAAAATGAATATGCTCTCCGGTAAATTCACCCGCGCCATTCTTTGTCCTATCGTCAATTAGATAGTCACCGATGTTTAGATGTTTGTTGTGGGTAAGGATGAGTCTTTTATATGCTGCGTCTCCAAGATACTTCTTAACCCAGTGCAGCTTATCAGTCAAAGCGCTAGGGTTCTCCCAAGGTGCCGTAGAGAGGATATAAGAGTCGTATTTCTTTGTGAGGTGCTGATAGGCATCAAGAGCATCGTCCATTGGCTCCATCAAACCAAACAGCCCCGGAACTTCATCTAACCTACCTTCGTACTCCTTCAGAGTATCTTCCGAAAGGTGCTTAAATGCACTTTGGAAGTCCACAAGGACATTATCCATATCAAAGTAAAGAATTTTCATAGTAACCTCGTTTTATAGGCGATGTTATACTTAGCCCGTGCTATCTCATCCGCAACACACATCATAGTCGATTCAAATTCACTCTTACTTAACTCAGTTACAGCAATCTTAGCCGCGACTTCCAAAGGCCAGCGATAAATTCCGGTGCCTAGCGACAAAAAGGCGATACTAGATGCGTCCGGTACGTCGTGTTTGAAAGATAGTGCAGACCTATACGCCAAAGCTAAGAGCTGTTCTTCTTCAGAGGTACCGTAGATGTACCGTGGGCATACAGTATGAATGATGTGCTTAGCAGGCAAATTGAATGCTGGGGTAATGACCGACTGACCCGGTGCAATTGGTCCAAGTGATTTAGCGAGCACTTCAAGTTCAGGTCCAGCCGCTTTATGCACTATCCCAGAGACACCGCTACCCGCTAGAAGACTTGGGTGGGCAGAGAACCGCGCCGCTTTGCAGTATGTCTCTAACTTGAATATCGATTTTAGGCTTCAAAATTAATCAATTTACTCGACCGACATACACATAAGGTCTTCAGCTATCGTAAGCGGTCCGGAGTAAACTGCTTTTAATGCTACTAAATTAGATTCGAAATTCTGATTCATGGAGAGATGACTTAATATCAAACGGCCGACTTTCGCTTCGTTCGCAATCTTTCCCCAGACGCTCGGCTTGGCGTGCAAATCAGCTCTTCCCGATCCATCTTCGTTGCCCGCAAAATGCACTACCAACAAGTCCACATCCTTAACGAATTCTACGAAGCTAGGATCGGTTCCATTTTGATCGCTGCTGAACGCTATGCTCCGGCCGCCGACTTCTACCCGAAAACCCAGAGCAGGAACATCACCATGAGGGACCCCAAGCGATCTAACAACAACAGACCTTTCATTTAGGATTTCTGAGGCTTCGTCATTAATGTCCACTTCGATTGTTCGGAACTGAAATCTGTCATTCAAAATCCGAAATACGCCGTCAATACCGAAGAGCCCATCAATGAATTCCGCGATAGAGGGGAACGCTTTGTCACCCGAGGGCCCAACAATCGTCAATTGGCCGTTCTGAGGCCACAGTAATGCTGGTAATTCCGCGGAGTGATCTGGATGGAAATGACTAATAGCCAACAATTGAAGGTCCGCTATATTTGCCCCGGCCTCACCAAAATGCGCAAAGGTACCGCCACCAGCATCGATCATGATTCTGCTTTGACCGTCTATCCACAACAAATAGCCTGCGGATGCCCTACCATTACCGAAAGGGCCACCAGAGCCGAGAATTTGTAAGGCAAAGTCGTTTGCACCACAGTTATTTGTTGCTTCTTCCTGTGCAAAGACAGGTGACACAATCAAAGCGACTAAAAACAATATGTTTTTCATTGTTATTCTCGATAGGCATATCTTTCATCTAGAATAGTATGTATCGGGGTGCAAAGGAACCATTCTGACTTATCGGGGTGTGCCCCCTAGGGTGGGTTGCTGGTTGGGCGGTTGCTAGGAAACAGGGGGTGGGGGTTAATGTCTGGTAAGAAAGTGAGGTAACAAAACTAATTGATGGTATCGTCTAACTACCTAAATTTAATACTCTTATATAACAATGACTTATTGATACTATTCAGTAGTACCCATTTGCTACCAAACACCACTCCAGCAAGCTCTGGAGAACTCCAAGAAAAACCTCAAAGCCCTATATATTAGGGCTTTTGTGTGTGGGTGCTACGATATTTATTTCTCTAGCTTAAATACAAAAAGCTGGCCACCTTCTGGAATTGCTACATCTGCGACAGAGAATCCTGCTATTCCCTGATAATTGCCAGAGCCTATAGCCACGTATGTATCACCGTCTAATTGGTAGGCGACAGGTTGACTTCTTATGCCACCACCTAGTTTAAATCGCCATAATTCTTCGCCAGTGCCAGAGTCCAAAGCGATAGCGTGCCCCGTTTGGCTTCCAGTAAACACCAGCCCACCTTCAGTGCTTAGCGTACCCGCCATCATTGGCTGGGGATCATAATATCGCCATTTCACCTCGCCTGTTTGGTAGTCCATGGCAGTAATATGGCCGTAGGACGACGAATCGCCAGTCTCATCTACGTCTACATCTGTAGGGGTCGGGAGGCCGCCGGTGAACATTTGGCCTTCTACAAACATGCTTATACCTTTCTGCATAAGCTGACAGCTTTCTATCACAGGGATATAGGCCAAACCTAACGACTGATTAACTGAGCCTGATACAGAGCCGTTCATACCTCCCAAGGCTCCTGGGCAAACTCTCATTGTAGGTTCTTCTGACGGCATCGCCGCGGGGTTGATCACAGGCCTGCCACTCGGCTCCATAGAATCTGCCCAATTCAGCTGTTCCATATAGCTAGTAGCGCGGATAAATTCACCATTTTCTCTGTTTACAGCATAGAAAAAACCATTGCGGTTAGCCTGGACGATCGCCTTTATAGTTTCATTATTCTGTTCTATATCGACCTGGAAGAGATGAGTATTCCCATCATAATCCCATACGTCATGTGGAGTGAATTGGAAATACCATTCGCGTTCCCCAGTGTCGGGATTTAAAGCTAGTACGCTGTCTGAGAATAAGTTGTCGCCAAGGCGTGCGTCTCCATTCCAGTCTGGTGCCGGGTTGCCAGTTGTCCAATACAGTAAGTCCAGCTCCGGGTCATAGGTTCCTATGGTCCAAGCAGGAGCTCCTCCGGTTTCATATGAATTACCTGACCATGACTCATACCCTGGTTCACCTTCAGCTGGGACTGTATAATGTCGCCATATACGCTCACCGGTATCCACATCATATGCATCAAAGAATCCCCTGACGCCAAATTCACCACCACCTATACCTATGACTGCTAGGTTTTTGACAATTAGAGGGGCAGAGGTTGCACTAAATCCACGATCATATTCAATTATTTCATTTTCCCAAAGTTTCTCCCCTGAGATTCGATCAAAAGCTAAAATTTTTGCATCCAAGGTTGCCATCAAAATTTTGTCACCATGAATAGCCGCACCTCTATTCGCAGGACCGCAGCAGATTCTTAGATCACCAGGTAATGGATGATCGTATCGCCAATACATTTCTCCAGTGCGAGCATCGAGAGCGAATAGCCGATTGTAGGATGAGGTCACGTACATGATTCCATCATAAATCAAAGGCGACACAGCAAATTGCCCACTGGTTCCAGTAGGAAAGCCCCAGGCAAAGTTAAGATTATCGACGTTTTCAGGTGAGAGTTCTGTGATTGGGCTATGCCTTAGGTTGCTATAGTCGCCACCATATTGCAGCCAATTGCCAGCGTTGGCGCTTTGAGGTTCAGACAATAATTCTGTTGTCACCGGCCCGGATCCATCGCCTATTGATTTATTATTTATCCAATGAGTAGTAGTAATCGTCAGCGCTTCGCCCACTAGGTTGGGGTCAAATAGACCAGAATCACTTTCGTTTATGGTGATAATTGAATCTTCTTCAGCACCACAACTTGCAAGTAATATTATCGCAAATACGCTAAGCACTAATTTTAGAAACTCAAACTTTGATCTTTTGGCTTTCATGGATTCCACCTTTACAGAATTTAAGGTTAGTAATCTAGCTAATTCGTTTAACTAACTCACCAAGCTTTTTCATATAATCTGATTAAAATTCGCTACAAGCCCGTCATCATAAAAATAAACTAAGAGCACTGCGCGCTGTTCGTTCGGATGAAGGCTATTATCTTCCAAAGATCATTCTCGCCTTCCGGAAAATTAGTTCCAAATCCAAGCATTCTCGTATTTGGAACACCAATAGTGACAGTGTTAAAAATTTCTTGATCGCTACTACCATGTTTCCAGTCACAGTCGAACAGGTATAAGGCATCAACCCTTTCGGGGGTTAATTTATGACAATAGCCAGCGCAGGTGCCTACAAATAGTAATCTACCTCGCTTAACCGCCTCAGGATCAGTCATATAAGCATCAGCACGCGAGACAGAATCCTTCGCCTCCCCGCATTTTGTAAGAATGATGGGGAGAACCATGGAAATAAATAACACCGACGATAAGCGCATCCGATACTCCACTATCAAGCGGTAGCCTCGTTGACAGCTACAACTAAGAATGCTCTATAAAGAGCTCGTTTAGCGTACATTGTGTTTATCTACACTACTACTAATATTTGAAGGAAATCATATTAGTCACAACTGCGAAATTTATACAACATGCCGCATATGCACTTTCGCGGTAAACGGATGGAATTCGTTGCCAATTACCCAGATGGTATGCAGGAAGAAATATTATCGGTACCGAACTATCAGTTTAACTGGCAGATCAGACACCATGTTGAACCGAAACTAGTGCCGGCAGGAACTAAAATAGTAGCGATCGGCGCATTTGACAATTCCTCTCAGAATCGTCCGCCCACAATAGTATGTATACGGGTGCAATGGAACCATTCTGACTTATCGGGGTGTGCCCCTAGGGTGGGGTGCTGACTGGGCGGTTGCTAGGAAATAGGGGTATGGTTTCGAGAAGCCGAAACAGAGAGCGAGATTGTAGAGCCGAACCGCGAAGCTAGTATTGGTTACCTGGCCTATATGGTAAAATAATGCTTACATCCGCCGTTACATCGTAAATTCGATGTTGGATGCTGAGCAGAGTGGCAAGCTCTAACTCATTGATTTAATTGGTGGGCCCACGAGGACTCGAACCTCGGACAAACGGATTATGAGTCCGCTACTCTAACCAGCTGAGTTATAGGCCCTTTGATCTTCGCCTGAAGCTCGAATACTTCGTTGCAGATAATTTTCTCCTCAGTCATGTACTGACGTACACTCCCTCGTCCAAAATTATCT